>NZ_JAAABL010000012.1 GCF_009900765.1 Rhodovarius lipocyclicus
TCTTCGGAAAGAACGGCCGCAGCCGCTCCATCTGCTCATCCGTTAGCCAAAACAGGTCGCTCATCCCGGTCTCCTCGCGGAGCCTGAATCAGATCGCGACGCTCATATCAATGGGTCCTGACCCTAGACAGCGATTCTGGTGTTTGGCATCTTCCGCTGCGAAGTACCCTACCGACTCCGTCTCAGCTTCGAGGTGTCGGTTGAGCGTAGGTGTGACCGCCTAGGCCAGCAGTGCTTCCCGCGTGTGGGCACGCTCAAGGCATCCTGCCGAGAGCCAGCTTGCCGTGATGGTCTTTTGAAATTGGCGCTCACCCATAGCGCTGATCGAGAGATTGATCATGGCAAAGCCCTCGTCTCGGGGCCGTGCGGCGCACGCTGTACGCTCCGTCTCGCAAGCTAATCGCGATATCCGTGTCGCTGATCAGGTTGTCCTTAGGTCGATAAGCGACTTGCAGCTGCATCCGCATAACACGCGGACGCACAGCAAAAACCAGATCGGGCAGCTCACCGCCTCCATCCGTGAGTTCGGCTTCACGCAGCCGATCCTCATAGACGAGCACAACACCATCCTGGCTGGCCACGGACGCCACGCGGCAGCCAAGCGCCTGGGTATGACCGAGGTGCCCACCATCTGCATCTCCGGCCTATCCATGGCGCAGCAGCGTGCCCTGCTGCTGGCCGACAACAAGATCGCCGCGAATGCCGGGTGGGACCTGGAGCTCCTGACAGAAGAGCTCGAGGCGTTGTCAGTCGAGCTGCCGGAGCTCGAGATCGATGTAGGCATCACTGGTTTTGAGCCAGATGAGATCGAGGCGATGCTGGCGGCGCCGCGCAAGGGCCGCCCGGCACCTGACGATCTGCCACCACCCCCAGAGCCGCTACCAGTCTCCCACCTGGGTGACCTCTGGTTGCTCGGCAAGCACCGACTGCTCCATGGAGACGCCCGTAGCGCGGACGGCATGGCGCGCCTCATGCAGGGCGATGTCGCCGCCATGATCCTGACCGACCCGCCCTACAACGTGGAGGTCAATGGTCATGTCCGCGGTCGAGGCAAGCATCGGTTCGACGAATTTGCCTTCGCCAGCGGCGAGATGAGCGCGAAGGAATTTACCTCCTTCCTCGACACCTGCATCGGCAACATGGTCCACCATCTCCGCGATGGCGGCCTCGGCTACTTCTTCATGGATTGGCGCCATCTGCCGGAGCTGCACGCCGCGGCCATGGCGCATTTCACCGAGCAGAAGAACCTCATCGTCTGGGACAAGCGGACCGCCGGCCAAGGCTCCTTCTACCGCAGCCAGCACGAGCTCTGCGCGGTCTTCAAGTCCGGCGATGCACCGCACGTCAACAACGTCGGCCTCGGCAAGCACCGTCCCACCCGCTCGAACATCTGGTCCTATGCGGGGGTGTCGGGCTTCCGACAGGGGCGAGCTGAAGAGCTGGCCATGCACCCCACCGTCAAGCCGCTGGCGATGATGGCGGACGCCATCATCGATGCCACGCGGAAGGGCGAGACCGTACTGGATCCCTTCTTGGGGTCGGGCACCACCCTCATGGCGGCCGAGCACACCGGCCGGCAGTGCTGCAGCATGGAGTACGACGCCCGATACGTGGATGTCGCCATTCGCCGCTGGCAGACCTTCACCGGCCAGGAAGCCGTGCTGGCGGGCGACGGGCGCACCTGGCGCGAGGTGCGAGAGGCACGCCGGACCGAAGCAGAAGCCTCCGCTGCACAGCCCGCTGAACCCCATTCCCCCATTCGCCCCGTGGTCCCGCGGGTGCGGATCCTGCCGCCGCATCTGCGGACGCCCGCCGGCGGCGGCTCCACCCAACCCCTGGATAGGCTGCAGCACGAAGCTGCGCGCGTCAGTGACCTTCCCCCCGATTCTAAGGACACGAAATATGGCTAAGCATCGTGGGCCACGTCGCCCGACCGATGCCCCGCGCGGCTACTGCAAGGCGCCGCCTGAGCATCAGTTCAAACCAGGCCAAAGTGGCAACCCCAAGGGGCGCCCGCGGGGCCGCCGAAGCAAGTCTGCGGAGGAAATCTTCCTCCAGCTGGCAGACAAGCTGGTGACGGTCAGCGACGCCAGCGGAAAGAAGCGCATCCCCATGATCGAGGCGATCTTCAGCGGCCTTTTTGCCTCTGCCGCCAAAGGGGACCGCCATGCACGCACGCTGGTGCTTCAGCAGCATCATCGCCTCACCTCGGCACAGCAAGCCGTCAGCGACAACGAAGAACGAGACATCACGGCTGAGGACGAGGCGATCCTGCAGAACTTCCTGGATCGGCTCCCCGCCGAAGATCGCCTGCTCCCGTCAGCACCCACCGACACCCCCTCTGAAGGGTAGGAATGAAGCATGGAGCCGACCCTGCCACTTCTGATAGTCCCCCCGCCGCCAAGCCTAATTATCCCTGCGGCGCCGGCCATCATCCGGGCATTCACCCGTGATGCATCTGGCGTCAACGAGGAGCGGCTTCGCGCCTTGCGTGCCATACTGCGCACGAATTTCACCAGCTTCATCGAGCGCTGCTTCTATCAGCTGAACCCCGGCACCCCGTTCGTGCCGGAGTGGTACATTCGAGCCATGGCGTATGAGCTCGAGCGCATCTGGCTCGGTGACAACCATCGCTTGATGATGAACGTGCCGCCAAGGTCACTGAAGTCCATCTCGGCCTCAGTGGCCCTGCCTGCCTTCCTGCTCGGGCATGACCCCAAGCTGCGTATTCTGTGCGTGAGCTACAGCAATGATCTGGCGGCGAATTTCAGCAACCAGTTCCGCACCATCGTGACCTCGGACTGGTACCGGGAACTCTTCCCGAACATGTGCATCGACCCGCGCAAGAACACCGAGATCGAAACCCACACCATGCTGCGCGGCTTTCGCCGTGCCACTTCGCCCGGCGGCACGCTGACTGGTCTCGGCGCTGACATCATCATCATCGATGACCCCATCAAGGCCGAGGATGCGATGTCCGAAGCGAAGCGCGAGGCTGTCAACAACTGGTACGTGAATACCCTGGTGTCTCGCCTTAACGACAAGGCGACGGGCGCCATCGTGGTGGTCATGCAGCGGGTCCACATGAACGATCTGTCGGGCTTCCTGCGTGAGCGGTCGGACGACTGGAAAGTGCTATCTCTGCCGGCCATCGCCCCCGAAGACGCGACCTTCGCGCTGCCTGGGGGCAGGCACTACTTCCGGCGAGCTGGCGAAGCCCTTTCCTTACGTGAGCCGGTGGAGCTTCTGCGGAAATTGGAGCGGGAGCTAGGGTCGGATTCCTTTGCCACCCAATACTTGCAGCAACCGGCACCCCCGGGCGGTTCGATGGTCAAGCGCGAGTGGATAAAGCGCTACGATACCCCGCCCGAACCCGGGACTGGCGTGACCTACATCAGCTGGGATACCGCTTCAAAGGGAGGTGCCGAGAACTCCTACTCGGTGGGCTTGGTCCTCCAGCGGGTAGCCACCGACCGGTTCTATGTTCTGGAGGTGGTTCGCCGCCGCATGGTGTTCCCTGACCTGCAAAAAGCCGCGGAGAAACTGGCGGCTCAATACCGTGGCGCCCTCACATTGGTGGAGGACACCGCCATCGGACCGGCGGTCATCACCGCGCTGATGAGAACTGTTAAAGTCGTGGCGATCAGGCCAGAGGGGGATAAGGAGGCGCGTCTTTCGAGGGTCACGGCATTGATGGAGCGCGGGGAACTTTACCTTCCGGTCCGGGCCCCTTGGCTCGAGGCGTTCGAGGCAGAGCTTTTCTCCTTCCCGGGGAGCCGCTTCAACGACCAGGTCGACGCGCTCAGTCAGGTCCTGAACCACAGCGCCAAAGACGCGTACTGGGGCTGGGTGAACTTGTACAAGGGTTCTTAAGCTATCGATTGCCCTCCGCGCTTTTGCACAAGCGCGGAGGGCAGATGCTGATGTCGGGGCTCGGAGGAAGTGTCAGAAATGGCAGGCGTGCCAGACGGGGAGATCATCACCTTCACGGTGCGGAACGCTCGCCCGGTGGACAGCAAGGTTCTGTTCGCGCTGGTGGACGTGGATCTGGAGATCGCGGGGGTGCTATTGACCATAGCTGGCATCCAGGTGCGACGCCTGCCCAAAGGCGGAAGCTCCGTGCACCTGCCGACCTACAAGGCCGCGGACGGTAGCTGGAAGCCCGCCATCATGCTGCCGGAGGAAGTCCGCGCACCCCTGGCCGAGACCGTACTCGCCTTTCTGGTCGAGGAAGGCCTAGCCGTTCCAAAGACCAGCGCCTGGTCTTTAGCCGGTGGGTGAAGGCGCTGAGTGCGTACCGCACCACCCGGCACGCCGGCCACCCTCGTAAGGCCGTGGAAGCCCTTCCCGGATCATCACCTGCGCGACATCCCGACCACGGCTGTCGCGCACGACGGCAAGCATCCGGCCATACCGATCGCGCCCACTCGGCGAGAGCCGCACACCGCCGGCGACCAGCTGCGCCATTCTGTCGCGCGCCTGCCGAGCCATCGCGCGTTCCCGCGGGCACTGGCCACGCATCTCTGGCGTATCTAGCCCAACGATCCGCACGCGCTCTCGCCCTACCCGCAGCGTGTCTCCATCCACGGCATAGGCGCGCTGCTGCGCCGAGGCTGGTGCCGCGGCGAGCACTAGAATGGTGGCGGCGCCAAGAAGGCTTCGAAACATGTAGCAGGCTCCATCAGCTCGGCGGATCGGGATGCTTGACTCTGCATCTCGGATGGGAACAAACATGGAACCTACTTCCCCGTCCACCCCCGATCTACCACCGTGATGAAGTCCCTCCAGCTGCCCCCCCTCGCTAACCGAACTCCGCGCCCGCATCGACCGCATCCAGGGTACGCGTAAGGCTGGCCGCGCCGTGCTTCCCTTCGGGATGGCCGCGATAGACCGCGCCTTACCCGATGGCGGCTTGGCCCTGGGCGCACTGCATGAGATCGCCGGAATGGCGCGGTTGATGGCGCCGCCGCCGCCCTCTTCACCGCCGGGATCGCCGGCCGCACCAAGGGCAAGGTGCTTTGGTGCATCTCACGCCCCGATCTGATCGCCCCCGCCCTGGCCCAGGCCGGTCTGACCCCCAACCGCGTCATCTACGTCGAGGCCCATGATGAGAAGGGCGTGCTCGCCTGCTTCGAGGAGGGGCTGCGCCACGGCGGCCTAGGCGCGGTGGTGGGCGAGGTCGCCAAGCTCTCCATGACCGCCTCCCGCCGGCTTCAGCTGGCTGCGGAGACCGGTGGCACCATCGGCATCGCCATCCGCCGCTGGCGCCGCCAGACCGAGGCCAGCGACTTCGGCCAGCCCACCGCCTCCGTCACACGGTGGCGGGTTTCTGCCCTCCCATCATCCCCACTGCCCGTGCCCGGCGTCGGCCGCGCCCGCTGGCTGGTTGAGCTGATCCGTTGCCGTGCTGGCGAGAGTGCGCTGCAGGATCATCTCGCCCTTCTGAGGATAGTACTTGATCAGCGGACGCAGGCCGCCACCGCCAGGCAGGTTCAGATCCACCTCCGCGGCACGGGCCATGGCTGTCCACGCCGCGGCCATTGCCGCCGTGCCGCCGATCACATGCCGCCGACCCATCATGACCATTGTTCCCTCTCGCCTCGGTGTCCGGCCTACACGCTACGCTCCGATCCGGCATAGGGTCCAAACGGCAAGCGCGATGAAACCGATCGCGCTGGCCGAATGAACTCACACCGCGCGTCGGACCGGCGCATGCTGAGGTCTTAACAGTCGGAAGGTTGCGTGGGTTGCGGCCGCGTGCCCGGCCCATCTTCGGGACAGCAACGGAGAGAAGCACCTGTTCCTACGACGGATTAACCCAGCGCAGGCGCAAGGCATTGCCCACGACGCTGACCGAGGAGAGCGCCATCGCCGCCGCGGCGAAGACCGGCGAGACCAGAATGCCGAAAGCCGGATAGAGCAGCCCCGCCGCCACCGGCACGCCGGCCGCATTGTACGCGAAGGCAAAGAACAGGTTCTGCCGGATATTGCGCATCACTGCCCGTGACAGCCGCCGTGCCCGCAGAATGCCGGTCAGGTCCCCGCCCAACAGCGTGACGCCGGCGCTCTCGATCGCGACGTCGGTGCCCGTGCCCATGGCGATCCCGACCTCGGCCGCGGCCAGAGCCGGGGCATCGTTCACGCCGTCACCGGCCATGCCCACGCGCTTTCCCTCGGTCCGCAGCCGCTCGACGATGCGCTGCTTATCCTCCGGCAGCACCTCGGCCTTTACGGTCGCGATGCCGAGCCGCTTCGCCACCGCCTCGGCCGTCGTGCGGTTGTCGCCCGTCAGCATCACCACCTGGATGCCCTCGGCCGCGAGGCCCGCCAGGGCGTCCGGCGTCGTGTCCTTCACCGGATCGGCGACGGCCACGATGCCGGCGGGCTTGCCGTCGACCGAGACGAAGAAGGCCGTGGCACCCTCGGCGCGCTGGCGATCCGCCGCTTCTTCCAGGGATGCCGCATCGACAGACATTTCCTGCATCAGCCGTGCATTGCCTACCGCCACGCGCCGGCCTTCCACCGTGCCGGTTACCCCCCGGCCCACCGGAGCGTCGAAATCCTCGGCCGCCGGCACTGCAAGGCCGCGTGCCTCGGCCGCGCGGACCACGGCCTCCGCCAGCGGGTGCTGGCTCGGCCGTTCCAGCCCTGCGGCCAGCCGCAGCAACTCGTCCTCCGCCATATCCGGCACGGGCAGGACAGCCACCACCTCCGGCCGGCCGCGCGTCAGCGTGCCGGTCTTGTCGACCACCAGGGTGTCGATGCTCTCCAGGCGTTCCAGCGCCTCGGCGCTCTTGATCAGCACACCCGCTTGCGCACCGCGACCCACGCCCACCATGATCGACATGGGCGTGGCCAGGCCCAACGCGCATGGGCAGGCGATGATCAGCACCGTCACGGCCGCGACGATGGCATAGGCGGCGCGCGGATCGGGTCCCCAGACCAGCCAGCCCAGGAAGGCCAGCCCCGCGATACCCACAACCGCCGGCACAAACCATGCCGCAACGCTGTCGGCCCGGCGCTGGATCGGTGCCTGGCTGCGTTGCGCCGCCGCCACCATCTGCACGATGCGGGCCAGCACCGTGTCCTGCCCCACGCGCTCGGCGCGCATCACGAAGCCGCCCTGGCCATTCAGCGTGCCACCAATCACGTGCGCGCCGGCTTCCTTGCGCACTGGCGCAGGTTCGCCCGTCACCATGCTCTCATCGACATTGCTGGCACCTTCCAGCACCTGGCCGTCCAGTGGCACCTTGTCGCCGGGGCGCACCCGCAGCCGGTCGCCGACCGCGACGGCCGAGAGCGGCACTTCTTCCTCCGAACCGTCCTCGTGCAGCCGGCGGGCGATATCGGGTGCGAGCTTCAGCAGCGCCCGGATGGCCCCGCCTGTCCGTTCACGCGCGCGCAGTTCCAGGATCTGGCCCAGCAGCACCAGCACCACGATCACGGCAGCGGCCTCGAAATACACGGCCACCGCGCCGTCCATGCCGCGAAAGGCCGGTGGGAACACGCCCGGCGCCAGGGTGGCCACGACGCTGTAGAGCCAGGCGACGCCCGTGCCGAGGGCGATCAGCGTGAACATGTTCAGGCTGCGGTTCATCAACGACAGCCAGCCGCGATGAAAGAAGGGCCAGCCCGCCCACAGCACCACCGGCGTGGCGAGGACCAGCTGTATCCAGTTGGAGGCCGTCTGCTCCACGAGATGGCCAAGACCGAGCAGATGCCCGCCCATTTCAAGCACGAAGACCGGCAGTGCCAGCACCAGCCCGATCCAGAAGCGGCGGGTGAAATCCACCAGTTCCGGGTTGGGGGGCGCCTCGGCCGAGGCAATGACCGGCTCCAGCGCCATGCCGCAGATCGGGCAGCTGCCAGGGCCGGGCTGGCGGATCTGCGGGTGCATCGGGCAGGTGTAGACGGCGCCCGGCGCCACGGCCTCCGCACGGAGGGACGTGACGCCTCGGCCGAGATAGCGGCCGGGCTCCGCCTTGAACTTCGCCTGGCAGCCCGACGAACAGAAGAAATAGCGCTGTCCCGCATGTTCCTGGTGGTGGGTCGCCGTCGCGGGATCGACGGTCATGCCGCAGACCGGATCCTTCACCGCGTCTGCCCCGGCGTGGTGGTGATGCCCGCCATGCCCATGATGTCCGCTCATGCTGTCCGCCTCGCTGCTTCAACAGGTTGTGCCGCCATGGGCATGCCGCGCGGCAGGGCGAGACGGGCGATCAGCCCGCCATCCGGCCGGTTGCTGAGGGAAACGGAGCCACCATGCCGCTCCGCCACCTGCCGCGCGATGGTCAGGCCGAGCCCGGAACCGACCAGCTCCGGTGTGCGGGACGGATCCAGCCGCCGGAACGGTTCGAAGGCGGCCTCCAAATCGGCCTGGGGAATACCGGGGCCGTCGTCTTCAACCGTCACGGTGATGACAGTCCCCTCCTCAGACAGGCTGACGCGGGCGGTGCGGCCATAGCGGATTGCATTGTCCACCAGATTGCCGATGGCCCGTTTCAGCGCGAGCGGACGGCAGAGCAGCCTGAGCTGTGATGGGCCCTCGTAGCTCACCGCTTTGCCGGCGTCGCTCGCGTCGTCGCAGATCGTGGCGACGACGGCCGCGAGATCGGCCATACGAGGTGTTTCCTGCTCCGCATCGCCGCGCAGGTAAGCCAGGGTGGAGGCGATCATCGCTTCCATCTCATCGAGGTCGGTTTCCATCTTGCGCCGGGTCTCGGCATCCTCGACGAAGCCGCTGCGCAGGCGCAGCCGCGCAATGGGCGTGCGCAGGTCGTGACTGACGGCGGCCAGTGCCTGGGTACGGTCCGAGATCAGGCGGTCGATGCGCGCCTGCATGCGATTGAAGGCCCGCGCGGCATGGCGCACCTCTCGCGGACCGTCCTCCGGTACCGCGGCGGTGGCGGCAGGACCACCCACCCGGTCAGCGGCGGCCGCCAGTTCCCGCAGCGGCTTGCCGATCAGCCGCACCACCAGAAGGCCGATCAGCAGGATTCCCAACGCCATCGCGCTGGTGGACAGGATCTCCTCGTGCTCCGTTGCCACTGGCCGGAACAGCGCCGCGGCAAAATTCAACCAGGAGCCATCGGGCAGTTGCAGGGCGCCGGCCAGCTGATGAGGCGGGGCGGCACCACCGGCCGTGCCCAGTCTCAGGCCTGTTGCCGCGAGTTCCGGGGCCAGTTCGAGCAGGCGCGCCCTGATTGCCAAGGCGCGTGCGCCAGATGCTTCAGCGGCGCCCACGGTGGGCGCCGGGGTCCAGTGCATGTCGAGCATGGCGGACGAGAGGGCATGCGCTGTGTGGTCGCGCTCGCCTGCCGGAAGGGCGGCCAAAGCCCGCCTAGTGCTCGCCAGCCGTTCGGCAAGCTGTTCCTCGCGCGTCGTGCCGACCAGCGCGTGGGTGCCGCTGCTGTGCAGCCACAAGCTGCCCAGATGCGAGGCGGTCAGGCCCACGAGCAGAACCAACACGATCCGCCCGCCCAGCGTGTCGGGGAGCAACCGGCGCATCAGCCGCGCGTCACGGCAGGGATGAACATGTAGCCGGCACCGCGGATCGTCTTGATCATGGCCGGGCTGTCCTCGGTCGGTTCGATCTTGCGGCGCAGCCGGCTGACCATAACGTCCACCGAACGGTCGATGCTCTCCGATATCCGGTTCCGGGCCAGATCCAGCAGCTGGTCGCGGCTGAGCACCCGTTGGGGATGTTCGCAGAAGGCAAGTAGCATGTCGTACTCGCCGCCTGACAACTCCACGGCGCTGCCATCGGAGGCGGTGAGTTCCCGGCGCCGGCGGTCCAGCGTCCAGCCCGCGAAGATCACGCGGTCGCCGAAGGGAGCGGCCGCGTCGGCCTCCGTGTGCGGCTGCGAACGGCGCAGCAGCGCACGGACACGTGCCAGCAGTTCCGGCTGGCTGAAGGGCTTGGGGATATAGTCGTCCGCGCCGAGTTCCAGCCCGAGCACGCGGTCGGCCTCCTCGCCACGGGCGGTGACCATGATGATGGGCACCCGCGTGCGTGCGCGCAGAGCCTTTGTCAGGTCCAGCCCGGAATGCCCGGGCAGCATGAGATCCAGCAGGACGAGGTCGATGGATGCTGCGGCCAGGCTCTCCCACATCTCGCGCCCGTCCCGGGCGCCGGTCGCGCGGTAGCCGTTCTGGCGCAGGATCCTGGTCAGCAGGTTGCGCATTTCCCCGTCATCCTCGACGACCAGGATATGCGCCCCGTCCGAGAGGTTGCCAGGTGAAATGCCGCGCGGAGTTTCCATGGCCTCAGAATAGCGACCGGATGCCGAAAACGGCATAGCTGCTGGATACGCGGTCTCCCTCATGCCGCATCTCGGTGGCCGTGCGGCCCAGCAGCCTCTCCCAGCCGACCTCTACATAGGGCGCGATGCGCGGCGTGAACTCGTAGCGCAGTTGCGCCGAGAGCCGGACATCCGTGAAGCCGGCGAAGCGCCGCATTTCCCGATCATCGCCTGATTGGACATTCGTCGCGATACGGGGTCGCAGATACAGACCGGGTCCGTTGTCGCCGAACACCTGGCGGGCAACCAGCAGGTCGGTCGACATTTCCAGCCGGCCGGAAGCGATACCGCGCTCGCTGACATAGGCGGTGGCCTCGACCTCGTAGAAATAAGGGGCGATGCCGCTGAGGCCGATGGCGGCGTGGTTGCGGTTGCCGCGCAGGAAGTCGCGGCGCCAGCCGACATTGAAGTCCCAGAAGGTCGAGAGGCGGCGGTTGTAGAACAGCTGCAGTTCCGCATCCTTGGTGCGGCCGCGGGTCGCCTCGCCCTCGGTGCGCAGGAACACCCGGTGGTCGGCGGTGCCGATGCGGGCATCGAAATCCCAGCTGAAACGGTTGCCTTCGGCCGAGCCGCCCCAGTCGAACTGGTTCAGCCGGAAGCGCGAGTTGATGACGTCATGCCCCTGGGCCAGGGCCGGGGCGGCGCTGCCCAGGAGCGCGAGCGCGGCGGCGGCGAGAACGCGCATCAGCCTGCCCCCCCGACGCGCGTGGGTTCGACGATGAAGCGTGTCATCATTCCGGCCTCCATGTGGAAAAGCAGATGGCAGTGGAAGGGCCATTCGCCCACTTCGTTCGCGGTCAGCAGAGCCGATGCCTCGCTGCCTGGGGGCACAAGAATCACGTGCTTGTAGGGCAGGCGGTTTCCCGCGCCGTTCTCCAACTCCATGAACATGCCGTGCAGGTGCATGGGGTGGGCCATCATGGTCTCGTTCATGAAGCGCAGCCTGATGCGCTCACCCTCTCGCGCGCGGACGGGGTCCTCCATGCCGAATGGGCGGCCGTCTATGGTCCAGATGTAGCGGTTCATCTGCCCGGTCAGCCGCACCAAGATCTCCCGGGAGGGTGCCGGGGCGGAAGGACGCGAGACAGTGCTGCGCAGGTCGGCATAGCGCAGGGCGCGCTTGCCCGGCGGGGTGCCCGCGCTGGTCCAGCCCATGGTCCGGCCATCGGCCATGCCGGGCATGGCGGCCATGGAGTGCCCGGCATGCGGATCGATTGAGACTGCTGCTCCCATCGGCATGGCGTGGCCTGCATGCGGGTCCGCACTGCCGGAGGCGCCCATGGGCATGCTGTGGCCCGCATGCCCACCGCCACCATGGGCCATGCCCATGTCGGACATGGTCAGCACCGTGCGGGGACGAAGGGGCGGAATCGGCCCCGACATCCCCGCACGTGGGGCCAGCGTCGCGCGGGCATAACCGCTGCGGTCGACGGGTTCGGCCATGATCGTATAGGCGCGCGCCTCCGGCGGCGTGACGATCACGTCATAGGTCTCGCCGATACCGATGCGGAATTCATCCACTGGCATGGGCAGCACGGGCATTCCGTCGGCGCCCACCACCAGCATGCGCAGATCGGGGAGCGCTACGTCGAAGATGCTCATGGCGGAACCGTTGATGATGCGCAGCCGTACTCTCTCGCCGGGCGTGAATAGTCCGGTCCAGTTATCCGCCGTGCCCTGGCCGTTCACCAGGAACTGATAGCCCGTGACATCCGCGAGGTCCGTCGGGTCCATCCGCATCTCACCCCAGTCCAGGCGGTCTCGGATCGTGGCACCGAGCCCGTCCCGCCGGCTGTCGCGCAGGAAATCGATGAAGGTGCGCTGCCCGCGATTGTAGTATCCCTCTCGCGCGCGAAGGTTCCGGAAGATGGCTGTGGGGGATTCCCGACTGTGATCGGACAGGAACACCACATAGTCGCGCGCCGCGGTCAGTGCCTCGGGCCTCGCGGGCTCGATCACGATGGCCCCGTACATGCCGGCCTGCTCCTGGCCGGCGGAATGGCTGTGGTACCAATAGGTGCCCGACTGACGCAGCCGGAAGCGGTAGGTGTAGGTGCCGCCCGGCGGAATGGCGACATAGCCGTTGAAGCCGGGGGCGCCATCCATCACGCCGGCCAGCAGCAGGCCATGCCAGTGAATGGAGGTGGGTTCATTAAGGCGGTTTACCACCCGGATGACCACTTCCTGCCCCTCTCGCCAGCGCAACGTGGGCGCGGGGACGGAGCCGCCGATGCTGATCGCATCGCTGGTGACGCCATCCACCGTGATGCGCGTGCGCTCCACGGCCAGGTCGATCTGCTCGTCGGCGGCCGCGAAGCTGCGGCGGCCGGGATAGGCGACGATGGTGCCGGCGGCGGCCATGCCGCCCGCCAGGCGCAAACTGTCTCTGCGCGACAGGGACATGGTGCCGCCCCCGTTTAGCGCGGCGTCACGACGAGGTCGGCGCGCATGCCGCTCTCGAAGTGGCCGGGAATGTTGCAGGCGATTTCGATCGTGCCGGCGCGGTCGAAACGCCAGGAGATCTCGCCGGTGCGGCCGGGCTCGACCAGCACGGTGTTGGGGGCCGTGTGGTCCATGTTGTGGCCGCCAGGCATGGCCATTCGCAAGTTGACCACGCGCTCCGGCGTGATCATGCCGTGCTCCATCATCATCGCCATCTCGGGCCGGTGGGCGGCGTGAGTCTCAGCGGGTGCGAAGCTGAATTCGTGCAGCAGCGTGCCTTTATTCACCGCCACGAAGCGGATGGTTTCTCCGGCACGGACCTGGATGCGCGGAACGCTGTAAGCGTTGTCCGTCATTTCGATGCGGATGACGCGGCCCTGCCCGCGCGGCGCCGGGACGCCGAGCAGTTCGGACTGGTTGCCATGGCCATCGGGTGCGGCGGCGGCGGGTACGGAGGCGAAGGGCGCCAGCAGCGCCAGGGCGGCGGCAACGCCCCATGCCAGCGGGCGTCGGGTGGTAGTCGTCATGGGTATCTCTCTGTCCTGCTGTGCCGGGCCGTGATGTCGCCCTCGAGCAGAGAGATGCCAGCCGTTTTTGGACGAACGACAACCGGTTCATGACAAAGTATTACCGGCGGCGCCCGCATGGGGGCGTGCGCCGGGCCGGGAAGGCCCTCAATCCAGCAGGTCGGGTTCCTCGGCGGTGATGATCTTCTGCAACAGCGGGAAGAAGCTCAGCACGCTGCCGGTGTCCGACATCACCATGGCAGCCTTCTCGAATGCCGAGGATCCGCTGCTGGCCGGGCTCTGGGGGGAGATCGCGCGGCGGGTCGATGCCTATGGCCGCGTCGAGGCAGCCTACGCCGAGACCCTGGTCACCACCGCCTCCCAGTATCTGGTCCGTCGCTATGGCTGCCAGCGGCAGGTGCCGCGCGTCAGGGGCGGGTTGGCCCTATGGCAGCGGCGGCGCGTGGGCGAGCTGTCCGTCACGTCTGATCTACTGGGCCCACGTTGCAGGTGGCTTTTGTAGCTGGCCACGGCAGCGACAAGCGCTGCCAACGCCATCAGGTCAACTCGGATGTAAGCGTGGGTGGCGGTGAGAACGAACTCCATCTGTCCCTCCAAGTGGATGGGCGGAACTTAACAGGCGCGATATCTCGGCTTCAGGCTGACACATGTCAGCCTGCACGACGTTCAGAGGAGGGTCATTCCCTGTTCTCTAAAGGATGTTTCCCTGCAATGGGGGCCATGGCTTCCCTGATATCTCCATAGAGATTTTGTCGATAACTCACTGAAAAGTGGCTCCTATTTTGGAATTTTGGTCTGCTGCGCTAGCGATGTGTGCTGACTTTCCCTGTTATTTTCCCTGCTTGCAGGGAAACCCCTACCAGACGAGTTCGCTCGCGACTGCGAGCACCGCCAGTTCCCTTGGGCGTCCCGCTCTCCGCCTGACCGAGCCCCGCCCTGAGTGGCAGGTCTCCCGGGGTTTTCGCCGCGGACCTGTTGACTGGCAGGACGCGGAGACGGCGGAAAATCGCTCTCCGGAGGCCAATTCTCTCCGGACCTGTTGCCTTGGACGATCAAGTACGCTTCTGAAAAACCTCGCTCACAGGCCGATTTCAGTCCTGGTGGTACTGGACGGGGTTCGCATTCCATTCGCCCGAGATCCGTACTTCGAACACGAACGCCTCGGCGCGGATTGAGCGCTGCAGTTATCCTTTCGCGCGGGACGATGGATTCGGGTTTTGCCTTCAGCCAGGGTCGCTGCCAGGCTTGGCGGACGATTTTGCTTCGCCGGCTGCCTGGAATTCGCTGTATGCCTTGTCCCAGTCCACACCCGAAAAGGCCTCCCGAAGACTCTGGAGGAAGTCCGGCTTGTTCAGGGTCTCGAACGTGACGTCCTTGTAGGTTTGCTTGAGCTCCATCTTCTTGATCAGATCGTCAGCGGTGGGGATGACACTTTCGAGTTGCTGCCGCAGCCACCGGCGGGCGTCCTCCTCAGTGGGGTCGGTCCTCAGCAGTTGTCCGCGGAACTTGTCGGGCGGGTTCGCCAGCACCCTGGGGACGTAGTACGCGATAATCTCCTCGCGCGACGCATCGAGGCTCCCCTTTAGCTTCGCCTTCACCGTGGCTTGAAATTCCTCGAGCTTGGCGCGCAGCTCATCCAATCGCTGCTCGAACAGCGGCTTCTGTGCCTTCAGCAGCACTCGGCCGTGGTCCTTTCCAAGTGAAGGCGTGAAGTTCTTTCGGATGTCCTCCAGAGCATCCTCAATATGCTTCGACGAAAGCTCACTCGACCGCTCGATCAGGTCGAAAGTCGTGTTGAACCGTGACTGTGCTCCCTCTGCGGCACCGAGGTTCTGAATGATCTTCGGGATCGCCAGCTTGCGCCGCTGGATGGCCGCACCGGTGAGATGCGGCTCCACGTACTGCAGGTAGGGCTCGAAGACCCGGACCTGGCGCGCGACGTCGAAGCGGACGGGTGGCGCTTCCTCCAAGCGCTGGGCAACTGCGGCGAACTGCGCCGGTGGGATGTCGTCCGAGCGGACTTCGACCGCTTGCTCCCGGATCCGCTGCTGTTCCTCGGGGGTCTTCGCCATCGCCACGGCGACCGCCTTCGCCGCCGGCGAGAGCCGGGACAGGGCCTCCCGTGCCTGCTCAGGGGACAAGCGCATGGCGTTCGGGGCGTCGGGCTCTCGGCGGTCCGCTTCGAGGTAGCGTGCGATCGGCGTGAAGATGTAGCCATCGTCGTCGACCACCAGAAAGCCTGTTCGGAGCCCCGAGGTCGAACGCACCGCAATGCCGGCATCTCGCAGCGTGGTGACGGCGGCGAGGTCGCCAAAACCCATCCGCATCACGCGTTCATCGAAGTCCAGCAAGACGGTTACGAGCTCGGGCCCATGGCGCCGCGCGAAGCGCACCACGGCATCCGCCGGTGCCTGCTGGATACCTGGTGCGGCGTAGCAGACCGACCGCTCCGCCTTATCCACGAACTCGGCGATCAGCTCGGAGTCGAGAGACAGGAAGAGCTGGGACGTCATCGCGGCTGCCTCTGCCCTCTCCGCCTGCCGCCCTGGCGCGATTGCTCACTCCGGCGCCGAAGCGAGAACAGCACGTAGGCACCAGACTCCGGGGACGTTTCCACCAGCGCCTGGCTGTAGGCGGTCCCCTCCTCTGGCTCTTCGGGAACCAGCCTTCGGACACGCTGCCAGGGTTGATCCTCTGGCGGGATTAGTTTCAGCGGCACCAGCATGTCCCGCGCGTCCTGCGGCAGGGCGAGCGTGCCGTCGGCGTCGAACTCCGGGAGCCAGTTGCGCCTCCCGCGGTCGAAGAGATACTCGAACTTCCCGAACACGCTGTTTCGGACACGCACCCGCACCTGCTCCATGCCCGGGAGAGGATGCGGACGGAATGGCCGCGTCGTGCGCTTGAGTTCCGGTTGGCGCCGATCGTCAATGTACCAGTCGGCGTCCAGCTCTGTGCCGCCGCCATCGGATTCAAGGCCTGCTGTCGTGCACCAGAGCGACTTGGTGGCGGTACCCAGCCGCGCCACCCAGGTGCTCCGCCGCGACGGCGCGCGCTGGATCGCCGAGGCCAGCTTCGATCCGCTGAACCGCACCCAGGCCGGCGTGTTGGAGGGGCTGCTCGCCGCACTCGCGGGCTCGGCCAACACGGTCCGCATCTGGGACTGGCGGCGCGAGTACCGCACCGGCGATCCGCGGAGCCAGGGCGAGGTGCCCTCGGGGCCGTATTCCTTCTCGGACGCCACCATCTTCACCGATGGCACCGGGCTGGTCGTCGGATCGGGCACGCCGTCGCTTGCTGCTGGTGCGGCGCGCGGGGCGCTGTCGCTCTCCACCCAGGGCTGGTGGCCCAACGCGGTGGCGGTCGGGGCTGGCGACCATATCGGCCTCGCCGGCCGGCTCTACATGGCGACCGCGCAGGTGGTCGCCTCCGGCGCCGGCACCGCTACCATCCCGATCGCCCCGCCGCTGCGCGCCGCCGCGCCGCTCGCCGAGCCGCTGGTGCTGACCACGCCCACCGTCGCCATGCGCCTCGCCTCCGACGACGAGGGGATGAACCCGACCCGGCCGGGGCGCTTCACCGCGATCACCATCCGCCTGGAGGAGGCCCTGCTGTGAGCGAGGGCATCACCGCTACGCCGCGGCTCTCACCCCAGGCTGCCGCCGCCGCCACCGCGCCGGTCGCGACCCCGGTGGTGCTGGTCGAACTCGACTTCGCCTCCGGGCCGATCCGCGCCTGGACCGGGCTCGGGCCGCTCAGTTGGGCCGGCGTGACCTATGAGGGCATGGGCACCATCGGCGCCGTCTCCGACATCGAGGAGACCGCCGAACTCAGGGCGGTGCGCATCACGCTCACCCTCTCCCCGGTGCCGCAGGAGGTGGTCGACATCGCCCTCGCCGAGCAGTCCTTCCGCCTCCGGCCGGCACGGCTGTGGGGCGCGCTGCTCGATGCCGAGGGCGCCTTCGTCGCCGACCCGTTCCCGCTCTGGGCCGGGCTGATGGACACCATGCAGGTGGTGGACGGGGCGGAGCCGCGCATCTCGCTCACCTGCGAGAGCCGGCTGGTCGACCTCGAGCGCGCGGAGGTGCGGCGCTACACCGATGCCGACCAGCAGGCCGAGTATCCGGGGGATCGCTTCTTCGAGTTCGTCCCCGCCCTGCAGGAGGCGGAGATCCGGCTGCCCGCCAGCTGATGGCCCGGATGCCGGATTGGCCTGCGCGGCTGGTGGCCCTGCTGGCGTCAGCGGAGGCGCGCCCCTTCGACGCCCATCGCTGGAACTGTGGGCGCTTCGCCCTCGCCGCGGTGCTGGCCACCACCGGCCGCCGACCGAGGTGGCGCAGCCTGCCGACGCTGGAGGCCTCGGCCGACAGTGCGGGCTTCCCCCGCATCCCACCGTCCTTCGCGCGGGCGGGCGATGTCGTCCTGGCAGGCGATCCGCCCCGCCTCGGCGTCGTGGTGGATGGCGGCCGGGCCGCCTTCGTCGGGCCCCGCGGCCTGCTCCGCACCCCGCTCACCACCTGCGTCACCGCCTGGCGCATCGACTGATACCCTGGAGGACCGCGACCCGTGCCTGCCGCTGTCCCCCTGATCGCCGTCGCCGCGGCTGGCATCGCCTCCGCCGCGGTCGGCGGCGGCATCATCGGTGCCGTGGTCGGCGCCGGCGCGGCCTTCATAGTCTCCGCCATTGGCCAGTCGGTCTTTCCCCAGAAGCAGAAAAGGCAGGCCAGCCTCAGCCCGCAGGCGGCGGCGATCGCCGGCTTCGACGCCGGCCAGCCTGGCGCCGGCCGCACCCAGGCCTTCCGCCAGCCCGTCACCGAGCACCAGATCGTCGTCGGGCGGTGCAAGGTGTCGGGGCCGATCGTCTTCCTGCACTCGGCGACCGACGATGAGGGCCGCGCCGACGGCCACTTCTATTCCGTGGTGGTGCTGGCCGCGCACCGCGTCCGCGCCATCGGCGAGGTCTATCTCGGCGACAAGGTCGAGAGCGATGGATCCCTCGCCGGGCTGGTCCGCATCGACCGCCATCTCGGCGACCCCGACCAGGCCGCCGACGCCAACCTGATCGCCGAGACCGCCGGCCAGTGGACCAGCGCGCATCGCGGCCGCGGCCGTGCCTATGTCGCCGTCCGGCTCAAGCTCACCGCCGAGGCCTTCCCCGCCGGCCCGCCCAACATCGCCGCCATCGTCGAGGGCGCCGACACCATCCTCGACCCGCGGACGGGGATGGTGGGCTGGTCGGACAACCCGGCGCTGCTGCTCGCCTGGTACCTCACCGCGCCCTTCGGCTGGCGGGCACCTTGGGCCGATATCGACATCCCGGCGCTGATGGCCGCGGCGAATGTCTGCGACGAGCTGGTCGGCACCCGGGCCGGGGTCTACGAGCGCCGCTACACCGCCAATGGCGTGCTGTCCCTGGCCGAGGGCAAGATCGCCATCACCCGCAAGCTCGCCGCCGCCATGGCCGGCGCGCTGGTGGTCTCGGGCGGGCGGTTCTTCATCCATGCCGGGGCGCCGGCGCTGCCCGCGGCGACGCTGACCTCGGACGATCTCCGCGGCGACGTCACCATCCAGGGCGCGCGGCCGCGGCGGGATCTCTTCAACGGGGTGAGGGCGGTCTATGTCGAGCCGGCCGCCAATTGGCAGCCGACCGACGCCCCGCCGCTGCTGGCCTCCAACTACGTCGCCCAGGATGGCGGCGAGATGATCTACCGCGACCTGGAGTTCCCGCTCACCACCTCGGTCAGCACGGTGCAGCGGCTGATGAAGGTCGAGCTGGAGCGCAACCGCCGCCAGCGCACCGTGGCCTTTCCGGCCAACCTCTCGGCGCTGCGGCTGCGGCCTTGGGAGGTGGCGACGGTCGCCCTCGACCGCCTGACACCCTTCCCGGCGCGGGTCACCGGCTGGTCGCTCGCCGCCGAGGGCGGTGTGGATCTCACCCTGGAGGAGGAGGACGCCGCGGTGTGGGACTGGAACCCGGCGGTGGATGAGCGCGCCACCGGATCGAACCCCGCCGTGGTGCTGCCCAACCCCGGTGTCATCGCCGCACCCGCCAGCATCGCAGTGGAGACACCGCCGACGACCGCATTTGCCGTGCTGTCCCTGTCCTGGGCCGCGGTCGGCTCGTCGCACCTCACAGGCTACCAGGTCGAGTTCCTCCCGGCCTCCGTCGCGGCCTGGCAGGGCTATGGCGGGTCCCTGGGTGCGACCGCCGCCGCCATTCCCACCGCCGAGCCGACCGGCTTCCGGGTGCGCGCCGTGGCGCGAAGCGGCGCGGTGTCGGGCTGGCGGCAGGCGCTCGTCCCGGCGGCGGTGGCGGCACCGACGGCGACGGGGATCAGTGGCGGCATCCGCCTCTCCGGCGGCTTCCCGCCCGATGCCGTGCGGCTGCAGGTGTTCGAGGCGACGAGCAGCAGCCTCGCTGCCGCCGTGAAGATCGCGGCCGAACCGACCAGCCTGTTCTGGGACCGCACCGGCCTCAGTGCCGGGGATACCCGTTGGTACTGGCTGCGCGCCGTCTCCGCCGAGGGCAACGTCTCGGCCCTGGCCGGGCCGGTGACAGCAACTGCGCTGTAGGGAAATCCATCATGCCCGCCCGCATCGACGACCTGCTGGTGCTCGACACCGCGGTCAGCAAGACCGATCTCGCCAAGTACCTGCGCGACAGGGAGACGGTGCTGCCAGCCGACTTCGGCGGTCTCGGTGATGGCGTCGCCGATGATCGCGCGGCCATCCAGGCCGCCTTCGATCGCGCGGCAGCCGACCAGAAATTCGCCGTCATCCCGCCCGGCACCTGGAACGTCTCCGCCGGCGTCACCCTCGGCGGCGGTGCCCGTGGGCTGATCATGCACGGCATCATCCGCTACACCGGCTCTGCTCCGGCCACCGTGCTGACCCTCGGCGATGGCGGCACCACCCGCAACGGGGAGAAGCACTATGCCGGGCTGCAGGTGATCCGACAGACCCAGTCCGACTGGCTCGACGAGGGCGACATCGGCATCCTGGTGCGCAACATCGACGCCTCGGTGGTCGAGCTGCGGCTGGTCTCGGGCTTCACAATCGGCATGCGGACGCTGGGTGACGGCCGCGGCGTCGAGGACAGCACCTTCCATCTCGGCCGCATCCTCAACAACCGCATCGGCCTCGACATCCATTGCGCCAGCGCGACCGCCTGGAACACGTCGGTCCGCTACTATGGCGGTCACTTCGCGATCGCGACCGGGATCAACCCCAGCCTGGATCGCTTCGGGATCCGCCTGTCCAAGGCGGATGGCGCCTATTCCAACCACAACCGCCATGTCTTCGACGCCCCGAATTTCGAGCTGCGCCAGCTCAATCCCAATGTGGCGATCCCGTTCCTCAACGAGACCAGCGGCTCGGCGATCCTCGGCCGGGCGCTGCGCATGGAGGCCTGCTCCCCGATCGTCGCCCGGCACACCGCCGCAGCGCAGGATTGCGAGTACGAGGTCGCCTGGTCCAACACCTACCAGGTCAGCATCGACTACACGGCAACCGCGACCCGTTGCGGCAACACCGTGCTCAACCGCCACCGCGCGCCAGCGTCGCGGCATCTGCGACTGCTGGGGTCGGTGCCCAATGTCCGGGCCGCGGCCTTCCGGCACAGCGCGACGGAGATCGGCGCTGAAGGGCTGGCGGTGGTCGCCACCTCGACCACCAGCGCCACCACCCTCGCCGGGCTGTCTTTCAACGGGCTGGACGACATCACGCCGACCACGCGAGGGCTGCTGCTCGAGGCGCAGCGGGGGCTCGCCTTCGTGGTGGACTGCTCCCAGGCCAAGGAGTTCGCCCTCGTCCATGCCCTCGTCGGAGGTGCCGACGGGGGACGGATCTTCGTGCGCTGCTTCGATGCGGCGATGAATGCGCGGGAGAACGTCGCCGGCGACGCGCTGGCCTCCATCACCACGCTGCTGTGGAACGTCCCGTCCAAGGCCTGGACGGGCGGCGCGGCCATGGCCGATGCCTCGCTGAACAAGCGCATGACGGTGCGGCTTGGGCCCGGCGTGGCCTTTGCGCAGATCGGCGTCGTCGGCTTCGACGGGCAGATCGAGGTCGAGGCGCTGCGGCTCTACGGCCTGCCCGAGGCGGCACCGGCGCTGCTCTGTGGCACGCCCGCCCTTCCAGTAGGGCAGCGGGAGTTCGCGGCGGAGGTCGCCTGGGATCTGCCGTCGCTGGCACCAGGGGCGACCAGCCTGCTCGACGTCACCGTCGGTGGCGCGCGGCAGGGGGACATTGGCCATGCCGCGCTCGCCTCCTCGACGCGGTTCATCGAGCTCGACGCCGCGGTCTGGAGCAACAACACGGTGCGCGTCATGGCCCGCAACATCTCGCCGACGGCGACCTTCGATCTCGGGGCCGCCACGCTGTCGGTGCAGGTGGTGAAAAGAAGAGCGCCATGAAGCAGCGGCACACGCGCGTCCAGCAAGTCGACCAGTTCGGCAACTGTCTACCCGCACTTGATTGATCCGCCGCGACACTCGCCTTGACGGAGGGATTGTGCGTCTGCGGTGCGCAATTCGTCGCGGTCCCCT
Source organism: Rhodovarius lipocyclicus (assembly GCF_009900765.1). GTDB lineage: Bacteria > Pseudomonadota > Alphaproteobacteria > Acetobacterales > Acetobacteraceae > Rhodovarius > Rhodovarius lipocyclicus. Next base: position 21,814 of record NZ_JAAABL010000012.1, read on the forward strand.
TCGATCCACAGAAACATAGCCGCTGTCAGGCAGGACGTCGGTCTATTGGGCTATCCGAATTTCTCCAATCGGCCATTTTGGTCGCGACGGTGGTGTTGGGGGAGGACAATCCTACGAAACCATTATGATCCCGCGGTTCATCAACTCCTTGAGTTGAACGGCAGCGCCGGTCTGCTTCGATACAGCCTCTGGATCGAAGCTTCCGTCGCTGGTGAACTTGCCCTTGGCATAAAGGTGCGAATGGCTCCACAGATATGGCGTCGGCACGCCGAGCTTCCGGTACCCCATGCCGTTGAACTTCTCGAACCGGAACAGCATGCGCGGCAGTGACCAGTCGGTCTCCTCGTGCAGGCCATCAAAGCGGATCGCGTCGATCGCAGAATCGTGCCAGGCGAAGGGCGGTGTGCCGAACGGCGGGCGCCCGGCGGGGACGTTGAAGGTGCGCGAGCTCAGTGGATCGCCATTGTGCAGATGGGTGGTGAAGTTGAAGCCGCCCTCCATGCCGTGGGTGATGGCGATGAAGAACCAGGGAACATTTGTCGCCGTCGCGACCTTCTCGTAGCTGGCGCGCCCCTTGACGATCTTCGTCATGTAGAATTCGAGGTTGTCCTTCTTGTCGGGCCTGACTTCGCAGACCGCGAACCACGCGGTGTATTCCGCCTTTAGGGACGCAAAGTCGGTCTTCTTCGAGGGCAGGCCCGGCGCCGTGGTCGGCTGCATGGCCTTCGCCTTCGCCATGGACAGCGCAGCGCCCGCTACCTCCGGCGCCGGCGGCAACGCCTCGCTGCCCTGCATCTGGCTGAGCGTCCGGTTCAGCCCGTCCAGCGCGTTGCTCAGCCCAGCGAGGAAACCGCCATGGAAGGGCCCGCGCTGGGCCGCGGCGATGCAGGCCTCGATCGCGTCGATCAAGGCGTTCACAGTCTGCGCCGCCGCCAGCAGATCGGCGGTCGCGAGGCTTGATATCGCGCCGATCAGAACATGCTTTTCTCGCGCGATGATGGCGATTTCCGCAGGGTCTGTGGACGCGTCCTCACGCCTGGTGACGTGCTGCAGCGCCAGAATCGCGTCCTGGATCGCCGCCTGGTTCAACGACATGTAATTTCCTCCCTGAACGGCTGTCGTGATCAGCTACCGGCGCGGAATGCCGCCTGCGCACGACGTATCGCCTCGGCGGCGATGCGCGCGTCATCCACCGCGGCGCGGGTCGTTATCAGGTTGAAGCCCGTCGGCTCCTTCGCAGCTCTGACTACCGCCTTCCAGGATCCCTCGGCGCGCGGGAGCAGCACCACGTAGTTGGAGAGCAGAAGGCGGTAACCGTTCATTAGCCGTGACCGCCCAGCCTGCAGCGCCGCACGGTCGGCACGCGACGCGAGCGCGATGCGGATCTCACTGTCGGCGACGAAGATCTGGAACACCGCATCGTGCGCCTCGCGCAACTGGACGATCAGACGGTTGAAGTTGTCCTCGTTCTGCAGAATGAGTTCCCGTACGCGCGCCGCGTTGTTGGCACTCACCAGTTCGTTCGCCAATGGTTGCAATTGCTGAGCAACCGGACCGAGCAGCGTCAACACCGCGGCAGCGCCCGAGGTCGGCCCGAATGGTGCTGCGGCGACTTGCGTGAAGCTGGCGAGCGCACCCGCCAGTCCCTGAATCTGCGCCTCGGCCTCGGCGAGGTTGCGGTTCTCGGCCAAGGCGAGAAGAGCCTCCGTCGCGCCGATGAGCGCGGCCAAGCCACGTCGTAGCGAGGCGGTGCCCGGCGGATCGGCAATGCTGTTCTCGTAGGCGATGTGCTCGGGGCAGAGCGCGCCGAGAAAGCCGTTGGTTGGTTCGCCTATCCAGCGCGCGACGCACCCGCTGGCCGTTGGCGCCGGCGGGGGGCCACCGAGGGAAGCGGCGATGGCCGGGCTGGTTGCGCGCTGGACGCCGACGCGCCTTTCGGCGAGCGCGAGGTCGTCGAACAGAGGATCGGCGGCGGCGCGAACGGTGCTCATCTGCGCCTGCATGCGCGTGAGTTCACTACGCGGTGCCGAGGCGCATCCCGCGCCCAGTAGCGCAACGCCAAGTGCCACTCTCTGAATGACGGTGCAGAACCGCACGGCCTAGTCCTCCCTACATCGCATCGCACCTACCGTGGCAGATCGCTCGCCGCGGCCAGCATCGCCCAATGTCTTGTGGACCCGAGGTGGATCACCGGCGCGACCACGACTGCCGGGGATCAGGAAGAACCCGGCAAATGCCGAAGAGACCGGAAAAAACAGGCGGGATCTGGTCCTATGGCGGCAAGGCAGGCGGTGTATTCGAGCCCACTCCCCGTGCTGCATGGACGATCATCCGATGGCCTGTTGCAGAGTCTACAGGGCGGAGATCTCAAAATGCATTCCGTCCTTGGGCTGCGTGAAATGGCCGCCCCAATAGATGTTGTGCTTGTTCGCGATGGCGACCAGTTCCCTGACGCAGCCCTTCGCACCCCAATCGGCCGGAGTATCTCCAATCCAGTTCTGTGTGGCGTTGATATCGAAGGCCGAACCGAATGAGTGATTGCTCAGGTCCGAGACGTCCTTGCTGGATTTCGGCCCGTGACCGCCGGCGCCAGGCGGAGCCTTGCCAAACTTGTATCTCGGCAAGAAGAAGCCGGCATACGAGATGACGAGATGGAGAAGGTCTGCTTCCTCCCATGCCGCGAAGACCTTCCGGAAGACAGACTCAGCCGCTTTATGACAGCGGAATTTGCCATGGTAGCCGACTGCGAACTTCAACTGCGGCATGTCGAAAGTGACGACGTTTTCCGCGACCCAGTCTGCGGCCGAACCGTCGCAACTTCCCTTGATGACTATGGACTCCGCACGTGGGCGCTGGGCCAGCGGCAGCTGGGTGAATTTGAAGCATCCAAAGTCCTTCTCCCGGCTCTTGTCGGAAGGGCTCTGCAAATTCGTTGGCTTCGCGGGACCGCCTTTGGCCACAAGTTTCTGATAGTGGTCGTCCGGCAGCACGGAGTAGCCCATGGCCTGCGCCCGTGTAAGCGTCTTGTCGTCGAGCTTCCCGCTTGGAGGCAGGCCGGCTTTCACCTGGAAGAATTTGCTGGCGACTTCCGTGTTCATGCCGAAGTCACCATCGATGGCGCCTACCTGATCCAGCCCCTGGCGACGCAGGAAATACTGCCAGCGCTGCACCTCCGTGACGACGTTCTTTGCTCCACGGGCCAGAAGAAAGGCCATCTGGATCTCTCCGTCCTGATCGTTGGTATAGAGTATCGAGCGGTTCGGCAGCGAACAATCAAGAAATGCCAGCTGTGGCGGTGAGGTTCCGATCAGGCTGATCCAGGCGGTCAGGTGCCGACGGGATGCTACAGGCCGCGATGTCGTTCGTGCCCCCGATACCGGCTGGGCCGGTAAACGTGCCGGTAGACTGTGCTGGCTTCCCACCAGCAACGCGATCATCTGAGGACAAAGCGCATGATCCGGAAGCTCCGGTTGCCTGCGGGTCAGACGCCTTCGCAAGGCTGGTGTCCGATGGTCCGATCGCCTGCGTCGCCGACCAGCACGACACGACGTCCATCTGCGGTAACGGCCAGCCCCTCCGGACGGAAGGGGGGCTGCAGCGTCGGCGACGATCGCCTTGTCCCACTTCAACCGCTCCAGCACCAGGTGTCGGTTAGGTCCGGCCCGGATATAGAGCGCGAAGTCCGCGCCGTTGCCCGTTGAGCCTACGACGATCGGGTTGCGCTGAGGCACGTACTCGATGCTGCGGATGCCGCGCCCGCCGAGGCCAAGAAGGATCGGCTCGCCAAGCAGCGCATGCGAACCATGCTAACGGCCCGAAAAGGGTCCCCTACGCCACTCGCACCGGTGGGAGCGGCATCAGAAGCTGTTTCAGGCGTCGCGACGATACCTAGCCCCGTCGCGGGAGACGAGCACGACTCGGTGGGCGAACATATGGCAATTGGGATCGGCCCGGACCCGCTCCGCGAGTCCCGCGTCATCCGTCAGGATTGCATCGACCCCGTGCATTCCCACCAGTGTCGGCAGCACGCTCTGTTGCTGCAGGGCCTCGAAGGTGTTCGAGAACTTGAAGTTGGCAACGTGGTCAGACTGGTGCTTGAACGAACAATACCCGAACACCCATTCGGCAGTGTCGTTCATATAGATCAGGGTGATGCAGGTCTCGTCTGGCCGGGCCAATTCCATTATCGCTTCAGATGTCTCCTTCTCGCCGTCCATTCCGCTGATTCCATAGAGCCCGCAATACATCGGAAAGAACCTTTCCGCCATGGCAGCCCTCCGCGCAAGATAAAGTGGAGCATCGCACGCTATGACAGGTCAATCGCTCCATTCTATATACATGCATGCTGTTGACAGCGCGACAAGTTTCCTGCGCAGAATGAGAGGTCATCCGAGTTCTCAATCGCAGCTGCCGGCGAGGCGAGAACGCATTTTTGAGACTCTCAGGGAGTATTCAGATGGGAAGACGCATAGTCGGAGAGGAATTTCACGCGACCGGCGGCCCTAGTGGGCCATCAGTAGATGGATATTTTGATCGGATTATCAAGTATATCCCGTCTGACGTCGTGGGCGCATGGGTTGCGGTTGCTGGAATTATTGGACAACCTACAGTGAATGGCCCGCCGCGCTACACGACGCTTTGGATATCGTTTGCTTTTGGGGTCGTGTTCACTTTCCTGTGGACCGCGAAGCAGACGATGGGAGGCGGGCTCCCCTTTGCGCGCACCCAGGTTCTACTCTCGACCGTCGCCTTCGTGGTCTGGGTCTTCGCGCTCGGTGGGCCGTTCCGGTCATTCGGGTGGTACGATGATTCTTTCGGCTCGCTCGCGTTAATCGGCTTTACGCTTTTGACGGGCCTCGTTGTTCCGAAGGAAGCATCGACGACTCGATAGGACGCGCTTCCCTCCAGAAGGAGTATTGTGCGGCGCGGCTTGTGGAGGGGTGTGGATGCGGTGGGGCGGTCAGGTTTTTCTCAGCTACGACAGCCGTGACGGATCGCGGCTGGCGAATCTTCTCCGCCACGAGCTTGGCCGCGGCAGTCCGCAGATTGACTGCTCGGCCGACCTGACGACGATCGATCCTGACGATGCCTTGGACGAGGCTGCGACCGCCATTGATCGCTGCGCCTGCTTCCTGTTCCTCGCCACGCCAATGAGCCTGCAGGGCGACACGCCAACCAAGCTCGAGTGGAAGCTGGCCTTCGACTACAAGAAGCCCATTGTCGTCATCCAAGCTGGCGAGAGCGCGCCCGTCGGACGCTTAGCGAGACGACCCCGGATCAGGATAGGTCAGGACCAGACCGTTTCGGCCGAAGCGCTGCGCCTTCTCATCGTTGGGACCGCCACGTCAGAAGGAGAGCTACAAACAGTACAGGGCTACCTGGAGGACGCCCGCGAGGCGCGCGCGCGCGCGAGGCACGCATCATGAGCCGCGCTACTTGGACGCCGTGATCGAATTGGAACAGCGGGCGAAGTCTCTTTCCCAATTCGTATCCGAACCCGACCGCGCCCGAAAGAAGCTAGACGAACGTGTCGAATTCGGGTTGGAATTGGAACGAAGGAGGCCCGCCTTCGACGCCGCCGTCCAGAGCCAGGTCGTCGGAAGGTTTCCGGTGCCGCTCCAATCGTTATTCCAGGACCGCGAAGCCGAGACAAAGGCGCTATGCGACTTCTTTCGCGCTCCATCTGGCCGTATCGCGCTGGTTTCGGGGCGGGGCGGCATCGGCAAGTCGGCTATGGTATGCCGCGTGCTGGACGGTATGATTCGTGGCAATCTGCCAGATGACAACGGCTCCTTCTCGGTCAGCGCCGCTATCCTCTTGAGCTTCAAGACCGCCCGTCTGCCGACGGCGGATGGGCTTCGCAACGGATTGCTCGACATTGCGGCTGAAGCGGACCGGGCTCGCATCAGCAATCTCTTGGGCGCACGAGACTGGAGCGAAGCAAGGCTGCACGAAGTCTTCGAGACGTTTTCCGTCCATCGATACCCTAAGGGGATCATTATATTGATGGACAACATGGAAGACGGGATCGAGACATCGACACTGGGTTTCGTCGACCAGGACCTCAGTCGGTTTCTGTCTGTGCTTGCCCACATTGATGTCTCCGCGATTAAAGTCGTCATGACGTCGCGGTTGCGTCCGAGCTCACTGCAGCACCTCAACCCGGCAGTCTTCGCCGATCTCCCGTTCCATGAAGGCCTCCCCACCCCTTTTGCTGAGAATTTTTTGCGAGCGCTTGATCCTACCGGAGCCTTCGGACTGCGCGATGCAATGGACACGCAGCTGACCGCCCTGCGGGAGCATACCCGAGGCTTCCCGCGCGCCATTGAAGCCGTATGGATGCAGATCACAGCCGGGGCCTCTGTCGATGAGATATTGTCCCGCCAGCTCGCTGACGACCGCGTGGTCGAGGCGCTGGTGGGCGAGGCTCTCCGGCGCCTGCCTGACATCGACCAGCTCATTATCTGCACCCTGGCTGTATTCGGGAGGCCGGTCCCCCCGACAGCGATCGACTTCGTCCTTCGAGCGTGGTTCGATCATATCGATTCAGCCGCGGTATTGCCTCGCCTAGTCAACATGAGGTTTGTTCAGCGACAGCGTCAGTCCCATGCGTTGCATCCCGTGGATGCGGCGAACGCATTGCGCGTTCTGCAGTCGCGCGACTGGCCGACCGGCCGCCGGGCAAGCCATGACGCTTTTGGGGCGCCTGTCCCGCAACCGTTGACACTCAGGGCGATGAAGATACTTGCCGCAGACTACTTGCGATCGATTGGGCGTCCTCGCCGCGACTGGAAGACGATCAGCGACATCGACGAGTACGTCGCACAGTTCGGGATCAGGATCGACGTCGGCGACGATTTCTCCGCGGCGCGCATCCTCGACGAGATCAAGGATTTCGCGCAGCGGCAAGGTTCATTCAGGCTCATTCTCGAGCTGGCGGACCAACTGGAGACGATTGCCAAGGGCAGCTTTGCAAAACAAGTTGCACTGAGAGGCGCTGCTGCCTCCCTGTGGCGCGTCGGGAGAGTCAAAGAGGCGGCATCGCGGCAGAAGCAGCTCATCGCGCTACTGGAGAATGAACTCGGCGACGTGTCGTTTGAGTTGGCTAACTTAGCAATCTACGAGTTTGGTGACGGGCGGTACCGCGACGCTCTCCAGATTTTTCAACGGTTGAACGACAGGCATTCCATCGACGCCATCCCCAATAAGAATGCAGAGATTCTCCATCATTGGATGTCGGATTGCCATTCGCAGCTGGGCTACCTCGACAAGGCTTTGGAGCTGCAGAGGCGGGCCTTACAAATCGCGGAGAGTCACCGCGATTCCGACAGTATCGAAGCGCAGACCCATAACCTCGCCTCAATCTATGATCAGCTCCGCAAGACAAGTTTGGCGAAGCAGCTTGGCCTGAATGCGCTGAAGATGGCGGAAGCAACCGGCAACCCGCTTTGGAAGGCAAATCACCTGAGCCTTCTAAACAGGATCTGTTACAGGCTTGGCGACGAAAGTTCGGCTAAGCGCTACAACGATGCTGAGGCGGTTATCCGACACGAGATCGGGGATCTCGACGGTTTAGCTTATGCAACCCTTAGGGAGGGAGAAAGGCAGTTTCTTCGCGGCGACAGCGCAGGAGCGACGGCCAGTGCGATGCGGGCGCTCGCGCAAGAGGCGAGCGACGCGAGGATCATGCGCCGAGCTAAGGCGATCCTTACCCGCGCGGCGCTCGACCAGGAAAAGTGGTTTGAGGCCGAGCAACACCTCGCCGAAATCCTTGAAGTGACGACCGACGCGGCGACTTACGACTACCATGCGATGCTCGGCTGCTGCCGGCTGGGACTGGAGCAGGACGAACAGGCGCGCGCGGCATTTGAGAAGGCGGCCGCGGAGGCACACGAATGGATCGCGCGCTGCGGCGCTAATCAAGACGCTCATTCGAAGCTGGGTTGGGCACTGGCCGGCCTTTACGCCCTCGGCCTTCAGACACAAACCGATGCAATCTCGTCTTTTGGCCGCGCACGTGAGCTGAGCAGCGAGCCCGAAGACGTCGCGTTGAGGCTGCGCGATATCGATTTGCTCGCACGCTGCAAGCCTGCGGCCTTGTTTGGCCCCATACTGGAAGCCGTTGACGGGAAGAGCCGTCGTCCCCCCAACGACGCTGGAGGTGCTGTGATGCCAACTGAGGCTGATGGGCTCGGCGGGCAGTCCGCAAGATCTCACAAAGACCGCGAGGAACTCGTGGCATTGCTCGCCAGGCGCGCCAGGCATGCCCCTCGCGGTGAATTCCTGAACAACTTGCTCCTGGCAGCTCGACTTTCGGACAGATGGCTGTCCGAGCTGCAGGGCTTGATCAGGGGCAATCCCGAAAATGACTCCCGCGCACTCGTGAGAGCGCTACTCGACTTCGGCGACAATCCTGCGGACGGCAACGGCGCCTTAGCGAGTTTACTGTTGCCGCTGCTGCCCGCGCTGGGAGCGACGCACGCGGCAACCGTCGGATCGATTCTCCTATCCTATGATTTGGTAAGATCGCCGGACGCGCGTGAGGAACTTGTCGGACGCTTCCAGTTTCCATGCCGCCTCGACTCGTCGTTCGCGCGAAACACCAATAATGATCCTGGTTTCGCGACGGCGCCGCCGGGCGACGAGATCATCCTCCAAGGATGGCTGGCCCGCGATCCGGAATATCTCGATGTGGGCCTACTTCGAAAAGCCGTTGAGCGGGCGCGGTCGGTCTGCAGAATTGAATTGCCCGCGCTTCGATCGAGTGGAACCGGTGTTCTGGTTGGTGACGATCTCATCCTAACCAACTACCACGTTCTCGCACCCGGTGGGTCGTCCCCGGACGCAAATGCCGCGGGCGCGATAGTGCGCTTCGGAGTCTTTTCCGATGCAGACGCGCAGCCAGGAGAAGGACAGGTCCTGCGTCTGCATGCGAACGCAGTCGTAGCCAGAAGTTCGACTGATAAGCTTGATTTCGTGCTGCTGCGGACTACCAAGCCGGCCGTAGAGCTAGTCGACATCATGCGTCTCGACATAGGCGGCGACGAGCCCCAGTTCCGCGGGGACCTGCATATCCTTCAGCATCCGCAAGGCGGGACTATGAAGCTGGCGCTTAGCGTGAACAGCGTCGTATCGATCAATCAGGCCAATAGCCGCGTCCAATACGCGACGCGGACATCGGGCGGGTCTAGCGGGTCTCCGTGCTTCAATGCCGACTGGCAGCTGGTTGCTCTGCACCACGCTGAGATCGCACGCCCTTTCGGAGCAGTGCGCGAAGGGGTCCTGATGACCGCGATCCGCGACGAGATCAGAACGCAACTCGGCTGACCATGCCAGACGGAACAGCGTCGGTGAGCGCGTTGAGCGATGGGCAACAACGTTGACCCTGCAGAGCCATCGACGGTTCGAATCCGGGTGCACTCCCTCCGCCAGTTCCCATACGAGCAGTGCTCTCTGCCCCACCGACCGCCGCGCTGAGTGGCAGGTTTCCTGGGGTTTTCGGGGCAGACCTGTTGACTGGCCGGACGCGGAGACGGGCGAAAATCGCTCTCCGGAGGCCAATTCTCTCCGGACCTGCTGACTTGGCCGGTTTAGTACGGAACGCAGAAACCCAGGTAAAAGGCCGGTTTCAGCGCGGTCAGGGCTTGCTCTGGTTCGAACCCCACTTGCCCGAAATCCGTACTTCGAGAGCGAACACTTTGGTACGGCAGTGTTTGGCCCCGATGGCGCTGGCTGGCCTGCTGCCGGTTCGATGTACACCGAGTTTAGCCTGAGCTGGCCAAGCGCTCGAACTCCATAGGGCTGAGATACCCGATGGTCGAGTGCCGTCGCCTGGGGTTGTAGAAGCGCTCGACTTGCGCGTGTAGACGGCGGCGCGGATTTTCCTGACCGTGGCCGGCATCGCGGCTTCGGCGGCTGGCTTGCGCTTCATGCCGTGCCCCTCCGGCATCCGCGTGGCCGGTGGCGATGGCTTCCAGCAGGGCCTCGGTGGAGGCGCCGAAATTGATCAGCTCCACATCCAGGTTGTAGCGGGCGAAAATCCCCTCCCGGTCCGCCACCGCGATGGGCGAGGTGCAGAGCGAGGTGGCGTTCCAGGTCAGCTTCAGCTTAACGCGCTCCCGCAGGGGGGCGGCGCGGTTCGCGAGCGGGGTGGTGGCGTGGGCGGCATGGCCCGCATGGGCATGCTGGGCGCGCGCCCCGGCGAAGGGGGCGGCGGCCAGCGCGGCGGAGGCGGCGAGCAGGCCGCGGCGGTGGGGATGCGGGATTGCGGTCATGGGGCTTCTCCTGGCCGGCGCGCGCGCCGGCGGTGCTGAGGGTGTGATGCGGGCATGCGGCCTCGCCGCCGGGCGGGCCTATCTGCGCGTGCCAAGTGAGGGGAGCTTCAACAGCCCCGAGTGATGGCCCCGGCGGCACGCGACGCGGCAAGAATGGTCATGCTGGGTCTCACGCTTCGATAGCACGAATAATTTCACGTAAATTCATGAGAGTCAATTCTATTATACGTTCAATAAAAGTATTTATAATACGTTGATATGGCCCGCTCTATGGGCCGCCCTTCCCCGCCAACATCCTCGCTCCCGGGCCATAGCCAGCGGCAAGGCCCGGAAATCCTTCTATTCACAAACATCAATCGCAGTTTTGCGCACCACCCAACCCACCGGATACAGCAGGGGTACTGCCCGATCGGGATGCGCGGCGGCGGCCCCGATGGCGCGAGGCTAGGCAGGCGGCCCTGCCTGCCCCCACCAGCCCCCGCAAAAAGCTTTTCCCCGGCGCCGTCAGGAGAATAGCCTCCCCGCATAACAAGGGAGACTTCACAGATGGTCGTTTCGCGCCGTGGCCTGCTGGCCGCCGCCGGGTCCGCCCCCGTCCTGATGCGCGCCTCCGAGGCCCTGGCCCAAGGTATCGCCCCACGCCGGGGCGGCACCTTGCAGACCATCCTGACGCCGGAGCCGCCGGTGCTGCAGCTCGGCGTGAACAACCAGGGGCCCACGGGCATCGCGGGCTCCAAGATCTTCCAGGGCCTGCTCGAATACTCGCCCACGCTGGAACCCCTGCCAGCGCTGGCCAAATCCTGGAACATCAGCCCGGACGGCAAGGAATACGTCTTCCATCTGCAGCAGAACGTGAAGTTCCACGACGGCCAGCCGATGACGGCCGACGACGTGGTCTTCTCCATCTCCAAATTCCACATGGAGGTGTCGCCCCGCGCGCGCGCCATCCTGGCGCTGATCGAGACGATCGAGGCGCGCGACCCGCACACCGTGCGCATCGTGCTGAAGCAGGCCTTCCAGCCCTTCCTGCTGATCTTCCACTCGACGGCCACCTGCATCGTGCCCAAGCACCTGTTCGACGGGCAGGACTATCGCACCGCACCCGCCGTGCAGCGGCCGATCGGCACCGGCGCCTTCAAATTCGCGGAATGGCAGCGCGGTAACTTCATCCGCCTGGAACGCTTCGAAGAATACTGGAAGCCCGGCCAGCCTTATCTGGACGCCATCATCTACCGCATCATCCCCGACAGCCAGAGCCGCCGCTTGGCGCTGGAAACCGGGCAGGTGCTGCTGACCCAATCCTCGGACATCGAGCCCTTCGACGTGCCGCAGCTGCGCCAGCGGCCCAATCTGAACGTGGAGACCAAGGGCTGGGAGTATCAGGGCCCGCTGTCCTGGATCGAGCTGAACCACCGGGTGAAGCCGCTGGACGACGCCCGGGTGCGACGTGCCATGTCCATGGCCATCGACCGCAACTTCATCGTGAACCGGCTGTGGTTCGGCGTGGGCAAGCCCGCGACCAACCCGCTCGCCTCCACCACGCGCTTCTTCGACCCGGCGGTGAAGATCGCGGCCTTCAACGTGCAGGCGGCCAACGCCCTGCTGGACCAGGCGGGCTTCCCGCGCAACGCCCAGGGCGTGCGCTTCACGCTGAAGCACATGGCCCTGCCCTATGGCGAGATCTGGACCCGGCTTTCCGAATACCTGCGCCAGGCCATGCGCAACATCGGCATCGCCTTCGAGCTGGAGAGCACCGATGCCGGTTCCTGGGCGCGGCGGGTGGGCAACTGGGAATACGAGACGACGATCAACTTCGTCTATCAGTTCGGCGACCCGACGATGGGGGTGGAGCGCACCTATGTCTCCTCCAACATCCAGCGCGTGACCTTCACCAACACGGGCGGCTATTCCAACCCGCGCGTGGACGCGCTGTTCCAGGAAGGGCGCACCGCCGCCGCCGTGGCCGACCGCCAGCGCGCCTTCACCGAGGTGCAGAAGGTCCTGGTCGAGGAGGTGCCGCAGATCTGGCTGACGGAGCTGTCCTTCCCCACCATCCACGACAAGAAGCTGCACAACGTCATCACGTCGGGCGTCGGCGTGCACGCGCCTTTCGACGACGTGTTCATCGCCGGCTGAGGGGCCGGCCGAGGCATGGAACTCTCGCGGCTGCCGGGCTTCCTGTTCCGGCGCGGGGTGAAGGCGGCGCTCGTGATCCTCGCGATCGTCGTCTGCAACTTCTTCCTGATCCACGCGGCACCCGGGGACCCCGCGAGCGTCATCGCGGGGCAGTCGGGGGCGGCGGATGAACGCTTCCTGGCACAGCTGCGCCAGCAATTCGGGCTGGACCAGCCGCTGTACGTGCAGCTCTGGATCTATCTGAAGGGCGTGCTGACGCTCGACCTGGGCTTCAGCCACCGCCAGCAGCAGCCGGTCTGGACCCTGATCGCGGAGCGCCTGCCGGCGACCCTGCTGCTGACGGGGGCGGCCTTCGCCTTCGCCCTGGCGGCGGGCATCACGCTGGGCACCATGGCGGCACGGCGCGTCGGCACCTGGGCCGATTCCCTGATCACCACCCTGGCGCTGACCTTCTACGCCACGCCGCTGTTCTGGGTGGGGCTGATGCTGGTGCTGCTCTTCTCGGTCTGGCTGGAATGGCTGCCGAGCTTCGGGATGATGAGCGTGGGGGTGGAGATGCATGGCATCGCGGTGGTGCTGGATGTGGCCAGCCACCTGATCCTGCCGGCGCTGACGCTGGGGCTGTTCTACCTGGCGGTCTATGCCCGGTTGACGCGCGCCACGATGCTGGAGGTGGCGGACCAGGATTTCGTGAAGACCGCCCGCGCCAAGGGCGTGCCGGAGGGCCAGGTGGTGCGCCGGCATGTGCTGCGCAACGCGCTGCTGCCGGTCATCACCTTCGCCGGCATCCAGGCAGGACAGCTGATCGGCGGCTCCATCCTGGTCGAGACGGTGTTCGCCTGGCCCGGCATCGGGCGGCTGGCCTTCGACGCGCTGCTGGCGCGTGACTACGCAGTGCTGCTGGGCGTTTTCTTCTGCACCTCCGTCATGGTGGTGCTGCTCAACCTGGCGACGGACCTGCTCTACGCCGTGGTCGATCCGCGGGTGGAGGTCGAGGGATGACCCCCCGCGATCGCGGATCACCGCAGCACAGCGAGGAGCGGAGCGTGAATCGCAGGAGGCATCATGGCTGATTTCTGGCGTCGCTTCCGCCGCAACCGCGGCGCGGTGGTGGGGCTCGTGATCCTGCTGCTGGTCTGCGCCGTGGCGGCCTTCGCCTCGGTGATCTTCCCCGGCAGCCCGTGGGACATGGCCACCGCTCCCTTCACCCCCCCGGGCGAGGACGGGATGCTGCTGGGCTCCGACAGCCTGGGGCGGGATGTGGCGGCCGGCATCGCCCATGGGGCGCGGATCTCGCTGATGGTGGGCGCGGTCTCCACCTTGGCCTCGCTGTGCATCGGGGTCTCGCTCGGCGCGCTCGCGGGTTATCTGGGCGGCTGGGTGGATGACGCGGTGATGCGCTTCACCGAGTTCTTCCAGACCATCCCCTCCTTCGTCTTCGCCATCCTGCTGGTGGCGATCTTCACCCCCACCATCACCTCCGTGGTCTTCGCCATCGCGGTGGTGTCCTGGCCGCCGGTGGCGCGCATGGTGCGGGCGGAATTCCTCTCGCTGCGCTCGCGCGAATTCGTCCAGGCGGCCGAGGTGCTGGGCAAGTCGCGCCTGGCCATCGTGGTGACGGACATATTGCCCAACGCGCTGTCGCCCATCGTGGTGCTGTCCTCGCTGATGGTGGCCTCCGCCATCCTGCTGGAAAGCGCCTTGTCCTTCCTCGGCCTCGGCGACCCGAACCTGATGACCTGGGGCTTCCTGATCGGCTCCGGGCGGTCGGTGATCCGGCTTGCCTGGTGGATGTCGGTCTTCCCGGGCCTTGCGATCTTCCTGACCGTGCTGGCCCTGAACCTGGTGGGAGAGGGGCTGTCGGACGCGCTGAACCCCCGCCTCGCCCGCAAACGCGGAGGCGCGGCATGAGCCTGCTCTCGGTCGAGAACCTGACCGTCGCCCTGCCCCCCGGCGGCGACCGCCCGCATGCGGTGGAGGGCATCTCGCTGGCGGTGAACCCAGGCGAGATCCTGTGCGTGGTGGGGGAATCGGGCTCCGGCAAATCCATCACCGCGAACGCGGCGATGGGGCTGCTGCCCAAGGGGCTGCCGGTCACCACCGGCCGCATCCTGTTCGAGGGGCAGGACCTGCTGGCCCTGTCGCCCGAGGCGATGCGCAACCTGCGCGGCCAGCGCATCGCCATGATCTTCCAGGAGCCGATGACGGCGCTGAACCCCATCATGCGGGTGGGCGAGCAGATCGCCGAAGCCATGCGCGTGCACGGCGCGGGCGGGGATGCCGCCAAACGCGTGCCGGAGCTGCTGGCGGCGGTGAACCTGCCCGACCCCGCGGCGATCGCGCGCTCCTATCCGTTCCGCCTGTCGGGCGGGCAGCGGCAGCGCGTGATGATCGCCATGGCGCTGGCGCTCGAACCCAGCCTGCTGATCGCGGACGAACCGACCACCGCGCTGGACGTGACGACGCAGATGCAGATCCTGCGGCTGATCCGTGAGATCCAGGCCCGGCGCGGCACGGGGGTGATGTTCATCACCCATGATTTCGGCGTGGTGGCCGAGATCGCGGACCGTGTGGCGGTGATGCAGAAGGGCCGCATCGTGGAACAGGGCCCGGCGGCGGAGGTGCTGAACAACCCGCAACACCCCTATACCCGCGGCCTGATCGCCGCGGTGCCGCACGGCGCGGCGATGACCGGCCCGCCCTCCTCCGCGCCGCCGGTGCTGGAGGTGCGGTCGGTCGAGAAGACCTATCGCCGCCATGGCGGCTGGTTCGGCCCGAAGCCCGTGATCAAGGCCGTGCACGATGCCGATTTCATCCTGCGCCGGGGCGAGACGCTGGGGCTGGTGGGGGAGTCGGGTTCCGGCAAATCCACCCTGGCGCGCTGCGTGGTGAAGCTGGTGGAACCCGAGAAGGGCGAGATCATCTTCGAGGGTGAGGATCTGCGCCCGCTGTCGCGCGGGGCATGGAAGCCCTTCCGCAAGAAGATCCAGATGGTGTTCCAGGACCCCTTCGCCTCCCTGAACCCCCGGCGGATGGTGGGCGACATCATCGCCGAGGGGCCGATCACCCATGGCGTGGAGCGCGGCGTGGCGCTGGAGCGCGCGCGGGAGCTGCTGCGGCTGGTGCAGCTCGACCCCGGTGCCATCGGCCGCTACCCGCACGAATTCAGCGGCGGGCAGCGCCAGCGCATCGGCATCGCGCGGGCGCTGGCGATGGAGCCGGAGCTGCTGATCGCGGATGAGCCGGTCTCGGCGCTCGATGTCTCGGTGCAGGCGCAAGTGCTGGCGCTGCTGGCCGATATCCGCGCGCGGCTGGGGCTGACCATGCTGTTCATCACCCATGACCTGCGGGTGGCGGCGCAGATCTGCGACCGGATCGCGGTGATGCAGCGCGGCGCGATCGTCGAGCAGGGCCCGACCGCCGAGGTCTTCGGCACCCCCCGGCACGACTACACCCGGCAATTGCTGGACAGCAT
Source organism: Rhodovarius lipocyclicus (assembly GCF_009900765.1). Classification (GTDB taxonomy): domain Bacteria; phylum Pseudomonadota; class Alphaproteobacteria; order Acetobacterales; family Acetobacteraceae; genus Rhodovarius; species Rhodovarius lipocyclicus. Next base: position 37,699 of record NZ_JAAABL010000012.1, read on the forward strand.
CCCGGGCCGGGCCTGGACCCCGCCTGTCATCGCGGCTTGAGCGGCCCGGCGGGCGCGAATCGCCCGCCGCCGCTACCCTGCGCGCGCCCAGCCCGGAGGACCCAGCCATGGACCGCTTCTTCTCCCTCACCGCCCGCGGGACGAACCCGCGCACGGAGATGCTGGCCGGCCTCTCCACCTTCCTCACCATGGCCTATATCGTGGTGGTGAACCCCTCGATCATGGCGGCGGCCGGGATCGACCAGGGCGCGGCCTTCGTGGCCACCTGCCTGGCGGCGGCCATCGGCTCCATCCTGATGGGGATGATCGCCAATTTCCCGATCGCGCTGGCGCCGGGGATGGGGCTGAACGCCTATTTCGCCTTCGCGGTGGTGCAGGGCATGGGCGTGCCCTGGCCGGTCGCGCTGGGCGCGGTCTTCCTCTCGGGGCTGATCTTCTTCGCCGTCTCGCTGCTGCGGGTGCGGGAATGGCTGGTGAACGGCATCCCCGTTTCCCTGAAATTCGGCATCGCGGCGGGCATCGGCTTCTTCCTGGGCCTGATCGGGCTGAAGAACATGGGGCTGGTGGTGGCGCACCCGGCCACGCTGGTGACGCTGGGGCCGATCGGCCAGACATCGACGCTGCTCGCCTGCGCGGGCTTCCTGGTGATCGCGGGGCTCTCGGCGCGCGGGGTGACGGGGGCGATCGTCATCGGCATCATCGCCACGGCGGCCGCCGGCATCCCCTTCGGGCTGACCACCTTCCACGGCATCGCCAGCCTGCCGCCCTCCCTCGCCCCCACCTTCCTGCAACTGGATATCGCGGGCGCGCTCGGCCTCGGCATCGCGGGGATCGTGTTCACCTTCTTCCTGGTGGACCTGCTGGACAACACCGGCACGCTGATCGGCACCGTCCACCGCGCGGGGCTGATGAACAAGGACGGCACGGTGCCGAATCTGGGCCGCGCGCTGCTGGCCGATTCCACCGGGGCCATCAGCGGGGCGCTGCTCGGCACCTCCACCACCGTCAGCTATATCGAGAGCGCGGCGGGCATCCAGGCCGGCGGGCGCACGGGGCTGACCGCCGTCACGGTGGGGGTGCTGTTCCTGCTGGCGCTGTTCCTGGCGCCGCTGGCCACCTCCATCCCCGCCTTCGCCACGGCACCCGCGCTGGTCTTCGTCGCCTGCCTCATGGCGCGCTCCCTGCAGGAGCTGAACTGGGAGGACGCGACGGACTACATCCCCGCCATCGTGACCGCACTCGCCATGCCCTTCACCTTCTCGATCGCCACCGGCATCGGGCTCGGCTTCATCGCCCATGCGGGCGGCAAGGCCATCGCGGGCCGGGCGGCGGAGGTGCATGGCGCGGTCTGGCTGATCGCAGCACTCTCGGTGGTGAAGTTCGCGCTGGTCTGAACGGCTATACCCCCAGGGACAGCCAGTGCCGCGCGATATCGCGCCGCCTAGCCACCCAGATCTCCGGGCGCCGGGCCACATGGGCCAGCACCGCCTCCAGCCCCGGCATGCGGGCCGGGCGCGCGATCAGGCGCAGGTGCAGCCCGATGGACAGCATCCGCCCCGGCCCCGGCTGCGCCAGCATCCAGTCGATGGCGGAGATGCAGTAGCGCGAGAAATCCTCCGCATGCAGGAAGCCGCCGCCGGGGGCGAAGCGCATGTCGTTGGTATCGAAGCAATAAGGCATGACGACATGCGCCCGCCCCGGCAGCCGGCGCGGCAATTCGTCGTCATAGGCGTCGCTGTCGTACAGGAAGCCGCCATCCTCCAGCAGCAGCCGACGGGTGTTGACCGAGGCCGCGGATTTGCTGTGCCAGCCCACCGGCCGCTCACCGGTCGCGTCGCGGATGGCGGCGACCGTGGCCGCGATCACCGCGCGCTCGGTCGCTTCCTCCATGCCCGCCTGCACCTCCCACCGCCAGCCATGGGCGCTGATCTCATGCCCGCGCGCATGGGGCTCGGCCGCCAGCAGGGGCGTGGCCGCGATGGCCCGCCCGCAGCAGGAAAAGGTAGCCTTCAGCCCATGCCGGTCGAAGGCCCGCAGCACCCGCCACAGCCCCACCCGCGCGCCATAGTCGAAATGCGATTCCATCCCCGGGTCGGGCACGCCCTCCAGCCGCTGCGCGGCCTCGGGGATCGCCTCGTTGCGCTCGTCGCCGCTCAGCAGCGACAGTTCGGCCCCTTCCTCCACATTCACCACGAAGGAGAGGGCCAGCTTCGCGCCGCCGGGCCAATGCGGGTCCGGCGGGTTCTCGCCATAGCCGGTCAGGTCGCGGGCGGGGCTGGGCATACCGCCGGGCAGCAGGCTCATCCCGGCTGCACCCCGGCGGTGCGCACCACCCGGCCCCAGCGCTCGCCTTCCGAGGCCACGAAGGCCTGGATCTCATTGGGCGGCGGGGTGCCGAGATCCACGATCGCGGCGGCGGCCAGGCGGGTGCGGGTCGCGGCCTCGGCGTTGTTCTCGGCCACCACCTCCCGCAGCCTGGCCACCACCTGGGGGTCGAGCCCCGCGGGGCCCGCCAGCAGGAACCAGTTGGTGGAGGTGACGGCGGCAAAGCCCGCCTCGGCCACGGTGGGCACGTCCGGCAAGGCCTCCACCCGCTGGGGAGAGGTGATGGCGAGGCCGCGCAGCAGCCCGGCCTTCACCGCCTCGACCTGCGGGGAGGCACTGTCCCACAGGGAGATGGTGTTGCCGCCCAGGATGGATTGCTGGGCCTCGGCCGCGCTGCGGAAGGGGATGTGCAGCAGGCTGGCCCCCGCCTCGATGCCGAACAGCGAGCCCGTCAGATGCCCCGCGCTGCCGATGCCGGAGGAGCCAAAGGTGATGCTGTCCGCCTCCCGCTTCGCGGCGGCCAGGTAGTCGGCCAGGGTGCGGTGGGGGCTGTCGCCCTTGACCGCGCACAGGATGGGCGCGCCGCCCAGCATGGCGATGTAGCTGAAGGACCGGCGCGGGTCATAGGCCAGGCTGCGGAACAGCGCGGGGGCCACCGCCAGCGGTCCGGTGTTGGTCACCAGCAGGGTGTGGCCATCCGGCCGTTCCCCGGCGACGGAGGCGGTGCCCACGCTGCCGCCCGCACCCGGCTTGTTCTCGATGATGAAGGGGCGGCCAAAGGCGCGTTCCAGCTTCTCGGTCAGCGGGCGGACCATGATGTCGGAGGTCCCGCCAGGGCCGTAGGGGTTGATGATCCGCACCGGGCGGTTGGGCCAGGCGCCGGTCTGGGCTGATGCGGGGGCGGCGAGCAGGGCCGGGGCGGCGGCCAGAAGGGACCGTCGGGACAGGCGGGCGATGCGCATGGTCGTGCTTCCTTCGGTGAATCCGAAGGGGGCGAAGCAAACGGCATGCCACGCGGAATCGCGCACAATCCCGCCCGCATGGCCATTTCATTGCACGCAATATCAGCAGGAACGCCTTCGCATACCGCGATATGAAGCCTTATAATAGGCCGATTTCACCGCACCCTGCCGACGCCATCATGTCTAGACATGATAATCGCCTATGTCTAGACATAATACGCATGAAGGACAGGCTGCGCTGGATCACCGCCTTTGAGCAGGGGCAGGACGCCGGGGCCATCTGCGCCCGCTTCGGCATCTCCCGCGCCACGCTGCGGAAATGGTGGGCGCGCTACCAGGCCGGCGGCGTCGCGGCGCTCGCCGACCAGGACCGCGCGCCGAAAACCTCCCCCACACGCAAGGCCGGGCCCGCCGAGGCCGAGGCCATCCGCGCCCTGCGCGCCCGGGGCCTCAGCCTCTCCGGCATACGGGCCGCGCTGCTGGCCGAGCACGGCACGGCGCTGTCCATCCCCACCATCCGGCGCATCCTGGCGCGCGAACTGCCCGCGCCACCGCCGCACCGCGCGGCCCTGCCGCGTTCCGGCCTTGTCACCGCGCCGCTGGACGAAGGGCTGGCGGGCGCCATCGCCGAGGCCATCGGCCGCGGCCGCTACCGCCCCGGCGAAAAACTGACGGAAGAAGGCCTGGCGCGGGATTTCAACGTGGGCCGCACCCGCGTGCGGGAGGCATTGCGCAGCCTCGCCTTCCTCGGCCTCGTGTCGATGGAGCGGCATCGCGGCGCCGCCGTGGCCTTCCCCTCCGAGGGCGATCTCGCCCGCGCCTATGAGGCCCGGCGCGCGGTGGAGGCCGGCATCCTGGGCCAGGTCGCGCGGCGCATCGGCGGCCGCTGCGACTGCGCGGAGCTGGCCACGCTGCGCGCCCATGTGGCCCGGCAGAACGAGGCGCTGGCCGCCGGCAACCGGCTGCGCTTCGTGCAGCTGCTGACGGAGTTCCACCTCGTGCTCGGCGGCATGGCGGACAACCCCTTCCTGCTCGGCTTCCTGGAGCGGCTGGTGGCCGTCACCTCCCTGTCCTTCCTGATCAAGGAGCAGTCGGGCGACCCGCTTTGCGCCGTGGCCGAGCACGCGGCCATCGTCGAGGCCCTGGCCGCCGGCCACCCGCAGGAGGCCGAGCGGCTGATGCGGGCGCATCTGGGCGGCGAGCGGCGCTGCGAGGCCGTCACCGCCTGAGGCGGCCTATTCGATGCGGATGTCCAGCTGGCGCACGATGGCGCTCCAGGCCGGGCGTTCGCGCCGCTCCAGCTCCGTCAGGCCCTCCGGCGTGGTGGGTTCGGCCTTGGCCGCCTGGCCGCGCAGCACTTCCTGGAAGCCGGGGGTCTGCATCGCCTCATGCGCCGCGGCGCGGAACTGCGCCACCACGGGCTGCGGGGTGCGGGCGGGCATGTACAACGCCTGCCACAGCCCGATGGTCAGGTCGATGCCGAACTCCTTCACCGTCGGCACGTTGGGCAGCAGCGCCAGGCGCTCGGCCTCCACCACCGCCAGGATGCGGGTCTGGCCGTCGCGCGCCATGGCCTCCGCGCCGCCGGCCGGCACCGCCATCACATCCACCTGGGAGGCCAATACAGCCTGCATCGCCGGCGCCTGGCTGGTGAAGGGCACGTGCAACAGCTCCATGCCCACATGCCGGGCCACGCGCTCGAAGGCCAGGTGAGAGGTGCTGCCCACGCCCCAGCTGCAGAAGGACAGCCCGTTGGGGTCCGCCTTGGCCGCCGCGATCAGCCCCGGCAGGTCGCGGATATTCGGCCGCGACGGGCCGATGACGATGGCGAAGGGAATGGTCGTGACCAGCGTGACCGGGGAGAAATCCTTCTCCGGGTCATAGGGCAGGTTGCGGTAGATGAACTGGTTGATCGCCTGCGTGTCCACATTGGCCAGGAAGGCGGTGTAGCCGTCGGGCGCGGAGCGCGCGGCCACCGCCGCCCCGATGCCGCCACCGGCGCCGGCGCGGTTCTCCACCACCACCGACTGCTTCAGGATGCCCGACATCGGCACGGACAGCCCGCGCGCCAGGATGTCGTTCACGCCCCCCGCGTTATAGGGGGAGATGATGCGGATCGCCCGCTCCGGCCAGGCCGCGAGCGCCGGCGCCGACAGCATGGTGCCGGCCCCGGCGGCGGTGAGCAGCTGGCGCCTCGAAATGGTCATGCGCGTGCCTTCTTGCTGGGGCGATGATCGCACCCGTGTTGCCGGCCGCGCGCCGGCGTCATCCTCACTGGCCGCCCGGTTCGCCCGGGTCGATGCCGCCTTGCTAACCGCACCCGCGCGGCGCGGGAATCCCGAAATCGCGCAGCGGGTGTTGCGGGAATTCCGGGTGCCGCGCCCCGCCCGACCCCCCGCATGATGCCGGCGAGCCTTCAGGAGCCCCGCATGTCCCTGCCCCGCATCAAGGTCGCGGCCGCCCATCTGGCGCCCGTCTGGATGGACGCCGCCGCCACCGCCGCCAAGGCCTGCGACGCCATCGGCGAAGCGGCACGGGCCGGCGCGCAGCTGGTGATGTTCCCCGAAAGCTATATCCCCGGCTTCCCGGCCTGGACGGCGCTGGCCGCTCCCATCCTGACGCATGAGCATTTCGCCCGCTTCGCCGCGCAGTCCATCCGCGCCGATGGGCCGGAGGTGGCGTCCCTGCGCCAGGCGGCGCGCCGGCACGGCATCCATGTCTCCTTCGGCTTCAGCGAATCGACCGCGGCCTCGCTCGGCTGCCTGTGGAACAGCAACATGCTGGTCGGCCCCGATGGCGCGGTGCTGAACCACCGCCGCAAGCTGGTGCCGACCTACTACGAGAAGCTGGTCTGGGCCCCGGGCGACGCGCAGGCGCTGCGGGTGGTGGACACCCCCATCGGGCGCATCGGCACGCTGATCTGCGGGGAGAACACCAACCCCCTCGCGCGCTATGCCCTGATGGCGGAGGGCGAGCAGCTGCACCTGGCCACCTTCCCCCCCATCTGGCCCACCCGCATGCCCGGGGAGGCCGCGGCCTATGACATCGAGGAAGCCATCCGCATCCGCTGCGGCGCCCATTCCTTCGAGGCGAAATGCTTCACCCTGGTCGCCTCCTCCTTCCTGGACGCCACGGCCGCCCGGGCGCTCGCCGCGATCTCGCCCGAGGCCGCGCGGGTGATCGAGGGCACGCCGCGCGCCGTCAGCATGGCGATCGGGCCCGAGGGCCGGCAGATCGGCCAGAGCCAGCGCGAGGAAGGCCTGCTGCTGGTGGAGATGAACCTGGCCGATTGCGTGGAGCCCAAGCAGTTCCATGACGTGGTGGGGTATTACAACCGCTTCGACATCTTCCAGCTGAGCGTGGACCGCACCCCGCGCGCGCCCATCCGCTTCCGCGACGCGGCCGGCGCGGAGCCCGCCTATCCGGAACTCGACGAACCCGCTTGACCCCGGCGCGCCTTTCGATGACGGATCGGCCGGAAGCACGGGCCGATGCGGCGACGGAGGGAGGACAGGGCGTGGGCAGACAACTCGACTGGAGCACCCTGCCCTTCTTCCTGGAGCTGGCCCGCCAGGGCCGGCTGGCGCCCGCCGCGCGGCGGCTGCGCGTGGACCACACCACGGTCAGCCGCCGGGTGGCGGAGCTGGAAAAATCCCTCGACCTGAAGCTGTTCGACCGCACGGCCGACGGCTTCGCCCTGACCGAGGCCGGGCGCGGCCTGCTGCCGCATGCCGAGGCGATGGAAGCCCAGGCCGCCGCCATGACCGATGGGCGGGGCGGCGCCTCGGCCGGGGTGCAGGGGCGCGTGCGGGTGGCGAGCATGGAGGGCATCTCGGCCCAATATCTGGCCCGCCGCATGCCGCGCCTGGCGGAACGCCATCCGGGGCTGATGATCGAGCTCGTCACCTCCGCCGCCCTGTTCAACCTGACGAAGCGGGAGGCGGATATCAGCCTTTCCTTCGTGCCGGTGCGCGGGCCGAAGCTGGCCATCCGGCGCATCGGCGGCTTCGCGCTGTTCCTGTATGGCGCGCCCGCCTATCTGGCCGCGCACGGCACGCCGGAAACGCCCCGGGACCTGGCCCGCCACCGCTTCGTCGATTACGTCGAGGACCTGCTGCAGATCCCGGAGGTGCATTGGCTGCTGGACGCGGTGCCGGCGCCGCATGTCGTGTTCCGCTCCTCCTCCATGTATGCGCAGGCCACGGCGGCGGCGAACGGGGCGGGGCTGGTGCTGCTGCCCTCCTTCGCCGGAGAGGCCGACCCGCGCCTGGTGCCCGTGCTGAAGCCGCACATCCGCGCCGAGCGGCCGATCTACCTCGCGGTGCATGAGGATCTGGCCTGGGTGCCGCGCGTGCGGGAGACGGTGCGCTTCCTGGAGGAACAGCTGCGGGCCGACCAGGCCTTCCTGATGGAAGGCCTGGAGGGCTGATCCGCCGGCTCAGACCCGCGCCAGCACCGGGTAGTCGTTGTAGCCGGTGGCGCCCGCCGCATAGATCGTTTCGGCCACCAGCGGGTTCAGGGGCGCGTGCTCGCGGAAGCGCTCCACCAGGTCGGGGTTGGCGATGAACAGCCGCCCGAAGGAGACGGCATCGGCCTCGCCATCGGCCACCAGCCGCTCCGCGACCTCCTGGGTCAGGTTCTCGTTGGCGATGTAGGCGCCCTTGAACACGCGGCGCACATCGGTGCCGATCCGCCCCTTGCCCGCCGACACATCCTCACGCGCGAAGATGAAGGCGATGCCGCGGGCGTTCAGCTGTTCCGCCACATAGGTGAACAGGGCGCGCGGGTCGCTGTCCGCCACGTCGTGGGAGCTGGACATCAGGTTCAGGTGCACGCCCACGCGGTCCGCCGGCCAGACGCCCAGCAGCGCGTCCACGGTCTCCAGCAGGAAGCGGGCGCGGTTCTCGATGCTGCCGCCATAGCGGTCGGTGCGCTTGTTCGAGCCCTCATGCAGGAACTGGTCGAACAGGTAGCCATTGGCGGCATGGACCTCCACGCAGTCGAAGCCGGCCTCCTTCGCGTTCTGGGCGCCCTTCACGAAATCCTGGACGATGCCCGGGATCTCCTCCGTCTCCAGCGCGCGGGGCACCTCGTAATCCGTCTTGGGGCGCAGCACGCTGACCTGGCCACGGATGGCGATCGCGCTGGGGGCCACCGGCAGCTTGCCATCCAGGTAGCTGGAATGAGAGACGCGGCCCACATGCCACAGCTGGGCGCAGATCAGCCCGCCCGCCTCATGCACGGCCTTGGTCACGGTCTTCCAGCCCGCCACCTGCTCCGCCGACCACAGGCCCGGCGTGTTCGGATAGCCCACGCCCATGGGCGTGACGGAGGTCGCCTCGGTCAGGATCAGCCCCGCCGTGGCGCGGGCGGCGTAGTGCTCGGCCTGGAGCGCGCCGGGCACGCGGCCCTCATAGGCACGCATGCGCGTCAGCGGCGCCATCACGATGCGGTTGGCGAGGGTGAGCGCGCCGATCTTCACGGGGTCGAACAGGCTGGGCATCGGAAAATCCTTCGGATGGGGCGGTCGTTACGACCATGATGCGGTGCACATGGGGCGGTTATGCCAGTTGAAAAGGACATGCCTCACGCCCTTGGGCTCACACCCTTGGCCCGCTTTGCCCGCATGCTGAGCAGAAACCGCCCGCCGGCGCCAGACACCCCGCCCCGCCCGGCTTGTCCGCACAGGCGCCCCCCGCCACCCTGCCGCGCCGAAACCGAGGGGGGTTCCATGACCGACAGGCAGATGCATCTGGGCGTGTTCGTGCTGGGCACCGGCAACCATATCGCCGGCTGGCGCATGCCCGGCGCCTATGACAGCTTCCAGTCCCTGCCGGTGGTGCAGCACATCGCCCGCATCGCCGAACGCGGCCTGTTCGACCTGCTGTTCCTGGGCGACGGGCTGGCGGCGGGGGTGAACGACCATCCCTCCTTCACCGCGCGCCTCGAACCCATCACCATGCTGGCGGCACTCGCCGCCACCACCACCCATCTGGGCCTCGGCGCCACCTCCTCCACCACCTACAACGAGCCCTTCAACGTGGCGCGGCAATTCGCCTCGCTGGACCATCTCAGCGGCGGGCGGGCGGCCTGGAATGCCGTCACCTCCTCCTCGCCCAAGGCCGCCCCCAATTTCGGCCGCAACCACCCGCCGCATGAGGCGCGCTATCGCGTGGCGGAGGAATTCGTCGATGTGGTGCTCGGCCTGTGGGATTGCTGGGAGGACGGCGCCATCGTCGCCGAGCGCGACACCGGCCGCTACATCGACGGCAGCAAGGTCCATACCCTCGACCATGTGGGCGAGTTCTTCCAGGTGAAGGGGCCGCTCAATGTCAGCCGCTCCCCGCAGGGGCGGCCGATCGTGCTGCAGGCCGGGTCCTCCGAGCCCGGGCAGAACCTGGCCGCGCGCACCGCCGATGTGGTGTTTTCCGTCGTGCAGGATTTTTCCGAGGCCCAGGCGGCCTATGCCTCGCTGAAATCCCGCATGCCGGGCTTCGGCCGCCGGCCGGAGGAGATCGCGGTGCTGCCCGGCGTCATGCCCATCCTGGGCCGCACGCGGCAGGAGGCGCGGGACGTGCTGGAGCAGTTGCAGTCCTTCGTCACCTCCACCAACGCGGCCAGCATGCTGTCCAACCGGCTGGGCATGGATGTCTCGGGCTTTCCGATGGATGAGCTGGTGCCGGACCTGCCCTTGCCCGACACCTCGCACGGCTTCGCCAAGGCCATGCTCTCCAAGGCGCGGCGGGAGAACATGACCTGGCGCGACCTGCACAACCTGACCGGGGCCGCACGCGGGCATTGGGTGATCGCGGGCACGGCCAGCGATATCGCGGACACCCTGCAGGAATGGTTCGAAGGCGGGGCCGCGGACGGGTTCAACATCCTGCCAGCCTGGTTCCCCGGCGCCTTCGACGGCTTCGTGGATGAGGTGGTGCCGGAACTGCAACGGCGCGGGCTGTTCCGGAAGCAATACACGGCGACGACGCTGCGCGGCCATCTAGGGCTGGATGTGCCGAAGAACCGGTTCGGGTAGCCATCCGAGGGGCGGCGCCCCTGCTGGCGGGACAGCCTCGCTGCGCATCCCACGGGCATTCCGCCCCCAGATGCGCCGCCTCTGGGCATCCCCTACCCCGCGCCCGGTTTTCCCATGCCCGTACCTGCTTGCCGCTGTCCGACACTGCCCGTTCACTTCCCCCGACAATTCTCCGGGGAGATGAGTGATGGGTTTCCGCCGCTTGCGGGCCGCCGTGCTGGCCACCGCCCTTGCCGCCCTGCCTGGCGCCATAGCGCCCGCCATCACACCCGCTTGGGCCCAGGCGCCGCAGCGCCCGCTGGTGTGGGGCGACAGCCTGCCCGCCACGCTCGACCCCCACGCCATCTTCGACGTGCCCAGCCAGTTCGTGCTGCTGAACGTGTATGACGGGCTCTACCGCTATCAGAACAACCCGCCGCAGCTGGTGCCCTGGCTGGCCGAAAGCCACACCACCAGCGCGGACGGGCTGAACTGGGAATTCACCCTGCGGCAGGGCATCAAGTTCCAGGATGGCAGCGACATGACTGCGGAGGATGTCGTCTATTCCTTCCGCCGCCTGCTGACGATGAACCGCGCGCCGGCCGCCGCCTTCTCCCCCGTGCTGCGGCCGGAGAACGTGACGGCCACCGGCCCGCGCACGGTGCGCTTCGTGCTGTCGCGCGCCTATGCGCCCTTCCTGTCGGCCATGCCGCTGGTGGCCATCGTGAACCCGCGCGTGCTGGCCCAGCACACGGTGAACGATGACTGGGGCGCCGCCTGGCTGGCCGCGAACACCGCGGGCTCGGGTGCCTATCGCATCGACCCCGCGACCTATCAGGCGCGCGTCTCGATGGATCTGTCGCGCTTCCCCGGGCATTTCCTGGGCTGGTCGCACAACCCCCGCCCGATCGAGCAGGTGCGCTCCCGCCCCGTGATGGAAACCTCCACCCGCGTGCTGGCGCTGCTGCGCGGCGAGATCGACGCCACCGACAGCTACCTGCCGACCGACCAGGTGGAGCGCGTGGAGCGCAACAACCGCACCCGGGTCGCGCGCGATGAGAGCATGCGCGTGTTCACCATCCGCATGAACAACCGCAAGCCGCCCTTCGACAACCGCGACGCGCGGCTGTGCTTCGCCCATGCCTTCAACTACGAGGGCTTCAACAACACCATTCTGCGCGGCCTCGTGGTGCGCAATGGCGGGCCGAACCCCAACAACCTGTGGGGCAACCCGTCGGACCTGCAGCCCTACACCTATGACCTGAACCTGGCGCGCCAGCATTGCGACCGGGCGCGGGCCGCGGGCGCGCCGCTGGACCGCGAGGTCGAGATCCATGTCCAGAACGAGCTGGAGCAGACGGTGCAGGCCGCCCAGATGTTCCAGGCCGACCTGCGCCGGGTGGGCATCAACCTGCGCATCGTGCCCAACACCTGGGCCGGCATCACGGGTGCGACGGGCCGGGCCGAAAGCACGCCGGACATGTGGGTGCATTGGGTTTCCACCTATTTCGTCGATCCCGAGAACTGGATCGGCCAGATGTATGACAGCCAGTTCCACGGCACCTGGAAGGCCAGTTCCTGGTATTCCAACCCGGAGGTGGACACGCTGCTGCGCCAGGCGCGCTCCAGCCTGGACCGGCCGGAGCGCGAGCGCCTGTACCAGCAGGCCACGCGGCTAGTGGTGGCCGACAGCCCGGATATCTGGGTGTACAACACGCTGAACCTGCGCGGCCTGTCGCGCCGAGTGCAGGGCTATCAGTTCTCCCCCGTGGGTTCGGGCGGCGAGATGCGGCTGATGTCGCTGGCGAACTGAATGGCCTTCTATATCGCCCGCCGGCTGCTGCTGGCGCTGCCGGCGCTGCTGGGGCTGGTCTTCCTCACCTTCGTGCTGTCGCGCGTCATCCCCGGTGACCCGGCGGCGACGCTGGCGGGCGACGCCGCCACCCCGGCCCAGCTGGCCGAGATCCGCGCGCAATACGGCCTGGACCGCCCCATCCTGGAACAGGCCGTCATCCATGTGCGGCAGGTGCTGACGGGCGATTTCGGGCGCAGCGTGTTCTCCGGCCGCCCGGTGGCGGAGGAGATCGCCCAGCGCCTGCCGGCCACGCTGGAACTCACCTTCGCGGCGCTGCTGCTGTCCACCCTGCTCGGCGTGCCGCTGGGGCTGGTGGCGGCGCTGAACCATAATGGGCCGGTGGACCATCTGGTGCGGGTGCTCTCGGTCGGCGGGCTCGCCATGGCCTCCTTCTGGCTGGCGATCATGCTGCAGCTGTTCTTTTCCATGGAGCTCGACATCCTGCCGCTGCGCGGGCGGGTGGATGTGGAGATCGGCATGCCGCCGCTGCGCACGGGCCTCGTGCTGCTGGACAGCCTGCTGGCCGGGCGGGGCGACATCTTCGTGGATGGCGCGCTGCATCTGGTGCTGCCGGCGGTGACATTGTGCCTGCCGGGGCTGGCCACCATCGCGCGCTTCACGCGATCTGGCGTGCTGGAGACGTTGCAAAAGGATTTCGTGCTGTACGCGCGGGCCGCCGGATACGGGCGGGTGCGGCTGGCCGCGATCTATGTGCTGCGCAACGCGGTGAACATGGTGGTGACGCAGATCGGCCTGCTGTTCGGCGCGCTGATCTCGGGCGCCGTGGCGGTGGAGGCGATCTTCGACTGGCCGGGCCTCGGCACCTATGCCGTGCAGGCCATCCTGTCGGCCGACTACAAGGCGCTGCTGGCGGTCACGCTGGTGGTGGGCGTGGTCTATGCGGTGGTGAATGTGCTGGTGGACGTCGCCCAGGCCCTGATCGACCCCCGCGTGGCGGAGGACGCCCGGTGACCGCCCTGCGCCATATCTTCCGCGACCCCGTGGCGGCTTTCGGGCTGCTGGTGGTGCTGTTCGCCGTCTTCGTGGCGATCTTCGCGCCCTGGCTCGCGCCCTATCCGGACGACGCCTTCGAAAGCCATCTGTTGCAGCGCCTGCGCCCGCCCTCGATGGAATTCCCCTTCGGCACGGACAATCTGGGGCGCGACATCCTCTCGCGCGTCATTCTGGGCACGCGCAACGCGCTGGTGGTGGCGGTGTCGGTGGTGCTGGCCTCCATGCTGATCGGCGTGCCGCTGGGCCTGGCGGCCGGCTGGAAGGAAGGCTGGATGTCGGAGGTGCTGATGCGCGTCACCGACGTGTTCCTGGCCGTGCCGCAACTAATCCTGGCGCTCGCGCTGGGGCAGTTGATCGCGCCGGGCATCGGGGCCGCGATGGTGGCGCTCGCGCTGACCTACTGGCCGTTCTTCGCGCGCACGGTCTTCGCCGAGACGCGGCGCCTGCGCGGCGCGCTGTTCGTGGATGCGCTGGCGGGCATCGGCGCCAGCCCCGCGCGCATCCTGTTCCTGCATGTGCTGCCCAACGCGGCCCCCGCCATCCTGGTGCGGGCCACGATCGGCATGGGCTTCACCATCCTGACCGCGGCGATCCTGGGCTTCCTGGGCGTGGGGGCGGCCCCGCCCTCGCCCGATTGGGGGCTGGCGGTGTCCGAGGCCCGGCAGCACCTGCCCGAGGCCTGGTGGTTCCCGACCTTCCCGGGCCTGGCCATCCTGCTGCTGGTGCTGGGCTTCAACCTGCTGGGCGACGGGCTGCGCGACGCGGCCGACCCGCGCCTACGGCGTTCGCGCCGATGAGCATCCCCGTGTTGCAGGTCCAGGGGCTGGATGTGGAGCTGCGCTCCGAGCGCGGGGTCGCGCGCATCCTGCAGGATGTCACCTTCACCATCCCGCGCGGCGGCACGGTGGGCATCGTGGGGGAAAGCGGCTGCGGCAAGTCCACCTTGCTGCGCGCCGTGCTCGGCATCCTGCCCAAGGGGGCCGAGACCCCGCGCGGCGCCATCCTGTTCGATGGGCAGGACATCCTGACCGACCACGCGGCCTCCGCGCGCGGGCGCATCGGCTTCGTGCCGCAGGACCCGTATCTGTCGCTGAACCCGGTCTTCCGCGCCGGCGACCAGATCCTGGAGATCATGCGCCGCCACGCCCCCGGCAGCCGCGCCGACCACAAGCGCAAGATCGTCGAACTGTTCCGCGCCGTGCAGCTGCCCGACCCGGAGGGGGCGCTGCGCAAATATCCGCATCAGTTCTCGGGCGGGCAGCGGCAGCGGCTGCTGATCGCGGCGGCCCTCGCCTGCGACCCGGCCTTGGTGGTGGCGGACGAGCCCACCACCGCGCTGGACGTGACCACGCAGCGGGAAATCCTGGCCCTGCTGCGCCGCCTGGTGGCCGAGCGCGGCCTGTCCCTGCTGTTCGTCACCCATGATTTCGGCGTGCTGGCCTCGGTCTGCCAGGAGGTGACGGTGCTCTATGCCGGGCGCGTGGCCGAGAGCGGGCCGGTGCGCGCGGTGCTGGACACGCCGCGCCACCCTTACACGCGCATGCTGCTGGCCTGCCACCCGGACCGCGCGGCGGACCTCGCGGGCATTCCCGGCACCGTGCCGGCCGCCACCGCCCAGCCTTCCGGCTGCCGCTTCCACCCGCGCTGCCCGCTGGCACAGCCTTCCTGCGCCGCCGCCGCCCCGCCCATGCAGGCGCTGGGCGAGGGCCGCGCCGTCGCCTGCCCCTGGTACGAGACGCCCTTGCCGGAGACCGCCCTTGCCTGAAATTCTCGGCGCCAGCGGGCTATCGGTGGAGTTGGGGGCGCGGCGCGGGCTGCTGCGCCACCGCCCCGGCGTGCGCGCGGTGGATGGGGTGGAGCTGTCGGTGCGGGAGGGCGAGACCTTCGGCATCGTGGGCGAGAGCGGCTGCGGCAAGACCACGCTGGCGCGCGCCCTGCTCGGCCTGCAACGCGAGAGCGGCGGCGAGATCAGGCTGGAAGGGCGCAGCGTCTCGGGCCTCGCGCCGCGTGAGGCCCGGCGCGTGCGGGAAGCCGTGCAGTATGTCCACCAGGACCCCGGCGCCGCGCTCGACCCCTGGTGGCGCGTGGGCGCCACCTTGGCGGAGGGCCTGTCCATCCACGGCATCCCGGGCCGCGCGGAGCAGCAGGCGCGCATCGCCGAGACCCTGGCCGCCGTGGGCCTCGACCCCGCCCTGGCCGAGCGCTACCCGCATGAGCTCTCGGGCGGGCAGCAGCGGCGGGTGGGGCTGGCGCGCATCCTGCTGCTGCGGCCCAAGGTGGTGATCCTGGACGAACCCACGGCGGGGCTGGACCTGTCGGTGCAGGCGGCGGTGCTGCGGCTGCTGCGGGATCTGCGGGCGCGCTTCGGCCTGACCTACATCTTCATCAGCCACGACCTGTCGGTGGTGCGGCGCGTGTGCGACCGGGTGGCGGTGATGTATCTGGGCCGGGTGGTGGAACAGGGCCCGGCCGAAACCCTGTTCGCCGCGCCCGGCCACCCCTACACCCGCGCCCTGCTGGCCGCCGCCCCGCGCCTGGATGGCACGCAGACCGGCCCCGCCCTGCCGGGCGACCCGCCCAGCCTGCGCGCCGTGCCCAGCGGCTGCCGCTTCCATCCCCGCTGCGGCCTGGCCACGCCGGATTGCGCCGCGCGCGACCCGGCGCTGGAGGATGCCGCCCCCGGCCACCGGATCGCCTGCCTCCGCTGGCGCGACGCCGCCTGAAAGCCCGCCCATGACCAGTTGCGATCCCGTCACGCTCGAAATCATCCGCGGCGCCGCGCGCGCCGCCCAGGCGGAAATGGAGGCGCTGCTGGAACGCACCGCCATGTCCGCCTTCATCCGCGAAAAGAAGGATTTCTACACCGCCCTGTTCGATGCGAGCGGCGCCATGGCCGTCGGCAGCGACCTGCCGATCTTCGGCGATATCGTGGCCCCGGTGGCCGAGCGCTTCCCGATCGAGACGATGCGGGAGGGCGACCTGTACTGGTACAATGACTGCTACGGCAGCCGGGGCGCTGTCTCCCATTCCAACGACCAGGTGTTCCTGGCCCCGGCCTTCCACGATGGCGTGCGCGTGGGCTTCGTGATGGGCTGGGCGCATTTCTCCGATATCGGCGGGCTGCGGCCGGGCTCGCTCAGCCCCGACGCGACGGACCATTTCCAGGAAGGCATCATCATCCCGCCCTCGCGCCTGATGCGCGGCGGCGAGACCAATGAGGATCTGCTGCGCACCTTCTGGCGCAACAGCCGCTTCCCGACGCAATCCCAGGGCGACACGCGGGCGCTGATGGCCGCCGTGCGCCTCGGCGAGAAGCGCCTGTCCGAGATGGCAGGCCGCTTCGGCCCGGCGGTGCTGGCCGACGCCTTCCACCAGCTGCTCGCCCGCACCGAGCAGACGGTGCGCGAGAAGCTGAAGGAGATCTTCCCCGTCGGCACCACGCGCTTCGCGGATGCCATCGACACGGACGGCCAGGGCAACGGCCCCTTCACCATGCGCCTCGCGCTGACCCGCACGCCGGATGACCGCTTCATCTTCGACGCCACCGAGACCGACGACCAGGCGCCGGGCCCGGTGAACCTGCTGATGCACCCGGATGTGCCGGGCATGGCGCTGGGCCTGTATGTGCTGCAAGGCACCACCGGCCAGGTGCTGAACGCCGGCGGCCCGCGCGCGATCGACGAGGTGCGCCTGCGCGAGGGCTCCCTGCTGATGCCGCGCGCGCCCGCGCCGCTCGGCCTGCGGGGGCTGACCATGATGCGGCTGCTGGCCGCGCTGCACGGGCTGGTGGCGGTGGCGCGGCAGGGCCAGGCGCCGGCCGCCCATTCCGCCTATGTGGTCATCACGCTGCGCGGCTCGGCCGGGGGCAAGCGCTTCCTGATGAGCGACGGCATCGGCGTGGGCTATGGCGCGCGGCCCTTCGCCGATGGCACGGATGCCGTCTATTTCGTGGCGCAGGAAAACTACCCGGCGGAGTTCATGGAGCTCACCTATCCGGTGCGGCTGCGCGGCTTCGGGCTGAACACGGATTCCAGCGGCCCCGGGCGCTATCGCGGCGGCTGCGGCGTGGTGCGGGAGTTCGAGGTGCTGGCCGATGAGGCCATGCTGGCCGTGCGCATCGACAGCGTGAAGAACCCGCCCTGGGGCGTGGCGGGCGGGATGAATGGCGGCTCCGGCCGGGCCGTCGTGAACCCTGGCCTGCCGGGCGAGCGCGTGCTGGAACCGCTTTCGGACGGCACCATTTTGCGCAAGGGCGACATCTTCCGCATCGAGACCGGGGGCGGGGGCGGCTGGGGCCATCCCTTCGACCGCCCGGCCGAAACCGTGCTGCGCGATGTGCAGGGCGGCTTCATCAGCGCCGCCTGCGCCGCGCGCGATTATGGCGTGGTGATCCGGGACGGCGCGCTGGATGCGCCCGCCACCGAGGCCCGCCGCGCCAACCGCCCCGCCACCGCCCTGTTCCATCGCCAGGAGTACCGCGATGCAGTCGCGTAGCCTGCTCGTCGCCGTCGATATCGGCGGCACCTTCACCGACATCACCTTGCAGGATGCGGTGACCGGCCAGGCCTGGACGGCCAAGACCCCCTCCACCCCGCGCGACCCGTCCGAGGCGTTCCTGACCGGTGTCACCATGGCGCTGGCCGCCGCCGGCCGCGCGGCCACGGAAACCGGGCGCGTGCTGCATGGCACGACGGTGGCCACCAACCTGATCCTGGAAGGCCGCACCGCCCCCACCGCGCTGCTGACCAATGCGGGCTTCCGCCATGTGCTGGAGATCGGCCGTGCCGACCTGCCGCGCCGGGACAATCTCTGGGCCTGGGTGAAGCCGCAACGGCCCGTCCCGCCCGCTTTGGTGTTCGAGGCCGCCGGACGCATCGCCGCCGATGGCAGCGAACTGACGCCGCTGGATGAGCAGGCGGTGCGCGACGCGGCACGCGCGGCCATCGCGGGCGGTGCGCAGGCCATCGCCGTGTGCTTCCTGCATGCCTTCACCAACCCCGCCCATGAACGCCGGGCGCTGGAGATCCTGGCGGTGGAAGCGCCGGGCCTGGCGCTGTCGGCCTCGGTCGATGTGTTCCCGGTGGTGCGCGAGTATGAGCGCAGCATGGCCACCGTGCTGAACGCGGCGGTCATGCCCGCCGTCTCCACCTATATCGCCCGGCTGGAGGCCCGGCTGGCCGAGGCTGGCATCGCCGCCCCCCTGCTGCTGATGAAATCCAATGGCGGGGTGGCGGGGGCCGCTTCCATCCGCCGCGCGCCAGCGCAGACCGCCCTTTCGGGCCCCGCCGCCGGGGTGGTGGGGGCGCGCGCCGTCTGCGCCGCCGCCGGGGTGGAGAACCTGATCACCGTCGATATCGGCGGCACCAGCGCCGACATCTGCCTGATCGCGAAGGGCGAGCTGGGCCTGACCCAGACCGGGCGCGTCGGCCCCTGGCCGCTGGCCCTGCCGATGGTGGATATGGTCACGATCGGCGCGGGAGGCGGCTCGCTCGCCCGTGTCGGCGCCGATGGCGCGCTGACCGTGGGCCCGCAGAGCGCGGGCGCCGATCCCGGCCCCGCCTGCTATCGCCGCGGCGGCACCGAACCCACCGTGACGGACGCCCATATGGTGCTGGGCCACCTGCCCCCGGCGCTGCTGGGCGGGCGCATGACGCTGGACCCCGCCCTGGCCGAGGCCGCCGTGGCCCGCGTGGCCGCCCCCCTGGGCCTGACGCCGGAACAGGCCGCGCGCGGCATCCTGGCGATCGCGGACAACAACATGGTGGGCGCCATCCGCGTGGTCTCCGTCGAGCGCGGGCATGACCCGCGCGACTTCACCCTGGTGCCCTTCGGCGGCGCGGGCCCGCTGCATGGCTGCGCGCTGGCCGATCTGCTGGGCATCACCCGCGTGCTGGTGCCGCCCGCGCCCGGCGTGCTCTGCGCCCAGGGGCTGCTGGCGGCCGACCTGAAGGCCGAATTCACCCGCAGCGTGGCCGAGCCCCTGGCGGGCGCCAACCGCGCGCGGTTGGATGCCGTGTTCGCCGCGCTGGAAGCCGAGGCCGCCGCCTGGTTCACGCAGGAGGAAGTCTCCCCGCCCGACCAGCGCCTGCGCCGCGTGGCGCTGATGCGCTATGAGGAACAGGGCCACGAGCTGGCCGTGCCCTGGGATGTCGCCGATCTGGGCAGCGCCTTCGCCGCCGCGCACCGAGGCCTGTATGGCTTCGACCTGCCGGAGGTCGCCATCGAGATCGTCACCCTGCGCGTCGAGGCCACCGGCCTGCTGCCCGCCCCCGCCCCGGCCCTGCCGCAAGGCGGCGAGGCCGCGCAGGCGGAGCTCGGCCGCCAGCGCATCCTGCTGCCCGGCGGCGCGGTGGAGGCCGTGGTGCTGGACCGCGCCAAGCTGGCCGCCGGCGCGCGTTTCGCGGGCCCGGCCATCGTCACGCAGCTGGATGCGACCACGCTGGTGGCCCCGGGTTGGACGGCCCGCATGCATGCCTCCGGCGCGCTGTTGCTGGAACGCGCAAGCGATTGACTCGGCCCCGGCACGGCCGGACCATGGCCGTGCCAGGCCAGGAATGTTCCCCCGCGATGCGCGCGCCCCCGCGCCACAGGAGCCGCCATGACCACCGACACCCTGCCCGCCATGACCGGCCGGCCCGCCCCGGTCCTGACCCTCGACCCCTATGCCGACGAGATCCTGCTCGACCCCTTCCCCGCCTATGCCGAGATCCGCGAGGCCGGGGCCGCGGTGTTCCTGGAGCGCCACGGCGTCTATGCCATCGGCCGCCACCGGGATGTGCAGGCGGCGCTGAAGAACTGGCGCGATTTCTCCTCCACCGGCGGCTCGGGCATCGCCGATATCCGCAAGCCCGGCGCCTGGCGCGCCCCCAGCCCGATCGTGGAGGTGGACCCGCCCGACCACACCCGCGTGCGCGCGGTGATGCAGCGGGTCATCTCGCCCTCCGTCATGCGGCGCTGGCGCGAGGAATTCGAGCGCGAGGCCGCGCGCCTGGTCGATGAACTGCTGGCGCAAACCCGGTTCGACGGCGTGCACGACCTCAGCGAGGCCTTCGTCTCCACCGTGTTCCCCAACGCGCTCGGCCTGCCGGATTCGCCCGAGCGGCGGGACAACCTGTTCCTGATCGGCGAATGGAATTTCGACGCCCAGGGCCCGCGCAACGCGCGCCTGGAGGCCACCACCCGCCGCGTCGCCGCCATCGAGGGCTGGCACCAGGAGATGATGAAGCGGGAGAACCAGCTGCCCGGCGGCTTCGGCGCCAGCATCTTCGAAGCCGCCGACGCGGGTGAGATCGAAGCCGAGGTGGCGCCACTGCTCATCCGCTCCTTCCTGCGGGGCGGGCTCGACACTTCCTCCAGCACCATCTCGGCCGCGCTGTACTATCTGGCGCGGGACCCGGCCGCCTATACCGCGCTGCGCGCCGATCCCAACAAGACGCGCAACGTGATCGAGGAAGCCATGCGCCTCGAAACGCCCATCCCCTATGTGGGCCGGCTGACCATGCGCGACGTGGTGGTGGACGATGTGCTGGTGCCCGCCGACAGCAAGGTGATCGTGATGCTGCCCGCCGCGAACCGCGACCCGGCGGCCTGGACGGACCCCGACACCTTCGACATCAACCGCACGACGCAAGGCCATGTGGCGTTGGGCTATGGCATCCATATGTGCGTGGGCCAGGCCATCGCGCGGCTGGAAGGCGAGGTGGTGCTGAAGGCGCTGGCGGCACGGGTGGAGACGCTGGAACTGACGGAAGAACCGACGCGGAAGCTGAACAACAACCTGCGCAGCTTCGCCTCGCTGCCGCTGCGGGCGCAGTAAGGTTGAGGGGGCGCCGCCCCCTCAAACTCCCCCGGCAGGAGCCGAAAGGCCCCTGCACCCCATCAGTTTGGCACTGATCCTTCCAGGGCACTTCCTATTGATATTAATAATGAAAATGGCACCCTACCTGCCAAGGTAAGGCGCCAATAAATGGGTTCAAAGGGTTGCTACAACCCTTTGCGGGGAGCCCGAGGGGCAGAGCCCCTCGGTCTTTTACGCCATCACCGCGCCGGCGCGCGTTCGATATTCCACATCACCGGGAACCCGAAGTCGATCACGCCCCGCAGTTCCGCGCGCCACACGGCCGCGCTGGCGAACTGGCCCGAGATCGGGAAGTTCGCCTGCTCGATAGACATGCGTTGCAGTTCGCCCGCGATCTCGCGCCGGCGTTCGGCGTTGGGCTCACGCTCGAAGCGTTCGATGACCTGCGTCATCGCTTGGTCGCAATAGCCCCAGGGCTGATTGCCGGTGCAGTTGTAGCCGATGCCCGGGTTGGTCAGCGGGTTACCCAAGTCGAAGCCGGTGTAGATGACCGGCACCAGGCTCCAGCCGCCCTGGTCCAGCGGACGGTGCTGGATCCAGCGCGCGGCGATGGAGGACCAGTCGGAGGTCTGCACATCCAGGTTGAAGCCCGCCTGGCGCAGCCGGTCGATCATCACCAGGCCGATCGGGTTGATCAGCGCGGAATCGGCGGGCTGCAGGAACACCACGCGCTCACCGTTGTAGCCGGATTGGCGCAGGGTCTGCCGGGCCAGCTCGATGGTGCCGTTGCGCATGGGCTCGGTGCCCGTCTCGCTGGCATAGAAGGTGCCGCAGACATAGACGGACTGGCAGTCCGGTTGGCTGAACTCGGGGGGGACACCCTCGGCCGCGATGATGTCCGTGCGGGACATGATCTGCGCCACGGCGCGGCGCACCTGCACATTGTCGAAGGGCGGCTGGCGGTGGTTGATGCTCAGGCCGCCCGCGATCTCGGCGCCGCCGCGCGCCCGGCTGAGCACGAGGTTGCGGTTGCGCTGGAAGTTCCGGATGTAGTCGATGGGCGCGTATTCGAGGTAGTCGACCTCGCCCGCCTGGATGGCGGCGGCGCGCAGCCCGGGGTCGCCCATGTTGATGAACTCGACGCGCTCGGCGCGCGGCACCTTGCCGCCGGCCAGCCCGTCCGCGGGCTCGTCGCGCGGGCGATAGCGCGGGTTGCGCACGAACACCGTGCGCTCACCCGGGATCCACTGGTCGCGCAGGAACAGGAAGGGGCCGGAGCCCACGACCTCGCTGACCGGGGTGGTGGCGGGGGTATTGGCCGCCAGCCGCGCGGGCATGATGAAGGGCACCTGCACGCTGGGCTTGCCCAGCGCCTCCAGCACCAGGCCGAAGGGGCGGGCCAGTTCGAGGACGAAGGTCTTGCCGTCCACGACGCGCAGTTCCTTGGTCGCGGCCATCAGGCGGCGGCCCAGGCTGTCGCGCGCGCCCCAGCGCCGCAGGGAGGCGACGCAATCCTCGGCGGTCACGGGCGTGCCGTCGCTGAATTCCAGCCCGTCGCGCAGCGTGAAGGTCCAGGTCAGTCCATCATCGCTGGTGCGCCAGTTGTCCAGCATCTGCGGGCGGAAACGGCCCTGGCTGTCCATGGAGACAAGCGTGTCGTAGACCATGTAGGCGAAGTTGCGGGTGACGAAGGAAGGACCGGCGATCGGGTCCAGCACCTGAAGGCCCACATTCAGCACCAGGCGGATCGGGCGCTGCGCCTGCTGGGCCTGGGCCGTGTTATGCGCGGCGGGCGCCACCAGCGCCGTGGCGGCCAGCAGCGCCGCCGCCAGGGCCGTGCGCAGCTTCACGATGGGAAATGCCATTCACGTCGTCCTTTCCATCCGGAGTGAAGAAATGTCGTTCAGGCGGTGGGGCTGAAGGCCTCCCGCAAGCCTCTGGCTTCCAGCATCGGCATGACCTCGGCGAAGCGGCCGAGCCCATCCACGAAATCCACCCAGGTCAGCAGCACGCCATCGAGGCCCGCTTCCGAGAGCTGCTCCAGCCGCGCGGCGATATCGCCCGCCGTGCCGATCAGCGCGGAGCCCCCTGCCCCGGCCGCGAAGCGCTGGCGGGCGGCGCGCGTGGCCTCGGGCGAGGCGAAAATCCTGGTCTGCGATCCCACCCCCGCGATCCAGGCGTCCAGGCTCGGCCCGTCCTCATGCAGCACGGAGTAGTGGTGCAGATACTCCTCGGCCTCGGCGCGGGAGGCACGCTGCACGCAATAGGCATAGGTCCAGACCTGCACGTCGCGGCCGTATTCGCGCCGCGCCATGTCCTTGTAGGCCGCGATCTGTGCCGCGATGTCCGCCGTGTCCTCGGAACGCAGGATCAGGAAGCAGACATCGGCGAATTCGCAGGCGAAGCGCTGCCCCCGGTCGGAGCCGCCGGCATTGACGATCGGCGGGCCCGGCTGCTGCAACGGCTTGGGCATGGAGGAGCCGCGCTTGATGCGGAAGAACGGCCCCTCATGGTCGAACTCCGCTTCCTCCCGCCACAGGCGCTGGATGATCTCCAGCCATTCCTGCAGATGGTCGTAGCGCGCGTCGTGCTCGGCCATGGGCGCGCCGAACATGTCCAGCTCCGGCTTGTTCCAGCCGCCCACCACATTCAGCGCGAACCGCCCGCCGGAGATGATGTCGATGGTCGCGCATTGCTTGGCGGCCGTGATGGGATGCAGCGTGGGCGCGTGGGAGGTGGCGATGACCGCCAGCCGCCGCGTCGCCTGCGCGATGCCCGCGCACCAGGTGAAGGGATCGAGCGTCACGCCGCTCGGGTGCCGGGTCTCGCCGGGGATGTAGCCCTTCCAGCGGGCATAGGCGAGGACGGCCTCGAAGCCCAGCGCATCGGCCATGCGCGCGGTCTGAAGGGATGCCTCCCAGCTCGGGCGGTAGGCTTCGGGCACCAGGGTCTGGGCCGCGCCCTTTCCGTTGGTGCCGAACAGGCCGAGCTTCAGCCGGTTCGCGCCGAACAGCGGGTTGCGTGCCCGCACCGGATCGAGGGTGGCGGGCACGGCGGGCATCAGGCCACCACCGGGGCGATCCGGGCGGTGACCCAGGCGGCGGTGCCGGTCAGCGCCGCATCGGTGTGGGGCTGGCCGATCACCTGCACGCCCACCGGCAACCCGCCCACCGCCAGCAGCGGCAGGGTGATGGCCGGACAGCCCAGCACCGATGTCGCGGCATTGAAGGCCGGCAGGCCCGTGGTGTGGGTCACGCCCGAATCCTTGGCCTTGTTCGCCATCAGCGGCGCGGGCCCCACGGAGCTGAGGCTGATCAGCCCATCGGCCAGCCCGTCGATGGCGGCGAAGGCGCGCTTGGCTTCCTCGCGCTGCAGCAGCGCCAGGCGGTAGTCGTCCACGCTCATGGCGCGGGCCAGTTCCAGCCGCGCCATCATGCTGTCGCTGAGGCCCGAACCGAAGCGCTCGATCAGGTTCTCCAGCGTCCAGCGCATCTCGTAGCCGCACAGGTCGCGGCTGAGCGCCAGGCTGCCGCCGATCGCCTGCTCGAAGCGTTCGATCAACGGGCTGTCGGTGCGGCGCAGGATGGTGACGCCCGCGTCCCGCAGTTGGCCCAGCACCTGCTCGAAGGCCGCCATGGTGCGGCCGTCGGTCTCGGCCCAGCCCTCGGCCTCCATCACGATCAGCGCGCGCGGCTTGGCGGGCGGGCGCGGGGCCAGCTCGCCATACAGGCCCGGATGCCCCGGGTCGCCGCCCGCGCGCTGGGAGATCTCGAAGGCCACCGCCCACATGTCCTGCAGGCAGCCGGCATGCACGCCGATATGGCTCTGGCTGAAGCCCAGGCGCTCACCGCGATTGATGGCGCCGAAGGTCGGCTTGATCGCGGTGTTGGCGCAGAAGCCGGCCGGGCGGATGACGGAGCCCACCACCTGCGTGCCCAGCGCCGCCGGCACCATGGAGGCACCGATGACCGCCGCCGAGCCCGAGGAGGAACCGCCAGGCGTGTGGTCCGGGTTGAACGGGTTGGTGGTGGGGCCGGGGTGGGACATGCCGAGTTCCGTCGTCACCGTCTTGCCCAGCACCACCGCGCCCGCCTGGCGCAGCGCCACCACGCTGGCGCTGTCGGTCTTGGTCTGCACGCCCTTCAGCAGGGGCGTGCCCTGCTCGGTCGGCATGTCCTTGGTCTGCAGCATGTCCTTGATGCCGATGGGCATGCCGTCGATGGTCGAGAGCGGGCGCCCGGCCTTGTAGCGGGCGGTGGCGGCATCGGCCGCGGCGCGCGCGCCGGCCTCATTGATCGTGACCCAGGCCTGCACCACGGGTTCCCGCGCCGCGATCACCTCCAGGCAGCGTTCCAGGAAGGCGCGCGGCGTGTCCCCGCCCTCCAGGAAGCGCGGCACGGCATCATGGAAGGTGCAGGGGCGGAAGCTGGCGGGATCGTAGCTCATGCCTCGTGCGCCGCGACCCAGGCCTCGGCCACCTCGGTGCCGGTGGCGAACCACACGTCGGGGAAGGTCTTGATGAAGGCGATCATCTCCCGCAGCATCGCGATGCGGGCCGGGCGGCCGGACACCTGCGGGTGCATGACCAGGTTGTACAGCCCGCCCCAGCGATAGATCTCGCGGAACTCGTCCTGGAACACGCTCAGGATATGGCTGTTGGTGAAGATCGGCCGCGGGTTCTTGACCGAGAACAGCGCATAGGGCGCGTCATCCGTGCTCCAATGCCAGGGCAGTTCGACCGGGCCCTTACCGCCATCGGGTGCGGCCATGCGGTACGGCACGACATCATCCAGCAGCGAGCTGTCATAGAGGAAATCATGCTGGCCGAGCAGGCGGATCAGGTTGTCGCTGGTCTCGCCCGCCGGGGAGCGATAGCCCTTCGGCACCACGCCCAGCACGCTTTTCAGGGCGTGCAGCCCCTTCTCCATCTCCTCGACCTCCTTCTCGGGGAAGTCGGGATCGACCCAGGCGTGGGAGTAGCTGTGATGGGCGATCTCATGCCCCTGCTTCAGGATCATCTCGCAGCGCTGGGTGTGGTTTTCCACCGTCCAGCCGGGGATGAAGAAGGTGGCGCGGCCATCGAGATCGGCGTCGTGCAGCGTCTCCAGGATCTTCGGCACGCCCACCTTGGCGCCATAAGTGCCCTGGCTCAGCGTGCCCGGCCGGCGCGCATTGGCCGGGTCGCGGGACAGCCACAGCGTCTCGGCATCGAAATCGAAGGTCAGCATGACGGCGACCTTCGCGCCGCCGGGCCATTTCACGGACTTGTCGATCATCCCATCACCTCTTCACCGGGTTCGCGCGGCGGATTGCGGGAGGTGATCCACCCCCCGTCCACCACAATGACCTGCCCCGCGACGAAGGATGCGTCCTCCGAGGCGAGGAAGGCGGCGACCGCCGCGATCTCCTCGGGCCGGCCGGCACGGCGCAGCGGCGTGGGATCCACGATGGCCTTGATGTAGTATGGCTTGGTCAGGTGCTTTTCCGTCATCGGCGTTTCGATCACGCCCGGGGCGATGGCATTGACCAGGATGCCATCGGGCCCGATCTCGGCCGCGAGCTGGCGCGTGAAATGCGCGACACCGGCCTTGGCGACCGCATAGGCCGTGGTGCCCGGATAGCCCGCCAGCCCGAAGGTGGAGCTGATGTTGATGATCCGCCCGCCCGGCTTCGTCATATGCGGCAGCACGTCGCGGGTGACGCGCAGCACGGCCTTCAGGTTGATGTCCACGAAGCGGTCGATCAGCGCGTCGTCGGAATCGGCCAGGGATTTGGACCCGCCGATGCCCGCATTGTTCACCAGGATGTCGATGCGGCCATAGGCGGCCAGCGCCGCCTGGGCGATGGCCGTGCCGGCGCCGGGCGTGCCGACATCGGCGGTGAAGCCCGTGGCGCCGAGCGCCCCGGCGGTGGCCAGCACATCCTCGCTGCGGTCCACCAGCAGCACCCGCGCGCCCTCCGCGATCAGGCGCGTGGCGATGGCGGCGCCGATGCCGCGCGCCGCCCCGGTGACGACCGCGACCCGGCCCGCGAACCGTGTGGGGTCAGGCAAGACGGCCACCATCGACCGGCAGGTTCACGCCGGTGATGAAGCCGGCCTCGTCGCTCAGCAGGAACAGCACGGCGTTGCCCACCTCCTCGGCCTTGCCGAAGCGGCCGATGGGGTGGCGGGCGAGGAATTCGGCCTCGCGCTTCGGGCGGTCCTCGCCGGCGCCGGCGAAGGTGGCTTCCAGCATCGGCGTCCAGATCGATCCCGGGCAGACGCTGTTCACGCGGATGCCGTTCGGCGCCTCGCCCTTGGCCAGGCTGCGCACCATGCTGGTGACGGCGGCCTTGCTGGCGGCATAGGCCGGCATCACCGGCTGGGCGATCAGCCCGGCCGTCGAGGCGAAGGCCACGATCGAACCGCCGCCCGCCGCCTTGATCAGCGGCAGGATATACCGGATCGACAGCCAGGTGCCCTTCACGTTGATGTCGAACACCCGGTCCCACTGCTCCTCGGAGATCTCCAGGAAGCCCAGGGTGGGGCCGAGCGTGCCGGCGGCGGTGGCCAGCAGGGTGACGGGGCCAAGGGCGGCGGCGGCTTCGGCCAGGCGCTGCTGGTCCGCGGCGCTGGTCACGTCACCCACCACGGTGATGGAACCGGGGCAGTTGGCGGCGGTCTCGGCGAGGCCCGCCTCGTCGCGGTCGAACAGCACCACCCGCGCGCCCTCGCGCGCCAGCCCTTCGGCGGTGACGCGGCCAAGCCCCGAGGCGCCGCCGGTGACGACCGCGATGCGGCCGGAGAAGCGTGGGGAAGATGACATCGTCAGCAGGCTCCGTTTTGGGCGGATGCGGCACTCGGTCCGCAGGCACCAAAGGCAAATAAGTATTGACTAACGATACGGTCGAATTGGAAAAGGAGGTTAAAGGGGGCTTCATCACCATGTCAAAGGCGAATTTCAGCCCCGGCTCCGGCGCGCCCGAGGCGGTTGACACCAGACTGTTCATTCAGGCCGTGGAGCGCGCGTTTCGTGTGCTCGAAGCCTTCGCGGACCGGCCGCAGCCGCTGACGCTGTCCGAAATCGCGGCGGCCATCGGCACGGACAAAAGCGGCGCGCAGCGGCTGTGCTACACGCTGCGCCGCCTCGGCTATCTGCGGGTGGACCCGCTCGGGCGCGGTTTCCTGCCGGGCATTCTCTCGCTCTACCGCTCCTATGATTTCCTGCGCACGCATGAGCTGGTGCAGCGCGCGGCCTCCCCGCTCGGCGAATTGCGCCGCACGGCGGAGGAACGCGTGGACCTGAGCCTGTGGGACGATATCGACATCGTCTACGCCATGCGGCTGCAGAGCCGGCGCGAGACCTTCCACGCCACGCTGATCGGCCGGCGGCTGCCCATCGCGCTGTCCTCCGGTGGGCGGGCGATGATGGCGCTGATGGATGACGCCACCGTGGAGGACATCCTGGCGCGCTGCGAACGCCCGCCGCTGACGCCGCGCACCGTCACCGAGCTGCCGGCCCTGCGCGCCCTGATCGCCGAGGCACGCGAGTGCGGCTATGCCCTGGCGCTGGAACAGGCGCTGCTGGGGGAGGTCGTGCTGGGCGCCGCCATCCGCGACCGCCAGGGGCGGCCCGTGGGGGCGGTGCATATCGCGGCCTCCCTCTCCGACTGGAGCGTGGAGGATTTCCGGCGCCGCATGGCACCGCTGGCGATGGAGACGGCGCGCTCGCTGAGCGAGTGAGCGCGGCCCATCCCCAGGCCCTACGCGACCTTCGCCGGCTTGCCGGCCTGCAACGCCGCCTCGATCTGCGCCGCGCTCTGCACATCGCCGAAGAACAGATAGAAGTTGATCAGCGAGGCATTGTGCTCCGCATCCGTCATCGCGGCATTGCCGTCGCTGACCATGATGGTGCGGAAGTTCAGCATCATCGCGTCCCGCGCCGTGCTCTCGCAGCATACATTGGTCAGCGTGCCGGTGATCAGCACCGTGTCGATGCCGCGCGCGCGCAGCCGCTGCTCCAGGTCCGACGCACCGCGGATGAAGCAGGAATAGCGGTATTTCGGCACGATCTCGTCCTCGGCGCGGATATCGAGATCGGGCCAGAACTCATGCCCCTTGGTGCCGGGCGAGATGGAGCGGATGCGCGCGGCCCGGCGTTCCGGGCTCGCCTGTTCCTCCAGCACCGACCACTCGATGCGGGACTTCTCGTCGGAGGCGTTCTGGATCCAGTAGACCGTCCCGCCGGCCTGGCGCAGCGCCTGGGCCAGGCCGTTGATGACGGGCACGATGTCGGGCGCGGTCGGCACGCAGGAATGGCCGACCTCGGCATTCATGTAGCCGTTCTGCATGTCCACCACGAGCAGCGCGGTGCGCGCGGGGTCCAGCGCCGCGAAGGGGTGCGGCGTGCCGCAGCGCTTCACGACGCGCGCGATGATCTCGGGCGGGATCTCGATCTTATGAGGCATCAGGCGAACTCCGGTTGTTCCACGCGGATGCAGCGCACGATGCGCCCCGGCGCCGGCGTGACCGGCGGCGGGCTGCCCGCGTTGCATTCCGCGATCATCCTGGGGCAGCGCGGCGCGAAGCTGCACCCCGGCGGCAGGCGCCGCATGTCGGGCGGCGCGCCGGGGATGGTCTTCAGATCCTGGTCACGCGGCTGGTCATGCACGGTCGAGGCCAGCAGCCCGGCGGTGTAGGGATGCAGCGGGCTGCGCAGCACATCGCGCACCGTGCCCGTCTCCACCACGCGGCCCGCATACATCACCGCCACCCGGTCCGCGATCTCCGCCGCGACGCCCAGATCGTGCGTCACGAAGATCACACTCATGCCCAGTTCCTGCTGCAAACGCCGCAGCAGGATCAGCACCTGGATCTGCACCGTGGCGTCCAGCGCCGTGGTGGGCTCATCGGCCAGCAGCAGCTTGGGCTCGCAGGACAGGGCCAGCGCGATCATCGCGCGCTGGCGCAAGCCCCCCGACAGCTCATGCGGATAGGCATCCAGGCGCCGCTGCGCGGAGGGGATGCGCACCAGGTCGAACAGATCCAGCGCGCGCTGGCGCCCGGCCTTGTGGGAGACACCGCGATGCAGCGCCACCACCTCCGCGATCTGGTCGCCCACGCGCATCACCGGGTCGAAGGCGGTCATCGGCTCCTGGAAGATCATGGAGACGGTGCTGCCGCGCATCCGCCGCAAGGTGCCGTCGTCCATCGCCAGCACATCCTGGCCCGCGATCCTGATCTTGCCGGTGATGACGCTGCGCTTGGGCGGCAGCAACCGCATCAACGCGCGCATGGTGACGGATTTGCCCGAGCCGCTCTCGCCCAGCATGCACATCACCTCGCCGGGCATCATGCTGAAGCTGACGCCGTTCACCGCGCGGACATTGCTCTCCCGCGTCACGAAATTGACCGAGAGGTCCTCGACCTCCACGAGGGGAGACATGGCAGGCGCGCTCAATGCCGTGCCCCCGCCTGGCTGTGGCCGGAGGTGGGGTCCTCCATATGGCAGGCCGCCAGATGGGTGTCGGGGTCGGCCTGCGTCAGGCTCGGCGCCTTCAGGGTGCACACCGCCTCGGCATGCGGGCAGCGGGTGTGGAAGCGGCAGCCGGAGGGCGGGTTGATCGGGTTGGGCGGATCGCCGCTGACCGGCGCTTCCTCCCGCCGGTTGTCCGGGTCCAGCGCCGGGCGGCTGTCCAGTAGCGCGCGGGTGTAGGGGTGCTTGGGGTTGCGATACAGGTCGTCGGCCGGGCCGATCTCCACCACCTCGCCCAGATACATCACCATCACCCGGTCGCTGATCCAGCGCACCACGCCCAGGTCGTGGCTGATGAAGATGTAGGTCAGCTTCAGGTCGCGCTTCAGCGCCTGCAACAGGTTCAGCACCTGCGCCTCGACGGATTTGTCGAGCGCCGAGACGGCTTCGTCCAGGATGATCATGCGCGGTTTCATCGCCAGGGCGCGGGCGATGTTGATGCGCTGCTTCTGCCCGCCCGAGAGTTCGTGCGGGTAGCGCCCGCCGAACAAGGCAGGGTTGAGGCCGACCTTCACCAGCAATTCGCGCGCCATGGCCACGGCCTCGGCCTGCTTCGTGCCGAAGGCCACCGGCCCGAAGGCGATGGAATTCTGCACCGGCATGCGCGGGTTGAGCGAGGAGGCGCTGTCCTGGAACACCATCTGCACCTGGCGGCGCATCTCGGCCACGCTGATGCCGCCGGTTTCGCCCACCGCGTCACCGTCAAAGATTTGCTCGCCGGCGTCGGGGCGGATCAGGCGCATCAGCAGCCTGGCGACGGTGGACTTGCCGCAGCCCGATTCGCCCACGATGCCCAGCGTCTCCCCCTTGCGGACGGAGAAGGAAATGCCGTCCACCGCGCGCACATGCGCGACCGTCCGGCCCAGCACGCCGCCCTTGATGGGGAAGTGCTTCTTCAGGCCGCTCACGGTCAGCAGCGGCTGCGCCGGGCCGCCGCGGTCGCGCGCGTCGTCCTCGGCCACGGCGAAATCGGTCATGGCCATCTTCAGCTCCTCACATCCATCGCGGCGCGCAGGCCGTCGCTGACCAGGTTCATGCTGACGGAGGTCAGCAGGATGGCGATGCCGGGCATGGCCGCCACCAGCGGGCTGACATAGATCGACTGGCGCAGGGCGTTCAGCATCAGCCCCCAATCCGGGTCGGGCGGCTTCACGCCGAGGCCCAGGAAGGACAGGCCCGAAGCCAGGATGATCGCCACCGAGATCAGGCTGGAGGCATAGATCAGCACCGGCCCCAGCACATTGCCCAGCACATGGTGCCACAGCACCTTGCGCAGCGGCGCGCCGGTGGCCCGCGCGGCGTCCACGAAATCCAGGTTGCGCACCTGGGTGGTCGCGGTTTCCGCCACGCGGCACAGCGGCGGGATGAACACCAGCGACAGCGCGATCATGCCGTTTATGGCGCCACCGCCCATGGCCCCCGAAATCGCCACCGCCAGCAGCACGGAGGGGAAGGCGTAGAACACGTCCATCACGCGCATGATGGCCATGTTCAGCGGCCCGCCGGCGAAGCCCGCGATCAGCCCCAGCGTGCCGCCGATCAGCGTGGCCACCACCACGGGCATGATGCCCATGGTCAGCGTGATGCGCCCGCCATACAGCAGGCGCGACAGCACATCGCGCCCCAGCTCATCGGTGCCGAGCCAGTAGCGGTCCTGGTATCCGGGCGGCTTCAGGCGGCGGATGATGCTTTCCTGATACGGATCGAACGGCGCCAGCAGCGGCGCGAACACGGCGGCCAGGATGATCAGCAGCAGCAGCGTGCCGAAGAACAGCGTGACGTAGTCGTAGCGCAGGCGGTAGCCGACCGTGCCCCAATAGCCGCGCTGCCGCGGCAGCGCGAGTTCCGTGGGGTCGGTGGGCGGCACGGCATCGCTCACGGCGGTGGACATGCGGAACCTTTCAGCCGCGCCGGATGCGCGGATCGAGCGTGGACTGGAACAGGTCCACCGCGAGGTTGGTCACGACGAAGATCATCGCCAGCACGAGGATGGTGCCCTGCAGCACCGGCACGTCGCGGGTCAGGATCGCCTTGCTCAGCAGATAGCCGCTGCCCGGCCAGGCGAAGACCGTCTCCACCAGGATGGAGCCGCCCATCAGCGTGCCAAACTGCAGCCCCATCACGGCGAGCACCGGCGGCAGCGCGTTCTTGATCGCGTGCTTCAGCACCCGCCATTCCGGCAGGCCGTTGGCGCGCAGCGTGACCACGAATTCCTGGTTCATCACCTCCGACACCGCGGAGCGCGTGGTGCGCGCGATGATGCCCACCGGGATCATCGACAGCGTGATCACCGGCAGGATCAGGTACTGGATATGCTCCCAGCTGGTGGGGTCGAAGGTATCGCCCGCCGTGCCGGAGGACGGCAGCAGCATCAGCTCCACCGAGAAGATGATGACCAGCACGATGGCCAGCCAGTAGTTCGGGATCGACACGCCGAGCACCGCGACACCGGTCACGGCGCGGTCGATCCAGGTGCCGGACTTGCGCCCGGCGATGGTGCCCAGGATGAAGGCGATGCTGAAGGCCACCAGCACGGACAGGAAGGCCAGCAGCACCGTGTTGCCCAGCGAGCGCTGGATCTCCTCGATCACCGGCCGCCCATTGGCGATGGAGCGGCCGAAATCGCCCGTGGCCACGCGATACAGCCATTCCGCGTACTGGATCACGATCGGCCGGTCGAGGCCGTAGAGGCGCTTGAGGCGCTCCACGGTCTCGGCATCCGCATCGGGCGGCAGCAGCGTCTGGATGGGGTCGCCCGGCGCCAGATAGACCAGCGCGAAGCAGACCATCGAGACACCCAGCGCGATCGGGATCGCGGCGAGCAGGCGGCGGATCACATAGCCGAACATGGGCCTGGCCTCAGCGCGGCGCGATGGTGATGGGCGTCAGGTCCTGGAACCAGCTCTGGGCCTGGACGAAGCCGCGCACGCGCGGCGACATGGCGCGTGGGTTCAGATCGTGCACCACCCACAGCATCACGGCATCCTCGCTCATCTTCTCATGCACCTGCGTCAGCAGCGCGAGGCGGGCGGCGGGGTCGAAGGTGGCCAGCGCCTGGTCGATCAGGGCATCCATCTCCGCGCTGCGGTAATGGCCCCAGTTGGACCCGGCGGGGGCCGCCTGGCGGCTCCAGACGAAGCGGAACATGCCGTTGAACGGGTCCTGCAGCGAACGGCTGATGTTGATGCCGTGCACGCCCTGGTGGCGCTCCCGGCCCTCGCGGCCCACTTGCAGCAGCGCGTTCCAGTCCATGGTCTGCAGCGTCACCTGGAAGCCCGCGGCCTCCAGCTGGGACTTCACCAGCTCGTTCATCGGCAGCGGCTGCATCTGGCCGGAACCGGAGGTGGAGATGGCGAAGGTCACGCGGCAGGGCAGGCAGTTCGCCTCCCGCAGCAGGGCGCGGGCGCGGGCGGGGTCGTACTCATACCGGCGCGGGTTGCCGTAATAGGGCGCGGAGGGCGGCAGGTTGGCGAAGCTTTCCAGCGCCACGCCGCCCAGCATCTCGCGGAAATCGGCGCGGTTCAGGGCGTGGTTGGCGGCGCGCCGCACCCGCACATCGGCGAACGGCCCGTCCACGAAGTTCAGCTGATAGGCCCAGTTGTGCGGATAGGGCGCGGTGACGATCTGCATGCGCGAGGACCGCAGGCGGGGAATGGCATCGGGCGCCGGCGCCTCGATCCAATCCACCTGGCCCGAGAGCAGGGCCGCCGTGCGGGTCGAGGCCTCGGGCATCGGCAGCAGGATCAGCCGGTCATGGCGGGGGATGCGGGTGCGGTCCCAGTAGTCGGGGTTGCGAACCAGTTCCAGGCGCTCGCCCGGCACCATGCGGGAGAACCGGTAGGGCCCGGTGCCCGAGGGGTTGCGGGCGAAGGCGTCGGCGTCGTTGCCCACCTCGGCCGAACGGCGGGGGCTGACCATCATCAGGAAGGACATGTTGTAGGGCAGCAGGCTGTCCGGCTGCTTGGTGGTGATGGCGATGGTGTAGTCGTCCACCGCCTCGATGCCCTCGTAATTGCCCAGATAGGCGCGGGCGAAGGCGAACTGCCGGGCGTTGAACTGCGGCGCGCTTTCCTGGGTGAAGCGCTGGAAGTTCCACACGATGTCGGCCGCCGTCATCGGCGAGCCATCATGGAACTTCACGTCGCGGCGCAGGTTGAAGATCCAGCGGCGGTTGTTGTTCGGGTCGATCGCCCAGGAGGAAGCGAGGCCCGGCTTGATGTCGGCCGCCACATCGCCGCGCGACAGGTCCCACAGGACCAGCGCGTCGTACAGGTTGTAGCCGACGAAGCGCCAACCCTCGAAGCCCTGGTCGGGGATGCCGGCGGTCAGCGGGATGTCGCCCGCCGTCATGGCGACGCGCAGCACGGTTTCCTGCGCCTTGGCGGGCGGGGCCGCGAGGGTGGCGAGAAGGGCGAAGCCCGCGCACAAGGAAGCAAGGCGTCTCGTCGTCATGTCATCTCCCGTCCGGACAGCGCGCGGCCGCCGGGGTTGCGTGAATCATGACTGGCATCCCTGTCGCCCCGTTGGACGAGGCGTTGCGGGAAGGCTAGGCGGTCGGGGAAACGCGCTTCAAGATGAAAATCCAGGCAAACAAGACAATGCACGGGCACCGAAACCGGAACGGCGGCCCGATTGTGCAGTTCCTGTGCAGATGCCGCTCACGCTGGCCGTGCCGCGCCGGGCGGGCCATGATGCCCCACCATGCATGCCCTGACCCCCGATCTCGCCGCCAGCTTCGCCGCCATCGCGCTCGGCCATGTGGAGCGCGAATACCCCAACAAGCCCGACCACACCCTGGCCGGGCCCGAGGATGCGCGCACACCCAGCGCCCTGCATCCCATCTTCTACGGCAGCTATGACTGGCATTCCTGCGTGCACAGCCACTGGATGCTGGCGCGGCTGCTGCGCCGCCATCCCGACATGGCCGCGGCCAGCCGGATCGCGGCGCTGTTCGACCGGCAATTCACGCCCGGGAAGGTGGCGAGCGAATGCGCCTATCTGGCCCACCCCGGCGCGCGCGGCTTCAAGCGCCCCTATGGCTGGGCCTGGCTGCTGAAGCTGGCGGCAGAGCTCAGCGCCCTGCCCGATCAGCGCTGGGCCCGGGCGCTGGCGCCGCTGGCCGAGGCGTTCGCCCAGCGCTTCCGGGATTTCCTGCCCATCGCCAACTATCCGGTGCGGGTGGGCACGCATTTCAACACCGCCTTCGGCCTGCGCATGGCCGCCGACTACGCCGAGGCGACCCACGACACCGCCCTGCTGGATCTGCTGCGCGCCACCGCCCGGCGCTGGTACGGCGCGGACCGCGCATGCCCCGCCTGGGGCGAGCCCAGCGGCGATGACTTCCTGTCCTCCGCGCTGATCGAGGCCGAGGCCATGCGCCGCCTGCTGCCCGGCCAGGAATTCCAACCCTGGTTCGCGGCCTTCCTGCCGGAACTGGCGGCGGGCGAACCCGCCACCCTGTTCCACCCGCCCACTGTAAGCGACCGCAGCGATGGCAAGATCGCGCATCTGGACGGGCTGGCGCTCAGCCGCGCCTGGTGCCTGCGGGCGCTGGCCCAGGCCCTGCCGCCTTCCAGCCGTGCACCGATGGAGGAAGCGGCCCACAGGCATCTGGAAGCCGCGATGCCGCATCTGGCCGGGGACTATATGGGGGAGCATTGGCTGGCCAGCTTCGCCACGCTGGCGCTGGATGGGGATGAGTGAGGAAAGGCCAGGGGCCTTTCGGCTCCTGGCGGGTTCCAAGGGCGGAGCCCTTGGTGGGGGTCGAGGGGGGCGAAGCCCCCTGCCCCTCCCTCAGTCGATCCGGATATCCAGCGCCTTCACCGGCTCCTCCCACCTGGCGCGATCGGCCGCGATGAAGCGTCCGAACTCGGCTGGCGTGTTGGTGCTCAGCACGGCGGCCTGGGCGCGGAACACCTCCTGCACCGCGGGCGCGCGGGCGGCTTCGGCGATGGCCTCGGCCAGTTTGTTCGCGACCTCGGCCGGCAAGCGGGCCGGGCCCAGCACGCCGAACCAGTTGCCGCCCTCCACGGCCACGCCCGCCTCGCGCAGGGTGGGCACCTGGGGCAGCAGGGCCACGCGCTCGGCGGCGGAGACCGCGAGCAGCTTCACCCGCCCGTCGCGGGATGCGGCCTCGGCGCCGCCGGCGGTCAGGAACATGCAGTCCACCTGCCCGCCGATCACGGCCGTGATGCCAGGCGCCTGGCCGGTGAAGGGCGCGTGCAGCGCCTCCAGCCCCGTGGCCTTCAGCAGCAGTTCCATCGTCAGGTGGGAGGTGCTGCCGACGCCCCAGGAGGCATAGCTGACCCGACCCGGTGCCTCCCGCAGCTTGGACAGGAAGCCGGCCAGATCCGTCACGCCCATCCCCTGCCCCACCGCCAGCGCGAAGGGCGCGCGGGCGAACAGGCTGACGGGAGTAAAGTCGGTCACCGGGTTATAGGGCAGCCGGCGATAGACCAGCGGGTTGATGGCGTGGGTCTCGGCATTGCCCAGGATCAGCGTGTGGCCATCGGGGGTGGCGCGGGCCACGGCTTCCGTGCCCAGGGCGCCGGTGGCGCCGGGGCGGTTCTCGATCACCACCGGCTGGCCGAGCGGGCCCTGCATGGCCTGCGCGAGGGAGCGCATGACCACATCGGCCAGCGCCCCCGGCGGCCAGGGGACGATGACGCGCACGGGCCGCTCCGGAAAGGCCGCCCAGGCGACGCGCGGCGCGGCGAGTGCCGCGGCGACAGTGAATGCGGTTCGACGATTGATGGTCATGGCGCCTTGATCTCCACCCCGATTTCCACTTTGGCCCAATTTTCGACCGTCTTCGCGATCGATGTGAAATCGCTGTCCGGCCCGTACAGGGCCGCCGTGATCGCCAGCATCTGCCGCACGGCGCTGCCCACCGGCATCGGGATGCCCATCGCCTCGGCTTCCTCCAGGCACAGGCGCACGTCCTTCAGCGACAGGCCGGTGGTGAAACCGAAATCGAAGGTGCGGGGGATGACAGCGCGCGGGAATTTGTCCTGCGTCGCGGAGTTGCGGCCGCTGCTGGCGTTGATGACCTCGCACATCAGGTTGGGGTCCAGCCCCGCCTTCACACCCATGGCCAACGCCTCGGAGGAGGCAGCCAGCGCGGTCGCGGCCAGCATGTTGTTGCACAGCTTCATCACCTGGGCCTGGCCCGGCTTCTCCCCGCAATAGAAGGGCTTGCCGAAGACGCGCAGGATGGGTTCCAGCGCCTCGTATTCGGCGCGCGGGCCGCTGACCATCAGGGCCAGCGTGCCGGCCGCGGCACCGCCCTTGCCGCCGCTGACGGGGCAATCGAAGGTGGTCCGCCCGGCCTCGGCGAAGGCGGTCGCGACCTCGCCGGCCACGCGCGGGCCGGTGGTGGAAAGATCCACGAAGCAGCGGGCGCGCTGGCCCGCGATCACGCCGTCGGGGCCGAGCGCCACATCGCGCAGGATGGCGGGGGTGGGCAGGCTACCGAAGACCAGGTCCGCGCGGTCCGCCACCTCACGCGGGCTGGCGGCGGCGGTGGCGCCCTTGGCCACCAGTTCGGCAACCGGGCCCGGAGCGCGGTCGAACACCACGATCTTGTGGCCGGCCTCGGCCAGGCGCGCGGCCATGCGGCTGCCCATCTGGCCCAGGCCGATGAAGCCGAGAACACGATCCGCCATGGGCGGTTCCTCCTTCCTGCGGCGGTTTATCGATACCTGACGCCGATTCGCCGTTTTCGGCGCCTCAGCGGCAGGCTTTCCGCCTTCAAATGATATCGGTATCATAAACGGCCCGCAGGCGCTGTCCAGCCTCTCAGGTGCTGGCGCGGTGAATGATCTCGAAGCGCAGATCCACCGAAACCGGCGCGCTGGACCGGCCCTGGATGCGGTCCAGCAGCACCTCGGCACTGCGGCGGCCGATCTCCAGCCGCGGCAGCTTCAGCGTGGTCACGGGCGGCACCAGATGGCCCAGCAGGTCGAAATTGTCGAAGGCCGCGATCGCCACCTTGCCCGGCACCGGCCAGCCCCGCCGCGCGCATTCCAGGCTGGCGCCCATGGCCAGCACATCGCCCGCGAAGAAGATCGCATCCGGCGGCGCGGCGCTGTCCATCAACCGCAACAGCGCCTCGGCGCCGCTGGCTAGGCCCGGCGGCATTTCCAGCATCAGCGCGGGGTCGAAGGGCAGCCCCGCTTCCTCTAGCGCCGCGCGGTATCCCACTTGCCGGTCGCGGCTGCGGGCGTTGGTCGCGGCATGCAGGCTGACGAAGCCGATGCGGCGATAGCCCAGCCGCGCCAGATGCAGCGTCATCGCCTTCGCGGCGTCGTGGTTGGAATAGCTGACGACCATGTCCAGCGGCTCCGGCACCAGCGTGCCGTTCTCCACCACCGGCACGCCGGAGCGCTTGATCATCTCGACCGCCGCCGGGGTGTGGGTGGTGTCGTGCAGGATCAGCCCCGCCACCCGCTGTTCCAGGAAGGCGCGGATCGCCGCCTCCTCCGCCTCCATGCTGTAGCCGCTGTCGGCGATCATCAGCTGGTGGCCGTGCCGGCGCAGCACGTCGGAAATGCCCTGCACCGTGCTGGCGAACAGCGAATTCTCGATGCTGGGCACCACCAGGCCGATGATGCGCGACCGGCTGGAGGACAGGCTGCCCGCCAGCTTGTTCGGCACATAGCCCACGGCGCGCACCGCCTCCGCCACGCGCGCCCGCACATCGGGGGAGACCTTGGCCGGGTCGGTCAGCGCGCGGGAGACGGTCATGGTCGACACCTGGGCCATGCGCGCCACATCGCGCATGCGCGCGGCTCCAGCCTTGCCGTCTTCCCGTGCCATCACACCGCCCTGACCCATCCGCCATCCGCATCCAGGATGGCCCCCTGGATGTAGCCCGCGCCGGGCCCGGCAAGGAAGGCCACGATCTCCGCGATCTCCTCCGGTTCGCCGAAGCGCGCCACGCCGGTCTCGGCGGCGATGGCGGCGGCGGCGGCGGCCATGTCCAGGCCGCGCTCCTTCGCCAGGGTGGCGATGCGCCCGGTCAGCCGGTCGGTGCGGATGCTGCCGGGGTTGACGCAGTTCACCCGCACGCCGTCCGCCACCCCGCGATCGGCCATCGCCTTGGTCAGGTTCATCAGCGCGGCGTTCACCGAACCGCCGATGGTGAAATCGGCGCTCGCCACCCGCCCGCCGACACCCGCGATCAGCACGGCATTGCCTTGCGCGGCCCGCAGATGCGGCCAGGCCGCGCGCAGCAGCCGCACCGCGCCGAACAGCTTCAGCGCATAGCCATCGGCCCAGGCCGCATCGTCCAGCGCCAGGAAATCCCCGCGCTGGGTGGCCCCGGCGCTGTGGACCAGGATATCCAGGCCACCGAGCCGCTCCACCGCCTCCGCCACCGCCCGGGCGCAGGCCTCGCCGTCGCGCAGGTCGGCGGCGATGGCGATGGCGCCCGGCATGTCCTCGGGCGGGGCCGCGCCGCGCGCGACAAGCGCCACCCGCGCCCCGCCCGCCGCCAGCCGCCGCGCGATGGCCAGCCCGATGCCCCGGCTGGCGCCGCTGACCAGCGCGGCCTTGCCTTGCAATGTGCGTTCCATGCTCACTCCATCCGGATGTTGGCGTCGTGGATCACACGGCCGATCTTCTCGGCCTCCGCCGTCATGAAGCGGCCGAACTCCTCGGTGCTGCCGCCCACCACCTCGGCGCCCATTTCCAGCAGGCGGGCGCGTTCGGCGGGCTGGGTGATGATGCCCATCAGCGCGGCGTTCAGGCGCTGCACCGCGGGCTGCGGCATGCCCGCCGGGCCGAGGCAGGCATACCATTCGTCGATCGCGAAGCCCGGCATGCCCGATTCCGCGATGGTCGGGATGGTCGGCAGATAGGCCGTACGCTGGGCGGAGGTCACGGCGATGGCCCGCAGCGCGCCCTCCCGCACGAAGGGCAGCGTGGAGCTGGCATTGCCGAACATCAGGTTCACATGGCCGCTGACCACGTCGGCCAGCGCCGGCGCGCCGCCGCGATAGGGCGCGTGGATCATGTCCACCCCGGCTGCCAGCTTGAACATCTCGCCCGAAATATGCACCGCCGAGCCGATGCCCGAGGACGCGAAGGTCAGCTCCCCCGGCCGGCGCTTGGCCATGTCGATCAGGTCCCGCACAGTCCGGATCGGCGAGGATGGCGGCACCACCAGGATATTCGCCACATTGGCCAGCAGCAGCAGCGGCGTGAAGTCGCGCAGCGGGTCATAGGGCTGGCGGGTCAGCAGCGCGGCCGAGATGACGGTGCTGGTGACCATGCCGAACACATGCCCATCATTGGGCGAGCGGGCGAGTTCGGCCGCGCCGATGGCGCCCGAGGCGCCGCCCCGGTTCTCGATCACCACCGGCTGGCCTAGGGCCGCCGTCAGCTGCGGCTGCAACTGCCGGGCCAAGATGTCCGTGGTGCCGCCCGGCGGCCAGGTGACCAGCAGCTTCACGGGACGGCTCGGAAAGCCCTGCGCGCGGGCAAGGGAAGGCGCCGCCAGCCCCAGGCCAGCGGCGAATACATCGCGTCTTTTCATTGTTCGTTTCCTCCGAAGTGTGGGGCCTTAACTGGCGGACCATCCCCCATCCATGGGAATGGCGGCCCCGGTGATGTCGCGCCCGCCCTCGCCGCACAGCATGGCGGCCATGGCGCCGATGGCCTGGGCGGTGACGAAGCGGCCGGTGGGCTGCTTGCCCGCCAGGAAGCGGGCGCTGGCCTCGGCATGGCCGATGCCCTGCGCCCGCATCGCGGCCTGGATCCGGCCCTCGATGTTCGGCGTCAGGGTGGAGCCGGCGCAGATGGCGTTGCAGGTGATGCCGCTCTGCGCCGTTTCCAGCGCCACGGCGCGCGTCAGGCCGATCAGCGCGGTCTTGGTGGTGACATAGCCCACGCGCTCCGTCGTGCCGACCAGGCCGTAGATGGAGGACATGTTGATGATCCGCCCCCAGCCGCGCGCCCGCATGCCCGGCAGCGCCAGGCGGGTCAGGTGGAAGGGCGCGGAGAGGTTCACCGCGATGTCCTGGTCCCAATCGGCCGGCGCCGTGTCCTCCACCAGGCCGAAATGGCGGATGGCGGCGTTGTTCACCAGGATGTCCACGGGGCCGATGCGGGCCATCATGGCGGCGATGGCGGCGGGGTCCGCCAGATCCGTGCCATCGAAGCGGGCGGTGACACCCTGGCCCGCGATGGCGGACAGGGCGGGTGCCGCTTCCTCGGCGCTCGCCAGCCCGTGCAGGACGATGCCGCAGCCCTCGGCGGCCAGAGCCGAGGCCACCGCATGGCCGATGCCGCCGACGGAGCCGGTGACGAGGGCCACGCGCCCGCGCAGCGCCCCTGAGGCGCGGCCTGGAGCCGCTTCCGTGCCCGTGGCGCGGTGGCGCGCCGCTTCTGTGATCGATATCATCCGGCAAGGCTAATCCGAATACGGACGGAACAGCAAGCCAGCCTTGCATGGCTTTACGATCTCTCGGCCATGAGTTACCGATACCAGAAATACGCGCGCAAGGCGCTTCCCGGGAAGGAAACATCATGCTGGCACCCCGCCGGAGATTGCTGCTGGGCACCGCCGCGCTGCTGCCGGTTCCGGCCTGGGCCCCAGCCTGGGCCCCAGCCTGGGCGCAAGCCTGGCCGCACCGCCCCATCCGCCTCATCGTGCCCTATGCCCCCGGTGGCGGCACCGATGTCTTCGCCCGCGCCCTGGCCGAGGGGCTGCGCCCCCTGCTGGGCCAGCCCGTGCTGGTGGAAAACCGCGCCGGCGCCAATGGCGTCGTGGGGTCCGAGGCCGTGGCGCGCGCGGAGCCGGACGGCCAGGTCTTCCTGGTCGATACCGGCAGCCACGCGCTGAACCCCTATGTGATGCCCAGCCTGCCCTACAACACGCAGCGGGATTTCACGGCGGTGGCGCTGCTGTCGCGCTTTCCCATGCTGCTGTCGGCCAGCGCGCTGGCGCCGTTCCAGGACGTGGCCGGGCTGGTGGCCGCCGCCCGCGCGGCACCGGGCAGCATCGGCTTCGGCACCTCGGACGCCGCCATCTCCTATGCCGGCAACCTGTTCGCCCGGCTGGCGGGGGTGCGGATGGAGGAAGTCTCCTATCGCGGGGCCGCCCCCATGCTGAACGACCTGATCGCGGGCCACCTGCCCACCGGCTGGAACAGCACCGTCGCCGCCCTGCCGCATCTGCAATCGGGCCGCATCCGCGCGCTCGGCGTGACCACCGCCGCCCGCACGCCGCTGCTGCCCGATGTGCCGACCCTGGCCGAGGCCGGGGTGCCCGGATACGAATTCGCCGGCTGGTACGCCATGCTGGCGCCCGCCCGCCTGCCCGCCCCGATCGCGGCGCGCATGAGCGAGGCGATCGGCCAGGCGCTGCGGGAACCCGCCATCCGCCAGCGCCTGCTGGGCATCGGCGCGGACCTGAACCCGCTCGGCCCCGACGAATTCCGCACCTTCCTCCAGCAGGAGGACGCGCGCTGGTCCCAGGCCTCACGCGACGGCCTGATCGCCCGCGCCCAATAGGAGACGCATCCATGAGTTTCGCGGGCGAAGCGCTCGGCCATTTCATCGCCAATTCCCGCTGGGAGGACATGCCGGCCACCCTGCGCCATGCGGGCAGGCGCTCCATCCTCAACGCCATCGGCTGCGGGCTGGGGGTCGCGCGCGACCCCGCGGTGACGACGGCGCTGGCGGTGATGCGCCCCTTCTCGGGCGCCGCGGAGGCCACCGTGCTGGGCCAG
This sequence comes from Rhodovarius lipocyclicus, assembly GCF_009900765.1. Classification (GTDB taxonomy): domain Bacteria; phylum Pseudomonadota; class Alphaproteobacteria; order Acetobacterales; family Acetobacteraceae; genus Rhodovarius; species Rhodovarius lipocyclicus. The sequence goes on from NZ_JAAABL010000012.1 coordinate 80,914, forward strand.
GCCGTGAAGCTGGACCCGATGGCGGCCAGCTTCGTCAACGCCATCGCCTGCAACCTGCTGGACTATGACGACACGCATCTGCGCACCGTCATCCACCCCACCGCCCCGGTCGCCCCCGCCCTGCTGGCGCTGGCCGAGCAGCGCGGGCTGTCCGGGGCGGCGGTGCTGCACGCCTTCCTGCTGGGCGGGGAGGTGGAATGCCGGATCGGCAATGCCGTCTCGCCGGGGCATTACGCGCGGGGGTGGCATATCACCTCCACCTGCGGGGCGCTGGGGGCGGCGGCGGGCTGCGCGAAGCTGCTGGGCCTGTCGGCCGAGCAGAGCTGGCACGCGATCGGCATCGCGGCCTCCCAGGCGGGGGGGCTGGTGGAGAACCTGCCGAGTGCCGCCAAGAATGTCGGCGTGGGCAATGCCCCGCGCCACGGCATATTGGCCGCCCTGCTGGCCCAGCAGGGCTACCGGGCCGGTGCCGCCGCCATCGAGGGGCCGCTCGGCTTCGCGCGCGCCATGGGCGACGTGCCGGTGACGGAGGAGATCACCGAGGGGCTGGGCGAGCGGTGGGAGATCGCGCGCAACACCTTCAAGCCCTACCCGGCCGGCATCGTCTTCCATGCCGTGATCGACGCCTGCCTGGCGCTGCGCCGGGAAACCCCGCCCGAGGCCATCGCGGAGGTGACCGTGGCCGGCGACGCGCTGCTGCTGGCGCGCGGCGACCGGCCGGTGAACAACGAGCGCGACGCCCGTGTCAGCATCCATCACAGCGCGGCGCTGGGGCTGGTGCGCGGCCATGCCGGGGTGGCGGATTTCGAGATGCCGGCGGTGACCGACCCGGCGCTGGCCGCCTTCCGCGCCAAGGTGCGGGCGCGGCTGGATGAGAGCCTGCCGCGCGGCGCCGCCACCGTGACCCTGCGCCTGGTGGATGGGCGGGAGTTGCGCCGCACCGTGACCGACCCCATCGGCAGCGAGGCCAACCCCATGAGCGACGCGGCGCTGGAGGCCAAGTTCCGCGACAATTGCGCCATCGGCGGCTTCACCGCGCGGGCGGATGCCGCGATCGAGGCCCTCTGGGCGCTGGACAGCGCCCCCGATGTCACCCGCCTGATGGAGCTGTGCGCATGAACTGGGAGGTCCTGGCCCTGCGCTATGCCCGCTACGACCGCACCGCGCAGGAGAATTTCCTGCTGCCCGTGGCCGATGCGCATGAGGCGATGCCGATGGATTACTTCGTCTGGGCGCTGCGCGCGCCGGATGGGCGGGTGATCGTGGTCGACAGCGGCTTCGACGCGGAATCGGGCGGCCGGCGCGGCCGCCACCTGCTGCGCCCGGTCGAGGATTGCCTGCGCGCCGCCGGCATCGCGCCCGAGGCCGTGAGCGAGGTCGTCATCACACACCTGCACTACGACCACGCGGGCAATCTGGGCATCTTCCCCAACGCCGTCTTCCATCTGCAGGAACGGGAGATGGCCTTCGCCACCGGCCGGCACATGTGCGCCCACTGCATCCGCCATCCCTTCGAGGTGGAGCATGTGGTGGGCATGGTGCGCGCGCTCTATGCCGACCGCGTGCGCTTCCATGACGGCGAGGCCGGCATCGCGCCCGGCGTCTCGCTGCACCGGGTGGGCGGGCATTCCGACGGCCTGCAGATGGTGCGGGTGCGGACGGCGCGCGGGCCGCTGGTGCTGGCCTCGGACGCCAGCCACTACTTCGCCAACATGCGCCGCGAAATCCCCTTCCCCATCGTGTTCGACGTGGGAGAGATGGCGGCGGGCTGGCGCTTGGCGAAGAAGCTGGCGGGCGGGGACGAAACGCTCGTCATCCCCGGCCATGACCCGCTGCTGCGGCGGATGTTCCCGGCCGCCCCCGGTTCGGCGGGCGAGATCCTGCTGCTGCACGAACCGCCCGTGGAATGGCTATGAGCCGCGCGGCACCCAGCGCAGCAGCCTGAGCGCGTTCAGCGTCACCAGCACGGTGGCGCCGGTATCGGCCAGGATGGCGGGCCACAGCCCGGTGACGCCCGCCAGGGTGGTGACCAGGAACACCGCCTTCAGCCCCACCGCCACGGCCACATTCTGCTTCACATTGGCCATGGTGGCGCGCGACAGCGCCACCAGCTCCGCCACGCCCATCACGCGGTCCTTCAGCACGGCGGCGTCGGCGGCCTCCAGCGCCACATCGGTGCCGCCGCCCATGGCGATGCCCACCGAGGCGGCGGCCAGCGCCGGGGCATCATTGATGCCGTCGCCCACCATCAGCACCGGGCCCAGCGCCTTCAGCGCCGCGATCTCCCGCAGCTTGTCGTCCGGCAGCAGGCCGGCCTTCACCTCCAGCCCCAGCCCATCGGCGATGGCTTGGCCGGTGCGCGGATTGTCGCCGGTCAGCATCACCGGCCGCAGCCCCTGGGCGCGCAGGGCGGCGATGGCGGCGGCGGCATCGGGGCGGGGCTCGTCGCGCAGGGCTAGCAGGCCGCGCAGGGCGCCATCGGCCAGCACCGCCACCACGGTCTGGCCCTCCGCCTCCAGCGCCGCCACATCGCCGGGCAGGGCCACGCCGGCCTCCATGGCGTGGCGCGGGCTGCCGACGGCGATGCGCCGCCCGCCCACCAGCGCCGTCACCGCCCGGCCCGGCAGGGCCT
>NZ_JAAABL010000013.1 GCF_009900765.1 Rhodovarius lipocyclicus
CGCCCAGACCCGCGCGACCTCGGCCCGCCAGCCCGCCCGGCCGGCCGTGGCCGCCCGCGCGCCGCAGCGCGCAACGCGTGAGGCCGCGGCCAGCCGCGCGCCCCAGCCCGCCCGCGCCCGCACGGTGGTGGCGCCGCAGCCCGTGCGCCCGCGCGCGGTCGAAATGCGCCAGCCCGTGCAGACCCACCCCGCCCGGCCGATCCGCCGCACAGCGGTGGATGCGGCGGGAAACGAGGGGTAGGGCACGGCCGGTAGCCGGGCGTCTTATCCCGGCAACCGCACCAGCGTCTCGATCCACCCGGGCCGGCCCCGCGCCACCAGCACCGGGCAGCGCGACACCTGGCCATAGGCCAGGCTTTCCCGGCCTTCCTCCAGTGCGATCTCCAGCGGAGCATCCGCCCGCAGGCCGATCCGCGCCAGCGGGCTTTCCGCGCCATCGCCGGTCAGCCGCCATTCCGCCGGCGCCAGCCGCCAGCGCAGCGTGGCCTGGGCGAAGGGGCCGTCCAGCCGGTCCAGCACGCGCCATTCGCGGCCCTCCACCGAGACCTGCCGCCGGTGGCGGCACCCGGCGGCATCGCGCGCCCAGTCATCGCCCGCCGCCACCCAGCGCGCGTGCAGAAAACGCGAGACCCGGGGCATCTGGTCCCGCCCGTCGAACTCCACCGTGTTGTGCGCGGCGGTGGAGGGGAAATAATCCAGCCACCAGCCATCCCGGGGCGCGGGGTTGTAGGCGCCGGTGCCGCCATCGCGCAGCAGGTTCAGCGGCCCGTCCCACAGATCCAGATGCAGCAGGTCCGCATGGCCGGGGCGGAAGCGTGGCGGCCCCACCCGCATCACCGCCCGCGCGCCCCCCGCCGACCAGCCGCGATACCCCGCCACGCTCCATTCCGGCGCCGGACCGGCCGCGCCGAACAGCGCCTTGGCCCGCACCAAGCTGCCGCGCGCATCGTCGGGAAATCCGTCGAAGGCCGAGCCGTCCTGATGCCCGATGCGCGGCAGCGCCCCGGTCCGCGGGCAGGTCACCCGCGCCAGAAAGCGCGTGGCCGCCGCTGCCCGGGCCAGGGTGGCGGGCGCGGCGGGCGGGCCGTTCCAGCGGCGGCGCAGGGTCTCGGCGGCTGTCAGCACATCCAGCATCAGCCGGTGATAGGTGGGGCTGGGCTGGGCGAAGCCGCCATCGGGCGCCACCAGCCGGGCCACCACCGCATCCAGCTTGCGTGAGGCCGCGCGCGCGTCGCCCCCCAGCAGCAGGCGGCAGGCCAGCAGCCCGGCGGCCTCACTGACCGGGTGGTTGTTGTCCTGCGCCAGGGCATAGGCGGGGTTGGCCGCGATGCGCCGGGCATGGGCCGCCAGCACCTCCCGCGCCCAGCCCGGCGCCGGGCTGGGCAGGGCCAGCGCCAGATGCAGGGCGCGCAGCGCCGCCTCCTGCCCGCACAGCCAGTTGGGGCCCTGAAAGGGGGGGTTCTCCGCCATCCAGGCGTGGCAGAAGGGCTCCGGGTCCGGCGGCAGATGGGTCCAGCGGTTGGCTTCCCACAGGAGGCGGATATCGGCGCCGGCCAGCGGGTCGGCCAGCGCCACCCCCAGCCGCCGCCCGGCCAGCCAGCGCCCGGGCCCCTTGCCCCAGGCGCCCAGCGCGACCGCGCGCGGGCCCAGCCGATACACGGCATCGGCCAAAAGCCACCAATTCGCTCGCTTTATGGTTGTAGCGCTGGGAGTCTTCACCACCGTTTGATAACATCTGCCGCACGATGATGCAGGTCTTTCGCTTTTTTGTATGCGCGGCTCTGATTCCGGGCCTGGTGCTGGGGCCGGCCGCCGCGCAGCTGCCGGGCGGGGCCATCCTGTCCGCGCCCAGCCTGCCCGCCACGGTGCCGGGCCTGCCGCCCGGACTGCCCGGGGGCGGGGCCATCCCCGCCCTGCCGGGCGGCGCGCAGCAGGATATCCTGCAACGCCTGCTGGATGCCGGGGCCGTCACGCCGGGCCAGCCCCCGGGGCAACCATTGGGGCAAGCGCCGGGCCAGCCCCAGCCGCCGGCCGGCCTGGCGCCCCCGCCCCTGCCTCTCGCCCGCCCTGCGCAGCCCGACGAACCGCTCTCCCCGGCCGAGGCCTTCTTCGCCGCCCGCCTGCCCGTCACCCCGCCGCTGCGCCAGTTCGGCTACGACAGTTTCCGCAACACCATCCCCGGCGCCACCACCGGCGTCGGCTTCGGCGCGGTGCCCGAGGACTATGTGCTGGGCCGCGACGATGAGGTGGTGCTGAATTTCCGGGGCCGCGCCCGCCACGCCGTCTCCGCCCGGGTGAACCGGGAGGGGCAGCTGGTGCTGCCCGACATGCAGCCCATCCCCGCCGCCGGCCGCGCGCTGCGCGACGTGCGCGAGGACCTGTCGGCCCGCACCGCGCGGGATTTCCCGGGCAGCGAGGTGTTCGTCTCCATCGGCCAGCTGCGCCAGGTGGCGGTCTTCGTGGGGGGCGAGGTAGCGCGGCCGGGCATGGTCGTGCTCTCCCCCCTCGCCACCGTGCTGGACGCGCTGATGAGCGCGGGCGGCCCCCGCCGCACCGGCAGCCTGCGCGCCATCCGCGTGGGCGGGCGCGTGGTCGATCTCTACCCCGTCATCGCCGGTGAGGGCGGCCCGCAGCCCGACCTGCGCATCCTGGAAGGCGAGCGCATCCTGGTGCCGCCCGTGGGCGCGCTGGTGGCGATCGGCGGAGAGGTCTCGCGCCCCGGCATCTATGAACTGCCCGCCCGTGCCGCCACCCAGCCCCTGGCCGCCATGCTGGCCCTGGCGGGCGACGCGCTGCGCCCCAGCGGCAACCGCTTCCTGCTGGAAACCACCGACGCCGACGGCCGCCGCAGCTTCCGGGAAATGGCGGCGCGCGACGGGCTGCGCCGGGGCGACGCGCTGCTGGTGCAGCCGGGCGTGGATGCCCAGGCCGGCGGCCTGCGCCTGTCGGGCCATGTCGGCACGCCGTTGACCCGCGCCTCGGCCGGGCGGGGGGCCAGCCTGCGCGGGCTGATCAGCGACCCGCGCATGCTGCGGCCCGACCCCTATATCCGCATGGGCCTGATCTGGCGCGCGGAGGCCCGCACCCGCGTGCGCCGGCTGATGCCCTTCGACCTGGGGCGCATGCTGGCGGGCGGCCCCGACATCCGCCTGCAAGAAGGCGATGAGGTGATCCTGCTGGGCCTGGCGGATGTGCAGTGGCTGGCCAGCCCCGCCGTGCAGCGCGCCCTGCGTGGCGAGGGCGTGGACCCCAGCGCCACCGCGCCCGCCCCGCCGACGGCCCCCGTCCCCGCCGGAACCCCGCCCACCACCCCCATCACCGGCGAGTGCCAGGCCCTGACGCAGCTGGTCGTGGCCGCCCGCAGCGCGCCGCAGCGCTTCGCCCATGCCCGCGCGGCGGGCTTCCCGGATTACGGCACCACCCCCTGCCCGCAGATCTTCATCGACTACCCGAACCTGCTGCCCTTCCTGCTCGACCAGTCCATCCTGCTGCTGGGGGAGGTGCGGCTGCCCGGCCTGTACCCCGTGATGGACAACACCGGCCTGGACGCCGTGCTGGAGGCCGCGGGCCAGGTGACGGATACCGCCGACCTCGCCTCCATCGAATTGTCGCGCGAACCCGCCGAGCAGACCGGCTCCATCCCGCTGAACCGCACCACGCTGGACCTGAATAGCCGCAACTTCGCGGCCATTCGGCTGTCCCCGCGCGACGCCATCCGCATCCCGCGCGGCTTCACCGACCGGGAGGTGGGGCCTGTCACCGTCATGGGCGAATTCCTGCGCCCGGGCGTGTACGACATCCGGCGCGGAGAGCGCCTGTCGGAGCTGATCGCCCGCGCCGGCGGCCTCACGCCCCAGGCCTATCCCTATGGCGCGATCCTGACACGCGACAGCGTGCGCCAGCGCCAGCAGGATGGCTTCGAGCGCACGGCGCGCGAGCTGGAACAGGGGCTGATGCAGGTGGCCGCCGGCCAGGCGGTGGTGGGCGCGCGCAGCAGCACCAGCGATATCGGCGGCGCCATCACGGCGGGGCGCGAGATGGCCGCCGCCCTGCGCCAGGCCCGCGCCGCCGGGCGGCTGGTGGTGGAGGCGAACCCGGTGGTGCTGGCCGGCCGCCCCGAGCTGGACGTGCTGCTGGAACCCGGCGACCTGATCGTGATGCCCAAGCGCCCGAACGAGGTGACGGTGGTGGGCAGCGTGCTGAACCCCGGCAGCCTGCAATTCGCCACCGGCTGGCGCGCCGAACGTTACGTCAACGCCGCCGGCGGGCCGCAGCGCTTCGCCGATACCGCCCGCGCCTTCATCGTGCTGCCCAACGGCACCTCCACCCCCGCCGGGCTGGGCGCCTGGCAGGCGGGCGGGCCGCCAGTCCCGCCGGGCTCCGTCCTCGTCGTGCCGCAAGACCCCTCGCCCTATGAGAACTGGGGCATCCTGCGCGACCTGTCCTCCGTGTTCGGGCAGGTGGCCATCTCGGCGGCGGCACTGGCCGTGATCGCCAGGCAGGGCAGGTGAGGTTGGGCGCGCCGCAGGGGGCTCCGCCCCCTGCACCCCCGCCAGGGGCCACGCGGCCCCTGGACCCGGCAGAAGTTCCGGCTTGCCGGGGAGGGGGCGCTGGCCCCCTCCCCGGCAAGCCGGCTCATGGGATCAAAGGGCCTTTCGGCCCTTTGCGGGGGGTGCAGGGGGGCGGAGCCCTCCTGCGGCTCGCTCTGCCTCTCCTGCTCAGCCTCATGGCCCCGGCGCTCGCCGCCGAGGAGATCGAGCCCACCGGTTCCAACTATGGCGGCATGGGCCTGCTGGAGATGCGCAACGCCCGCATGCGCCCCGATGGCGTGATCGAGAGCGGCGTGGCGTTGCGGCGGCAGCGCAATTTCTGGTTCCTGAACTGGCAGGCGCTGCCCTTCCTGGAGGCGACCTTCCGCGTGACGGACCGGCTGAACGGCACGCTGGGCCGGGGCCGCAGCACCGACCGCGCCTTCGACCTGCGCGCGCGCCTCTGGACCGAGAACGACTGGCGCCCCGCCCTGGCGGTGGGGGTGCAGGATGTGATCGGCACAGGCATTTATTCCGGCGAGTATATCGTCGCCAGCAAGCGCTTCTGGGGGGTGGATGCCAGCCTGGGGCTGGGCTGGGGGCGGCTGGCCAGCGGGGGGGATGTGCGCAACCCGCTGGGCATCGGGTTTTCCGCCATCAACACCCGGCCGCGCGATGTGGGGGCGGGGGGCGTGCCGAACCTGACCTCTCTGTTCCGCGGGCCGCGCGCGGGGGTGTTCGGCGGGCTGGAATGGAATGTGCCGGCGGTGGCGACCCCGGTGGGGGAGCTGTCGGGCGTGAGCGTGAAGGTGGAATATTCCGCCGACGCGCTGCGGGACGAGCGCGGCGGCTATCCCGCGCGCACCACCGGGCTGCGGGGGGTGGCGGCCAGCCGTGTGAACGCGGGCGTGCAGTGGCGCAACGAGTATCTCGATCTCGGCGCTTCCTTTGTGCATGGCACGGATCTGCTGGTGCGGGCATCGTTGCGGATGGACCCGCACGACCCGCCGCGCGTGCTGGAACGCCCGGTGCCACCCATGGCCCCGCGCCCCGCGCCGGTCGCGGAATTCACCAACCGCAGCGTCGCCGCCGCCCTGTTTCCCGCCCTGCGCGGCGCGGGGTTCGAGCCGCTGGCGCTGGACATCCGGGGCGAGGAAGCGGTGATCACCCTGGGCGGCGGGCGTTTCCGCACCTTGCCGCGCCTGGCCGGGCGGGTGGCGCGCGCGGCGCAGCCGCACTTGCCCGGCCAGGTGGAGCGCCTGTTGCTGGTGTGGGAGCAGGACGGCGCGGTGGTGGCGCGGCTGCGGCTGATGCGCGGCACGCTGGAACAGGCCGCGCGCGGCCATGGCAGCGCGGAGGAGGTCTTCGCCGCCGCCGAGCTGTTGCCCGCCATGCCCGAGCCCGGCGGCTGGCGCCCCCCGCCCCCGCGCTGGAGCTGGGGCATCGAGCCGCGCGTGAACCTACAGGTGGGCGACCCCCAGGCCAGCTTCCGCTACGCGCTGGGCGTGGCCGCGGGCGGCCGGGTGGAGGTGGGGGCGGGCATCGCGCTGGCGGGCAGCGTGCAGCGGACCCTGGCGCAGAACCTGGATGGCGGCCTGCCCAGCAATTCGCGCCTGCCGCATGTGCGCAGCGATTTCGCCCGCTATGCCCGGCTGGGGGAGACCAGCATCCCGGCCCTGTATGCCGAGCGGCTGTGGAACCCCGCGCCCGACTGGTACGCGCGCGTCACCGCGGGCCTGCTGGAGCCCATGTTCGCGGGCGTTTCGGGTGAGGTGCTGTGGCGGCCGCAAGGGTCTTCGCTGGCGCTGGGGCTGGACCTGGCCTGGGTGGCGCAGCGTGGCTACCGGCAGCGGTTCTCCACGCTGGGGTATCAGACCGTGACGGGCCATGCCTCGGTGTATTGGGACACGCCGTGGTGGAATATCTTCACGGTGGTGCGGGCGGGGCGGTACCTGGCCGGGGATTGGGGCGTGACGCTGGAGGCCGGGCGGCGCTTCGACAACGGCATCGAGATCGGCGGTTTCGCCACCTTCACCACCGTGCCGTTCAGCCGGTTCGGGGAGGGCAGCTTCGACAAGGGCATCTATGTGCGGGTGCCCTTCGACGTGTTCGGGCCGGAAACGCGGACGCGCGCGGCGCTGAACCTGCGGCCGGTGCAGCGCGACGGCGGGCAGCGGCTGGGGGTGGACAACCCGCTGTGGGACGTGTCGCGGGAAGGCCGGGCGGAGGCGCTGGGGCGGGGGTATATGGGGTTCGGGCGGTGAAGGCCGCCAGCATGCGCATCCTGGCCTGCGTCCTCGCGCTGCTGGCCTCGGGCTGCACCACCCGCATCACCGGCCTGCGCTATGAAGGGGTCGATCTGCCCGACCGCCTTCCCCCTCTGCGGGCCTTTCACTCATGGACGGAGCGGGTTCCGGGTGTGCTGGTGCGCCTTTCCTCCAGCCAGAATTGGTGGGCCTTGCATGATAGCGACCGCGCGCCCCCCAATCTTGCTCCCCAAGCGGCGCGTTGCCGTGACGGCGAGCGTGACGAACTGTTCAGCCTGCGCACCAACGACGCCTGGACGACGGCCGATCCGGCCAACATGCCCCCCACGCCCCCGGGCCGCTTCCGGTACTGGGTCTGGCTGCCGCTGATCACCGAACCGTGGAAGTCCTATCGTTCCACCTATGTCGCGCACGATCTGCGCAGCGACACAGACGATATCTGCCTGCAATTGCTCGGCAGCTATGACATGCTCAGCCCGTTCCGTAGCAATACCGTGCTGGTGCCGGCCGCGGACATCCGCCGCGCCGCACGGGCGGTTCCGCCACCCTGAAGGGAAACGCGGCCACGCCCGGCGTCAGCCCGCGCGAAACCGCGCAACCTAGCCGCATATCAGACTGAAGAATTTTCGGAGAGCAGGGGGGCAATGGCCCTCAAGCCATTGAAACACCTGGTGGAGCCAATCGGAATCGAACCGACGACCTCTTGAATGCCATTCAAGCGCTCTCCCAACTGAGCTATGGCCCCACCGGGTGTGGGCGGGCTAATAGCGTCCCTCGCAGCACCCCGCAACCCCTTCCCCCGAACCTTTTGCACCTCTACCCTGCATGGCAGAACAGCGTGAGGTTTCGTCCCATGGGCAAGGTATACCCGGACGCCAAGGCCGCCATGGCGGGCCTGCTGCGTGACGGCCAAATGATTCTTTCCGGCGGCTTCGGCCTGTGCGGCATTCCCGCCGCCCTGATCGACGCCATCGTCGAATCCGGGGTCACGGGCCTGACGGTCGTCTCGAACAACGCCGGCATCGACGATGTGGGGCTGGGCAAGCTGCTGCGCACCCATCAGATCAAGAAGATGATCGCCAGCTATGTGGGCGAGAACAACGAGTTCGAGCGCCAGTTCCTGGCCGGAGAGCTGGAGGTGGAGTTCAACCCCCAGGGCACGCTGGCCGAACGCTGCCGCGCCGGCGGCGCGGGCATCCCGGCCTTCTACACCAAGACCGGCGTCGGCACCGCGGTGGCCGAGGGCAAGCCCACCGCCGTGTTCGATGGCGAGACGTACCTGCAGGAACGCGGCATCGTGGGCGACATCGCCATCGTCCATGCCTGGATGGGCGATACCGAGGGCAACCTGATCTATCGCCACACCGCGCGGAACTTCAACCCGGTGATGGCCACCGCCGGCCGCGTCACGGTCGCGCAGGTGGAACACCTGGTCCCGGCCGGGGAGCTGGACCCGGACAACATCCACACCCCCGGCATTTTCGTGAAGCGCATCGTCGAACTGCCCAAGGGGTATGAGAAGCTGATCGAAAAGCGCACCACCCGCCCCCGCAACGCCGCCTGAGCCAGGAGAAAACGCATGGCCTGGAACCGTGACCAGATGGCTGCCCGCGCGGCGCGCGAGCTGGAGGATGGCTTCTACGTCAACCTCGGCATCGGCATCCCGACGCTGGTGGCCAACCATATCCCCGCCGACATCTCCGTGCAGTTGCAGAGCGAGAACGGCATGCTGGGCATCGGCCCCTTCCCCATCGAGGGGACGGAGGACGCGGACCTGATCAACGCCGGCAAGCAGACCGTCTCCATGCTGCCGACCACCTCCATCTTCTCCTCCGCTGATTCCTTCGGGATGATCCGCGGCGGGCATATCGACCTGTCCATCCTGGGCGCGCTGCAGGTGGCCCAGAACGGCGACCTGGCGAACTGGATGGTGCCGGGCAAGATGGTGAAGGGCATGGGCGGCGCCATGGACCTGGTGGCGGGCGTGAAGCGCGTGATCGTGCTGATGGAACACACCGCCGGCGGCAAGCCCAAGCTGCTGAAGCAATGCGCCCTGCCGCTGACCGGCCAGCGCGTGGTGGATACGCTGGTGACCGACCTCGGCGTGTTCCTGATCGACAAGAAGGGCGACGGCGGCGTGACCCTGATCGAGCTGGCGCACGACGTCTCGCTGGATGAGGTGAAGGCCAAGACCGAGGCCGAGTTCAAGGTGGCGCTGTAACCGGTTTCGGCTTGCCCCGCGCGGGGCAGGCCATACACTGGGTGCAACAAAGAACGCACCCGAGGAACCGCCATGCACCCCATCACCCGCCGTGCCGCCCTGTCCCTGGGCGGCACCGCCCTGGCCGCCCCTGCCCTGGCGCAGGCCTGGCCCGCCCGGCCCATCCGCATCATCGTGCCCTATACGCCCGGCGGCACCACGGATATCGCCACCCGCCTGCTGGCCGAACCGCTCGCCCGCGCCCTGTCCCAGCATGTGGTGGTGGAAAACCGCCCCGGGGCCAACAGCATCGTGGGCGCGGCCGCCACGGCCAGCAGCCCGCCCGATGGCTATACCCTGGCGATGGTGCTGCCCGCCCATGCCGCCAACGCCACCATGCAGGCCGGGCGCCTGCCCTTCGATGCCGTGAACAGCTTCGCGCCCGTGTCGCTCATGGTCACCTCGCCGCTGGTGCTGGCGGGGGCCAAGCAGATTCCGGCGCAGGACCTGCGCGGCTACATGGATTATGTCCGCCGCAATCCGGGGCGGGTGAATTACGGTTCCTCCGGTATCGGCGCCACGGCCCATATGGCCATGGAGATGCTGAAGATGAAAACCGGGCTGCAGATGGAACACGTGCCCTATCGCGGCACCCAGCCCGCATTGGCGGACCTGATGGCGGGCCATATCGGGCTGATGTTCGACACCATCTCCGGCCTCAAGCCGCATTTCGATGCCGGTTCGATCCGCGCGCTGGGCTTCGCCGCCGACGCCCGGCCCAGCTTCGCGCCCAACATCCCGACCCTGGCCGAGGGCGGCGTGCCGGATGTGGTCGCCAGCACCTGGTGCATGCTGCTGGCGCCCGCGGGCACGCCCGCCGCCATCGTCGAGCGCGTCGCCACCGAAACCCGCAAGATCGTGCAGGACCCGGCCATGGCGGCCCGCCTGCATGAGCTGGGCTTTGTCCCCGAGGGGCTGGACCCCGAGCGCACCGCCACCTTCCTGCGCAGCGAGGTGGAGCGCTGGGGCGCCGTGATCCGCGCGGCCGATATCCGCGCGGAATAGCGCGCGGCCTCAGCCCGCGATTTCGAACATCCCCTCCACCTCGCAGGCGGCGTTGCCGGGCAGGCTCGGCACGCCGATCGTGCTGCGGGCGTGGCGGCCGGCATCGCCGAACACCTCCACCGCCAGGTCGGAAGCACCGTTCATCACCACGGGATGGGCGGTGAATTCCGGCGGCGCGGCGATGAAGCCACCCAGGCGGACCACCTTCGTCACGCGGTCCAGGTCGCCGTCACAAGCGGCCTTCAGCTGCGCCAGCACATTCACGAAGCACAGGCGCGCGGCCTCCTTCGCGGTCTCGGGCGCCACCTCGGCGCCGACCTTGCCGACATAGGCGATGGCGCCGTCCTTGAGCGGGATCTGGCCGGAAACGACCACCAGGCTGCCCGTGCGGGTCCAGCCCACATAATTGGCGACCGGCGCGGGGGCCGCGGGCAAGGTGATGCCGAGTTCGGCGAGACGGGCTTCGATGCGGCCGGCCATGGGGCTCTCCAGTCAGAATGAGAGGGAGAGCATACAGGGGTTGGGAAGGTTGGGGAGGGCGCCCCCCTCGGCACCTACCGCCGGGCCGGCGCCTGGCTGCTGGTGCTGGCCGGTTCCTGCCCCAGCCCGAACAGCCCGCGCAGGAAGCCCGGCGTCAGGGTCGAGAGCGGGTTCACCAGCACTTGCGGATCAGCCGCGGGGCCTTGCGCGCGGAAGCTGGTGGCGAACACGCCGCCGCCCGGTTCCGGGCTGAACAGCCGGCCCAGCACGGGCAAATTCCCCAGCATCTGGTTGAACAGATAGGCGGGCACGATCGTGCCCTCGATATCCAGCACATCCACCCCGCGCAGGATGCGCCCGCGCGCGGTCACGCCGAGTGAGGAGGAGATGGCCCGCGCGTCCATCACCGCCAGCACGTCCTCGGTCAGGCTGAACGGCACCGTCATGCGGGCGAAGTTGAGGCCCGAACCGCCTTGCAGCGCGTCCACCAGCCCATACAGCGTCATGGCCTGCAGCACCTTGCCCATGGCGGGGGCGCGGCGGAGGGTGAAGGTTTCCATCTCCGCCATGCCGACCAGCGGGGTGCCGGCGGTGTTGTTCTCCCACGCGCCGGTCACGGAAAGGCGGCCGCCCTCGATCGCCTCGGTGGCGTCGAAGGCGCGCAGCAGGGCGCCGCCGTTTTCCGCCGTCAGGCGCAGGGTGCGGCCCTGGCCGCGCGGGGCGACCGCCAGCTCGAAATTCTCGCCAGAGGCGGCGGTGCGGCCGCGCACATTGGCGCTGCGCAGCACGCTGTGCTCGTCCATCGCGGCGCGCAGCTGCAGGCCCAGCACCTGCTGGGAATTGGTGGTGGTCACGCGGTCGAAGCGCGCCTCCAGCGTCAGCGGCGGCACGGTGGGGGGCTCGGCGCCCTCGGGCGCGGGGGCGGCGTTCCGGTTGCGGCCCAGGATGGGGCGCAGGTCGAAGATCGGGCCGCGCAGGTTCGCCACCCAAGGGGCGCCGGGCTGGGCGGGGGGCCGCACCTCGCCCTGGAAGCGGCTGCCGCCGAACTGGCTTTCCGAGACCTCGTACCGCTCGATCCGGCTGTTGCGGTTGGCCACGGCCCGGCCGCGCAGGGAAAGTTCGAGCACATCCACCCGGCCATTCTCCACGCTGACCAGCCGGTCGCCTTCCAGGCGCAGCACGGCCTCGGCGCTGCCGGGGCTGCCGACATCCTTGCGCCAGCCGGCCACGGGGATGTCCAGCCGCGCGGGCGCCAGGTCCGCCTGCATGAAGACCTGGCCCTGGCCGTTGCGGCGGCGTTCGGTGCGCGCGTTCAGCGCTACGCTGCCGGTCAGGATATCGCCCAGGTCGAAGCCCAGCGTGCGCAGCTGCTCCGCGCTGAGGGTGCCCTGCATGGTTTCGCGCGTGACGATCTGGGTGGGCGCGCCGTTGCGCAGGTCCATGTCCACCGACAGGCGCATGGGCGCGCCCAGCAGGTTGGCGGTGCCGTTGATGCGCAGGCGCTCGGGGTCCACCACCATCTCGGCCGTGCCATTGTCCAGCGCCTGGCCCAGCAGGATGCGCGGGATGGCCAGGCCCGTGATGCGGCTTTCGGCGCGCACGCGCAGGGCCTCGTTCGGGATGTCCTTCAGCAGCGGGAAGGCCAGGGTGAAGCGGGTGTTCTGCTGGCCGGCGGCCACCGTCAGGTCCAGCGGCCGGCGCTCGAACAGTTTCAGGCGCGGGTGGCGCAGCACCGAGACCAGATCGGGCAGCGAGCCCTGGATCTGGAAGGCCATGTCGGCGAACTGGTCTTCGTCTTGCAGGCCGGTGAAGCGCAGGGTGGCGCTGGGCACCTCCACCCCGGTCAGGGTGCCGTCGGCGCGGGTCTGGCGGCCGCCCTCCGTCGTCAGGGTCACGGCATCCAGCGTGAATTCGGCATTGCCGCTGACACCCTGGATGGGCGGCACCGGGCGCAGCCAATGCACGGTGGCGCCCACCACCCGGGCCTGGCCTTCCAGCCGCGTCAGCCGCGGCTCACCCGCATCCGGCAGGGTCAGGCCGAAGCGCCAGACGCCGCCGCTGATCACGCCATTCGTCAGGTTTTCCGTGATCCAGCCGCGCGTGCCGCCGCCCAGCCCCTGCGGCCACAGGCGCGGCAGGTCCTGGAAGGCCACGCCGTCGAGGCCGAGGGTGAGCTCGGCGCGCCAGCCATCATCCGCCCGCATCGCCTGGCCGGAGGCATTGAGGGTGGTGGGCTGGGCCTCCGGCCGGGGCGGGGCCAGGCGGATCCAGGCCTCGGCCAGGCGCAGGTGGTCCTGCTCGGCGAAGATGTCGAGCAGCGCCTCCTGGCCCAGCACGCCGGCGCCCGCGCCCAGCAGCGGCGCGCGCACCGGCAGGCGCAGCCGGGCGGCGGTCAGCGCGATGGCGGGCGCGCCCTCACTCATCGAGACGGCGAAGGAGCCGCTGGCCTGCGCCCCCTGCACCACCCCGCCGCCGACATTGTCCAGCACCCGCTGGCGGGTCTCGGGCGCCATGGAGGCCGGCCACAACCCGCCGAGGCGCGACAGGTCCAGCACGGCCACCTCGGCGGTGGCGGTGGCGGTCCAGTGGTCGCCTTCACGCCGGGCATGGCCCTGGGCGAAGATGGGCAGCTGAGCGGCCCCGGCCTCACCCAGCACGGCGCGGGCCTCGCGCAGTTCCACTTCCTCGGCCGACAGGCCCAGGCGCAGGTCGATCTGCTGGAAGGGCAGTTGCCCGCCCGCCCGCGGCCGCCAGATGCCGGGGCCGGAGGTGAGGTGCAGCGCCAGCACGCGGGGCACCAGGGCGCGGTCCACCTCCACCCCGGCAGAGAGGTTCAGGCTCGCCTCCAGCTCCGCCAGCGGGGCGAGCGGCGGGGCGAGGCCCGAGATGATGGCCGGGTGCAGCGCCTGGGCCTGCAGCACGATGTGGTGCGGGGCCTGGCCCTCGGCCCCCGCGGCGTTGAGGGTGAGGGGGATGGTCTCGCCCAGCAGTTCCAGGCTGGCCTGGCCCTCGGCCTCCAGCCCGCCCTGGGGCGGGCGCCGGGCGGAGAGGGCGAGGCCCGAGAGCGCGAGCGGCGGGTGGTCGGGGCTTTCGGCCAGCTCCACCCGGCCGTCGCGCAGTTCCAGCCGGCGCAGGGCCAGGTGGCGGGCGCCCTCATCCGGCGCGGCCATCCAGGGGGCCAGCGGGTCGGCGGGCACGGTGTCGGTGGGGTCGCCGGGGGGCATGGCCGTGGGGTCGATCCGCGCGACGGGCGATTGCAGCTCGATGGTGCTGGGAGCGATCTCTCCGCGCAGCAGGGCGGGCAGGGAGAGCTGGACCAGCGCGCGGTCCACGCTGGCGGTGACGCCGGGCATGGCGAAGCGCACGGCATCCAGCCGCAGGGAGGGCAGGGCGCCGGCGCCGCGCGACCAGCCTTCCCAGGCCAGGAAGGCGCGGGCGGCGGTGACCTGGCCGCCGCCGGGCAGGGTGATGCCGGCTTCCAGGCGCTGTTGCAGCCAGGGCAGTTCGAGCGGCCCGCGCGACAGGCGCCAGGCGAGGGCGGCAGCCCCCATGCCGGCCAGCAGCGTCAGCGCCATGACGGCGCGCAGCGCGAGGCGGATGGCGCGGTGCCAGGTGGGGTGCGAGCGGGCGCGGGCGCGCCGGGGGGCGGGTTTGGGCTCGGGTTCGGGCGCGGGCGGGCGGGCGGGGCGGGGGGCGCGGAAGATCAGGAACGGCTTGCGCGCGGCGGCCGGGATGGAGGTGGGGGGCGGTTGCGGGGCCGCGTCTTCCGGGGCCGGGGCGGCTTCGGGCGGCTCCTCGGGGGCGGGCGGGGGTTCGGGGGCCTCGGGCGGCGGCGCTGTTTCGGCAGCCGGTTCAGGCTCAGGGGGCTGTTCCGGTTCGGCGGCCTGCGCGGTTGGCGCCGTCTCGGGCTCGGCCACCGGAGATGCTTCCGGTTCCTCGATCTCGGCGGCTTCTTCAGCGGGCGCCTCGTCGGGCACGCCTGCAAGGGCAGGCGCTTCTTCCATCTCGGCAGCCGGGCCAGGCTCCACGGCCTCTTCGGCCGCTGCCTCCGGTTCATGCGCTGGTGCCTTATCGGCTACCGACGGCTGCTCCGGTTCCTCAGCCTCGACAGCCGATTGAGGTTCCACGGCCTCTTCGGCCGACGCCTCCGGCAAGTCCTCATCGGCAACTGGAGCTTCCGGTTCCCCAGCCTCGACGGCCGATTGAGGTTCCGCGGCCTCTTCGGCCGACGCCTCCGGCAAGCCGGTGTGAATGGTCGGCTCGGGCTCGGGCTCGGGCTCGGGCTCGGGCTCGGGCTCGGGCTCGGGCTCGGGAGCCAGTTCAGGCTGCGCGGCCTCCTCGGCAACCGACGGCGCCTCTGGTTCCTGAACCTCGACAGCCGGTTCGGGCGCCGCGGCTTCTGCGGCTGGCACCTCCGGCACGTCTTCATCGATAAACGGAGCTTCCGGTTCCTCAGGCTCGGGCGGCAGTTCGGCTTCTTCGGCGGCCGGCGGCAGCTCAGGTTGCTCAGCCTCGATAACCGGTTCGGATGCCGCCACTTCTTCGGCCGGTGCCTCGGGCACGCCTTCATCGGCGGCCGGAAGCGCCTCCGCATCCTCTGCCTCGACAGCCGATTGAGGTTCTACAGCCTCTTCGGCCGGCGCCTCCGGCAAGTCGGCATGGGCGGCAAGTTCAGGCTCGGCGGGCTGTTCGGCTTCCGGAGCAACCGGCGGCAGTTCCGGTTCCTCAACTTCGACAGCCAGTTCGGGCTCCGGCACATCATCGGCAACCGGCAATTCCGGTTCCCTGGCCTCGATAGGCGGTTCGGATGCCGCCACTTCTTCGGCCGGCGCCTCGGGCACGCCTTCATCGGCGGCCGGGAGCGCCTCAGCTTCCTCTGCCTCGACGGCCGATTGAGGTTCTACGGCCTCTTCGGCCGGCGCCTCCGGCAAGGCGGCAAGTTCAGGCTCGGGGGGCTGTTCGGTTGCCTCGGCAACCAGCGGCAGTTGCGGTTCCTCGGCCTCGATAGCCGGCTCAGGCTCGCAGGGCGGTTCTGGCTGCTCGGCGTCCTCGGCAGCCGGAAGTGCCTCCGGTTCCTCGATCTCGGCGACAGGGTCCGGCGCGGCAACCTCTTGGGCTGCCGGCTCAGGCAAGCCCTCATCAGCGACAACCGGCGACGGCTCCGGTTCCTCCGCCTCGACAGGCAGCGCCGGCTCTGGGGCCGGTTCCGCGATCTCGACAGTCGGTTCGGGCTCCGGCGCCTCCTCGGCAACCGGCAATTCCGGTTCCCTGGCCTCGACAGCCAGCTCAGGCTCCACCGCCTCCCCGGCCAGCGCCGCGCCGAGCAACTCTTCGTCAGCGGGCGGCGGCGGCGGCTCCGCCACCGATTCGACCACCGGCGGCACGGGTTCCGGCGCGGGGCGGGCCTTGGCGCGCCCGAACAGCGGCAGCCCGCCGCGGATGGCCGGGGGCCGCGCCGTCACGGTGGGCGGCACGGCCCGTGCCGTCACGGGCGGCCGCTCCATCGACACGGCTGGCGGGGCCAGGGGCCGCTCCACCGGCGGGGCCACACGCGCCGGCTCCGGCGGCGCGGGCGCGGCCACGGGCGGCACCACCACCACCGGCGCCACCACGGGCGGCGCCACCACCGGCTCCACCGCCTTCGCCGCCCCGCGCCCACGGCCGAACACTGGCAGCTTTTGCGGCGCCAGACGCTTCGGATCAGGGGGGTCGGCTTGACCTGTCATCAATCCCTCGTTCCCATCACTCCCGATGCTGCGCAACCCCTCCCCGCCCCGTCCCTTGCCGCCCGCCTTCGATCCGGAGGCCCTGGCCCTCACCCTCGAACATCTGCGCGAGGGCGACGCCCCGCAACGCGCCCTGGCCGACAGCGCGCAGGCCCAGCCCTGGATCGCGGCCCTGGCCGGCCACAGCCCCTATCTGGCCGAACTGTTGCAGCGAGAGGCGGAGCTGTTCCAGCGCTTCCTGGCCAAAGGGCCGGAGGACGCGTTCAAGCTCTGCCTCGCGCCGCTGAAGCGCGTGGCGGCGGGTACGCCGCGCGCGGCGCTCGGCGCGCTGCTGCGCCAGGTGAAGCGCCGCGCCGCCCTCGTCATCGCCGCCGCCGACATCAGCGGCCAATGGCCGCTGGACCGCGTGACGGGCGCCCTCTCCACCCTCGCGGAGGAATGCCTCCAGGCCGCCTGCCGTCACCTGCTGCGCACCGCCGTGGAACGCGGGGAATTGAAGCGGGTTGCCGCGCGCGGCGCGAAAGGCTGCGGCCTCGTCATTCTGGGCATGGGCAAGTTCGGCGCGCGGGAGCTGAACTATTCCTCCGACATCGACCTGATCGTGATGTTCGACCCGGAGGCCGCGATCGACCCCGATGAGGCCCAGCACGCCTATGTGCGCATCGCCCGCGACCTGGTGCGGCTGATGGAGGAACGCACGGCGGAGGGCTATGTCTTCCGCACCGACCTGCGCCTGCGCCCCGATCCCTCGGCCACGCCACTGGCCGTGCCCATCCTGTCCGCCATTTCCTATTACGAGAGCATGGGCGCCACCTGGGAACGCGCGGCCATGATCAAGGCGCGCCCGGTGGCGGGCGACATCGCGGCGGGCGAGGCCTTCCTGAACGAGATCCGCCCCTTCGTCTGGCGCCGCCACCTGGATTTCGCGGCCCTGGCGGACATCCATTCGATCAAGCGCCAGATCCATGAACACCAGGCGGACAAGAAGGGCGCGCACGACCGCATCCAGGTGCCCGGCCACAACGTGAAGCTGGGGCGCGGCGGCATCCGGGAAATCGAGTTCACCGCCCAGGCGCTGCAACTGATCTGGGGCGGGCGGGACCCGGCGCTGCGCAACCCCACCACCCTGGGCGCGCTGACCGCGCTGGTCACGGCCGGCAAGCTGGACCGCGCGGCACTGGCCGGCCTGTCCGATGCCTATGTCTTCCTGCGGGAGCTGGAACACCGACTGCAGATGATCGAGGACCGCCAGACCCACCAGATGCCGGAGGACGAGGCCGGCATCGCCCGCATCGCCAGCCTGATGGGCTATCCGAACGCGGAGGCGCTGGGCCAGGACATGACCCGCCGCATGGCGGTGGTGGAGGCGCACTACACCCGCGTGTTCGAGGGCATCGTGGGCGTGCGCCATGGCGGCGAGTTCACCATGCCCACCGGCCCGGACGACGCGCCGGAGGCCGTGGCGCGGCTGCAGGCGCTGGGCTTCAAGGACGGCGCCAGCGCCCTGGCCATGCTGCGCGGCTGGGAGCAGGGCCGGGTGCGCGCCACCCGCAGCGACCGCGCGCGCATGCTGTTGCAGGGCCTGCTGCCCAGCCTGCTGGAAACCTTCGCCCAGCAGGCCGAACCCGACCACGTGCTGGCGCGCTTCGACGCCATGCTGGCCCGGCTGCCGGTGGGCGTGCAGATCCTGTCGCTGATGGCGCGCAACCCCATGCTGCTGCAACGGGTGGCGAACATTTTGGGCGCGGCGCCCTATCTGGCGGACCACCTGGCCAACGCGCCCGCCGCCTTCGAGGCGCTGCTGGGCCACGACCCCGCCGCCCCCCTGCCGGTGGCCGCCCTGGTGCGGGACGCCCGGCATTTCGAGGAAGCGCTGGACAGCGCCCGCCGCCTGGCCACCGAGCGCCGGTTCGAGATCGACACCGCCATGCTGGAAGGCCGGCTGACGGCGGATGAGGCGGGGGGGCTGCGCTCCGGCATGGCGGATGCCGTGATCGGCGCCATCATGCCCGCCGTGGCCGAGGAATTCGCCATCCGCCACGGCCGGATCGAGGGCGGGTCGCTGGCCATGCTGGCGCTCGGCAAGCTCGGCGGGCGGGAGATGCTGCCGCGCTCGGACCTCGACATCGTGCTGCTGTATGAGCACGCGGAGGATGCGGAGGCGTCCTCGGGCGGGACGAAATCGCTCGCACCCAGCGAATATTTCATCCGGCTGTCGCACCAAGTGGTGGCGGCGCTGTCGGCCCCGGGGGCGGAGGGTAAGCTGTTCGACGTGGACATGCGGCTGCGCCCCACTGGCAACAAGGGGCCGGTGGCCACCCGCCTGGCCAGCTTCAGCCGCTATCACGCCGAGGAAAGCTGGACGTGGGAGCGCATGGCGCTGCTGCGCGGCCGGGTGGTGGGCGGGGAGCCCGCCTTCCGCGCCCGGGTGGAGGCGGCGCTGCGCGTGGCCCAGCTGCGCCCCCTGCCGCCCGGCAAGGCCTTGGCGGATGCGGCCGCCATGCGCGGGCGCATGCTGCGCGACCTGCCGCCCGAGGGCGCGTGGGACCTGAAAGCCATGCCCGGCGGCATGATCGAGGTGGAGTTCATCGCCCAGGCGTTGACGCTGGAACACGCGCCGCACCAGCCCGGCCTGCTGGTGGGCAACACCAAGGCCGCGCTGACGGCCCTGGGCGCGGCCGGGCTGCTGCCGGAACACGAGACCCTGGTGCGGGCCGAGACGCTGTGGCGCACCCTGCTGGGCCTGCGCCGGCTGATGGCACCAGGCCCGCGCGACGCGGCGCTCTCCGCCGCCGCCGAGGCCGCGCTGCTGTATGGCGCGGGCCAGGTGCTGGGCCGGCAACCCGTTGACCTTCCGGCATTGCGGACACAGATCGAGGAACACGCGGCGGCGGTGCGGGCGGCCTTCATCCGCCATATCGGCCGCCCCGAAGCAGGAGAGACCCCATGACCGAAGCCCCTGGCCCCCATATCGGTGACGAAGCCCCCGCCTTCACCCTGACCGCCAGCGGCGGGCGGGAAGTGTCCTCCGCCGCGCTGAAGGGAGCGCCCTATCTGCTGTATTTCTACCCCAAGGCGAACACGCCCGGCTGCACCACCCAGGCCTGCGGCATCCAGGAAGCCCTGCCGGCGCTGGGCAAGGCGAAGCTGACCGTGATCGGGGTCTCGCCCGACCCGATGCCGCCGATCGAGAAGTTCGCCGCCAAGTACAAGCTGGAATTCCCGCTGGCCTCGGACGAGGACCACAAGGTGGCCGAGGCCTATAACGTGTGGGTCGAGAAATCCATGTACGGCAAGACCTATATGGGCATGGAGCGGTCGAGCTTCCTGGTCGGCGCGGATGGGAAGATCGCGAAGGTGTGGCGCAAGGTGAAGCCGGATGCGCATGCCGCCGAAGTGATGAAGGCAGTCGCGGCACTTTAAGCTTTCATTCATTTTCATGAGAGACAGGCCGCGCGGCCTGCCTCACCATGCTCCTGGAGACAGGAGTATCCGCCCCCATGTCCATGAGCCTGAGCCTGGTGAACCTGGGGGCGGATGGCTGGCCCGGGGCCCCCTCGCCCCCGGAAGGCCGCACGAGCTACACCAGCCAAGCGCTGTCGGGCGATGGGCGTTTTCTGCTGCTGAGCAGTTCAGCCGCGGCGATCGCCGGCACGCCACGTGACAATGCCTCCTCGGGCATGTGGGGCGATCCTTACAATTCTCCGATCTATCCCCTCGAAATCTATCTGGTCGATACGCTGGAAGGCACGAGCCGCCTGGTCACGCCCGGCAACTACGCCGTGGGCAACGCCCGCCTTTCCACCGACGGCGGCATCGTGCTGTTCGAAGCCTCGCCATGGCCGACCGCGCTGGACCCCGCGGCCAATGTGTCTGGCGCCACCAGCACCCGGCTTTTCTTCTGGCACGCGGAAAGCGGCGCCGTGCAGGCGCTGGCCATCGACCCGGCGCTGATCGACGGGGCCACCGGAGCGACCTACAGCGGCTCCTCCGCCGATCTGAACCATGTCTTCATGACGACGATCATCGGGAACATCTCGACGCTGTGGCGCTACGACGTCACCACCGGCACGACCCTTCGCATCCTGGATGCGCCGCCGTACCCGACATCCTCCGGCTACACGAATGGCGGACCCTTCACCGCGGCGGAATCGGCCGATGGCCGTTATGTGGTGTTCGCCAGCAGCGCCATGTTCGATCCGCGCGACACGAACGCCTATTCGGACATCTTCCGCTACGACACCCTGACCGGCACGCTGCGGCATGTCTCCCACACCGCGGCCGGCGGCTACGCGGTGCAGGGCGGCACCTACATCCTGTCGAACACCAATGTCGGCCCGACCGTCTCGGTGGATGGGCGCTACGTCGTCTACATGGGGGGCGGGCCGGGCGCGTCCACACCCCAGGTGTGGCTGTGGGACGCGCTGACCGACACCAGCACCGAGGTCAGCCGCACCCCCAGCGGCAACGCGACCTATGGCGTGGCCAATGCGGTGATCTCCGCCGATGGGCGCTTCGTCGCCTACAGCGCGCAGGAATCCCGTGCCATTCCAGGGATGCTGCTGGGTGCCTGGAACAACTTCCTGTACGACCAGCAGACCGGTACGACGACGCTGCTGGACCCGGCGCGCTACGGTACCTCCTCCGTCCTCGGCTTCTCGGCCGACAGCAAAGCGCTGATCTTCACGACACCGCTTCCGCTGCTGCCCGGCGACACGGACCTCACGGTGGACCTCTACCGCCTGTTCCTCCACGGCGACACCACCGCCCCCACCCTGGCCATCACCAGCAGCGACAGCGACCTTACGCGCGGTGAGACCGCCACCATCACCTTCGCCTTCTCCGAACTCGTGGGCGGCTTCACCCTGGCGGACGTCGCACTGGCGGGCGGCACGCTGTCCGATCTCTGGACCGCCGACAGCGTCACCTGGACCGCCCGCTTCACCCCCACGCCGGGCTGGCACGGCACCGCCGCCTTCATCGTGCTGGGCGGCGCCTATCACGACCTGATCGGCAATTCCGGCACCTCCGCCGGGTTGAACCAGGCGGTGGCCACCGATGTGCTGGGCGCCACGCCCATCCTGTTCTCCGTCACCACCGACACCGGCACGGCGGGGGATTTCATCACCGGCGACGGCACGCTGGTGCTGCATGGCCAGGCGGGGGCGCTGCGGGGCGTGCAGGTCTCGCTGGCGGGCGGCGGGTCGCTGGGCACCACCATCGCGGACATGAACGGGCAATGGAGCCTGGACCTGACCGGCGCGCCCTTCGCCCCGGGCCTCTACACGCTGCATGTCACGGCCGATGACGGCGCGGGCGGCAGTCTCGCGGCCGCACAGGATACGGTGCTGCTGGTCACGGCCAGCGAGGTCCAGCCGCATCTCGCCCCCGACCACGGCACCACCCGGGCGCTGGGCGGGGGCGCCACGCTGCACCTCGGCGGCGGCAGCCACCTGGTGCTGCTGGATGGCGGCGGCAACAGCCTGACCTTGGGCGAGGGCCAGAACTTCGTCATGTCCGGCCATGCGGGCGGCACCACCATCACCGCCGGCAATGGCGGGCTGGGGCTGGAGCTGCTGGGCTGGAACAACACCATCGCCACCGGCTCCGGCGACGACCAGGTGTGGGCGGGCATGGGCATGTCCCTCATCAGCACCGGGGCGGGCAACGACACGGTATGGCTCGGTGCCTCCGGCGCGTCGCAGGTCGATGCCGGCGCGGGAAACGACACCATCTACACCGGCGGCGCGCTGGGCGACGTGCTGCGCGGCGGGGCGGGCGACGACCAGTATGTGGTGCGCAGCATCACCACCCAGGTGATCGAGAACGCGGGCGAAGGCACGGACACGGTCTGGGTGGGGGTGGAGGGCTTCGCCATGCCCGCGAATGTGGAGGTGGCGCGCCTGATCGAGGCGGTGCGCAACTTCACCGGCGGCGCGGGCAACGAGACCATCGTCGCCAACCAATCCCCCGGCGCTGGCGCCGCGCTGGATGGGGGCGCGGGGGATGACATGCTCTACGGCTCGGCGGGCGCGGATGTGCTGACCGGCGGCGCGGGCAACGACGTGCTGTTCAGCTATGGCGGCGCGGACCGCTATGTCTTCGGGGCCGGCTGGGGGCAGGACACGATCTGGGGGTGGGAGGCGGGGCAGAAGCTCGATGTCTCGGGGCTGGGCCTTGGCTTCGCGGACGTGGTGCAGGTGGCGGGCGACGCGATGGTGCGCGTGCTGCTCGGCGCCAACGGTTTCGACATCCACGGCGCCACCGCCGTAACTATCGGGGATTTCATCTTCTAGCCTTGCTTCCGCCACAAGCGCCGGGAATGCTCAGGGCACCTTCACGAAACCGTGATGGCGCCCACCCCAAGCCGCCGGAAATCCGACGCATGCCCCTCTCCTTCCCCCGCCGCTGGCTCGCCGCCCTGGCCATCGCGCTTCCCTGCCTGGCCGCCATCGCCACCCCTGCCCAGGCCCAGCGCCGCGACGGGCGCGTCGGCTATCGCGGTGCCGCCGAGATCTGGCAGGTGGAGGAAAATGGCCGCTTCCACCGCTGCTTCGCCCTGTTCCCCGGCCCCGGCGGCGGCGCGCGCATCTTCTTCACCCGTGACCGCGAATACCTCATCACCACCCCTGACGTACCGCCGCAGCGCGGCCTGCTGACCATGGCGATCAACACGCCGCGCGGCATCATCGGCTTGGATGCGCGCCGCGTCGGCCCGGCCAACGCCCCGCAGCGCGTGCTGGCGCCGCTGACCGGCATGCAGGCATCGCAGATGCTGGACATCCGCCGCGACTTCACCTTCACGGTCGATACGCGCAGCTTCCGCTATCCGCTGGGCAACGCGACCATGGCTGACATCTTCGAATCGCTGGAAAGCTGCACCAACAGCGGCTCCGGCTGGCACCGGTAGGCCAACGGTCACACAACTCCCGCACTCATCCACTTGAACCCCGCGCCGATCCCCCGCATGCCTGCCGCCATACGGGAGTCATGACGCATGCTGATCGGTGTGGTGGGCCCTTCGGGCGCGGGGAAGGACACGGTGATGGCCGGCCTGCGGGAGGCCCTGCGCGATGACCCGCGCTTCGTCTTCGCCCGCCGCGCCATCACCCGCCCCGCCGATG
Source organism: Rhodovarius lipocyclicus (assembly GCF_009900765.1). Taxonomy (GTDB): domain Bacteria; phylum Pseudomonadota; class Alphaproteobacteria; order Acetobacterales; family Acetobacteraceae; genus Rhodovarius; species Rhodovarius lipocyclicus. The sequence goes on from NZ_JAAABL010000013.1 coordinate 23,392, forward strand.
CGGGCGGGGAGGACCATGAGGCCCTGACCGAGGCCGAATTCGCCCGCCGCGACTTCGCCCTGCAATGGCGGGCCCATGGCCTGCTCTACGGCATCCCCCGCGCCATCGAGGCCGATCTGGCCCAGGGCCGCGTGGTGCTGGCCAACCTCTCCCGCACGGTGCTGGAGGAAGCGGCGGCGCGCTACCCCTTCGCGGTGCTGCACATCACGGCCTCGGCCGCGCTGCGCGCCGCGCGCCTGGCCGCCCGCGGGCGTGAGGGCGCGGAGGACATCGCCGCCCGCCTGGCCCGCGAGGCCCCGCTGCCCCCCGGCCTGCGCGTGCTGACGGTGATGAACGACACCACCCCTGAGGCCGCCATCGCGGTGGCCAGAAATTCTCTTGCATCGCTGCCGAGGCCGTGACATGTCAGCGGCATGTCCATGGTCTTGCCGCTTGAGGCCCCCCAGTCCCTGACCGAACAGGCCGTGCGCCAATTGCGCCGGGACATCATCGCGACCGAGCTGCCCCCGGGCGCCAGCCTGTCGGAGGCCACGCTCTCCGCCGCCATGGGCCTGGGCAAGGCGCCGATCCGCGCGGCCCTCGCCCGTCTGGCCGACGAAGGGCTGGTCGCCGCCCTGCCGCGCCGGGGCTGGGTCGTCTCCCTCGTCACCATCCGCGACATCCATGAAGTGTTCGACCTGCGCCTGCTGCTGGAACCCGAGGCCGCCCGCCGCGCCGCCGGCCGCGTGGATGCCGAGCACCTGAAGCGCCTGGATGCCGTCTGCGCCGCCGGCTATCAGCCCGGCAACGGTGACAGCGCCATCGACTTCCTGGAAGCCAACCGCCGCTTCCATGTCACGGTCGCCGAACTCTCGGGCAATGCGCGCCTGGCGCGGCAATTGGGCCGCCTGCTGGACGAAAGCACCCGCATGCTGGTGATGGGCCTGATGCGCCGCGACCGCAGCGGCGAGATGGCCCATGAGCATGAGGAGCTGATCGCGGCCCTGGCCCTGGGCAGGGCCGAGGAAGCCGCCCGCATCATGCACGAACAGGTCGATGCCAGCCGCCGGATGGTGCTGGCCGCTTTGACTTCGCCGGAACTGGGGATTTCCGTATGAACATGATTCGCCCGCGCATGGCCCTGAACGCCATGCTCGCCACCATCGACGAGGCCTGCCGGACCCCGCTGGAAGGCCGGGAGCAGCGCGTGGCCGCCGCCATCGCCGCCCATGTGGACGACCCGGAGCTGCTGGCCGATGTCGCCTGCCCGGAATGCCCGGACCACTACATCCGCCACCTGCTGCATGATGGCGGCGATTACGGCGTGGTCGCGCTGGTGTGGCGCCCGGGCCAGATGTCGCCGATCCATGCGCACAAAAGCTGGTGCGCCTTCGGCGTGCACCGCGGCATCATGACCGAGCACTACTACGCCCCGGGCGACACCCCGGCCCTGACCGCCGCCCACCTGCGCTTCCCCGGCGATGTCAGCCACGGCCCCGCCTGCGACGACCTGATCCACCGCCTGGCCAATTGCTGCTCGGAGACGGCGATCTCCATCCATGTCTACGGCCTGCCCTTCGAGCGCTTCTCGAAAGACCTCAACCTGATCCTTGCGTGAATTCCCGGTAAGCCACAGTCTGCGAGGCAATGAACTCACGGCTGTGGCTTGGCCTTGCGCTTGGGATGGGCGCGTCGGTGATCTGGGGGGCGCACGCCGTGGTGGCGCGCATCTCCCTGGCCGGGCAGGGGCTGCATCCCTTCGACCTCATCGCCTGCCGCTTCCTGATTTCCGGGCTGATCCTGGCGCCGCTGGTCTGGCGTGAGCGCGCGGCGCTGATCCGCCTCGGCTTGCCGAAACTGCTGGTGCTGACGGCCATGGGGGGCGTGGGCAACCTGATGGTGTTCACCACCGCGCTGCTCTACGCGCCCGCCAGCCATGGCGGCACCATCCCGCCCATCACCGGGCCCATCATGGGGGCGCTGGCGGGCTATCTGCTGCTGGGGGAAAACCCCACGCGCGGGCGCGTGGCCGCGCTGGGGCTGATGCTGCTGGGGGTGCTGTTCATCGGCTGGGACGGGCTTTCGACCGACGCACCGGATGTGTGGAAGGGCGACATCCTGCTGTTCCTGGCCGGGGTCAGCTGGGGCTTCTTCGGCGCGCTGCTGCGGCGCTGGCAGGCACCGGCCTTTGCCACCGCCTCGGCCATGGCCATCGTCTCCGCCATCATCATCCTGCCGCTGTGGCTCGGCACCTCCGCCGCGGATTTCCTGGCGCGGCCGGCCTGGCTGCAACTGTGGGTGGGCTTCGCGCAGGGCATCATGCTGGGCGTGGTGTCCATGCAGATGTTCACCCGCAGCCTGGAAATCCTGGGGCCCACCCGCGCCGCCACCCTGTCCGTCATGGTGCCGGTCACGGCGCTGCTGCTCTCGGCCACCGTGCTGGGGGAACCGATCGGGGCCAAGCAAGTGCTGGGCGCGGTGCTGGCCATCCTCGGCATGCTGGGGGCCGTGACGCTGACCGGCAATGCACGGGTGCGAGGGGGGTAGGGCGCTGTTCAGGGGCTTTGCCCCCGAACCCCCACCGAGGGGCCCTGCCCCTCGGCTCCCCGCCAAAGGCCGAAAGGCCCTTGGAACCCATCAGATTGGCGCCGATCCTGATAGGTGTGGGGCCAATTATATTATAAATATCAATGAGAAACGCCTTCACAAGATCAGCGCCAACTAATCTAGGTCCAGGACCGAGCACGGTCCTGGCGGGGGTGTCGGGGGCGGAGCCCCTGACGGGGCACCCGAACTTCCCACATCAGCCCATTGCCCGGCGCGTGCGGCGCGGCATAGCTTGCGGCCATGCGCCGCCTTGCCCTGACCCTGTTGCTCCTCCTCTCCGCCTGCGCGGAGACCGAGACCCGCTACATCCCGCCCGGCGGGTTCATGACGGGCGACACGCCGGTCGCTGCCTTCTCCAGCGGGGATGCCTGCATCGCCAGCTGCCAGATGGAGCAGCGCCAGTGCGTGCAGGACGAACAGGTCAGCGTCGGCGCCTGCTATGGCGCGGACAGTGCCATCGCCTCCGGCTTCAACGGCTGCCGGCCGGGTGCCGCGGGCTGCGTGCCGCCGCCGATCTGCCTGCAGAACACCACCGCCTGCACCGAGGCCTACAACGCCTGCTATTCGCGCTGCGGCGGCGTGGCGCTGCAGGTGCGCCGGCGCCCCGCCGCCACGGTCAGCGAGACGATGCCCACCACCCCCTTCGTGGTGCCGCCCCTGCCGGGCAGCGTGCCGGCCGCCGCCCCGCCTCGCCGCCGGGTGCGCCACCGCGCCGCCACCCCCGCCCCTGGGCAAACCGAGGCAAATTAAGGGCAGCCGTTCCCCCCGCCCACGCCCTGTTCTAAACCCGGGCCATGGATATCACCGCCATTGCCTCCGCCATCCTCATGGGCCTGGTCGAGGGGCTGACCGAGTTCCTGCCCATCTCCTCCACCGGGCACCTGATCCTGCTGGGCCATGTGATCGGCTTCCAGGGACCACCGGGCAAGGTGTTCGAGATCGGCATCCAGCTGGGCGCCATCCTGGCCGTGGTGGTGCTATACCGCGACAAGCTGCTGGACATCGCGCGCGGCATGTGGCGCCCCGGCACGGCCGAGCGCTTCTACGCCACCAACATCATCCTGGCCTTCCTGCCGGCCATGGTGCTGGGCGCCACCCTGCACGGCCCCATCACGCGGCTGCTGTTCAACCCCTGGGTGGTCAGCATCGCGCTGATCCTGGGCGGCATCGCCATCATCGCCATCGAGCGCGCGATGCCCGAACCCGAGATCCGCTCCGTGCCGGAAATCGGGCCGCTGGCGGCACTCATCATCGGCTTCGGCCAGGCACTGGCGATGATCCCGGGCACCTCGCGCTCCGGCGCCACCATCATCACGGCACTGCTGCTGCGGGTGGAACGCAAGGCGGCGGCGGAGTTCAGCTTCATCCTGGCCATCCCCACCATGCTGGCCGCCACCGCCTACAGCCTACTGAAAGCACGCGACGAACTGTCCATGGACGGGTTCGGACTGGTGATCATCGGCTTCGTGGTGGCATTTATCGTGGCCCTGCTGGTGGTGCGGGCCGTGGTGGGGTTCATCGGGCGCGTGGGGTTCACGCCGTTCGGGTGGTACCGGATCGCGCTGGGGGTGGTGATGCTGGGGGCGCTGGTGGTGATGGGGTGAAACAGCCCGAGGGGGGGGCAAAGCCCCTCTCGGACCATCACTGCAAATGCGCCAGCCCCAGATATTCCTGGCTCTGCATTTCCATCAACCGGCTGGCGGTGCGTTCGAACATCGCCGCGTTCTGCCCGTATTCGTACAGTTGGTCCGGCGTGGCGGCGGCGCTGGCCACCAGTTTGCAGCGGTGTTCGTACAGCGCGTCGATCAGCGTGATGAAGCGCCGGGCGCGGTCGAAATTGTCCGGGTTCAGGCGCGGGATGTCGTCCATCACCAGCGTATGCACATGGGTCGCCACCGCCAGGTAGTCGGCGGGGCCCAGCGGCTTGCCGCACAGATCCTCGAAGCTGGCGCGCGCCACGCCGCGCGCGGCCTCCGGCAAGGGGACCTTGCGGCCCAGCACTTCCAGCGTCATCGGCGTGCCATGCGCCACGCCGGTGAGTTCCCTGAAGGCGGTGTCCAGCGCGCGCTCGGCCCGGCCATCGGCGGGGGAATGCCAGGTGGGCAGGCCGCGGATGCGGTCGCGGCGGTAGTCGCGCTGGCTGTCCAGCGCCAGCACCTCCACCTGTTTCTTGATGATGGCGATGAAGGGCAGGAAGGCGTCACGCCCCGGCTTGCCCTTGAACAGATCGTCCGGCGCGGTGTTGGAGGTGGCGACGATCACCACGCCGCGCGCGAACAGGGCCTCGAACAGCCGGCCCAGGATCATGGCGTCGGTGATGTCGTGCACCTGGAACTCGTCGAAGCACAGCAGCGCGGCCTCGGCGAAGATCAGGTCGGCCAGGGGCTGGATGGGGTCCTCGCCGCTGGGGTTGGCCTTTTTCCAGGTGTGGATGCGCTGGTGGCATTCCTGCATGAAGGCGTGGAAGTGGATGCGGCGCTTGCGGGCCACGTCCGCGGCCTCGAAGAACAGATCCATCAGCATGGATTTGCCGCGCCCGACCTGGCCCACCAGATACAGGCCGACCGGGGCTTCCTTCACCCCGTCCTCCGCACCGCGTTTGCGGAACAGCCGGCCCAGCAGCCCGCCTTGGGGCTTCTCGGGCCCGGCCGGCTTGGGGTCGTAGCCGCGCAGGCGGTACCATAGCTCCTGCAAGGTTTCCGCCGCCATTTCCTGCGCGGGGTCGGGGTTCAGCACCCCGGCATGCACGCGGGCCCGATAGGCGGGAAGCGGCCCTTCGGCAGGGTTGGGGCTGATCTGCGCTGCAACATCCATGGGGTGGGGGATAACGCGGGGCAGCCCTGCGCACAATCGGGCGTGAAACGCATTGAATCCTTATGTCCGGGGCCGTAGAGAGCACGCTTCCATTCAACCGGAGCTACAGCCAATGGGCTACAAGGTCGCAGTCGTCGGTGCCACGGGAGCAGTGGGCCGCGAAATGCTGAAAACCTTGGCCGAGCGGAATTTCCCGGCGGACGAGGTGATCGCCCTCGCTTCCCCCCGGTCCGCTGGCCAGCAGGTCAGCTTCGGGGACACCAAAATTCTCACGGTGCAGAACCTTGAGACCTTCGATTTCACCGGCACCGATATCGGCCTGTTCAGCCCGGGTGCGGCCATTTCGGCCGTGCACGCGCCGCGCGCGGCCGCCCAGGGCTGCGTGGTGATCGACAACACCAGCCACTTCCGGATGGAACCGGACGTGCCGCTGATCGTGCCCGAGGTGAACGCGCACGCCCTGCCGCAGTTCCGCAAGCGCAACATCATCGCGAACCCGAACTGCAGCACCATCCAGATGGTGGTGGCGCTGAAGCCGCTGCACGAAGTGGCGCGGATCAAGCGCGTGGTGGTCGCGACCTACCAGTCCGTCTCCGGCGGCGGCAAGGAAGCGATGGACGAGCTGTTCATGCAGACCAAGTCCAGCTTCGTGCACCAGCCGCCCGAACCGCAGGTCTTCACCAAGCCCATCGCCTTCAACTGCATCCCGCACATCGACAAGTTCATGGATGACGGGTTCACGAAGGAAGAATGGAAGATGGCGGTCGAGACGCGCAAAATCCTCGATCCGGACATCAAGGTGGTGGCCACCTGCGTGCGCGTGCCGGTCTTCATCAGCCACGCCGAGGCCGTGAACGTGGAATTCGAAACCGCGATCACCGAAGCCCAGGCCCTGGCCGCCTGGCGCCGCGCGCCCGGCGTCACCGTCTTCGACAAGCGCGAGGACGGCGGCTACATGACCCCGCTGGAAGCGGCGGGCGACGACGACACCTACGTCTCCCGCCTGCGCCGGGACCCGACCGTGGACCACGGCCTCGCCTTCTGGTGCGTGTCCGACAACCTGCGCAAGGGCGCCGCCCTGAACGCGGTGCAAATCGCCGAAGCCCTGGTCAAGCAGGGCCTGCTGGAAAAGGCCTCGGCCTGATCCTGTCAGGGCGGATGCGAGAGGGGCTCTGCCCCCCTCGCATCCGCCCGCCAAAGGCCGAAAGGCCCTTGGAACCCATGAGTTGAAAAAGGCCGGAAGGGACGATGTCCCCTCCGGCCTTTTTCAATTTACTGAAGGGGGTCCAGGGGCCACTGGCTCCTGGCGGGTGGGGTGCGGGGAGGGCAGAGCCCTTCCCGCGGCGCCCCTGCCAGAAAAAGGCTCAGGCCGTGCCCACCGCCGGCGTGTCCAGGCTGGTCTGGCCGCGGCGGTTTTGCCACAGGGCCACGAAGTCGATCGGCTGCAGGAACACGGGCGGGAAGCCGCCGTCGCGGGTGATGTCGGCCAGGATGTTGCGGGCGAAGGGGAAGAGCAGGCGCGGGCATTCCACCAGCAGCACGGGTTCCAGGCTCTGGTCGTCCACCGTGATGGTGAAGATGCCGCAGTAGGTCAGTTCGGCGATGAAGCAGACCTGGTCGCCGGCCTTGGCGTCGGCGCGGATTTCCAGGGCGACTTCGAACACGTTCTCGCCTTCCTGGATGGGCCGGGCCTGGACATCCAGGCGCAGGTCCACCTGCGGGGCTTCGCGCAGGCTGGCGAAGATGGTGGGGGCGTTCGGCACCTCGAAGCTGAGGTCCTTGGTGAACTGCATGTTCACCACGATGGGCGGCTGCGGGGCCTGGTCGGACATGGGGCGGGTGTTCCTTGATCGGAAGCGCGGAAATCGTGCGCGCGGGGTAGCACGCCGGGGGGACGCGCCCAAGGGGCCGACAATTTTCTTGATTTGTTCCCATACGTAGGATTATGTGCCTTTCGCTGCGCAAGGAGACAGGCATGCCCCCCGATAGTCCCCGCCTCCTGCCAATGGCACTCGGTGCCGGTGTGGCAGGTTTTCTGGCCGTCACGGCCGCGATGGCCTGGCCCGGGGGGCTGCATGCCACCCAGCTGGTGGCTGTGCTGATATTCCTCGTGAGGCTGGGCTTCGCCGCCTTCCTGTGGTGGCTGGCGGCGCGCAGCTTCGCCATGCTCAGCAACCCGGCCACCACGGCGGACCAGATCGCGGCCATGCGCGAACTGCCGATGGCCCTGCCGGAGGGCACGGTGCGTGCCGTGCTGGCGCTGATCGTGGGGGTGGTGGGGCTGCCGCTGCTGCTGTTCACGGCCACGCTGGGGCTGTCGGATGCCATCGCGGGCTATGTGAACGGCATCATCGCGGGGGTGTTCGGCTATTACTTCGGCGCGCGGGCGCAGATGCCCGACGCCCAGGCCCAGCGCCGCGTGACGGAGGCCCTGACCACCGAGCAGCGCGCCCATGCCGAAACCCGCGCCGGCGCGGCCAGCGCGGCGGAGGATGCGGTCGCCGCCGCCCTGCGCCCGGTGCAGGAGGGCGACGCCACCGGCCGCCTGGCCCGCCACCTGGCCGTGGCGGAGGCGCTGGTCGAGGGCTTCGGCGCGGCGCTGCCCGTCGGCGTCATTCCCCAGGGCGCGGCGGCCATGCTGCGCCAGGCGCGCCAGGCGCTGACCGGCAACCCGGACCTGTCGGCGATCGCGGCCGCGACCACGGCGCTGACCGGGGCCTCCGGCCCGCTGGCCAGCCTGGTTTCGGCGGCGGCGCCGGTGCTGGGCGGGGTGGCGGGCGGGCCGCTGGCGGGGGCCGCGCTGCTGCTGGGGCTGGGCTGGACGCTCTCGGCCCAGGGCTGGCGCCGCTGGCAGGCCCAGGTGCTGGACGCCCCGCACGACCCCACCTTGTTCGACCCCGGCAGCATCACCCCGGCCGACGCGCTGGCCAGCCTGGACGCGGTGCCCGATTTCGCCGCCGCCCTGGCCGGGCTGCGCAACACCCCGGGCTTCGCGGCGGAGCTGACGGACATGGCCCTGCGCGACGACGGCGCGGCGCGGCTGTGGTCGGCCTGGGGGGCGGGGCGCTTCGCCTCCCCGGCGGTGATCGAGGACGCGCTGACCCGCTTCCGCCGCGCCCTGCTGGGCACGGAGGCCCGGCAGGACATCACCGACACCGCCGTGACGGAGATGGCCACGCGCCTGTCCGCCGCCAGCCCCGCCCTGCGCCCGGATGCGCCGGACCCCGAGGCGGTGCGCCGCCTGCTGGCCCCCACCCCGGCCTCCGCGCCCGAAACCGCCCGCGCCGCGATGGAAGCCCTGACCCTGCTGACCGGCCAGCTGCGCGACACCCACCAGGACCCGGTGGAGCTGCTGAAGGAGATCACACCATGAACCGCCACCTCTGGCTGCTGCTCGGCGCCATGGGCTGCGCGCCGGTGGCCGCGGTGCTGGACCCGCCCTTGGCCCAGCTGAACCGCTGGAACCACGCCTTGCCGGCCGAGATCGCGGCCGAGCCCGTGAGCAGCCCCTGCGACGCCGCCAACCCGGCCTGCCGGCGCCTGCACGGCCTGCGCGCCGCGGCCTGCATGGAGCAGGCCATGGCCGCCCGCGCCCCCCGCGCCGCCTGCCCGGGCCTGGCCGCCCGGCCCATGCTGGATTGCGCCACGGCCGGATACGAACAGGCGCGGGCGGGGGATGCCTCCGCCGTGCTGGCCGCCAACCACGCCCAGGCGCTGATCTGCCTGGGCTGGCTCTCGGCCCCCGATGAGGCCGCGCGCCTGTCCCGCGCGGCCCTTTCGGCCGCAGCCAGCGCGGGGCCGGACCGCGCGCCCCTCCTCACCCTCCGCGCCCGCGAACTGGGAGAAGCCCGATGATGATGCTCGACCGTGCCCTGTCCTTCCGCCTGCCCATGCTGCGGGGGGCGGATGTGCGCCAGGCGCAGCAGGCCCTGCGCCGCGCCGGCCTGCTGGCGCTGGAACCCGATGGCGTGTTCGGCCCCGCCACGCGCGATGCCGTGCTGGCCTTCCAGCGCGCCAATGGGCTGCTGGCCGACGGCATCCTGGGCCCGCGCAGCTGGGCGCGGCTGATGGACCAGGCCCCGCCCGCGACCACCGCCCCCGGCTGGCAGGCCATGCTGCAACCCTTCCTGCCCGCGCTAACCGCCCCGCATGCCGGCCCTGTCGGCAGCGGCGCCCATCGCTGGCGCCTGACGCCCCAGGGGCTGGAGGTGGACGGCACCCTGCCGCGCGGCAGGGCCGCCACCGTCGCGCGCTGCTGGGCGCAGCACGGCCCGGCCATGTGCCGCACCGCCGCCGCCCGCCAGGTGCCGGTCGAGCTGCTGCTGGCCACCGCCTGCACCGAAAGCGGCGGCCGCGCCGACGCGGTGCGCGAGGAACCCGGCTATCTGGACGATGCCAGCACGCCCATGCGCGTCTCGCCCGGGCTGATGCAGACACTGATCGGCACGGCCCGCGAAGCCCTGGCCGACCCGAAGATCGACCGCGCGGCCCTGCTGCGGCCCGAGACCTCGCTGGCGGCCGGGGCGGCGCTGATCCGGCGGCAGGCCATGGGCGGGCGCGTGCCCACCGGCTTCGACCCGCCGCTGGTGGCCATCGCCTATAACGCCGGCAGCCTGCGCGCGGCCGATAACCCCTGGGGGATGGTGCAGACCAACCGAGGCGGCGGGCACTGGCACGCGGATGCCTTCGTGGAATACTTCAACGAAGCCTGCGCGGTGGTGGATGGGGGGGAGGAGACGCCCAGTTTCGTGACGCTGCTGAAAGGGTGATGGCAGCCCAGGGGGCGCCGCCCCCTGGCTGGCGCCCACCGCCCACCCTTCAGCGCGCCCCCGGACTGCGCTAAGCCGGTCGCGCATGTCCTCCTCTCGCCCCCCCGCCGATGGTGCCACGCCCGCGATGGCGCAGTGGTATGCCGCCAAGGCCGCCCAGCCGGATGCGTTGATCTTCTTCCGCATGGGCGATTTCTACGAGTTGTTCTTCGACGATGCCGAGGCCGCGTCGGAGGCCCTGTCCATCGCCCTGACCTATCGCGGGGAGCACCAGGGCACGCCGATCGCCATGTGCGGCGTGCCGCAGCACAGCCATGAGGCCTATCTGGCGCGGCTGATCCGGCGCGGTTTCCGGGTGGCGATCTGCGAGCAGATGGAGACCCCGGAGGAAGCCAAGGCCCGCCGCGCCACCACCATCCGGCGGGAGGTGGTGCGCGTCGTCACCCCCGGCACCGTGACGGAGGACGCGCTGCTGGAAACCACGCGCCCCGCCTGGCTGCTGGCGCTGGTGAAGGGTGCGGCCGCTTGGCTGGACGTGACGAGCGGCGCCTTCGAGACCGAGGACGCGCCCGACATCGCGGCGCTGATGGCGCGGCTGGAACCCAGCGAGGTGATCGCGGAGGAAGGGCTGTGGCCCGGCGCGATCGAGGCCTCGGCACCGCGCGACGCCGCGCGGCGGCTGGGCGCCGCCTTCGATGTCGCCAGCCTGGAGGGGTTCGGCACCTTCTCGGAGGCGGAGGTGCGCGCCGCGGCCATGGCGGTGGAGTATGTGCGCGCCACCCAGAACGGCAAGCTGCCGCACCTGATGCGCCCGGTGCCGCGCGGGGCGCAGGGCGTGCTGCTGATGGACGCCGCCACCCGCCGCAGCCTGGAAATTCTGCGCAGTGAGCGTGGGGAGGCCCGCAGCACCCTGCTGACCGCCGTGGACCGCACCCTGACCGGCGCCGGCGCGCGCGAGCTGGCGGCAAGGCTGGCCGCACCGCTCGCCAGCCTGCCGGCCATCCGTGCCCGCCACGCGGCGGTGGAGGCTCTGCGCGCCAATCATGAACTGCGCGGTGCCCTGCGCGGTGTGCTGAAGGGCGCGCCGGACATGGCCCGCGCCCTGGCCCGCATCAGCCTGGAACGCTACGCCCCGCGCGATCTGGCCGCGATGCGCGACGGCCTGACGCGCGCCGAGGCGATGGCCCATCACGCGGCCCAGACCCGCCCCTTGCCGCCGCTGCTGGCCGATGCCGCCGATGCGCTGATCCCGCCCGACAGCCCCCAGGCCGAACTCGCCCGCGCCCTGGCCCAGGAACTGCCCGCCCGCTTCGAGGATGGCGGCGTGGTCGCCCCCGGCTATGACGGGCAGCTGGATGCGCTGCGGCGGTTGCGGGACGACGCGCGCGGCGCCATCGCGCTGATGCAGATGCAGCTGGCCGAGGCCTGGGGCGTCGCCTCGCTGAAGGTGAAGCACCACCAGCAGATGGGATACCTGGCGGAGGTGCAGGCGGCGGCCGGCGAGAAGCTGCTGCGCACCCCCCCGCAGGACCTGCCCGGGGAGCTGATGCCCCAGCACCGTCAGACCATGGCCAATGCGCTGCGCTTCACCTGCGGCGCGCTGGTGGATCTGGACCGGCGGCTGGCCGATGCGGCGGATCAGGCGGCCGCGCGGGAACGCGCCATCGTGCGGCATCTGGCGCGGCTGTGCGCCACCGCCGCCCCCGGCATTACGGCCGCCGCCCGCGCGGTGGCCGAGATCGACGTGCATGCGGCGGCCGCCGAGCTCGCCCTCGGCCCCTGGTGCCGGCCGGAGATGACGGAGGCCCCGGATTTCCACATCCAGGCCGGCCGCCACCCGGTGGTGGAGGCGGCGCTGACCCGCGCCAAGGGCCCCGCTTTCGTGCCCAACGACGCGGAGCTTTCGCCCGGCCAGCGCCTGTGCCTGCTGACCGGGCCGAACATGGCCGGCAAATCCACCTTCCTGCGGCAGAACGCGCTGATGGTGGTGCTGGCGCAAGCGGGCCTGTTCGTGCCGGCGGAGGCCGCGCGGCTGGGCGTGGTGGACCGGCTGTTCAGCCGCGTCGGCGCCAGCGACGATTTGGCCGGCGGGCGCTCCACCTTCATGGTCGAGATGACGGAGACGGCGGCGATCCTGAACCAGGCCGGCCCGCGCAGCTTCGTCATTCTGGATGAGGTCGGGCGCGGCACCGCCACCTGGGATGGGCTGGCCATCGCCTGGGCGGTGCTGGAGGCGCTGCACGACCGCCTGCGCTGCCGCGCCATCTTCGCCACCCATTTCCATGAGCTGACGGCCCTGGCCGGGAAACTGCCCGAGCTGCGGCTGGCCACCATGCGCGTGCGCGAATGGAAGAACGAGGTGGTGTTCCTGCACGCCGTGGGCCCCGGCGCGGCCGAGAAAAGCTGGGGCCTGCACGTCGCGCGGCTGGCGGGCGTGCCGCGCGCCGTGCTGGCGCGGGCGGAGGCGGTGCTGCATGCCCTGGAAAGCCGGGCGCGCCAGGGCGGCGGCGTGCTGAGCGAGGAACTGCCCCTGTTCGCGCCGAAGCAGGCGACGGCGCCCGAACACCCGGTGCTGGCCGCACTCTCGACCCTGGACCCCGACGCGATGTCCCCGCGTGAGGCGCAGGATGCGCTCTATCGGTTGCGGGCGCTTCTGGAAGGCAGCCGCGAGGCCTGACGGTCGATCCAGGCCATGCTTTTCGCCTCCATGCTCTCCATCTTGCCCATCATGCGCGGAAAGCGGCGTTCCAGCGGGCCCACGGCCCGGTGCGCCCACATATACTGGTCGCGCAGGATATAGACGCCGAGCACCACGAAGATGCTTCCGTGCAGAAACGGAAGGATCACCCCGGCCACCCCCAGATGAAGCAGGCCAATGCCCGCGATGCGGCGTTTCAGGGAGCGTCGGCGGATGAACATGCGCGAATCCATATGGTGCGCACATAACATCCATGCAATGTGCATAACCCTTGCGCAAAGCGCGGTGCACAGCCCTAATACTGCGCTAGCCCGAGGCGCATCACCTGGATTAATGAAACACGCATGAAAACCGATGCGGCTATGCCTGCCGCCATGACGCCAGAGGCGCCCGGCTTCGGGGCCCAATGCGGTGCCGAAGAAGCGGCGCTGAAATCCCGGCTGATCCCCGGCGGCACGCCCATCCCGCGTGATGCCGCCCTGGCGCTGCTGCGCAGTGAGCTGGGGGGTGTCCAGGCCCGCGTCCAGCGCGCGTTCGAAGCCCGCGAAATCATGGGCCTGCCCGCCGCCCGCATGCTGTCCGGCCATATGGATGCGCTGATCCTGGCCATCCATGCCTATGCGCTGGCGACCATCCCGCGCGGCTTCCGCGACAAGCCGGAGCCCTTCGCCCTGATCGCCACCGGCGGCTATGGCCGCGGCGTGCTGGCGCCCTATTCCGATATCGACCTGCTGTTCCTGACCCCCGGCAGCCCCGGCACCCGCACCACCCGCGTGGTGGAATTCATGCTGTACCTGCTGTGGGACCTGGGGCTGAAGGTCGGCCACGCCACGCGCGGCATCAAGGATTGCCTGGCCCACGCGCGCTCCGACCTGACCATCCAGACCGCGCTGGTGGATGGCCGCTTCCTGGGCGGGGACGAACCCACCTGGGTGAAGTTCGACACCGATTTCGCCAAGATGCGGGCCAAGGACGGGCTCGGCCCCTTCCTGACCGGCAAGCGCGCCGAACGCGCCGCCCGCCATGCCCGCTATGGCGAAACCCCCTTCATGGTGGAGCCCCATCTGAAGGAAGGCCGCGGCGGTTTGCGTGATCTGCAGACGCTGTACTGGCTGTCCCGCCACGCCTTCAACACCGCCGGCCTGCATGAGCTGGTGGGCGATGGCAGCCCCGGCGGCGGGTTGCTGACCGAGGGCGAGGCCCGTGCCTTCCGCCGCGCCTGGGACTTCCTGTGGACCATCCGCTTCCACCTGCACTACGTCACCGGCCGGGCCGAGGAACGCCTGACCTTCGACCTGCAGCCGGTGCTGGCCGCCCGCATGGGCTATTCGCGCCATGGCCCCCAGGAGGGTGCCGAGCGCTTCATGAAGCACCTGTTCCTGACCAGCCGTGAGGTGCTGCGCCTGACGCGCGTGCTGGAACCGGCGCTGGAACGCGCCGCACTCGGCGCGCCCGCCCGCCGGCGCGACGGCGACGCCGCCCTGCACAAGGAAGGCCTGGCCTTCGCCGACGGCAAGCTGGTGGCGGCCCCGCCCGGCCGCGATTTCTCGCGTGAGCCCATCCTGATGCTGCGCATCATGCGCGCGGCGCGGGACCGGGCGCTGGATATCCATCCGCTGGCGATCCGTGCGCTGATCCGCCACTCCCGCCAGGTGGACCAGCTGCGCGGGGAGCCCGAGGCGAACGAGATCTTCCTGGACCTGCTGACCGGGAAGGACGCGCCCAAATGGCTCGGCCTGATGAACGAGACGGGCTTCCTCTCCCGTTTCCTGCCCGACTGGGCCCGGATCGTGGGCCTCATGCAGTTCGACACCTATCACGTCTTCACGGTGGACGAGCACACCATCCAGGCCATCAGCGTGCTGCAGCAACTGGAGGCGCACCAGCTGGACCAGATCGCCCCGGTCGCCAGCGACCTGATCGGCCAGCTGCAATCCCGCAGGGCCTTGTATGTCGCCACCCTGCTGCATGACATCGCCAAGGGCCGGGGCGGCGACCACAGCGAACTCGGCGCCCGGCTGGCGCAGGACATCTGTCCCAAGCTCGGCCTTTCCCCCGAGGAGACGGAGACCGTCTCCTGGCTCGTGCTGCACCACCTGCTGGTCAGCCAGACCGCCTTCCGGCGGGACATCGAGGACCCCAAGACCGTCCTCGACATCGCGGACATCATCCAATCCCCCGAACGCCTGCGCCTGCTCCTCGTGCTGACCGTGTGCGACATGCGCGCGGTGGGGCCCAAGGTGTGGAATGGCTGGAAGGCCACCCTGCTGCGCGAGGTGTACTGGCGCGTCTCCGAAGTGCTGGCCGGCGGGCTGACGGTGCCCGAGCGCGACGTGCGCGTGGCCCGCGCCAAGGAAGCCGCGGCGGAACAGCTCACCATGTCCGGCTGGTCGCAGGCCGATCTGGATCACTTCCTGTCGCTCGGCTACTCGGGCTACTGGCTGTCCTTCGACGCGGAAACCCATGCCCGCCATGCCTCGATAGTCCGGGAGGCGGAGGCCGCGAACGCACCCCTGACCGTGCGCAGCGCGGTGCTGCGGGCGCGCGCGGTGACGGAGGTTACCGTCTATGCGCTCGACCATCCGGGCCTGTTCAGCCGCATCTCGGGCGCGCTGGCGGTGGCTGGCGCCACCATCGTGGATGCGCGCATCCACACCCTGACCAATTCCATGGCGCTGGACACCTTCTGGGTGCAGGACAGCTCCGGCGGGCCCTTCGACCAGCCGCACCGCCTCGCCAAGCTCTCCGTGCTGATCGAACAGGCGCTGAACGGGCGGCTGAAGCTGGCGCAGGAGATCCGCAAGGTGCGGCGCGAACCCGCCCGCCTGCGCGCCGTGACGGTGCCGCCGCGCGTGGTGGTGGACAACCACGCCAGCAACACCCACACCGTGATCGAGGTGAACGGGCGCGACCGCCCCGGCCTGCTGCATGACGTGACGGCCGCGATCAGCCGGCATGGGCTGCAGATCGCCTCCGCCCACATCACCACCTACGGCGTGCGCGCGGTGGACGTGTTCTACGTGAAGGACAATTTCGGCCTGAAGGTGGACAATGAGCGCAAGCTGGCGCCGCTGCGCGCCTCCCTGCTCGAAGCGTTGACGCCGCCGGAACTGGTGATGGTGTAGGGGGGGGGCCTGCCCCTTCCCCCCGAGCCCCGCCCGTGGGACACCGCCTGTCATGCTGCGCCATTTCGCCACTGTCGGCGGCTGGACCATGGCGAGCCGCTTGCTCGGCTTCGCGCGGGACATGCTGATCGCCGCCCGGCTGGGTGCCGGCCCGATGGCCGACGCCTTTTTCGTCGCCCTGAAACTGCCCAACCTGTTCCGCCGCCTGTTCGGGGAGGGCGCGTTCAACGCCGCCTTCGTGCCCGCCTTCGCCGCGCTGTACACGCGCCAGGGCCCGGCCATGGCCCGCCAGCTGGCCGAGCGCCTGGCCGCGCTGATGGCGCTGTGGCTGGGCGGGCTGACGGCGCTGGGGCTGGTGTTCATGCCCCAGGTGCTGGCGGTGCTGGCCCCCGGCTTCGCCGCGCGCGGCGAGGCGCAGATGCAGTTGGCCACGGAGCTGACGCGCATCGTCTTCCCGTATCTGCCCTTCATCTGCCTGACGGCGCTGGTCTCCGGCGTGTTGAACAGCATGTCGCGCTTCACGGCGGCGGCGGCGGCGCCGATCTTCTTCAACCTGCTGTCGATGGCGGCGCTGCTGGGGCTGTCGCGCTACACGGCCACGCCCGCCCATGCGCTGGCCTGGGGCGTGACCATTTCGGGCGTGGCGCAGCTGGTCCTGGTGTGGTGGGCGGCGGCGCGGGCGGGGATGGTGCTGCGCCCGGCCTGGCCGCGCCTGTCGCCGGCCGAGATGCAGGTGCTGCGCCGCATGGGCCCCGGCCTGATCGGCGCGGGCGTCACGCAGTTGAACCTGGCCGTCGATGTCATCATCGCCTCGCTGCTGCCGGCCGGGTCGGTGTCCTTCCTCTATTACGCGGACCGCGTGGCGCAGCTGCCGCTGGGCGTCATCGGCGCCGCGATCGGCACCGCGCTGCTGCCCACCCTGGCGGCGCAGCTGGCGGGCGGCAAAAGCCTGTCGGCGCATCTGTCGATGAACCGCGGCGTGGAGATCACCCTGGCGCTGTGCGTGCCCGCCGCCGCGGCGCTGATGGTGCTGGCGCAGCCTATCATGGCGGTGCTGTTCCAGCGCGGCGCCTATACCGCCGCCGATGTCGCGGCCAGCGCGCCGGTGCTGGTGGCCTATTCGGCCGGGCTGCCGGCCTTCGTGCTGGTGAAGGCGCTGGCGCCCGGCTTCTTCGCGCGCGGGGATACGCGCACGCCGGTGGTGATCGGGCTGGGCACGGTGGCGCTGAACCTGGGGCTGAACCTGGCCTTCCTGTACGGCACGGCGCTGGGGCCGGTGGGCATCGCGGCGGCCACCGGCATCGCGGCCTGGGTGAATGCCGGGCTGCTGGGCGTGCTGCTGCTGCGCCGGCGGATGTGGGTGCCCGACCGCCGCCTGCGCCGCGACATGCCGCGCCTGCTGGGCGCCGCCGCCGCCATGGCGGCCGTGCTGTGGGGGCTGGCACGGGTGTTGCCCATGGGGCCTGGGGCGCTGGGCAGCGCGGCCTTCGCGCTGGTCTGCGTGCTGGGGGCGGGGTGCTACTTCGCACTGGCGCATGTCAGCGGGGCGCTGGACCTGCGGGAAGTGAAGCGGATGCTGCGGCGGCGATAGGGGAAAGGCTCCCGGCGGGGGAGTTTGAGGGGGCGGCGCCCCCTCGGCACCTTGACCCCCACGCCCCATCGCGCGAAGCAAAGCGCTTCTATCCACCACGGAAGCACCCCCATGCAGCGCGTCTTTTCGGGCATTCAGCCCTCTGGCATCCCCACTCTCGGCAATTACCTGGGTGCCATCCGCAACTGGGTGCCGATGCAGGACCAGAATGAGTGCCTGTTCTGCGTGGTGGATCTGCACGCGATCACCCAGAAGCAGGACCCGAAGGAGCTGCTCTCCAACACCCGTGAGATGGCCGCCACGCTGCTGGCCTGCGGGTTGGACCTGAACAAGTGCACCCTGTTCGTGCAGTCCCATGTGCCGGCGCATGCGCAGCTGGGCTGGGTGTTCAACTGCGTCGCCCGCATGGGCTGGCTGAACCGCATGACGCAGTTCAAGGACAAGGCCGGCAAGAACCGCGAGGAGGTCAGCACCGGCCTGTTCGTGTATCCGAACCTGATGGCGGCCGACATCCTGGTCTATCACGCCACCGTCGTGCCGGTGGGCGACGACCAGAAGCAGCACCTGGAACTGGCGAACGACATCGCGCAGAAGTTCAACCACGATTACGGCGTGGACTTCTTCCCCAACATCCAGCCGATGATCCAGGGCGTGGCCGCGCGGGTGATGTCCCTGCGCGACGGCACGAAGAAGATGAGCAAGTCCGATCCCTCGGACCAGTCGCGCATCAACCTGACGGACGACGCGGACCTGATCGCGGACAAGATCAAGCGCGCCAAGACCGACCCCGACGTGCTGCCCGACAATGTGGCCGCGCTGGACGGAAGGCCGGAGGCGCGGAACCTGGTCGGCATCCTGGCCGCCGTGGCCGGCACCACCGCCCAGGCGGTGCTGGATGAGCACGCGGGCAAGGGTTTCGGCGCCTTCAAGCCGGTGCTGACGGAGGCACTGGTGGCGCATCTCGGCCCCATCCGCGCCGAGATGCAGCGCCTGCTGACCGACCCCGGCGCGCTGGATGCCGAACTGCGCCGCGGCGCGGAGAAGGCCGAGGCGATCGCCGAGCCCATCCTGAAGCGGGCCTACGAGATCGTGGGCTTCCTGCCCCGGCGGTAAGGGCTGAACCCAGGGGGCGGCGCCACCTGGCTAGCCGCCTGTCGGGGGCGGCGCGACCAGCTCCACCCGCCGCAGGGTCATCGGCCCTTCCAGCACCACCTGCTGCGGGCCGGCCGGCACCGGGAATTCTTGCGCGCCGTCCTGGCTTTCCACCCGCAGCACGCCCGCCACCGCCGCGTCGAACCGCAACGGCGCCCGCGCGCCCAGCATGCGCGCGCCGTGGCTGCCGGGGCGTTCCCAGCCCTCCAGGAGCATGGCGCGCAGGGGGTGCTCGAACGGGTCCGGCCCTGGAATGGGCCAGGGCGTGACGGGCACGCCCGCCGGCAGCAACGGGTATTCGGGGATGGGATGCGGGGAGGGCGCCATGCCCTCGGCGGCGGCGGCCATGCTGGCGGCCACCTCCGGCCAGTCGCGCGGGCGGAAGCCCTGGGCGATGCGGGCCTCGGCCTCGGCCAGGGCCGTGGGGTCGGTCAGCAGGCGGCTGAACAGGGGCAGGGCGGCGGCCACGTCCTCCGGGTCCAGATACAGGGCGAACCCGCCCCCGGCCTCCGGCAGGGAGCCGCGGTCGGAAGCGACGCACAGCTTGCCGCGCGCCAGGCTCTCGCCCACCGGCAGGCCCCAGCCCTCCAGCAGGCTGGGGAAGACGGTGAACAGGCAGGCGTCGTACAGGGTCTCGATCTCGGCGTCCGACAGGCCGGAGATGACGCGCACCCGCCCGCCGGCCGCGCGGGTTTCGGCCATGGCGGCGTCGAAGGCCTGGCGCTGCCAGCCGGGCTTGCCGGCCAGGATCAGGGGCGGGGGGTCCAGCCCCTCGCGGCGCAGGGCGTCCCACACGCGCACCAGGAAGGCGTGGTTCTTCCGTGCCTCGATGGTGCCGACCGACAGCACGAAGCGCTTGCCGCGCAGGGCGCGGATGGGGCGGGTCCAGCGCGGCTCGGCCCCGCCCGCGCGGATGCCATGGGCCAGCGGCGTGGCCACCACCGGCAAAGCGGGGCGGGCATGGGCGCGCAGATTGTCCCGCACGCTGGCCGCCGTGTGCTCGCTGTTGGCCAGGAAGCCGTCGGCGAACCAGGACAGCTCGGCCCAGGCCAGGGTGAATTCCCGCACCAGGGCGGGCACGCAGACCTCGGGCATGGTCAGCGGGATCAGGTCATGCACCAGCACCACCAGGCGCATGCCGCCGCGCCGCAGCGCGGCCCACAGCGGCGGGTTGCCGCCCGCCAGCCAGAAGGCGCCGCTGCACAGCAGCACGGCGCCGGGCACGGGCGGCGCCGGGGCGGCGGTGGTGATGGCACGCTCCAGCGCCGCGCGCATGGCCGGGGTGGCGCCCTGGCCGTGCTCGGCCAGGCGCAGCACCTGCGCCATCGCATCGCGCGGGATGGCCCACAGGCCGGCGCTCCAGGGGCGCGTCATCACGCAGGCCAGCCGCGCGGGGCGGCCCAGCGCATGGGCCGCCAGCGCCGCCTGCACCCGCTGGATGCCCGAGACCGCCTGGTTGTCCATCAGATAGGTCAGCAGGTCCGAGACATCGACCCAGCAGGTGGCAGTGCCGGTGCCGGCGGCGGGGTCCGGGTTCAGGCCGGGTTGCAGCAGGGCCACGGCCTCCCGCCGGGCTTCCTCGCCCATCGGCGTGGCGGGGCGGGTCAGGGCGACGGCGGCGCGGAAGGCGTCCAGCGCCTCCGCCGCGCGGCCTTCCAGCTTCAGGAAATGCGCCAGCTGCAGCGCGATGAAGGGGTCGTGCGGGTCCAGCGCCACGGCGCGGGCATAGGCGTCGCCGGCCCCCGGGCGGTCGCCGGTTTCCTTCAGCATATGGCCCAGCATGACCCAGCCCATGGCATGGTCCGGGCGCAGCGCCAGGTAATGCCGGTACAGGCCGAGCGCCGTGGGGTAGTCGCCCGCGCGGCGCGCGGCGTCGGCGCGGGCACGCAGGCGGAAGCTGCGCGGGCGCCAGGGCTTGCGCGCCAGCACCAGGCGCAGCGGCCTGGGCAGGATCAAACGGTTTCGGCCGCCAGGGGCAGGGCCGTCAGGGTCCAGGCGGCGGCACCCGGGGCGGGGGGCTCGGCGAACAGGGGCAGGGCGTTGGGGGTGCGGATATTGGCCTCCAGCCCCGCCTCGGCGCGGAAGGCACGCCACAGCGCCCCATGGGCCACCACCAGCACCGGGCCCGGCAGGGCGGTGGCGCGGTTGATGGCGGCCACCGTGCGGTCGCGCAGCGCGGCGAAGCTCTCGCCGCCCGGAGGGGTCATCAGCCCGTCCGTCCAATCCTGGTACCAGTCGCCCATGGGCAGGCCTTCCTGCTCGCCGAAGGAGACCTCCTGCAGATCCTCATCGGTGCGGACCGGCAGGTTGAACTGGGCCGCCACCGTCCGCGCCGTGACCAGCGCGCGCGACAGCGGAGAGGCCACGATGGTCGCGATCGGCACCGGGGCCAGGGTGCGGGCGGCGCGCTCGGCCTGGGCCCGGCCCACCGCGTTCAGCGGAATGTCGGTGCGCCCCTGGGAGCGTCCCTCGGCGTTCCAGTCCGTCTCACCATGGCGCAGAAACCAGAAGGGGATAGGGTTGAGGCGCATGCGGGCTCCCAGGCATTGGCTGCCCCCTGGTGTAGAGCAAGTTTCGCCGGACGAAAGAGGCCAATCATGGCGCGCGGAATCACATGGGGCAGGGTGCTGCCCTGGATGTTCACGATCCTGGCCGCGACGGCCGCGGCGCAGCTGGCGATGGGCCGCGTGCCCATCTGCACCTGCGGCGTGGTCGAGCTGTGGCACGGCGAGGTGAACAGCCCCGGCAATTCCCAGCACCTGACGGACTGGTACACGCCGTCGCACATCGTGCACGGCATCCTGTTCTATGGCGCGCTGCATTTGCTGATGCCCCGCTCCGGGCTGCCGGTGCGCGCCCTGCTGGCCACGCTGGTGGAGGCGGCGTGGGAGGTGATCGAGAACACCCCCCTGGTCATCAACCGCTACCGCGAGGCGACGATGGCGCTGGGCTATACCGGCGACAGCGTGGTGAATTCGCTGGCCGACATCCTGGCGATGCTGCTGGGCTTCGCGCTGGCGCGGGGGCTGCCGGCCTGGCTGTCGGCCGCCGTGGTGCTGGGGCTGGAAGGGCTGGCCCTGTGGGCCATCCGCGACAACCTGACGCTGAACGTGCTGATGCTGGTCTGGCCGCTGGACGCGGTCAGGGAATGGCAGGCGGGGGGCTGACGCCTACCGCTTGCGCACGAACTCCGTCCGCAGCACCAGCCCCTTGATGGTGTCGTGCTTGCAGTCGATTTCCTCGGGGTTGTCCGTCAGGCGGATGGAGCGGATCACCGTGCCCTGCTTCAGGGTCTGGTTGGCGCCCTTCACCTTCAAATCCTTGATGAGGGTGACGGCATCGCCATCGGCCAGCACATTGCCCGAGGCATCGCGCACCTCCGCCGCCTGGGCCGCCGCCGCCGCGACCTCGGAGGCAGGGCGCCATTCGCCGCTGGCCTCGTCGAACACGTAGTCGTCTTCGTCAGCCATTTGTAACTCCCTCGGAATGAATGCGGGGCTTGTCCCAGCTGGGCGGGCTTCCCGCAAGGGGCGTCACCCCGCGTTGCGCCAGTTCAGCGCGGAGTTCTTGTAGTCCAGCGCCTCGAACAGCCGGATCTCGGGCCATTCCACGCGGATGTCGATCGCGGGCGCCTTGCCCTGTTCCTGCATCTCCAGCGCGTGGCCGATCACGGCGCGGGACAGGCTGGTGGGCCCCACATCCTCATGCGGGTCCACCGGCCGGCCGGCGGCCACGGATTCCAGCACGTTCATCACCGCCATCTCCAGCGCCAGCTTCAGCACCGGGTGGCCCCGCTGCCCGAACAGCGGCGTGGTGTTGAAGTAGTAGCCGACGAAGGGTGCCTCCGGCCGGTCGCGCAGGGTCTCACGCACCGGCAGCATCTGCGGGCCCTCATGCGCCAGGGGCATCAGCGCCACCCCGGCGCCGAAGGCCAGGGCGGACAGGTCGGCGCCTTCGGCCAGGCGGTCGTCGGCGTCCACATACAGCCCGCCGCCATGATACAGCGCGGCCAGCCGCAACAGGTCCGATTGAGAGGCCGGGTGCCGGCAGGCATCATAGGCGCGCAGCAGCTCGGGCGGGAATTCCGCGCCCAGGAAGGCCCGGGCCGTATCCTGCGTGAAGCGCTGCACCGGCAGGCCGCTGGCGCGCCAGCTGTCCATGCAGGCCAGCACATCGGCGGGCGGGGTGGGCTGGTCCCAGAACTGCACGATGCGCGCGGGGCGGTGGCGGCCCGGCAAGGGCTGGGCCAGCCGCCAGGCGATCAGCGCCCGGCTGACGCGGTGCACCGCCCCCAGCCCATAGCGCCGGTCCCCCACGGCGCGCTGCGCCCGCAGGGAGAGCAGGATCTGCTCTCGGGATTCAGCGGGGAGGTGATCGGTCCAGGGCATGGTCTTCGGCATAGAACGGATGGCGGGGCGATGACATCATCAACCCCGCTGATCCGGGTGCGGTTTACTTGCGATACCGCTTCTGGCCGTCGCCGGCATAAGGCGCGCGGGGGGCGCGGGCCGGGTATCCGCCCTCGGGGCGCGGGGCGGCGCCTTCGGGGCGGGGGGTGCGCGGGCGGGCGTGGTCGGGGCGCGGGCCACGGGGGGGCAGGGCGTCCATCGGCTCCACCGCCACCTCGGCGTCCTTGCCCTCGGCGCGGCGCGCGGCCTCGGCGAAGCGCTGCGCCACATGGGCCGCCACCTCGAACTGGGTCTCGTTGCCCAGGATGCGGATGCGCCCGATCATGTCGCGCGTCACATGGCCGCGCCGGCACAGGAAGGGCAGCAGCCAGCGCGGGTCCGCGCCATCGGCCCGGCCCACATCGGCGTGGAACCACACGGCGTTCGGGTTGTCCTCACGCCGGGGGGCGCGCTCGGGCCGGGCGGCGGCCGCGGCGGGGGAGATGTCGGCCAGCTCCTCGGGCGCCGGCAGCGGCCCGCGCAGCAGCTTGATCAGGGCGGCGGCCAGGGCCTCCGGCGGGGCGTCCAGGAAGCCGGCCAGCGCCGCGTCCTCCTCCTCCGCCGGGGTTTCCAGCAGGGTCTTGGCCTCGATCACCAGGCGCTCATTGTCGCGGCCGCGCACGGCCTCGGCATCGGGCGCGTTGCCCCATTCGGCGCGCACGCGCGCGGCGGAGAGCAGGCGCTCCGCGATGCGGCGGCGCGGCAGCGGCACCAGCAGCATCGAGGTGCCCTTGCGCCCCGCGCGGCCGGTGCGGCCGGAACGGTGCTGCAGGGTCTCCGGGTCACGCGGCAGGTCGGCGTGGATGACCAGCGCCAGCTCCGGCAGGTCGATGCCGCGGGCGGCCACGTCGGTGGCCACGCACACCTTGGCGCGGCCGTCGCGCAGCATCTGCAGGGCGCGGTTGCGCTCGGACTGGCTCATCTCGCCCGAGAGCGCCACGGCCGGGAAGCCGCGCTCGGCCAGGCTGGCCGACAGGCGGGCCACCTCGGCGCGGGTGGCGCAGAACACCATGGCCAGCGGCGGGGCCTCGAAGCGCAGCACGTTCACCACCGCGCGCTCGATATCCTGCGGGGCGACAAGCGCGGCGCGATAGGTGATGTCGCCGTGCTGCTCATCGGCGGTGTTCACCTCCAGCCGCAGCGCGTTGCGCTGATAGCGGGTGGCGAGCTGCGCGATGGCCTTGGGCACGGTGGCGCTGAACATCAGGGTGCGGCGGGTTTCGGGCGCCGCGTCCAGGATCGCCTCCAGCTCCTCACGGAAGCCGAGGTCCAGCATCTCGTCCGCCTCGTCCATCACCACGGCGCGCAGGCCCTCGGTGCGGATGTTGCCGCGGTCGATATGGTCGCGCACGCGGCCAGGGGTGCCGACGATGATGTGCGCGCCCTGCTGGAAGGCGCGGCGTTCCGCCACCGGGTCCATGCCGCCGACGGCGCCGGCGATGCGGCCGCCGGTTTCGGCGTACAGCCAGGCGAGCTCGGTGCGCACCTGCTGCGCCAGTTCGCGCGTGGGCGCGATCACCAGGGCCAGCGGCGCGGCGGCGGGGGGCAGGCGTTCGGCATCGCCCAGCAGGTTGCCGGCGATGGCCAGCCCGAAGGCGACCGTCTTGCCGGAGCCGGTGCGGGCGGAGACCAGCAGGTCACGGTCACCCGGCGCTTCCAGAACAGCGGTCTGGACGGGGGTGGGGCGCGCGTAACCGCGCGCAGTCAGCGCCGCGGCAAGCGGTGCGGGCAATTGAGAGAAAGGCATGGCGCGGGTGAGTGGGGGTTAAGTCACTCTGGGTCAAACGCAAAACCCGCGCGGCAGGGCCGCGTCGGCGTAGGGTCGGTGATCAAAGCCCGCGTGTCAGGCCCGCGCGCAGGGTTTTTCCCTCCGCGCTGGCCGCGTCCAGCAGGCCTTCGCGCAGGAACAGGTCGATCAGCACGAGGTTCACGTTGAACTTCACGTCCTCGGTTTCGCGCACCGCCTCCAGCAGGCGGGCGGCGGGCCACAGCTCGAAACGCTCCACCTCGTCGTCGTTCGGGCGGGGGGTGAAGCTTTCGGGCAGCTCCAGGTCGAACACGTGCAGGATGTCCCGCCGCAGCCCCTCGGGCGCCTGCAGGATGTAGCTGAGGCGCGCGGTGGGGCGCGCGGCGGCCAGCAGGGCGGCGGGCATGCCCGCTTCCTCCTCGGCTTCCTTCAGCAGGCATTCCAGCGGGGCGTAGCCGGCGGGCATGCCGCCCGCCACGATGTTGTCGAGCTGCCCGGGCGCCACGGCCTTGTGCGGGGAGCGCACGCCCACCCACACATGCAGCCCGTCGGCCCGCCGCACCAGCCCGTTCAGATGCACCCCCTGGCCGATGACGCCGAAGGCCGGGATGGCGCCGCGATCCAGCGCCGCCAGGCTGGCGGAGGCCGCGTCGGGGCGCACATCGAACAATTCCCGCCGGATGCGCAGGAAACCGCCCTGCGCCAGCGCGGCGGCGGTGGCCGCCAGGGCCCGCGTGCGTTCGGCGGGGGTGGTCAGGGCGGGGGAGAGTTCGGCACCCTCCTGCGTCACGGTGAACACCCGCGGGAAGTCCCGCAGGGCCCGGTGCAGGTCCGGCTGGACCCAGCCGACCTGTTGCCCCTCGATCCGCCACGGCAGGCGCGGCGCGAAGCCCGGGACATTGTTGCAGGCTTCGATATGACGGATCAGGGCGGGCATGCGCCCCTTATGGGTGCTGGGCGCCCGCGCCTCAATCCCTGCGAGGGGCGGGGGTTTGCAGCACCGGCAGCGCCGGCGCCGTTGGCGCCGATGCCACGGTCTGCCCGGTGCTGACCGGCACCGGAGAGATGCTGAGCCAGGTGGCGAGAAGCGTCGGCCAGAGCGTACCCGAGGCGACCATCGATCCATTCCCCTTTGCTGCGGGGCAGTAAGCCCGGGAAGTGTGGCGGTGGTTTGACCGGGTTGTGTCCAAACGTTTCCCATTTCGGGGAAACGCAACGGCATTCAGCCGCCCCGCGCCCCGGTGGCGCGCAGGATGGGCAGCCAGCGCGCCTGCTCGGCGGCGATGAAGGGGGCGGCGTCGCTGGCCAGGGGCTGCACCCCGGCCTCGGCATAGCGGCGGGCCAGCACGGGGTCCGCCAGGGCGGCGCGGGTGGCGGTGGACAGGCGCTCCAGCACCGGGGCGGGGGTCGCGGCCGGGGCATACAGCGCCTGCCAGGAGGCACTTTCATACCCGCGCACACCGGCGGCCTGCAGCGTGGGCAGGTGCGGCAGCATGGCCGAGGACACGGCGGTGGTCACCGCCAGCCCGCGCACGCGGTTGTCCGCCATCAGCGGCGCCAGCAGCGTCTGGCTGTCGATCATGAAATCCACCCGCCCCGCCACCAGATCCGTCACCGCCTGCGGCGTGCCGCGATAGGGGATGACCTCGAACTCCACCCCCGCCAGCTGCTTCAGCAATTCCCCCGCCAGGTGGGAGGCCGCGCCGATGCCCGTGGTGGCGAAGCGCGCCTGCCCCTGGCGCCCGCGCAGCCATTCCAGGAAGCCCGCCACATCCCGCGCGGGCACCGAGGGATGCACCGCCAGCACGAAGGGCTGCTGCCCCAGCAGGGCGATGGGCGCGAAATCCGCCACCGGGTCCACCCCCGCATCCGGGTACAGGGCCGGGATCACGGCATGGGCGGCGCCCGAGAGCAGCAGCGTGTTGCCATCCGGCGCCGCGCGCGCCACGGCCCGGGCGCCGATCACGCTGCCGGCGCCGGGCATGTTCTCGATGACGACATTCTGCCCCAGCTCCCGCCCCAGCGGTTCGGCCAGGATGCGCGCCACCACGTCGATCACGCCCCCCGCCGCGAAGGGCACCACCACCCGGACAGGCCGGGCGGTTTGCGCGGCGGCGGGGGTGGCGAGCAGGGCGAGGGCGAGGCGGCGTGTGGGCATGGCCCGATCCTGGCCCAGCCCCGCGGGCTGGCAAGGCAAAATCTACATGCCGCGCGCTATGATCACCCGCATGATCTCGTTCGTGCCTTCCAGGATGCGGTGCACGCGCAGGTCGCGCACCAGCTTCTCGATGCCGTAATCGGCCAGGTAGCCATAGCCGCCCAGCAATTGCAGCGCCTCATCCGCCACGCGGTGGCAGGCGTCGGTCACATGGCGCTTGGCCATGGCGCAGAAGCGGGTGGCATCCGGCGCCTTGGCATCCAGCTTGGCCGCCGCGCGCCACAGGAAGGTGCGGGAGACTTCCAGCTCCGTCGCCATATCCGCCAGCCGGAATTGCGTGGCCTGGAAATCCATGATCGCGCGCCCGAAGGCCCGGCGTTCCTTCACATAGGCCGCCGCGATGTCCAGCGCCCGCTGCGCGCCCCCCAGCGAGCACGCCGCGATGTTCAGCCGCCCCCCATCCAGCCCCGCCATGGCATAGCGGAAGCCATGGCCTTCCTCCCCCAGCAGCGCCTCGGCGGGCACCCGCGCGCCCTGGAAGATCACCTGACGGGTGGGCTGGGCGTTCCAGCCCATCTTCTTCTCATTGGCGCCGAAGGAGAGGCCCGGCGTGTCCTTCGCCACCAGCAGCGCCGAGACCCCGCCCGCCCCCGCGCCGCCCGTGCGCGCCATGGTCAGGTACAGGTCGCTGACCCCCGCGCCCGAGATGAACTGCTTGGTGCCGTCCAGCACGAAGCCCTGGTTGTCCCGCGCGGCCCGGGTGGACAGCGCCGCCGCGTCGCTGCCGGCACCCGGTTCGGTCAGGCAGTAGCTGGCGATGCGCTCCATGCTCAGCAGGCTGGGCAATTGGCCCGCGCGCTGGGCGTCGTCGCCGAAGCGGTCGATCATCCAGGCGACCATGTTGTGGATGGACAGGAAGGCCGAGATGGCGGGGCAGCCGGTCGCCAGCGCCTCGAACACCACGGCGGCGTCCAGGCGCGAAAGGCCGGAGCCGCCGGATTCCTCGCGCACATACAGCCCCGCCATGCCAAGCGCGGCGGCCTCCCGCAACACATCCACCGGCAGGTGGCGGGCCTCGTCCCAGGCCTGGGCGTGGGGGGCGATGCGGGCGGCGGCGAAATCGAGCGCGGTTTCCCGCAGGGCCAAGGTGGCGTCAGGGAGTTCGAACATGGCGGTTTCCTCGGAGGGCGCCCGGGGGAAACGAATTTCCCCCAGACCCCCATTCTTTTATTTTTGGCAGTTTAGATTATTTTATCTATTAAAATCAATATCTTAATGAGAACGGCGCTTCACTGGGGTCCGGGGACACGTGTGTCCCCGGTGGAGGGGGTCTGGGGGAGGCAACGCCTCACCCAGCGCCCAGCCCGCGCATCATCCCTTCCATTCTTTCCCGCGTCGCGGCCAAATTCCGTGCCTTGATCGCCCCATACCCCTTGATCCCTTCCGCCGCTTCCGCCCAGGCGCACACCGCCGCGTGGTTCCCGGCCGACAGGCGCATCAGCAGCGCCTCCACCCCCGCTTCGTACCAGGGCGCCAGGGCGCGTTCCTGCCGGCGTTCCTCGGTGCGCCCGAACGGGTCCAGCGCGGTGCCGCGCAGAATCTTGCCGTGCCGCAGCCAGCCCATGGCGCGCAGCATCCAGGGGCCGAACTCGCGCTTGCGCTCGCCCAGCGTGGGCGGGGCCAGGTGCAGCACCACGCGCCGGGTGCCCTGGAACTGGCTGGCGAGCTGTGCCTGCCAGGCGGGGTCGGCGTGCAGGCGCGCGACCTCGTATTCGTCCTTGTAGGCCGTCAGGCGATAGAGCTGCCGCGCCACCGCCCGGGTCAGGCGCGTGCTGCCCAGGGGCTGCTCGGCCGCCGCCACGCGGGCGAGCACGGCGCGGTAATGCGCGGCGGTGCGGCGCCCCTGATAGGCCACCAGGTCCTGGGCCAGGCGGTCGATCATCGCCTCCAGGGTTTCCGGGGCTTCGGGGGTGGCCTCGGCCAGCGCATCCTGGCGGCCAGCGGTGAAGGCGGCCTGGTTGCGGGCGATCTCCGCGCCGTTGAGTTCCAGCGCGCGCAGGATGGCCGCGGCCCCCAGCGGCACCAGCCCGCGCTGATAGGCCACGCCCAACAGATAGACGTTCAGATAGATCAGGTCGCCGAAACGCGCCTCCACCGCCTGGGCGGCCGGCAGGGTGATCAGCGCGCGGCAGGCGGCGGCCAGGGCGGCGCGCATGCCGGCCTCATTCATCCGGGTTTCGGGGTTCAGCACGAATTGCTGGGTGGGGGCCACGGCGTCGCTGGCGATGACCACGCTGCGCTCCGCCGAGAGCATGGGCCGGGCGAAGCGGCCATGCGCCACCACCAGGTCCGCGGCCAGCATCAAATCCGCCTGGCCCTGGCCGATGCGCGGGCCGGTCAGGGTCTCGGGCGAGGCATCGGGCAGGCCAATGCGCAGCTGGCCGTACACGCCGCCGCCCTTCTGGGCCAGGCCCAGCATGTCCACCCCGCGCACGGGCCGGCCCTCCAGATGCGCGGCCATGGCCAATATGGCCGCCAGGGCCGTGACACCCTGGCCGCCGACACCGGCCAGCAGCAGGTTCCAGGGCTCGGTCTGGGGCGCGCGGAGGGGTTCGGCAGGGGGTGTCAGGTGTTCGGGCGGGGCGGGGTGCACCGGCTCCGCGCCCTCCAGCGAGACAAAGGAGGGGCAGAACCCCTCGACGCAGGACAAATCCTGGTTGCAGGCGGACTGGTCGATGTGGCGCTTGCGGCCCCAGGGGGTCTCGACCGGCTCGACCGCGATGCAGTTGCTGGCGCGGGAGCAATCGCCGCAATCCTCGCAGACGCGCGGGTTGATCACGGCGCGGCGGGTGGCGGCGGGGGCGGTGCCGCGCTTGCGGTGGCGCCGGCGCTCGGTGGCGCATTCCTGGTCGTAGAGCAGCACCGTCACACCCGGGGTCTCACGCAATTCGCGCTGCACGGCGTCCAGATCGGCGCGGGGGTGGAAGGTGACGCCGGCGGGGATCAGCGGGTCGCCCTGGTGGCGGGCGGGGTCGTCGCCCACCACCACCACGCGGCGCGCGCCCTCGGCCACCATCTGGGCGGCCAGGCGCGGCACGGTCACATCGGCGTCGGGCTTCTGGCCGCCGGTCATGGCGACGGCGCTGTTGACCAGGATCTTGTAGGTGAGGTTGGCATTGGCCGCGATCGCGGCCCGCACCGCCAGAGACCCCGAATGGGCATAGGTGCCGTCGCCCAGGTTGGCGAACATGTGGGGCGTGTCGGAGAAATGCCGCTGGCCGAGCCAGGGCGCGCCCTCGCCGCCCATCTGGGTGTAGAAGGGCGTCTCCCGGTTCATGTTGGTGACCAGGAAGTGGCAGCCGATGCCCGCCATGCCCTGGCTGCCCTCGGGCAGCCTGGTGGAGGTGTTGTGCGGGCAGCCCGGGCAGAAATGCGGGCTGCGCAGGTGCAGGGGGTCCAGCGCGGCGGCGGCCAGGGCGTCGAGTTCCGCGATGCGGCGGGCCAGGGTTTCGGTGCGCAGGCTTTCGGGCAGGCGGGCGGCCAGCGCGCGCAGCACGGCGGCGGCGTCCAGCTCCGACAATTCCGACAGCAGGGGCGCGCCCGCGGGGTCGCGCTTGCCGCTGATGCGGGGGGCCGACGGCGTGCCATACAGCGCGTCGCGCAGCATGGTCTCGGAGAAGGCGCGGCGGTCCTCGATGACCAGCACTTCCTCCAGCCCCCGCGCGAATTCGCGCGCCAGCGCGGCGTCGAAGGGCCAGGGCATGCCGAGCTTCAGGATGCGCACACCGCCCTCGCGCAGCATGGCGGGCGTCAGCTCCGCATCCTGAAGGGCCTGGCGCAGGGTGTTCCAGGCCTTGCCGCGCACCACGATGCCGAAGCGGGGCTCCGGCGCATCCGCCATGATGCGGTTCAGCCCATTGGCACGGGCGAAGGCCAGCGCGGCCGGCAGGCGCAATTGGCGCAGCCGGGCCTCGGCGGCCAGGGGCGTGTCGCCCATGCGGATGTGGAAGTCCCCGGGCTCGGGCGCGGTGGTGGCGAAACGCAGCGGGTCCACCTGCAAGGTCATGGTGGCGTCCATGGTCTCGGCCACGCATTTCATGCCCACCCACAGGCCGGAGGCGCGCGACAGCGCGATGCCCTTCACGCCGAGTTCCAGCACCTCCGCGACATCGGCGGGGTCCAGGAAGGGCATCTCCACATCCAGGAAGGCGTATTCGCTGGCGTTGGTGACGGTGGAGGATTTCGCCGCCGGGTCGTCGCCGGCCAGCGCCAGCACGCCGCCATGGGGCGCGGTGCCGGCGGCGTTGGCGTGGCGCAGCACGTCGCCGCTGCGGTCCACGCCCGGGCCCTTGCCGTACCAGATGGCGAACACGCCCTGGTGCCTGGCCCCGGGCATCAGCCCCAGCTGCTGCGTGCCCCAGCAGGCGGTGGCGGCCAGTTCCTCGTTCAGGCCCGGCTCGAACACCACGCCCGCTTCCTTCAGCCGGGCGCGATGGCGGGCCAGCTCACGGTCGTAATTGCCCAGCGGGCTGCCGCGATAGCCGGTGATATAGGCGGCGGTGTCCAGCCCCGCGGCCTCGTCCAGCTGCCGGCGCAGCAAGGGCAGGCGGACCAGCGCCTGGGTGCCGGTCAGCAACGTGTCCTCGTTCAGGCTGGTCCAGCGATGGTCCAGCGTGATGCGGTCGATACGGCTCATGGACGTTTATCCTTTGTGGTGGAAGGATGCGCCGTGCGGGCCGCAAGATGCTGCCGAATTTTGTTGTGCACTGCCGAAGAAACGGAAGAATCCACCGCCATGGACCATATCGACCGGAAGATCCTGCGGGTGCTGCAAACCGAGGCCCGGATCAGCAACACCGAGCTGGCGGAGCGCGTGGGCCTCTCCCCCAGCCCGTGCTGGGCACGGGTGAAGCGGCTGGAGGCGGACGGCACCATCCAGGGCTACATGGCCCTGCTGGACCAGGAGAAGCTGGGCCTGCCGGACACGGTGCTGATCGAGATCATGTGCGAGAAGCACGACGAGGACACGCTGCACCGCTTCGAGGCGGCGGTGAACGCGATGCCGGAGGTGATCTCAGCCTGGCTGGTGACCGGCGAATACGACTACGTGCTGCAAGCCGCCGTGGGCGGCACGGCGGGGTATGAAAAGCTACTGCGGGAGAAGATCTACAAGCTGCCGGGCGTGCGGCACACGCGCACGATCTTCACCCTGCGGCGCCTCAAGCAGAGCCATTCGCCGGTGCCGTGAGGGCCCCGGCCGCCGCGCGCAGGGCATCGGGCAGCCGCGCCGGCCGGCCCGTCGCGCGGTCCACATAGACATGCACGAAATGCCCCTCGGCCGCCGCGTCGTCGCGCCCGGGGCCGAACACCGCCAGCTCATACCGGATCGAGGAATTGCCCAGCGCCGCGAGGCGCATGCCCACCTCAATGGGCTCAGGGTAGGAAAGCGGGCGGTGATACCGGCAGCCCGTTTCCACCACCAGGCCGATCAGCGGGCTCGCCGCGATCTCCAGCAGCCCCTGGCGCACCAGCCAGGCGTTCACCGCCGTGTCGAAGAAGCTGTAGTACTGCACGTTGTTGATGTGGCCATAGGCGTCGTTGTCCGACCACCGCGTGGTGATGGGCGTGAAGACGGCATAGGCGGCGCGCTGGCCGGGCGGGGTTCGGGACATGTCTGGACTCCTGCCCCCAGCATGCCCAGAAAGCAGGCCATGCGCATCCCGGACCTCGACCTCGATCTGCTGCGCGGCTTCGTGGCGGTCGCCGAACGCGGGGGCTTCACCGCCGCCGGGGCGGCGCTCGGCCTTACGCAGTCCGCTGTCTCCCTGAAGATCCGCAAGCTGGAGGAATTGCTGGGCAAGCCGGTGTTCGAACGGCTGCCCCGCGGCGTGGCGCTGACGCGTGAGGGCGAGACCCTGATCGCCTATGCCCGCCGCATGCTGGCCCTGAATGACGAGGCGGTGCAGCGGATGATCGCGCCCCCTGTCTCCGGCACGCTGCGGCTGGGGGTGGCCGATCATTTCGTGCCGCGCAACCTGGCGCCGCTGCTGGCCGGCTGCCGGCGGCTGTGGCCCGACCTGCATCTGATGGTCGAGGTCGGCCGCAGCCACGAGCTGCGCGCCGCCGGCGAACGCGGCGAGCTGGACCTGGTGATCGGCAAGCGCCGCGACGGCGAGACCGCCGGGCGCCTGGTCTTCACCGAGGACATCGTCTGGGTCGCGGCCCCGGGCTTCACCGTGGACCCGGACCGGCCGCTGCCGCTGTCCATGCTGCCGCAGGGCTGCATGTTCCGGGAGCGCGCGATGGCAGCACTCGCCCGCGCCGGGCGGGGGTTCGACGTGACCTATACCTCCGCCAGCCTGCTGGCGGTGGCCGCCGCCGCCCAGGCGGGGCTCGGCGTGACCGTGCTGGGCCGCCAGGGCCTGCTGCCGGGGCTGGAGGTGCTGGAGGGCCTGCCCGAGGCCGGCACCGCCCAGATGTGCGTCTTCGGCGACGAGGCCCGGCAATCCCCCCTGATCGAGCCCCTGATCACCCTGCTGCGGGACAGCGTGGAAGTTCGGTAAGAATTCACCGCGTTGACGCCCCGGGGCACGCCGGGCAGCCTCGGTGGCAGTATCCAGCCGGGAAACGCACATGCAGAACCAGGATGCCCGCATCATCAGCCTGATTGGGACAGGCCATTTCCTCAGCCATTTCTACGTGCTGTGCCTGGCGCCACTGTTCCTGATCTGGCGGGTGGAATTCGATGTCTCCTACGCCATGCTGGGGCTTTCGGTCGCGCTGATGTCCGGCACCACGGCGGTGTTGCAGACGCCCGTGGGCTTCCTGGTGGACAAGTACGGCGCCCGGCCCTTTCTGGTGGGCGGCACGCTGTTGATGGCGCTGGCCATCTCCGCCATGGCGGTGGCCACGGAATACTGGATGATCCTGGGCCTGGCGGTGCTGTCGGGCGTCGGCAACAGCGTGATCCACCCGGCGGACTACGCGATCCTGGCGGGGTCCATCCGCAAGGAATTCATGGGCCGCGCCTTCGCGCTGCACACCTTCACCGGCAATCTGGGCTTCGCGCTGGCGCCGCCCGTGATCGCGCTGCTGCTGCCCTGGCTGGGCTGGCGGGGCACGCTGTGCACGGTGGGGCTGCTGGGCCTGCCGGTGGTCGCCGCCATCCTGTGGCAGAGCCGCATCCTGCACGACCAGGCCAAGCCGCGCGGCGCCCCGGCCGGCGGCGGGCGGGAACTGCTGCTGAGCAAGCCCATCCTGCTGTTCTTCGGCTTCTTCCTGTTCTCGGCCATGATGGGCTCGGGCCTGCAATCCTTCCTGATCACGGTGCTGGGGCAGCTGTGGGGCACGCCGGTCGAAATCGCCTCCTTCGCGCTGACCGGGTACATGGCCGGGGCCACGGGGGGGACGCTGATCGGTGGCTATGTCACCGACAAGACCAAGTCCAACCTGCTGTTCTTCGTGTTCAGCCTGACGCTGTTCTGCATGATCGCGCTGCTCAGCCTGGGGCTGGTGCCCATGCCGGCGGTGGCCATGCCCTTCGTGGCGCTGGCGGCGGGGCTTGCCATGGGGGCCTCCCGCACGCCGCGCGACGTGATGCTGAAGGACGCCTGCCCGCCCGGCGAGATCGGCAAGGTGTTCGGCTTCGTCAGCTCCGGCTTGCCGCTGGGCGGCGCCATCACGCCGGTGCCGCTGGGGCTGCTGATCGACTTCGGGGCACCCTGGCTGGTGCTGCCGGTGATCGCGGGCTTCCTGGCGCTGTCGCTGCTGTGCGCGGGCTCGGCACGCGGGGCGAGCCGGCAGGCGATGGCGGTGGCGGCGGAGTGACGGGCGCGCCGTGGGAAGGGCTTCGCCCCACGGCATGGGCGGGGAGAGTTTGAGAGGGGCAGAGCCCCTCTCAAGGCGCCCTACGCCATCTTCCCCGTCAGCAGTGCCAGCAGCCCGTCCAGCTGGTCCAGGTCCTTGTAGCGGATGCTCAGCTGCCCGCCGCGGCTGCCGTGCTGAATGCTGACCTGCAGGCCCAGGTGGCGCGACAGGTCGGCTTCCAGCGCCTTGATCTCGGGGCTGGTGGCGCGGGGTTCGGGCTTGCCGGGGGTGCCCGGGCGCAGGGCCAGGGCTTCGGCCTGGCGCACGTTCAGGCCCCGATCGACGATGTGCAGGGCGAGCGCCACCGGGTCCGGCGTGCCGATCAGCGCGCGGGCGTGGCCGGGGCTGAGGGCGCCGTCGCGCAGCAATTCGCGCACGCGCGGCGGCAGGTGCAACAGGCGCAGCGTGTTGGTGATGTGGGAGCGCGACTTGCCCACGGCCTCCGACAGCTGCAGCTGCGTCAGGCCGAACTGGCTGGTCAGGCGGTCATAGCCCTCGGCCTCCTCCAGCGCGTTCAGGTCCTCGCGCTGCAGGTTCTCGACCAGGCCGGCGGCCATGGCGGCGCTGTCGTCGAAGTCCCGGATGACGACCGGCACCTCGTGCAGGGGGGCCGCCTGGGCCGCGCGCCAGCGACGCTCACCGCCGATGATCTGGTACTCGCCCGGGCTGCCGGGCTTGGGCCGCACCAGGATGGGTTGCAGCACCCCGTGCTGGCGGATGGAGGCCGCGAGTTCCTCCAGCGCGTCCGGGTCCATGGGACCGCGGGCCTGGAAGGGGCTGGGCTCCAGCGCCGTGACAGGCAGGGCACGCACGCTGTCCGGGTTGGGGGCGGCGGCTTCGCCCAGCAGGGCCGACAGGCCCTTGCCCAGGCGGGGGGGCTTGGTCATCCGGCTTTGGCTTTCAGGCGTTGGCGGTGGCGGCGCAGCAGCTCGGCGGCCAGCGCGACATAGGCCTGCGCGCCGGGCGAGCGGAAATCATAGAC
Organism: Rhodovarius lipocyclicus; assembly: GCF_009900765.1. GTDB lineage: Bacteria > Pseudomonadota > Alphaproteobacteria > Acetobacterales > Acetobacteraceae > Rhodovarius > Rhodovarius lipocyclicus. The sequence goes on from NZ_JAAABL010000013.1 coordinate 59,328, forward strand.
CGTGACGGGCAGGCCGTGCGACGGCGCCTCCGACACGCGGACATTGCGGGGGATGGCGGTGTCGAACACGGCGGCCCCGAAATGCTGGCGCACATCGGCGGCCACGGCCTCGGAGAGGTTGTTGCGCCGGTCGAACATGGTCAGCGCGATGCCTTCCAGCTCCAGGCCCGGGTTCATCGCACGCTTCACGCGCTCGATGGTCTGGGTGATCTGGGAGACGCCTTCGAGCGCGTAGAATTCCGTCTGCAACGGCACCAGCACGCTGTCGGCCGCGACCAGCGCATTCAGGGTCAGCAGGCCGAGGGAGGGCGGGCAATCCAGCATCACCCAATCGAAGCCCGAGAGCGTGCCGATGGCCTGGCGCAGCCGGGTTTCGCGGTGCTCCATGTCCACCAGCTCCAGCTCCGCGCCCGCCAGGTCGGGGTCGGCGGGGATGAGGGACAGGTTGGGGATGGCGGTGGCGCGGATGCAGGCGGCGGGCACGCGCCCTTCCAGCAGCATGGCATAGCTGCCGGGCTTGCGCTGGGTGCGGTCCAGCCCCAGCCCGGTGGAGGCATTGCCCTGCGGGTCCAGGTCGATCACCAGTACCTTGTGACGCGCGGCAAGCGCCGCGGCCAGGTTCACGGCCGTGGTGGTCTTGCCCACGCCGCCCTTCTGGTTGGCGAAGGCGACGATGCGGGATTTCGCGGCGTCAGGCAGGGTGCAGGTTCCGGATGCGGAGAATGGTGGCCCCGGCCTCCGTTCGGCTGCCGAAGCGCTCAACCTCCATGTGCCAGTGGGGGGTGGCCTCGGTCAACTCGGCCTCGGCATTGCGGCCCTTCGGAAACAGCGCGACACCGCCCGGCGCCAGCAGCCGGTGGGCATGCGGCAGCAGATCCTTGAGCGCCGCCAGCGCCCTGGCGGTCACGACACCGATGGGCGGCAGCTTCGCCGCCTCGATCCGCAGGGCATGGACGGTGACATGCGCCAGCCCCATTTCCCGCGCGGCCTCCCGCAGGAAGGCGGATTTGCGCTGGTCCGACTCGACCAGATGCACCGGCCGCGTCACGCAGGCCGCCAGGATCAGCCCCGGCAGCCCGGCGCCCGAGCCCAGATCGGCCAGCGGCAGATCGTCATCGGGCAGCAGCCCCAGCAATTGCAGGCTGTCCTCGACATGCCGCTGCCGCCATTGCGCGACAGGCAGCGGCCCCACCAGGTTGATGCGCGTGTTCCAGCGCGCCAGCAGGGCCAGATAGGTATCAATCCGGTCCAATGTTTCACGTGAAACATCGGCGGTGGGCGGCAGGGGCAAAGGGAGGGGATGGGTCATGTCAGGCGCGCCGCAGGTGCACGGCCAGCGCGGCGACCGCCGCCGGGGTGATGCCCGCGACGCGCGCGGCCGCACCCAGGGTCGCGGGGCGCGCCTGGCCCAGCCGGTGCTGCATCTCACGCGAGAGCCCGGCGATGGCCGCGAAATCCACCGCGTCCGGGATAGCCAGCGCTTCCTCCCGCCGCAACAGGGCCAGCTCGGCCTCCTGCCGGGCCAGATAGGGGCCGTAGAGCGCCTCGCATTCCAGCTGCGCCCGCACGCGGGGCGGCAGGTCCCGCAGCCAGGGGAACATGGCCTCGGCGGTTTCCACCGGCATGGCCGGCAGGGCCAGCACATCCAGCAGGCTGCGCCAGCGGCCATCCAGGTTCACCGAGGCGCCGGCGGCGCGGTACTGGGCGGGGGTCGCGCCCTCGGCCCGGGCGCGGGCGATGGCGCCGGAGACACCCTGCTCGAAAGCGCGGAAGGCCGTGGCGCGCGCAGCGCCGACGCAGCCCCAGGCCAGGCCCTTTTCCGTCAGCCGCAGCCCGGCATTGTCGGCGCGCAGGCGCAGCCGGTACTCGCTGCGGGCGGTCAGCATGCGGTAGGGCTCGCTGACGCCCTGCAAGGTCAGGTCGTCGATCATCACCCCGGCATAGGCCTCGTCGCGCGCCAGCACGCGGCCGGGCTCGGTGCCGGCGGCGCGCTGCACGGCGTTCAGCCCGGCCATGATGCCCTGGGCGGCCGCTTCCTCGTAGCCGGTGGTGCCGTTGATCTGGCCCGCCAGGAACAGGCCGGGGGTGCCCCGCACCTCCAGCGTCGGGCGCAGGGCGCGCGGGTCCACATGGTCGTATTCGATGGCATAGCCCGGCCGCAGGATCACGGCGCGCGACAGCCCCGGCATGCTGGCGATGATGCCGCGCTGCACGCTCTCGGGCAGAGAGGTGCTGATGCCGTTGGGATAGACGGTGTCGTCGTCCAGCCCTTCCGGCTCCAGAAAGATCTGGTGGCGCGGCTTGTCGGCGAAGCGCACCACCTTGTCCTCGATCGAGGGGCAATAGCGCGGCCCGACGCCGGAGATGCGGCCGCCATACACGGCGCTCTCCCCGAGGTTCGCGCGGATCAGCGCGTGGGTGTCCTCGGTGGTCCAGGTGATGCCGCAGTTCACCTGCCGGTTGGTGATGCGCGCGGTCATCCAGGACAGCGGCTCGGGCTCCGCGTCGCCGGGCTGGGATTCCAGCGCGGCCCAGTCGATGGTGCGGCCGTCCAGGCGCGGCGGCGTGCCGGTCTTCAGCCGCGCCATCGGCAGGCCCAGCCCCTCCAGCGCCAGCGCCAGCCCGACCGAGGGCGCATCCCCCACCCGCCCCGCCGGCGTGCGTTCGCGCCCCAGATGGATCACGCCGCGCAGGAAGGTGCCGGTGGTGATGACAACCGCCCCCGCGCGGTATTCGGCGCCCGAGGCACCCACCACCCCCGCCACGCGCCCGCCCTGGGTCAGCAGCCCCTCGGCGCCCTCGGCGCGGATGGTCAGGTTGGGGGTTTCGGCCAGCAGCGCCTGCACGGCCTGGCGATACAGCTTGCGGTCGGCCTGGGCGCGGGGGCCGCGCACGGCCGGGCCCTTGCTGCGGTTCAGCAGCTTGAAATGGATGCCGGCCGCATCGGCCGCGCGGCCCATCAGCCCGTCCAGCGCGTCCACCTCCCGCACCAGATGGCCCTTGCCGATGCCGCCGATGGCCGGGTTGCAGCTCATCTCGCCGATGGTCTCGGCCTTGTGGGTCAGCAGCAGGGTGCGCGCGCCGCTGCGGGCGGCGACGGCCGCCGCCTCCGTGCCCGCATGGCCACCGCCTACGACAATCACATCAAACGGGATCATGGGGCGCGGTTTAGCGCCTTACTTGCCGATGCAGAACTCGGAAAACACGCGGTCCAGCACCGCTTCCACGCCGACCCTGCCGGTCAGCCGCCCCATCGCCGCCAGCGCGCCGCGCAGCGCCTCGGCCCGCAGCTCCGGCAGGGGGTGGTCCAGCATGTCCAGCGCGGCGACCGCATCGCCCAAGGCCGCGCGGTGCCGGGGGCGGGTCAGCCCCGCCTCCATCGCCACGCCCGCGCTGGCGCGCACCGCATCCTCCAGCGCCGCGCGCAGCTCCGCCACGCCCGCGCCCGTCCGGGCCGAGACCGCATGCCCCGCCAGCATCGGCGGCACCAGGTCGCACTTGTTCACCACCGCCAGCGCGCCGGCCTCGACCAGCGCCAGGGTTTCGGCATCCGGCGGCGCGTTGGCGGCGAAGACGGCCAGCACGATCTCCGCCCCCGCCCCCGCGGCGCGCGCCCGGCGCACGCCCTCGGCCTCGATCAGGTCCTCGGTCTCCCGCAGGCCGGCGGTGTCGGCCAGGGTGACGGGCACGCCCGCCAGGATCAGCCGCGCCTCCACCACGTCGCGCGTCGTGCCCGGCTGGGCGGAGACGATCGCCGCCTCCCGCCCCGCCAGCGCGTTGAGCAGGGAGGATTTGCCCGCGTTCGGCGCGCCGAGGATGGCGATGCGCACGCCCTCCCGCAGGGCCTCGGCGCGGGCGGCCCCCGCGATCTCGGCGGCGAGCTCCGCGCGCAGCTCCGCCACATCGGCGGCCACGGCGGCGTCGATGCCCTCGGGCAAATCCTCGTCCTCGAACTCGATGAAGGCTTCCTGGCGGGCCAGCAGGGCGGTCAGGCGCTCCACCCAGCCCGCCACCCGCGCGGCCAGGGCGCCGCCCGCCTGGCGCAGGGCCTGGCGGCGCTGGGCCTCGGTCTCGGCGGCGATCAGGTCGGCGATGCCCTCGGCCGCCGTCAGGTCCAGCCGGCCCTGGGTGAAGGCGCGGCGGGTGAATTCGCCGGGCTCGGCCGGGCGCAGGCCCAGCATGGCCAGCGCGTCGCTGACCGCCGCCACCACGGCCGGGCCGCCATGCAGGTGCAGCTCGGCGCTGTCCTCGCCGGTGTAGCTGGCGGGGGCGGGGAACCACAGCACCAGGGCCTCGTCCAGCACCTCCGCGCGGTGGCGCAGGCGGCGCAGGCTGGCATGGCGCGGGCGCGGCAGCGGCCCCGCCAGCGCCGCCAGCGCCGCCCCCGCCCCGGGCCCCGACAGCCGCATCACCGCCACCGCGGCGCGCCCGGCGCCGGTGGCCAGCGCGAAGATGGTGTCGCCGCTCAAACCCTGTCCTTGTCCGTCAGCATCAGGCGTTCAACGCGCCCGCCGCCCTGCAGATGCGTGGCCAGGATCTCGTCCACATCCTCCCGCGTTTGTGGGCGGTACCAGATGCCTTCGGGGTAGATCACCAGGGTGGGGCCGAACTCGCAGCGATCCAGGCAGCCCGCGCTGTTCACGCGGATGCCGGGGATGCCCAGCTCCTTCGCGCGCGCCTTCATATAGTCGCGCAGCGCCTCCGACCCCTTGGCCGCGCAGCTGCCGCGCTTGTGCCCATCGGGCCGGCGGTTGGTGCAGACGAAGATATGGGCCTGGAAATACGGCGGCGGGTCATCGACCATGGGAAATCCTCTGCTCAGGGTCCATGTAGGGTCCAGCATTCCGGGGCGCCAGAGCACATGAATCTCCTCAGTCGGGAAACCTCTCCGTATCTGTTGCAGCACGCGCACAACCCCGTGCACTGGCGCCCCTGGGGGCCCGAGGCGCTGGCCGAGGCACGGGCACAGAGCAAGCCCATCCTGCTCTCCTCCGGCTATGCCGCCTGCCACTGGTGCCATGTGATGGCCCATGAATCCTTCGAGGACGCGGCGACGGCGGCCGAGATGAACGCCCACTACATCTGCATCAAGCTGGACCGCGAGGAACGGCCGGACATCGACGCGCTGTACATGAACGCCCTGCACCTGCTGGGCGAACAGGGCGGCTGGCCGCTGACCATGTTCCTGACGCCCGCGGGCGAGCCCTTCTGGGGCGGCACCTATTTCCCACCCGAGCCACGCTGGGGCCGCCCTAGCTTCCGCCAGGTGCTGGGCGGCATCGCCCAGGCCTGGGCCGAGGGCAGCGACAAGGTGGCGCAGAACATCCGCGCCCTGAAACAGGCGCTGGACCGCATGGCCGCCGCCCATCCCGGCCCCCTACCCGGCCCCACCGCCCAGGCCGCCGTCGCCCGCCAGCTGCTGAAGAACCAGGACCCCATCGAGGGCGGTTTCCAGGGCGCGCCGAAATTCCCCAACCCGCCGATCTACCGCTATCTGTGGCAGGTGGGCGGCCACCATGGCGCGGCGGAGCTGATGCTGCGCCGCATGGCGCTCGGCGGCATCCACGACCATCTGGGCGGCGGCTTCGCCCGCTATGCCGTGGATGAGCATTGGCTGGTGCCGCATTTCGAGAAGATGCTCTACGACAACGCCCAGATCCTGGAGCTGCTGGCCCTGGCCCAGGCCCGCCGCCCCGACCCGCTGTGGGAGGAAGCGGCCCAGGGCATCGTCACCTGGCTGTCGCGCGACATGATGGCCGAGGGCGGTGCCTTCGCCGCCGCCGAGGACGCGGACAGCGAGGGCGTGGAGGGCAAGTTCTACGTCTGGACCCTGGCCGAGGTCGAAGCCGTGCTGGGCGAGGAATCGGCCTTCTTCGCCCTGCATTACGACGTGACGGCGGGCGGCAATTGGGAAGGCCACACCATCCTCAACCGCAGCAACGGCCACATCCTGCCGCTGCCGGAGGAAACCCGCCTGGCGGCCTGCCGCGCCAAGCTGCTGGCCGCCCGCGCCGCGCGCGTCCGCCCCGCGCGGGACGACAAGATCCTGGCCGACTGGAACGGGCTGATGATCGCGGCCCTCGCCCGCGCCAGCGCCGTGTTCGGCCGCCCGGAATGGCTGGAGCTGGCCGAGGCCGCCTTCCGCTTCCTGGCCGCCACGCTGCAGGGCCCGGACCACCGCCTGCACCACGCCTGGCGCCACGCCCGCCCCAGCGCGCCCGGCCTGCTGGAGGATTACGCGGCCCTGGCCCGCGCCGCGCTGGCCCTGTACCAGCACCGGGCCGACCCCGCCCTGCTGGCCCAGGCCATCGCCTGGATGCGGGTGCTGGAGGAGGATTTCGCGGCCCCAAGGGACGCCCATGGCGGCGGCTTCTACACCAGCCCCGCCAGCGCCACGGATGTGCTGGTGCGCGGCTTCACCGCCGGCTGCAACGCCACCCCCGCCGGCAATGGCCTGGCGGCGGAGGTCGCGGCCCTGCTGTACCACGCCACCGCCGACACCCATTGGCGCGCGGTGGCCGAAGGCACGATCGGCGCGTTTTCCGGCCTGGAGGGCGGGCTGGCCGCCATGCCCACCCTGCTGGCCGCCGCCGACCTGCTGGAACGCTGCGCCACCATCGTGATCGCCGGCCCGCCCGCCGAGCCCGCGGCGGCGGCGCTGCGCCTGGCGGCCCTCAGCCTGCCGGACCCGGCGGTGCTGGTGCTGGCCGCGCCCACCCCGGAATCCCTGCCCCCCGGCCACCCCGCCCACGGCAAGCCGATGCTGGAGGGCGAGCCCGCCGCCTATGTCTGCCGGGCCGGGCGGTGTGGCTTGCCGGTGACGGATGCGAACGCCTTGCATACCCCCGCTTGACGCCACACCCCTGCCGGTGCTGCATCACAGTCTGGAAACACGCGGCAACAATGGCGCAACTCACTCTGCTGACCCCCCTGGGGGACATCACCGTTTCCGAGGATGATGGGGCCATCGTCTCGCTCGATTGGGGGCGGGTGGAGGATCAAACCCCCACCCCGCTGCTGCTGCGCGCGCATGACCAGCTGAACGACTACTTCGACGGCGGCAGCCAGGATTTCGACCTGCCGCTGAACCCCTATGGCACGGCCTTCCAGCGCCGCGTCTGGGCGGCGCTGTCCAGCATTCCCTACGGCGCCCGGCGTAGCTACGCGGATATCGCGCGGCAGGTGGGTTCGGGCCCCAGGGCCGTGGGCGGCGCCAATGGGCGCAACCCCATCCCCATCATCATCCCCTGCCACCGCTGCGTGGCGGCGGATGGTTCGCTGGGCGGGTATTCGGGCCTCGACGGCCCATCCACCAAGCAATTCCTTCTAGACCTCGAAAGCCGGGACCTCCTCACATGACCTATGCCATCCGCATCCATGAGTACGGCGGCCCCGAGAAGATGAAGTGGGAGGAACTGCCGAAACCCGAGCCCAAGCCCGGCGAGGCGCGGGTGCGGCATGAGGCGGTGGGCCTGAACTACATCGACGTGTACTTCCGCACCGGCCTGTACAAGGCCCCCGCCCTGCCGGCCATCATCGGCATGGAAGGCGCCGGCGTGGTCGACGCCATCGGCCCCGGCGTGACCGAGGTGGCGGTGGGCGACCGCGTGGCTTATGCCTCCGGCCCCATCGGCGCCTATGCCCAGACCCGCTGCATCAAGGCCGACCGGCTGGTGAAGGTGCCCGACGCCATCGGCAGCGAGACCGCCGCCGCCATGATGCTGCAGGGCATGACCGCGCAGTACCTGCTGCACAGCACCTACGCCGTGAAGGCCGGCCAGACCATCGTGGTGCATGCCGCCGCCGGCGGCGTGGGGCTGATCCTGGTGCAATGGGCGAAGTTCCTGGGCTGCACCGTCATCGGCACCGTCTCCACCCCCGAGAAGGCGGCGCTGGCCCGCGCCAACGGCGCCGACCACGTGATCCTGACCACCGAGGACCTGCCCGCCGCCGTGAAGAAGATCACGGGCGGCGCCGGCGTGCCCGTGGTGTACGACAGCGTGGGCAAGGACACCTTCATGGCCAGCCTGGATTGCCTGGCCCCGCGCGGCTACATGATCAGCTACGGCAATGCCTCCGGCCCCGTGGCGAATTTCGACCTGGGCATCCTGGCCGCCAAGGGCAGCCTGTACGTCTGCCGGCCGACCCTGGCGACCTACACCTCCTCCCGCGAAGACCTCGTCTCCTGCGCCAACTCGCTGTTCGATGTGGTGGCGAAGGGCGGGGTGAAAATCTCGGTGAACCAGCGCTACGCCCTGAAGGATGCCGCCCAGGCGCATATCGACATGGAAGCGCGCAAGACGACGGGTAGCACGATCCTGCTGCCGTAAGCCGAGCCAGGGGCTCCGCCCCCCCTTTCTCCCTTTTGGGCACCCCCGCAAAGGGTTGCAGCAACCCTTTGAACCCATGGATTGGCGCCTTACCTTGGCAGGTGGGGCGCCATTTTCATTATTAAAATCAATAAGAAACACCTTGGCACTGTGAAGCGCCAAACTGACGGGGTGCAGGGGCCTTTCGGCTCCTGCCGGGGGTCCAGGGGGCGGCGCCCCCTGGGTGTCGCCCTATCCCACCGCCACCACAGCCTTCCCGAAGTTCTTCCCTTCCAGCAACCCCAGGAAGGCCGCCGGGGCGTTCTCCAGCCCGTGGGTGATATCTTCCTTCACCTGCATGGTCCCGGCCTGGATATGCCCCAGCATTTCGGCGCGGAATTCCGGGTAGCGGGCCCAGCCATGGTCGCTGACGATGAAGCCCTGGATCCGCAGGCGCTTGCGCACCACCGGCCCCAGATTGGGCCCCGGGGGCGCGCCCGAGGCATCGGCGCCCGGCGCGGAGTTGTATTGCGCGATCATCCCGCACATCACCATGCGGCCGAAATCGTTGAAGCGCGGAAACACCGCCGCCTGCACCGCGCCGCCGACGTTTTCCCAATACACGTCGACGCCATCCGGGCAGGCGGCGTCCAGCGCCGGGTCCAGGGCCGCGCGGTGGTCGACGCAGGCGTCGAAGCCCAGCTCATCGGTGACGAAGGCGCATTTCGTGGGCCCGCCGGCCACGCCCACCACGCGGCAGCCGGCGATGCGCCCCAGCTGCCCCACCACCTGCCCCACCGCGCCCGAGGCCGCGGAGACCACCAGCGTCTCGCCCTTCTTCGGCTGGCCGATCTCCTTCAGCCCGTACCAGCCGGTCAGCCCCGGCATGCCCAGCACGCCCAGATTCCACGACAGCGGGGCGTCGGCCGCCGAGACCTTCCACAGCCGCCCCGCCTCCACGGCGGAAAAGCGCTGCCAGCCATAGCCGCCGAGGACGGTGTCGCCGGGTTTGAAATCCGGATGGCGGCTTTCCACCACCTCGCCCACCGTCTGGCCCTCCATGACGGCGCCGAGTTCGACGGGTTTGGAATAGCTTTTCGCGTCGCTCATCCGCCCGCGCATATAAGGGTCGAGGCTGAGGAAGCGGGCGCGCACCAGCACCTGGCCCTCGGCGGGTTTGGGGATGGCGTGTTCGACGATGTCGAAATCGGACAGCACGGGCGCGCCTTGCGGGCGGGCGCGCAGCAGAACGGCCAGGTTGGTGTCGGTCATGACGTTGTCCTCGGACGGGTTTCGGGTGAGGGTAGCGCCGGAACACGACCAGGGAACAGGGGCGCCATGCAGGGCTTCGCCATCGACCACATCCACTACCGCAGCCTGAACCCCGAAGGCGCCGCCGCCTGGTGGCGGGAGATGTTCGGCGCGGTGGAAGCCGCGCGGGTGATGAACGGCGACAAGCTGCGCGTCGTCATGGAGCTCGCCGGGCTGAAGATCTTCATCGAGGAAGTGCCGGCCGGCACCGGTGCGCCACCCCCCGCCCCCTTCCTGGGGCTGGAGCATCTGGGCCTGACGGTGGGCGACATGGACGCCACGGTGGCGCGCATCACGGCCCAGGGCGGCAAGCTGGCCAAGCCCATCAGCAGCCCGCGCCCCAATGTGCGCATCTGCTTCGTGGAGGCACCGGACGGCGCGACGGTGGAGCTGATCGAGCGGAAGTAGCCGCTCACACCATCGCGTGGTTCGCCACCGGGATCTCGCGCTCCGCCGCGAAGCCTTCCCGGATGGCGTCGGCCAGCGCCAGCGCCGCCGGGTCATCCACATCCGACCGGCGGTGCAGCTCGATGCTGATATCCGGCAGCACCGGCAGCCCTTCGTTCGGGCCCATCCAGACCAGGCCCGGCGGCAGGCGCGTGGGGGTGGACACCGTCAGCGCCAGGCCCGCCAGCGCCACGGCGAAGCAGCCGCTCTGCGTCGCGCTGTTGTAGCTGATGCGCGGCGTGCGGCCTTCGCGCGCCAGGGCCTCCAGCGTCGCGCGGCGCCAGGCGCAGCCGGGGTGGGCGACGGCCAGCGGCAGCGGGTCGCGCTTGTGTAGGGCATGGTGCGCGGGGCCCACCCAGTTCAGCGGGCCGCGCCACAGCAATTCGTGCTCGGTGTTCTCGGGGTTGTGGCCCTCGGTCAGCAGGGCCAGGTCCAGCGCGCCGGTGGTCAGCTTGTGGGCCAGCTCCTCGGAGTTCAGGCACACCACATCCACCTCGATGCGCGGCTGCGCCTCCGCGAAGCGGGCCAGGATGCCGGGCAGCCATTGCAGGGCGTAGTCATCCGGGCTGCCGAGGCGCACCTGTCCGATCAGCGGGGCCAGCCGGAAATTGGCGTGGATCTCGTCATGCAGGGCCAGCAGGGTGCGGGCGCGTTCCAGCAGCCACAGCCCGCGTTCGGTGGGCACCAGCCCGCGCGGGCCGCGCTTCAGCAACTCGGTGCCCAGGATCTCCTCCAGCCGGCGCATCTGCATGGAGACGGCGGATTGGGTGCGGCCCACGCGCTCCGCCGCGCGCGTCACCGAGGCGCCCTCCGCCACCATGATGAAGGAGCGCAGCACATCCGGGTCCAGGCCTGGGGGGATGGTCAGCATGGGTGATTATCAAATCCGTTGATCGTGGCAGTCAAGAATAGTCGTTGGATTTGTTGACGGCACTGCACCATATCAAGGCTGTCCCGGGCACTATCTGCCCGTATCCGATGCACAAGGAATATTCCGATGTCCGCCACCACATTCTCCCCCGCTTCCGCGCCGGTCGCCATCGCGCGCCCTGGCCGCGCCGCGGCCTTCTGGGAGAAGGCGAAGGCGCTGCTTGCCGAGCGCGCGACCCGCACGGAACTGGCGCAACTCGACGCGCACATGCTGCGCGACGTGGGCGTCCGCCCCGAGCAGAGCCGCGCCGTCGTGACGCGCGAACTGTGGGACATGCACGCCTAAAAAGCGGGCAGTCCAATAAAAACCCCGGGGAATTGCTTCCCCGGGGCCAGTGATCTCCAGGCTGTTATTGCCCTTAGCGGGCGTCGGCCTGGTCGATGTCGTTGTCCTTGCTCTCCGGCACGAAGAAGAAGCCGATGACAGCGCAGACGACCGCGATCACGATCGGGTACCACAGCCCGTAATACACATCGCCCGTCTGCGCGATCATGGCGAAGGCCGTGGCCGGCATCAGCCCGCCGAACCAGCCATTGCCGATGTGATAGGGCAGCGACATCGAGGTGTAGCGGATGCGGGTGGGGAACATCTCCACCAGCGCCGCCGCGATCGGGCCATAGACCATGGTCACGTAGATCACGAGCACCGTCAGCAGCGCGATCAGGATCAGCACGTCGCGCCGGAAGATGTCGAAGGCGCCGTTCATGCGCACCACCGACGGGTTGCTGGCCGCCGGGTAGCCGGCCGCCGTCACCGCCGTGCCCAGCTGGGCCGCGAATTGCGGGTTGCCCACCACGCTGATGGGCTGCTGGCCCGCGATGTTGACCACCACGGCCGAACCCGGCGTGTTCACCACCGAGTAGTTCACCGAAAGCCGCGCCAGCGCCGCCTTGGCGATGTCGCAGGGGTCGGTGAAGCGCGCCGTGCCCGTCGGGTTGAACTGGAAGGAGCAGCGCGCGGTATCGGCCGCGACCGTCACCGCGATCTCGGAATGCGCGCGGTGCAGGGCGGGGTTCGCCTCCTGGCTCAGCAGCTTGAAGATCGGGAAGTAGGTGACCGCGGCCAGCAGCATGCCGCCCAGGATGATCGGCTTGCGGCCGATCTTGTCGGACAGCCAGCCGAACAGCACGAACCCGCCCGAGCCCAGCAGCAACGACCAGGCGATGAGCATGTTGGTGGTGAAGCCATCCACCTTCAGCACGCTGCCCAGGAAGAACAGCGCGTAGAACTGGCCCGTGTACCACACCACCGCCTGGCCCATGACGAGGCCCAGCAGCGCCAGCAGCGCGATCTTGGCGTTCTTCCACTGGCCGAAGGCCTCGCCGATCGGCGCCTTGGAGTGGGTGCCCTCCTCCTTCATCTTCTGGAAGGCCGGGCTTTCCTGCATCTGCATGCGGATCCAGACCGAGATGGCCAGCAGCAGCACCGAGACCAGGAAGGGAATGCGCCAGCCCCAATCGGCGAAGGCGGCCTCACCCAAGGCGGCGCGCACGCCCAGGATCACGATCAGCGACAGGAACAGCCCCGCGGTGGCCGTGATCTGGATGAAGCTGGTGTAGAAGCCGCGCCGACCATGGGGCGCGTGCTCGGCCACATAGGTGGCCGCACCGCCATACTCGCCGCCGAGCGCCAGCCCCTGCAGGCAGCGCAGCACGATCAGCAGGATGGCCGCCGTGATGCCGATGCTCTCGGACCCCGGCAGCACGCCCACCAGGAAGGTGGAGGCACCCATGATCAGGATGGTGACGAGGAAGGTGTATTTGCGCCCGACGAGATCACCGAGCCGGCCGAACACCAGCGCGCCGAAGGGCCGCACCAGGAAGCCGGCGGCGAAGGCGAGCAGCGCGAAGATGTTGCGCGTCGTCTCGTCGAACATGGAGAAGAACTTGGCGCCGATGACGACCGCCAGCGACCCGTACAGGTAGAAATCATACCATTCGAAAACGGTGCCGAGGGAGGAGGCCAGAATGACCTTCTTCTCCTCCTTGCTCATCGGGCGCGGCCCCGCATTGGCCGCCCCGGAATAGGACGTCGCAGACATGATTCCCCCTGGATCGCCGTGTGGTCACGGTGTTTTTTTGGACGCGGGGCTGATGCCCCTGAGCATTCACACTGCGGATTGCGGCGTTGCGGCGCAAGTCAAATGTTGATGTAAAACCTGTCATTCATTTCCTGTGCGTCATCAATCTTCACAGGCGCCGGGGATGGCTTTGTCAAAAGCTGCACAGCACCATCCCGCCATCGACGGAATATTGCATTGCAGCACGACAGTTAAAACGGTTGCACGACTTCAGCGGTCAATGGCTGTGGGCCTCCGCCTCCCGCACCAGCAGCCGGGCGGCGCAGTCGCGCAGGGCATCGATATCCAGCAGCCGCACCTCATCGCGGTGGCGGCGGGCCACTTCGCGCAGCTGGGCCAGGCGTTCGGGGGCCTCCGCCCGGCGGCGCCAGGCGGGCGGCAGGCGCTGCTCGGCCAGGATGCGCGGCACGCAGCCCACCGGCGCCAGCGCCGCCAGCCGCAGCCACAAATCCCACGGCGCGGCCGCCCCCACCCCGGGGTCGAAGCCGCCCACCGCCCGCAGCAGGTCCGTGCGCGCCATGACGGTGGAGGTGCCGACGATCTCCTCGGAGAAGATGCGCGCCATCGCGTCATCCCCCAGCGTGAAGGCCAGGGTGCGGAAGCCGTGGCGCTGCGCGAAGCCACTGGCCAGGCTCAGCATGCCCAGCCGCTCCCGCCCGCCGCTGCCGATCATGCGGTAGTCGGTGAAGGAGAAGCCGAGTTCTGTCCGCGCCTGATGCAGCGCCAACTGCGCGGCCAGCTTGCCCGGCAGCCAGCGGTCGGCGGGGTTGAGGAAGGCCACCAGCGGCGCGCGCGCCACCTGCAGCGCCAGGTTGCGGGCGGCGTTCGGCCCCTGGTGATGGGCCTTCAGCACGACGATGCGCGGGTCATCGGGCACCTGCGCCGGCTCGCGCTCCGTCACCAGCAGGATCTCGGCCGCCGCGTAGGGGCCGATGCTCTGGATGGCCTGGCGCAACGCGACGGCGGTGCCGCTGGCCGGGACGATCACACTCACATCGGGGGAAGGGTGCAGCATGGGCTTACTCCTGAACTCCCGATGGGCATGGCAAGACGCGGGCCAGCCCGATTCGCAAATTGCAATGCGTTTTAAGCTCGCAATTTGCGAGAACTGGGTGCCTCCCTTCTGGCACCCAATCCTGAACGTCCGGTTTCCCTTGGTTCGGGCCGAAACTCAGGCCGCGTTCTTCGCCCGCTCGGCCTCCAGCCACTGGATCAGCCGCGTCAGCCCCTCGCGCATGCCCACCTTGGGCTCCCAGCCGATCGCGCGCCCGGCTTCCTTATGCACGATCTCGAAAGCCCCGCCCGAGGTCAGCCGCACCTTGCCCGGCGTCTCACCCTCGAATTCCGGCTCCGGCCCGCCGCCGGCGATGTCGGTCACCAGCCGCACCAGCTCCAGCGTCGAGATCGGCTCGGGCCCGGAGGTGTTCACCGCCACATCCGTCGCCCCGCTGCTGAAGGCCGCCGCATTGGCCCGCGCCAGGTCGCCGACATAGACGAAATGCTTGGTCTCGCTGCCGTCGCCGAACACCTTGGGCGGCCGGCCGGCGCGCACGGCGTCATAGGTCTCGATGATATAGAGCGCGTTGGCGGCGCGGTAATGCTGGCGCTCGCCATAGACGGTGGAATAGCGCAGCACGACGTAGTCCAGCCCGTGCTTGCGGTAGTAGTCGCGGCACAGCTGCTCCCCGATGATCTTGGTCGCGCCATACAGGATGGCCGCCGGCGGGGCACCGGCGCTGTGGAAGGGCGTGCCCTCCACCAGCTCGCCCTTGATGCCCGGGCCATAGCCGTACACGGCGTTGGAGGAGGCGAAGACGAACTTCTTCACCCCGTTCACCCGCGCGGCCTCCAGCCCGTTCTGCACGCCGCGGATGTTCACATCCAGCCCCGTCCAGGCGTCGCGGTCCATGTTCAGCGTCATCAGGGCGGCCAGGTGCAGCACGCCGTCGCTGCCCTTGGTGGCCGCCAGCAGCTCCGGCAGGCGCATCACATCGGCGCGCACCACCTTCAGCCGGGGGTTGCCCAGCAGATGGGCGATCGCGCCCTCTCCGGCGAAGGCGAAATTGTCCACCACGCGCACCTCGGCCGCGCCCTCGGCCAGCAGGTGCTCGGCGGTGGCCGAGCCCACCAGCGACGCGCCGCCGACAATGGTGAAGACATGCCCCTTGATGGGCAGTGATGCTGACATTGTTGATGTTCCTGGACGTTTCGGCCATCGGACCGCGCCCGCAACCCAGCGTCAAGCCAGGCGCGGGTATTGTGCTCTTGCACAAGACCGTCACGGGCCTAAAGAAATACTCCCGCTGCATTGCGAAAAGGGGCCCCGCATGCCGCTCAATGCGCCTGTCGAGCGTGAACTTCTGCATCTGCGCGACATCGCGCTGCGCGGCTATCAGCGCGCCGATGGCCTGGTGGATATCGAAGCGCATCTGGTCGACACCAAGACCTACACCTTTCCCAACGTGGACCGGGGCGAGGTGAAGCCGGGCGAGCCGCTGCACGGCATGTGGCTGCGCCTGACCATCAACCTGGACCTGGAAATCGTCGCCTGCGAGGCATCGAGCGATTTCACCCCCTATGCGGTCTGCCCGCAAGCGGCGCCGAATTTCGCGCGGCTCGCCGGCCTCAAGATCGGCGCCGGCTTCAACAAGGCGGTGAATGAGCGCGTGGGCGGCATCGTCGGCTGCACCCATCTGCGCGAGGTGCTGGCCCAGATGGCCACGGTCGCGTTCCAGACCACCTATTCCCTGCGCGACAAGCGCGCCCGCGCCCTGCGCGCCGCGGCCATCGAGGCCAATGGCGGCGTGGAGCCCCCGCGCGACACCGCGCGCAAGCCGGGGCTGATCGGCACCTGCCTGGCCTATTCGCCCACCAGCCCCGTGGTGCGCGGCCGCTGGCCGGAATGGGCCGAGGAAGAAGCCGAAGCCGAGGGCTGAGCCTCGCTCAGCAGCCAGTCGCGGAAGGCCAGGAAGCCGGGTTCGGCCAGCCGCGCGGGGCGATAGACCAGATACCAGCCCTTGCCCTTCGGCACCGCCTGGTCGAACGGCGCCGCCAGCCGCCCCGCCGCCAGATCATCATCGACATAGGGGCGGATGCCCATGGCCACGCCCAGCCCGTCCATCGCCGCCTGCAAGGCCTGACCGTAATACTCGAAGACCGGGCCCTGGGCGCGCAGTGCCGGCAGCCCGGCGGCGCGGGACCACAGCCCCCAATCCTCCGGCGCATGGGCCACGCGCAGCAGGGTCTGCCGCGCCAGATCGGCGGGGGCGCTCAGCCGCCCGGCCAGGGCGGGCGCCATCACCGGCAGCAGGTCGGCGGGGAACAGGGGCGTCGCCTCCAGCCCCGGCCACTCGCCCTCACCCAGCCGCACCCCGGCGCTCCAGTTCTCGGAGAACGGCACCGTCTCCCCGCCCGTGGTGATGCGCAGCTCGATGCCCGGCAGGGCGCGTTGCAGCCCGCCCAGGCGCGGGATCAGCCAGCGGATGGCGAAGGTCGGCCCCACCCCCAGCGTGACCACCTGCGCGCCGCCCATCTCGCGCACTTCCTCCGTCATCGCGGCCAGGCGGTCCAGCAGCTGCGTCAGCCCGGGGTGGTAGCGGGCGCCGGCGGGGGTCAGCGCCAGGCGGTTCGGCCCGCGCTCGAACAAGGGCAGGCCCAGGCGTTCCTCCAGCAGGCGCACCAGCCGGCTGATGGCGGCGGGCGAGACGTTCAGCTCAGCCGCCGCCGCCGCGAAGCCGCCGAGCCGCGCCGCGGCCTCGAAAGCGCGGATGCCGTTCAGGGAGGGGAGTTTGCGTGCCATCAGGAAAGCTGAGCCTAGCATGAGATAATGCGTTTTGCCCGCGCTTTCCGATCAGGGCATTGGGCGGGAAAAGGAGTGCCCGATGCCGCTTGCCACCGCCGTTCTGCTGATCCTGGCCATGGTCGGAACCTCCTTCCTGTCGGGCATTTTCGGCATGGCGGGCGGGCTGGTGCTGGTGGGCATCTTGCTGGCGCTGCTGCCGCTGCCGGATGCGATGGCGCTGCACGCGGTCACGCAGCTGTCCTCCAACGGGTGGCGGGCGGCGGCCTGGATCCAATACGTGCGCTGGCGCGCCCTGGGCGGCTATGCGCTGGGCTGCGGCGTGGCCCTGCTGGGCTGGGCCATGTTCCGCTACGTGCCGGAAAAGCCGGTGGCGCTGCTGCTGCTGGGCGTCAGCCCCTTTGTGGTGAAGCTGCTGCCCCGCCAGTTCCAGCCCGACGCCGAACGCCCCCTGCACGGCCTGCTCTACGGCGCCGCCTGCATGACGCTGATGCTGCTGACCGGCGTGGCCGGCCCGTTGCTGGACCGCTTCTTCCTGGGCGGCACGCTGGAGCGGCGGCAGATCGTCGCCACCAAATCCGTCTGCCAGGTGTTCGGGCACGCGGCGAAACTGCTGTATTTCGGCGGGCTGATCGACCAGGCTGGGGCACTGGACCCGGTGCTGGCGGTGGCCGCCATCCTGGCCTCCATGGCCGGCACCTTCCTGGCCCGCCCGGTGCTGGAGGCGATGAGCGACACCACCTATCGCCGCTGGGCCGGGCGCATTGTCGTGACCATCAGCCTGGCCTTCATCGCGCAAGGCTGCTGGCTGCTGCTGCAGGAGAAACTGGCATGACACCGCTCGCCCCCGAACCACCGCTCGCCCCCGAACCGCTGATGCTGGACCTGGTGGCCTTCGTGGCCATCACCCCCCGCCCCTACGCCGAGGTGCTGGACGCCTGGCGCACCAGCTGCCCCCGCCTGACCGTGTGGGAAGACACGGTGGACGCCGGCATGGTCGCCTGCGAGGCCGATGGCCAGGGCGGCCTGCGCGTGGTGGCGACGGAGAAAGGCCGGCTCGCGCTGGAACGGAGGCAAGGGCGGGCGGGGAAGTAGCCCCAGGGGACGGAGCCCCTGACGGCTCCTCCCGTGCGTGCAAGCCCCATTCCCGTACCTCTACCATCTCGCATCCGCGAAGCCAGATCCGGCCGCGTGCTTTCGCCCATGCCCTGTGCCGTGCAACAAATGCAATGAACCTCGCGCCCGCGGCGCAACTTGCATGCAAGAGATCCCGATCATCATGGACGACACCCGCAATACCCCTGTGCCCGATACGCGCACGGCCCGTGTGACCGCCGAGGAAGCGCTGGCCATGCATGCGGAGGGCCGGCCGGGAAAGCTGGAAATCCGCCTGACCAAGCCGCTCATCACGGCGCGCGACCTCTCGCTGGCTTATTCGCCCGGCGTGGCCGAGCCCTGCCTGCGCATCGCGGAAAACCCGTCGCTGGCCTATGACTACACGTCCAAGGGCAATTTCGTCGCCGTGATTTCCAACGGCACGGCGGTGCTGGGCCTGGGCAATCTGGGCGCGCTGGCCTCCAAGCCGGTGATGGAGGGCAAGGTCGCCCTGTTCAAGCGCTTCGCCGATGTGGACGGCATCGACCTGTGCGTGGACACCGAGGACGCGGGCGAGTTCATCAACGCGGTGAAGTACCTCGCCCCCAGCTTCGGCGGCATCAACCTTGAGGACATCAAGGCCCCCGAGTGCTTCGAGATCGAGCAGCGCCTGCGGGAGATCATGGACATCCCGGTGTTCCATGACGACCAGCACGGCACCGCCATCGTCGCCGCCGCCGGCCTGATCAACGCCTGCCACCTGACCGGCCGTGTGCTGGCCGACACGCGCCTGGTCATCAACGGCGCCGGTGCCGCCGCCATCGCCTGCGCCGAGCTGGTGAAGGCGCTGGGCATCCGCCCCGAAAACCTGATCATGTGCGACACCAAGGGCGTCATCTATCGTGGCCGCACCGAGGGCATGAACCAGTGGAAGTCCGGCCACGCCGTGGCCACCACCGCCCGCAGCCTGACCGACGCGCTGGACGGCGCCGACGTGTTCCTGGGCCTGTCGGTGAAGGGGTCCCTGACGCCCGAGATGATGCGCCGCATGGCGCCCAACCCCATCATCTTCGCGATGGCCAACCCGGACCCGGAGATCACGCCCGAGGAAGCCCGCGCCGTGCGCCCGGACGCCATCGTGGCCACCGGCCGCAGCGACTATCCGAACCAGGTCAACAATGTCCTGTGCTTCCCGTTCATGTTCCGCGGCGCGCTGGACGTGCGCGCGCGCACCATCAATGAAGCGATGAAGGTCGCCGCCGCCCACGCCCTGGCGCAGCTGGCGCGGGAGGAAGTGCCGGAGGAAGTGGCGCGCTCCGGCACCGGCCGGCGCCTGGCCTTCGGCCCGGAATACATCATCCCCAACGCCTTCGACCCGCGCCTGATCAGCCGCGTGCCGGTGGCCGTCGCCAAGGCCGCGATGGAAAGCGGCGTGGCCCAGCGCCCGATCGCGGACCTCGCGCGCTATGCCCGTGAGCTGAACCTGCGGCTGGACGCCGCGGCCAACGCGCTGGAGACCATCCATGAGGCGGTGCGCGAAAACCCCCGCCGCGTCGTCTTCGCCGAGGGCGAGGAGGAGCGCATCATCCGCGCCGCCATCGGCTTCGCCAATGCGGGGCTGGGCACCGCCGTGCTGGTGGGGCGCGAGGAGCGGATCGGCGCCGTGGTGGCCGCCCTCGGCATCGGCCTGCCGCCGGGGGTGGAGGTGATCAACGCCCGCCTGTCCGGCCACACCACGCGCTATGCCGAATGGCTGTACGCCAAGCGCCAGCGCGAGGGCTTCCTGTTCCGCGACTGCCAGCGGCTGGTGAACCAGGACCGCAACGTCTTCGCCGCCTGCATGGTGGCGATGGGCGACGCGGACGCGCTGGTGACGGGTGAGACGCGCAGCTTCTCCGTGGCGCTCGAAGGCGTGCGCATGGCCATCGACCCCACCCCGGGCAAGGTGCTGTTCGGCCTGACCATGATGGTCGCCCGCCGCTCCGGCACCGTGCTGGTGGCGGACACCGCCATCCATGAACGCCCGGACGCCGCCACCCTGGCCCAGATCGCGCGCGACGCGGCCGCCGCCGCCCGGCGCTTCGGTCTGGTGCCGCGCGTGGCGTTCCTGTCCTTCTCCACCTTCGGGGACCCGAAGGGCAGCATCCCCGGCAGCGTGCGCGACGCCGTGAAACTGCTGGACGCGGAAAAGCCCGACTTCGAATACGACGGCGAAATGGCGGCCGACGTGGCCCTGAACCCGAAGCTGCGCGGCGCACTGTACCCGTTCTGCCGGCTGACCGGGCCCGCCAACGTGCTGGTCATGCCCGGCCTGCACGCGGCCCATATCCTGACCAAGGCCGTGCCGCACCTGACCAGTGCCACCACCATCGGCCCCGTGCTGGTGGGGCTGGAAAAGCCGGTGCAGATCGTGCCGATGCAACTGGGCGTGAGCCAGCTGCTGGATATGGCGAGCGTGGCGGCTTACCAGTCGCTCTGAAGCGCGAGAGGGGCTTCGCCCCCCTCGACCCCCCCACCAAGGGCTCTGCCCTTGGAACCCGCCAGGAGCCGAAAGGCCCCTGGACCCCAGGAGTTTGGCGCTGATCCTGGGCAGGTATTTCTTATTGATTTTAATAATGAAAATGGCGCCCCACCTGCCAAGGTAAGGCGCCAATTCATGGGTTCAAAGGGTTGCTACAACCCTTTGCGGGGGTCCAGGGGGCGGAGCCCCTTGGCCTTTTCCCCCTGGGCCTTCAATCCAGCCGCACATTCGCCGCCCTGACCACGGGCGTCCACCGCTCATATTCCTGCCGCACGAAGTCGTCTGTTCCGGCGGGTCCGGTCCAGATGGCTTCGCTGGCGATGTCGATCAGGCGTTGTTTCACGTTGGTTGAGTCCAGCGCTTCCTTGATGCCTTCCGCCAGGGCTTCCAGCACTGGGGCGGGTGTGCCGCGCGGCATGAAGGCGCCGGTCCAGCTGCGCACCGCGTAGTTCTCGATGCCTTGTTCGGTCACGGTCGGCAGGTCTGGCCGCAGGGCCACGCGGGCCGCGGTGCACACGGCCAGGATGCGTGCGCGCCCTGCCGCGGCTGGCGGTGCCACGGTGGGCAGGTTCATGAAGCACAGCTTCACGTTGCCCGCGATCAGGTCCGTGATGGCCTGCCCGCCGCCGCGATAGGGCACATGGGTCATATCCAGCCCCGTGCGCAGGCGGAACAGTTCGCCCGCCAGGTGGTTGGAGGTACCGACACCCGAGGAGCCATAGGACACCCCGGTCGGCTGCGCGCGGATCCAGGCGATCAGTTCCTGGATATTGGTGACGGGGACGGAGGGGTGGACGGCGACCACATTGGGCACGTCCGTCAGCATGGAGACGCCGCTGAACGCCTCCCGCGCGTCATAGCCGAGCTCGGCCGAGGCCAGCGGGTGGAACAGGTGGTTGGAGGCGGAGGAGATCAGCACCGTCTGCCCATCCGGCCGGGCGCGGGCCACCAGCGTCATGCCGACGGAGCCGCCGCCGCCCGCGCGGTTTTCCACCACGAAGGGTTGGCGGAACTTCGCCTCCAGCGTCGGCGTCAGCAGGCGGGCGACCACGTCGTTCGAGCCGCCGGCGGCATAGGGTACGATCATGGTGACGGGGCGGCTGGGCCAGCCTTGCGCGAAAGCGGGGGCAGCCAGCGCCGCCACCGGCGCGGCCAAAAGGGCGCGACGGGTGCTCATCGGATGTTTCCTCGATATGATTCTGCACCGATCTATGCCTGGGATCACGCTTTCTTGCCAGCGGCGTTTGGCATGTTGCGCGTGCGAGGCTAATAGAACTTCTGCGGGTAGCTGGAGGCTTTGTGATGCGCGGACGTGCGAGCGCTGTTCTGATGAATGCCGGCCTGCTGGCTGGCGTGGCGCTGTTGACGGCCTGCGGCACCCCGCAGACTTCCGGCATCGTGGCGATCGGGCCGGACACCTTCGCGGTGGAGACCCGGGGCCGGGACCTGTCCACCGCCGTGGAGCGCGGCCTGACGGAGGCGACGAGCTTCTGCGCCGCGCAGAGCAAGCAGACCGAATTGCTGGGCACCCGCATCAACCCGGCCAATTACCAGGTGGCCTTCCGCTGCACGGGCGCCGGCTTCGCCAACAACCCTTCGGGCGGGGTGCTGGGGCGGGTGCCGGCGGGGTATGGCTCGCGCCAGTCCGCGCTGGGCACGGTGCCGGTCAGCAACCCGCTGCCGGGCGGCTTCGGCACGGCGCCGGTGCTGTCGGGCCAGGCCTTCCGCCAGGCGCCGCCCGCGCCGGGCCCGCTGGACCTGGGCACTGTCAGCAGCGTGCCGGCGCGCACGGCCAATGTGCCGGGCAACCCCTTCGCCAGCGCGGCGCCCCAGGCGGCCGCACCGATCGGCGGCGTGAATTTGCCGCCGGCTTCCTCGATCCTGGGCGGGTCGCCCGTGGCCAGCGCGCCGTCGGTGCCGGCTGGCTTCCAGCCCCTGCAAAGCCCGCTGGCCAGCGCCCCCGCCGCGCCCGCGCCCAGCTACGCGCCGCCGCGCTTCGCGGAGCCTCCGCGTGC
>NZ_JAAABL010000014.1 GCF_009900765.1 Rhodovarius lipocyclicus
ACGGACCCGCTTCTCAAGGTCAACATAGCTGAACAAGGAACCAGCCACCGCGTCGCTGCCGCGCATTCTCACCCCGTCCGACTGCGCCAACAGCGAATCATGGACGGGAAATTCGGGCTACGAATTTCATCAGCCTGCTAGCAGCGGCTCCTCCAGCACCAGCGCATGGGCCAGCTCATCGTCTTGGGTGAGGGAGCGGACGAAGCCGACGGACAGGCGCCGGTCCTTCAGCGCCTGCACCTGGTCGCCCTTGCGGGCCTGGCGCACGCCGGCCAGCACCGGGCGGATCTCATGCAGGAAGGCGCGGCCGGCGTCGGTCAGGCTGACACGCCGGGCGTTGCGGGCCAAGAGCTCCACGCCCAGCTCCTCCTCCAGCAGGGTGGATCTGGCGGCTGAGCGGTGGCTGGGAACGGTGCAGCCGCTCCGCCGCCCGGCCGAAGTGCAACTCTTCGGCGAGGACGAGGAAATACTCGATCTGGTTCAGTTTCATGGTGCTGGATCATCCGCGCGGTTCCGCGCGGATGGCAAGGCGGCAGTGGCCCTGGGCGCGTCAGCCGAGCTTGTCGGCCGTCCTGGTCTCGAAATCCGAGGCGTCGTGCCGCTCATGCAGCTGGCTGGCCGGGTCGCCCCAGGCGCGGTTGACCATCTTTCCGCGCTTCACCGCCGGGCGGCCGGCGATTTCCGCCGTCCAGCGCTGGACGTGGGTGTAGCTGTTCAGGTCCAGGAAGGTCGCGGCATCGCCGTAATATTCGCCCTGCGCCATCCCGCCGAACCAGGGCCATGCCGCCATGTCCGCGATGGTGTAGGCATCGCCCGCGAGGAAGCGGGTTTCGGCCAGCCGGCGGTCCAGCACGTCGAACAGGCGCTTCGTCTCCATCGCATAGCGGTCGATCGCGTATTGGATGTGGAACGGCGCATAGGCGTAAAAGTGCCCGAAGCCGCCCCCCAGGAAGGGCGCCGAGCCCATCTGCCAGAACAGCCAGTTGAGCGCCTCGGCGCGGCCGTGGGGGTCGGAAGGCAGGAAGGCGTTGTCGAACTTCTCGGCCAGGTAGAGGAGGATGGAGCCGGATTCGAACACCCTGACCGGCGCGCCGCCGCCCTTGGGGGCGTGGTCCATCAGCGCCGGGATCTTCGAGTTCGGGTTGACGCCGACGAAGCCCGATCCGAACTGGTCGCCGCTGATGCGGATCAGCCAGGCATCGTATTCCGCCCCGGCATGCCCGGCTTCCAGCAGCTCCTCCAGCATGATGGAGGCCTTGATGCCGTTGGGCGTCGCCAGGGAGTAGAGCTGCAGCGGATGCTGGCCGACCGGCAGTTCCTTGTCATGCGTCGGCCCCGCTATCGGGCGGTTGGTGCTGGCGAAAGCACCGCCATTGGCTTGCTCCCAGGTCCATACCTTGGGGGGCTCATATCCCGCCGGGAGGCTTTCAGCAGGGTTTCTCGATGCCATGGGATTATCTCGTTCTTGATGCTGATGGTGCATCTGGTGGCGCGCTGGGGTCTGGGAAGGCCGGCATCGCATTTCGCGGTCGGTTGCAGGTATGTGGGCTGTGGTGTGCAGGCGGTAGAGCTGAAGAGTAGCTAGCCCTGGCCGCGGGTGCGGGTGGCCATCTGATCGCGTTTTGATTCACGTTCCTGCGAGGGGAGCGACCAACTGCGCATCGAGATGGGCATCAGCAGGCTTGTCTCGATCCACGTTCCAGCGAACCGGAACGCCGCGTCGCCGCCGCGGATCATGTGATCGAAGATGCTGAAATAGGCCGCCGCCACCACCCCTTCCAGCGTGTGCAGCGGTACCCGGCCGGTTTCGGTTCCCTCCACCTCCACCTCCAGATTGGCGCCGTCCTTGCGCAGCTAGGCGCCGTCGGTGGTGACATAGATGGTGTTCAGCATTCGCCGCATCACTCACTCCCGAGTTGCGCGGCCAGCCAGCGCGCCACGGCTAGCGGCTTCTCCTGCCGCTCAGGGCAGCACAGGTCATGCAGCGAGCAGTGCGGACAGCCCGCCAAGAATACCGCCGGCGGCGTGACCTAGTTAGGATGTTGTCCGGTGCCTTACGCGCTACGCGCCGCGTCGGTTCACGCAGCTGCGACGTCACAATTACGGGCCAGTTTCACTACAGCAGCATTGAATTTCCGGCTGAACACCCGTCGTTGCATGCTGACCTCCGATAAGGTTGGAAAACCTTACCTCTGTCTGCGCCAAGCCCGCAGTAGCGCAAATGAATTTTCGTGCAGCCAGGTACCGTCTCAAGCGTCCGAGCGCATTGTCGAAAATCACCAGAATTCATGAGCATACTGATCCCTGCTCAGGCTTGCTCTTGCAGGAAAAACTTGGACTATTACTGTGAAGTCAGGGGGATCGAATGGCGATTCGAAACATTCCGCTCAGTTCGCTCATGGTTAACCGTGCCAATGATCGGCACGGCGAACTCGAAAACGAAACAGCCGCTATCGCTTGGCTCTTCAAAGAGCGCGAGCAGCATATGCGCAATCTGACGAAGGACATTGTTGATCGGGGTGAGATCTACGAAGTTCCCCTGGTCGGCCCGGAAAAAAGCCAGTTCATCGTCTTCGACGGCAACCGCCGCGTGACGTGCCTGAAGCTGCTCGACGACCCACGCCGTGCGCCGACAGTGGAACTGCAAGCCTTTTTCAAGGAACAGCGGGCGTGCTGGAGAGGTGCTTTCCTGAAAGACATCCAGTGCCAAGTTGAGACGGACCGCGACCGCATCGACGAGATCCTGTTCCGGCGACATACCGGCACGCAGAATGGTGTGGGCCAGAGCACCTGGGACGACCGCATGAAGTCGACCTTCGTTGCCCGCACGGGCAAAGGAAACGGCCCGAGCGTCGCCGACGAAATTGAAAAGCGCTTGAGCGATGCCCGCCTGTTACCGGCGCGGCGGAAAATCCCGCGCTCCACCCTCAATCGCCTGCTGTCTGCTGAGCCCTTCCGCAGTCGGGTCGGGTTCAGCATGAAGGGTGGCAAATTCGAGTTTACCCACGACCCAGCAAAGTCGCTCAACGCGCTTGCGCGGATCGCCACCGACTTGACGAACCGCGATCTTGTCCTTGGTGACATCTGGGACGTGGACGGGAAGCAGCGCTATCTGGACAAGCTCGCGAGCGAAGGAATCCTTCCTGCCGCTGGCGACTCCCTGAATGGGAGCGACGAAGGAAAACTCAAGCCCAAAGTGCGAGCGAAACGCAGCAAGCCGACCGCGAAGGCCACGCCAACGGTGCGGTCAACGCTGATCCCACAAAAAGATTTCGCGTTCACTTGGCCCGGCCGTCTCCAGCGTCATCACCAGATTTGGGAGGAACTCCAGTTCCACCTGGATGTGCGGAGGAACCCTAACGCCATCTCGGTTCTACTGCGCGTTCTGCTGGAACTTGCCCTTGAGAACTACATTAAGGAGGCGAAGGTCTCGGTCCACGAGAACGACAAACTCGCAATGCGGCTGGAGAAAGTCGGCCTGCACCTTCAAGCGGCGGGCAAGATCGATGCGAAGCAACTGGATGTAATCAAGAAGTTCAAACAGGGCGAAAAGCTCGTCTCGGCGGACACACTCAACAAGTACGTTCACTCCCCGAATTTCGCGCCATCGCCTGAGCACCTCATGTCGATGTGGGACAGCTTGGCGGACGTCGTCGTGCTTTGCTTGAAGGCTTAGGTTGCGTGGACAAACCTGATCGACGCTGTGCTGGACGCGGCGTTTCCGCTTGGTCAGGATTTCCGGCGCTATGGTCGTGCAGATCCTGCCGGATGCCTGCATAAGGGGTCTCAACCGCCTGGGGCCGTTCCAGCAAGCGCAAGCGAATTACAGACAGGCCGATGCGGCGACCGTATGCGCTTCTGGCGACTGCGTGATATGCGCGCGATGGCGGCACGCCTGAAAAAGTGCCTAACGCTCTAACCGCTTGAAAAGGATGGTGGGTGCGACAGGGATTGAACCTGTGACCCCTGCCGTGTGAAGGCAGTGCTCTACCGCTGAGCTACGCACCCATCGTGTGTGGGGCGCCATTTGCCTGTCCCGCGCGCCAGTGTCAACCCGGGGGGGCGCCATCATGTGCCCGCACCGCAGAAACCCCTTGCGCCGAGGCCATCGCATCCCTGATTCTACACCATGCGACGCATCCTGCTTCCCTTGCCGATCCTCGGCCTGGCCATGCTGGGCATGCGCCCGGCGGCCGCCGCCATCTGGTATGCCACCTACGATCTGCACGTCGCAGGCCTGCACGTGATGCAGACGCGCGTCACCATCGATTCGGACAGCACCCGCTACCGGCTGGAAATGCAGAGCCGCTCCCGCGGGATGCTCGGCATGCTCTCGCGCTCCGACCAGACCACGGTGGTGGAGGGCGATTGGCGCGGCAACACCCCGCGCCCACGCCGCTACAGCGTCAGCGGCATCATGCGCGGCGAACGGCGGGAAGCCCTGATGGACTACGCCGCCGACGGCCGCCCGCTGGTGCGTGCCCTCATCCCCTCCCTGATCACCGAGGACCGGGAGGATGTGGCCGCGGACCAGCTCTCCGGCACCATGGACAGCCTCTCGGCGCTGCTGATGCTGTCGCGCAACGTGGCGGCGACGAACCGGTGCGAGGGCGGCGCCCGCCTGTACGACACCCGCCGCCTGAGCCAGGTGGAGGCCCGCACCGAGGGGCAGGAGATAGTACCGAACGAATGGGGCGTGATCATGCCCGGCCCCGCCCTGCGCTGCACGCTGGAAAGCCGGATGCTGGGTGGCTTCCTGCGCGGCCAGGATCCCGCCCGCGCGCGTGAGCCCAGCCAGATCACCGCCTGGATCGCCGTGCCCAGCCCCGGCGCGCCGCCCCTGCCGCTGCGGGTCGAGATCGCCTCCCGCTGGTGGGGGCGGGTGTACGCGACGCTGACGCGGATCGAGGGCGGTTAGAGCATCATCCGATCGGATGGAATCATCTGATCGGATAAAGATGATCGTGAAAACAAATACCTGGAGCGGTTGCCGTGAGCCGGTGCGAACGGAAACCGGTCTAGGGCGCGCGCAGCACGGCGCGCACCACCTCGGCCAGCCCCTGGTGCTTCGGGCCCTCATCCAGCCGGACGGCGCCTTCCAGCAGCGCCAGCACTGCGAAGGCAGGGAATTCTGCCTCCACGATCGCGCGGGTCCACAGCAGCGCGGCCTCACGCGGGCCGCCGCTGCGCCGGCCTTCCTGCGCGGGGGAAAAACATTCCAGCACCAGCAGCCCGCCGGGCTTCAGCGCGCGGCGCACGCCGGCGCAGGCCTTGGTGCGGTCCTCGGGCGGCAGGTGCACGAAAATCCAGGCCACCAGATCGAAGGCGGCCTCCGGCCAGTCCCAGGCGGTGGCATCGGCCACCACGGTGGTCAGCGCCACGCCCTCCCGCGCCGCCAGCTCCGCCGCATGGGCCATGCCGGTGGCGGACCAGTCCAGCGCCGTCACCTCCAGCCCCTGGCGGGCCAGCCAGACGCCGTTGCGCCCCTCCCCGTCGCCCAGCGCCAGGGCCTGCATGCCGGGGCGCAGGCGGTGCGCCTGCGCGGTCAGGAATTCATTGGGCGCCCAGCCGAACATGCCCGGGGTGGCACCATAACGGGCGTTCCAGGCGGCGCTGTCGCTCATGCCCCGGGTTCCCAGCCTGGCGGGGCCATCTCGAACCCCGCGAACTCGAAGGCGGGTGCCACGGTGCAGCCCACCAGCACCCAGCCCGCCCCGGCCGGTTCCGCCGCCTGCCAATGCCCGGCCGGCACATGGCCGAAAGGGCGCTGCCCGGCGGCTAGGTCCAGCCCCAGCACCTGCTCCGTCACCGCCACGCCATCGGCGGAGATCCGCAGCCGCAGCGGCACGCCGCCATGCCAGTGCCAGCCCTCGGCGGCGTCCAGTACGCGGTGCCAGTGGCTGCGCTCGCCCGCCTTCAGCAGATACAAGATGGCCGTGCCGGCGCCGCGCCCGCCCCCGGGCGGGGCGTCGCGCCAGACCTCGCGGTAATAGCCACCCTCGGGGTGCGGTTGCAGCCCGAGGGTGGCGATGATCTCCTCGGCGGTCACGCCGGGGGCATGGTCTCGGCGAAGGCGCGGTTGGCCTTCACCGCATCGAACCAGGCGGCCAGCTTGGGGTGCGTGGGCCGCCAGGGTTCATGCGCGTAACGGAAATCCAGATAGCCCAGCGCGCAGCCGATGCTGACCAGGCCGAGATTGCCCAGCCCTTGGGGCTCCGCCTTCTCCAGCGCCGCCAGGGAGCGCTCCATCACGCCCTTCTGCCGGGCGTCATAGGCGCGGCGGCCGTCATCCTGCGGCAGTTGCGCCATGCCGCGCCGGGCCACCGCCGCATCCATCAGCCCATCGGCGATGGCGTGCAGTTGCAGCACCTTGATGCGCTCGGGCCCGGCGGCCGGGATCAGCCGGGGCGCATCGCCCAGCGTGTCCAGGTATTCGCAGATCACCAGGCTGTCGATCAGCGCCACGCCGTCATCGGTCACCAGCGCCGGGATCTTGGACAGCGGATTGTCCACCAGCAGATGCGCCGGGCTTTCATGCGGGTTGGTCGGGATCTTCTCGATCTTCCCGTCCAGGCCGCGCAGGATGGCGGCGGCCATCACCTTGCGCACGAAGGGGCTGGACGGGCTGTGATGCAGTTTCATGGAATTCCTCCCCGGATTCAGCGGAAAGAGTCCTTCCCGGCGCGGATTTCCGCAAGCCGTTCCACCGAGGAAACCCGCAGGAAGGGGTTGGTCGCCAGCTCCTGCGCCAGGGTGGTGGGCACGGTGGGCTCGCCGATCAGCCGCAGGGCATGGGCTTCCCGCCCGCGGGCCTGCAAGGCCTCGTTCTCCGGCTCCACCGTCAGGGCGAAGCGGATGTTGCTCTCGGTGTATTCATGGCCGCAGCAGACCAGCGTCTCCGCCGGCAGCTTCGCCAGCTTCTGCAGAGAGGCGAACATCTCCGCCGCCGTGCCCTCCAGCAGCCGCCCGCAGCCCACGCTGAACAGCGTGTCGCCGCACAGCAGCACATCGCCGAACAGCAGCGCGATATGGCCGCGCGTGTGGCCCGGCGTGTCGAACACCTGGCCCTTGGTGGCGCCCAGCGCCGGGGTGTCGCCCTCGCTCAGCGCCAGGTCCAGCGCGGGCAGGCGGTGGGCGTCGGCGCGGGCCCCCATCACTTTCGCGCCGAAGGCCGCGCGCACGCCCTCCACCCCGTTGATGTGGTCGCCGTGGTGGTGGGTCAGGATGATCCAGTCCAGCTTGCCGCCATGGCCGTTCACGAAATCGATGATGGGCTGGGCCTCGCCCGGGTCCACCACGGCGGTCTGGCCGGTTTCGGCATCCTTCAGGAACCAGGCGTAGTTGTCGGACTGGTGCGGAATGGGCAGGACGGACACAGGCATGGAAGGTTCCTTGCGAATCTCCCGCTCAGGCGCGGTTGCCCCTATATCCCCTGCATGAGCCATGAGGTCCACGCCCTGCCGGCCTTCTACGCCAGCCCGCCCGGGGAGGCAGCCAGCCGCGTGCTGGCCACCGCCCTGGCCGGCTTCTGGCCGCTGCTGCCCGGCATGGCCGTGGCCGCCGTGGGCTGGGGCGCGCCCTATCTGCCGCTGTGGCGGGGCCAGGCGGAGCGCTGCCTTTCCCTGGTGCCGGAACCGCTGGCCGATGGCGCGATCCCGCCCGCCGCCGTGATGCCCGAAGCCAGCCTGCCCCTGCCGGACCTGTCGCTGGACCGCATCCTGCTGATCCATGCGCTGGAGCACGTGGAACGCCCCGACGCGCTGCTGCGCGAATGCTGGCGCGTGCTGCGCGACGATGGCCGCCTGCTGGTGGTGGTGCCGAACCGGCTGGGCTGGTGGTCGCTGACGGACCACACCCCCTTCGGCCAGGGGCGGCCCTATTCGCGCGGACAGATCACGCGGCTGCTGCGGTCCCGCCTGTTCGCGGTGGAACGCTCGGCCCCCGCGCTGTTCGTGCCGCCGTTTTCCAGCCGCTGGGCCCTGGCCGGGACCGGGCTGTGGGAGGCCGCGGGCCATCGCGCCTTCGGGCGCTTCGGCGGGGTAATCATCGCGGAGGCGCGCAAGGATGTGTTCGGAGCCGTGCCCACCGGGGCGGTGCCGGCGCGGCGGATGGTGGAAGTGCCGGCTTAAGGGCGGTGGCTCGGGGTGGGCGGTATCCAGGGGGCGCCGCCCCCTGGACCCCCGGCAGGAGCCGAAAGGCCCCTGCACCCCATGAGTTTGGCGCTTTACAGTGCCAAGGGGTTTCCCATTGAATTTTATAAAGAAAAAGGCGCCCCACCTGCCAAGGTAAGGCGCCAATTCCTGAGTTCCAAGGGCCTTTCGGTCCCTGGGGTGTGGGGCTGGGTTGTCAGGGGCGGAGCCTCTGACCGGGGGGGCGAAGCCCCCCCAACCCGCGCCCGAAACCTCAGACCGGATCCCAGCTGAACACATCGCCCGAGCGGTCGAGCGGCGTGAAGTTCGCCTTGAACGCCGGCAGCGCGATTTCCGCGATGCGTTCCGGCGTCCAGCCATTCTCGCTGTGGATGGAGCGGATGGGGCGGGACTGGTTGAACAGGAACAGCTCATGCATGCGGGGCGCGAAGATCTGGCCCGACACTTCCTTCGCCGCGTCGGAGGCGAGGAACACCGCCAGCGGCGCGTTCTTCTCGGGCCCCATGCGGGAGATGCGCTCGACGCGCGCCTTCTGCTCCGGCGTTTCCGCCGGGATGGAGCTGGTCATGCGGCTCCAGGCAAACGGCGCGATGCAGTTGGAGCGCACGTTGTAGCGCTGCATGTCCAGCGCGATCGACTTCGACAGGGCGGCGATGCCCAGCTTGGCCGCGGAATAGTTCGCCTGGCCGAAATTGCCGATGAGGCCGGACGTGCTGGTCATGTGCACGAAGGCGCCGCTTTCCTGCTTGCGGAAATGCTCGGCCGCGGCGCGGGAGACGAAGAAGCTGCCGTTCAGATGCACGGAGATGACGGAGAGCCATTCCTCCGGCGTCATGCGGTGGAAGATCTGGTCGCGCAGGATGCCGGCGTTGTTCACGACGATGTCGATCTTGCCGAAATTGTCCAGCGCGCAC
Organism: Rhodovarius lipocyclicus; assembly: GCF_009900765.1. Lineage (GTDB taxonomy): Bacteria > Pseudomonadota > Alphaproteobacteria > Acetobacterales > Acetobacteraceae > Rhodovarius > Rhodovarius lipocyclicus. The sequence goes on from NZ_JAAABL010000014.1 coordinate 9,065, forward strand.
TGCACGATGCGCTTGGCGCTGTCCCATTCGGAGACGCTGTCGGTGTTGATCGCGGCCTGGCCGCCGCGCTGCTCGATCAGGGCCTTGGTCTGCTCGGCGGGGCTGGTGGAAAAGCCCTCGCCGCCCAGGGAGGCGCCGACGTCATTGATGACCACCTTGGCGCCGGCGGCGGCCATGGCCAGCGCGATCTCGCGCCCGATGCCGCCACCGGAACCGGTGACGACCGCGACTTTGCCTTCGAGAAGCATGCTGCGTTTCCTCATTGATGCATTGCTGCGCAAACGCTAACCCGGGGCGCGCGGCAAGTGAAGCCCCGGGTGGCCAGCATGCCCGACCGGCCGGTAGGTATCAGTCCAGGCTGACGTTGCCCGCCCGCACCACCTCGGCCCATTTCGCCGTCTCCGCCGCCACGAAGGGCGCGAATTCGGCCGGGCCCACCGCTTCCACGATGAAGCCCTGGGAGGCGAAGCTGTCCTTCACCTCCGGCAGTGCCATGATTTTCGCGATTTCCTCATGCAGCCTCGCCACCACCGGTGTGGGCGTGCCGGCGGGCGCGAACACCCCTTGCCAGGAGGTCGCCGAAAACCCCGCCAGCCCCGCCTCCTGCATGGTGGGCACCTGCGGCAGCATGGGGTGGCGCTGGGGGGAGGTCACGGCCAGCGCCCGCAACTGCCCGTCGCGGATCAGCGGCATGGTCACCAGCATATCCGCGAAGGAGGAAACCAGCCGTGCCGCGATCAGGTCCGTCGTCATCTGGGCCGTGCCGCGATAGGGCACATGGGTCAGCTGCGTGCCGGTGGCGTTGGCGAACATCACGCCCGTCAGGTGCATGGAGGTGCCATTGCCCGGCGTGCCGTAGGTGACGGCGTTGGGCGCGGCCTTCGCGGCGGCCACATAGCCCGCCACATCCGTCACGTTCATCGAGGGATGGGCCACCAGCACCAGCGGCGCGGAGATGACGCGCGTGACCGGCGCGAAATCCCGCACCGGGTGATAGGGCAGGTTGCGGAACAGGCTGACGGCGATGGCGTTGCTGCCCGTCACGCCCATCAGCAGGGTGTGGCCGTCGGGGGCGGATTTCGCCACCGCGTCGGCCCCCGTGGTGCCGCCGGCGCCGGGCCGGTTTTCCACCAGCACCGGCTGGCCCAGCGCCACCGTCAGCTTCTCTCCGATGCGCCGCGCCAGCACATCGGTGCTGCCCCCGGGCGGGAAGGGCACGACGAGGCGGATGGGTTTTTCCGGCCAGGACTGCGCCCGGGCGGGGGCTGCGGCCAGGGCCGACAGGCCCAGCGCCCGGCGCCCGATCTTCAAAGACATCATGCAAGCTACTCCTGTGTTCGTGACACCGGTTTCTGGCTGGCTTTGTTGTTCAAGCGGCCCGGCGGAAGCGTGTCGGGCTGAAGGGGGAAAGGTCGATCTGCGGCATGCGCCCGGCGACGAGGTTCGCCACCTCCCGCCCCGTGCTGGCGGCGCCGCACATGCCCACATGGCCGTGGCCGAAGGCGAACCAGGCGTTCTCCGCGCGCGGCGCGCGGCCGATCACCGGCAGGCTGTCCGGCAGGCAGGGGCGGTGGCCCATCCATCGGGTGGTGCGGCTGGTGTCCAGATGGGGGAACATCTCCTGCCCGCGGGCGAGCAGGCTGTCCGCGCGGCGCCAGTCGGGGGCGGCCTTCAGGCCCGCGAACTCCACCGTGCCCGCCAGCCGCAGCCCCATGCGCATGGGGTTCACCATCAGGTTGTGCTCGACGGCCATCACGGTGTGGGTCAGGGCCAGGTTGTTGCTCTCGACGGTCACGTGATAGCCGCGCTGGGTCTCCAGCGGGATGGCGGGGCCCAGCTGGTTGGCCAGCTTCGCCGACCACGCGCCGCCCGCCAGCACCACGCCGTCCGTCTCATGCCGCGTGCCGTCATCGAGCTGCACGGCCCGCACGGTGCCGCCCGCCATGTCGAAGCCGGTGACGCGCTTTCGCACCACCGCCGCGCCATCCTTCACGCATTGCTCGAAGATGGCCCGGGTGAAGGCGGCGGGGTCCAGCGTCGAACCGTTCTCCGGCGCCAGGATGCCGAAGCGGAAGCGGCCCTTCAGGTCGGGTTCCAGGCTGACCAGCTCATCCTCGGCCACATCGCGCATGTGCACGCCGAGCGAGCGCCGCAGCTTCATGCCCCAGGCCCATTGCCGCGCCGCTTCCTCGCCGGAATAGACGTAGAGGCAGCCGCTGCGCCGCATCAGCCCCATGGCGCCCGCGCGTTGCAGCAGCGGCTCGTAGCAGTCGAAGATGGGTTCCAGCAGGTGCCGCAGGGCGGTGGCGATGCGCACCACCTCCGCGCGGTCGGAGGCACGCAGGAACCGCACCAGCCAGGGTGCGACGACGGGCGCGTACCACCAGCGCACCGCCAGCGGCCCCAGCGGGTCCAGCAGCCAGGACGGCACCTTCTTCCACATGCCCGGCATGCCCACCGGCAGGCAGGCGCTGGGCGACAGCGAGCCGGCATTGCCGAAGCTCGTGGCCTCGGCGGGGCCCAGCGGGTCGATGAAGGTGACGTGATGGCCTTCGCGTTGCAGCCAGGCCGCGGCGCAGGCCCCCATGATGCCATTGCCGATGACGGCGAGTTTCATGCCCTGTCCCCCAGACGCATCAAAGGCCACGCGCACAGCGCCAGCGTGACGCCCGCCAGCAGCAGCGGCACCGCCGACCCGCCCCAGCCATGGCCCACGGCGGCGGCGATGATGGGCGGTGTCAGCACCTGCCCCAGATTGTTGCACTGGATCACGAGGCCCATGGCGGGCCCGATCAGCCCCGGGCCCGGCACCACCAGCGGCACGGTGGCGAACAGGCAGGCCGGCACCGCGCCGCCCACCAGCGACGCCGCCATGGACAGCGCCAGCGCCACCACCAGCCCCGGAGAGGCCGCGTAGCTGGCCGCCGTCAGCACCGACATCGCCACCCCCGTGACCAGCACCAGCCGCCCGGGATTCATGCCGCGCCGCAGCGCCTCTCCGGCGGCCAGGTTGCCCACCACATTCGCCCCCGCGGCCACCGCGCCGATCGCGCCCGCCAGGCTGAGCCCGGCGCCGAAACGCTCGATGACGAAGGCCGGCAGGAAGGCCGCGATGCCGAAATAGATCGCCACATAGCTGGCGAAGCAGCCCGCCACGAGCAGCGGCCGCCGCGCCGCCACCAGCGCCCGCAGCGCCGCCAGCGGCGAGCCCAACCCCCTCTGCGGCCCGCCCACCGCGCGCGGCACCAGCGCCGTCACCACCAGGGCCATCAGCAAGGCCAGACCGCTTGCCAGCACCCAGGCCCCGCGCCAGCCCCAGGCGCCGATCAGCGGCGCGCCCAGCATGCCCAGCGCGATGCCCGCCGGCATGAAGGCCGCCCAGATCGACAGCGCCATCGCCCGGTCGCGCGGCGCCGAGCGCTGCGCCACCAGCGTGGGGGCGGAGACGACGATGGCCAGGAAGCCCAGCCCCTCGACCAGCCGCGCGCCATACAGCAGCGGCACATTGGGGGCGGCGGCCAGGGCCAGCCCCGCGCCGCCCGCCAGCCACAGCCCGCCGATCAGCACGCGGCGCGTGCCCAGCCGCGCGGCCGTGCTGCCCGCCACGCAGCCCATCAGCCCGGTCAGCAGCGCGAAGAAGGAGAGCAGCAGCGCCGCCCCCGGCAGGCCGAAGCCGAAATCCGCCGCCAGCACCAGCAGGGCGGGCGGCACCTTGCCGGTCTGCAGCGCGCCGATCACGCCCGCGCCGACCAGGGCCGAGACCTCGGCCCAATCCGTGCGGGCGGGTTCAGCCATCCGCTTGCCGGCCCAGCGCGAACCACCAATGGATCGCCCGGCGCTCCACCGCCACGAAGCCGCGGTTGAGCGCATAGCCCAGCACCGAGAGCAGGATGATGGTGGCGTACATCTCGGGCGCGCGGCCGGCGAATTGCATCATCACCAGATAATGGCCGATGCCGGCCTCGCCCGCGATCATCTCCGCCACCACCGCCACCACGAGGGAGAGGCCGAGCGCCACCCGCACCCCCGCCAGCGCGTAGGGCAGGGTCGCGGGCAGCACGATGAAGGCCGCGCGTCGCAACGGCCCCACGCCGAAGGTGCGGCCCATCTGGATCGCCTCGGCCTCCACGGCGGCGACACCCTGCATGGTGTTGGTCAGCACGGGGAAGAAGGCCGTGAGTGCGACGACCGTGATCTTCATCGGGTCATCGAGGCCCAGGAACAGCACCAGCGGCGGGATGACGGCGGGCACCGGGATGGGCCGCAGCAGCTCCACCGCCGGCGCCAGCAGCATGCGCGTGACCGGGGCCAGGCAGAAGGCCAGCCCCACCACCACGCCCGCCACGCTGCCCGCCGCCAGCCCCGCGCCCATGCGCCACAGCGTGCCGCCGATCAGCGGCGGCAGCTCGCCGGAGGCGATGTCGTGGAACAGCGCCGCCAGCACCTGGGACAGCGCGGGCCAGTTGGGGCTGTCCACCCAATGCAGCCGGGCGGACAACTCCCACAGCGCCAGCAGCGCCGCGACCAGCCAGAAGCCGGAGGTGATCCGGCCTGCCTTCACTGGCCCACCCTCACTGGCCCAACCTCACTGGGCGGTCTTGTGGATCAGGCTGGCGCTGGCCGGATAGCGCCCGGTCAGGCCATAGCGCTGCATGGTGCCCACCAGCTCGTCGATCTCGGCGGGCGTCACGTTCTTGGCGTAGGCGGGCAGGGCCACATTGCGCATGCGCTCCAGCGGCACGCGGGAGAAGTTGGAGATCAGTTCCAGCAGCGGCGGCTGGCCCAGGCGCTCATTCACCCAATCCACGCCCTTGTGCAGCGCGCGCGCCCAGCGGTCGAAGATCTCGCCGTTGCGGGCCAAATCGGGGCCCATGCCCACGTAATGCGCGTTGGTGCAGCCGGGCTGGGTTTCGCTCATCGGCCAGCCGATGCGTTCGATCTGCCCGGTCTCCAGTGCCGCGGCCACGAAGGGCTCGGAGGAGATGACGGCATCCACCCGCCCGCCGATCAGCGCATCGGCCATCTGCGGGAACGGGATTTCGACGGTGGTGACTTTCCGCCAGTCGCCGCCGGTCTTTTCCACCCAGGCCATGCCGCGCAGCCAGACAATGTTGTTGCGCGTGTTGCTGGCGATGCGCTTGCCTTCCAGGTCCTTGCCCGAACGGATGCCGCTGCCCTTGCGCGTCAGCACCGCCAGGATGTCCGGCGGGCCCATGGTGGCGCGGGAGGCCCCGGAGATGAACTTGAACTCCTGCCCCTCACGCACGCCCAGCATGGTGGACACGCCGTTGGAGAACACGGCGCGGAACTGCCCCGCGATCAGCCCCGGCAGGCCGGTGGCGCCGCCGGCGGTGGTGGAGGTGTCGATCTCGATGCCCTCGGCCGCGAAGAAGCCCTGGGCGATGGCCGCGTGCAGCGGCGCCACATCCAGCACCGGGATGACGCTGACGCGCATCTTCGTCAGCGCCTGGGCGTTGATCGCCGGCGCCATCAGGGTGGAAGCGCCCAAGCCCAGCAGGGCGGCGCGGCGGGTGGCTTGCGTCATCACTTGGGTCTCCGTGGTGGTCAGCGGCGCTGCCAGAACAGCGCGCGCCGTTCCGCCAGCAGGAAGATCGAATTCAGCAGCAGGCCCAGCACGGCCAGGATGACCAGCCAGGCGTACATCTGGCGCAGCTGGAAGCTGCGCTGCATGTCCAGGATCAGGAAGCCGAGGCCCCCCTGGCCGGCCAGCATCTCGCTCAGCACCGCCAGCACCATGGCCAGGCCCAGGCTGACGCGCATGCCGGCCAGGATGAAGGGCAGGGCCGCGGGCAGGATCATGTGCCACAGCGTGTGGCCCAGCCCCCAGCCATGGGTGCGGGCCGCGTCCAGCATCACCCGGTCCACCCCGCGCACGCCCTGAAGCGTGTTCAGCAGCACGGGGAAGGTGACGACGAGGGTCACGGAGGTGATCTTCATCGCGTCGTCGATGCCCAGGAACAGCATCAGCGGCGGCACCAGCGCGGATTTCGGGATGGGACGGATCAGCTCCACCAGCGGCTCGAACAGGCGGTACATGGCGGGCGAGACGCCCATGGCCGTGCCCAGCCCGATACCGATGGCGCTGCCCAGGAAGAAGCCCGCGAAAACCAGTTTCAGCGTGGACAGCAGCGGCGGGAGGAATTCCCCGGTGCTGAGCAATTCCCACAGCACCTCGGCCGTGGCGCTGGGCGGCGGCAGCAGGGCGCGGCGGATCATCCCCGCATCCACGGCGAATTCCAGGAAGGCGATGATCATCGCCACCACGAAGAGGCCGGGAAGCAGGGTCCTAAGCCGCATCGCGCGCCAGCAGCCGGTTCAGCAGGTGGTGGCGCAGTTCCAGGAAGCGCGGCGCCTCCCGCGTCGCGATCGCGTCGCGCGGGCGCGGCAGGCCGACCTCGATCACCTCCCCGATCGTGCTGGGGCGGGGCGTCAGCACGGCGATGCGGTCGGCCAGGAAGATCGCCTCCTCCACATCATGCGTCACCAGCATCACGGTCAGTTTGCGGCGTGCCCAGATGTCCAGGATCAGCGATTGCAGCTGGATGCGCGTCAGCGCGTCCACCGCGCTGAAGGGCTCGTCCATCAGCAGCAGGGCGGGTTCGGCCGCCAGGGCGCGGGCGATGGCCACGCGCTGCTGCATGCCGCCCGACAGTTGCCAGGGGTAATGGTCCCCGAACCCCGCCAGCCCGACCTGGGCCAGCTGCTCATCGGCCGCCGCGCGCGCGGGTTTGCGGCCCAGGCGATGCTCGGTGGCGAAGGCCACATTGTCCCGGCAGTTCCGCCACGGCAGCAAGGAACGGTTGTATTGCTGGAACAGGTACACCGCCTCCGGCGGCGGCCCGGCCACGGCGCGGCCGTTGATGCGGGCCTCGCCCTCGCTGGGCGTGGTCAGCCCCGCCACCATCTGCAACAGCGTGGACTTGCCGCAGCCCGAAGGGCCCAGCACGGCCAGGAACTCGCCCTCCGGCACGGTCAGGGAGACGCGCTCCATGATCCGCGCCGGCGGCGCGCCGCCCGGCTGCGGGTAGAATTTCCCGAGTGCGTCCAGTTCCAGGAACGCCATAAGCCCCACCCCGCAGCGCTGTCAGAAAAGCTCGAAATACTCCCGGTGTTCCCACTCCGAGACCTCGGCCTCGAAGCGCGCGATCTCCGCGCGCTTGATCCGCAGGTAGTAGTCGATGAAGCCGTCGCCGAAGCTGGCCCGGGCCAGCGTGTCGGCATCCAGCGCGTCCAGCGCCTCGGCCAGGCTGCGCGGCAGCATGGGGGCCTCGGTGTCATAGGGGGCGTCGGCGCTGGGGCCGGGGTCCAGCCCTTCCTCGATGCCCGCCATGCCGAAGGCCAGCTGGCTGGCGATGTACAGGTACGGGTTGGCCGCCGGCTCCCCCACGCGGTTCTCGATGCGCGTGGCGGGGTCGCCCGGCGTGCCCAGCGCGCGCAGCATCACGCCGCGGTTGTCGATGCCCCAGATCGCGCGGTCCGGCGCCAGGGAATGCGAGCGGTAGCGGCGATACCCGTTCAGCGTGGGCGTGGCGAAGGCCGCCGCCGCGCGCGCATGCCGCAGCAGCCCGCCCAGATAGTGCTTCGCGGTGCCCGACAGCAGCTCGCCCTCACCCACGAAGGCGTTGCGGCCGCTGGCGGTGTGCTTCATCGACTGGTGCAGATGCCAGCCGCTGGACATCACCTGCGGGATGCGCGGGCGGCACATGAAGGTGGCATGATAGCCATGCCGCCGCGCCACCTGCTTCACCGCCGAGCGGAACAGCACCATCATGTCCGCCGAGCCCATGCCCGGCAGCGCGCTGAAGGTGAACTCCACCTGGCTGGGGCCGAACTCCACCTCGATGGAGCGCAGCGGCAGGCCCAGCGCCTGCACTTCCCGGCGCAGGATCTCCACGGCGGGGTCGAGCTGGTCGTAGCGCAGCTCGGTCAGGTAGTTGTAGCCCTGGGTCAGCAGCGCGACATCAGGCGGCGTGCCGGGCTGGCCGGCGTCGCTGGGGGCCAGCTTCGGGTCCAGCAGCTTGAACAGGTGGAACTCCACCTCGAGGCCCGTGATCAGCTCGAAGCCTTTCGCCTCGGCCCGGGCCAGTTCGCGCGCCAGCATGGCGCGGGTGGCGAAGGGCGCGACGCGGCCATCGGGCATATAGGCATCGCACAGCATCCAGCCCGTGTGCGGCGCCCAGGGCAGCACCTTGAAGGTGGAAGGATCGGGGATCAGCACCAGGTCGGCGGCCCCTTGCAGGGCGGCATCGCCCAGACCCCCGCCCGCGCTCCAGACCGGGAAGACGGTGCGGTGGGACGTGTCCTTCAACAGCAGGGTGGAGGTGAGGGCGACGCCATTCTCCATGGCCGAACGCGCCTCGGCGGCGACCAGGGTCTTGCCGCGCAGGATGCCGTGCTGGTCGGGGAAGGCGAGGCGCAGCATCTCCACGCCGCGCACCTCGATCTCGCGCAGCACCTCGGCGCGATGGGCGGCGTCCGAGAGGGAATGTCGGGCGACGAAACTCATCGGGCGGCACTCCGGGGGCCTTTCCCCCGGGCCCCCACCGAGGGGCGCCGCCCCTCGGCACCCCGGCAGGAGCCGAAAGGCCCCTGCACCCCATGAGTTTGGCGCTCTACCTTGCCAGGTGGGGTGCCAATTTCATGATAAAATTCAATCGGTAACATGTTTTGAAGGCCAGGTGCCAAACAGACCGAAGGTCCAGGAAACTGAGTTTCCTGGCGGGGTGCAGGGGCAGAGCCCCTGCGTTGCGCGACCACCCCCATCACTCCGCCGCCAGGGCCGGCGGTGCCCAGGGGGCGGCGGCGCGCCTGCGGGCCACGGCCTGTTTCCAATGCGCTTCCCAGCCTTCGGCCGGGGCCATGCAATCGATGGTGGAGGGCCCGGTCATCGCGGCGGTGCCTTCGCCCTGCATCAGCGGCGGGCGTTCGCCGGCCTCGATGGCGGCCATGGCGCGCAGCAGCAGGCGGCGGTTGGCGGCGATGGCCTTGTCGGTGCTGGCCAGGTGTTCGCGCGTGCGGTCCTGGATGCGGCCCTGGCTTTCCACCGCCCATTGGTCATGGACGTTGATGTCCTCGCCCATGCCCGTGTAGGTGCTGCGCGTCTGTTCGTCCGCGTCGAAGCCATAGTCGTTGGTGGCGTTCTTCTTCGGCAGGTAGTCGGGCAGGGAGTAGCTGTCGAGCCGCTGCGCGCGCATCTGGGCGCGGTCCACGGGGGCGGCGAAGCTGGTGAAGATCGCCACCCAATAGCAGTTCTCGTCATCCACCGGCATGTGCCACTGGGTGATGGTCATCTCGGCGCTCATCGGGATGACGAAGGCGGTGGGGAAGAAGCTGTTGGTCACCCGCACATGGGTGGTTTTCTCGTTGATCTCGCGCAGGGCGAACACGCGCAGGCCGTGGTCGGTGTTCTCCACCTCGATGCGCGGGCGCGGGAATTCGCGCAGCACATAGGTCATCGGCAGGTCGGAACCGTCCGAGGTCGCGCGGAACTGCTTGCCATAGGCATCGTCCTGGTCGCCGTCCTCGAAGAAGCGGTGCAGGAAGCTGGCATGGGCGGGGTCGATGCCCACCTCCAGCGCCTGCAGCCAGTTGCACTCGATCAGGCCCTTGAAGGCGAAGGTGTGCGTCTCGGGTGCCGCGAAGCAGTCGAAGGCGGGGAAGGGCGCGGGCTCGGCATCGCCCAGCCAGGCGAAGATGACGCCGCTGCGCTCCACCACCGGATAGCTCTTCTGGCGGATGCGCTGGCACAGGGTGCTGCCCTCTGGTTCCGCCGGCGTGTCCAGGCAGGTGCCCTTGGTGTCGAACAGCCAGCCATGGAAGGGGCAGCGCAGCCCGCCATCCTCCAGCCGGCCGAAGGCGAGGTCGGCGTTGCGGTGCGGGCAGTCGCGGTCCAGCAGGCCCAGATTGCCGGCCTCGTCCCGGAACAGCACGAAATCCTGGCCCAGCGCGCGCACGGGGCGGATGGGGCGCGGGCCCGCCACCTCATCGGCCAGCGCGATCGGCTGCCAGTAATGGCGCAGCACGGCGCCCCCCGGCGTGCCGGGGCCCACCCGGGTCAGGCGGTCATTCTGTTCGACGGTCAGCATGCGCTTTGTCTCCCGCTGGCGGCGGCGAATAGGGAGTGTTCGCAGAGCGAACATATGTGCGATGATAGCGAGGCGGCTTGACCTGCATCAACGGTGAAGCCGTGCACCGCACCATGCGAAGGAGCCTGACCCTGCCGAGATTGCGCGAAGAGGATGCGGTGCTGCGCAAAGCATCGGCAAACGGCCCCGATTTCCTGGAGGCATTGGCCCGTGGCCTGGCGGTGATCCAGGCCTTCGGCGCCGGGCGCCGCCCGATGACCCTGGCCGAGATCGCCCGCGCGGTGGACCTGCCGCGCGCCACCGCGCGCCGCGCGCTGATCACCTTGCAGGCGCTGGGCCATGTGGACAGCGACGGCCGGCTGTTCCGCCTGACGCCCCGGGTGCTGACGCTGGCCGCCGCCTATCTGGGTTCCAACGGTGCCTCGACCGTGTTGCAGCCTCGGCTGGAGGCCCTGGCGCTGGAGCTGGGCGTCGCCTGCAGCGCGGCGGTGCTGGATGGGCCGGATGTGGTGTTCATCGCCTATGGCCGGCCCACGCGGATGCCCAGCATGTCCTCCATGCTGGGGGAGCGGCTGCCGGGTTTCTGCTCCGCGCTGGGGCGCGTGCTGCTGGGCGCGATGGAGGACGCGGCGCTGGAGGCCTTCCTGGCCGGGCTGTCGCCGCAGCCGGTCACGCCGCACACGGTGCTGGATGTGCCGGCGATCCGCGCCAGCATCCTGGCCGCGCGGGCCGAGGGCTTCGCCCTGGTGGAGCAGGAGGCGGAGCAGGGCTTCCTGTCGCTGGCCATTCCGCTGACGCGCTTCGACGGGCGGGTGGTGGCGGCGGTGAATATCGGCTGCCCCGCCGGGGGGGCGGGGGCGAAGGTCCGGCTGCTGGCCATGCTGCCCCGGCTGCGGGACGCGGCGGAGGAGGTTTCGGCGCAGTTGGTTTAGATCATCAGCCGATCAGATGGAATCATCTGATCGGGTAAAGATGATCGTGAAAACAAATGCCTAGGGCGGTTGCCGTGAGCCGGTGCGAACGGAAGCCGCCCTAGGCGGCCAGCCTGCGCAGCCCCTCCAGCAGCGGCAGCAGTTCGGGTTTGCCCGCCTCCTCCACATGGTCGGCCAGCGCGGCCATGCTGGCCCGCGTGTCCTCCGGGCCCAGCAGGCCGGTTGCCAGCATCCAGCGCAGGCACAGCGCCCAGGTGTTCACCACATCCTGCTCGCAATAGGCCGCGACATCGCCCAGCTTGCCGGCCTTCGCCGCTTCCTCCACCGCCGCCCCGCCCATGAAGGATTTGGCATCCAGCCCCAGCAGCGCCGCGGCCTCCGCCAGGGAGGGCGGCGTGCTGGCGCGGTGGCCTGAGAGCCGGTCGCACAGGTCGATGTGGTCGTTGCCGTAGCGGTGGCCGTAATCCCGCCCGCCGCGCCCGAACAGGTTGGGCATGGCCACGCCCAGCGCCATGGCGCGATAGCGCAGCACCGGCAGGTCGAAGCCCTGGGTGTTGAAGCCCACCAGCACCGGCTGGTTGCGGAAGGCGTGGTCCAGGCGTTCCAGCAGCGCGGCCTCCGGCACGTCATCGGTGCCGCGCGCTTCCAGCTGGGTCACCTGCCAGGGCTCGCCCTGGCCGTCGCGGCGCAGGCGCAGCACGCCCAGCACCACCAGCCGGTGCAGCGGCGCCTTCAGGAAGGCATGCGCCGGGTCCTCCCCCGCGCGGGCATAGCGGGCGCCGAGCGCCGCGCGCAGGGCGGTGTCGTCCATCCCCTCGGCGGCGGCGCCCAGCAGGGTGCGGCCGGTGGCCAGGTCCGGCACGGTTTCGATATCCAGCACCAGGATGCGATCGGTCACGGCAGGGCCCGCCACAAAGCCAGGGTGCAGACCAGCACGGCCACCCACATCAGCGCCAGCGCCATGGCGGTGCCCAGCGCGTCCGCCCCCAGCCCCACCAGCAGCGGCACGGCGGAAAACCCCACATGCGCGATCAGGAAGAAGCCCGCGGTGGCGCGCGGCCGGTCATCGGGGGCGGCGATGGTCGCCGCCGCCAGCCCGCCCAGATAGACCAGCCCGTGCGCCGCCAGGCCGATGATCGCGGCCCCCAGCATCAGGGCCGGCAGCCCCCCGCCCAGTGCCCCCCAGAACATCACGCCGCCGCCCAGCACCAGCAGCGGCAAGCCGAGCCGCAGGGACCGCGCGGGCGGCAGCGCCCGCGTGCGCCCCTGCACCGCCAGCCCCATCAGGATCATGCAGGCCACGGCCCAGGCGCCCGCGCGCGGCTGCCCGGCGGCGGCCAGCGCGGCGGGCACGGTGGTGATGGCCACCCCCGTCAGCCCCCAGGCCGGCACCATCGCCAGCGACGACGCCAGCGTGCCGCGCGGAAAGGCCGGCCAGCGCAGCGCGGGCCCGCCCAGCGGCACCCGGGTTTCCGGCAGGCGCAGCGCCATCACGATGCACAGCCCCAGCAGCAGCAGATGCAGCGGCAGGGTGATGGGCGGGCGCGCCAGCGGCCAGGCCAGCAGCGCCAGCAGCGTCAGCACCGGCCCCAGCCCGAAACTGCCGGAGGTCCCGGCGGTGACGGTGGCCGCGCCCTCCCGGCTGGCCTGTTCGCGCGGCCTGCCCTGGCGTTCCAGCAATTCGGCGGCCCAGGCGGCGGCGGCATTGGCCACGCAGCCCATGCCGAGGCCCTGGAACACGCGCGCCAGCGCCAGGCTGCCCAATCCCGGCCACAGCGCCAGGAACAGGCTGGAGGCCGCGGCGAGCGCCAGCCCCAGCACCATGGTGCGCCGCCGCCCGATGCGGTCCGGCAGCGGCCCCAGCAGGGGCGCGGTCAGGATCAGCACCCCGGCATAGCAGGCGAAGGCGGCGGCCAGCGCCCCATTCCCCGCCCCATCGGCATATTCCACATACAGCGGCAGCGGCAGGGTGGTGGACAGCCCCGCGGCGAACACCATCAGCCCGACGCGCCAGGCGGGGCCGGTCATGGGGCCTCGCCGCCCAGCCCGTGCCGGGCCAGCACCTGGCGCACCGCCTCGGGCGGGATGGCCTCCAGCCGGCGGCCCTGGTGGCCGGTGATCGTCACGGCCCGCAGCATGGCGTTGCAGACCGCCTCCTCCGTCGCCTCCACCACCGCCTGGAACAGGGGGGACATGGCATCGTTCGGCCAGTCCTCGATGGTGCGCGGCCCGGGCGTCCGCCGCACGGAAGCGGCGGTCGAGAAAGCCAGCGCATAGTCGCCAGACCCGTTGGCCATGCACGACCCCGTGCGGCCCAGCCCCAGGAAGGCCCGCTGGGCCAGGCGCTTCAGGTTGCGGTCCGACAGCGGCGCGTCGGTGGCGATGACGATCACGACCGAGCCATCCCCGCCATGATCGTCGATCCGGTCCTTCAGGAAATACCGCCCCAGCGCCCGCCCCACCGGCGCGCCCCCCATCGAGAGGATGCCGCCGTAATTCGTCTGCACCAGCACCCCCACCGCATGCCCGCCCAGCGAGCCGGGCAGCAGGCGGGAGCTGGTGCCGATGCCGCCCTTCCAGCCGAAGGCCTGGGTGCCGGTGCCGGCACCCACGCAGCCCTCGGCCACCGGGCCCGGGGCGCTGGCCGCGATCGCCGCCAGCACATGCGCCGCCGTGACATGCCGGCCCCGGATGTCGTTCAGCACGCCGTCATTGGTCTCACCCACCACGGCGTTGACGGAGACCACGGCCTCATTGCCCGGCTGGGCCAGGGTCCAGGCGACGGCGCCCGCGATCCCCTCCGCGACCGAGAGGGTGTTGGTCAGGATGATGGGGGTCTCGATCTCGCCCAGCTCCTCGATCTGGGTGGAACCCGCGAACTTGCCGAAGCCATTGCCCGCGGCGAAGCCGGCCGGGGTCTTGTCCTGGAACAGGTTGCCGGGGTGGGGCAGGATGGCCGTGACACCGGTGCGGATGGCCTCGCCCTCGATCAGCGTGACATGGCCCACGGCCACGCCCGCGACATCGGTGATGGCGTTCAGCGGGCCAGGGCGCAGCACGCCAGGGGCGATGCCCAGGTCACGGGCACGGGGCCGCTGTTCGTCAGGGGAAAATGCGGCCATCGAAGGGCTCCTGCTGCCTGCGGGGAGCATGACAGGCAATGGAGCGCGCCGGGAGGCACCAGGGGGCGCTGCCCCCTGGACCCCCGCCAGGACCGTGCTCGGTCCTGGACCTAGATCAGTTGGGCGCTGATCCTGGGAAGGTGTTTCCCATTGATTTTTATCATGAAAACGGCGCCCCGCCTGCCAAGGTAAGGCGCCAATAATTGGGTTCCAAGGGCCTTTCGGCCTTTGGCGGGGATGCAAGGGGCAGGGCCCCTTGCTGGGGGGGTCAGGGGGCGAAGCCCCCCCTTACACCGCCCAGCCCGGCAGGAACTGGCGTAGCTTCTCGCGCACCGGCTCCAGCGCCAGGGCGCCCGTGCCCAGCAGTGCCTGCACCACGGCCAGCACCACCAGCAGCAGCGGGTATTCCCACCCGCCGCGCGGGGCGGAGAAGGACCAGCCATTGCCCGCATGCTGCCAGAAGGCGCCGATCAGGATCGGCAGCAGCAGCACGGAGACCGGGCGCACCATCACGCCCAGGATCAGCGCGATGCCCGCCGCCGTCTCGGCGAAGGCCACCACGGCGCCCAGCGCCGGCGGGTAACCGATGCGCTCGAAATAGCCCATCGTGCCGGCCAGGCCGAAGGTCATGATCTTCAGATACAGGCCATGCGCCAGCATGGTGACGCCCAGGGAAAGACGCAGCAGCAGCGTGCCACAGGCAACGGAGGAGGGCATGCGGGGGGTCCGGTCAGAATGACAAGCCGTTCATATAGAACGGCATGCACCAACCCTTCCAACTCGCCCGGTGAACGATCATTATCACCCGGATGAATGATGCGGGGGCCGCATGAGCGGGCTGGATGGGCTCGACCTCAACCTGCTGCGGGTGTTCGACGCGGTGGCGCGCGAACGCCATGTCACGCGCGCGGCCCGGCGGCTGCGGCTGTCCCAGCCCGCCGTCTCCAACGCGCTGGCGCGGCTGCGCGTGGCGCTGAACGACGAGCTGTTCCTGCGCAGCCCGGGCGGGGTGGAGCCCACGGCCCTCGCCCTCAGCCTGATGGGCCCGGTGGCGGAGGCGCTGGACCGGCTGGAGGAAACCCTGGTCGCCACCGCGCCCTTCGACCCCGCCACGGCGCGGCGCGTCTTCACCATCGCCATGTCCGAATACGCCGAAACCGTGCTGGCCCCGGCCCTGCTGGAGGCGATGATGCGCGAGGCGCCGGGCTGCATGCTCGCCATTTCCCACGCGGACCGCACCAACGCCTTCGCCCTGCTGGAATCGAGCGTGGCGCAGATGGCCGTCGGCGTGCTGCCGGAGCCCACCGCGCTGTATACCAAGCTGCGCCTGCTGCCGGAGGCTTTCATGGTGCTGATGCGTCCCGACCACCCGCTGGCCCAGGGCGAACTCACGCTGGAACGCTATGTCTCGGTGCCGCATCTGCTGCATTCGCCCAATGGCTCCCGCGATGGCGCGCTGGACGCGCCGCTGCGGGAGGCCGGGCACCCCCGCCGGCTGGGCGCGGTGGTGGCGCATCTGTCCGCGGTGCCGGAGATCCTGAAGCGCACGGACATGATCATGACCTGCTCCGCCCGGCTGGCGCAGCTGCTGGCGGAGGCCCATGGCCTGGTCTGCCGCCCGCCGCCGATCGAAACCCATCACACCCGCCTGTCCCTGATCTTCCATCGTCGCTTCGAGGCCGACCGCGGCCATGCCTGGCTGCGCCGGATGATCCTGGCGCTCGCGCGGGAGACACCGGAGGCCGAGGCCCCCCATGCTTGACCTCCCTGTTGGGCAAGGCTTGATACCGTGATGCGTGTGATCGGCCTGGCGGGATGGAGCGGGGCGGGCAAGACGACCCTGCTCAAGGGGTTGATCCCCGAATTGCGGCGGCGCGGCCTCAGCGTCTCCACCATCAAGCACGCGCATCATGCCTTCGACGTGGATGTGCCCGGCAAGGACAGCTATGAGCACCGCGCGGCGGGCGCCGAACAGGTGCTGGTGAGTTCCGCCAACCGCTGGGCGCTGATGACCGAGCTGCGCGGCGCGCCCGAACCCCCGCTGGCCGAACTGTTGGGCCGGCTGAACCCGGTGGATCTGGTGATCATCGAGGGCTTCAAGCGTGACAGCCACCCCAAGATCGAGGTGCACCGCGCCGCCAACGGCAAGCCCTGGCTGCATCCGGAGGACCCGCGCATCCTGGCCGTCGCCTCCGATGTCGCGCCGCCGGGCCTGCCGCACGCGGATATCGACGACATCGCCGCCGTGGCCGATCTGGTGCTGCGCCTGGCGGAGCCGGTCTGATGGCCCAGCTTTCCGATGATTGCTTCGCCTTCGGCGGCCAACTGCTGTCGGTGGACGCGGCGGCGGCGCTGATCGCCGAACGCATCCCGCCCATCGAGGGGCTGGAGCGCGTGGCGCTGGCCCAAGCCCATGGCCGGGTGCTGGCGGGCGGGCTGGTGGCGCGCACGCCGCTGCCGCCCTTCTTCAATTCGGCGGTGGATGGCTATGCCTTCGCGCATGCCAGCCTGGGGGCGGAGGCCACGCGCCTGCCGCTGGCCGGGCGCCTCGCGGCCGGGGATGCGGCCCGCCCGCTGCCCCCGGGCACCGCCATGCGCGTGCTGACCGGCGCGCCGATGCCCGAGGGCGCGGACACCGTGATGATGCAGGAGGACGCGGTGCTGGAAGGCGACGCCCTGCTGCTGCCCCCCGGCCTGAAGCGCGGCGCCAATTGCCGCCCCGCCGGCGAGGACGTGCCCCAGGGCGCCGAGGCCCTGCCCGCCGGCGCGCTGCTGACCGCGCCCGAAATCGGCCTGGCCGCCGCGCTGGGCTTCGCCGTGCTGGACTGCCGCCGCCCGGTGCGCGTCGGCGTGTTCTCCACCGGCAATGAGCTGGCGAGCCCCGGCCAGCCGCTCGGCCCCGCCCAGACCTATGACAGCAACCGCTTCACGCTGATGGCGATGCTGGCGCGGCTGCCGGTGGTGGTGACCGACCTCGGCATATTGCCCGACCGCGAGGACGCGACCCGCGCCGCCCTGGCCGCCGCCGCGTGCGACCACGATGTGCTGATCACCTCGGGCGGGGTGTCCGCCGGCGAGGAGGACCATGTCCGCGCCGCGATCGAGAGCTTCGGCAGCCTGGTGTTCTGGCGCCTGGCGGTGAAGCCGGGGCGGCCGGCGGCGCTCGGCGTGGTGGGCGGCACCCCGGTGCTGGGCCTGCCGGGCAATCCGGTGGCGGCCGTGGTGTGCTTCCTGCATCTGGCGCGGCCACTGATCCTGCGGCTGGCGGGGGCCATCGAGCAGCCGCTGCCGCGCTTCCCGGTGCCCGCGGGCTTCCACCACAGGAAAAAGGCCGGCCGGCGCGAATACCTGCGCGTGCGGATCGAACCCGGCCCCGTCGCCCAGCGGTTCGAGCGCGAGGGGGCGGGGCTGCTGACCAGCCTCACGCAGTCCCATGCCTTCTGCGAACTGCCGGAGGAGATGACGCAGCTGGAACCCGGCACCTTGGTTCAGGTGCTGCCCTTCGCCGCGATTTTCTGACAGGCTGCGGGCAAACAGCCTGGAGGAACCCCGATGTCCGAATTCGTCACGCGCCATGTCGACAACGGCGTGATGCAGTTGCGCCTGAACCGCCCCGAGAAGAAGAACGCCCTGACCCTGGCCATGTATGAGGGGCTGGCCGAGGGCCTGCGCGCCGCCGCCGCCGACCCCGCCGTGCGGGTGGTGCTGCTGGGCGGCGGCGCGGATTTCACCGCCGGCAACGACCTGAAGGATTTCGCCGCCGCCGGCAGCCAGGAAAACCGCCCCGGCTCCGCCTTCGATTTCCTGCGGGAGATCCGGGTGTTCCCCAAGCCCGTGGTGGCCGCCGTGCGCGGCGTGGCGGTGGGTATCGGCACGACCATGCTGCTGCATTGCGACGTGGTGGTGGCCAGCGCCACCGCGCGCTTCCAGATCCCGTTCTCCCGCCTGGGCGTGACGCCGGAGGGCGGGTCCTCGATGCTGCTGGCGGGCCGGGTGGGCGATGCCCGGGCGCGCTGGCTGCTGATGGCGGGGGAGGCGTTCTCGGGCCGGCAGGCGGCGCTGTGGGGCCTGGCGCTGGAAGCGCCGGAGGATGACGAGGTGGAGGCCGTGGCGATGGAGCGCGCCCGCCTGCTGGCCGGCCTGCCGCCGAAAGCCCTGGCCGAGAGCAAGCGCCTGCTGCTGGAACCCCAGCGGGAGAAGCTGGCGGCGGTGATGGACGAGGAACGCGTGGTGTTCAGCAAGGCCCTGCGCAGCGAGGAAGCCCAGGCGGCCTTCCAGGCCTTCCTCAGCCGCGCGAAGGGTTAGATCGTCACCCGGTCGGAGGAAGCGTCAGGCCCTAGCGCGGCAGCCGCACCCGGGCGCGCAGCCCGCCCATCGGGCTGCGTTCCAGCAGGATATCCCCGCCATGGCCGCGCACCACATCCCGCGCGATGGCCAGCCCCAGCCCGGTGCCGGTCGCGGAGCCGCTGGCGAAGGGCTTGAAGGCGCTCTCGCGCTCCGCTTCCGGGATGCCGGGGCCGTCATCGTCCACCAGCACCTCCACCCAGGCCTCGTCCTCCTGGGTGGACAGGCGCACGCGGCCCGCGTGGCGGCGGGCATTGTCCAGCAGGTTGCCGATGGCCCGGCGCAGCGCGCCTTCGCGCAGCGGCAGGCGCAGCGTCTCGGGCAGGTCGATGGCCAGCTCGCCGCCGCTGCGCCGCGCGCTCTCGGCCAGGTCGCGCAGCATGGGGATCAGGTCGGTCTCGCGCGGCTGCTCGATGCCCTCGCCGCGGGCGAAGGCCAGGTAGGTCTCCACCAGGCGCTCCATCTCCTCCGTGTCGTGCACCAGGGCCTCGACGTCTTCCTCGGTGTCCGGGGCGCGGGGCAGCATGGCCAGCGTCAGGCGCATGCGCGTCAGCGGGGTGCGCAGGTCGTGGCTGATGCCCGCCAGCATGTCCGTGCGCTGGGCCACGAAGCGGCGGATGTTCTCGCGCATCGTGTTGAAGGCGATGGCGGCCTGGCGCACCTCGGCCGCGCCCTCCGGCTTGATGGAGCCGCTGTCCCGCCCCTGGCCGAAGCTTTCGGCGGCTCCCGCCAGCCGGCGGATGGCGCGCACCTGGATGCGCATGAACAGCACGGCGATGAGCGCGAACAGCATCGCGCTGCCCACCAGCCAGATCATGAACAGGTACAGGGTGGAGCTGAACAACCGCTTGCGCGGTGCCTCCACATGCAGCACGCCGCTGGGCAGCTGCACGCGGATCACGATGTTCTGCGGGTCCGACTGCCAGTCGGCGTCGAAGGGCAGGGCGACGAGGCGGGAGAGCGCCTCATGCAGATCCTCCTCCAGCGGCAGCAGGGCGTTCCAGGCCGGGCGCTGCGGCACCGGGCCCAGCTGCGCCCCGGGCTCATAGGCGGCCGACAGGCCGAGCCGCCAGGTCGCCTCCCGCAGGACCATGCCGTGCATCTCGTCCGGCGTGCGGGTGATAAGCTGGGCGACCATCCCGATCTCCCCGGCCAGGGAGGCCGAGAGCCGGCGGGAGATCACGTCCAGATGCCCGCCATAGAAGGCGGTCAGCGCCACCACCTGCACCACCAGCAGCGGGCCGAGGATGATGATGACGGCGCGCGCCAGCAGCCCCTTGGGCAGCAGCCGCCGCAGCCTGCCGCGCCGGATGGCGCAGGCGCTGGGCTCCTCGGCCTCGGCCAGCGGCGGCAGGGCGGCGGTCTTCAAGGCCCGGGCCTCAGCACATAGCCCTTGTGGCGGATGGTGTGCAGGAATCGCGGCTCCCGCGGGTCGGGCTCGATCTTGCGGCGCAGGCGCGTCACCTGCACGTCCACCGCGCGCTCCCCGGCATCGGGCGTGCCCAGCGCCTCGGCGATCGCCTCGCGGCTCAGCACCTCGCCCGGGTGGGCGGCCAGCGCGCCCAGCAGGGCCGCCTCGCCGCCGGTCAGGCGCTGGGTGCCGTCGGGGCCGCGCAACTCGCTGCGGTCGGGGTCGAACCAGCGCTGGCCCAGCTGCACCGGGCCCTGGGGCGGCGGCACGGCATTGGGCGCGGGGACCGCGCGGCGCAGGATGGTGCGGATGCGGTGCGACAATTCGCGCGGGTCGAAGGGCTTGGCCAGGTAGTCGTCGGCGCCGGATTCGAAACCCGCCACGCGCTCATCCGGCGCGCCGCGCGCGGTCAGCATCAGCACCGGCACCTCATTGCGGCGGGCGCGCAGGTCGGCGACCAGTTCCAGGCCCGTCTCGCCCGGCATCATCACATCCAGCACCAGCATGTCGAAGGCCACGGCCTTCAGCGCCGCCCGGGCCTCGACCGCATCGCCCGCCACGGTCACGCGGAAGCCGGCCTCGGTCAGGAAGCGTTGCAGCAGGGAGCGCAGGCGCGCGTCGTCATCCACCACCAGCAGATGCGGCTGATCGGTCACGGCTGGCAGCCCTTCTCCAACTGGTCGATCCATCCATTGGCCTCGGCGCCCATCAGCCCGCGCATGACGCGGCGGAAGCCCTCGACCGCCTGCGGCCCGGCCTCACGGTAGGCGCGCATGACCACCTCCCGCTGGCATTCGAACAGGCGGCGCTCGAAGGCCTGGCCCTTTTCCGTCAGGGAGAGCAGGCGCTGGCGCTTGTCCTGCCGGCCGGGGTTCTGCAGCACATAGCCGTCCTCGATCAGCGGCTGCAGCACCCGGCCCAGCGACTGCTTGGTGATCGCCAGGATCGACAGTAGCTCTCCCACCGTGATGCCCGGCCGCCGGCCGACATAGTGCAGCACGCGGTGATGGGCGCGGCCCATGCCGAGTTCCGCCAGGATCTGGTCGGGCCCGGCCGTGAAATCCCGATAGCCGAAGAACAGCAGGTCCTGGGCCAGGCGCAGCTCCGCCTCCCGCAGGAACAGCAGGTCGCGCGTGGTGGCCGCCCCGCCCAGCCCCTGGCGCGCCGCGTCCGGGCGCGTGGCATCCGGGCGCGCCGATTCGGGCATGGCTGCCATGCCGGGGGATTTGGTCAGCATTGTTGACGCTTCTCCATGGGATGTTTTAAAACCCCCTCAGTAAACGACATAAAATTGCGCGAACGACTGGTATTTTGAACTTACCGTAGAAACCCAAGCCTGACCCACAAGGCTCACACCGCAGAGAGGACACCATAACATGGCCCTGATCCCTTACGACGCCGCGCTTTCTTTCGATAATCGTGAAGGCTTCATCTGGCTGGACGGCGCCCTGGTGCCCTGGCGGGATGCGAAGCTGCATGTTCTGACGCATGGCCTGCATTATGCCAGCGCCGTGTTCGAAGGCGAACGCTGCTATGCGGGCCATGTGTTCCGCCTGCGCGACCATACGGACCGCCTCCATGCCTCCGCCCGCATCCTGGGCTTCGAGATCCCCTACACCGCCGAGGCGATCGACGCGGCCTGCATCGAGACGCTGAAGGCGAACAACCTGACCGAGGCCTATCTGCGCCCCATCGCCTGGCGCGGCAGCGAGGAGATGGGCGTGGGCGCGCGCGCCACCAAGACCCATCTGGCGATCGCCGTGTGGGAATGGGGCGCCTATTTCGGGGTGGAGCAGCGCATGAAGGGCGTGCGGCTGGCACTGTCCGCCTGGAAGCGCCCGGCGCCCGATACGGCGCCCACCGCCTCCAAGGCCTCCGGCCTGTACATGATCGGCACCATGTCCAAGCACGCGGCACAGGATGCGGGCTTCGACGACGCCTTCATGCTGGACCACAAGGGCGACCTGGCCGAGGCCACCGGCGCCAACGCCTTCTTCGTGATCGACGGCGCGATCCACACGCCCAAACCCACCTGCTTCCTGGACGGCATCACCCGGCGCAGCGTGATGGCGCTGGCCCGCCGCCGCCAGATGGTGGTGCATGAGCGCGTGATGCCCGCGACCGACCTGGCCCGCGCCTCCGAAGTGTTCCTGGCCGGCACCGCCGCCGAAGTGACACCCGTCGCCTGCATCGCGGAGCACGCCTACACCCCCGGCGCCATCACCCGCACACTGATGGAGGATTACGACCGGCTGGTGCGGATGCCGCCGGCGGAAGTGGCGAAGATCGTGGGGTGAGGGGGGGAGCCCCCACCAGGGGGCGCTGCCCCCTGGACCCCCGCCAGGACCGTGCTCGGTCCTGGACCTAGAGCAGTTGGGCGCTGATCCTGGGAAGG
Source organism: Rhodovarius lipocyclicus (assembly GCF_009900765.1). GTDB lineage: Bacteria > Pseudomonadota > Alphaproteobacteria > Acetobacterales > Acetobacteraceae > Rhodovarius > Rhodovarius lipocyclicus. The sequence goes on from NZ_JAAABL010000014.1 coordinate 31,375, forward strand.
TGTTTCCCATTGATTTTTATCATGAAAACGGCGCCCCGCCTGCCAAGGTAAGGCGCCAATCTGATGGGTTCCAAGGGCCATTCGGCCTTTGGCGGGGATGCAAGGGGCAGGGCCCCTTGCTGGGGGTCCGGGGGCGAAGCCCCTGGGGCCTGCCGCCGCGCCCGATATCTGACATAAGGAAACCCATGCCTGCGTCCAGGAAAGCCGGGCCGCGCCCACTGGGCCCCGCCCCCACGGAATCCTCCCTGCGGGAGGCCGCGCTGCGCCATCTCTCGCGGTTTTCCGCGACCGAGGCCGGGCTGCGCCGCGTGCTGACCAACAAGGTGCGCCGCTGGGCCGCGCTGGCCGCCGCCGAGGGCCGGGACCCCGCCGAACCCGTCGCCCGTGCCCTGGCCGCCATTCCCGCCATTGTCGCCGCCATGGTGGGGTCCGGGGCGGTGAATGACACGGCCTTCGCCGAGGCCCGGGCGCGGCGCCTGCTGCGCAGCGGGCGGTCCCGCCGCGCCGCTGCCGCGCATCTGGCCGCCAAGGGCATCGCGCCCGAGACCGCCAGCGCCGCCCTGGATGAGGCGCCGGCAGAGCGCGACGCCGCACTCGCCCTGTGCAAGCGCCGCCGCATCGGCCCCTTCGGCCCGCCCGAACCCGCGCCCGAGCTGCGGATGAAATGGCTGGCCGTGCTGGCCCGCGCGGGCTTCGCGCGCGACATCGCCGAGGCCGCGCTGCGTTGCGACCCCGAGGAAGCCGCGGACCGGCTGTTGGCGCTGAAGCAATGACCGCGCCCGTCACCTTCACCTGGGCGGGGTTCCGCGCCGGAATGCGCCTGGTGGCGCCGGCCCTGCCCAGCTTCGTGCCCTTCGGCCTGGTGGTGGGGTTGCAGGCGGCGGGGCAGGGGCTCTCGGCGCTGGAGGTCATGCTGATGAGCCTGTTCGTCTTCGCCGGCACCTCGCAGCTGGTGGGGCTGGGGGCCTGGGGCTGGCCGGTGCCGATGCTGGCCGTGACGCTGGCGGCCATGGTGGTGAACCTGCGCATGGCGCCGATGAGCGCCGCCCTGTCGCCCATGTTCAACGGGCTGCATGGCTGGCGGCTGTGGGCCAGCCTGTTCACCGTGACGGACCATTCCTTCGCCATGTCGGTGAACGAGATGCGCCAGGGCAACCGCGACGCCGCCGTGCTGCTGGGCATGGGCATCCCCACCTGGCTGTGGTGGACCAGCTGCGTCACGCTCGGCCATGCGCTGGCGGGGGTGATGACCATCTCGCCCACCCATCCGCTGATCTTCGCGGGGCTGGCCACCATGGCGGCGCTGACCGTCACGCTGTGGCGGGGCCGGGCCGACCTGCTGCCCTGGGGCGTGGCGGGGGCGGTGGGCGTGGCGCTGAGCCAGGCGGGGCTGGCCACGCCCTGGCCGGTGCTGGCCGGGGCCGTGGCGGGCAGCGCCGTGGGCGCCGTGCGGGACATGCGCCGCCCATGACCGAGCCCAGCCTTTTCACCCTGCGGCCGGAGGTGTTGCTGGCCATCCTGGGCATGGCGGCGGCGACCTATGCCTGCCGCGCCGGGGGCTATGCGGTGCTGCGCGGGCGGCGGCCGCCGCGCTTCGTGCAGGCTATGCTGCAGCACCTGCCGGGCTGCATCTTCGTGGCCTTCATCCTGCCCGGGGTTGTGGCGCAGGGGCCGCTGCACCTGGCGGGGGCGGCGGCGGCCGTGCTGTGCATGGCGCTGACGCGCATGCTCACGCTGTCCATCATCGTGGGGGTGGGCGTGGTGTGGGGGCTGGTGGCCATTCTCGGCTAGGTGGGCAGCACGGCTTCCAGCACCCGGGCGCAATTGCCGCCCATCACCTTCTTCACGCCTTCCGCGTCCATGCCGGTTTCCAGCAGGGCCTGGGCCAGATCGGGCGTCGCGTCGTAATTCTCGAAGGCGCCGCGCCCCAGCAGGCCGCGCATGTCGCTGCCGATGCCCACATGGTCGATACCGATCGCGTCCACCATGCGGGCCATGCTCTCGGCATAGCGGCGCGGCGTGGGGTCGCTGCCGACCAGCGGCCAGATGCCCACCACGCCGCCGGTCCGGGCCACCACCCGCGCGTGCTCGGCCGTGATCAGCCGGCTGTAGGGGCGCGGCTGGCTGGACAGCGCGGTGTGCGACAGCACGATGGGCTTGCCGCTGATCTCCGCCGCGCGGCGCACCATGGGCAGGGTGGCGTGGGCCAGATCCACCACGATGCCCAGGCGGTTGCAGGCGCGCACCACCTCGGCGCCGAAATCGGTCAGGCCATTGTGCACCGGGTTCACGGTCTGGATGTCGCCCAGCTCATTCACCCGGTAATGCGTCAGTTGCAGGTGGCGCAGGCGCTGCTCGCGAAAGGCCCAGTCCAGCCGGTCGATCTGGCCTTCCATGAAATCCCCGCCTTCGGAGGCCACGACCACGGCGGGCGGCGCGCCGGGACGCTTGGCGCGCGCCAGCCCCGCGCGGCTGGTCACGATCTCCAGCCGCTCCTGCGCGATCAGCCGGTGCAGGCGGGCGAAGGCCGCCTGGCCATGGGCCCACAGCTCCCCGGGGTCCGGTGTGCGATAAGGCTGGATGTAGCGGTCCACCACCCGCGTCGCCGGGCTGTCGGGCACGATGGCCAGCGCGGCCAGCCCCATGCCGCCCTCTCGCATGGGGGCCGCGACGGGGATGAAGGGGCGGTCGGGTTCGCTGCGGGAATGGATGGCGCGGCCGGCATGGCTGTGCAGATCCATCGCCACGGCGGTGCCCAGCAGCGCGCGCCCGGCACCCGGGGCCACCTGCGCCCGCGCGGGGCGCGGGGCGGCGCATAACAGGGGTGAGGCCGCGAGCACCGCGCGCCGGTTGATCCCCCCCCCTTGTCATCCACGGCCCGCCGGTGGCGATGGCCACGACCCGCGCGGCCTCGATCCGCCAGCGCCAGGGGGCGCCGGCGGGCAGGTTGCGCCAGGTGCCGGTCACGCGCAGGGCGCGGCCAACGGGTGCGGCACCGCTGGGCAGCACCTCCACCGTGGTCTCCGGTTCGGGCCGGCAGCCGATGCAGCAGGCGGCCTCCGGCACCAGCAGCAGGGGGCCGGGGGCGGGGAATGCCTCGCCCTCCAGCGTTACCTGCTCGCCATCCGCGGGCCGTGCGCGGCCGCGCAGCAATGCGTTCCAGTCCAGTGCCATGATGCGGGTGCCCCCGGTGTCAGGGCCGGAACCCTAACACCGGCCCCCGCCTGGGCGCGAGGCGCCTCAGCCCGATGTCGGCATGATGAACTGCACGGGGGCGGCGGGCTTGGGCTTGGTGGCCAGCACGATGCCGTGCTCGTCGCAGTAGCGCTTCACCCGCAGGTTCAGCTCCCGCGCCACGGCCCAGCGTTTGGCCGGCTCCGTCTTGATGCGCGCGCGCAGGATCACGCCGCTGTCCACCAGCTTGTCCACGCCCATCACCTCGATGGGCGCCATGATATAGGGGCCGAACACCTCGTCCTTGCGCATGTCGCTGCCGACCTGCTTCAGCGCCTCGGACACGCGCTCCACGTCCTCGTCATAGTCCACGCCCAGGTCGAGCACGGCATAGCCGTAGTCGCGCGTCTGGTTGGTCACGGTGGTCACGGCGCTGAAGGGCACGATGTGGATGGACCCGTCCAGCGCCCGCAGCCGGATGGAGCGGATGGACAGCTGCTCCACCGTGCCGGACAGCCCGCCGAGCGTGACCGTATCGCCCACCGCCACCGCGTCCTCGAACAGCAGGAAGATGCCGGTGATCACGTCGCGCACCAATGTCTGCGAACCGAAACCGACGGCCAGACCGATGACACCGGCACCGGCCAGCAGGGGGGCCACGTTCACCCCGATCTCCGACAGGATGGACAAGCCCGCCGAGACCAGCACCACCACCGCGAAGGCCGTGCGCAGCATGGGCAGCAGCGTGCGCACCCGGGCGGAGCGCGCGGTGGCCGCATTGGCCGAGAGCTTGACCAGGTGGCGCTGGATGGCGGTGTTCGCCGCCTCCCACACCGTCAGCGCCACCGTCAGCGTCAGCAGCACGGAGATGGCGGAGGACAGCAGCCGCGCCCCGAACCGCCCCTGCCCGAACCAGGAGAAGGCGCCGAGGCCCCAGATCTCCATCAGGATGATCAGGGTGGCGAACATGATGCTGATGCCGATGAAGCCCTTCAGCGCGGGCAGGTAGCGGTTGGCCCGTGCCTCCAGCCCCGGATAGCGGCGGGCCAGGTCGGGGCTGATGCGGAAGGCGCGCGCCAGCAGGCGGCGCGCGCCCTCATCCAGCCCCTTCGCCGCCGAGACGACGAGCAGGGTGAAGAAGCTGGCGCGCAGCAGGCGCTCGAACCCGTGCTCGATGTTCAGCGCCCAGCCGCCCCACAGGGCGATGACCCACAGGATGACCAGGATGTGCCAGACATCGGCCAGCCGGTCGCGCGTGGTGCGCAGCAGGCGGCGGGCGCGGTCCGGGGTGTCGGTTTCGCGCAGGGGCGGGGCGGCCAGGAACTGCGCCACCGCCAGCTTGTTCTGCAGCACGATGATGACGACGAAGACCGAGACGATCAGCAGCCCCGCGCGGAACATGCCGGTCTGCACGCCGCGCGGCAGGCCCAGCAGCAGGCCGAATTCGCTGGCGGCATAGGCCACGACCGTGACCAGCGCGATGCGCCGCAGCCAGACGGTGGCATAGGCCGCCGTCTCGTCCGCGCAGCGCAGCAGGCGCAGGTGGTTGGAGGCCGGGCTGAACACCAGCCGCACCACCACCATGACACCGCGCGCATACAGATAGGCGCGCGCCACCGTCCACATCACCACCCGCTGCGAAGGCCAGCCCGGCAGCAGGGAGATGGCGATCTTGGCCACCACGCCGAAGGCCACGACGGGGATCAGGTCCAGCAGCAGCCGGATGCCGATATAGGGCAGGCGGCGCAGCACGGCGTGGCGGACGTGCTCGGGCGGGGTGGCGGCGTCCAGCCGGTCGGTCCAGCCGCGCAGCAGGCGGGTGGCCAGCGTCTCGGCCGCGATGCCGGCGCCGAACACCAGCAGCAGCTTCCAGCCCAGCTCCAGGATGCGGGCGCGGACGGAGGCATCGGTCAGCGCGTCGCTGAACCACAGCAGCAGGGCCGGCAGGTCGGCGGCGGCCTTGATGGTGTCGATCACCCGGCCCACCGCGTCGCCCAGCCGGGCGCTGAGGAAGCCCAGCGGGTCGGTGGCCTCGGGTTCAGCGGCGGCGGGGGCGGGCGCCGGGGCGGGCGCGGGGGCCGCCCCGGGGGCAGCCCCAGGGGCAGCCACGGGCGGTGCGACGGGGGCGGGGGGCACGGGCTGGCCGCGGGCGGCGGCCATCGCCTCCAGCATGCGGATCAGCTCGGCGCGCTTCGCGTCATCGCGCAGGGTGGCGATGGTGCCCGCGATCTCGGCATTGCTGGGGCCGGCCGCTGGCACTGGCGCGGGCGCTGGCGCGGCCAGCGCGGCGGCGGGCTGTGGCGCCGGATGGGCGCGCCCGGCCTGGCCCTGGGCGATGGCCGGGGCGGCCCCCAGCAGCAGAAGCAGCAGCGGAATGACGAATTTCATAGGCAATGCACTTCCTTCCGGCTGGCCCTGGGGTCAAGCCGTGATCGCATGGTGGCCCCGGCGGGCCGGTATATGCGGGGCTTCATGCGCGCAGTTCTGGGCAGTCCTGTGGCAGAACCGGCCGGGGCATCATTCCCATTCCAACGCGGCGGCATGGCGCAGGATCGCCTCCGCCCCCGCCGAGAAGCCCGCATCCTGGTGCAGCACCAGCCCGGGCAGCACCGCATCCGGCCCCCGCCCGCCCTTGATGGCGTGCAGCAGCACGCGCTTGGCGGCCACCCCCTGGCGCGGCCACAGCGGCAGCAGCCGCACCGTGCCGAAGCCCGATGCCCGCAGGGCGGCCATCGCCTCCGCCACGCGCTGGGCCGGCAGCACCAGCGTGGCGCCGCCCCGGTGCCGCAGCCCGCGCGCCATGGCCTGGGTCCAGTCGGCCAGGCTGGCCTCGCCCTCATGCGCGGCGCTGCGGCGCAGCGCGTGCGGAGACGCCGTGCCCCGCGCCCAATAGGGCGGGTTGGCGAAGGCCTGGCGGAAGCGGGGCTCGATGGGGGCGCGGATGTCGGCGTGCTCCACCACGGCGTCCAGCCCGGCGGCCTCGGCGTTGCGGCGGGCCAGCGGCACCAGCGCGGCGTCGCCCTCCAGCGCATGCACCGCCAGGCCAGGCACCCGCGCGGCCAGGCACAGGAAGGCGGCGCCGGTGCCGCAGCCCAGCTCCAGCACCGCATCGCCGGGGCGCGCGGGCACAGCGGCGGCCAGCAGCACCGCGTCGATCGCGGCGCGCAAGCCCCCCGCCGGCTGCAGCAGGCGCACGCGCCCTCCCAACAAACCATCCTGGGTGTAGAACGTTGAATGCGTGTCCGTCACAATTCCTCACGGTTCAGGCGCGCCAGTGTAACAAGCAACACCCAGTATAATCCCGTGAGCAAAACCCAAGGGAGTCTCGCCGTGACATACCGTTCCAGTCTTCGATACCCGCTGGCCCTGGCCGCGATGCTGCTGGCGGTGCCGGCCTTCGCCCAGGCCCCCGCCGCCCCTCCCGCAGGGGCCCCGGGCGCTCCGGGTGCCCCCGCCGAGCGCGGCCGCATGGCCGAGCGCATGTTCCAGGCGCTGGATACCAACCGCGATGGCCGCGTGACCTTCGAGGAGATCTGGGCCCAGACCCAGGCCCGCTTCTCGGCGGCCGACGCGAACCATGACGGCTATCTGACGCCGGAGGAATTCCGCGCCATGCGTCCGCGCCCGCCCCGCCGCGAAGGCGCCGAACGCCCGGTGCCCGAGCACATGCAGCGCTTCATCGACGCGCGCTTCCGCGCCGCCGACGCCAACCGCGATGGCCGCGTGACGCTGGAGGAGCTGCGCCCCGGCGCCGAGGCCCGCTTCCGCGCCATGGATGCGAACGGCGACGGCGCCATCACGCCGGACGAGCTGCCCCGCCACCCGCCGCGCGGCCCGCATCACCACCGCCATGGTGGCCCGGGCGGCGAGGGCCCGGCAGGGGCGCCCCCGGCGCGCTGAAGCCCGCATCTCATGAAGGCGTGATGCTGCGCCGCACAGCTATTGTGCGGCGCAGCGCGCGCATTTCTTGACCCCCCGTCGGCGCGGCGCCCAGCATGGCCCCCTGGCACGCACAACGGAGGATATCGCCATGATCGGTTCCATCCTGAAGCAGAAGGGCGGGCAGGTGATCGCCGTGGCGCCGAACGACCAGGTGGCGTCCATCACCCGCACCCTGGCGCAGCACCGCATCGGTGCGGTGCTGGTGCTGGAGCGCGACGGCAGCGTCTCCGGCATCGTCAGCGAGCGCGACATCGTGCGCGCCCTGGCCGGCGGCGGAGAAGCCACCCTGCGCATGAGCGCGGGCCAGTTGATGACCCGCGTGCTGCACACTGTCACCCCGGAAACCACGGTGCAGGATGCCCTGCGCGTGATGACCGACCGCCGCATCCGCCACCTGCCGGTGCTGGAACGCGACGGCAGGCTGGTGGGCATGGTCTCCATCGGGGACCTGGTGAAGGAACGCATCGCCGATGCCGAGCGCGAGGCGGCGGACCTGAAAGCCTATGTCAGCAACGCCGGCTGACGGCTGCTTGAGCCACCTCAAGGCCGCGTGAGCCGCCCGGTGCTTACATCCGGGCAGCCAACGGCTTCGAGGAGGCACCCAGTTCATGAACCACAAGCACCGCAAGATCCTGCACGCGGTCTTCGCCCACCCCATGCCGCACAACATCGACCCCAAGGGGCTGAACCATGTGCTGGAGGCGCTGGGCGGCGAGGTCGAGACCGCCGGCAAGGGCGGGCTGACCGTGCGCCTCAACGGCCACCAGGGCACCTTCCATTTCGGGGAGCACGACGTGCCGGGGGCGGAGGTGGTCCGGCTGCGCCGGCTGATCGAGGAGGCCGGAATCGAACCGGCCCGCGACTATCCGCTCTGAACGATATTAAAGTTTGGCAAGAAGGCCGGCGCTCGCGCCGGCCTTTTTTGTTGTGCCGCCTGGGCATGGCCTGAGCGTTGTGCCCGATTGCGCGCCAGCGGCAGGGCTGCGCCCCCTGTGGCCCCCCCGCAGGCCGGGCTTGCCATGGGCGGCCGATACGCCCGATCCTCTGTCACAATCCTGCAGGGAGCAGTTTCATGGACATGACCCGTCGCGCCGCGCTCGTCGCCGGCGCTTCCGTCGCCGGCGCCGCCGGCACCGCGGCCGCCCAGGCCCGTTGGCAGATCGCCTGCGCCTATCCGGACAACAACTACTTCACGCGCAACCTGCGCCAGTTCGCCACCGAGGTGGAACAGGCGACCGGCGGGCGCGTCGGCTCTCAGCTGCACACCAATGGCAGCCTGCTGCCGATGCCGCAGATCAAGCGCGGCGTGCAGCAGGGCCAGGTGCAGATCGGCGAGATCCTGCTCAGCGCCTATGGCAATGAGGACCCGTTCTTCGAGCTGGACGGCATCCCGCAGCTGGCCCGCAGCTATGACGACGCCAAGCGCTTGGCCCAGCTGACGCGCGGCTTCATCGAGGAGCGCTTCAACCGCCAGGGCCTGTCCCTGCTGTACCTGTCGCCCTGGCCGCCGTCGGGCTTCTACACCAACACGCCGCTGACCAGCCTCGAAGGGCTGCGCGGCACGCGCTTCCGCACCTACAACGCGATGACCAACCGCTTCGCCACGCTGATCGGCGCGGTGCCCACCCTGGTGCAGTCCGCCGAAGTGCCGCAGGCCTTCGCCACCGGCGTGGTGAACGCCATGGTGACCAGCGCCACCACCGGCGTGGACAGCAGCGCCTGGGACTATTGCCGCATCTTCACGCCCGTGGGCTTCACCTACACGAAGAACGCGGTCTTCGTGAACCGCCGCGCCTTCCAGGCGCTGTCCGCTGCCGACCAGGCCGCGATCCGCGCTGCGGCCGCCGCCGCCGAAACCCGCGGCTGGGCGCTGTCCGAGGAAGCCAAGACCAGCCAGGAAGCCATCCTGGCCCAGCACGGCATGACGGTCGCCACCGCCACCCCGCAGCTGCTGGCCGACATGGACCGCGTGAGCGAGGCCCTGGTCACCGAATGGCTGGCCAAGGCCGGTGAGGAAGGCCAGCGCGTCATCAACGCCTATCGGGCGCGTACCTGATCATGGCACTGCGGCGGGCGCTGGATGCGCTGTACTGGTGCAGCGCGGCGCTCGCCGCGTTGTGCCTGCTCGGTATCTTTTTCATCATGATCGCGCAGATGCTGCTGCGGCAGTTCAACATCCCCATCCTGGGGGCTGATGACGTCACGGCATTCCTCTGCGTCGGCAGCGCCTTCTTCGCGCTGGCCTATACGTTCCGCCGCGGTGAACTGATCCGGGTTGGGCTGCTGATCGAAAAGCTCTCCCCCAAGGCCCGCCAAGCGATGGAGGCCGTGGTGCTGGCCCTGGCCGCCGTCCTGACGGCCTACATCACCTACTGGTGCGCCAACGATGTGATGTTCAGCTACGAGATCGACGACATGGCGCAGGGCAGCATCGCCTTCCAGCTGTGGATCCCGAAGCTGGCCATGCCGCTCGGTGCCGGCATCATGCTGATCGCCGTGCTCGACGAGCTGGTGCGCGTGCTGCGCGGCCAGAAACCCAGCTATCAGGTCGCAGCGGAAGACCGTGCCGCACGCGGCGATTTCTCGGCGGAGGTCTGAGACCATGGACCTCATCACGATGTCCCTTTTCCTGCTGTTCGTGCTCTGCCTTCTGCTGGGCAGCGGGTTGTGGATCGCCCTCTCGCTCGCCGGCGCGGGCTGGATGGCCATGACGCTGGTGAACCCCAACCCCGGCCTGTTCCTGGCCAGCGCCTATTGGGAAAGCACCGGCTCCTGGACGCTCGCGGCGCTACCGATGTTCGTGTGGATGGGTGAGATCCTGTTCCGCACCAAGCTGTCCGAGGAACTGTTCAACGGCCTGGCCCCCTGGGTGCGGCGCATCCCCGGCCGGCTGCTGCATGTGAACATCCTGGCCTGCGGCATCTTCGGCTCCGTCTCCGGCTCCTCGGCGGCCACCTGCGCCACCGTCAGCCGCATCGCGCTGCCGGAACTGCGCAAGCGCGGCTATGACGACAGCATCTCGATCGGCAGTCTGGCCACGGCCGGCACGCTCGGCATTATGATCCCGCCCTCCATCATCATGGTGGTCTACGCGGTGGCGGCCGAGGTCTCGATCGTGCGTGTCTTCATCGCGGGCTGCCTGCCGGGCTTGCTCGTGATGATCCTGTTCAGCGGCTACATCGCCATCTGGGCCAAGCTGAACCCGGACAAGCAGCCCCCGCAGGACCCGCCGATGTCCTTCATGGCCAAGATGAAGCAGTCGGCCCAGCTGATCCCCTGCGCCATCCTGATCGTGGTCGTCATCGGCTCCATGTTCGTGGGCTGGGCGACGGCGACGGAAGCCGCGGCCTTCGGCGTGCTGGGCAGCCTGGTGCTGGCGGCGGTCACCCGCACCCTCACCTGGGCCAGCTTCTTCGAGAGCCTGGCGGCGGCCACCCGCCTGTCCTGCATGATCCTGTTCATCCTGGCCGGCGCCGCCTTCCTGACCAAGGCGATGGCGCTGACCGGCATCCCCGCCGCCCTGGCCCAGGCCGTGGCCGAGGCGGGCCTCGGCCCCTACTCGATCATCGCCATCCTGACGCTGGTCTACGTGGTGCTGGGCGCGGCCCTCGACGGCGTGTCGATGATCGTGCTCACCACCTCCGTCGTCGTGCCCATCGTGCAGCACGCGGGCTTCGACCTGGTGTGGTTCGGCATCTTCATCGTGCTGCTGGTGGAAATCGCGGAAATCACCCCGCCGCTCGGCTTCAACCTGTTCGTCATGCAAACCATGACCGGCAAGGAACAAACCGAAGTGGCCTGGGCCTCCATGCCGTTCTTCCTGATGCTGGTGCTGACCGTGGTGCTGATCACCATCTTCCCCGTCGCCCTGGTGACTGGACTGCCGGAATGGCTGCTGGCGCGCTGAACGGGTAGGGCGCCGCGGGGAAGGGCTCTGCCCCCCCCCGCACCCCCACCCGCCAAGGGCCGCGAGGCCCTTGGAACCCGGCCTTTTTCAACTAACTGATGGGGGTCCAGGGGCCACTGGCTCCTGGCGGGGGGAGCGCGAGGGGGGCAGAGCCCCTCTCGCATCGCCCTGCCGGTTCAGATCTCGCCTTCGGCTTTCAGTCCGCGCAGGGTGTCGCGGAAGGCGGTGGTGATGGCGGCCACTTCTTCCGGGCCGTGGGTGGCGGACAGGATGCCGCCGCGGAAGCCCATGGGGTCCACGCCGTTGGTGATCATGCCCAGGTGCAGTTTCTGGGTCAGGGTCTTGCGCGGGTCGGGCCCGAAGGTGCTGGACGGCACGGAGAAGCTGTTGAAGGTCAGCGGGTCGATATCCAGCTTCGCGGCGTTGGTGAAGATGAAGAAGAAGCTGAACTCGCCGTAGATGCCCCAGGGCACGTTCTCCTCGACCAGCACGTTGCGCAGGCTGGTGCGCACCGCCTCGCCGGCGGCGTTGGCCCGCGCGCAGGCGTCGGTGTCGCGGATGGTGCGCAGCGTGACGATGCCGGCGGCGGCCGAGACCGGGTTGGCGTTGTAGGTGCCGGGGTGCTTGATCTTCTCGCGGCCCTTGGCGGCCGAGACCTCGAAGTCCAGCTCGTCCAGCAGGTCCTTGCGGCCGGCGACGGCGCCGCCGGGCAGGCCGCCGGCGACGACCTTGGCCAGGGTGCACAGGTCGGGCGTCACGCCACGGGCTTCCTGCGCGCCGCCGGGGGCCAGGCGGAAGCCGGTCACGACCTCATCCATGATCAGCAGCACGCCGTATTCCTGGGTCAGCGCGCGCAGCGCCTTCAGGAAGCTGCCGGGGATGGGCACGTTGCCGGTGTTGGCGCCGATGGGTTCGATGATGACGGCGGCGATGTCGTCGTCGGCCTCGAACAGGGCGCGGACGGCGTCGATGTCATTGGGCGGCAGCAGCTTCACGCCGTCGGCCACGGCCTCGGTCACGCCCGGGGTGGGGGTGCCGTCGAAATGGCCGTCCACGCCGAAGGCCATCACATCGTGCCAGCCGTGGAAGTGGCGGTGGAAGCGGGCGATCTTGCTGCGGCCGGTGTGGGCGCGGGCCAGGCGCACGGCCATGTGCGTGGCCTCGGTGCCCGAGGAGGTGAAGCGCACGCGCTCGGCCGAGGGGACCATCTCCTGGATCAGGTTGGCCCATTCGATTTCCAGCGCGTGGCTGGCGCCGAACTGGCTGCCCTTGCGCATCTGCTCGATGGTGGCTTCGACCACGTCATCCGGGCAATGGCCCAGCAGGTGGGAGCCATGGCCGCCGAACAGGTCCACATAGCGGTTGCCGTCCACATCCCACTTGATGGGGCCTTTGCCCTTCGCGCAGGAGAGCGGGTAGGGCTTCAGCCAGCGGCTGTCATGGGTGATGCCGCTGGGGAAGGCGCCGAGCGCCTTGGCATGGAGCGCCGCGCTGCCCGGGGTGGCGGCGATATAGGCGTTGATGATGGCACTGTTCGTCAGGTTGGTATCGGGCATCGGCAAGGCACTCCTGAGAGCGTGATCCGCTCGCATCCGCTTACGGCACACGCTCCCAACTACTGGTTGTTCGCGTGATTCACGCCTCCGGTGTTTCCACCTCCGGCGATCACGCTCTATGCCGGCAAGGCAGCATGGGGCGTCCCGCTCTGCAAGGCCCGGACCAGGGCCGAATGGTGTTCCAGCACCTGTTTCCGCCTGGTTTTCAGGCTGGGTGTCAGCAGGCCGTTCTCGATGCTGAAGGCTTCGTCCAGCGCGGCCCAGCGGCGGATGCGTTCATGCGGGGCCAGCTTGGCGTTCACGCGGGCGACGGCGGCGGCAAGGTCCCCCTCCCGCCCCTCGGCGGGCACCAGCAGGGCGACCAGGGCGGCCTGGCCCTCGCCGGACACCACGGCCTGGGTGATGGCGGTTTCGGCGGTCAGCAGCGCCTCGACCCGGGCGGGAGCCACCATCATGCCGCCCACCAGCTTGATGAAATCCTTCTTGCGGTCGGTGATGCGGATGCGCCCGGCCGCGTCCAGCATGCCGATATCGCCGGTGTGCAGCCAGGGGCCGCCCGGGCCGTCGGGGGCGATGGCGGCGGCGGTGGCCTCGGGCTGGTTCCAGTAGCCCGCCATCAGCAGCCCGCCGCGCAGCAGGATCTCGCCATCGGCGGCCACCTTCACCTCCACCCCCGGCAGCGGGTGGCCCACCGTGTGGCGGTCATTGTCCCAGGGCAGGTTGACCGAGACGACGGGCCCGGCCTCCGTCTGGCCATAGCCCTGCAGCACCGGGATGCCCATGGCCAGGAAGAAGCCCGACAGCTCCGGGTCCAGCCGCGCCCCGCCCGAGATCAGCGCGGCCAGCCCGCCGCCGAAGCGCGCCTGCACGCGGGCGCGCACCAGGCGTTCCAGCGCCGCGTCCTCCAGCCGTTCCAGCGGGTTCAGGGGCGGGCCGTCCATCTTGCGCAACCCCAGGGACAGCGCGCGGGCGAACAGCCAGCGCCGGGCGGCGCCCGCATCCTCCAGCTGGTTCAGGATGCGGGTCTTCAGCACCTCGAACAGGCGGGGCACGGCGGTGATCAGGGTGGGGCGGATCTCCTGGAACTCCCGCGCCAGGTGTTCCGCCCCGCGGGAGAACACCAGCTCCATCCCCAGGCTGGGCAGCAGGAAGCCGCCGGCCGTGTGCTCATAGCTGTGAGACATGGGCAGGAAGGACAGGTAGCGCCCGCCCTTGAACGGAATGCCCCGCCCCGCGATCCGCACGCCCTCGCAATTCGACAGCATGGCGCGGTGCGGCAGCATGGCCCCGCGCGGCGCGCCCCCGGTGCCGGAGGTATAGATGATGCAGGCCACGGCCTCCCCATCATCGGCGAAGGGCGGGGGAGGGGCTTCGGTGGCCAGCGCCTCGGCCCAGCTGGGCCAGGGGCCGCCCGGCCCGGCGTCGAAGACCAGGATGGGCAGGTCGAGCCCCGCCATCTCCGCCGCCTGGCGCAGCTTCGCCGCGTTCTGCGCCGAGTCGGCGATGGCCAGGCTGGGCGCGCAGTCGCCGATCACATGGGCATGGTGGGCCACGGTGTTGGCCACATAGGTGGGCACGGTGATGGCGCCGAGTGCCATGATGGCGTTGTCCGCGATCAGGAATTCCGGCCGGCTGGCGGAAACCAGCAGCACGCGCTGGCCCGGTCGCACGCCGCGCGCGGCCAGCCCCGCCGCCGCCCGCCGCACCGCCTGGCCGAATTCGCCCCAGCCCATGCCCCGCCAGCCGTCCCCCTGCCAGAAACGCAGCATGGGGGCGGTGGACTCGCGCTCCGCCAGTGCCAACATCATGCCGTGCAGGGTGGTGGCACCCGTGGGGGCGAATTCCTGGTTCGCCTGATCCGTCATAGACTTGCCGCCTCCCCCGCTTGGCCCTGGCCCGTTCGGGCATATATGGAAGCTTATGCAGATGTCCCAAGCCGCGCACCCCATCCCTTTCGCCCCGCTCGATGCCTCCGCCGGCGGCGGAGAGGGCCTTCCGGTCTGGGATCTGTCCGATCTCTATGCCGGGCAGGACGATCCGAAGCTGAAGGCCGATCTGGACAAGGCCGGCACGGATGCCCAGGCGTTCAAGGCGCGGCTGGCCGGAAAGCTCTCGGGCATCGGCGGGGATGCGCTGGCCGAGGCCATCGCGGAATATGAGGCGATCGAGGAAGTGCTGGGCCGGGCGATGAGCTTCGCCAGCCTCACCTTCGCCTCGGACGCGCAGAGCACCGCCAATGGCCAGTTCTACCAGGCGATCCAGGAGAAGGTGACGGAGATCTCCTCCCACCTCGTCTTCTTCACGCTGGAGATCAACCTGCTGGACGAGGCGCTGCTGGAAACCTGGTCCGAGGGCAGCCCCTCGCTGGCCGGCTGGGGCCCCTGGATCCGCGACCTGCGCCTGTTCCGCGACCACCAGCTGTCGGATGAGCTGGAGCGGCTGCTGAACGAGAAGGACATCTCCGGCCGCGCGGCCTGGAGCCGACTGTTCGATGAGACGATGGCGAACATGACCGTCACCGTCGCGGGCCAGGAGGTCTCGGTCAGCGCGGCGCTGAACCAGCTCTCGGACCGGGACCGCGAGAAGCGGCGCGCCGCGGCCGAGGGCGTTTCCGCCGCCTTCGCCAGCCGCATCAAGCTGTTCAGCTTCATCACCAACACCTTGGCCAAGGACAAGGAGGTGATGGACAAGTGGCGCCGCTATCCCACCCCCGCCTCCTATCGCAACCGCGCGAACATGGTCGAGGATGAGGTGGTGGAGGCGCTGGTCTCCTCCGTCTGGGCCTATCTGCCCAAGCTGTCGCACCGCTACTACGCGCTGAAGGCGAAGTGGCTGGGCATGGAGAAGCTGCAGCACTGGGACCGCAACGCGCCCCTGCCGGCCGACGCCGACACCACCATCGCCTGGCCCGATGCCGTGAAGCAGGTGCGCGCCGCCTATCACGCCTTCAGCCCCAAGCTGGCGGAGATGGCGGCCCCCTTCTTCGAGAAATCCTGGATCGACGCGGCGCTGCGGCCGGGCAAGGCGTCCGGCGCCTTCGCGCACCCGACCGTGCCCTCGGCCCACCCCTATCTGCTGCTGAACTATCACGGCAAGGCGCGGGACGTGATGACGCTGGCCCATGAGCTGGGCCATGGCGTGCACCAGCGCCTCGCGGCCGACCAGGGCTACCTGATGTCCTCCACCCCGCTGACGCTGGCCGAGACCGCGAGCGTGTTCGGGGAGATGCTGACCTTCCAGGCCATGCTGAACGCGGAGACGGACCCGGCGAAGAAGCGCATCCTGCTGGCCGGCAAGGTCGAGGACATGCTGAACACGGTGGTCCGGCAGATCGCCTTCTATCAGTTCGAGACCAAGCTGCACGCCGCCCGCCGCCAGGGTGAGCTGTCGCCGGAAGACATCGGCAAGATCTGGATGGGCATCCAGACCGAGAGCCTGGGCCCGGCCTTCGAGTTCTCCGGCGACTACAATGTCTATTGGGCGTATATCCCGCACTTCATCCACACGCCCTTCTATGTCTATGCCTACGCCTTCGGGGATTGCCTGGTGAACGCGCTGTATGGGGTCTACAAGGACGGGGCGGTGCCGGATTTCGAGCAGAAATACCTGGACATGCTGGCCGCCGGCGGCACGCTGCGCCACCAGGAGCTGCTGGCCCCCTTCGGCCTGTCCGCCGCCGACCCGGAATTCTGGAAGCGCGGGCTGGACGTGATCTCGGGCTTCATCGACCAGCTCGAAGCCTGACATGGCCGACGACAAGCCCCTGTTCGGTGAGGTGCGGCGCTTCGTCCGCACCTCCGGCGCTGTCACCGGCATCGCGGCGCGGGTGGCGGGCGAGCGGTTCCTCGGCATCAAGACCAACAAGGCCGCCCATGCGGCGGACCTGAGGGCGGTGCTGGGCGGGCTGAAGGGCCCGCTGATGAAGGTGGCGCAGTTCCTGTCCACCGTGCCGGACGCCCTGCCGGAGGAATACGCGGCGGAGTTGCAGGAGCTGCAATCCAACGCGCCGCCCATGGGCTGGGCCTTCGTCAAGCGCCGGATGACGGCGGAGCTGGGCCCGCACTGGCAGTCCCGCTTCAAGGAGTTCGGGCAGGAAGCGGCCGCGGCCGCCTCGCTGGGGCAGGTGCACCGCGCGGTGCTGCCCGATGGCACGCCGGTGGCCTGCAAGCTGCAATACCCGGACATGCCCAATGTGGTGGATGCCGATTTGCGGCAGCTGCGCATGGCGCTCGGCCTGTATCAGCGCATGGATTCCACGCTGGAGAACAGCGAGGTGTTCCAGGAACTGTCCGACCGCCTGCGGGAGGAGCTGGACTACACCCGGGAGGCCAAGCACCAGAAGCTGTACGGCATCATGCTGCGCGGCTCGGTCCAGGTGTGGGTGCCGCAGCCGGTGGAGGAACTGACCACCCAGCGCCTGCTGACGATGAACTGGCTGCCCGGCCGCCCGCTGCTGAAGCGGTTGGAGGAAGACCCCTCCGCCGAGGAGCGCGGCGTCTATGCCCGCGCGTTGTTCGAGGCCTGGTACAAGCCGCTGTATGTGTGCGGCGTGATCCATGGCGACCCGCATCTGGGCAATTACCTGGTGCGCCAGCCCGGCGACGAGCAGCCCGGCGGCATCAGCCTGCTGGATTTCGGCACCATCCGCGTGTTTCCGCCGCGCTTCGTCGGCGGCGTGGTGCGGCTGTTCGAGGCGATCCGCGACGGGAACGAGGCCCGTGCCTATGAGGCGCTGGAGGATTGGGGCTTCACCGGCCTGTCCAAGGAAACCCTGCGCCTGCTGAAATCCTGGGCCGAGTTCCTGTACGACCCGCTGATCGAGGACCGGGTGCGCCCGATCCAGCAATCGGACGACCCGAATTACGGGCGCAACGTGGCCCAGGCCGTGCATGGCGGGCTGAAGGCGGAGGCCGCGCGCACCGGCAAGCCGGTGAAGGTTCCGCGCGAATTCCCCTTCATGGACCGCGCGGCGGTGGGGGTGGGCTCCGCCTTCATGCGGCTGAAGACGGAACAGAACTGGCACCGGCTGTTCATGGAACTGATCGACGGTTTCGATGAACAGGCGCTGGCGGACCGGCAGGCGAAGGCATTGGTCGAGGCGGGGCTGTAGCGCCACCCTCATCCATGCCGCCCACCGATTGGGCGCTGGCATGAACAATCGCCCATGAACCCAGCGCTCCGCGCCGCCCCGCCGTCTATTTGGGCGGCCGGGGCGGTCGCGCGCCGGCGTTCCGGGTCTAGCTATGACCATCCGAGGAAATGTCCGTTTCCCCCGACCCCCCACCAGGGGCCGGGCCCGTCACATTATGCCTCGGGGGCCCTCGCCCATGCCGCTCGCCATCTCCAGCAAAGCCGTGCCCGGCGCCATGCCGCGCGCCAGGGCGGAACTGCGCTTCACCGTCGTGCTGGCGGCGCTGATGGCCTTCGCCTCCATCTCCACCGACATCTACCTGCCGGCCCTGCCATCCCTCAGCGCCTCGCTCGGTGCCTCGGCGGGGCAGGTGCAGCTGACCCTGTCGGGCTTCCTGATCGGCTTCAGCCTGGGGCAATTGTTCTGGGGGCCGGTGGGGGACCGCTATGGCCGCCGCATCCCGATCATGGTGGGCATGGCGCTGTTCATGCTGGGCTCCATCGGCTGTGCGCTGTCGGGCTCGGCGCTGGAGATGATCGCCTGGCGCCTGGCCCAGGCCCTGGGCGCCTGCGCCGGGCCGGTGCTGGCGCGCGCCATGGTGCGGGACCTGTACGCGCGCGAACGCTCGGCGCAGATGCTCTCGACCCTGATGCTGGTGATGAGCATCGCCCCGCTGCTGGGCCCGATCCTGGGCGGGCAGATCCTCGGTATCTGGTCCTGGCGGGGGATTTTCTGGACCCTGGCGGGCTTCGGCCTGCTGGCACTGCTGGGTGTGGCCAGCCTGCGGGAAACCCTCCCGCCCGACCGGCGCCTGACGGAGCGCCCGGCGGCCATCGTCACCACCTATGTGCTGCTGCTGCGGGACCGGCGGGTGCTGGGCTATGCCGCGGCGGGCGGGTTTCTCTACGCGGGGGTCTACGCCTTCCTGGCGGCCTCGCCCTTTACCTACATCGAGTATTATCACGTCTCGCCCCAGGCCTATGGGCTGCTGTTCGGCATCAACATCGTGGGCATGATGCTGGCCAACCTGCTGAACAGCCGGCTGGTGATGCGCTTCGGCACGGACAGCATGCTGCGGGCGGGGGCGGCCATCGCGGGGCTGGCGGGGGTGGCGCTGATCCTGGCCAGCCGCTCCGGTTGGGGCGGGCTGCCGGGGCTGGTGGTGCCACTGTTCTTCTATTTCTCGATGATGGGCTTCATCGTGGCCAATTCGGTGGCCGGCGCGCTGGCGGGCTTTCCGCAGCGGGCGGGGGCGGTCTCGGCGCTGGTGGGAGCCATGCATTACGGCACGGGCATGGTCAGCACCGCCCTGGTGGGCTGGCTGGCCGATGGCACGCCCTGGACCATGGGCTGCATCGTGGGCGTGTCCGGGGTGGGTGTGCTGCTTAGCGTGCTGCTGCTGGTGCGCACGCCCGCGCGGGGTTAGCGCGCGGGTCGCACCGCCACTGCCTGGGTCACCACCGCCTGGGCCGTCAGCGCCAGCAGCACCAGCAGGGCCACCCACCAGCCCTGCCACGCGCCATAGCTGAGATTCGCCACCGCGAAGGCCGCGCAGAACGCCCCGAACCGGCCCGGATGGTCCGCGGCCCGCAGCAGCACCGCCAGCAGCGCCGCTGTCAGCGCCGCACCCACCGCGCCCAGCTCCAGCCAGATCTGGATGATGAAGTTGTGCGTGTGCAGCGGCAGGCGCTGGGCCCGCACCTCCGCGAACCAGGCGGCCTGGGGTTCCAGGTGGAAGCGCGCCAGCTGCTCGGCGGAGACCTGCAATTCCCCGCCCGGGATGGCGCGCGCGGCCTCCATCCCCCAGCCCAGCAGCGGGTGTTCCAGCATGCGCTGGATGGCGAAATCCCAGATCAGCACGCGGTGGGCGGCGCTGCCCTGCATCCAGTTCACATCGGGGCCGGTGGCCAGCAGGGCGCCGAGCCCCAGCGGCAGCAGCAGCACCAGCGCCACCACCAGCGGCACCGCCAGCCGCAGCACCCGCGTGCCCAGCAGCGCGAAGGCGACATACCCCGCCATGCCCGCCAGCACGCCGATCTTGGCCGCCTGCGCCGGCATGCTGAAGATGGCGACCACGGCCATCAGCGTCAGCGCGATCTTCCGCCGCGCCCCCGGCTGCACGAACACCGCCAGCGGCAGCAGCACCGCGACGACCGAGGCCGCGGGCTTCAACCCATAGCCCAACGTCAGATCCCAGTGCCGCAGCCCGCGCACCAGGGCACGCAGGGTGTGGAAGCTGGTCTGGTCCGCGAACATCAGCAGCGTGCCCGCCACCAGCCCCAACGTCAGCCAGCGCAGCACCGGGCGTGGCGTCTCCTGCGGGCCGCCCAGGGCGGTGGCGGCCAGCCCGCCCAGCAGGGCCAGCGCACCGATGCGCGCGCCCTCCAGCGCGCTGCGGCCGGGGTCCACGGCCCACAGCGCGCTCAGCAGCCCCCAGCCGCACAGCGCCAGCGCCAGCCAGGCCGCCAGCGGCAGCTTCGGGCCCCGCCCGGCGGCCAACCCGCCCGCCGCCATGGCCAGCAGCGCCACCGTGCCCAGCGGCGCGATGCCCCGGAACTGGAACACTGCCAGCACCGGCGCCAGCGCCAGAAAGCATGCGAGGGACAGGGAAGGGCTGGGGAATCTGCTCACCTGTGCCGCTTGGCACGGCTGCAAGGGCCCCGCAAGCAGGCGTTGCGGGGGCAGGGCTGCGCGGCTTGCACCGGTATGGCCCTTGAGCCTGGGCCCACATGGGGCTAGCTACCGCGGCTAGCCCACCCTCTTTCCAAGTCAGGCCCCGGGCCGGAAGGGTTTCTCATGCTGTCTCGCCTGTTCGGCTTCCTCTCGGCCGACATGGCCATCGATCTCGGCACGGCTAACACGCTGGTCTATGTGAAGGGCCGCGGCATCGTGCTCAATGAGCCTTCGGTGGTTGCCATCTCCGACAATCGCGGCCGCAAGCAGGTGCTGGCGGTGGGCGAGGAAGCCAAGATGATGCTGGGGCGCACCCCGGGCAACATCGCGGCCATCCGCCCGATGCGTGACGGCGTGATCGCGGATTTCGAGGTGGCGGAGGAAATGATCAAGCATTTCATCCGCAAGGTGCACAACCGCCGCGGCTTCGCCTCGCCCATGATCATCGTCTGCGTGCCCTCGGGCAGCACGGCGGTGGAACGGCGCGCCATCCAGGAAAGCGCCGAGAGCGCGGGTGCCCGCAAGGTGCTGCTGATCGAGGAACCGATGGCCGCCGCGATCGGCGCCGGCCTGCCGGTGACGGAGCCCTCGGGCTCCATGGTGGTGGACATCGGCGGCGGCACCACGGAAGTGGCCGTGATCTCGCTGGGCGGCATCGTCTATGCGCGTTCCGTGCGCGTGGGCGGCGACAAGATGGATGAGGCGGTGATCAGCTACATCCGCCGCACCCACAACCTGCTGATCGGCGAGAGCAGCGCCGAGCGCATCAAGATGGAAATCGGCGCGGCCGCCCCCCCTGATGACGACAGCGACGGCATCCTGACCGAGGTGAAGGGCCGTGACCTGATGAACGGCGTGCCCCGCGAGGTGATCGTCAGCCAGCGGGAAATCGCGATCGCGCTGGCCGAGCCGGTGACGAACATCGTGGAGGCCGTGAAGGTGGCGCTGGAGAACACGCCCCCCGAACTGGCCGCCGACATCGTGGACAAGGGCATCGTGCTGACCGGCGGCGGCGCCCTGCTGCACCGCCTCGACGAAGTGCTGCGGGATGCGACAGGCCTGCCCGTTGTGGTGGCGGAGGAGCCGCTGAACTGCGTGGCACTCGGCACCGGCCGCGCGCTGGAGGAGCTGAAACGGCTTCGCCAAGTCCTCTCCTCCATGTATTAAAGGGTTCGGGCAGGCATCAGATCGGGGCTGAAGGGACCATTCGTTGATCCGGTTGAGCATCCCTTTGCGTCAGGCATTGGGCCGGCTTTCGCTGCCGGTGCTGATCGCCATGGCCTTCGGCGTGATGCTGCTGGGCAAGGCGGACGCCCTGCTGGTGGAGCGCATGCGCACCATGGTGACGGATATCGTCACCCCCATCTGGTCCGTGTTGCAGCAGCCCGTCTCCGCCGTCAGCGATGCCGTGACCGAGGCCCGCACCCTGTGGAACATGCGCGCCGAGAACCAGCGCCTGCGGGAGGAGAACGACCACCTGCGCCGCTGGCAGGATACGGCGCTGGCGTTGGAGGCTGAGAACTCCCTGCTGCGCCGCCAACTGGCCTGGGTGCCGGAACCCGCGCCCAGCTTCTTCACCGCCCGCGTGGTGGCCGATGGCGGCGGCACCTATGCCCGCGCCGTGCTGCTGGCCACCGGCGCCCGCGCGCCCGTGCGCAAGGGCCAGATCGCCCTCGATGAGCGCGGCTTCGTCGGCCGCGTGACGGAGGTGGGCAGCCGCTCCGCCCGCGTGCTGCTGGCCACCGACATCAATAGCCGCATCCCCGTCACCTTCGAGGGCACGCGCGCGCGCGCCATCATGGTCGGCAACAACTCCGCCCGCCCCCGCCTGCAGCATTGGCCCGAGGGCCAGCTGCCGCGCGATGGCGACCGGGTGGTCACCAGCTCCGAAGCCTCGGCCTTCCCGGCCGGCCTGCCGGTCGGCATCGTGCGCTGGCCAGAGGGCGGCGTGCCCGAGGTGGAGCTGTTCGCCCGCCTCGACCGGCTGGATGTGGTCCGCCTGTTCGATTTCGGCCTGCAAGGCATCCTGCCGCCAGAGGCGGTGGCCCGGCCGGAACCCCGCCAGGGCCGCAGATGAAACGCCCCAAGCCGGGGAAGGTCGAGCCACCCTCCGGCTTTCTTCGCTTCCTCGATAATTTCATGCGCAACGCGCTGCCGGTGCTGGTCACGGTGGTGCTGGCGGTCGCCGTCATCACGCAGGACCAGGGGCCGAGCTTGGCCCTGCCGGTGGTGCTGCCGGCGGTGTTCTTCTGGACCATCTTCCGCCCCGCCGCGATGCCGCCGCTGGCGGTGTTCCTGCTGGGCGTGGTGCTGGACCTGCTCGTCTCGCCCAATTTCGGCGCGCTGACGGTGTGCCTGATCATCACCTACGCGGTGGTGTTCCGCATGCGCGGATCGCTCATCAAGCAGAATTTCTATGTGATCGCGCTGGTCTATGCGCTGGTGGCGCTGGGCTGCTTCACCCTGTCCTGGCTGATGAACAGCATCGGCTATTTCAGGCTGCTGTCCCCGCGTTTCATCATGTACGAAACCCTGGTTTCCACCGGCATGTACCCGATATTGGCATTGGCCTTCACCGGCATGCACCGGGCCATGGAACGATTCGAATGAGCTTGAACCCCTTCGGCCGCAAGCAGAAGGACCGCGCCGTGCCTGGCTCCATGCGCGGGGTCAAGCGCGACGAGGAGATCCGCCGCACCGTCTTCACCCGCCGCGCCATCATGTATGGCGCGGTGCAGCTGGGGCTGTTCGGCTTCCTGGCCTCCCGCCTCTATCAGCTGCAGGTGGTCGAGGGCGGCCGCTATGCCACGCTGGCCGAGGAGAACCGTGTCTCCGCCCGGCTGATCGGCGCGCCGCGCGGGCGCATCACCGACCGCGCGGGCACGCTGGTGGCGGGCAACCGGCTGAACTGGCGTGCCCTGCTGGTGGCCGAGCAGACCAGCGATGTCGCCTCCACGCTGGAGAACTTCTCCCGTATCATCCCGCTAACGGAAAACGAGCGCGCGCGCGTGGACCGCGAGCAGCGCCGCCGCCGGCGCTTCGTGCCCACCATCGTGCGCGAATTCCTCACTTGGGAGGAAATGGCCCATATCGAGGTGAACGCGCCCGACCTGCCGGGCATCCTGATCGACGTGGGCACCACCCGGCAGTACCCGGAAGGCGAGAATCTGGCCCATATGGTGGGCTATGTGGCGCCCCCCAGCGACCGCGACCTGGGCAGCGACCCCATCCTGCAATTGCCGGGCGCGCGCGTGGGCCGGGCGGGTATCGAGCGCTTCCACGAGAACATCCTGCGTGGCCGCGCTGGCTCCGTGCAGCTGGAGGTGAACGCCACCGGCCGCATCATCCGCGAACTCGACCGGCGGGAGGGCATCCCCGGCCAGGATATCGAGCTGAGCGTCGATTCCGAATTGCAGCGCATCGTCCGAGGCAAGATCGAGGACGGCACCTCCGTCGTCGTGATGAACGCCCGCAACGGGGAATTGCTGGCCATGGCCAGCAACCCGTCCTTCGACCCCAACATCTTCAATTCCGGTGTCTCCGCCGCGCAGTGGCGGCAATGGACGGCCGGGCGCTCCACGCCGCTGATCAACAAGGCCACCAACGGGCTGTATGCCCCGGGCTCCACCTTCAAGATGGTGGTGGGGCTGGCGGGGCTGGACGCCCGCGTCGTCGGCCCCGGTGAGCGCATCGTCTGCCCGGGCCACCTGGATTTCGGCGACAGCCGCTTCCATTGCTGGAACCGCTCTGGCCATGGCGCGCTCGACATGCGGGCCGCTATCAAGAACAGCTGCGACGTCTATTTCTATGAGGTCGCGCGCCGCGTGGGCATCAACCGCATCGCCGCCATGGCGCGGCGCTTCGGCCTGGGCGTGGACCTGGAGATCGACCTGCCCGGCGTGCGCCGGGGCCTGGCCCCCACCCGCGAATGGCGCGAGGCGCAGGGCAAGGCCTGGAACATCGGCGACACCATCGTGCACGGCATCGGCCAGGGCTTCTATCTGTTCACCCCGCTGGCGATCTGCACCATGACGGCGCGGCTGGCGACCGGGCGCGCGGTGCAGCCGCACCTCACGCGTTCCATCGGCGGGCGGCCGGTGCGCGGCACCCGGCCGGAGGATTGGCCGAGCATGGGCCTTTCGGACCGCGACCTGCGCCTGCAGCGCGACGCGATGTGGGCGGCGGTGAACGAGCCCGGGGGCACGGCCGCGATGGGCAAGCTGCCGGGCAATCTGGGCATGATGGCGGGCAAGACCGGCACCACCCAGGTGCGCCGCGTGACCCGCGAACAGCGCGAGCGCGGCTTCAACGTGCAGAACCTGCCCCGGGAATGGCGCCCGCACGCGCTGTTCGTGGGCTATGCCCCGCATGACAATCCGCTCTATGCCGTGGCGGTCGTGGTGGAGCACGGTACGGCCGGCGGCACGGCCGCGGCACCGCTGGCGCGGGACGTGATGGTCGAGACCTTCGCCCGCTTCCGGGCCATCTCATGATCGGGGGCGCACGCTGATGTCCATCACCTTCGAGCGGCGGCTGCTGACCCGGAACCGCGAGCACAACCTGCTGGAAAAGCTGTGGCGGGTGCCCTGGATCTTCGTGCTGCTGCTGATCGCGGTGGCGGGGGTGGGCTATGTCGCGCTGTATTCCGCCGGCAGCGGCAACCCCGACCTGTACGCCACCAAGCACGCGCTGCGCTTCGCCTTCTGCCTGGTGATGGCGCTGTGCATCGGGCTGGTGGACATCAAGGTGATCTACCGCGCCGCCTGGCCCCTGTATGGCATCGCTCTGGGCCTGCTGGTGCTGGTGGCGGTGCGCGGGCAGATCGGCAAGGGCGCGCAGCGCTGGGTCGATCTGGGGCCCATCCAGCTGCAACCCAGTGAGCTGATGAAGATCGCCCTGGTGCTGCTGTTGGCCACCTGGTTCGCGCGCGCCACCTGGAAGAAGATCGGCAACGTCTTCTTCCTGCTGCCGGCCATGCTGCTGGTCTTCGTGCCCGCCGG
The DNA here is from genome assembly GCF_009900765.1 of Rhodovarius lipocyclicus. Lineage (GTDB taxonomy): Bacteria > Pseudomonadota > Alphaproteobacteria > Acetobacterales > Acetobacteraceae > Rhodovarius > Rhodovarius lipocyclicus. Next base: position 56,758 of record NZ_JAAABL010000014.1, read on the forward strand.
GCTGATCTTCCGCCAGCCGAACCTCGGCACCTCCGTCATCACCGTGGCGGTGGGGGGGGTGATGTTCTGGGTGGCGGGCGTGCGGTGGTGGAAGTTCGCGCTGGCGATCGGCGGCGCGGTGGCCGCCGTGCCGGTGGTCTATGCCAATCTGCGCGACTATCAGCGCGCGCGCATCAGCACCTTCTTCGACCCGGAGAACGACCCGCTCGGCGCCGGCTACAACATCATCCAGTCCAAGATCGCGCTGGGCTCGGGCGGGATCTGGGGCAAGGGCTTTCTGGCCGGCACCCAGGGCCACCTGAACTTCCTGCCGGAAAAACAGACGGACTTCATCTTCACCATGATCGCCGAGGAATTCGGCTTCGTCGGCGCGATGGTGACGTTGGGCCTGCTGCTGCTGGTGGTGCTGTTCTGCATCTATGCCGGGTTCATGTGCAAGAACCACTTCGGCCGGCTGCTGTGCTTCGGGATCGGGGCGAACTACTTCTTCTATATCTTCGTGAACATCGCAATGGTGACTGGCAGCATCCCGGTGGGTGGCGTGCCGCTGCCGCTGATCTCCCATGGCGGGTCCGCCATGCTGACGGTGATGCTGGGATTCGGGCTGGTGATGTCAGCCTATGTGCACAGGCACGCGGATCTGGGGCCAGCACGGGAGTAAGGCCGAGGGCGCAAGAAGACCGAGGGGCTCTGCCCCTCGGGCTCCCCGCCAGGAGCCGAAAGGCCCCTGGACCCCATCAGTTTGGCGCTGGTCCTGCCAGCGTCTTTCCTATTGATTTTTATGATATAATTGGTGCCCCGTCTGCCAGGATGAAGCGCCAAACTCATGGGTTCAAAGGGTTGCTACAACCCTTTGCGGGGATGCAAGGGGCAGCGCCCCTTGCCGGGGGTCCAGGGGGCGGAGCCCCTTGGCCTTTCCCGCCCCCTTACCGCGGCGGCGTCGGCAGGGCCTGCCGGCTCACGCTGCCTGGCACGGTCGTCGCCCGCCCATAGGCGCTGCTGCCGGCCGTGCGTGCGCGGGAGACGCTTTCCTGCACGGGGGCGCTGCTGGCCACCGGGCTGGCGGCGGCCGCGCTGCCGCTGCCGAAGCGCCCCAGCACGGAGCGCAGCGGGTCCGCGCCCGGGTTATGCGCCTGCATGTTCACCACGATCTGCCGGGCGGAGACTTCCTGCCCGTAGTAGCTGCTGTTCCACTCGGAGCGCGCGTTCAGCACGGAGCCTTCGAGCGCCACCCCGGCGAACAACCCGCGGGAGCGCGAGACGGCCACGATGTCGGCGCCGAGGTTGCTCGTGGTCGCGCCTTCCACCGTGCCGCCATAGGTGGCGACGGCGACGGAGGCATCGGCGCCGAACTTGAACTGCCCGTTCAGCACGGCGTTCAGGGCGCGCTCGCTGCGGATGATGAGCAGGGTCTGCGCATCCTGCACGCCGAACTGGAAGCCGATATTGGCCGAGCCCATGGTGTAGAAGGCGGGGGAGGACCAGCCGCCCGCCCCGTCGCGGCCCACCAGCACGCAGCCACCGCCCTCGCCACCGCCGAAGAAGGCGGCGCGGAACAGCTGCGGGCACACCATCACGGCGCGCGCGTTGCGCAGCAGGGAAGCGGCGTTCAGCAGGTCATGGTCGTTGCCCAGCAATTCCTGGACGGAGAGGGTGGAGCGGTCCACCAGCGACTGTGCCTCCCCGCTGCTCGGCGGGCCGTTGCCGCAGGCGGACACACTCGCGGCCAGCAGGCCGATGACGATGAGACGGCGCATGAGTTCCCCCTGCCAAACACTTGAGGCGCCGCGATTCTAACCCATCATCGTTCCGGATAGAAGCGATGATGCTCGCGGGGCCTTTCCCAAGCTTTCAATGCATGAGGGGTGCGGCGGTTTGACGGCCAAAAAAAGATGGCCACCAAAAAGAAACGGCGGGGAGGGTCCCCCGCCGTTCGCGTCACTCGCCGTGGCCGCGCGCCACGAAGCGTTCCAGCCAATGGATGGTATAGTCGCCGGACTGGAATTCCGGGTCCGCCATGATGCGCTGGTGCAGCGGGATGGTGGTGCGGATGCCGTCCACCACCATCTCGTTCAGGGCGCGCCGCATGCGGGCGATGGCCTGGGCGCGGTCGGTGCCGTGCACCACCAGCTTGGCCACCAGGCTGTCGTAGTGCGGCGGCACGGAATAGCCGGAATAGAGCGCGCTATCGACGCGCACACCGAGGCCGCCCGGGGCATGGAAGGTGTTCACCCGGCCGGGGCTGGGGGTGAAGGTCTCCGGGTCCTCGGCGGTGATGCGGCATTCGATAGCGTGGCCGGAGAAGTGCACCTCCGACTGGTCGTAGCCCAACTCCTCGCCGGCGGCGATGCGGATCTGCTCGCGCACCAGGTCCACGCCGCAGACCATCTCCGTCACCGGATGTTCCACCTGCAGGCGGGTGTTCATCTCGATGAAGCAGAACTGGCCGTCCTGCCACAGGAATTCCAGCGTGCCGGCGTTGCGGTAGCCGAGCTCCTTCAGCGCGGAGGTAACGGTGGCCCCCAGGCTGTTGCGGTCGGCCGCGGTCAGCGCGGGGCTGCCGGCCTCCTCCACCAGCTTCTGGTGGCGGCGCTGCAGGGAGCAGTCGCGCTCACCGAAATGCACCACGTTGCCGTAGCTGTCGGCCAGCACCTGCAATTCGATGTGGCGCGGCCGGTCGAGGTACTTTTCCAGATAGACGGAATCGTCGCCGAAGGCGGCCTTGGCCTCGGTGCGGGCGAGGCGATAGGCCTCCTCCAGCTCGCCCTCATTCTGGGCGACCTTCATGCCGCGCCCGCCGCCGCCGGCGGCGGCCTTGATCAGCACGGGGTATTTCACCTCGGCCGCCACGGCGCGCGCCTCGTCCACGCTGTTCAGCGCGCCCAGGCTGCCGGGCACCAGCGGCACGCCCAGGCGGCGCATGGCGTCCTTGGCGGCGATCTTGTCGCCCATCATGCGGATATGCGCGGGCTTGGGGCCGATGAAGGCCAGGCCGTGCGCTTCCACCATCTCGGCGAAATCGGCGTTTTCCGACAGGAAGCCGTAGCCGGGATGGATCGCCTCCGCGCCCGTGATGTGGGCGGCGGACAGGATGGCGGCCATGTTCAGATAGCTGTCGCGCGCGGCGGGCGGGCCGATGCACACGCTCTCATCCGCCAGCCGCACATGCATGGCGGATGCATCGGCGGTGGAATGCACCGCCACGGTGCGGATCCCCATCTCCTGGCAGGCGCGATGCACGCGCAGCGCGATCTCGCCGCGGTTGGCGATGAGGATTTTCTGGAAGCGCTTGACCACCTGTTACTCCACCAGCATCAAGGGCTCGCCGTATTCCACCGGCATGCCGCTTTCCACCAGGATGCGCGTCACGGTGCCGGCCTTGGGCGCCTTGATCTGGTTGAAGGTCTTCATCGCCTCGATCAGCAGCAGGGTCTGGCCGGCCTGCACCTGGGTGCCGACGGTGACGAACTGCGCCGAGCCGGGCTCGGGCGAGAGATAGGCCACGCCCACCATGGGGCTGGTCACGGCGCCGGGGTTCTTCGGGTCGAACTCCGCCTGGGCCGCCGGGGCGGGGGCCGCGGCCGCGACCGGGGCGGCCAGCGGCGGGGCGGCGGCGGGGGCCGCCGGCATGGGCGGCAGCGCCGCATAGGTCTGCACCGGGGCGGCCGCCACGGGCAGGTCGCGCACCACGCGGATGCGGCTGTCCTTCTCGACCAGCTCGATCTCGGTCAGATCGGTCTCACGCAGAATCTTCGCCAGTTCCCGGATCGTCGCCGGGTCGAAGGTGATGCCGCTGCTCATGCGTCCTCGTCCTGTTGTTCGGCCAGCAGGCCGGCCATGGCCCGGATCGCCAGCGCGTAACCCGCGACGCCGAGGCCGCAGATCACACCCGTGGCCACCTTGGACACATAGCTGTGCTGGCGGAATTCCTCCCGCCGGTGGATGTTCGTGATGTGCACCTCGATCACCGGTTGCTCCGCGATCAGCAGGGCGTCCAGGATGGCGATGGAGGTGGTGGTGTATCCCGCCGGGTTGATGATGATGCCATGCGACCGGCCACGGGCCTCCTGGATCCAGGAGACCAGCTCACCCTCGATGTTGGACTGGCGGAAATCGATGGCGAAGCCCAGCCGGTCGGCGGTTTCGGCGCACAGCGCCTCCACGTCGTCCAGCGTGGCCGCGCCGTAGATCTCGGGTTGCCGGAGGCCCAGCATGTTCAGGTTGGGCCCGTTGAGGACCGTGATGAGCTTCATGTCTCAGCCGCGTTGAAGGGGCGGAACCGGGGGCGCGCCGCGACGCGCCGGGCCGGTTGCGGGAAGCAATGGCGGTAACACGGGGGTCAGCGCCCGGCAAGCGGCGCCATGGAAGGGGCAGGGCGGCCAGCCTCAGAAGGCCTTGGGCAGCCCGGCCTGTTTCAGGATGCCATTGGCGGTGTGGCGTGAGACGACGCTCACGGGCACGGTGAAGTGCTGCTGCGTCAGGGGGGAATACCAAATCTCATGGCTGCCCTTGCCCTGACGGACAAACTGGCAGCCGGCCAGACGCAGATATGTCACCAGCGGGCTGTAAAGGCTGGCGGCCATCCGGAATCAGGCGGCCTTCTGGTGGACCACCATCTCCATATCCGGGTCGGCGGAGTGTTCGCCATTCAGTTCCCGCAGCTCGGCGAGCGCTTCCCGGGCATTCTTGATCAGCAGGTCGAGCGACGGGGATTCTAGAACCAGGCCGGGATAGGTGCTGTCGGCGATATACCACACCTGTGCATCCTCATCCCATTCGGCGCGGATCGTAACGGGCAAGGTGGTGTTCATACTGATGTCCCGAATGGGCCTTCTGGTTGGGAGCGGACCCTAAAGCGCGAGTCGCTGCGCTGCAAGCTATCCCGACAACGGGGGCCAGGGGCGGCGGTTGCACGGACGGGGCCGTTGGCAAAACTATATGGGCAGTGTCTTGAGCATTCCCAAATCGCGTTCCTGCACGCCGCCTTTGTCCCGCGATGGGGAAACGCTATATCCTCCCCATGAACGCGATCGCCGATACCGCCACCGAAGCCCTGCACGCCGCCGCGACGGCCGCGCGCGAAGCCGCCGTCGTGCTGGCCCCGGCCCCGCGTGAGATCAAGGACCGCGCCCTGCTGGCCGCCGCCCGCGCCATCCGCGCCCATGCCGGCCGCATCCTGGCCGCCAACACCCAGGACCTGATGGGCGCGGACGACCTCATCCCCTCCTTCAAGGACCGGCTGACCCTGAACCCCGCCCGCATCGAGGCGATGGCCCAGGGCGTGGAGGAAGTCGCCGCCCTGCCGGACCCTGTCGGCCGCACCCTGGCCGAATGGACACGCCCCAATGGCCTGACCATCCGCCGCGTGGCCCAGCCCATCGGCGTGATCGGCATGATCTTCGAAAGCCGCCCCAATGTGCTGGCCGATGCCGGCGCGCTGTGCCTGAAGGCCGGCAGCCCCGTGATCCTGCGCGGCGGCAAGGAAAGCGTGAACAGCGTCGCCGCCATCCACGCCGCCCTGATGGAAGGCCTGGCCGAGGCCGGCCTGCCCGGGACCTGCATCCAGATCCCCCCCAATGCCGACCGCGCCTTCGTGGGCGCCATGCTGAAGGCCGCGGGGCAGATCGACCTGATCGTGCCGCGCGGCGGCAAGGGCCTCGTCACCCGCGTGCAGGAGGAATCCCGCGTGCCGGTGCTGGCCCATGCCGAGGGGCTCTGCCACACCTATGTCCATGCCGCCGCCGACCCGGCCATGGCGCGCGCGGTGCTGGCCAACGCCAAGATGCGCCGCACCGGCGTCTGCGGCTCCACCGAGACGCTGCTGATCGACGCGGCCGTGGCACCCGGACTGCTGCCCTTGCTGGTGGCGGACCTCGCGGCGCTGGGCTGCGGCTTCCGCGCTGACGAGCGCGCGCGCGCCATCTGCCCGGAACTGCCCGCCGCCACGGATGACGACTTCCACACCGAATGGCTGGGCGCCACGCTGAATGTCGCGGTGGTGGATGGCGTGGCCTCGGCGCTGGCGCATATCCGCCGCTATGGCACCGAGCACACCGAGGCGATCATCACCGAGGACGCGGCGGCGGCCACCGAGTTCCTGAACCTGCTGGGTTCGGCGGTGGGGATGTGGAACACCTCCACCCAGTTCTGCGATGGGTTCGAGTTCGGCTTCGGCGCCGAGATCGGCATCGCCACCGGGCGCATGCACGCGCGCGGGCCGGTGGGGCTGGAGCAGCTGTGCACCTATCGCTACCAGGTGATCGGCACGGGGCAGCTGCGCCCGTAAGCTGGCCCTTCCCCGGAACGCCCGGCTGTGCCTAGCATCCTGGAAAACCAGGGAGGTCACACCATGCGTTCCATCCTTCTCGCCACGGCCTTGTTCGTGGCGCCCGCGCTGGCCCAGGCCGCCTGCCCGGATGAGGCCACCATGGCCGCGCTGGCCCGCAACCTGCTGGCGCAGCAGCCCTCCCAGCCGATCGCGGGGATGACGTCGCTGGCCGACGGGCTGTGCGCGCAGAACCGGCTGGTGCCCCTGCTCTCGGCCCATTGGGGGCGGCCGGTGGGTTACAAGGTGGGGCTGACCAACCCCACGGCGCAGCAGCGCTTCGGGGTGAACCACCCCGTCACCGGCATCATCTATGAGAACACCGTGCGCCTGCTTTCGGATGGGGAGGTGGAGGCGCGCTTCGGCGCCGTGCCGACGGTGGAGGCCGACCTGATGGTGCGCGTGCGCGACGAGGGCATCAACACCGCCCGCGACCACGTCGAGATCCTGCGCCACCTGGATCTCGTGATCCCCTTCATCGAGATGCCGGACCTGGCGCTGGCCTCCGGCCTCGATGGCCCGAACCTGCTGGCGATCAATGTCGGCGCGCGGCTGGGCGTGATGGGTGAGGCCATTCCGGTGCAGGCGAATGAGGATTTCGCGGCGCGGTTGGCCTCCATGACCGTGGTGCTGGGGAACGACCAGCGCGAGCTGGCCCGCGCCCCGGGCACGGCGCTGCTGGGCCACCCGCTGAACGTGCTGCCCTGGCTGGCGCAGGACCTGGCGAGCCGGGGCACGCGCCTGCGCGCGGGCGACCTGGTCAGCCTGGGCGGCTTCTCGCCGGCCCTGCCCACGGAGGCCGGGCGGCGCTACACCGTCCGCTATGAGGGCCTGCTGGCGGCCCCGGTCGAGGTGAGTGTGCGGACAAGGTGAGCGTGGGCGATCGACGAAGGGCGCGGATCGGGCTTCTGGGGGGCAGCTTCAACCCGGCCCATCATGGCCACGCCCATGTGGCACGGGTGGCGCTGGCGGCCCTGCGGCTGGATGCGGTGTGGCTGATGGTCTCGCCGGGCAACCCGCTGAAACCCGCGCGCGGCATGGCGCCCTTCGCCGAGCGCATGGCCTCCGCCCGCGCGGTGGCGGCGCCGCCGCGCATCGTGGCGAGCGACGTGGAGGCCCGGCTGGGCACGCGGCTGACCTGGCGCACGCTGCGGCTGCTGCGGGCGCGGTTTCCGCGCGTGGAGTTCGTGCTGATCATCGGCGCGGACAATCTGGTGCAGTTGCCGCGCTGGGGGCGGTGGCGGCAGATCGCGGCCGACACCCGGCTGGCGGTGCTGCCGCGCCCGGGTTCCACCCGCGCGGCCCTGCATGGGCGGGCGGCCAGCGTGCTGCGCCGGCACCGCCGCGCGCCGGGGGCGATATGGAGCGGGAAGGGCCCGCACGCCCCCTGGTGCTTCGTGCCCGCCCGGCTGCACGCCGCTTCGGCAACAGCCATTCGCAGTGCGCGGTGGCGTTCCGCCGCGGATTCTGGCAGCTACAGCCCGAGTTGAAGGATTTATCATGGCCCGCAAGCCTGTTTCCGAGGCCAAGCCCGCCGAGAGCGCGGCGAAGCCCGCCCGCAAGACCGCGGTGAAGAGCACCACCGGCACGGCGAAAGCGCCTGCCGCGAAGAAGACCGTTGCCGCGAAGGCAGTGGCGGAAAAGCCCGTGAAGGCACCCGCTGCGAAGGCGGGGGCCGTGAAGGCCAAGGCGCCCGCGCCGAAGCCCGTGCCTGCGAAGGCCAAGGCCAAGGCCGCGCCTGCCGCGAAGCCGGCGCCCGCGAAGGCCAAGGCCGCGCCCGCCGCGAAGCCCGCGCCCGTGAAGGCCAAGGCCGCGCCCGCCGCGAAGCCCGCGCCCGCGAAGGCCAAGGCTGCCCCCGCCGCCAAGCCCGCCCCCGCGAAGAAGGCGCCCGCCAAGGCCGCTGCCTCCGCCAAGGAGCAGGCCGCCGCCCCCAAGGCCCCGCGCGCCCGCAAGCGCGCCCCGCGCCTGACGCCCGACCGGCTGGAGCTGCTGGTGAACGCCGCCCGCGCCAGCCTGGAGGACGACAAGGCCGAGGACATCGTCGTGCTCGATGTCTCGACCCGCTCCACCTTCACCGACCGCATGATCATCGCCACCGGCCTGGCCGAGCGCCAGATTCAGGCGATGGCGACCCATGTGGAGGACGCGCTGGCCGAAAACGGCCTGAAGCTGAAGAAATCCGCCTTCGAGACCAGCCCCGAATGGGTGCTGATCGACGCGGGGGATATCGTGATCCACCTCTTCATGCCCGAGGAGCGCGACAAGTTTAACCTCGAGAAGCTGTGGGGCGAGGACAGCCCGTCCAGCGCGGGGTGAAGGCTAGGCTGATCGCCATCGGCCGCGCGAAGCCGGGGCCGGAGGCGGAACTCTTCCGCCACTACAACGCCCGGCTGCGCCCGCCGCTGGAATTGCTGGAACTGCCGGAGGGCCAGGGCTCTCCGGCGGAACTGCGCCGGCGGGAGGGGGCGGCGATCCTCGCGGCCCTCGCCCCCAACACCCTGCTGGTGGCGATGGACCTGGGCGGCAAGGCCCCGACCTCGGAGGCGCTGGCCACGCTGACCCAGCGCTGGATGGAGGCCGCCCGGCCCATCGCCTTCGTCATCGGCGGCGCGGAGGGGCTGGATGAGGCGGTGCTGGCCCGCGCCACGCATCTGCTCTCACTGGGCCCGCTGACCTGGCCGCATATGCTGGTGCGCGGCATGCTGGCGGAACAGGTCTTCCGCGCCCAGTGCATCCGGGACAACCACCCGTATCACCGGGCCTGGCGGCCCGGCTGAGGGGGAGATCAGCTTCCCGGCTTGATCTCGATCTTCTTTTCCGCAGCGGCCGCGCTGGCGGCCTTGGGCAGCAGCACGGTGAGCACGCCCTTGTCGAATGTGGCGTCGATCTTCTCGCGGTCTACATCGCGGGGCAGCCGGAAGCTGCGCTGGAAGGACCCGAAGCGTCGTTCGGAGAGATGGTAATTCTCCTTCTTCTCCTCGGTCTGCTCTTTCTTCTCGCCTTTGATGGTCAGCAGATCCTCGGAGAGCGAAAGCTCCACATTGCTGGCATCCATGCCGGGCAGTTCGGCGGCGATGCGGTATCCGGTTTCGGTCTCGGTCAGGTCGATGGCGGGCGCCGTGGCGCCCGGTAGGGGGCCGGGGCGGCGCGGTGTCTGGCTGGCCCCGAAACCTGGCCAGAAATCCTCGAACAGGCGATCGATCTCGCCCCGCAGGGCCGAAAAGGACGGCCACTGGTTGGCCGGCGCGGCAAGGGCATGGGGCGGGGTCTGGCTCGGCACCGGGGTCTTGGTGTCACTCATGACAATATCTCCCTCTCTGCAACAAGGGCCGCCGCGGCATCCGGACCAGCGGCGCCCGAACACAGCGAAGCATATATGCCAGGGCCTGGGATTGACGAGAGTCAAACCGGAACGGGGCCGATATGAAAACGGCGCCCTGCCGGGGGGCAGGGCGCCGTGAGAAGAGCCGGAGGCAGCCGGGCCTATTCCGCCGGCGTGGCCGGGGCGGCGGGCACCGCCCCGCGCCCGCGGCTGAACCGCCGGGCCAGCCCCTCGAAGCCCAGATACAGCACTGGCGTCACGAACAGCGTCAGCACCTGGGACACCGCGAGGCCGCCGACCACCGCCAAGCCCAGCGGCTGGCGCAGCTCGGCCGCGGCACCCCAGCCGGCCGCGATGGGCACCGCGCCCGCCGCCGCCGCCAGGGTGGTCATCAGGATGGGCCGGAACCGCACGATGCAGGCATGGCGCACGGATTCCAGCGGCGCGTGGCCCTCGCGCTGCATGTGCAGCGCCACGTCCACGATCATGATGGCGTTCTTCTTCACCAGCCCGATCAGCAGCAGCGTGCCGATCACGGCGATCACCGACAGGTCCATGCCGAACAGCCACAGCGTGGCGAAGGCACCGAGCCCCGCCGCCGGCAGGCCCGACAGGATGGTCAGCGGGTGCACCAGGCTTTCGTACAGCACGCCCAGCACGACATAGACGATCAGCACGGCGGCCAGCACCAGCCAGCCCTGGCCCGCCAGCGCCTGCTGGAACACCTGGGCGGAACCGGCGAAGCCCGTGACGATGGTGGGCGGCAGGCCGATCTCGCGCTCCACGGCGCGGATGGCGTTCACCGCGTCACCCAGCGCCACGCCCGGGGGGGTGTTGAAGCCGATGGTCACCGCCGGCAACTGCCCCTGATGCGCGACCGAGAGCGGGCCGGAGCGCCGCTCGATGCTCGCCAGCGCCGAGAGCGGTACCAGCCGGGTGGTCGTGCCGGTGGCGGTCGTGGCGCTCGTCCCGGTGGCCAGCGCCGTCGTGCTGCCGGTCGAACCACCGGCGACGCCAGTGGGCGTGACCGTCGCGCGCAGATACAGCTTGGCCAGCCCCGTCTCGTCCCGCTGATCCTCGGGCAAGGCCTCCAGGATCACGGGATAGGCGTTGGCCTGGCCATAGATGGTGGAGATCTGCCGCGCGCCGAAGGCGGAATACAGCGCCTGCCGCACCTGGTCGATCGACACGCCGGCGGCCGTGGCGCGGTCGCGGTTCACATTCACCACCACCACCGGGCTGTCCAGCTGCAGGTCGGTGTTCACGTCCTGCAATTGCGGCACGCGGGACAGCGCCTGTTCCAGCCTGGGCGCCCAGTCGTACAGCTCATCCAGCCTGAGGCCCTGCAAGGTGTACAGGTACAGCGTGCGGGACTGCCGGGCACCGAAATTGATGTTCTGGATCGGCTGCATGAACACGCGCAGGCCGGGGATGGAGCTTGTCTCCCGCCGCAGGGTCTGGATCACGGTCTGGATATTGGGGCGCTGGCCGTTGGGCTTCAGCTCCACGAACAGGCGGCCCTGGTTGATGGAGATGCTGCCGCCCACCGCGCCCAGGTTGGACACCACGGTGTTCACATAGGGGCTGCGTTGCAGGATCTCGGTCAGGCGGCCCTGCATCTCGCTCATCGCGGCGATGGAGCTGCCGCGCGGGCCCTCGGTGTTCACCTGCAGCAGGCCGGTGTCCTCGATGGGGAAGAAGCCCTTGGGGATCACCACGGCGAACCAGCCGGCCGCGACCAGGGAGGCGAAGAACAGCGCCCAGATGATCAGCCGGAAGCGCAACGCCAAGTCCAGCAACCAGATATAGCTTTTCTCGATGGCGACGAAGCCGCCTTCCAGCACCCGGTCCAGCATGCCCGGCGGGCCGTGATGGGCCTTGATCCGGCTGCTCATCAGCGGCGTCAGCGTGAGGGAGACGGCGCAGGAGGCGATGACCGCCAGCGTCACGGTGGCGGCGAAGGCGTTGAACACGCGCCCCACCACGCCGCCCATCAGCAGGATGGGCATGAACACCGCGATCAGCGAGACGGTGATGGAGACGACGGTGAAGCCCACCTCCTTCGCGCCGCGCACGGCGGCGGTCATGGGCGGCACGCCTTCCTCGATATGGCGCATGATGGCTTCGAGCACGACGATCGCGTCATCCACCACCAGGCCGACCGCGATGGTCAGGCCCAGCAGCGTCACGTTGTCGATGCCATAGCCCATGGCGTACATCAGCCCGAAGGTGATGCAGAGGCTGATCGGCACCGCCACGGTGGGGATCAGCGTGGCCGAGAGGCGGCGCAGGAACAGGAAGCACACCAGCACCACCAGCCCGATGGCGATCAGCAGGCTTTCCTGCACATCGTGCACCGCGGCGCGGATGGACAGGCTGCGGTCCAGCATCACGCCGATCTCGGCCCCCGGCGGCAAGGCGGCCTGCAGGGCGGGGATGCTGGCGCGCACGCCATCCACCACATCCACCGTGTTGGCGTCCGGTTGGCGCAGCACGGCCAGCACCAGGGCGCGCTGGTTGCCGCGCCAGCTGGCCAGGCGCTCGTTCTGCACGCCGTCGGCGACACTCGCGATTTCGTTCAGCCGCACCGGGGCGTTGGCGCGGCCGGCCACGATCAGGTTGCCGAATTCCTGCGCGTTCTGCGGCTGGTCATTGGCGCGCAGCGTCAATTGCTGGCGCGCGCCGGTCAGCAGGCCGACGGGCGTGTTGGAGTTGGCGGCGATGATGGACTGGCCCACCGTGTCGAAGGCCAGGCCCATGGCCGCGATGCGGTCCGGGTCCAGCCGCACGCGCACGGCATAGATCTGCTCGCCGAACACCTGCACCTGCGCCACGCCCTGCACGCGCGACAGGGCGGGGGCGATGATGGTGCTCGCCACGTCCTGCAACCGGTACAGGGGGGTGTCGCCACCGGTCAGCGTCATCAGCAGCACCGGGGCATCCGCCGGGTTCACCTTGCGGTAGCTGGGCGGGGTGGTCATCTCGATCGGCAGGCGCCGCTGGGCGCGGGTCAGCGCCGCCTGCACATCCTGCGCCGCGCTGTCGATGTTGCGGCCCAGCTGGAATTGCAGCGTCAGGTTCAGCGTATCCTGGCCGGAGACGCTGGACATGCTGTCCAGGCCCGCGATGGTCGAGAATTCGCGTTCCAGCGGCAGGGCGACGGAGGTGGCCATGGTCTCCGGTGAGGCGCCGGGGAAGTTGGCGAAGACCGAGATGACGGGGAAGTCCACGCGCGGCACGGCGGCCACCGGCAGGCGGGTATAGGCCACGATCCCCGCGACCACCGCCGCGATGGACAGCAGCCAGGTCATCACCGGCCGCTTGATGCAGAGCTCGCTGATATGCATGGGTTTAGCGCTCCGTCACCTGGGATACGCGTTGCCCCTGCTGGCCGCGTTCCACCACGCGGCCGCCATCGACCACGCGCTGGGCGCCGTCCACGATCACGCTTTCGCCGTCCCGCAGCTCACCGGTGACCACGGCGCGGTCGCCGTTGACGCGCACCAGCTCCACCGCGCGGCGGCGGGCCACGCCCTGCTCCGCCACGAAGACGAAGCGGCCCTGCTGGCCGGTCTGCACCGCGGCGGAGGGCACGGTGATGGCGTTGCGGCTGACGCCGGCGGCCACCGAGACCTGCACATACTGGCCGGGCCACAGCCGGGCATTGCTGTTCTCGAACCGGCCCTTCAGGGCGATGGTGCCGGTGGTGGTGTCCACCTGGCTGTCCACGAACACGATCTCACCCCGGCTGGGCGGGCCGGCGTCGCCTTCCATACGGACCAGCACGGCGGGGTTGCCGCCGGCGGCCTGGGTGGCGCGGATCATCGGCAGCCAGCGCTCGGGGATGCTGAACTGCACCAGGATGGGGTTGATCTGGGTGATGCTGCCCAGCGCCACGTTTTCCGCCTGGCGCACGAAATTGCCCACGCGCAGCGGCAGGGCGCCCAGCTGGCCGTCGGCCTCCGCCACGATCTGGGCGAATTCGATGCTCAGCCGCGTCTGCTGGATCAGCGCCTGGGTGGCCAGCACGGTGGCGGCGGCGGCGGCGGCATCGGCCTGGGCCTGCTCGAAGCGCTGCTGGCTGGCGAAGCTTTCGCCCCGCAGGGACTGGTAGCGCACGGCATCGGCCTGGGCGCGGGTGGCGCTGGCGCGGTCGCGCATCAGCTGCGCTTCCTGCTGGGCCAGCAGCGCCTGGTTCAGCCGGGCATCCAGGGTGAACAGCGGCTGCCCGCGCCGGACGAACTGGCCTTCCTGCACATGCACCTGCGTGATCTGACCATCCACCCGGGGGCGGATGGTCACCACGCTCTCGCTCTGCACCACGCCGTTGGAGGCGACATTGATCGGCACGTCGCCCACCACCACGCGGTCGGTGGTGATGGCGGTGGGGGGCGCGCCGCCGCCGCCGCCCGGTGCCCCTTGCGCATGCAGCCCGGCTGGCGCCAGGGCCAGCATGGCGGGCAGCGCGGCACCCAGCAGCAGAGTCTTACGCAGCATCATCACACGCAGCATCCGAACGCCCCGCACTTTGTCAGACACAATTGATTTACCGTGCCATGGAAGTTCGACCAGGGCGAATCTTTCCCGGTTTCACTTCGTAAAGGGCGAGTGCAACTCCTTTGCATCTCGGCGGCGCAGCATCCGGCACTTCCTGCATAGGGGCCGCGCAAATCACTTCATCGTTTCGCGCGATGTGGCATGCTGCAAGCCATTGTATCATGTAAGAATTGATGATCGGGAGGGCGCGGATGCGGCGCTTCGCAATGGCTATCCTGCTGGCCGGCCTCGCGCTGGCCGGCTTCCTGCCCCTGGCCGGCGCACTGGCGCAGCAGCCGCCCGAACTGCCGGGCCTGGCCAATGATTCCGAGCGTTATCAGGCGGACCTGGCCCGCCGCTTCCCGGCGGGCGGCACCCCCCAGCAGCGTACCGCCGCCGAGAACCGCGCCACCGCCGCCGAGCGCGCCAGCAACTGGCCCAACGCCGCCGCCGCCTGGGAAGAGCGAATCGGCATGGGCGATTTCCGCCCCGAGCACGCGATGGGCCTGGCGCGCGCCCAGCTGGCCCGCACCCCGCCCGAGAACGCCCGCGCATTGCAGGCCGCCTGGCTCGCCTTCATGCTGGTGCCCGCCGGGCCGCCGGAAATTCCCTCTCTGCTGCTGATGGCCGACGCGCTGCGCCGGCTGGACCGCGTGCCCGAACAACTGCGCGTGCTGCAGGCCGTGGTGGAGCGCGCGCCGCGCGATCAGCGCTATCGCACCATGCTGGCCGATGCCACCCGCGCCGCCGGCCTGCTGGTCCGCAGCGTGACGCTGAACGCGGAGGCCGAGCCCCCCACCGCCTGCATCGCCTTCACCGCCCCCCTGTCGGAGCGCAACGACTGGCGCCCCGCCGACTGGCTGCGCGCCGAACCCGCCCTGCCGGACATCGCCGTGACGCGGGAGGGGCAGACCCTGTGCGTCGCCGGCCTGCCGCATGGCCGCCAGACGCGGCTGGTGCTGCGCGCCGGCCTGCCGGGGGCGCAGGATCTGCGCCTGGCGCGCGACACGCCGGTGCCGGTTTCCATGCCGAACCGCGCGCCGCGCATCGGCTTCGATGCCTCCCGTTTCATCCTGCCGCGTGGCCAGCAGGCCCGGGTGGGGGTGGGCACGGTGAACCTCTCGGCCCTGCATTTGCGGGTGCTGCGGGTGGGCGAACGCGCCCTGGTGCCCGCCCAGCGTTACCAGACCGGCCTCGCGGACCTCGATTCCTATGAGGTCGATGCGATGGCGGAAAATCATGGCCGGGTGATCTGGGAAGGCCGGGCCGAACTGCCCGCCCTGGTGCCCAACACCACCCAGCGCGTGGTCCTGCCCCTGCCGGAGGTTCTGCGCGGCGCGGGCCCGGGCCTGTATCTGCTGATGGCGCGGCCGGGCGATGGGTCCAGCCGCGACGTTTCCGCCGGGTTGCCGGTCTTCGTCACCGATCTGGGCCTGACCGCCTGGCGCAGCCCGCAGGGGCTGGCGGTGCAGGCGCGCGGCCTGCAATCCGGCCGGCCGCTGCCCGGGGTGAAGCTGTCGCTGCTGGCGCGCAACAATGATGTGCTGGCCGAGGCCG
Organism: Rhodovarius lipocyclicus; assembly: GCF_009900765.1. GTDB lineage: Bacteria > Pseudomonadota > Alphaproteobacteria > Acetobacterales > Acetobacteraceae > Rhodovarius > Rhodovarius lipocyclicus. Next base: position 72,498 of record NZ_JAAABL010000014.1, read on the forward strand.
AGAGCGACGCCGATGGCGTGGTGCGCTTCGCCGCCCCCCTGCTGCGCGGCACCGGTGCCGCCGCCCCCATGGGGGTGCATGGCGCGCTGGGCGATGATCTGGTGGCGCTGTCGCTGGACGCCGCCTCCTTCGACCTGTCGGACCGCGGGGCCTCCGGCCGGGCGCATCCGGGCCCGCTCGATGTCTTTATATATAGTGAGCGCGGAATCTATCGCCCCGGCGAGGTGATCCAGGCCACCGCCCTGCTGCGGGATGCGGCGGGCGTGCCGCAGGACCTGCCGGTGCGGCTGCGGCTGCGCCGCCCCAATGGCCAGGTCGCGGCCGAAGCCGTCCCCCCGCGTGAGGCGGGGGGGGCGATCTTCTGGTCCGCCCCCCTGCCCAGCGGCGCCCCCGCCGGGCTGTGGAAGCTGGAGGCGGTCACCGACCCCGACCTGCCCCCCCTGGCCAGCCTGGACATCCGCGTGGATGCCTTCATCCCCGAGCGGCTGGATGTCGCCATCGCCGACCCCGGCCCGATGACCATCGGCCAGCCGTTGCAGGTGCCGGTCACGGCGCGCTTCCTGTATGGCGCGCCGGCCGAGGGGCTGGGCGGCAGCGCGGAGGTGAGCTTCACCGCCGACCGTTCCCCCTTCCCGCAATGGCGCGGCTTCGAATTCGGCCTGACCGAGGAGATCTTCGAGCCGCCCTTCAACAGCATGCCCCTGCCGCCCACCGACGCGCAGGGCCGCACCGTGCTGGAGGTGAGCCTCGCCAGCCTGCCGGATACGACGCGGCCGCTGACGGCGCGCATCGATATCTCGGTCGAGGAACCGGGCGGGCGGGCCACGCGCGGTTCCGTCACCGTGCCGGTGCGCCCGCGCGGCCGGCTGATCGGCATCCGCCCCGTCTTCCAGGGCGGCGCGGTGAATGAGGGGCAGGAAGCGGCTTTCGACATCCTGGCCCTGAACGCCGAGCTGGCGCCCGTCGCGGCACCGCTCGGCTGGCGGCTGCTGCGGGAGGTGCCGGAATGGCGCATGACCAGCGGCGAGGGCACGCCGCGCTACGCCATCACCTGGCGTTCCGAACCCGTGGAGGCCGGCCGGATCGAAACCCGCGCCGAGCCCGTGCGCCTGGCCCGCAGCCTGCCCTTCGGCCGCTACCGGCTGGAGGTGCAGGAGCCTGGGGGGCTGGGCATTTCCTCCCTCCGCTTCCGCAGCGGCTGGGCGATCTCGCTGGATGCCGGTGAGGCACCGGACAAGGTGGACGTGGCCAGCGACCGCGCGGCCTATGCCCCGGGCGAGACCGCGCGCATCCGCATCACCCCGCCCTTCGCCGGCATCGCCAGCGTGGCGGTGCTGACGGACCGGCTGCTGTCCATCCGCGACGTGGCGGTGCCGGCCGGCGGCACGGAGGTGGAGGTGCCCGTCGATGCCGCCTGGGGCGCGGGCGCGCATGTGGCCGTAACCGTCTTCCGCCCCGGCGAGACGCGGGAGGGCCAGCCCGCCCGCGCGCTGGGCCTGACCTGGCTGCAGATCGACCCCGCCAGCCGCGCGCTGCAGGTGGCGATCGAGGGCCCCGAGCGCATCACCCCGCGCCAGCGCATCACGCTGCCAGTGCGCGTGGCCGGGGCAGGGGGGGTGGCACACCTGACCCTGGCCGCGGTGGATGAGGGCATCCTGCGCCTGACGCGCTTCGCCTCGCCCGATCCGCTGGCGCATTTCACCGGCCGGCGGCGGCTGGGCGTGGATATCCGCGACGATTACGGCCGGCTGATCCCCCCGCCCGAGGGGAACCTCGCCACCCTGCGCCAGGGCGGCGACGATATGGGCGATCTCGGCACCATCCCCATCCCGCAGCGCAATGTGGTGCTGTTCAGCGGGCTGGTGGCCACCAATGCCGACGGGCTGGCCCAGGTCACGCTCGACGTGCCGGATTTCGCGGGTGAGCTGCGGCTGATGGCCGTGGCCTGGGCGGGCAGCCGTGTCGGTTCCGCCAGCCGCCCGCTGACCGTGCGTGACCCGGTGGTGGCCGAGGCGGTGCTGCCGCGCTTCCTGGCCCCGGGCGATGAGGCCCGGCTGCCGGTGCTGCTGCACAATCTGGACCTGCCGGCGGGCGAGGTGACCGCCACCCTGACCGCCGAGGGCGCCATCGCCCTGGTGGGCGAGACCCGGGTCACGGCCAGCCTGGCCAATGGCGCGCGCCATCGCGCCGCCGCCACCCTGCGCGCCACCGCCCCCGGCGAGGGCGTGCTGCGCCTGGCCGTGACTGGCCCGCAAGGTTTCTCGGTGACGCGCGAGTCCCGCATCGTCATCCGCTCCTCCCGCCCCATCGTCACGGAAGTGGCAGGGCAGGAGATCCCGCCCGGGCAGGACCGCCCGCTGGCCCTGCCGGCGGAGCGTTTCCTGGCGGGCTGGCGTGCCTCCGCGCGGTTCGGCGGGCCGGTGCGCTATGACGTGCCCGGCATGCTGCGCGCGCTGGAGGCCTTCCCGCTCGACTGCACGGAACAGGCGGGCTCGCGCGTGCTGGGCCTGGCCTCGGTCGGCGAATGGGGGGGCGAGGACCGCGCCGCCCGGTTGCAGACCGCCGTGAACAGCGTGCTGAACCGCCAGCGCTATGATGGTGCCTTCGCCCTGTGGTCCGCCCAGGGCGAGGGCCGCCCCTGGCTGACCGCCTATGCGACGGAGGCCCTGCTGCGCGCCCGCGCCGCCGGTGCCGCCGTGCCCGACGCGGCGCTGAACGCCGTGTTGCAGAACCTGGAGGAAGCGCTGGAGGACGCCTTCGAGGAAAACCCCGAGGGCTTCGCCACCCAGGCCTATCGTCTGCATGCCCTGGCCATGGGCGGGCGGGTGCGCCTCGGCGCCGCGCGGCGCCTGCTGGAACGGCTGGAGGATCTGCCCACCCCGCTGGCCCGTGCCCAGCTGGGCGCCACCTTCGCGCGCGGCGGCGACGTGGCGCGGGCGGAGGTGGCCTTCAACGCCGCCCTCGCCGCCCCGGCCCGGCGCTTCTGGCTGGCCGATTATGGCTCCGCCGCGCGCGATGCCATGGCGGTGACGGTGCTGCTGGCCGAAAGCGGCGTGCTGCCGGCCCGGCTGGCCGAGGCGCGGTCCCGCCTGCCGGGCGCGGAATTCCGCCCCGACGGCACCAGCACGCAGGAACGCGGCTGGGCGCTGCTGGCGGCCCAGGTGCTGGGCCGTGACGGCCGCACCCCCGCCATCGCCCTGAACGGCGCGGCGCAACCCGCGAGCGGCCCGGTACTGACCGTGCCGCTGACGGGGGCGGCCACCGCCCGCAACACGGGCGGCGCGCCGGTCTGGGCGGCCGTTTCGATCACCGGCATCCCCGCCGCGCCCCAGCCCGCGGCGCGCAACGGCTTGCGCGTCGCCCGGCGCTTCTTCGCGCTGGATGGCACCGCGCTGAACCTCGACACCCTGCGCTCCGGCACGGATTTCATCATCCAGATCGAAGCACGGGCCGAAACCGGCCAGGCCCATGACGCCATGCTGCAACAGGGCCTGCCCGCCGGGTGGGAGCTGGTGACGCGCCTGCCCGCCGGCGACGTGCCCGGCATGGGCTGGGTCGGCACGCTGTCGGAAGCGGTGGCGGCGCCGGCGCTGGATGACCGGCTGGCGGCCGCGATCAGCCTGAGCCAGGGCGAGCCGCTGGCACGCCTGGCCTGGCGGGTGCGGGCGACCACGCCCGGGCGGTACGAACTGCCGGGGGCGGATGTCAGCGACATGTACCGGCCGGAGTTCTTCGCGCGGCAGAATACGGGGCGGGTGGTGGTGGGGGATTGAGGGCTCCGCCCTCAAACTCCGGCTCGGGGGGAAATGACTTTCCCCCCGAGAACCCCCCATTACTTTCCATCAGTTTCGGGACAGCACCTGGGGCTGCGAAGGTTTTTTCGATAAAATATACAATAATATCAATTATTTAAAACTATTCGCAGGGGGCTGGGGAGATCTTATCTCCCCAGCGGAGGGGTCCGGGGAGGCAGAGCCTCCCTGGTCGCCCTTCTCAATCCAGCACTTCCAGCCCATCCCCCAGAAAGACGGTCCCGTCTTCCAGCACCTCGGCATGCACGCCCAGGTCCTTGTGGCCATAGTGCTGGAACAGCAGGTCCGGCACTTCGCAGTCCCGTTCCCCGGTTTCCAGGTTCACCTTGGTGGCGGGGCAGCGCACGGTGGTCTTGAACACGCGCAGCTTGGCGCCGCCCAGTTGCAGGGTCTTGCCCACCCATTCCATCTCCGCCCAGGCGGGCAGGCCCGAGAAATAGATGTTCGCGCGGAAGCGCAGCAGGTCCAGCTTGCGGCCGATCTTCGCCTCGAAATCGCGCAGGCTGGCGATGTTGATCAGGGAGATGCCCTTCTTCACCTGGTCGGTGAAGGCGTGGCCCGGCACGTCATGGAAGCGGGGGGTGCCGCGCGCTTCCTCGCCCAGGAAGCGGGTGAGCCATTCGCCCAGCGCCGCGCGCCCGGCCTCGGTCGTCGGGTCCGCGGCCAGGGGTTCCAGGCCGGGGGCGGCCAACGCCAATTCATTGGCCACGGGGTCGAAGACGGAGCGCACCAGCACCACCTTGGGGTGGGCCATCATGCAGGCGAAGTTCTGCTTGGGCACGAAGCGGGGGTTCGCCGGGTCGAAGGGCGCATCGCCCTGGGCCAGGGCGAAGCGGCGATCGTGGGGGATGGTCTGCCCCACCGTCAGTGGGGCGCTTTCCAGTGCCTCGGCCGTCAGGCCCTTCACGGGAAAACGATAGATGTGTTCGACCTGCATCAATGCCCTCTTGAACGTCCCTGGGTAGAATGCCCACCATATAGGCATTCCAGCGGCCTGCCAGTCGCCGATACGGGTCTGGCTCGCCGGTTGCCAAGCTAGGGACCGAGCCATGGACATTGAGAAATTCACCGAACGCGCACGCGGCTTTCTGCAGGCCGCGCAGACCATCGCCATCCGCGAATACCACCAGCGCATCACGCCGGAGCATCTGCTGAAGGCGATGCTGGATGACCCGCAGGGGGCCGCCGCCGGCCTGCTGCGCCAGGCGAAGGGCGACCCGGCCGCGGTGCTGCGCGCGGTGGAGGCCGATCTGGCCAAGATCCCCGCCGTGCAGGGCGGCGGCTCGGGCGATGCGCAGATCAGCCAGGAGCTGGTGCGCGTGCTGGATGCCGCGCAGCAGGCCGCGACCAAGGCCGGCGACGCCTATGTGGCGCAGGACCGGCTGCTGCTGGCGCTGGTGATGAGCGACACGCCGGCGGGCCGCGCCGTGCGCGCCGCGGGCATCACCCCCCAGGCGCTGGAAGCCGCGATCGCCGAGACCCGCAAGGGCCGCCGCGTGGACAGCGCTGGCGCCGAGGACAATTTCGACGCGCTGAAGAAATTCGCCCGCGACATCACCCAGGCCGCGCGCGACGGCAAGCTGGACCCGGTGATCGGCCGCGACGAGGAGATCCGCCGCACCATCCAGGTGCTGGCGCGCCGCACCAAGAACAACCCGGTGCTGATTGGCGAACCCGGCGTGGGCAAGACCGCGATCGTGGAGGGGCTGGCCCTGCGCGTGGTGAAGGGCGACGTGCCGGAGGCGTTGCGCAACAAGCGCGTGATGGCGCTCGACCTGGGCGCGCTGGTGGCTGGCGCCAAATACCGGGGTGAGTTCGAGGAGCGGCTGAAGGGCATCCTGAAGGAGGTCGAGGACGCGGCCGGGGATGTGATCCTGTTCATCGACGAGATGCACACGCTGGTGGGCGCGGGCAAGGCGGATGGCGCGATGGACGCCTCCAACCTGCTGAAGCCGGCGCTGGCGCGTGGCGAGCTGCACTGCATCGGCGCCACCACGCTGGATGAATACCGCAAGCATGTGGAGAAGGACGCGGCCCTGGCCCGTCGTTTCCAGCCCGTGTTCGTGGGCGAGCCGAGCGTGGAGGACACCGTCTCCATCCTGCGCGGCATCAAGGAGAAGTATGAGCTGCACCATGGGGTGCGCATCGCGGACAGCGCGCTGGTCGCCGCCGCGAACCTGTCCAACCGCTACATCACCGACCGCTTCCTGCCGGACAAGGCCATCGACCTGATGGATGAGGCCGCGAGCCGCCTGCGCATGCAGGTGGACAGCAAGCCCGAGGAGCTGGACGAGCTGGACCGGCGCGTGCTGCAGCTGAAGATCGAGCGCGAGGCGCTGAAGAAGGAGGAGGACACGGCCTCCCGCGACCGGCTGGTGAAGCTGGAGCGTGAGCTGTCCGAGCTGGAGGAGAAGGCCGCGACGATGGCCGCGGCCTGGAGCGAGGAGAAGGGCAGGCTCTCCCAGGGGCAGAAGCTGAAGGAGCAGCTGGACCAGGCCCGCACCGAGCAGGAGCTGGCCGAGCGGCGGGGCGACCTGAACAAGGCGGCCGAGCTGCGCTACGCCACCATCCCGCAGCTGGAGAAGCAGTTGGCGGAGGCCGCGACCACCGGCGGCGCCCTGGTGAACCAGGCGGTGACGGAGGAGAGCATCGCGGCGGTTGTCAGCCGCTGGACCGGCATCCCGGTGGAAAAGATGCTGGAGGGCGAGCGCGCCAAGCTGCTGGGCATGGAAGCCAAGCTGCGCCAGCGCGTGGTGGGGCAGGAGGAGGCGCTGGAAGCGGTCGCCAAGGCCGTGCGCCGTGCCCGCGCCGGGTTGCAGGACCCGCACCGGCCGATCGGCAGCTTCCTGTTCCTGGGCCCGACCGGCGTGGGCAAGACCGAGCTGGTGAAGGCTGTCGCCGAATTCCTGTTCGACGACGAGCGGGCGCTGACGCGCATCGACATGAGCGAGTTCATGGAGAAGCACGCCGTCAGCCGCCTGATCGGCGCCCCCCCGGGCTATGTCGGGTATGAGGAAGGCGGCACGCTGACCGAGGCGGTGCGGCGCAGGCCCTATCAGGTCGTGCTGTTCGACGAGGTGGAGAAGGCGCACGAGGATGTCTTCAACGTGCTGCTGCAGGTGCTGGACGACGGCCGCCTGACCGATGGCCAGGGCCGCACGGTGGATTTCCGCAACTGCATCATCGTGCTGACCAGCAACCTCGGCGCCCAGGCGCTGTCGGAGCTGCCGGACGGCCATGATGTGGAGGAAGCGCGCCCGGCGGTGATGCGGGCGGTGCGGGACCGGTTCCGGCCGGAATTCCTGAACCGGCTGGATGAGATCGTGCTGTTCAGCCGCCTGCAGCGGGAGAGCATGGCCTCCATTGTCGATATCCAGCTGAAGCGCCTGCGCGCCCTGCTGGCCGACAAGCAGATCAGCCTGGAGCTGGAGCCGGCGGCCAGGGAATGGCTGGCGGAGGCTGGCTATGACCCGGTCTATGGTGCGCGGCCGCTGAAGCGGGTGATTCAGCGCAGCCTGCAGGACAAGCTGGCCGAATTGCTGCTGGAAGGCGGCGTGAAGGACGGCGAAACCGTGCTGGTGGGCGCCGATGCCGAGGGGCTGACCCTGCGGGTGCGGCAGATCGAGGCGCAGGCCGCGGCCTGAGCCAAGGCCGGAAATGGCGGGAAACCGCCATTTCCGGGGTTAAGGGCGCCGAGTCATGGCAATGACGTGACTCGACAGAAACCCGGAGGCCTGCGTCAAGAGCGGGACGCCCGGGTGGGTCCCATGCAGTTTCTGCATGCGAATGGGGTTTACAGTTTGGCGTCAGGCCAATATACCCCCGTTCACCGACGCGGTGCTCACCAACAACGAGCGCCACGGTGGTTCCCCGGCCCCTCCGAAAGGGTGCCTGGTTCGGTGGCGAAAGCCGCTGGGTCGGGTGGGCCGGTTGTTGATTTAAAACTGTATCTGTTTTGAGAAGTCTGCGTTTTTGAGCGCTGATGTTCTTGGTGTTGGCTGGATGCGTGGCTGGCGCTGGCGGCTTTGAGCTGTTGGTGTTGGTTATGTTGATGG
>NZ_JAAABL010000015.1 GCF_009900765.1 Rhodovarius lipocyclicus
GAGCAGCCCGGTAGCTCGTCAGGCTCATAACCTGAAGGTCACAGGTTCAAATCCTGTCCCCGCATCCATATCCAACACACAACACCCGCTCACCTCATGGTCAGCGGGCGTTGCGCGTTACAGGGCCGGTCCCGATCAGCACACGCCATGCTCCACACCGCGGTGCAGAAAGGTCCCGCTTCAAAAAAATAATGACGCTCGGCGCCGCCGGCCGCACCTTCATCTTCTCGCAATGAGGAAGTCCCGATGACGTGGGTCTATCTTCTGATCGCCATCATGGCCGAAGTCCCTGCCACTTCGGCGTTGCGGGCTTCGCAGGGCTTTACGGTGCTGCTGCCGTCGCTGGTCGTGGTCTGGCCTGCTGCCGGTTCGATGTACACCGAGTTTAGCCTGAACTGGCCAAGCGCTCGAACTCCATAGGGCTGAGATACCCGATGGTCGAGTGCCGTCGCCTGGGGTTGTAGAAGCGCTCGATGTAGTCGAACACGTCGGCCCGGGCCCGGGCCCGGGCCTGGTCGCGATTGCGATAGACGCGGGCTCTGACGCGTTCGGTCTTGAGCGACGAGAAGAAACTCTCCATCGCGGCGTTGTCCCAGACATTGCCTGATCGGCTCATCGAGCAGGTGATGCCATGATCGGCCATCAGGCGCTGGAACTGGCCATTTTATTCAAGCCAACACGACACTCACACCACAGACAGCCAGGACAACACGCGCCGGCGAATGCCGGCGGCATCCAGCGGCACCCCTTCCAGCCCCAGCAGCCCCACAGCGATCGGCCCAAAGCACAATTCGCCATGCAGGGCCCAGGCCAGTTCCATGGCGTATGGACGTGGCGCCGTCCCGGCACGGTCCAGGGCCATGGCGATGGGGGTGATGATCCGGTCCCGCACGCCGGCCATATAGTGCTGGCTGGCCGCCTCCCCGCGCAGGCCGGAAAAAGCGAAGATCCGCAGCCAGGGCCCATCCTCCAGCGCCCGCAGATAGGCCGCGTAGAACTGGGTCAGGCGCTCGGCCAGGGGCAGGGTCTCGTCGCGCAGCAGCCCATCCCAGGCACCGTGCCAGCGCGAGGTATAGAACTCGCCATACACGCGCTCGATCAGCGCCTCCTTGGTCGCGAAATACCGGTAGAACAACGGGTGCGAGATCCCCAGATGCGCCGCCAGGTCCCGCATCTGCGCATCCATGCCGTGCCGCGCGAAATAATCGATCGCGCCCTCCACGATATGCCGTTCCCGTTCGGCGGGCGGCAGGCGCCGCATGGCCTTCATGCCGGGCGCGCCGCGGCATGGCTGCGGATGGCCACCTCCAGCGCTTCCTCCAGGCTGCGCGGGCCGGCACCCCGCCAGACAGCCAGCCGCATGCCGGTGTAGAAGACCCGCCCATGCAGGGCCCAGGCCGCGGCTTCGCTCCCCAGGACCGAGGCCAGGGGCCGGATGATGCGCTCCCGCAACAGGGCCGTCAGGCCCAGGGCCTCTCCGCGCCCGGCCATCCCCACGAACAACGCCAACCGGATCCATTCGGGCGACAGGATCAGCGTCGCGGCCTGGCGGTAGAAACGCAGCAGCCGTTCTTCCAGCGCCAGGGCGGGCGCGTGCAGCGCCTGCTCCCATTCCGGCTGCCAGCGGCGGCGGAACATCTCCTCGCACACGGCCGCGATCAGCCCATCCTTGCTGGGAAAATGGCGGTACAGCACCGAATGGGAGATACCGAGCGACTGCGCCAGCAACCGTGTCTGCCCCTCCAGCCCGTGCTCGGCGAAGAAGGGGATCGCGGCCTCCAGGATCATCCGCTCGCGCTCGGCCGCGGGCACGCGCGGGCGGCGCGGCGTGGCGGTTGCGGGGGCGGCACTGAGACCGGACATACGGCTTCCTTCGCGGGCGCGCCTTATTGCCATGCGAATCACGCCCGGCCCAGCGGAACCTATGCGTCGGCGGTATTGCTCCGCGCGGCGCGAATGGCCTGCCAGACGGCAAGCGGCGTGGCGGGCATGGCGATGTCCCGCACCCCCAGCCCGGCCAGCGCATCCAGCAGCGCGTTCACGATGGCCGGCGGCAACCCCACGGAGCCCACCTCGGCGCAGCCCTTGGCCTTCAGCGGGTTGTGCTCGCAGGGCGTGCCATGGGTCAGCACGGTGTAGCTCGGCAGGTCGCTGGCCCGGGGCAGCGCGTAGTCCTGGAAACTCGCGGTCAGCATCTGGCCCGCCTCGTCGAAGCGGCATCCCTCCAGCAGCGCCTGGCCCGCGCCCTGGGCCAGCCCGCCATGGATCTGCCCATGCACGATCAACGGGTTGATGATGGCGCCCAGGTCATCTACCGCGACGATCTTCTCCAGGAACACCTCGCCGGTCTCGGGGTCCACCTCCAGCTCGCAGATGTGGCAGCCGCCGGGGAAGGTCCAGTTCTTGGGGTCGTAGAAGGCGGTCTCGTCCAGGCCGGGCTCGATCTCCTCGATCGGGTAGTCGTGCGGGGTATAGGCCGCGCGCGCCACCTGGGCGAAGGTGATGGTGCGGTCGGTCCCGCTCACGCGGAACAGGCCGGGCTCGAAGGCGATGTCCTCCAGCGCCGCTTCCAGCCGGTGGGCCGCGATGCGCCGGCCCTTGGCGATCACCTTCTCCATCGCCGCCACGATCGCCGACCCGCCCACCACGAGGGAGCGCGAGGCCGCGGTGCCGCGCCCGAAGGGCACCTGGTCGGTATCGCCCTGCACCACGCGCACGCACTCGAACGGCACGCCCAGCCGGTCGGCGACGATCTGCGCGAAGGTGGTCTCATGCCCCTGGCCATGGCTGTGCGCGCCGGAGAACACGGTGACGGCGCCGCTCGGGTGCACCCGCACCTGCGCCGATTCCGACCGCCCGCCACGCCCGCCCAACTGCCCGACCACCTTGGAAGGCGTGCCGCCCGCGATCTCGACATAGGTGGAGATGCCGAGGCCCCGCAGGCGGCCGCGCCGGCGCGCTTCCTCCCGCCGGGCCGGAAAGCCGCCGATATCGGTCGCCTCCATCGCGATCCGCAGCGTGGCCTCATGGTCCCCGGAATCGTATTCCAGGCCCAGCGGCGTGGCGTAGGGGAACTGGCCGGCCTGGATGAAGTTGCGCCGGCGCAGCTCCACCCGGTCGATGCCGGTCAGCTTCGCGGCCTCATCCACCAGCCGTTCCAGCACATAGCTGGCCTCCGGCCGGCCGGCGCCGCGATAGGCATCGACGCTGACGGTGTTGGTGAAGGTGAGCTTCACGTTGCACCAGATCGCGGGGGTCCGGTACACGCCCGGCAGCAGCGGCGCGTAGTAGTAGGTCGGGATGGCCGTGGCGCCCCCGGTCAGATAGGCGCCGACATTGGCCAGCGTGACCACGCGCAGCCCGGTGAAGTGCCCTTCGGAATCCAGCGCCAGCTCCGCCACGGTGCGGTGGTCGCGGCCCTGCACATCGGTCAGGAAGGCCTCGGTGCGGTCGCTGACCCAGCGGATGGTGCGGCCGATGCGCCGCGCCGCCCAGGTCAGGGTGGTTTCCTCCGGATACAGGAAGATCTTGGTGCCGAAGCCGCCCCCCACATCGGGCGAGATGACGCGCAGGTCGGTTTCCGGGATGTCCAGCAGGCCGCACAGCGTGCCGCGCACCGTGTGCGGGTTCTGGCTGGTGGTCCACAGGGTGGTGGTGCCCATGGCGGTGTCATGCGCGGCCACGGCCGCGCGCGGCTCCATCGGGGCGGGCACCAGCCGGTTGTTCACCAGCTCGAGCCGCACGCGATGGGCGGCGCTGGCGAAGGCGGCATCCACCGCCCCGGCATCCCCGATCTCCCAGTCGCAGCAGAGATTGCCGGGCACATCGTCCCACACGCGCGGCGCGCCGGGGTCGAGCGCGGTGCCCAGCTCGCCCGCCGCGTCCAGCACCGCGTATTCCACCGCGATGGCTTCCGCCGCGTCGCGGGCCTGGGCCTTGGTCCCGGCGATGACCACGGCCAGGGGTTCGCCCACATGGCGCGCCTTGTCCACGGCCAACGGATAGTGCGGGGGTTCGGCGTTCGGCTTGCCGTGGCGGTCGCGCACCACCCAGCCGCAAGGCAGGCTGCCGACATGGTCCGCGCGCTGGTCGGCGCCGGTGAAGATGGCGACCACGCCCGGCATGGCCCGCGCCGCGGCGGTGTCGATCGCCACGATCCGCGCATGGGCGTGGGGCGAGCGCAGGAAGGCGGCCTCCAGCGCATCCGGCACGGCCAGATCCGCCACATAGCGCCCCTGGCCGCGCAGCAGGCGCTGGTCCTCTCGCCGGCGGACGGATTTGCCCACGCTGGTGGTGCCGAAATGTTCAGTGCTGTCGGGCATGGGTGCTCAATCGGCCAGGTGGCAGGCGGCGGCGTGGCCGCCAGCGAGTTCGCGCATCGCCGGCACCTCGGTGCGGCAACGCTCGACAGCCAGCGGGCAGCGCGGGTGGAAACGGCAGCCGGCGGGCGGGTTCAACGGGCTCGGCGGCTCGCCGGTCAGGGACTGGCGTTGGGCCTTGCCGCCGCCCCGCCCCGGCAGGGCGGAGAACAGCACGCGGGTATAGGGGTGGCGCGGCCCGTTCAGCAGCGCGGCCCTGGTCCCGATCTCCACGATCCGGCCCAGATACATCACCGCGATCCGGTCCGAGAGGTACCCCACCACCGCCAGGTCATGGGAGATGAACAGGTAGGACAGCCCGAATTCCCGTCGCAGGGAGCGCAGGAGGTTCACGATCTGCGCCTGGATCGAGACATCGAGCGCGGAGACCGCCTCATCGCAGATCACCAGGCTGGGGCGCAGCGCGATGGCGCGCGCGATGCTGATGCGCTGGCGCTGCCCGCCGCTGAACTCGTGCGGGTAGCGGTCCACATCGGTGGCGCGCAGGCCCACGCGCTCCAGCAGGGCGGCGGCCATCTGGCGGCGTTCGGCGCGGGTGCCCACGCCATGCACCCGCAGCGGGTCCTGCAGGATCGCGCCCACGGTGCTGCGCGGGTTCAGCGACCCGAACGGGTCCTGAAACACCATCTGCATCTCCCGCCGGTGCGGGCGCAGGGCACGGCGGCCGAGCCCCACCAGCTCCGCGCCACGGAACTGGATGGAGCCATCATCGGCCGGGTCCAGCCCGTTCAGCGCGCGGCCGAGGGTGGATTTGCCGCAGCCCGATTCCCCCACCAGCCCCAGCACCTCGCCGGCGGCGATGTCGAAATCCACCCCATCCACCGCATGCACGGTGCCGGAGGCGGTGCGATGCCGCTTCACCAGGCCGCGCACGCTCAGCAGCGCGCTCATGCCGGCAGCCTTTCGCGGCGCGCCACATGGCAGGCGACCAGGCGGCCGGCGCTCACGGCCTCCAGCTCCGGGCGGGTCTCGGCGCAGACGGGCTCGGCCCGCGCGCAGCGCGGCGCGAAGGCGCAGCCCGGGGGCATGGCGGCCAGGGCAGGCACCACGCCCGGAATTTCCAGCAAGGGGGCGTCGGATTCCTGCCAGGGGTCGGGGCGGCAGGCCAGCAGCGCCGCCGTGTAGGGGTGCGCCGGGTCTGCCAGCACCTGCTCCGCCGGGCCTTCCTCCACCTTGCGCCCGGCATAGACGACCGCGACGCGCTGGGCGTGTTCGGCCACCAGGCCCAGGTCATGGGTGATCAGCACCACGCCCATGCCCAGCTCCTCCTTCAGGCGGTCGATCAGGTCCAGCACCTGGGCCTGCACGGTCACGTCCAGCGCGGTGGTGGGTTCGTCGGCCAGCAGCAGCGCGGGCCGGCAGGCCAGGGCCATGGCGATCACCACGCGCTGGCGCATACCGCCCGAAAGCTGGTGCGGGAATTCGTCGATGCGCCGCTCGGGGGCGGGAATGCCCACCAGGCGCAGCAGGTCCAGCGTGCGGGCGCGGGCCTGGGCAGCTGAAACGCCCGCCTCATGCAGCAGGATGGATTCCGCGATCTGCGCGCCCACCGGCATCAGCGGGTTCAGGCTGGTCGAGGGTTCCTGGAACACCATCGAGATCTCCCGCCCGCGCACCTGGCGCATGGCGGGCTCGTCGAGCGCCATGATGTCCCGCCCGCCGATCTCGATGCGCCCGGCGGCCAGCCGGCCCGGCGGGTCGATCAGCCGCATGATGGAATAGGCGAAGGCGCTCTTGCCCGAGCCGCTCTCGCCCACCACCGCCACCGTTTCCCCGCCATGCACCACGAGGTCCATGTCGGCCACGGCCGCGATCACGCCGCGCGGGGTGCGGAATTCGGTGCGCAGGCCCGTCACGCGCAGCACTTCCGGGTTCATGCCCGGCCTCCGGCGCGGGGGTTCAGTGCCTCGTTCAGCCCATCGCCCACCAGGTTGATGGACAGCACGGTCAGCAGGATGGCGATGCCGGGGATGCCGCACATCCACCAGGCGGTGCGGATGGCCGCGCGCCCGGCGCCGATCATCAGCCCCCAACTCATGACATTCGGGTCGCCCAGGCCGAGGAAGGACAGCCCGCTCTCGAACAGGATGGCGGTGGCCACCATGACGGAGGCCGCGACCAGGATGGCCGGCAGGGCGTTGGGCAGGATCTGCCGCGCCAGTACCTCGATATCGCCCATGCCGGTGGCGATGGCGGACTGCACGTAGTCGCGGCTGCGCAGCCCCGCGACCTCCGCCCGCACCAGCCGCGCCAGCGGCGCCCAGGAGACGGTGACGATCGCGATCAGCAGCGCCTCCAGCGAGGGTTCCAGGATGGCCACCAGCACGATGGCGAACAGGAAGGAGGGGATGGTCTGGAACAGTTCGGTGAATCGCATCAGCGCCGTATCCACCCGCCCGCCGGCATAGCCCGCGATGCCCCCCACCACGAGCCCGATGGCGGTGACGACCAGGGCCGCCAGCACCCCGATCAGCAGGGAGACACGCGCCCCGTGCACGATGCCGGCCGCCAGGTCCCGCCCCAGCGTGTCGGTGCCGAGCAGGAAACCATCGGTCATCGGCGGCAGGTAGGGGCGGCCCACCATCTCGAACGGGTCCTCCGGGAACAGGAGGTCCGCGCCGGCCGCGAGGCCGATGACCGCGAGCAGGATGACGGCACCCGCCACCGCGGCGGGCTGGCGCAGGAAACGGCGCAGGGCGGGCGGCATCAGGACAGCGCCACGCGGGGATCGATGATCGAATGCACGAGGTCCACCAGCAGGTTCGCCAGCACCACCACCACGGAACTGAGCGTGAGGATGCCGAGCAGCAGGTTGAGGTCGCGGGCGAACAGCGCCTCGAAGGCCAGCTGGCCGAGGCCGGGCCAGCCGAACACCGCCTCCACCACCACCGAGCCGCCGAGCGCGCCGCCCACCTGCACGCCGGCCATGGTCACGATGGGCAGCACCGCGTTGCGCAGCACATGGCGCAGCACCAGGCGCCGGGGCGCCACCCCCTTGGCCCGGGCGGTGGTGACATAGTTCATGCGAAGATTTTCCAGCACCGAGGCCCGCATCAGCCGCGTGTAGAGCGCCATGTAGAACAGCGAGAGGGTGATGGCCGGCAGGATCAGGTGATGCGCCACATCCAGCCAATGCGCGGCGCCCGCGCCCGCCCCGCCCGCCGTGGTCATGCCGCTGGTGGGCACCCAGCCCAGCTGGATGGCGAAGATCACGATGAACATCAGCCCCAGCCAGAAGATCGGGGAGGCATAGGCCAGCACGGTGACCAGCAGGATCAGCGCGGCCTCGATCCGGTCGCGCCGCATGGCCGCGATCAGCCCCAGCAGCGTGCCGAGCCCGACCGACAGCAGGATGGAGGAGCCCGCCAGCAGCAGGGTCGCGCCCATGCGGCCCATGATCAGCGACAGGTTGCTTTCCTGGTAGCGGAAGGAATAGCCGAAATCGAGCGTGAGGACGTTCCAGACATAGCGCAGGTATTGCATCAGCAGCGGCTGATCCAGGCCGAATTGGGCGCGCAGCTGGGCCATGTATTCGGGCGTGGCGGCCCCGGCCTCACCCGCCATCACGCTGGCCGGGTCGCCCGGGGCCAGGTGCAGCAGGAAGAAGTTGAAGGTGACGATCAGGAAGACGGTCGGCAGGCCCTGCATGGCCCGCCGCCCGAGAAAACGGCCGCGCCCGCCCATGCCCCGCTCAGCCTTCCAGCCGCGTATCGTACAGCCCGCCGCGCACGCCGAGCGCGGTGGTGATCAGGTTCTTCACCCGTTTGTTCTGCAGCGCGACCAGCTCCATTTCCATGATCCAGATGATGGGGCTGTCCTCCACCAGCTTGCGCTGGATGGCCTGGAAGATCCGCCCGCGCTTCGTGGCGTCGGTCTCCACCGCCGCATCGGCCCAGAGCCGGTCGTTTTCCGGATCGGAGTAGCGGGCGACGTTGTTGAACGGGATGCCCTGGCGGATGTTGCTGGACACATACTGCCGCTGCACGCCCAGCGTGGGGTCGCCCATGCCGACATACCAGCCCGAGGTCATGTCGAAGTCGTACTCGCCATAGACGCGGCGGACATAGGTCGCCTGGTCCACCGTGCGCAGGTTCAGCCGCACGCCGATGCGGTTGTAGGCCTGGCGCATGTACTCGCCCATGCGGCGGTAGTCGTCGCCATAGGGGCCGACATCCTGCGTGATCTCGAAGCGGATGCCGCCGGCGCCCCGGCGCAGCCCGGCCTGGTCCAGCAGCGCATTGGCGCGCGCCACGCGGTCCGGCACGTCATAGCGCAGCACATCGTTGGTATAGAGGCCGGAGGGGGCATAGACCGAGGAGATCGGCCCCA
Source organism: Rhodovarius lipocyclicus (assembly GCF_009900765.1). Taxonomy (GTDB): domain Bacteria; phylum Pseudomonadota; class Alphaproteobacteria; order Acetobacterales; family Acetobacteraceae; genus Rhodovarius; species Rhodovarius lipocyclicus. The sequence continues at coordinate 8,709 of NZ_JAAABL010000015.1, forward strand.
CCGCCGGCTTGCCGAAGCCGTACCAGATATTGTCCACGATGAATTTGCGGTCGATCGCATAGGCCAGGGCCTGGCGCACGCGCTTGTCGTCCAGCGGCGCCTTGCGGGTGTTCAGTTCCAGCAGCATGACCGGGGCCAGCGCCTCATAGCCGCCCTGGGCGATCTCGATGCTGGGCAGGCCGGCCAGGCGGCGCATCTCGGCCGGGTTGATGGTGCCGAAGAAGGCCACGTCCACCTCGCCGCTCTCCAGCGCCGCGGCGCGGGTGGCGGGGTCGTTGATGAAGCGGAAGATCAGCCGGTCGAGGTAGGGCCGGCCCGGGCGCCAGTAGTTCGGGTTCTTCTCCAGCACGATGGAGGAACCGCGGTTCCATTCGGCGAATTTGAACGGGCCGGTGCCGATGGGCCGGTTGTTCGCCGGGTTGTTGCGGATATCCGTGCCTTCATACAGGTGCTTGGCGACGATCGGGCATTCCATGCTGGAAAGCCCCTTCATCATCGGCGGATAGGGGTGGGCCAGGCGCAGGATGGCGGTGTGCGTGTCGGGCGTGTCCACCGCCTCCAGCGGGCCCAGATTGCCGGGGCCGCGCGGGTGGAACTTCTTCACCACCTCCAGCAGGGAAAAGGCGACGTCGGCGCTGGTGAAGGGCTGGCCGTCATGCCAGGTCACGCCCTGGCGCAGCCTGAAGGTGACCGACTTGCCGTCGCCCGAGACCTCCCAGCTTTCGGCCAGCGAGGGCACGGGCTGCATGCCCATGTCGTATTCCAGCAGCCCGTCATAGATCTTGGTCGCCAGCTCCGCGACCGAGGGCGCGGAGTTGATGGCGTTGGTCAGCACGGTGGGCTCCGGGGTGGTGACCACCACCAGCGTGTTGCCGCGCCCCTGCTGCGCGCGTGCCGTCCCGGCACCGGCCAGGCTGGATGCGGCGCCGCCGATGGCCGGCAGCGAACCCATCAATTGACGACGAAGCATGGCCTACCTCCTGCTGTCCGTGCACGGGGCGGGTGCCTGCCTCGATGCAGGAAAACCGCCCCGGCGCCTGCTGCTGCCGTCACTGTTGACCATTTGGTTACAAGCGGCAAGGGCCTATTTCAGCCGCCCTCAGCGATGGGCGGGCGCTGCGGCGGGGCGCTTTGCCCCTTTCTTGCGCGCCGGCTGGCGCGCGGCGGGGCAGGGCGCGGGCCCCTGTCTCGCAACAGCAAAGAAACGGGCTGGACTGTTTGTTTTCTGGTGGTCCAAGCTGCGCCCAGCAACCAGGAACCCCCATGCCGCCCCGCACGCAGGAGGCCCGCAGCGACGAGACACGGCAGAAGCTGCTGCGTGCCACGCAGCGCCTGCTGCTGACGCATGGCTATTCGCGCATCACCACCCCCGACATCGCGCGTGAGGCCGGGGTGTCCCGCGGGGCGCTGACCCATCATTTCGCCAGCAAGGAAGACCTGCTGGTGCGCGCGCTGGCGCATCAATTGCAGGAAGTGACCGAGGCCCTGCACCGCTTCTGCGAGGCCCATCCCGCCCCCGCCCTCAGCACCGAGCAGGCGCTCGACTACCTCTGGAAGATGATGGCCGACGGGCTGTTCTACACCACGCTCGAATACCTGCCCGAGGCACGGCACAACCCCGCCTTCCGGGAGGCGCTGCTGCCGGTGGTGCGGGAATTCCACGCGGCGCTGGATGTGGTCTGGGGGCTGCTCGCCGCTGGCTATGGCATCGGGCAGGCCCATGCCCGCACCGCCATGAACACCAGCATGTGCCTGATCCGCGGCATGATCGCCCAGACCGTGCTGCGTGACGACCCCGCCTATTTCCAGGGCATGTTCGATTACTGGAAAGCCCAGCTGCGCGCCGATTTCCTGGGCCGGCGCACGGCGCCGACACCGCCCCTCGGGGCAGAGCCCCACCTGCAGGACACCCCATGACCAGCTATTTCTTCTCCAACGCCCGCATCGTCGATGGCACCGCCCCCGAGCCCAGCGCCCCGCAGGGCGTGGTGGTCGAGAACGGCCTGATCCGCGAGGTCTCCCCCACCGCCCGCGCGCCAGAGGGCGCGGCCACCATCGACCTGTCGGGCAAGGTGCTGATGCCCGGCCTGATCGACGCGCACGTCCATATCAACGCCATCGACGCCAGCCTGGGCAAATGCGCGACACTGCCGGACGCGCTGGTGATGGCGCGCTCCATCAAGCTGCTGGGTGAGATGCTGATGCGCGGCTTCACCACCGTGCGCGACGTGGGCGGCGGCGACCAGGGCCAGGTGCTGGCGGAGCAGGAGGGGCTGTTCGCCTCTCCGCGCCTAGTGATCTGCGGCAAGGCGCTGAGCCAGAGCGGCGGGCATTGCGACTTCCGTGGCCCCTTCGACAACAACCCGCCGCGCTTCAGCGCCCGGCTGGGCTCCCTGGGCCGGCTGGCGGATGGCGTGGCCGAGGTGCGCCGCGCCGCGCGTGAGGAAATCAAGGGCGGCGCGCGCTTCATCAAGATCATGGCCAATGGCGGCGTCGCCTCCCCCACCGACCCGATCCATTTCCTCGGCTTCTCGCGGGAGGAGATCGCGGCCGCCGTCGAGGAGGCGCGCAACGCCGGCACCTATGTCTCCGCCCACCTGTACACCGATGAGGGCATCCGCCGCGCCGTGGAATGCGGCGTCCACTCGCTGGAGCACTGCAACCTGATCACCGAGGAGACGGCGCGCTTCGCGGCCGCGCAGGGCGCGATCGCGGTGCCGACGCTCGTCACCTACGACAAGCTCTCCTCCGAGGGCGAGGCGCTGGGCATCGGGGCGGAGGCGGTGGCGAAGGTGGATGACGTGCGCCTGGCGGGCATGGAATCCCTGTCGCGCATGCAGGCCGCCGGGCTGCCCATGGCCTATGGCAGCGACCTGCTGGGCGCCATGCACCGTCACCAGTCGGAGGAGTTCGTGATCCGCGGCCGCGTGCTGCCGGCCCAGACGGTGATCGCTTCCACGACATGGATCGCGGCGAAGCTCTGCCGCCTTGAGGGCAAGGTCGGCGCCGTGGCGCCCGGTGCCTATGCGGATCTGGTGGTGGTGGACGGCAATCCGTTGGAAGACCTGTCGCTTTTGACTTTCCAGGGCCGTCACCTGCCGATGATCATGAAGGCCGGCGCTTTCGTGAAGGGCGGCTGATGGCGGCGGGGGTTTTCACCGGCAGGCGGGCGCGGCGCGCCGCGCTGACGGCGTCGGCGGGGTTGGGGCTCGGCTTCATCCTGCTGCCGCTGCTGCTCGTCATGTGGCTGGCCTTCTTCCGGCAGGAAATCCCTTCCTTCCCGCCCCAGGGCTATACGCTGCGCTGGTTCGCCGCCGTGCCCGCCAATCGCAGCTTCGCCTCGGGCTTCCTGCTCAGCGTGCAGGTCAGCGTGGTGGCGACCTTCATCGGCGTGGCGCTGGCGGTGCCGGCCAGCCTGGCCCTGGTGCGCGGCCGCCTGCCGCTCAAGCCCGTGATGAACACGCTGCTGATGCTGCCGCTGGTGGTGCCGGGCGTGGTGCTGGGGGCCGCGATCTATGTGGGAGAGCTGGAGACGGAGCTGGCGACCGAATGGCCCGTGCTCGGTTCGGTCACGGGGTTGATCGCGGCGCACACGCTCATCGTCATTCCCTGGGCGGTGCGCCTGGTCACCGCCAGCCTGTCCACCCTGAACCCGGTGGTGGAGGAAGCGGCGAAGAACCTGGGCGCCACGCCCTGGGTCACCTTCCGCCGCGTCACGCTGCCGGCCATCCGCCCCGGGCTGGTGGCGGGCGCGCTGTTCGGCTTCGTCACCTCCTTCGGCAATCTGGAGGCGAGCCTGTTCCTGGTCGGCCCCGGCCAGACGACGCTGCCCATCGCCATCCTGCAGTACCTCGCCTGGAAGATCGACCCGACGGTGGCCGCTGTCTCCCTGCTGCAGATCGTGGTGATCGCCGTGGCGATGCTGATCACCGACCGTTTCGTGAAGCTTTCCCAGGTGGTGTGACCCATGGCCCGGCTCGAACTCGAAAACCTCACCAAGCATTACGGCGGCCAGGCGACGGTCAGGGGCGTGACGCTCGACATCCCCGATGGCGAATTCCTGGTGCTGCTGGGCCCTTCGGGCTGCGGCAAGACCACCACGCTGCGCATGATCGCGGGCTTCATCGAACCCAGCGGCGGCAGCGTGCGCCTGGGCGGGCAGGACATCACCCACCGCCCGCCCTGGCGGCGCAACACCGGCATGGTGTTCCAGAGCTACGCCCTGTTCCCGCACATGACGGTCGCGCAGAACGTCGCCTTCGGGCTGGAGATGCGCAAGATCGGCCGGGCGGAGCGCGAGGCGCGCGCGCTGGAGGCGCTGCGCATGGTCCGCCTCGACGGGCTGGCCGACCGGCTGCCGCGCCAGATGTCGGGCGGGCAGCAGCAGCGCGTGGCCCTGGCCCGCGCGCTGGCCATCCGCCCCGATGTGCTGCTGCTGGACGAACCGCTGTCCAACCTCGACGCCAAGCTGCGGGAGGAAGTGCGCATCGAGATCCGGCAATTGCAGCAGCAGCTGGGCCTGACCGCCATCATGGTCACCCATGACCAGGAGGAGGCGCTGACCGTCGCCGACCGGCTGGTGGTGATGGCCGAGGGCGAGATCCGCCAGATCGGCAGTCAGCAGGACCTGTATGAGCGACCGGCGGACCGCTTCGTCGCGGGTTTCGTCGGCCGCAGCACCGTGATCACAGGCCAGGTGCGCGAACCCGGCCTGTTCGAGAGCGCGGGCGGGCTGCGCCTGCGCTGCCAGGGCGCCACCGCCCCCGGCGCGGCCAGCCTGGTGCTGCGCCCCGAGGCCATCCACCTCGACCCGCCGCCCGATGAGCACAACCGCCTGGAAGGGGAGGTGACCTTCGCCTCCTATCTGGGCCCCGTCCTCGAACTGCATCTGCGCCTGTCGGCGGAGGACCGGATCACGGTCCACCTGCCCAATCGCGGCGGGGCCGGGCTGATCCGCGCCGGCGACCGCGTGAGCATCGGCTGGCCGCAAGACACCGGCATCGTCTTCGCCGGCACTGCCTGAAACCCGTTACCAAGGAGCCCCTGCATGAGCACCGTGACTTCATTCTCGCGCCGTCAGGCGCTTCTGGGCCTCGGCACCGCCGCGGCCGTCCCCCTGGCCGCCCGCCCCGCCCAGGCCGCCGGCCGTGTCGTGGTCGGCACCTGGGGCGGCGACTACGCCCGGTTGCTGACCAAGAACATCGAGGATCCCATCCTGAAGCCGCGCGGCTGGGAGGTGGTGCAGGACCAGGCCTCCGACGCGCCGCGCCGGGCCAAGATGCTGGCCGAACGCCGCCTGCCGCGCGGCACGGTCGATATCCAGGGCCTGTCGGCCGCCAATATCCATGAGGTGGGTGAGGCCGGCGCCGCCGAGGAGATCGACTACTCCAAGCTGTCCAACGCCGCGAACATCATCCCGGCGATGCGCTACAAATACGGCATCGGCCACATCTTCTCGGGCAAGGTGGTGCTGTACAACCCGGGCATGGTGGACCGGCCGGCGGGCTTCGCCGCGGCGCTGGACCCGCGCCACGGCAACAAGATCGGCTTCATCGACATCCAGTACCAGTTCGTGATGGTCGCGGCGGCGCTGGCGGCGGGCGGCAGCGTGTCCAACATCGAGCCGGGCAAGGAAGTGCTGCTGGCCGCCAAGCGGGCCGGCGCGCGGCTCTATCCCACCAACGAGGCCTTCGCCCAGGCCATGCAGACGCAGGAAATCGCGATCGGCATGATGTGGAAGGCGCGCGGGGTGCAGTGGCAGAACGCGGGCATCCCGCTGCAGATGGTGGCGCCCGTCGAGGGCGTGCCGATGTATGTCTCGGGCTTCGCCATCCAGAAGAACGCGCCGAACAAGGCCGGTGCCTACGCCTATATGGATGCGATGCTGGAGAAGTCGGCGCAGGAGGCCTTCGCGGTCGATATGGGCTTCAACCCGACCGTGACCAACGCCGTGGTGCCGCCCGAGCTGCACGCGCGCATCGGCTTCACGCCGGAGGAAACGGCGCGGCTGGTCGATCTCGACTACGCCTACCTCGCGCGGGAAAACGCCGCGATGAAGGATTGGTGGGACAAGGTGTTCAAGGCGTGATGGCGGGGCACGCGCTGCGCATCGGGCAGGCGCGGTGACCCGCGCCGCCCGAAAGGCCGGGGCGGCGGGGCTGATCGCCCCCGCCACCCTGGTCGTCGCGCTCGGCCTGCTGCTGCCGCTGGGGCTGCTGTTCCGCTACAGCCTCAATCGCTTCGTGCCGGGCGAGTTCATGGTCGATGCGCTGACGGTCGAGAACTACATCCGCTTCTTCACCGACCCCTTCTACACCACGGTGCTGTGGCGCACGGTGCGCATCGCGGCCATCGTGACGGTCATCTGCCTGGTGATGGGGTTTCCGCTGGCCTATGTGCTGGCCCGCACGCAGAGCCGCTTCAAGAACCTGCTGCTGATGGCGGTGGTGCTGCCGCTGTTCGTGGGCAACGCGGTGCGGGCGGCGGGCTGGATGGTGGCCTTCGGGTCCCGGGGCGTGCTCAATGCCTCGCTGATGGGGCTCGGCGTCATCAGCACGCCGATCGACATCATGTTCACCGAAACCGCGGTCATCATCGGCATCACGGCGGTGAACCTGCCCTTCATGGTGCTCAGCCTGCAGAGCGTGATCGAGGGCATCGACCGTTCGGTGGAGGAAGCGGCCTTCAACCTGGGCGCGCCGCCCCGGCTGATGCTGTGGCGGGTGCTGCTGCCGCTGGCCATGCCGGGCGTGCTGGCGGGCGGCATCCTCACCTTCATCCTCGGCATGAACGCTTATGCCACGCCGGTGCTGATCGGCGGGCCGCGATTCCAGACCATGGGGCCGCTGGTCTATGGCCAGTTCATCGAGCAGAACAACTGGCCGTTCGGCGCCACGGTGGCCTTCGTGCTGATGGCCGCGACCCTGGTGCTGACCAGCCTGTCGAACATCCTGGTGCACCGGCGCCTGCACCGGTAGCGGGCGCAGGCGGTGGGCTTCGCGCTTAGCCCGCCTTCTTCAGGTTCCAGAAGGTGGCGAAGTTCGGGATCAGATCGCTCAGTGAGTTGCGATAGGCCGTCGCCTGGAAATACTGCCCCAGCGGGATGAAGGGCACCGACTGGAAGGCCTGGCGCTGGATCTGCCGGGCCACCTCCCGCTGCGCCGCCAGGTCCGGCGCGTCGAACCAGCGGTCGCGCAGGGATTCCAGTTCCTGGTCCTCCGGCCAGCCGAACCAGCCGCTCTGCCCCTGGGCGCGCAGCTGGGTGTTGGCGGCGGGGGTGGCATTGTCCGCCCCGGCGCTGAAGGTGACGAAGCCGCTCCAGCCGCCCTGCGCGGGGGCGGCCTTGCTGACGCGCCGGGTCAGCACGCTGCCCCAATCCATGGCGCGGTAGTCCACGGTCATGCCGATCTTCTTCAGCGTGTCGGCCATCACCTCGCTCATGGCGTTCACATGCGGCAGGTCGGTGGGCACGATGAACACCACCGGCTCCCCCCGATACCCCGCCGCGGCCAGTTCCCGCTTGGAGCGTTCCAGGTCCCGCGCGCCGGACAGCACATCCAGCCCCGCGTCGCTGGCCAGCGGGCTGCCCGGGGTGAACACGCCGCAGGGCACGCGCCACATCGCCTGGTCGCTGCCGGCGCCCGCGATCATCATGTCCGTCTGGTTCACCGCCCCCAGCACCGCGCGCCGCACCGCCGGGTTGTCGAAGGGCGGGTGCAGGTGGTTCATCCGGAAACTGGCCATGTAGCCCGCGCGGTCGAGCACGGAGACGGTCAGGTTCCGGTTCCGCCGCAGCAGCGGCAGCAGGTCCGGCGTGGCGAAATCCCACCAATCCACCTCGCCCGCCTGCAGGGCGCTGGCGGCGGTGGAGGGGTCGGGCGTGGTCAGCCATTCCACCCGGTCCAGATGCACCACCTTGGCACCCGCCGTGCCGCTGGGCGCGCCCTCGGCCGGCACATAGCGTTCGTTGCGCGCATAGATGGCGCGCGCGCCCGGCACGCGCTCATTGGCCAAAAAGCGGAAGGGGCCGCTGCCCACCATCTCCGTCACCTGGGTGGTGGCGGGGGTGTTGGCCAGGCGCTCGGGCATCATCGCGGGCATATAGACGCCGAACTTGCCCAGCGCGTTCGGCAGCATGGGAAAGGGGCGCTTCAGGCGGAACACGATGCGCCGGTCATCGGCGGCCGAGAGCTCGTCCACCGCCGCCATCAGCGTGGCGCCGAAGCCGTCGCGGCTCGCCCAGCGGCGGATGCTGGCCACGCAATCCCGCGCCAGCACCTTCTCCCCGTCATGCCACAGCAGGCCTTCGCGCAGGGTCAGGGTCCAGCGCTTGCCGTCATCCTCCACCACATGGCCGGCCACCATCTGCGGGCGCGGCATGTAGTCGGCATCGGTGCCGTACAGGGTGTCGAACACCATGAAGCCGTGGTTGCGGGTGACATAGGCGGTGTTCCAGTGCGGATCGAGCGTGGAGAGATCGGCCTGGGGGATGAATTTCAGCACCCGCCCCGCTTGGGCCCGCGCCAGACCAGGGGCCGCCACCGCCGCCGCGCCCATCACGAAATGCCGACGCTTCATGTCCTTGATCCCGCCATCTGTTCCCGGCCATGGCAGCATGCCCGGCCGGCAGCGTCCACAGCGGCGGGGCGCCAAGGGGGTAATGGTCATCGCTTTCCGGCCCTGCCACTCTGCCGCCAGGCAAAAGGAGCATCCCCCTTGCGGCTGGCAGAAGCGGTGACGGCGCAGACCCCCCTGGTGCAGCGCCTGCTGGATGGCGTGGCGCGGATCGGCGCCGACCCGCCGGGCATCACGCGCGATGCCTATGGCCCCGGCGAGAACCAGGCCCAGGCCCTGATCGCCGAGGCCGGCCAGGCCCTGGGCATGCAAGCCGGCACCGACGCGGGCGCCAACCTGATCCTGACCTGGCCCGCCCGCGATCCCTCGGGCCCGCCCATCCTGATCGGCTCGCATCTGGACAGCGTGGTGCAGGGCGGGAATTTCGACGGCGCGGCGGGCGTCATCGCGGGCATCGGCGCGGTGGCAGCATTGCGGGCCGCGGGCATCGCGCCCCGGCGCGACATCCAGGTGCTGGCCCTGCGCTGCGAGGAAGCGGTGTGGTTCGGCCTGGGCCTGATCGGCAGCCGCTGCCTGCTGGGCCGCCTGCCGCCCGGTGCGCTGGAACTGCGCCACGCCCGCACCGGCCTGACACTGGCCGAGAGCATCGCCGCCTGCGGCGGAAACCCCGATCGCCTGCGCGCCAACACCCCCTTGCGGGACCCGCGCGGCATGGGCGCCTATCTGGAGGCCCATATCGAACAGGCGCCCCAGCTGGTCGAGGCCGGGGCGCCGCTGGCCGTCTGCCTGGCCAACCCCGGCAATCTGCGCCACCCCTTCATCCGCATCGCGGGTGAGGACGCGCACACCGGCCTGCCGCACCGCTTCCGGCGCGATGCCGCGCTGGCCGGGGCGGATCTGTCGCTGGCGTTGGAACGATTGTGGCTGGCGGAGGAAGCGGCCGGCCGGCCCATGGCCGTCACCATCGGGCGCTTCTTCACCCCCACCGCGCGGCACAGCCTGACGGCGGTCTCCGGCGGGTTCGAGATGAGCCTGGACCTGCGCGCCTACAACGCCGCCCATCTGGCGGCGCTGGAGGGCGAATTGCACCGCATCGTGGCCGAGGTGGCGGCCCGGCGCGGCGTGACCATCGAACTGGGCGAACGCAGCGCCGCCGCCCCCGGCCCGATGGACCCCGCGCTGATCGAGGGCCTTTCGGCCGCCGCCGCCCGCTGTGGCCAGCCGGCCCCGCGCCTGAACAGCCCCGGCAGCCACGACGCCAACAATTTCGCGGCCAGCGGCGTGCCCACCGGCATGCTGCTGGTCCGCAACCGCAACGGCAGCCACAACCCGTTCGAGGCGATGGACACCCCGGACCTGATGGCCGCCATCGGCGTGCTGGCGGACTGGATCGCCGGCCTCAGTCCAGCACCAGGCTGAGGTCCCGCACCACCGCGCCATAGGCGTCGCGTTCCTGGCGTTGCAGGGCCAACAGCTCGGCGGGCGTGCCCGGCTCGGGCACCGCGCCCTGGGCGCGCATCGCCTCGACGAAGCTGGGGGCCTGCGCCGCTTCCCGCACCGCGGCGTTCAGGCGGGCGATCACCGGTTCGGGCGTGCGGGCCGGGGCGTACATCGCCTGCCAAAGCCCCATGGGCAGGTCCAGCCCCTGTTCCTTCAGCGTGGGCACCTGCGGCAGCAGGGCCAGGCGTTCCGGCGCCACGCTGGCCAGCACCCGCACCCGCCCATCGCGAGAGGCCGCCTCGGCCGAGCCCGCGCCCAGCATCATCACATCCACCTGGCCCGCCGTGATGGATTGCAGCGCCGGGGCCATGCCGTTGAAGGGCACGTGCAGCATCTCGAACCCCTGGGCCTTGGCCAGGCGCAGCAGCGCCAGATGCGGCGTGCTGCCCACGCCCCAGCTGGCATAGGTGAACTGCCCGGGCGCGGCCTTGCTGGCCGCGGTCAGGCCCGGCAGGTCCCGGATGGTGGGATGGGCGGGGCCCAGCACCATCACGAAGGGAATGTTCGTGACCAGCGAAACCGGGGCGAAATCGCGCTCCGGCTCATAGCCCGGCTGGCGGTAGACCAGCGGGTTGATGGATTGCGTGTCCACGATGCCGAGGAACAGCGTGTGCCCGTCCGGTGCCGAGCGCGCGGCGGCGGCGGCGCCGATGCAGCCCCCGGCGCCGGGCCGGTTCTCGATCACCACCGGCTGGCCCAGCACCGCCGAGAGCGGCACCGACAGCGCGCGGGCCACGATGTCGTTCGTGCCGCCGGGCGGATAGCCGGAGATGATCCGCACCGGGCGGTCGGGATAGGCGGCCATGGCGGGCCCCGCCATGAGCAGGGCCGGGGCCGCGAGAAGCGTGCGGCGGCGAAGAGGGATCATGCGGGCATCCTGGGTGGGAGTTGCGCCGCGCGACCTGCGTTCCGGCCAGGGATCTGCGCCCCCGGTCCAACCCTGTGTGTTGTGGAAACCTTATACCGTATTCGGTGTGCGAAGAATGGCGAAAATATCAGATGGCCACTTCCTCATGCGTCGGCGCATTGCTGCCGGGCTGCCAGCGCCGGAGGCTGGCGCGCGCGTCCTCCACCACGCGGGCGACGATGGCCCCCGCCGGCTCGATGCCGCCGATCAGCCCGGCGCCTTCGCCCGCGATCACCGCCGCGATGTCGAAATCCCCGGCCGCCCGGGCCGCGGCATAGTCGTCCGCCCCGGATTGCAGGTGCTGCATCAGCGCCCCCTCCCGCCCTTGCCAGCGATCGGCATGGGCATTGCGCAGCACCCGGCCAGTGAAGGGCGCGGGCCAGACGTTGCGGCGGGAGATATCGAACAGGATGCCGCGCACCGTGTCCTCTCCCCGCGCGGCGGCGATGCGTTGCTTGGCGGCCGGGTGGCCCGCCGCTTCCTCGCTGGCGTAGAAGCGCGTGCCGAGCAGCACGCCCTGCGCCCCCAGCATCAGGGCCGCGGCCAGGCCTCGGCCATCGGCGATGCCGCCCGCCGCCACCACCGGCACGCGGGCGCCCACCGCATCGGCCACCGCCGGCAGCAGCGGGAAGGTGGAGCAGGCGGCCCCATGCCCCCCGGCCTCCGTGCCCTGGGCCACGATGATGTCGGCGCCCTGGGCCACGGCGTCGCGCGCCATGGCGGCGGTCTGCACCTGGCAGATCGCCAGCGCGCCCGCCGCGTGGATGCGCGGGATGAAGGGCGCCGCATCCCCGAAGGAGAGCATGATGGCCGCCGGCCCGTATTCCAGCGCCACATCCAGCAGACGCGGCTGGCGCGCCAGGCTCCAGGTGATGAAGCCCACGCCGAAGCGTGTGCCGGCCATCGCGCCGGCCTCCCGCCGCAGCCAGGTTTCCTCGCCATAGCCGCCGCCCAGCAGGCCGAGCCCCCCGGCCTGCGACACCGCGCGCGCCAGCCGGGCATCGGCCACCAGGTCCATCGGCGCCAGCAGCACCGGGTGGCGGATGCCCAGCAGGCGGGTCAGGGGGGTCTCGAACGGGTCCATGCGGCGCGCTCCGGCGGTGGCTGGCGGCAAGGTAGGGGGTGTCGATCTTCTGAAAAAATGAATTGTTCAGATCGGAGTCATCGTTGATGGTGATGGCCTGAGCCCCGGGAGCCCGCCCATGATGGATGCCGACACGCTGCTGACCTTCGCCGCCGTGGCCCGCGCGGGCGGCATCACCCGTGCCGCGCAGGTGCTGAACACCGTGCAGTCCAACGTCACGGCCAAGGTGAAGCAGCTGGAGGAGGAGCTGGGCGTGCCCCTGTTCCAGCGCCACAGCCGGGGCGTGACGCTGACCCCCGCCGGGGCCCAGCTGCTGCCCTATGCCGACCGCATCGGCCATCTGCTGGCCGAGGCCCGGCGCGCCGCCACCGACGCCCCGGAACCGGCGGGCGAGCTGTGCATCGGCTCCATGGAAACCACCGCCGCGCTGCGCCTGCCGCCCATCCTGCGCGCCTATGCCGGCGCATGCCCGGGGGTGGACGTGATCCTGCAGACCGGCACCAGCCAGGCCCTGACGCGGGAGGTGCTGGACCGCCGCCTGGAAGGCGCCCTGGTCGCGGGCCCGGTGGACCACCCGGACCTGCTGGCCACCCCGGTGGTCGAGGAGGAGCTGGTGCTGGTCACCGCCCCCTGGGTCTCGCGCCCCGAAATGCTGGGGGAGGCGCCGGTGAAGATCCTGGTCTTCCGCGCCGGCTGTTCCTATCGCGCCCGGCTGGAGGCGCTGCTGACCGGCCTGCGCATCCCCACCCTGCGCCGGCTGGAGCTGGGCACGCTGGAGGGCATCATCGGCTGCGTGGCCGCGGGGCTGGGCGTGACGCTGCTGCCCCGCGCGGTGGTGGCCGCCCAGGCCCAGGCCGGGCTGGTGGCGCTGCACGCCCTGCCGCCGCCCGGCGAGGCGCGGGTGAGCACCATGTTCATCCGCCGGCGGGACGGCTTTGCCTCTCATGCGCTGACACGTTTTCTGGAATGCTGTCTGACATCAAATGGCTGAGCGCGATTTCGCGCTATGCTGCGCGCCGCGAACACGAAGGGACATGCCATGTCGCAGTTCAAGGTCGGCTATCTGGTCGGCAGCCTCGCCACCGCCTCCATCAACCGCAAGCTGGCCAAGGCGCTGGTGAAGCTGGCCCCCGCAGGGCTCTCGCTCACCGAGATCCCGATCCGGGACCTGCCGCTCTACAGCTATGACTACGACGCCGATTTCCCCGCCGTGGCCAAGGCCTTCAAGGCGGCGCTGGCGGCCTGCGACGCGCTGATCTTCGTCACGCCGGAATACAACCGCTCCATCCCCGGCGGGCTGAAGAACGCGATCGACTGGGGTTCCCGGCCCTATGGCACCAACTCCTTCACCGGCAAGCCGACGGCGGTGCTGGGCACCTCGCCGGGCACCATCGGCACGGCCCTGTCGCAGCGCGACCTGCGGGCGGTGCTGAATTTCTGCGGCGCGCCGCAGCTGTTGCAGCCGGAGGTCTATCTGCACTTCACCCCGGGCCTGATCGACGATGAGGGCGAAGTGACCGTGGACGGCACCAAGCAGTTCCTGGCCAAGTTCATGACCACCTTCGAGGCCTTCGTGGTCAAGACTCTGGGTTGAGGTCTGGGGGCCTGATGGACGCGCGCTGGCAGTATATGGAGGGGCAGCTGCGCCCCGGCTTCCCCGCGCTGTTCGAGGCCTTCGCCGCCGAATCCGGGGCCGTGGCGGGTGAGTTCGACATCCCCTACGGCCCCCACCCCCGCATGGTGTTCGACGGGTTCCGCGCTGCCCGCAGCCAGGCGCTGCTGGTGTGGTTCCACGCGGGCTACTGGCAATCCCGCGACAAGGCGGGCTTCCGCTTCCTGGCGCCGCCGCTGCTGGCGGCAGGGTATGATGTGGCGTTGGCGAACTACCCGCTGTGCCCTGAGGCCACGATGCCAGAACTGTTGGCCGCCACCCGCGCCGCCATCCCGGCCATTCTGGGCTGGGCCGGGCGGGACAGCCTGATCGCGGCCGGGCATTCGGCGGGCGGGCATATCGTGGCGGAGCTGGCCCTGGCCGGCGTGCCGGGCATCGCGGCGATCGCGGCGTTTTCCGGGATCTATGACCTGGTGCCGCTGGTGGGCATTCCCTTGAACGACAGGCTGGGGCTGACGGAGGAGACGGCGCGGGACCTCTCGCCGATCCATCGCGTCCGGGCGGGGCTGCCGCCCGCGCTGTTCGCGGTGGGGGGCGCGGAAACCCCGGCCTTCCTGGAGCAGAACGCGGCCATGGCCGCGGCCTGGGCGGCGGCGGGCAACCGGGCCGCGCGGCATGAGGAAGCGGGGGCGGATCACTTCACCCTGCTCAGGGCGCTGCCTGCGATGTTGGCGCTGACCCCTTCCGGCTGATCCCCTCGCACCGCAGAATATTGTGCGACGAGAAGGAGATGCCCATGCCCCCGCAAATGATCCTGGCCGTGATGGCCAGCGGCCCGGGCTCTCACGTCGCTTCCTGGCTGCATCCCGCAACGCAAGCCGATGCCGGCATCGACATCCGCAACCACATGCGCGTGGCACAGCTGGCCGAGGCCGGCCTTTTCCACCTGTATTTCGTCGCCGACACCCCCGCCGCGCGCACCAGCAACCTCGAAGCCTACAGCCGCATGCCGCTGTTCATGAACCAGCTGGAGCCGATCACGCTGCTCTCGGCGCTCTCCGCCGTGACCAGCCGCATCGGCCTGGGCGGCACGGCCAGCACCAGCTTCTATGAACCCTACAACCTGGCCCGCCTGTTCGCCTCGCTGGACCATATGAGCCACGGCCGCGCGGCCTGGAACATCGTCACCTCCGCCAACGACTTCGCCGCCCGCAATTTCGGCCAGGACAAGCTGGCCCCCCATGGCGAGCGCTACGAACGCGCCACCGAGTTCACCGAGCTGATGCTGAAGCTGTGGGACAGCTGGGAGGACGACGCCTTCATCAACGACCGTGCGCGGGGCCTGACCTTCGAGCCCGCGAAGCAGCACGCGGTGGACCATGACGGCAAGCACTACCGCCTGCACGGCGCGCTGAACCTGCAACGCTCGCCGCAGGGCCGGCCGGTGATCATCCAGGCCGGGGCGTCCGACACCGGCATGGATTTCGCGGCCCGCTTCGCCGAGCTGGTCTTCGGCGCCAATGCCACGGCGGCCGAAAGCCGCGCCTTCTACGACCAGTTGAAAGCCCGCCTGCCGAAATTCGGCCGCTCCACGGCGGATATGCGCCTGCTGGCCGGCATGCCCACCATCGTCGCCGAAACCGAGCAGGAAGCCGAGGACCAGTTCCAGACCCTGCAGGCGCTGATCCAGCCCATGGTCGGGCGCATGCGCCTGGGCATGGACCTGGAGGCCGACCTGTCCGACCTGCCGCTCGATGAGCCGGTGCCGGAGGAGCTGATCCCGTCCTCCGCCAACCTGCACAAGAAGTTCTTCGACAGCATCGTCCACATGATCCGGGTGGAGAAGCTGACGCTGCGCCAGATGTACATGCGCTATGAGCGCGGGCGCAGCACCATCCGCGGCAACCCCGCGCGCATCGCCGATATCCTGGAGGAATGGTTCAAGGCCGGGGCCTGCGACGGCTTCATGCTGACCTTCCCGCTGCTGGAGGAAGGGCTGGGCGTGTTCGTGCGGCAGGTGGTGCCGGAACTGCAACGCCGGGGGCTGTTCCGCACCGAGGCCCCCGAAAGCACGCTGCGCACCCAGCTGGGGCTGGCCAGGCCGAAGCATCCGGCGGCGGCGTAAGGCCGAGGGGCTCTGCCCCCAGGGGCGCAAAGACCGAGGGGCTCTGCCCCTCGGGCACCCCGCCAAAGGCCGAAAGGCCCTTGGAACCCATCCGTCTGGCACTTTGTCCTGGCAGGCCGGGTGCCAATTATATGATAAAAATCAATGGGAAACACCTTCCCGAGGCCAGCGCCAAACTGATGGGGTCCAGGGGCCTTTCGGCTCCTGGCGGGGGAGCCCGAGGGGGCAGAGCCCCCTCGGTCCTTTACGTCCTTCGGGGGGCAGCACATCCTCGGTCATTCCGGTGCTCCCACCCATGCGCGATCCCAGGTTGCGCCTGGGCTTTTCCCCCGCTAAACCCGCCCCGCGCCGGCACCCCTGGAGGCCGGCGCAGCCGTTTCAACACGGCTACACCCAAAATAAGGAGCTACCGCAATGATCCAAACCATCAGGATCGAGGCTGCGGCGCGCGAGCGGGCTGGTAAGGGGGCGGCGCGTGCGACCCGGCGTGAGGGCTTTGTGCCCGGTGTGATTTATGGCGCGAAGAAGACGGCGAATCTGATTCAGATCGACCCGCGCGTCATCATGAAGGAACTGCACAAGGGCACCTGGCAGTCCCATCTGTATGAAGTGGTCGTCGAGGGTGGCGAGACGGAGACCGTGCTGATGCGCGAGATCCAGTTCCACCCCGTGAGCGACCGCCCCATCCATGTGGACTTCCAGCGCCTGTCCCCGGGTGCCCGCGTGAAGATGCGCGTGCCGGTGCACTTCCTGAACGAAGAGACCTGCCCGGGCCTGAAGGCCGGCGGCACCCTGAACGTCGTGCGCCGCGCGCTCGAAGTGCTGGTCGCCCCGGATGCCGTGCCCGAGATCTTCGAGATCGACCTGGCGAACGCCCAGATCGGCGACAGCCTGCGCTGGTCCGCCGTGAAGGACCAGTTCGGCGCCAAGGCCGTGATCGAGCGCGACTTCGTGGTGGCGACCATCGCCGCCCCGATCGTCGAGGAGATCGTGGCCCCGCAGGCCGCCGCCCCCGCCAAGGGCAAGGGCAAGGGCAAGAAGTAAGCCATGCTGCTTTGGGTCGGGCTCGGTAATCCCGGCCCAGAGCACGCGCGCCAGCGCCATAACATCGGTTTCATGGCGCTGGATGCGCTGGCCTCGCGCCATCGCTTTCCGGCCTGGCGCCGCCAGTTCAAGGGCGAGGCCACGCTGGGCCAGATCGGCCAGCAGCGCGTGCTGCTGCTGAAGCCCCACACCTACATGAATCTGTCTGGCGATGCCGTGCAGGCCGCCGCCAGTTTCCACAAGATCCGCCCCGAAGCCATCTGGGCCTTCCACGATGAGCTGGACCTGGCGCCGGGCAAGCTGCGCGTGAAGCGCGGCGGCGGCACCGCCGGCCACAATGGGCTGCGGGACATGCAGCGCGCGCTCGGCAGCGCCGATTTCTGGCGCGTGCGCCTTGGCATCGGGCACCCAGGCGACAAGGGCCGCGTGACCGGGCATGTTCTGGGCAACTTCGCCAAGGACGAGGGCTGGGTCACCCCGCTGCTGGATGCCGTGGCGGATGCCGCCGGCCTGCTCGCCGAGGGCAAGCCCGAGGATTTCATGACGCGCGTGGCGTTGCTGACACAGGAGCGGTGATGGAAGAGGATTTCGGTTTCGGCGGTCCGGGCCCAGAGGACCGGGCCAACGCGGCGGCCGCCCTGTCCGCCGCGCTGCGGCGGGAAGCCGCGACCCTGGCCCAGGCCGCCGCCGGCCTGCGCGCCTGCCTGCCCGGCCCCACCGATGGCGGGCCCATCAGCGATGTGCGCCGCGCGCGCTCGGTGGCCGATGCGGCTTCCGACGCGGCGCTGCTGGCCGCGCTGCTGCTGGACGCGGCCTCGGCCATCGCGGAGCTGCCTTCCGACCTGCCGGCGCGGTTGCAGCGCGCGGCCCAGCGGGTGGGGCTCGGCCCCGCCATGCTGGTGCCGGCCATCCGCGCCGCCGCCTTGGCGCTGCCCACCGACGATGGCTCCGCGCGGATCGCGGCGGCGCTGATCGCTGACGAACTCGGCTCCGCGCTGGCGGGCTGACCCCTTTCTTTCAGGACCAATTCCATGGGTTTCAACTGCGGCATCGTCGGGCTTCCCAATGTGGGCAAGTCCACCCTGTTCAACGCGCTGACGGAAACGGCGGCGGCGCAGGCGGCCAACTATCCCTTCTGCACCATCGAGCCGAATGTCGGCCGCGTGGCGGTGCCCGACCCGCGGCTGAATGAGCTGACGCGCGTGGGCAAAAGCCAGAAGACGGTGCCCACCAGCCTGGAATTCGTGGACATCGCGGGGCTGGTGCGCGGCGCCAGCAAGGGCGAGGGGCTGGGCAACCAGTTCCTGGCGAATATCCGGGAAACGGACGCGATCATCCATGTGCTGCGCTGCTTCGAGGATGGGGACATCACCCATGTCGAAGGCAGCGTGGACCCGGTGCGCGATGCCGCGACCGTCGAGACCGAGCTGATGCTGACCGACCTGGACAGCCTGGAGCGCCGGGCCCAGGGGCTGGTGAAGCGCGCGCGCGGCGGAGACAAGGAATCGCAGGCGCAGATGGCGCTGATCGAGCCGCTGATCAAGGCGCTGTCCGAGGGCCGGCCCGCCCGCACCGCCGTGCCGAAGGGCGAGGAAGCCAACGCCGCCAAGCTGCAACTGCTGACCACCAAGCCCGTGCTGTATGTGTGCAATGTCGAGGAGGCCTCGGCCGCCACCGGCAACGCCCACAGCGCCCGGGTGGAGGAAATGGCCAAGGCCGAGGGTGGCCGCGCCGTGATCGTCTCGGCCGCCATCGAGGCCGAGATCAGCCAGATGCCGCAGGAGGACCGGGGCGATTTCCTGTCCTCGCTGGGGCTGCATGACAGCGGCCTCGATCGCATCATCCGCGCGGGCTACGACCTGCTGGGCCTGATCACCTATTTCACCGTGGGCCCGAAGGAGGCCCGCGCCTGGACCATCATCAAGGGCACCAAGGCCCCGGGCGCGGCGGGCGTGATCCATGGCGATTTCGAGCGCGGCTTCATCGCGGCGGAAACCATCGCCTATGCCGACTATGTCGCCCTGGGCGGCGAGGCGGGCGCCAAGGAAGCCGGCAAGATGCGGGTGGAAGGCAAGGAATACGTCGTGAAGGACGGCGACGTGATGCTGTTCCGCTTCAACGTCTGAAGCGCCTTTCACGCGGCGGCTTACGATTTCTTAGTTACCGGCTGGGTAATTCCTCCTTCAGTCAATCTGGAGGAAGCCCATGTCCCGCTGGTTCGCCGTGTCGCTGTCCCGCCAATTGGGGGTGCTGCTGGGGCTGCTGGCCCTGGTCGCCCTGGGCGGCGCCCTGGCCTCCGCCCTCGTGATCCGCACCTTGGGTGAGGATCTGCACGAACAGCGCCGCGTCGCGGAAATGGCCCTGCGGACCGAGGCGTTGAACGGCGCCGTCTATGCCGCGGTGGCCGAAAGCCGGGGCCTCTACATGGCCCGCTCCGCCGAGGAGATCGAGCGTTTCGGCCAGGGGCTGACCACCCAGCTGGACCGGCTGCGCCGCGATGGCGAGGCCCTGCTGGCCCTGGCCGACGCGACCGAGCGCGCGACGCTGGCCCCCCTGGTCGCCACGGCCGAGCAGTTCCGCCGCTTCCGGCAGGAGGTGCTGCGCACCGCCCGGGCTGAGGGCGCCGCGGCCGCCGACCGCGTGGGCAACAATGACGCGAACCGGGCCAACCGCCTGGCGCTGAACGCGGCGCTGGAGGCGGAGCTGCGCCGCATCGCCGCCCGCAGCCGCGCCGTGCTGGAACTGGCGGAGCGGCAAATGGCGACGACCCAACGGGCCCTGCCCGGGGGCGTGGCTGTCTGCTCGGTGCTGCTGTTCGTCCTAGCGCTGCTGGTGATGCGCCGCCGCGTGGCCGCCCCCTTGCTGGACGCGACGGACCGCATCCGCGCCATCGCCGCCGCGGACCTGACGGAACGCCCCATGCCGCCCGCCCGCGCCGATGAGGTGGGCCAGCTGCTGGTGGCCGCCGAGGCGCTGCGCGCCCGCCTAGCCCAGCTGACGCTGGAGGAAGCCGCGGCGCGGGAGGCAGAGGCCCAGGCCCAGCTGCGCCGCGCCGCCCGCGATGCCGCGCTGACGGCCTTCGAGGGCGAGATCGGCGGCGCCATGGGCCGCCTGCAGGACGCCGCCGGCGGGCTGGAGGATCTGGCGACCAGCCTGTCCGGCGCGGCGCGGCAGGGCACGGAGGCCGGCGGCGCCATGAGCCGCGCCGCCGATGGCGCGGCCCATGATGTGGGCACCGTCGCCTCCGCCGCCGAGGAATTGACCGCCAGCATCCAGGAGATCTCGCGCCAGGCGGCCTCGGTGGCCGAGGCCGCGCGTGGCGCCACCCGCGCCGCGGAGGCCAGCGACGGCACGGTCCGCGCCCTGGCCGAGGGCGCGAACAAGGTGGGGGAGGTGGTGCGGCTGATCGAGAGCATCGCCGCTCAGACCAACCTGCTGGCGCTGAACGCCACCATCGAGGCCGCGCGCGCGGGCGATGCCGGCAAGGGCTTCGCGGTGGTGGCCGGGGAGGTGAAGGCGCTGGCGGCCCAGACCGCCAAGGCCACGGATGAGATCGGGGGCCAGATCGCCGCGATGCGCGATGCGACGGGGGCGGCCGTGACCGCCATCCAGGGCATCACCCACACGATCGGGGAGCTGGGCAATATCAGCCAGGGCATCGCCGACGCGGTGGAGCAGCAGCGCGAGGCGACGAACGAGATCGCCCGCGCGGCGGCCGCCGCCGCGGGGGGCACCAGCCAGGTCAGCGTTCAGGTGGCATCCCTGCGGGAAACGGCGGGCAGCACCGAGAGCAATGCCGGCGCCGTGCTGCGCGCCGCCTCTGGCCTGCAGGAGGAAACGCACGGCATGGCCGGGATCGTCGGGCGGTTCCGGGCGGCGATGGCCGCCTGAGCGAAGGCGCTACAGCCCCTTCCAGGTCAGCACCAGCACATCCCGGCAGGAGGGGCGGGTGGCATCGGCGGGCTTCACGGGGGAAACCCCGTGCATCACCCGGGCATCGTCCACGAAGGCGGTGTCCAGCAGCCCGTCCAGGGTGAAGCGCGCCAGCTCGTCGCCCGCGTCGTTGGTGATCACCGTCTCGCCGCCCGCCAGGTTGGTGCGGGCGATCATGGCGATCATCACGAAATCCACGCCGTCATGGTGCACGCCCTCGGGCGTCGGGTAGCCGGGGAAGCCGGCGGCGGCCTCGATGCGGAACTGGTGCATCTCGATGAACCAGGGCGTCGCGGGGCGCAGGTCGTTCACCACGCCGGTGCCGAAGGCCAGCAGCGCCTCCAGCGCCGGGCCATGGGCGATGGCGTCCTCCACCGGGGCGAACCAGCGGTCCAGCCCGCCATTCAGGCTGTTGTGCACGGTGGCCTGGAAATGCGGGCGGTGCAGGTTGCGCAGCGCGGGCCGGCCGGGCAGGGCGTTGAAGCTGGTGTGACGGCGGCGGCGATAGCGCCCGCCATCGGCCATGAAGCGGTCGGTTTCCAGCCGGTTCCAGCTTTCCGCGAACTCCGCCAGCGCCGCGGCGGGCACGGGCAGGCTGGCGGCCATCTGCGCCGGGCGCAGGCGGGTGAAGCCTTGCTCCCGCAGCAGAGACACGGTGTCGGGCTGCTGGAAATCCTCTGCAGCGGCCATGTTATGAACCCTCCCCGATCGGCGGCACGGTCGCGGTGCTGCCAGCCAGCACTTCCGCCACATGCCGCACGCGAACCCCCATATGGCCTTCGCGCTTCAGGCGTCCGGCCATGTTGAGCAGACAGCCCATATCCCCGGCCAGCAGCGTGTCGGCGCCGGTGGCGGTGATGTCCGCCACCTTGTCCGCCACCATGCGGGTGCTGATCTCCGGGTACTTCACGCAGAAGGTGCCGCCGAAGCCGCAGCACAGTTCCGTGTTGGGCAATTCCTTCACCGCCAGCCCCTCGATGCCCGAGAGCAGGGCGCGCGGCTGCGCGCGCACCCCCAACTCCCGCAGGCCGGAGCAGCTGTCGTGATAGGCCGCGACCCCCTGATAGGTGCCGGCCACGCGCCTGACCCCCAGCACATCGTGCAGGAAGGCGGTCAGTTCGAAGGTGCGCCCGGCGAGTTCCACGGCGCGGCGGTGCCACTCCGGGTCCTCATGCGCGAACAGGGCGGGGTAGTGGTGGCTGATCATGCCGGCGCAGCTGCCGCTGGGCGCCACCACGTAATCGAAGCCGGCGAAGGCGCCGATCACCTGGCGGGCGATCTCCTGCGCGGTGCGGCGGTCGCCGCCGTTATAGGCGGGCTGGCCGCAGCAGGTCTGGCTGGGCGGCACTTCCACCGCGCAGCCCGCATCCTCCAGCAGCTTGATGGCGGCGAAGCCAACGCTGGGGCGGTGCAGATCCACGAGGCAGGTCACGAACAGCGCGATGCGCGGCTGTCCGCCTTGGGGCTTGGCCATAGTGGGCAGCATAAGGCGCTGTGCGCATGAGGGAAATGCCCGCCTTGCGGCCCAGACTGGACCGTGGCGCGGGGCGCCGCCCCTGAGAGGGGGGAGGCGGCGGCCCGATGGGCCCTGGCCGGCTGGCGGCGAGGGCTGCGGCCTGTGGCCCGGATGGGCCGGGGCCGTATCAGGCCGAGATGATCTTCCAGGCCACATGGACCAGCACGCCGCCCAGGGCGACGACGCAGCCCATCAGCACGACGCGCAGGCCGAACAGCACGACATTGCCGGCGCCAGCCTGCGGGGGCTCGGCGACCATGGTGGAACGGGGGGGGGACATACGGGCACCGCTCACGCTGAAAACCTCCTGTTTTGCGGCGCTGGAACCCCGAATGGTCCACCGTCGCGGTAAGCTTTCTCAGCATGCCGCCCTGCTGGCATGCAACCGAATATTTGGTGAGATTGTCTCAAAATACGAGACTGCGCCTGAAATAGAGCTATTCTCTCGCGGATGTGATTGGGGCGGTTGCAACGCCCCGCTCAATCGATCGACAGGTTCATTCGCGCGACTGCTTCCCGCTCATAGGCCGTCCTCTCCCGCGCGAATTCCAGATAGGCCTGCGGGTCCAGATATTCGTCCGGCAGGTCCCATTGGCGCATGATGCGCTGGCTCTGTTCGTCCAGCAGCGCCTTGCGCAGGGCGCGGTGCAGGAAATCCACCACCTCCGGCTCCATGCCGCGCGGCCCGGCGATGCCATAAGGGCTGGTGACGCTGATGCCATAGCCCAGATCCTTCAGCGTGGGCACATCGGGCAGGTCCGGCAGGCGGGTGGGGGTCCACACGCTCAGCGCGCGGAACTGCCCGGCCAGCACCTGTTCCCGCCAGGTCTGCGAGTCGCTGATGGCGTGGATCTGCCGGCCCAGCAGCGCCGTCACCCCCTCCTGGCTGCCGCGGAAGGGGACATGGGTCATCGACCCGCCCTCCCGCTCCAGCAGGCTTTCCATGGCGATGTGGTTGGTGGTGGCGATGCCGGAGGTGGAATAGGTCAGTTCCCCCGGGCGGCGGCGGGTGGCCTCCATCAGCTCCGCCCAGCTGCGCCAGGGCGAGTCGTTGCGCACCACCGTGCCGAACACGAAACCCGTGACCTGCATGATGTAGGTGAAGTCCGTCACCGGGTCCCAGGTGGGCTGCCGCGTCAGGAAGGGGTGGCGGATGATGGACAAATGGTGGTGCGCCAGGGTGTAGCCGTCGGGCCGGGCCTGCTGCACCAGCTGGATGGCGGCCCGGGTGCCGCGCGCGCCGGCCACGTTCTCGATCACGATGGATTGCCCGTGATCCTGCTGGAACACGTCGAACATGCGCCGATGCAGCGCGTCCAGGCTGCCGCCGGGCGGCCACGGGATCAGGAAGCGGATGGAGCGGTTGGGAAAACGCGCCTGGCCGAAGGCGGGCGTGGCGAGTGCCAGCACGCCGCCGAAGGCGGCACGGCGGGGGATGAGCATGCGGAAGACCTCCCTGTAAGGGCGCGGGCCCTCTTGTGGGGCCCTGCGCGAGGCGGTGGCGGCTATTCCATGCGGATGCCGAGGCGGGTGATGATCGCGCGTTCCTGCTCGGCCCGCTGGCGGATGAAATCCGTGTATTGCTCGGTGCTGAGATAGACGAGCGGCATGTCGAACTGTTCGCGCACGCGGGTGTTGTCGGGGCTGAACAGCCCTTCCTTCAGCACGTCGTGCAGCACGCGCACCACGCCATTGTCCATGCGCGGCGGGCCGCTGACGCCGTAGTTGCTGGTGACGACCATGTCGTGCCCCAGCTCCCTCAGCGTGGGCACGGTGGGGAAGCGCCGGGCGCGCTCGGCGCTCCAGACGCTCAGCAGGCGCATCTGCCCCGCCTCCACCTGCGGCGCCCAGGCGGAGCTGTCGGCCACCATGTCCACCTGGCCGCCGAGAGCCGCCGTCACGCCCTCATTGCTGCCGCGGAAGGGCACGTGCAGCAGCTCGATGCCTTCCTTGGCCGCGATCTCCTCCATCGCCAGATGGTTGGTGGTGGCGATGCCGGAGGTCGAATAGGTCACCTTGCCCGGGTTCGCCTTGGCATAGGCGACCATGGCGCGGAAATCCGCGAAGCGCGAATTGGCGGGCACGGCCATGCCGAACAGCCAGCCGGTCAGGCCGATGATGTGGGTGAAATCGGTCGTCGCATCCCATTGCGGGCGGCTGACCAGCATGGGCCGGCGCACGACGGACAGGTGCATCTGCCCCAGCGTGTAGCCATCGGGCCGGGCCTCCCGCGCCAGATACACGGCATGCAGCGTGCCCCCGGCGCCCGAGCGGTTTTCCACCAGCATGGGCTGGCCCAGGGCGCGGGTCGTCAGGTCCGACAGGCTGCGCAGCTGTGCGTCGGCGCTGCCGCCGGGCGGCCAGGGCACGATGAGGCGGATGGGGCGGTCGGGGCGCCAGGCCCCCTGGGCATAGGCCGGGGCGCACAGCCCAGCGGCCCCAAGGGGCAGCGCCAGCGCTGCCCGTCGGGTGATGATCGACATCGTTTCCTCCTGCGGGGTTTGTCCCGCTTGGCGGCTATCAGGCCATGCCCGGGCATGGCTTGCCAAGCGCGAAGCGCGGCGCGCGTGGCGATGTGTTGTTGCGGTATGTCAATTGTTGCGATGCGCAAATTTGCGGCGATGCAGAAATCGTCGGCGAGATGATTCATGCCTTGAAGTCCAGCATCGATTCATGTTGAGTCATCAACATATCGTTATCAAGAAATTCTGATCCACAGAAAGTCATTGACGGTACGGAGGGTATGGAATGAGAATTCCAGCGCCTTTGGTGAATGCTGATGAACCGGAAAGCCGGAGATGTTTCAACATCGGGCTGATGTCTGTCAGTATATTATTGTATTCATTTACTAATTATGGCTATGGCGCCCAGATGGGGTGGTGGAATTTTTTCCAAAATTCCTACTTGTCTGCGGATGGCGCGGTCCGGGATACCGGAAATGAGAATGTTTCCCACTCCGAGGGCCAGGGCTACGGCATGCTCCTGGCCGTGGCCTTCGGCGACCGCCCGGTCTTCGAGCGCCTGCTGCGCTGGACCCAGGGCAATCTGGGCGTGCGGGACGATGGCTTGTTCGCCTGGCGCAAATATCCCGGCCGCCCGGTGCAGAGAGACGACAGCAACAACGCCACCGATGGCGATATCCTGATCGCCTGGGCGCTGCTGCGCGCCGCCCGGGCCTGGCAATCCGAGGAATACCGCCGCCTCGCGGCCCGGATCGCGCGTGAGATCCTGACCAAATGCGTGGTGGAGATCGAGGGCGATCTGGTGCTGCGCCCCGGCAGCGGCGGCTTCGACCGCCCGACCCATCTGGTCGTCAACCTGTCCTACTATGTGTTTCCTGCCCTGTACGAATTCGCGGCGCAACTGCCGGACCGGCGGTGGAACCGCCTGATCGCCCATGGGCTGACCATGATGGACCACGCCCGCTACGGCCGCAGCCGCCTGATCCCGGATTGGGTGGCGCATCCGCGCGGCGTCGGGCGGATGGTGCCCGCGGCCGGATGGCCCGCCCGCTTTTCTTGGGATGCGGTGCGCATCCCGCTTTACATGGGCTGGGCGGGCCATGCGGCGGACCCGGCGCTCGATCCGGTGATGGAGTTCTGGTTCGATCCGCGCTGGGCTAGGGGCAGCCCCGCCTGGTGGGATCTGCACCAGGATATCCCGGCCCCTTATGGCGCGACCTCCGGCATCAGGGCCGTGGCGGCGCTGATGCTGGCCTTGCGGCTGAACACGCGGCGCGAACCGCTCTTTCCCCGCATTTCCGCCAGCGAGGACTACTACAACTGCGCCCTGAACGTGCTGTCGCGCCTGGCCTGGGCGGAGGCGCGCCCCACCGGCACCCCGATGTCCTGAGATGCGGGAACCGCCATCCCCGGCCGAGCAGGCCCGTGTCGACGCCCTGGTCACCCATGTGCTGCGGGATGATCAGCAGGAGCTGATCTGCCGGCCCTGCGAATGGGTGCAAGGGCTGGCCATCATCGCGCTGGTGCTGCTGGCGCTGGTGTTCCGGGGCTGGTTCCGCACGGTCTATGCCGTGTCCAACGTCTCGGTGCCGCTGCTGGCCGGCGGGCTGGTCCTGTGGGAATGGGTCGCCGCCAGGCTGCGCCGGTCGCGCTGAAAACCCATGCATGCGAAGGCCGCACGGCTGCCCCGCTGCGCGTTCAGCGGGCTTTTGCGGCCATGGGCGATGCCCCGCCTTGCGCGGCGCGCCGGCTTTCGCCACTTTCCGCCCACATCACGCAAGGGTTGCCTCCATGTCCGAAAGCTTCGACCTCATCGTCATTGGCGCCGGTCCCGGCGGTTATGTCTGCGCCATCCGCGCGGCGCAGCTGGGCATGAAGGTCGCTTGCGTCGAGAAGCGCGCCACCCTGGGCGGCACCTGCCTGAATGTGGGCTGCATCCCCTCCAAGGCGCTGCTGCAATCCTCCGAGCATTATGAGGAAGCGCTGCACAAGTTCGCCGACCATGGCGTGACGGTGGGCTCCGTTGGCTTCGACCTGGCCCGCATGCAGGCCCGCAAGGGCGAGGTGGTGTCCGCCAACGTCAAGGGCGTGGAATTCCTGTTCAAGAAGAACAAGGTCACCTGGCTGAAGGGCAACGGCACCATCGTGAAGCCGGGCGTCGTCGCCGTGGACGGCACGGAATACGCCGCGAAGAACATCGTCATCGCCTCCGGCAGCGAGAGCATCCCGCTGCCCGGCGTCGAGGTGGACGAGAAGCAGATCGTGACCAGCACCGGCGCGCTGGAGCTGGAGAAGGTGCCCGGCCACCTGGTCGTCATCGGCGGCGGCGTGATCGGGCTCGAGCTCGGCTCCGTCTACAAGCGCCTCGGCGCCGAGGTGACGGTGGTGGAGTTCCTGGACCGCCTGGTGCCCAGCATGGACAATGAGGTGGGCAAGCAGTTCGAGCGCATCCTCTCCAAGCAGGGGATGAAGTTCAAGCTGAAGACCAAGGTGACGGGCGCCAAGAAGTCCGACGCGGGCGTGGAGCTGACGGTGGAGCCCGCCGCCGGCGGCGCCGCCGAGACCATCCAGGCCGATGTGGTGCTGCTGGCCATCGGCCGCCGCCCCTATGTCGCGGGCCTCGGCCTCGACAGCGCGGGCGTGGCGCTGGATGAGCGCGGCCGCATCAAGACCGACGGCCACTTCGCCACCAACGTGCCCGGCATCTACGCGATCGGCGATGTGATCGTCGGCGCCATGCTGGCCCACAAGGCCGAGGATGAGGGCGTGGCGGTGGCCGAGCTGATCGCCGGCCAGAAGCCGCACATCAACTACAACGCCATCCCCTCCGTCGTGTACACGTGGCCCGAAGTGGCCGCGGTGGGTGAGACGGAGGAGCAGCTGAAGGCCCGTGGCGTCGCCTACAAGGTCGGCAAGTTCCCCTTCACCGCCAATGGCCGGGCCCGCGCGATGGGCGACACCGATGGCTTCGTGAAGATCCTGTCCGACAAGGCGACGGATGCGGTGCTCGGCGCCCATATCCTGGGCCCGGATGCCGGCACGCTGATCGCGGAGCTGGCGCTGGCCATCGAATTCGGCGCCAGCGCCGAGGATGTGGCCCGCACCAGCCACGCCCACCCCTCGCTGAACGAGGCGGTGAAGGAAGCGGCCCTGGCCGTGGATGGCCACGCGCTGCATATCTGAAGCATACGGCCGGGGGTTCGCCCCTGTGCCGGCATGAATCGGCGCCCGGCCCCGCAGGCCGGGCGCCTTTTTCATGGCCGTGGCCTGTCTTGATTTTTTGCTGCGCCGCACCAATGTGTCGCCGCTGGGGGGTGGTCGAGCCGGGCTTGCCGCCCCTGTCCGACATCTTAGATCGAGCCCCGACATGAGCCCCTTGGGCCGGGGCGGCATATCCGCCCGCGACGGGCGCAGGGAGCCACCGCCATGACTGACGAGACCGACCCGGCCCAGGACGAGGTGCTGGCCACGCTGTTCGCCGGTTATCACCAGTTCCGCGAAACCGTCTGGCCGGAGCGCCGCAAGCTGTTCCAGGCCCTGGCCCGTGACGGGCAGAAGCCGCGCGCCCTGGTGATCAGCTGCTCCGACAGCCGGGTGGACCCGGCGATGGTGTTCGGCGCCGGCCCGGGTGAGCTGTTCATCGTGCGCAACGTCGCCAACCTGGTGCCGCCCTATAAGCCGGACGGCGACTATCACGGCACCTCCGCCGCGCTGGAATTCGCGGTGCGGGTGCTGCAGGTGCCGCACATCATCGTGTTGGGTCACGCCATGTGCGGCGGCGTGCACGCGCTGTTGAACGGCTTCCCCGATGCCGCGAAGGATTTCGTGGCGCCTTGGATGCAGATCGCGCGGCAGGCCCGCGCCCGCGCCCTGGCCTGCGACCCCGTGGACCCGCAGACGGCCTGCGAGCAGGAGACGGTGAAGCTCTCGCTCGACAACCTGATGACCTTCCCCTGGGTGGCGGAGCGCGTGGCCGAGGGCTCGCTGCGGCTGCATGGCGGTACCTTCGACATCCGCTCCGGCCTGCTGGCGCTGCTGGCCGGGGACGGCACCTTCCGCCCGGCGTGAGAGCGGGCATGCCCGGCACTGTCCGCCCCTTCTGGGTGATCCTGGCCCTGGCGATCGGCGCCTTCGCCATCGGCACCACCGAATTCGCCACCATGTCCCTGCTGCCCTATTTCGCGCCCGACCTGGGCGTGGATGAGCCGGCGGCGGGCCATGTCATCAGCGCCTATGCGCTGGGCGTGGTGGTGGGCGCGCCGCTGATCGCGGTGCTGGGGGCGCGGGTGCCCCGGCGCACCATGATCGTGGCGCTGATGGCTGTCTTCGCCCTGGGCAACGGGTTGAGCGGGCTGGCCGGTTCCTACACCGCCATGCTGGTGTTCCGTTTCCTCAGCGGCATGCCGCATGGGGCGTTCTTCGGCTTCGCGGCGATGGTCGCGGCCTCCCTGGTGCCGCCGCACAGGCGCACCCAGGCGGTGGGGCAGGTGTTCCTGGGGCTGACGACGGCCACCATCATCGGCGTGCCCATGGCCAGCTGGCTGGGCCAGGCGGTGGGCTGGCGCTGGAGCTTCCTGCTGGTCGCGGCCGCGGCCCTGGCCTGTGCCGTGCTGGTCGCCCTGCTGGCCCCGCGCGACGTGCCGGACCGCCGAGCGAGCCCGAGGCGGGAGCTGTCGGCCCTGGCGCGGCCGCAGGTGTGGCTGACGCTGGGGATCGGCGCGATCGGCTTCGGCGGGCTGTTCGCCATCTACACCTATCTGGCCAGCACCCTGCTGGAGGTGACGGGCGTGTCCGACGCGGTGGTGCCGCTGGTGCTGGCCGCCTTCGGCGTGGGCATGACGATCGGCAATATCGTGGTGCCGCGCTTCGCGGACCGGGCGCTGATGCCCACCGCCGGGGTGGTGCTGGTCTGGACCGCCCTGGCGCTGGCGGTGTTCCCGCTGGTGGCGGGCAATATCTGGCTGCTGACGCTGGATGTGTTCTGCATCGGCCTCGGCGGGTCGCTGGGCACGGTGCTGCAGACGCGGCTGATGGATGTGTCTGGCGCGGCGCAGGCGCTGCCGGCGGCGCTGAACCATTCGGCCTTCAATTTCGCCAATGCGCTGGGCCCTTGGCTGGGCGGGCTGGCCATCGCGGCCGGGTATGGGCTGACCTCCACCGGCTGGGTGGGGGCGCTGCTGGCGCTGGGCGGGCTGGCGATGTGGCTGTTCTCCCTGCTGGTGGAACGCGGGGCGATGCCCGCCCAGGCGCCCTCGCGTGGCGCCTGATATCGTGGATTGCGTCGCAATTTGCGATGCAATTTAGGAATAGAGCTGGCATGGCGGCTGCAAGGTGATGTCCGACACTGAAGGGACATCGCCATGACCACACTGATCGCCGCTTCCTCCGCCGCCCCGGTTCGTCTGAACGCCGACGCCCATGTGGGCATGCTGGGCTATGCCCTGCGCTCCGGCGTGTTCCTGGCCGGGGTGATCGGCCTGTTCGTGATCGCCGGCTTCTGAGGCGCCTCCCCCCTCCCTGGGAGCGTATCGCGTCGCAAATCGCGAAAAATGCGGGCCTGGCACTGGCATGCCGGATGCATGGCCCGCCGCGACGCCAAAAAGGACGCCGCCATGACCAGACTGATCGCCGCCTCCCAGGCCTTGCCCACCCGCCGCAACGGCGGACGGCGTTCCGGCGGCCTGCGCTATGCCATCGGCGCGCTGGTCTTCCTGGGCGTGGTGGTGGGGCTGTTTCTCATCGCCGGCTTCAGGCTCTAGAGCCATGATCCCCGCCGCCGGCACAGGGCCGCGGTCCGATTGGGTGCCCCAGCGGGCCACCGAGAGGGTCGCCCAGAAGGTCATTGACCGGACGCGGGCGAAAATGCGACCTCTCTTTGCCGTGAGCGCCATCGACCCTTCCATCGCCGGACAATTGGCCGAGGACCTTCCGCCCGAGGTCTTCCGCCGCATCATTTCCACCTTCGAGGCCGACCTGTCGCGCCTGACCGGGGAGCTGACGGCCTCCGCCAGGCTGGGCGACACCAACGGCTATCTGCGCGCGGCCCACAGCCTGGCCGGCGCCGCCGCCGCCGTGGGTGCCCGCAGGCTGGAGGTGGAGGCCCGCCTGGCCATGGACCCGGCCCAGCCGGCCCCGCCCGCCGAGGTGCTGCCCCGGCTGTCCATGGAAAGCCGGGCCGCGTTGGAGGAGCTGCATCAGCTCGCCCGTGCATAGGGGCCCGCATCGATGACTGAGCCCGCCGGGCGCATCCTGCTGGTCGAGGACACGCCGACCCAGGCGGAGGTGGCCAAGGCCATGCTCGCCACCATGGGCCATGAGGTGCGCCACGCCGCCACGGGGGCGCAGGCCCTGGCCATTGCGCAGGAATGGCCGCCCGACGCCGTGCTGGTCGATCTGGACCTGCCCGATTTCTCCGGCTTCGAGGTGATGCGCCGGCTGAAGGCCAGGGGCAGCAAGGCCGCGCTGATCGTGCTGACCGTCAACAACAGCGTGGACACGGTGGTGGAGGCGATGCGCGAGGGCGCGATGGACTTCATCGCCAAGCCCTATGGCAAGGCGCGGCTGAAGGTCACGCTGGACAACGCGCTGGAAAACCGCGCCCTGCGCGCGGAGCTGACGGCGGTGAAGGAGCAGCTGAGCGGCTTCGTCGCCGCGGCCGCCAGCCCGCCGCCCCGCCGGCATGGCGGCGACCGGGCCAGCCCCCTGCGCTATGCCATCGGCGCGCTGATCTTCCTGGCCGCCGTGCTGGGGCTGTTCTTCATCGCGGGCTTCAGCTTCGGACCATGAGCGAGCCCTCCGGCCGCATCTTGCTGGTGGAGGACACGCCGACCCAGGCGGAGGTGGCCAAGGCCATGCTGGCCGCGCTGGGGCATGAGGTGCGCCACGCCGCCAACGGTGCCGAGGCGCTGGGCATCGCCCAGGACTGGCCGCCCGACGCGGTGCTGGTCGATCTGCAATTGCCCGATTTCTCCGGCTTCGAGCTGATGCGCCGGCTGAAGGCGGAAGGCAGCGAGGCCGCGCTGATCGTGCTGACCGCCAATGGCAGCGTGAACACGGCGGTGGAGGCGATGCGCGAGGGCGCGATGGACTTCATCGTGAAGCCCTATGGCAAGGCGCGGCTGAAGGTCACGCTGGACAACGCGCTGGAGAACCGCGCCCTGCGCGCGGAATTGACGGCGGTGAAGCTGCAGCTGCACCGCGGGCGGTTCTTCGGCTTCGTCGGTGCCTCGCCGCCGATGCAGGCGGTGTACCGCACCATCGAGAGCGTCGCCCCCTCCCGCGCCAATGTGTTCATCACGGGCGAGAGCGGCACCGGCAAGGAACTGGCGGCCGAGGCCGTGCACAAGGCCAGCCCCCGGGCCAAGGGGCCTTTCGTGGCGCTGAACTGCGGCGCCATCCCCAAGGACCTGATCGAGAGCGAGATCTTCGGCCATGTGAAGGGTGCCTTCACCGGCGCCACCGACAACCGCGCCGGCGCCGCCCGCCAGGCCGAGGGCGGCACCCTGTTCCTGGACGAGATCGGCGAGATGCCGCTGGACATGCAGGTGAAGCTGCTGCGCTTCCTGCAGACCGGCAGCTTCCAGCCCGTGGGCGCCGCCCGACCGGAAAAGGCCGATGTGCGCATCGTCTCCGCCACCAACCGCGACCCGCTGGCGGAGGTGGAGGCCGGGCGCTTCCGCGAGGACCTGTATTACCGCCTGTATGTGGTGCCCATCGCCCTGCCGCCCCTGCGGGAGCGCGGGGAGGATGTGCTGCTGGTCGCCCGGCATTTCCTGGCGCAATTCGCCAGGGAGGAAGGGCGGAAGTTCCGTGCCTTCTCGCGGGAGGCGGAGGCGGTGATCGCGGCCTATCCCTGGCCCGGCAATGTGCGGCAGTTGCAGAACGCCATCCGCAACGTGGTGGTGCTGCATGACGGCGATGCCGTGACGCCGGAGATGCTGCCGCCCCTGCCCGCGCCCCATGTGGCCCCGCCCGCGCCGCCGCCGAGGGAGGAGCCGCGCCCCGCCCCGGCGGCCCCGCCGCCCGTCGAGGCGCCGCCCCCGGTTTGGTCCGCACCGGTTTGGTCCGCCCCGGCCTGGACGCCCCCGGCGCCGGTGGCGCCCCCCGTGATCGAGCCCCTGGCGCAGGTCGAACGGCGGTGCATTCTGGCCGCTCTGGACCACACCGGCCAGGATGTGCCAAAGGCTGCGGCATTGCTGGGGGTGAATCCCTCCACCATCTATCGCAAATTGGCGGCGTGGCGCTCGGAACCGGCCGGGCCCTAGTTGCTTTCCGCCGCGTGCCGGGCCATCCATGCCCGCCGCGTCATGCCTGTGGGAGTTGCCGTCGTGACCTATGTCGTCACCGAGAACTGCATCAAGTGCAAGTTCATGGATTGTGTGGAAGTCTGTCCGGTGGATTGCTTCTATGTGGGCGCCAATTTCCTGGTGATCCACCCCGATGAGTGCATCGACTGCGGCGTGTGCGAACCCGAATGCCCCGCCGAGGCGATTTTCCCCGACAGCGACGACAAGACCGCCGACTGGCTGGAACTGAATCGCACCTACGCCGCGCAGTGGCCCAACATCACCCGCAAGGGCGAGCCCCCGGCGGATGCCGAGGAATGGAAGGGCAAGCCCGGCAAGAAGGATCTGCTGGACCCGGCGCCCGGCAAGGCCTGACGCAAAGGCCCGGGGAGGGGGCCGGACGGCCACCTCCCGGGTGCCCCGCCTGCATGGATGCCATGCGGCACGCGCCGCATTGCCGGTTCCGCCCGATGGCGCCACATAATCCTCCATGCGCCCGAACCGCCCCATCTACCTCGACCATCACGCCACCACGCCGATCGACCCGCGCGTGCTGGCCTGTATGCGCCCGTGGTGGGAGGAGAACTTCGCCAACCCCGCCAGCGTCGAGCACGGCATGGGCCGCGCGGTGGGCGAGGCCGTGGAGGAAGCCCGCGCCCATGTGGCCGAGTTGATCGGCGCGGGGCCGATGGAGATCATCTTCACCTCCGGCGCCACGGAATCGAACAACATCGCCATCAAGGGCGCCGCCCGCTTCGCCGGCACCGAGGGCCCCCGCCGCGTCATCACGCTGGCCACCGAGCACAAATGCGTGCTGGAGAGCGTGAAGGAGCTGGAGCGCGAGGGTTTCGAGCCCGTGATCCTGCCCGTGCGCCCCGATGGCCTGGTCGACCTCGACCTGCTGCGGGAGGCACTGGCCGTGCCCACCCTGCTGGTCTCCGTCATGGCGGCCCACAATGAGATCGGCGTGCTGCAGCCGCTCGCCGAAATCGGCGCCATGGTGAAGGAGGCCGGCGCCGCCTTCCATGTCGATGCCGCCCAGGCCGCGGGGCGCATCCCGCTGGATGTGGAGGAGATCCGGGCCGATCTCGTCTCCCTTTCCGGCCACAAAATGTATGGGCCGAAGGGGGTGGGGGCGCTGTATGTGCGCCGGCGCCCGCGCATGCGGCTCGCGCCCCTGTTCTCGGGCGGCGGGCAGGAGCGGGGCTTGCGTTCCGGCACGCTGCCCGCGCCGCTGCTGATCGGCATGGGTGAGGCCGCGCGGATCGCCGCCGCCGAGGGCATGCTGGACAGCGGCCGCATCGCCGGCCAGCGCGACCTGTTCCTGGAGACGCTCTCGGCCCTGGTGCCGGGCCTGCGGGTGAATGGCAGCCGGGAGCACCGGGTGGCCGGCAATCTGAACCTGACATTCCCAGGTGGTATCGACGCCCAGGCGCTGATGCGCGCCGCCCCGGATGTGTGCGTTTCCTCTGGCTCCGCCTGCTCTTCCGCCTCGATCGAGCCCAGTTATGTGCTGCGCGCGATGGGTATCCCGGAGGATGAGGCCCGTGCCACCTTGCGC
This sequence comes from Rhodovarius lipocyclicus, assembly GCF_009900765.1. Lineage (GTDB taxonomy): Bacteria > Pseudomonadota > Alphaproteobacteria > Acetobacterales > Acetobacteraceae > Rhodovarius > Rhodovarius lipocyclicus. The sequence continues at coordinate 43,312 of NZ_JAAABL010000015.1, forward strand.
GTGGGGCTGGGTCGCTTTACCTCGCCCGCCGAGGCCAGCCGTGCCGCCGAAATCCTTGGCGCGGCCTGGGCTCAACTGGTAGCCACCCGACCTCAAGCTGCGGAATAGGAAGCCCATGCCGAAGATGGTGTTCATCGAGCGCGACGGAACGCGCAAGGAAGTGGAAGCCCCCTTGGGCCTCTCCGTGCTCGAGATCGCGCATCGTCATGGTGTTGATATCGAAGGGGCGTGCGAAGGCAGCCTCGCCTGCGCCACCTGCCACGTGATCGTGGACAGCGGCTGGTTCGCCAAGCTGGCGGCGCCGACCGAGGATGAGGAAGACATGCTCGACCTCGCCTTCGACCTGCAGGAGACCTCGCGCCTGGGCTGCCAGATCGTGATGACCGAGGCGCTGGACGGGCTGACCGTCAAGCTGCCCGGCAAGGCCTGAAGGCGCGATGGGCGCCTGGAACGATTACGGGCGCCCCGGCGGGCTGTACCGGCGCATGCGCGACGCCTGCGCCGAGGAATGGCAGGCCTATACCTGGCACCCCTTCGTGCGCCAGCTGTCGGCCGGCCAGCTGCCGCTGCCGGCCTTCCAGACCTATCTGGTGCAGGACTACCTGTTCCTGATCCATTTCGCCCGTGCCAAGGCGCTGGCGGTGGTGAAGGGCGAAAGCCTGGCCGCCATGCGCGGCAAGGCGGCGGCCGTGCTCGCCATTTTGGACGAGACAAAGCTGCATCTGAAATACTGCGCCGGATGGGGGCTGGATGAGGCCGCCGTCGTCGCTACCCCCGAAAGCACCGAGACGGTCAGCTACACCCGCTGGGTGCTGGACCGCGGCCTGCATGGGGATATCCTGGACCTGGAAGTGGCACTCGCCCCCTGCACGGTGGGCTATGGCGAGGTGGCGCTGCGCATCCTGGCCGACCCGGCCCGCCAGGCCGAGGGCCATGCCTATCAGAGCTGGATCGACACCTACGCCGCCGAGGATTACCAGGCCCTGGCCCGCGCCGCCGCCGAGCGGCTGGACGCGCTGGGCGACAGCCATGGCGGCGAGGCGCGCTTCGCCTCCCTGGCGCGGGATTTCCGCGAGGCCGCGCGGCTGGAGGCGCGCTTCTGGCAGCAGGGGCTCGATGCCTCATGAAGATCCTGGTCGCCATGTCGGGCGGGGTCGATTCCTCGGTGGTGGCGGCATTGCTGCATGCTGAGGGGCATGAGGTGATCGGCGCCACGCTGCAGCTGTACGACCATGGCGCGGCGGTGAAGAAGAAGGGCGCCTGCTGCGCGGGCCAGGACATCCATGATGCCCGCCGCGTGGCCGACCATATCGGCATCGCCCATTACGTGCTGGACCGCGAGGAGCGCTTCCGCGAGGCCGTGATCCAGGATTTCGCCGATACCTACGCGCGCGGCGAGACACCCATCCCCTGCATCCGCTGCAACCAGACGGTGAAGTTCACCGACCTGATCGAGCTGGCCGCCGATATGGGCTGCGACGCGCTGGCCACCGGCCATTACGCCCGGCGCCTGGATGGCCCCGCCGGCCCCGAGCTGCACATGGCGGCCGACCCCACGCGCGACCAGTCCTATTTCCTGGCGCACACCACCCTGGCGCAGCTGTCGCGCACGCTGTTCCCGCTGGGCGGCATGGACAGCAAGGCGGAGGTGCGGGCCCTGGCCGCGCAGTACGGCCTGCCGGTGGCGGAAAAGCCCGACAGCCAGGACATCTGCTTCGTGCCCACCGGCGACTACAGCGCCATCGTCGCCCGCCACCGCCCCGATGCGCTGGAGCCGGGCGAGATCGTGGACGAGCAGGGCCGCGTGCTGGGCCGGCACCAGGGCATCGCGCGCTATACGGTGGGGCAGGGGCGGGGCTTGGGCATCGCGGCCGGCGAGAAGATTTTCGTCACCGCCATCGACGCGCCGCGCCGGCGCATCGTGGTGGGGCCCAGGCCCGCGCGGGAGGGGGAGGCGATCACCTCCGCCGAGGTGAACTGGCTGGTGCCGCCGCCCGCCGGTGAGTTCCGCGCGATGGTGAAGCTGCGCGCGCGGGAAGCGGCGCACCCGGCCACGCTGACGGGCGATGCGGGCCATGTCTCGGTGCGGCCGGATGCGGCCAGTGTCTCGGCCCCCGGGCAGTCCGTCGTGGCCTATGACGGCACGCGGGTGCTGTGCGCGGGCGTGATCCGGGGCGGGGCGGCGTTGACAGGCACGGCAGGCCAGAATACACGCTCGGCCACCGTGGTGGTGTAGCTCAGCTGGTTAGAGCACGGCACTCATAATGCCGGGGTCGGCGGTTCAAGTCCGCCCACCACTACCACCCCTTTTCATCCAGAAGCGGCAGCCGGGGCACGCCACGCATCGCGTGCGCGCCCCAGGCCTTTCGCATCAATCCGCGGCGATGCCGTTGCCGCGCACGGTCACGGTGCTGACCGAGCACAGGTCGATGCCCCGGCGCTCCACCGAGCGGCCATTGTCGAACACCACGCGGAAGTCATAGCGCCCGCCCGGACGCGGCTGGTAGCTGGCCTGGCGGCCGGCCGGCAGCACGTTGCTGCCCAGGCGGTCGTTGCCCCAGTTGGAGCTGTTGGCGCTGCTGAAATACAGCTCGTTGATGGTGGTGCCGGAGGCATTGACCAGCGTGAAGGAGGTGTCGCACTGCGCGAAGGCAGGCGAGGCCATGGCGGTGACAGCGGCGATGGCGGCAGTGGCGAAGAAGCGACGAAGCAAGATCTTTCTCCTTGGATGGTATCAGCGCGAGGGCTGATGGAGAAAATCCATACGCTGCCATCCCCGAACAAAAAATGTGCGCGGAGGCCGTCCGTGTTGTATTTTTAAAATTAAAATCAGTAAATGTTGATGCGGTCCCGCGATCGGGCGCTACTTCAATTCCAGGGCATTGTGCGCCACCGCAGTCCGGCGGGGGCCTCATTCAAACGGGTTATTCCGCCGCATCCTTTGTCCTGACATCCATGTTCGCCACCCGGCCAGGCACGGTCCGCGGCTCATACACCGCCAGCCGCGCTTCCAGCCCCGCCTGCTCACCGGATTCGTGGCTCAACGCCTCCATCATCCGTTGTGCCAGCGCATCGCTGGTCAGGTCCTCCGTCACCGCCGACAGCGCCACCGCCATGCCCATGCGCCGTTCCAGCGCCGTGCGCAGCTCCATGCCGCCCAGGCTGTCCAGCCCCAGCCCCGGCAGCGGCGCGTCCGGCGCGATGGACCCGGGCGGCAGCCGCAGGATGCGCCCCAGCTCCGCCCGCACGGCGTCCCGCAGCAGGGGCAGGGCCTCGCCCTCCGGCAGGCCACGCACCTTGGCGGCCAGGTCGGCGCCCTCGCCCTCGGCTTCCACCGCCAGGCCGCTGCGCACCGCCTCGAAGACGGGTTCCTTCAGCACCGGCAGCGCGCCGGCCGCCTGCTGCCACTGGATACGCGCCACACCGGCCACGGCCAGGCCGCTGTCCAGGATGGCGGGCAGGGTGGCCAGGCATTGCGCGGCGGGCAGCGCCACGGCGCCCAGGCGGCGGCCCAGCCCGGCGGCGGTGGCGGCATCGGCCGCCAGCACGCCAGCATCCAGGATGGGCCCCCAGCCCACGGCCAGGGCCGGGCGGCCCTGGGCCTGGCGGCGGCGCGCGATCGCCTCCAGCCCCGCATTGGCGGCCACATAGGCCGCCTGGCCCGGGCTGCCCACCGGCACGGTGGCGGAGCTGAACATCAGGAACATCCGCAGCGGGTCGGCCTCGGTCAGCGCGTCCAGATTCCCGGCGACCGACAGCTTGGCGGCCAGCACCCGGGCCACCCGCGCGGGTTCCAGCGCGGCGGCCGTGCCGTCGTCGAACACGGCGGCCGCGTGGATCACCGCGGTGATCGGGCCCATCTCCGCGCGGATTTCGGCCAGCGTGGCATCCAGCGCCGCGCGGTCCGTGGCGTCCACGGCAAAGGCGCGGGCGCCCTCGCCCAGGGCGGCCAGCGCCTCGGCCGCGCCCGGCGTGGCCCCGCCCCGGCGGGAGAGCAGGGCAAGCCGCCCCACCCCCAGCCCATGCAGCCAGCGCGCGGCGGCATGGCCGAAGCCCTGCACGCCGCCCACCACCACCGCCACGCCCTCACCAGGGTGCCATTGCGGGGCGGGTTGGGCCTGGGCGTTGGCGGGGGGCGTGATCACCAGCTTGCCGATATGGCTGCTGGCCTGCAGCGCGCGGAAAGCGGCGTCCACCTCCTCGGCGGCGGTCACGGCGAAGGGCAGCGGCTGGAAGGCCCCGCTTTCCAGCCGCTCCGCGATGCCGGCCAGCAGCCGGGCGGCCACCGCCGGGCGCGCGCGCGGCAATTCGTCCACATCCACCGCGAAATAGGTCACGTTGCGGCGCATCGGCCGCAGCGCCACGCGGCGGTTCTCGGCATAGTCGCGCTTGCCCAGCTCGATGAAGCGCCCGAACGGGTTCATCAGCGACAGGGTGCGTTCCATCCCCTCCCCGGCCAGGGAGTTCACGGCGACATCCACCCCCTCGATGCCGGCGGCGCGCAGCGCATCGGCGAAGCCTGGGTCGCGGCTGTCCAGCACCAGCTCGGCCCCGGCCTCCCGCAGGAAGGCGCGCTTGGCCGCGCTGCCGGCGGTGGCGACCACGCGGGCCCCCGCGTTCAGCGCCACCTGCAACGCCGCGAGCCCCACCGCCCCGGCGCCGCCATGGATCAGCACCACCTCGCTGGGGTCGATCCGCGCCATTTCCTCCAGCGCGTAGACCGCCGTCATGAAGGCGACGGGCACGGTGGCCGCGGCGGCGGGCGCCAGGCTGGCGGGGCGGCGGACCAGCGCGTCGGCCCGCGTCAGCACCCGGGCGGCGATGGCGCGCGGAGCGAAGCCGAACACCGCGTCGCCGACCCGCCAGGGGCTGTCCGGTCCCACCGCCTCGACCACGCCGGCGCATTCGATGCCCAGCCCCGGCCCGGCGAAGCCCGGCAGCAGCGTTTCCTCCGGCAACAGGCCCTGGGCCCACATCACATCGCGGAAATTGAGGCCGGAGGCCTCGACCCGCAGCAGCACCTCGCCGGGGCCAGGCGCGGGCGCCGCGGGCATCGGCACCCAATGCAGGGAGGACAATTGCCCCGGATGCGCCACCGCCAGCATGCGCGGCCCGGGGGCGGGCGGCGGGGCCGGCAGGCCGGGGCGCAGGCGCGGCACCAGCCTCGCACCGGGGGCCAGCGTCACTTCCGCCTCGGCCTCGTTCTCGGCCAGCAATTCGGCCAGCAGGCGGCGCGCGGCCTCCTGCGGCGGCAGGCCGCGCGCGATGTCGATGCGGCGCAGCTTCAGGCCCGGCATCTCGTTGCACAGCACCCGGGCCATGGCCTGGGCGGCGGCGGAGCCGGTGCCGTGTTCCGCCCCCAGCGTCACCAGCCGCATGGCGGCCACGCTGCCCTGGGCGGCGGCGGCCAGATGCGCGCAGGCCGCCAGCTCCCTCGGCAGGGCGGTTTCGGGCGGGTCCATCAGCACCACCAGATGCGCGCCCTGCATGGCGCGGGGCGCGATCTCCCCCGCCCTGGCCAGCTCGGCTGGGCCGGGCAGCACCTCGCCGCCGCGCGTCTGGATGGCCTGGGCCAGCTCCGCGCGGGCGGGCATGGCCCCGGCATCGGCCAGCAGCAGGAATTTGCGCGCGGGCAGCGGCACGCGCACGGGCACCGTGGGCGCGGCACGGCCCGCCAGCAGGGCGGCGGGCAGCACGCTGCTGGCCATGCGCCGCACCTGTGCATCCTGCCAGCCGGTCTCGGCCAGGGCCTGGTTCCAGCCTCCCTCGTCGGGGGGGGCGCCGGCTTCCCAGCCGGCGGCATCGCGGCCCAGCGTGAAGTCCCAGACCGGGCCGGGCAGGGCCTCGGCCAGCAGCAGGGCGCCGCCGGGTGCCACGGCCTGGCGCAGCGCGGCCAGCAGGCCCAGCCCATCGCGCAGGCGCAGCCCGGCCAGCAAGCCCACCACCAGATCCGCCTGCAGCGGCGCCGCTTCCTGCCCCAGCGGGTTCCAGGCGGAGGTGGCGAATTCCACCCCCTCGCCCGGCGCCTGGGGCGGGCGGCCTTCCGGCAGGCTGGCGGCGTGCAGGATCACGCGGCGGCCGCTGGCGGCCAGCGCCTGGGCCAGCCGGCGCGTCAGCGGTCCGGGGCCGGCGCCCACCTGCAACACGCGGAAGGGCCGGCCCTGGGGCCAGCTTTCCGCCATCCGCGCCGCGCCCTCGGCCAGCAGGGCCGACAGGGTCTCGAAACTCGCGGCCTCGGCCGAGGGCCAGGCGGCGGCGCCGAGGCGGTGTTCCGCCGCCTCCGCCAGCCAGGCCAGCTCATGCGACAGGGCCGGCTGCTCGATCAGCACCTGGCGCCAGATATCGGCGCGCGGGGGCAGTTCCTCCGCGCCGTCCTCTCTGTCCCCGTCCTTCTCCGCCCCGTCCTTTTCTGCCTCGGCGGCGGCGACATAGCCTTCCAGCAGCAGCGCGGTTTCCGAGACATCCCCCGCCGCGTCGCGGGTCATCAGCGCGGCCAGGGCGGGGGCGGGGTCCAGCGCCGGCCCGGGCTCCGCCAGGGCGGAGGCCGGGGGCAGGGCCGGGATCTGGCGCAGATGGAAGATATCCTGCGCGGCGTCGGCATGGTGCGGCAGGCGCAGCTTCTGCACCCAGCAGCCTTCCAGCACCGCCACCGGTTCCTGCGCGCCGTCGCGCAGCACCAGATCGGCCGAGGCCGAGCGTTCGCCGCGCACCGTCAGGCATATATCGGCGCTGACGGCGGCGGGCGCGCCGCGCCGCACCACCAACCGCGTCATGCGCACGGGCACGAAGCCGTGCCCGGCCTCGATGCCGCCATCCTCCAGCAGGCCGATCATGCCTTGCATGGCGCCGTCCAGCCGCACCGGATGCAGCAGGAAGGGGGTGTCCTCCGGCGCCTCGGCGGGCAGGGAGAGGCTGGCGCGGGCGCTGCGCGCGGCCGCGTCGATCGCCAACCGCGCCACGGGGCGGAAGGCCGGCCCGTAATCCAGACCGGCGGCGGAGGCAGCGGCCACCAGATGCGCGGTGTCGATCGCGCGCGGGGCCTCGGCCGGCAGGGCCGCGCCGGAGGCCGGCAGGCGCGGCACCTCCGCCACCCGACCGCGCGCATGCAGGCCCCAGGGCTCGTCCGAGAGGCGGCGGCGGGATTCCAGGGTGAACTGGCCGTCCTCATCCAGCCGGCTGCGCAGCTGGCGGGTGCGGTCCTTCTCCAGCGGCAGGGCGCGCAGGATCTGGAACTCGCTCACCTCCAGCGCCGCGGCGTCGGGGTGGCGGGCGGCGCCGGCGGCCAGCGCCATCTCCAGCATGCCGGCGGCCGGGAAGACGGGTTCGCCCGCCAGCTTGTGGTCCGCCAGCCAGGGTTCCAGCATCAGGTCCAGGTCGCGCACCCATTCGCGGGCCTCGGGCCCCTGGCGGAAGCCCAGCAGCGCATGGTCCCGCACCGGGTCGGCGAAGCGCAGCCGCTCCGCGCTGTGCGGCATGGGGGTGGGCACGCGCTCCAGCGGTGCGGCCGGCAGGCCCTGGCGCAGGGTGGGGCCCGCGAAATGCGCGGCCTCGCGCGGGTCCGCGCCCTGGGCGGTCGCGCGGTCCGCGATGGGGGGAAAGGGGTCCCCCGCGCTGTCCCGCTTGGAAAGGGTGGAGCCGAAGCCCGCCTCGCTGCCCGCCGCCCGCAGCCCTTCCCGCAGATAGGATTGCAGCACCGGGTTGGGGCCGATTTCCAGGAACAGGGCGGGCTGGAAGGCCAGCGCCCGTTGCAGCGCGGCCGAAAAGCGCACCGGCTCGCGCAGGTTGCGCCACCAGTAGGCGGCGGTGCACTCGCCGGCCTCCAGCACTTCTCCGGTCACGGTCGAGACGATGGGGATGCGCGGCGCGCGGCCCTTCAGCCGGCGCAGATCGGCCAGCAGCCCGCCCCGCACCGGGTCCATGTAGCTGGAATGGAAGGCATAATCGAGGCCGAGGGGGATGAAGCTCCAGCGATGCTCGCGGGAGGCGATGTCGAGCCGCGCCAATGCCTCCGGCGGGCCGGCCACGGTGATGGCGCCGGGGGCGTTGATCGCCGCGATCTCCAGCGGCCGTTCCCCGGGCATGGAGCATGCGGCCAGCACCGGTGCGGCCTGTTCCGCGCCGGCGCCGAGCGCCGCCATGCGGCCCTGGCCGCGCGTGCTGTGCTGGTGCTGGCTGCGCGCCACGATCAGCCGGCAGGCGGCCGGCAGGCCCAGCATGCCGCAGGCCCAGGCCGCCGCCACCTCGCCCACCGAATGGCCCAGCACCAGAGCGGGCCTGATGCCCTGCTCGGCCAGGGCGGCGACCACGCCGACCTGCACGGCGAACAGCAGCGGCTGGGCGCGGTCGGTGGCGGCCACCGTCTCGGCATCCGCGCCCTGGGCCAGCACCCGCGCGACGGACCAGCCGAGCAGCGGTTTCAGATGGGTGTCGGCCTCACGCACGGCGGCGCGGAAGGCCGGGTTCCGCAGCATGGCCGATTGCGCCATGCCCGCCCATTGCGCGCCATTGCCGCTGAACACGAAGGCCACGCCCTGCCCGCGCGGGGCGGTGCCGTGGAAGGCGCCGGGCACGTCCTCATGCCGGGCGAATTCGCCCAGCCGGGCCGAAAGCTCCGCCGCCGTGCCCGCGCGCAGCGCCAGGCGGTGCGCCAGCCAGTCCCGGTGGCGCAGCTGGCCGCGGATCAGCCCGCCCGCCTCGGTGGCGGAGGCACCCGCGAGCCGGTCGGACCAGGCCCGGGCCAGGCCGCGCAGCGCGCCCTCGGTGCGGGCCGAAAGCAGCAGCGGCGGCAGGGCGCGCGCCTGCGCGGCGGCGGCGCGCGGCCGCGCGGGCCCGGCCGTGACCAGCACGCCCGCATTGGTGCCGCCGAAGCCGAAGCTGTTCACGCCCAGCACCGCGTCGGCCCGGCCCGGCAGGGGCTGCGCCTTCGCCGCCACCTTCAGCCCCAGCCGGGCGAAGTCGATATGCGGGTTGGGCGTGTCGAAATGCAGGCTGGGCGGGATCCGGCCATGGCGCAGCACCAGCAGCGCCTTGGTCAGCCCCACCAGGCCGGAGGCGGCCTCCGTATGGCCGATATTCGTCTTGGCGGAGCCGATGAGCAGCGGCGCCTGGGGCCCCGTGCGGCGGGCCGTCACGGCCTCGGCGATCGCGTGCGCCTCGATCGGGTCGCCGGCGGCGGTGCCGGTGCCGTGCGCCTCGTAATAGCGGATGCGGGCGGGATCGACGCCGGAACGCTCGATCAGCCCCGAGATCAGCGTCGATTGCGCCTTCTGGTTCGGCAGGGAGAGGCCGATGGTGCGCCCGGCGGCGTTCACCCCGCTGGCCAGGATCACGCCATGCACGGTGTCGCCATCGGCCAGCGCGTGGTCGAGCCGCTTCAGCAACATCACCACGCCGCCCTCGGCGCGGACATATCCGTCCGCCCTCGCATCGAAGGCATGGCAGCGCCCGGTGGGGGAGAGCATGGACGCCCGCGCGAAGCCCCCGAAGGGCAGGGGGCTGAGCAGCATGTTCACCCCGCCCACCACGGCGGCGGGGATGCGCCCGGCCGACAGGGCCTCCGCCGCGTGATGCAGGGCGACGAGGCCGGAGGAGCAGGCGGTGTCGATGGTCTGGGCCGGGCCGCGCAGGTCGAACACGTTGGTCACGCGGTTGGCCACGATGGACAGCGCCGCGCCGGTCATCATGTAGCGGTCCGCGCTGGACGGGTCGAACTGGCGCAAATCGCTGTGATCGGTGGTGCTGACGCCCATGTAGACGCCCAGCTCCCGCCCCGCGACGCTGGCCTCGGGCCAGCCGGCATCCTCCAGCGCCTCACGCACCAGTTCCAGGATCAGGCGCTGCTGCGGGTCCGCCTCGGCCGCTTCGCGCGGGGAAAGGCCGAAGGCGGCGGCGTCGAAATCATGCACCTCCCCCAGCGTGCCGGCGGCGTAGGTGTAGCTGCGCCCTGGCTCTCCGCGGCGGGGATGCAGCCAGAAATCCTGGTTGAACCGGTCCTTGGGAACGGTTGTGACGGCATCGCGCCCTTCGGCCAGCAGGGACCAGAACGCCCCCGGATCGGGCGCGCCCGGCAGCCTGCAGGCCAGGCCAACCACGGCCACGGCCTGTTGTGCGGGGGTCGCGGCTGTCGCGTCGGGGCGGGGCCTGACGGTCATGCGCGGGTTATAACGCCATGATGGAGCATCTGTTCTGTCATCGCACGCCCAGGCTTTGCACTGCAACAGAAGCTGCCATGGCGGTCGCCTGCCGTGGGGCCGGCCGCGCCAGCACCTGTTCCAATGTGTTGAAGTGATGATCCCAGCCGGGTTGTAAAAAGCCGGTGATGCGGGCGAGTTGCGCGGCGCGCGCGGCGCTGCCCGGCTGGGCGTAGTCCAGCACCGCGTCGCGCCAGCCCAGCCCGTCGATCGGGTGCAGATAATCGGGCACGCCCGCCCCCACTTCCCGCAGGGTGGGGATGTCGGCGCAGATGGCGGGGGTGCCGAGGCTCAGCGCCTCGATCAGCGGGATGCCGTAGCCCTCGGTGAAGCTGGGGAACAGCAGGGCGCGGGCGTGGCGCAGGGTGGCCGCGACCTCCGCGTCACTGGCGCGGGGGCGTTCCTCCACCAGGCCCTTCAGGCCCGGGGTGCGGTCCAGCATGCGGAACACCGTCTCATTCTGCCAGCCGCGCCGGCCCAGGATGATCAGGCGCGGGGCCCGTGGGCCCAGGCGCTCCGCCAAATCCCGCCACAGGTTCAGCAGCAGCAGGTGGTTCTTGCGTGGTTCGATGGTGCCGAGCGTGACGAAATACGGGTGCGGCGGGGGCGGGGTGTTGGGGATGCTGCGCAGCGGCGGCAGGTCGAAGCCCGGCGGGGCCACGAGGACGGGCGGAACCTCTCCGCCGCCGCCGGCGAAATGGCCGACCAGTTCCACCCGCGTGGCGCCGCTGACCACCAGCACCGCGTCCGCCAGGGCCGAGGCCACCGCCAGCCGCCGGGCATGGGCGCGGGTCTGGCGCGGGCGGGCGTATTCCGGGTGGGTCAGGGGGATCAGGTCATGGATGATGGGCACGAAGCGGGCGCCGCGCCGCTTCAGCGCCGCGATCGGCGCGGCCTCCGACATGGATTGATGGGCCGTCAGCAGCAGCGCCGCCCGAGGCATCCGGGCGATGCGGCGCAGCAGGGCCGGGTGGCCCAGCCCGCTCAGCAGCCAGGCCCGCGCCGCCAGGCTGATGCCGCGCAGCCGCGCGCGCACCGCCTCTCCGCGGGTCACGCCCAGCCAGGCCTCCAGCAGCGCCATGGCCAGCGCATCGGGCAGCAGGCTGAAATGGCCATAGGGGGAGAGCGCCACGAAGCAGCGGTCCCGCGGTGGCAGGGTGGCGCAATGCCGCACATAGGCCAGTTCCACCCGATCGAGGCCTGACAGGGAGGCACGCCCGGCCGAGGAAAGCAGCCGGGAGATGTCCAGAAGCGGTTGCAAGACCTCCAGGACTCCTGGGCTGATGGGGTGAGCGGCGAAAGAATAACACCTTAACGCTTGGTTGCCCCTAGCGCGCGGGTCAGGAAAATTCAGTGTTCTCCAACACCATGTCGCGTATTTCGCTGATGAAAGTGGCAGAATGGCGGCCTGGACGGTCCCGGCGGCACCTGCTCAACTCTCCGGCAGACGACGGAGATCGACATGGCCATCTGGAAACGCCACCCCGACATCGCCGAGGTGCATGGCCGCCAGGAAGGCACTGTGAACGGACTGCTGGGCCTGCGCATCACCGAGGTGGGGGATGACTGGCTGCGCGGCGAGATGCCGGTGGATGAGCGCCATGTGCAGCCCTTCGGCATCCTGCATGGCGGGGTTTCCGTGGTGCTGGCCGAGACGCTGGGCTCGCTCGCCTCCATCCTGTGCTGCGAGGAGGACCAGATGGCCGTGGGCCTCGAGATCAATGCCAACCACCTGCTGCCGGTGCCCAAGGGCGACCGCATCACGGGCGAATGCCGCGCCGTGCGGGTGGGGCGCGCCGTGCATGTCTGGAATATCGAGATCCGGCGCGGGGATGGCCGGCTGTCCTGCGTCTCGCGCCTGACCACCGCGATCGTGGAGCGCAGATAGTTCATTCGCATGAAGCGCCGGATGAAGCGCCCGCAATATTGCGTTGCAATATCACGGAGTTGTGGGCCACGCTCCCGTGATTGCACGCGCTGGTGGCGATCTGGTGGGCGGGTTGCCGGTCTCTTTGGCGCAGGCGTGATGGGGGGGGCGATTCGTCCCCCGCAATCCAGGATTGCAGGCCGCCGCCGGATGGTAGCGTGCCGGTCATGCACAAGTTCACCATCCCGCCTGAGATCTCCGCACGGGTCACGGCGCGCTGCGGCACGCCGCACCCCTTCGCCACGCTGAAGGGGCCACGCACCGCCCTGCTGGTGGTGGACATGCAGAACGCCTTCATGGATTCCAGCGTGGGCCATGCGGTGTGCCCCAACGCGCCCTTCATCGTGCCCGCCATCAACCGCCTGGCCACCGCCACGCGCGCGGCCGGCGGCGCCGTGTTCTGGATCATGAACACGCATGACGAGGCCTGCGACACCGAATGGTCCGTGATGCAGGACATGGTGACGCCCGCCGCGCGCGCGAAGCGCAACGCGGCGCTGGGGCGCGGCAGCAAGGGCTATCAGCTGTGGCCGCACCTGCAGGTGCGCGACGGCGACGAGCTGGTCGAGAAATACCGCTTCAGCGCCCTGATCCCCGGCGGCGGCCCGCTGCTGGACAAGCTGCGCGCCCGCGGCATCGACACCGTGCTGGTGACCGGCACCGTCACCAATGTGTGCTGCGAGAGCACGGCGCGGGACGCGATGATGCTGAATTTCCGCACCATCATGGTCAGCGACGGCTGCGCCGCGATGAACGACGCCGAGCATGCCGCCAGCCTGATCAGCTTCCATCTGTTCTTCGGCGACGTGCTGACGGTGGAGCAGATCGAGGAGGCCTATGCGCGCTCCCGCCTGCTGGACCCGGTGGAATAACCGCCCTTTCATACCCGCATCGCAGCCGGAGACACGCGTTGAGCAAGCCCAAGGTTCTTTTCATCGGCACGGGGGGCACGATCAGCGCGCTCTCCTCCGTCGGCCCCTTCGACATCATGGATTACGGCTCCAAGGGCCGTTTCATGCAGGCCGAGGAGATCGTCGAATACTGGCCCCAGGTGAAGGAGAAGGCGGAGGTGGTGCCGATCCGCTTCCGCAATGTCGCCAGCACCGCCATCGGCCCCGCCGAGTGGCTGGAGCTGCTGGAACTGGCGCATAAAAGCTACGCCGAGCATCCGGATGCCGCCGGCATCGTGATCGGCCATGGCACCGCGACGCTGGAGGAGACGGCCTATTTCCTCTCCCTGGCGCACAAGCTGCCGGTGCCGATCGTGGTGGTGGGCGCGCAGCGGCCCTCCAGCGGGCTGTCCAGCGATGCGGGGATGAATTTGGCCAATGCCATCCGCGTGGCGGCCGACCCCGGCGCGCGCGGCCTGGGCGCGCTGGTGCTGCTGAACGATGAGGTGAACGCGGCGCGCGAGGTGACCAAGACCAGCACCGGCCGCATGCAGACCTTCCGCAGCCCGGATTTCGGCTGCCTGGCCCATGCCGATGGCGACACCATCGCCTGGTACCGCAAGCCGTTGCGCCGCCTGGCGCCGGATACGGAATTCGACGTGCGCGGGCTGACCAGCCTGCCGCGCGTGGATGTCATGTACAGCTATGCCGGCAGCGACGGCGCGGCGGCCGCCGCCTATGTGGCCGCCGGCGCCAGGGGCATCGTGATCGCGGGCTTCGCGCCCGGCTTCGTCAGCCCCGGTGAGGCCGATGCGCTGGCCGCGGCGGCGGCCAAGGGCGTGGTCGTGGTCTGCGCCACCCGCGCGGGCTCCGGCCGGTCCTTCGGCACCAGCCGCAAGCGTGAGCTGGGCTTCCTGGATGCCGACAACCTGACGGTGCAGAAGGCGCGCATCCTGCTGTCCCTCGCGCTGACCCGCACGACGGACAAGGCCGAGATCGCCCGGATGTTCGCGGAGTACTGAGCGCATCCCGGCAAGATCGGGCTGGATCGGCCACCCCAGCCGGGCGCAACATGGCGCGATGAACCGCTTCCTCGCCCTGTTCCTGTTGTTGCCCGGCCTGGCCTGGGCCCAGGCTTCGGTGACCCCGGCCCCCACCCGCTGGCATGCCGTGCTGGTGGCGGGCGACCCCAGCCTGGAGGTTTGGGACGCGGCGGTGGAATCCTTGGGCCTGGGGCTGGAGCGCGGCGGCGGGCTGGCCAGCTTGCGCCGTTTCTCCGCCCGGCAGGACCGCACCACCCAGGGGGCCGAGCCCGCGACACCCGACCGTGTGCTGGCCGCCATCGCCCAAATGCGCCCCGGCCCGGGGGAAGCCTGCCTGGTGTTCCTGACCATGCATGGCGTGCCGAACCAGGGGCTGGCCTTTCCCCTGTCCCGGCAGGCGGTGGGGCCGGCGCCGCTGGATGCGGCACTCTCCCAGGGGTGCGGGCGGGCGCCGACCTTCGTCGTGGTGTCGGCCTGCTACAGCGGCGGCTTCGCGGCGGCGCCGATGGCGCGGCCCAACCGGGTGATCCTGACCGCCGCGCGGGCGGACCGCTCCAGCTTCGGCTGCGGCGCGCAGTTCAGCCTGACCGTGTTCGACCGCTGCGTGATCACGGCGATGATGGTGGGGCAGGGCGGCGCGCCCGGGGTGGCCCGGTCGGCGCGGGATTGCGTGGCGGCCGAGGAAGCCCGCCAGAACATGCGCCCGCCCAGCGAACCCCAGGCCTATATCGGCGCCGAGGCGGTCGCGCTGGTGCCCCGGCTGCGGAAGAACTGAGCGCCTATCGCCACAGCCCCCGCGCGGCCAGCCAGTCCTGCACCAGCTTCGCGACCTCATCGCTGTTGCGGTCCATCATGATCATGTGGCTGTTGCCGCGGATGCCGCGTTCCGGCAGGTCCACCACGTCCACGCTGCCGCCGGCGGCGCGCACCGCCTCCGCGAAGCGCACGCCATTGCCGCGGATGGTGGGCCAGCGCGAATCCTGGGCGATGTAGTCGCCATAGACCATCAGCACCGGCACGTTGCGCAGGGCCTCCACCCGGGCCGGGTCGCCCACCGCGGCGGGTTCGATCAGCACCAGGGCGCGCACCAGATCGGGCCGGGCCTGGGCCGCGCGCCAGCCGAACTGGCCCGCCTGGCTGTGCACCATCACCACTGAGGGGCCGGTGCGTTCCAGCAGAGCGAGATAGGCCTCCAGCGTCAGGGTGTCCGTGGTGGTGAAGCGCGGCACGATCTGGCGCATGAAGTTCATGTAGCTGTCGCGGTCGGCGGGGAACTGGTTGCCGGGAAGCAGCTCCTGCCGGGCATAGCTGCCCTGGCCCGCGCCGATGCGGAAACGCTCATAGGGGTTGTCGAGCGTGACGGTCAGCGCTTGGCTGTTCGTCTGCTCGGGGATCTGCGTCCAGCCGGCGCGGCCGCGTTCCACCGCGTCACTGACGACCACATGCCAACCCTGGCGCAGGAAGTAGTGCTGCCAGCCCTCGCGGCCGTCGGGAGTGGTTTCCCAGGTCACGCCGGTCAGCCCCCCGCCATGCCACATCAGCAGCGGCGCCGCGCCGCGCAGGGGGCGGGGCACGAAATACTGGGCGTACATGGAGGCCATGAGATAGGTGCCGTTCGGGTCCACCCGGGCTGGCACGCCGCCCGGGGAGAACAGCACGTCGCGCACGGGCTGGCCGCTGATCACCACCTCCCGCCCGCCGACATGGAAGCTGCCGAAGCGTTCCAGCGTGATGGGTTCGGCGTTCACGGCCTGGGCCATGAGCAGGGGGGCGGCCGCCAGGGCCGCGCGCAGCAGGTGGCGCATGATGTTTCCTCCGTCATTGGCGGGCAGGCTGCCCGAAGGCGGCCGGCCTGCCAAGCGAGGGAAGAGCACCTGCCGCCGCCCGGCGTCCGAGGGCACGACAAAGACAGCGTGACGCCAGCGGCCCTTCAGGCCGCGCGCATCACGCCGGGTCTTCGGTATCCAGCGCGTAGCCCGCGCTGCGCACGGTGCGGATGATGTCCGTCTCGCCATCCGCGTTGATCGCCTTGCGCAGGCGGCGGATGTGCACGTCCACTGTCCGGGGCTCCACATGGATGTCCCGGCCCCACACCGCGTCCAGCAGCTGTTCGCGCGTGAACACCCGGCCCGGGTGCTGCAGGAAGAATTCCAGCAGCCGGTATTCCGTGGGGCCCAGGTGCAGGGCGCGGTTGGCGCGCGTCACCCGGTGCGCGTCCTGGTCCATGGACAGGTCCAGGAAGGCCAGCGTGCCCTTGGTCGGCACGGAGCCGGAGCGGCGCAGCAGCGCGCGGATGCGCGCCAGCAGCGCGTCCACCGCGAAGGGCTTGGTGATGTAGTCGTCGGCGCCCAGGTCCAGCGCGCGCACCGCGTCCTGGTCCTCCGTGCGGGCGGTTACCATGATGATGGGCAGGTCGCGCGTCGCGGGCTTGCGGCGGATCTGCCGGCACACCTCGATGCCGGACAGCGAGGGCAGCATCCAATCCAGCAGGATCAGGTCCGGCCTTGCCTCCGCCACGCGCAGCAGCGCTTCCTGGCCGTCAGTGGCTTCCTCCACGCGGAAACCCTGTTTTTCCAGGTTGTAGCGCAGCAGCGTCAGCAGCGGCGCTTCGTCCTCGACCACCAGGATGGTGGGCTTTGCCATGCCGTTGAAACCTTCGGGCATGTCGTGCTCCTTTCGAAGGGGCTTAATCCGGCGCGCGCACCACGGCATAGGCCGAGCTGTCGGCCTTGGGGCGCTCATCGGGCAGGTTTTCCCCGACCACGGCGAAATGCACGCGCTCGGCGATGTTGGTGGCGTGGTCGCCGATCCGTTCCAGGTTCTTGGCGACAAACAGCAGGTGGGTGGCCGCGGTGATGTTGCGCGGGTCCTCCATCATGAAGGTCAGCAATTCGCGGAAGATGCCGTTGTAGATGTCATCCACCTGCTCATCGCTGGCCCAGACCTCATCGGCGCGGGCGACATCGTCGTTCACCAGCGCGTCGATGGCGCCCTTCAGGTTCTCCTGCACCAGGTGCGCCAGGCGGCTGAACCCGTTCATGGAGGAGAAGGCCGGCTGGTTGGCGATCACGATCGAACGCTTGGCGGCGTTGCGGGCGTAGTCGCCGATGCGCTCCAGGTCCTGGCTCACCTTCATGCAGGCGATGATGAGGCGCAGGTCGGCGGCCATGGGCTGGCGCAGCGCCAGCAGGCGCACGCTGAACTGCTCGATCTCGCGCTCCAGCGCGTCGATCTCGGCGTCGCGCGTGACGACCTGGGCCGCCAGTTCGGTGTCGCGGCGGACCAGGGCGCGGGTGCTGTCGTCCACCTGCTGCTCGGCCAGCCCGCCCATGCGCGCGATCATGGCGCGCAGGCGCTTCAGCTCCTGGTCATAGGAGGTGACGATATGCTGGGAGGATTCGTTCGTGGGCATGTTTCTGTCCCCCTGGCTCAGCCGAACCGGCCGGTGATGTAGTCCTGCGTGCGCGGGTGCTTGGGTGCCGTGAACAGCTGGGCGGCGGGGGCCACCTCGATCAGCTCACCCAGGTAGAAGAACGCTACCTGGTCCGCGCAGCGGGCGGCCTGCTGCATGTTGTGGGTGACGATGGCGATGGTGAAATCGCGCTTCAGCTCGTCGATCAGCTCCTCGATCTTCAGGGTGGAGATCGGGTCGAGCGCCGAGGTCGGTTCGTCCAGCAGGATCACTTCCGGGCGCACCGCGATGGTGCGCGCGATGCACAGGCGCTGCTGCTGCCCGCCCGACAGCCCCATGGCGGAGGTATGCAGCCGGTCCTTTACCTCGCCCCAGATGGCGGCGCGGGTCAGGGCCCATTCGATGCGGGCGGCCATGTCGGCCTTGTTCAGCTTCTCATGCAGGCGGATGCCGAAGGCGATGTTTTCCCAGATGGTCATCGGGAAGGGCGTGGGCTTCTGGAACACCATCCCGATGCGAGAGCGCAGCTCGTTCACATCCAGCTTCGGGTCCAGGATGTTGTGGCCGTCCATCAGCACCTCGCCCTCGGCGCGCTGGCCGGGGTAGAGGCTGAACATGCGGTTCAGCACGCGCAGCAGCGTGGACTTGCCGCAGCCGGAGGGGCCGATCATGCCCGTCACCTGGCGTTCGGGCAGGTCGAAGTTGATGCCCTTCAGCGCCTTGGGCAGGCCGGCGGCATAGTAGAAATCCAGGTTGCGGACACTGACGCGGGCCTGCTGGCTGACGGCGGCCTCGCTGCGGGCCTGAACGCCGCCGAAGCCGGAAGCCGGGTTGGTTTCGGTCATGGACATCGGGGGCTCCGTTACTTGCGCCGCGCCAGGAACAGGCGGGCGGAGATGTTGATGGCAAGCACGCCGAGCGTGACGATCAGGGCACCGGTCCAGGCCAGGGCGATCAGGTCCGGGAAGCCGGAATTGGCCTGCTGGTAGATGGCGATGGGCAGGCTGCCCATGGCATTGCCCAGGTTCCAGCTGACGATGTTGTTGCCGAAGCTGGTCAGCAGCAGCGGCGCGGTCTCACCGGCGATGCGGGCGAAGGCCAGCAGCACGCCGGTGACGATGCCCGACAGCGCGGCGCGATAGGCGATGAGGGTGATCATCTTCCATTTCGGCGCGCCCAGGCCGATCACGGCCTCCCGCAGCGTGTTGGGCAGCAGCTGCAGCATGTCCTCCGTCGTGCGGACCACGACGGGGATGACCAGGATGGCGAGCGCCACCGACCCCGCGATGGCGGAGAAGCCGCCCGCCGGCAGCACCAGCAGCTGATAGACGAACAGGCCCACCAGCACCGAGGGGGCGGAGAGCAGCACGTCCGACACGAAGCGCACCGCGTTGCCCAGCGCCGAGCCCCGGGCGTATTCCGACAGGTAGGTGCCGACCAGGATGCCGATGGGCGTGCCGATCAGGATGCCCATGCCCGACTGCACCAGCGTGCCCAGGATGGCGTGCAGCAGCCCGCCCGCCGGCGCGTCGGGGTCGCCATAGGTGGTGGGCTGGAATTCGCGGGTGAAGGTCAGCAGGTCCAGCCGCGGCAGACCCTTCACCAGCAGGGTGAACAGGATGGAGGCCAGGAAGAACAGCCCCACCAGCGTGGCGCCGATGCAGAACAGGCGCACGGTGTGGTCGATCAGGCGCCGGCGGCGGCTCATGGCGCGCGCGGTCGCGTGTTCGGCGGCGGTGCGGGTGAAGGCGATGGTCGTGGTGCTCATGGCGGTCAGGCCTTCAGCCGGGAGCGCAGGAGCCAGCGCGAGATGGCCAGCACGATGAAGGAGATGACGAACAGGATGAAGCCCAGCGCGAACAGCGAGGACTGCTTCAGGCTGCCCGCCAGGCTTTCCGGGAATTCCATGGCGACGACGGAGGCGATGGTGGTGGTGGCATCGAAGATGCTGCCGGCCATGCGGTTGGCGTTGCCGATCACGAAGGTGACGGCCATCGTCTCACCCAGCGCGCGGCCCAGGCCCAGCATGATGCCGCCCACGACGGAGGTGCGGGTGTAGGGCAGCACCACGCTGCGGACCACTTCCCAGCGCGTGGCGCCGAGGCCGTAGGCGCTTTCCTTGAACACCGCGGGCACCTGCTCGAACACGTCGCGCATGGTGGCCGCGATGAAGGGGATGATCATGATGGCGATCACCAGGGCGGCGGCGAAGATGGAAGTGCCGGCGTAGTTGCTGCTCTCGAACAGGAAGCCGATGAGCGGGATGGCGGCCAGTTCCTCGCCGAAGGCGAACTGGATCTTCTGCTGCACGAAGGGCACCAGCACGAACAGGCCCCACATGCCGAAGATGATGGAGGGGACGGCGGCCAGCAGCTCGATCGCGATGCCCACCGGGCGGCGCAGCCATTGGGGCGCCAGCTCCGTCAGGAAGAAGGCGATGCCGAAGGCCAGCGGCACGGCCAGCAGGATGGCCAGCAGTGAGGACAGGATGGTGCCCGCGACCGCCACGGCCGCGCCGTAGCTCTCGCGGCCCTCGACCGGGTTCCAGTCGGTGCTGACCAGGAAGTGCAGGCCGAAATGGCGGAAGGCGGGCAGGCCGCCCAGGAACAGGGTGAGGATGATGCCACCCAGCAGCAGCAGGACAAGCAGCCCCGCGCCTTTGCACAGCCAGGCGAACACCAGGTCTCCGGTGGCGCCGGAACTGCGGCGGATCACCTGATCGGAAGTGGTTGCGGACACGCGCGGCCCTTTTTCGCTGAACTCAGGCAGGGGGGAATAAGGTGGGGGCGCCCCGGAGTCATCCTCCAAGGCGCCCCCGTGGGTTCAGGCGGTCCAGATCGCGGCGCCGGCGGGGGTCTTCACCTCGGCCGCCCAGGCGGCGCGCACCTGGTTCTGCACGCTCTCGGGCAGGGGGATGTATTCCAGGCGCTCCGCGATCTGCGCGCCGGACTTATAGGCCCAGTCGAAGAAGCGCATGGTGTTGCGGCTGGCATCCACCTTGTCCGCCGCCGGGTTGGTCGGCAGCAGGATGAAGGTGGGGCTGACGATCGGCCAGGCGTTGTCGCCGTGCAGGTCCACCAGATCGGCCGCGAAGCCGGGGACGGCCCAGTTGGCCTGCGACGCGGCGGCCATGAAGGTCGCGTTGTCCGGCTTCACGAACTTGCCGGACTTGTTGCGCAGCTGCGTCGTGGTCAGGCGGTTCACCGTGGCATAGGCGTTCTCGGTGTAGCCGATGGCACCCGGGGTGTTGCGCACCGTGTTGGCCACGCCCTCATTGCCGCGGGCGCCGTTGCCGGCCGGCCACTGGACGGAGGTGGCGGCGCCGGGGCCGCTCTTCCACGCTTCGGAGACGCGGGAGAGGTAGGTGGTGAACACGAAGGTCGTGCCAGAGGCATCGGCGCGGTACACCGGGGAGACCGGGACGGCCGGCAGGCGCAGGTCGCGGTTCAGCTCGGCGATGCGGGTGTCGTTCCAGCGGGCGATGCGGCCCATGAACAGGTCGGCGACCAGTTCCGGGGTCAGCTTCAGCGCGTTGTCGGCAACACCCGGCAGGTTCACGATGAGCACCACGGCGCCCATCACGGTCGGGAACTGCAGCAGCTTGCGCTCGGCCAGCTGGGCGGCGGGCAGGGGGGCGTCGGTCGCGCCGAAATCCACCGTGCGGTTGGTGATCTGGTTGATCCCGCCGCCGGAGCCGATGGACTGGTAGTTCAGCTGCACGCCCAGGGGCTCGCGCCCGGCCTGGGCCCAACGCTCATAGACGGGGCGGGGGAAGGTGGCGCCGGCGCCGGTGATGGTCGCCTGCTGCGCACGGGCGGTGCCAGCGGCGAAGGCGAGGGGAAGCGCCGCGCCGCCCATCAGAAGGCCGCGACGGTTGAAGCCGTGAGTCACGAGATTTCTCTCCGGGTTGTGATGTCGGGGGCAACGAATGCCCCCGGCCCGGGGTGGCTTCTATGAGTGTTCCGGGACAGCCGGATTTCAATTCTGTGACAGTTCGATGACATCGGGTGTGGATGAACCGGGCATTCATCCACATCCGCCATCATCTCAGGGCTTTGTGTACCACGAAGGCTTCCGCTTTTCACGAAAAGCCGCGAGTCCCTCCCGCCCTTCGGCGCTGGCCCGCTGGCGCCAGCTTTCATAGGCCAGCATCGACATCTCCCGCGGGTGCAGCGTCAGGCCGTTGGCGGCCAGGAAGCTGTCCTTGGTCATGGCGATGGCGGTCGGGCTGCTGTGCATCGTCTCGTCCAGGATGTGTTCGAGTCGCGCCTCGATCGCGTCCTCGGCCACCACCTCATGCACCAGGTCGATGCGCAGGGCTTCCTCGGCGCCGAAGCGCTCGCCCGTCAGGGCATAGCGGCGGGTGTGCCGCAGCCCCATGGCGCTGACCATGTGGGTGGAGATGGGGGAGGGCGCGACACCCACCCGCACTTCCGTCAGGCCGAAGATGGCGTCGGGCGTGGCGAGCGCCACATCCACGCAGCACACCATGCCCGCACCGCCGCCGAAGCAGGCGCCCTTCACCAGCGCGAAGGTGGGGCGGGGGAATTCGTTCAGCAACTGCATGGCCGTGACGGTGGCCATGCTGGCCGCATGCGCCTGCTCGGTGGGATAGTTCGCGGCCTCGGCCAGCCAGTTCAGGTCGGCGCCGGCCTGGAAATGCCGGCCCGCGCCCCGGATGACCAGGGCGCGCACGCTGGGGTCGGGGGCCAGCTGGCGCAGGCCGGCGATCAATGCCTCCAGCAGGGCGCCGTTGTAGGCATTGCCGAATTTCGGACGGTTGAGCGTGACGGTGACGATGCCGCGCGCATCGCGCGACAGCAGGACGGGTGATTCCTCGGTCATGGTTTCCTCGCTTTATCCGGGAATCCTGGACGCATCCCCCATGTGGCGCAACCGCCACCGCATTGCCCTGCGCCCGCCATGGTTGGGGCGCTGGATGCACGGCACAGGAGGATACCATGAACCAACGCCGTCTGTTTCTGCTCTCGGGCCTGGCCACGCTGGTGGGGGCCCCGATGCTGGCGCGGGACGCCCAGGCCCAGCCATGGCGGGCCCCGCCGGAACGCGCCCCGCCAGAGCGTTTCCCGCCGGAGCGTTTCCCGCCGGAGCGCGCCTCACCGGAACGTGCCCCGCCTGAGCAGTTCCAACCCGAGCGTCCCCATCCGGGGCGCGGCCGCCCGGGGCGGTTCGAGCCGGCCCCGGTGCCCGAACTGCGCCCGGAGGGCCCGCCGCCCCCGCCGCCGGGCCGTGGCTATGGCTGGCAGCCGGGCCATTGGGAATGGAACGGCCGCCGCTATGTCTGGGTCGGCGGGCGCCATGTGCGCCAGCGCCGCCGGGGGGTGGAGTGGGTGCCGGGCCATTGGGCGGAACGCCCGCGTGGCCCGGTGTGGGTTCCCGGCCGCTGGCGCTGAGGTAAGGTGGCGGTTCTCTCCCCGGGAGGAGCCGCCCCTTGCGCCCCACGCTCTATGGTCCCCGCCACGCCGTCTCGGCCGGGCATTACCTGGCCGCGACGGCCGCCAGCACGGTGCTGGAAAATGGCGGCAACGCCGTCGATGCCGGCTGCGCGGCCGGCATGGCCCTTGGCGTGCTGCTGCCTGACCTGGTGAATGTGGCGGGCGTGGCCCCCATCATGATCCGCCTGGCCGACGGCACCGTGGAAAGCATCGCGGGCCTCGGCCACTGGCCCGCCGCCCTGCCGCCCGACATCTTCATGCGCGAGCATGGCGGCAAGATCCCGAACGGGGTGCGCCGCACCGTGGTGCCCGCCGCCCCCGATGCCTGGATCACCGCGCTGGAACGACACGGCACCTGGCGCTTCGAGGATATCGCGAGCTTCGCCATCCGCTTCGCGGGCGAGGGCTTCGCGGTGTTCCCGCTGCTGCGCGAAAGCGTGCTGGCCCACCGCGAGGACTATGAGCGCTGGGAGAGCAACCGCGCCATCTTCCTGCCCAACGGCCGCGTGCCGGAGGTGGGGGAGCGCTTCGTGCAATCCGACCTGGCCCGCACCCTGACCTATATGGCCGATGAGGCCCACGCGGCGCCGACGCGGCAGGCCGGGCTCGCGGCCGCCCATGCCGCCTTCTACAAGGGCGATATCGCGCGCGCCATCGTGGCGCATCAGCAGGCCGAGGGCGGCTTCCTGTCACGCGAAGACCTGGCCGGGTTCCGCAGCAGGATCGAACCCGTGGTCCGCCGCCCCTGGCGCGGGCATGAGGTGATAACCTGCGGCCCCTGGTGCCAGGGCCCCGCCCTGCTGGAGGCGCTGCTGCTGGCCGAGCAGGCGGGCATCGCGGGCATGGCCCACAACAGCGCCGACTACATCCACACGCTGGTCGAGGCCATCAAGCTGGCCATGTCCGACCGCGAGGCCTTCTTCGGCGACCCCGCCTTCATGGATGTGCCGATCGAGGCGTTGCTGTCGCCCGAACATATCCGGGCGCGGGCGGCCGGCATCGGCGCCACCGCGCACCCAGCGATGCCGGAGCCGATCCTGGGCGCGCTGGGCCTGCTGCCCGAGCCCTGTCCGGCGGCGCTGCCGACGGTGGAGGCCGATACCAGCTATGTCGCGGTGGTGGACCGCTGGGGCAATGCGTTCTCCGCCACACCCAGCGACGGGTCGTGGAACGCGCCGGTCACGCCGGGCTTGGGCATCGTGCCGTCCAACCGCGGCAGCCAGTCGCGGCCAGACCCGCGCCATCCCTCGGGCGTGGCCCCCGGCAAGCGCCCGCGCCTGACGCCCAACCCCGCCATGGTGGTGACGAAGGAAGGCGGCGTGATGCCGCTGGGCACGCCGGGCGGTGACGTGCAGATCCAGGCGATGATCCAGGTGATGCTGAACGTGTTCCAGCACGGCATGGAATTGCAGGACGCGGTCGAGGCCCCGCGCATGGCCAGCTATGCCTTCCCGTCCTCCTTCGCGCCGTTCGAGTATTTTCCGCGCCGGGTGGCCATCGAAAGCCGCGTGGCCCCCGAGGTGCGGGCCGAACTGGCCGCGCGCGGGCATGAGGTGAAGGACTGGCCGGACATCACCTGGCTGGCGGGCGCGGTGGAGACGGTGCTGTCCCTGCCGGAGCGCAAGCTGGTGGCGGCGGGGGCGGACCCGCGCCGGCCGGCCTATGCGGTGGTGGGGTGACAGCCCGGGTCATGTTTCACATCGCAGTAGGCTGACTTCCTGGCCCATCACCCCTATCTGGGCCGGATGACCAAGCCCGACGACGAGCGCACCCACCTCGACACGCTGAAAAGCCTTGTTCCCTACCTCTGGCCCCCGGGCGAGACGGAGCTGCGGGCGCGGGTGGTAGCCTCGATGCTGCTGCTGGTCCTCGGCAAGGCGGCGAATGCGCTGGTGCCCATCTTCTACGCGCGCGGCGTGGATGCGCTGGCGCCGCATTCCGGCACCGGGGCGCTGGTGGCCATCCCGGTCGCGCTGATCGTCGGCTATGGGCTGATGCGCGCCCTGTCCTCCCTGTTCGCGGAGGGGCGGGACGCCGTCTTCACCAAGGTGCAGGCCCGCGCCACGCGGCAGATCGCGCTGTCGGTGTTCAAGCACCTGCACGCGCTGTCCCTGCGCTTCCACCTGGACCGGCAGACGGGCGGGCTGACGCGGCTGATCGAGCGCGGGGTGCGCGGCATCACCTTCGTGCTGGATTTCGCGCTGTTCAACATCGTGCCCACCATCGTCGAGATCCTGCTGGTCGCGGTGATCCTGTGGGGGATGTTCGACATCTCCTTCGCGGCGGTCACGCTGGGGGCGGTGGCGATCTATGTCGCCTTCACGCTGATGTTCACCAACTGGCGCCTGCAATTCCGCCGCCGGATGAACGAGACCGACCAGCAGGCCAATACGCGCGCCATCGACAGCCTGCTGAACTACGAGACGGTCAAATACTTCAACGCCGAGAAGCACGAGACGCGCCGCTACGACGCCTCCCTCGCGCGGTACGAGAAGGCCTGGACGCAGTCCGAGGTGTCGCTCAACGCGCTGAACGCGGGGCAGCAGGCGATCATCGCGGTGGGGCTGACCATCATCATGGTGATGGCCGCCCAGGGCGTGACCAGCGGCCGGATGAGCGTGGGCGATTTCGTGCTGGTCAACACCTATATGATGCAGCTGTTCATCCCGCTGAATTTCCTGGGTTTCGTCTATCGCGAGATGAAGCAGGGCCTGACCGACATGGAGGCGATGTTCCGCCTGCTGCGGGAGGAGCGGGAGGTGGCGGACAGCCCCGCCGCGGCCCCCCTGCCGCCCGGCCCGGGCGCGCTGGTCTTCGACGACGTGCGCTTCGCCTATCGCCCCGACCGGCAGATCCTGAAGGGGGTCTCCTTCTCGGTGCCGGCGGGGCGGATGCTGGCCATCGTGGGGCCGACCGGGGCGGGCAAGTCCACCATCTCCCGCCTGTTGTTCCGCTTCTATGACGTGACGGGCGGGCGG
This sequence comes from Rhodovarius lipocyclicus, assembly GCF_009900765.1. Taxonomy (GTDB): domain Bacteria; phylum Pseudomonadota; class Alphaproteobacteria; order Acetobacterales; family Acetobacteraceae; genus Rhodovarius; species Rhodovarius lipocyclicus. The sequence continues at coordinate 69,208 of NZ_JAAABL010000015.1, forward strand.
ATCGTGATCGACGGCGCCGATATCAAGGATGTGACGCAGGACAGCCTGCGCCAGGCCATCGGCGTGGTGCCGCAGGATACGGTGCTGTTCAACGACACCATCCGCTACAACATCGCCTATGGCCGCCCCGACGCGAGCCAGGAGGAGATCGAGGCCGCGGCCAAGCTGGCCCAGGTGCATGATTTCGTGCTGTCCATGCCCGATGGCTACGATACCATGGTGGGCGAGCGCGGGCTGAAGCTGTCGGGCGGCGAGAAGCAGCGCGTGGCGATCGCGCGCACCATCCTGAAGAACCCGCGCATCCTGATCCTGGACGAAGCCACCAGCGCGCTGGATACCCGCACGGAGCAGGAGATCCAGCAGGCCCTGCGCACCGTGGCGCGCGACCGCACCAGCCTGGTGATCGCCCACCGCCTGTCCACCGTGGTGGAGGCCGACGAGATCATCGTGCTGCGCGCAGGCGAGGTGGCCGAGCGCGGCAACCACGCCACCCTGATCTCGGCGAACGGGCTGTATGCCGAGATGTGGCGCCGCCAGTCCGAGGCGCTGGAAGCCGCCGAGGCCGCCGCCGCCGCCCAGGCCGCCGCCGACCTCGATCGTTCCGCCAGCGCCCGGGCGCAGGGCGAGCGGGGTTGATCCTGGCCATGCTTCCGAGGGGCCGGAAAGCCCAGCCCAGCGGCCGGATGCTCCGGCCGATGGGCTGACATGACAAAGACGTAACGCTCGGTGGCTTTTCGTTGCCCGCCAAATCTCCCATTTCGTTTTGATGAAAGCCACGGATAGCAGGACATGAACCAGGAATTCGACGCCGACGCGCCCGAGGATCTCAGCTACGCCGGCTCCGTGGTGGACAAGGCCATCGAGTATATGATCGAGCAGAAGATCAACCCGATCTCCGCGGCCTCGGCGCTGCTGGGCGGGGCGCTCGGCCTGCTGTCGCGCAGCATGGACGACCACGCGGTGGCCCAGGTGCTGCGCCAGGCGCTGGCAAGCGTGGAGGCCGGCGAATTGCGCGACCTGCCGACCCTGCCGCGCCGTAGCTGAAGACAGGCGCGGGTAGGGCTCAGGGGCTTCGCCCCCGAACCCCCACCGAGGGGCTCTGCCCCTCGGCTCCCCGCCAAAGGCCGAAAGGCCCTTGGAACCCAGGAATTGGCGCTTCATCCTGGCCAGCGGGACGCTATTTTCGTTATTAAAATCAATAAGAAACACCTTCCCAAGAGCAGCACCAAACTGCTCTAGGTCCAGGACCGAGCACGGTCCTGGCGGGGGTGTCGGGGGCGGAGCCCCTGACTGGGGGCCTCGGGGGGGTACAAACCGGCTAGGTTGGTGACAGTTTGGACCGGCGACCTGGGTGACAGTCTTTGTTATCGACTGGGAGGACCGGTCGATGCCCTGGACGGAGATATCCACGATGGATGCGCGGCTGT
>NZ_JAAABL010000016.1 GCF_009900765.1 Rhodovarius lipocyclicus
GTTCTTCTCGCGATTTCCTCTCGCCACACTCGACCTCAGGGACGAAACACCCCATCTCAAAACCGTCAGGGATGTCTCCGTACACCTGTCAAACATCTCTCCAGTCTGAACAGCCCCCGAACCCCCAGTCAGGGGCTCCGCCCCTGACAACCCCGCCAAAGGCCGAGAGGCCTTTGGAAACCGGGCGTTATTGAAAAGCCAGGGAGGGGACGATGTCCCCTCCCTGGCTTTTCAACTTCTGGGGTCCAGGGGCCTTTCGGCTCCTGGCGGGGGTGCAGGGGGCGGAGCCCCTGGCTGGGGGCCCCGGGGGCGAAGCCCCCGCCTACCCCGCGAAGGCTGCCTGTGCCTCCGGCAGGGCCCAGATCTTCTCCACCGCGGCCGCGCCCGCGCGGGTCAGGGCGGCCTCGTCCACGCCAGGCAGGCGACCGCCTTCCAGGATCATGCGGCCGTCCACCATCACCAGGTCGATATTGGCGCGGTTGGCCAGCCAGATCAGCGCGCGGCGGGGATCGTGCATGGGTTGCAGGTGGGGGTGGGTCATGTCGACGGCCGTGATGTCGGCCAGCGCGCCGGGAATGAGGCGCCCGAGGTCGGGCCGCGCGATGGCGTCGGCGGCATGGCGGGTCACGGCGTCGATCAGTTCGGGCGCGGTGGCGACGGTGGCGCTGTGCTCCGTCACCTTGCTGATGATGGCCGCCGCGTTGAGTTCGCCCAGCATGTCCATGTTGTAGCCGTCGGTGCCGACCAGGGTGCGGATGCCGGCGCCGGCGAAGCGCGCGAAGCTGGCCGTGGTGCCGGAGCGCGCGAAGACGCGCGGGCAGTTCAGCACCACCGTGCCGCGCGCGGCCATCAGGGCCAGGTCGCTGTCGCTGCTGGCCACGGCATGGGCCGCCAGCAGCCCCGGCAGCACGCCCAGCCGGTCCAGGTATTCGGCGGGAGAACAGCCATGGCGGGCCTGGATGGTCGCGACCTCGGAGGGGCTTTGCGCCAGATGGGTGGTGAAGGGCACGCCCAGTTCGGCGGCGCGGGCATGGGCGGCGCGCAGCAGCTCGGGGCCGCAGGTGTCGGTGGCGTGGGGGCTCATGGCCAGGCGGATGCGGCCGTTGCCCTGGCCTTCCCATTGGGCATGCAGGGCATTCCATTCGGCGAAAGCGGCCTCGCCGCTGTCCGCCATGGCGTAGTCCACGCTGCCATCCGGCCGCGCCTTGGCATCGACGGAAAACAGATAGGGGGCGCCATAGAAGCGCAGGCCCATCTCCAGCGCGGCGTCGAACATCTCGGCCATGCCGGCGCGGAAGGGTTCCATCACCGTGGTGGCGCCGCCCTTCAGCAATTGCAGCACGCCGAGCCGCGCGACCGCCATGCGCTCCTCGGCGCTCAGCAGTTCGGCGCCGCGCTTCGAGAGCGGCATCAGCACGGTATAGACGATGGACTGGTTGTTCTTGCGGCCGTTGCCGTCCTCGGTGTGGGTACGGGCCACGGCCTCGCTGAAGCAGTGATTGTGCAGGTTCATCAGCCCGGGCAGCAGGAAGCGGCCGGGGGCGTCGTGCACGATGTCGGCGGCGGGCCGGCCGGGCTGGATGGCCACGATCCGGTTGCCCTCGACCAGCACCCAATGGTCGCGCAGCACGGCCTGGGCGCCGTCGCGCTCCGTCAGCACATGGGAACCGAAAAGGGCGATGCGCGGCATGGCGGCCTCCGGGAACGAGTGCCCCGGTATGGCCCGCCACGCCGCCTGTGGCTACGCCTTCAGCAGCTTCTTCACGGCGGTGCTGGCGGCGCGCTTGCCCTCGCCGGCATAGGCCTCGTGCTGGTCCTCGATCTTCGCCAGGTCGTACAGGTAGTTCACCATCAGCCCGGCGCTCTCGGCCATGCCCTTGGGCGAGGTATCGGCCAGCCAGTTGATGCGTTCCACCCGCGCGCCGTTGGACAGGTGGAAATGCCCCACCGGGTCCCGCGCGCGCTTGGGGTTGCGGCCGGCCTCATGCACCAGATAGCGGGCGCAGAGGCGGACCAGCACCGGCTCCAGCACCGTGGCCACCGCGGCCTCACGCGGCCAGTTGCGGCGCGCCAGCAGCAGGGAGAGCGCGGCCAGCGGATGCGTGCCCGCCGCGGCGCCGGAGGCCTGGCGCAGCGCCAGCGCCTCGGCCTCGGTCAGCAGCGTGTCGTCGGCGGCCTGCTCGCGCTCGTTCAGCCAGCGGGTGAAGCCCGGGATGGGGGAGAGGGTGGCGAATTGCTTGAGCGAGCGCAGCTCGCTGCCCAGCACCTCCACCACGCGCTTGATCAGGAAATTGCCGAAGGCGATGCCGTCCAGCCCGCGCTGGCAGTTGTTGATGGAATAGAAGATGGCGGTGTCGGCCTGCCTGGGGTCCAGCACCGGGGCCTTTTCGTCCAGCAGCCCCTGCACGCTGCCGGACAGGCCCTGCACCAGCGCGACCTCCACGAAGATCAGCGGCTCCTGCGGCATGCGCGGGTGGAAGAAGGCGTAGCAGCGGCGGTCGCTGTCCAGCCGGTTCTTCAGGTCGCGCCAGGTGCGGATGCGGTGCACCGCCTCATAGGCCACCAGCTTTTCCAGCAGCGAGGCGGGGCTGGACCAGTCGATGTGGCGCAGCTCCAGGAAGCCCAGGTCGAACCAGCTGGTCAGCAGGCCGCGCAGGTCGGCCTCCAGCGCGGCCAGCAGGGCGTCGTCGCCCTTCAGGGTGATCAGCTCCGCGCGCATGTCCACCAGCAGCTTCACGCCATCGGGGATGTTGGCGAACTGCGTCAGCAGCCTGAGGCGCGGCGGCTCCAGCGCCTGGCGCAGCCGCACCTTGGCGGCGGCCCGGCCGGAGATGTCGGTGGTCTTGCTCAGCGCCTCCACCGCGCGGGTCACGCGCTCCACATCGGAATCGAAGCCCGCCAGGGTGCGCAGGAAATGCCTGCGCCCGGCCAGGTCCGCATCCAGATAGGTGTGGGCGAGACCGGCCGCGCGGGCCCGGGCCGAGACCTCGCCGCCACGGGCGTCGAGGCAGGCCTGCATGCGCTGCGTCAGGTCGGTTTCGGGTTCGCTCTGGGGGGAGACGCGCTCCCGCCACAGGGCCGTGACGCGCTTCAGCGCGCGGTCGATCAGGCTTTCGCCAGTGAGGACTTCCGACATGGCGGCGATGCTAGCACGAAATACCGGGAAACAAAGCGCGAGATAAGGTGCCCCCGCCGCCTCTCAGCTCCGCAGCCCCGGCGCTTCCTGCCCGGTCCGCGCCACGTATTCGGTGTAGCCGCCACCGTACTGGTGAATGCCCTCCGGCGTCAGCTCCAGCACCCGGTTGGACAGTTCCGCCAGGAAGTGCCGGTCATGCGAGACGAACAGCATCGTCCCCTCATAGGATTTCAGCGCCTCGATCAGCATTTCCTTGGTGGCCATGTCCAGGTGGTTGGTCGGCTCGTCCAGCACCAGGAAGTTCGGCGGGTCATACAGCATCTTGGCCATGACCAGCCGGGCCTTCTCGCCGCCCGACAGCACGCGGCACTTCTTCTCCACCTCATCGCCCGAGAAGCCGAAGCAGCCCGCGAGCGCGCGCAGGGAACCCTGGGCGGCGCGGGGGAAGGCATCCTCCAGAGCCTCGAACACGCTGTGGTCGCCGTCCAGCAGCTCCATCGCGTGCTGGGCGAAATAGCCCATCTTCACGCTGCTCCCGAGCGCCACGCTGCCCGCATCCGGGTCGGTGGAGCCGGTGACCAGCTTCAGCAGGGTGGATTTGCCGGCACCGTTCACGCCCAGCACGCAGCAGCGTTCCCGCCGGCGGATCAGCAGGTCCAGGCCCTGATAGATCACCCGGCTGCCATAGCTTTTGTGCACGCCCTTCAGGTTCGCCACATCGTCGCCGGAGCGCGGCGCGGGCAGGAACTCGAAGGCCACGGTCTGCCGGCGCTTGGGCGGCTCGACGCGCTCGATCTTGTCCAGCTTCTTCACCCGGCTCTGCACCTGGGAGGCATGGGAAGCGCGGGCCTTGAAGCGCTCGATGAACTTGATTTCCTTGGCCAGCATCGCCTGCTGGCGCTCGAACTGCGCCTGCTGCTGCTTTTCGTTCAGCGCGCGCTGCTGCTCGTAGAACTCATAATCGCCCGAGAAGCTGGTCAGGCTGCCGCCGTCGATCTCGATCACCTTGTTGATGATGCGGTTCATGAACTCGCGGTCGTGCGAGGTCATCAGCAGCGCGCCCTCATAGCCGCGCAGGAAATTCTCCAGCCAGATCAGGCTTTCGAGGTCGAGATGGTTCGACGGCTCGTCCAGCAGCATCACGTCCGGGCGCATCAGCAGGATGCGGGCCAGCGCCACGCGCATCTTCCACCCGCCCGAGAGCTGGCCGACATCGCCGTCCATCATCTCCTGCGTGAAGGAAAGGCCGTCCAGCACCTCCCGCGCCTGGCTTTCCAGCGCGTAGCCGCCCAGCTCCTCGAAGCGGGCCTGCACCTCGCCGAAGCGCTCGATCAGCGCCTCCATCTCATCCATGCGGTCGGGGTCGGCCAGCGCCGCCTCCAGCTCCCGCAGCTCGGCCGCGACGGTGCTGACGTCGCCCGCGCCATCCATCACCTCGGCCACCGCGCTGCGGCCCGACATCTCGCCCACATCCTGGCTGAAGAAGCCGATGGTGACGCCGCGATCGACCAGCACCAGCCCCTCATCGGGCTGGTCCCGGCCGGTGATCATGCGGAACAGGGTGGATTTGCCGGCCCCGTTGGGACCGACGAGGCCGATCTTCTCGCCCCGTTGCAGGGCGGCCGAGGCCTCAATGAACAGCAATTGCTGGCCGTTCTGCTTGCTGATGTTGTCGAGCCGGATCATGGCCGGGCTTATGCCACGTCCGGCTGCCGCGAACAGGCCCCAGGGCCTTTGAACAGTTGGGGCCGGGATGCGGTCAGCGAGGGATTTTTCGGTCCCGCAAGGCGGAATGGGATGGCGATGGCTCTATCGGCATCCCATGACAACGCCGCGGGGCCGGAAAAGCGCCGCTGAACGCGCCCGCAACCCAACTGTTCACAGGCCCTACAGCAGAACCTTCAACACCCGGTCGAGCCCTTGTTGCCAGTTCGGCATCTCGATGCCGAACACGTCGCGCAGCTTGTCCAGCACCAGCTGGCTGTTGGCCGGGCGCACGGCCTTGGTGGGGTATTCCTCCGTGGTGATGGCATGCACCACCGGGCGCGGCCCGCCGCGTTGCGCCGCCGCCGCGAAGATCGCCTCCGCGAAGCCGTGCCAGGAGACGTGGCCGGCATTGGTGGCATGGAACACGCCACGGTACTGCGGCTGCCAGCCGGTCTCGCGGATCCTGGCCAGCACCTTGGCGATGGCGTCCGCCAGGTCGGGGGCGGCCGTCGGGTTGCCCCACTGGTCGGCCACCACCTTCAGCTCCGGCCGGGTGGCGCCCACGGCCAACATGGTCTTCACGAAATTCCTGCCGACCGGGCTCACGACCCAGGCGGTGCGCATCACCACCGTCTGGGGGTTGGCCGCCAGCGCCGCCCATTCCCCCGCCAGCTTGGTGCGGCCATAGGCCCCGACCGGGCGCGGATCGTCGGTCTCGACATAGGGATCGGGCTTCTGCCCGTCATAGACATAATCGGTGCTGATCTGGATCAGCGGAATGCCCGCCTCCGCCGTCAGCCGGCCCAGCAGGGCGGGGCCCAGCGCATTGGCGCGGAAGGCACCCGGCTCGTCGTCCTCGGCCGCGTCCACCGCGGTCCAGGCGGCGCAGTTCACCACCGCGTCGGGGCGCAGCGCGGCGAAGGCCGCCTCCACCGTCTCCGGCTTGTCGAACTCGAAATCGGGCTGGCCGACCGGCAGAGGCTCGAAGCCCAGGGCCGGCAGGGCTTCCAGCAGGCCGGTGGCCAACTGCCCCCCCTGCCCGGTCACCAGGATCCGCTTCATCAGACGCTGCCTTTCGGGAAGATGGGGGCCAGATCGGCCAGCTTCGGCGCCACGCGGTCCTTGTCGGACAGCACCGGCCCCTGCGGCGGCAGCGGCCAGTCGATGGCCAGCGCCGGATCGTTCCACAGGATGCCGCCATCCGCCTCGCGGTTGTATTCGGCATCCACCTTGTACAGCACCTCGGTATCGGGCTCGAGCGTGATGAACCCGTGCGCGAAGCCGCGCGGCACCCACAGCTGCCGCCAATTCTCCGCGGACAGCTCCATCCCGACATACTGGCCGTAGGTGGGCGAACCCTCACGGATGTCCACCGCCACATCCAGGATGCGCCCGCGCACCACCCGCACCAGCTTGCCCTGGGCATGCGGCGCGCGCTGGAAATGCAGCCCGCGCAGCACCCCCACCTCCCGCGACAGGGAGTGGTTGTCCTGCACGAAATCCGCGGCGAAACCCTGGGCCTCCAGGGCCGAACGCTTCCAGACCTCGCTGAAGAAGCCGCGCGCGTCGCCGAAGCGCGCGGGTTCGATCAGCAGAACCTCCGGGATGGCCTGCGGGATGACCTTCATCAGCGCGGCCCCTCCGCCACTTCCAGCATGTACTGGCCATAGGCGGTCTTGCCGAGCGCCTTGCCCTGCGCCTTCAGCTGCTCGGCGCTCAGCCAGCCCTGGTAGAAGCCGATCTCCTCCGGGCAGGCCACGACCAGGCCCTGGCGCTCCTGCACGGTCTGCACGAAGGTCGCGGCCTGCAGCAGGCTGCCCGGCGTGCCGGCATCGAGCCAGGCGAAGCCCCGGCCCAGCTGCTCGGCGTTCAGCGTGCCGTCCTCCATGTAGAGGATATTCATGTCGGTGATCTCAAGCTCGCCGCGGGCGGAGGGCTTCACCCGCTTGGCCATCTCGACCACGCGCTTGTCGTAGAAGTACAGGCCGATCACCGCCCAGTCGGATTTGGGCTTCAGCGGCTTCTCCTCCAGCGACAGCACGCGGCCGCTGGCGTCGAATTCGGCCACGCCATAGCGCTCCGGGTCCGCCACGCGATAGCCGAAGACGGTGGAGATCCCGCCCTTGGCGCGCTCCGCCGCGTCCACCAGCTTCTTCGACAGGCCGCCGCCATAGATGATGTTGTCGCCGAGCGCCAAGGCGCAGGGCTCATCGCCGATCCATTCCTCCCCGATCAGGAAGGCCTGGGCCAGCCCGTCCGGCGAGGGCTGCTCGGCGTAGGTCAGCGTGATGCCGAACTGGCTGCCATCGCCCAGCAGGCGCTTGAAGCTGGGCAGGTCATGCGGGGTGGAGATCAGCAGGATATCCTTGCAGCCGGCCAGCATCAGGGTGCTGAGCGGGTAATAGACCATCGGCTTGTCGTAGACCGGCAGCAATTGCTTGCTGGCGGCGAGCGTCATGGGGTGCAGGCGCGTGCCCGAACCGCCTGCCAGAATAATGCCCTTCATTCGCCTGCCTTCTCGCTCTTGGTGCCCAGCCGTTGCCCGGCATAGGCCCGGTCGCGGATCGGCCGCCACCAGGCCTCGTTGTCCAGATACCAGCGGATGGTGTGTTCCAGCCCGCTTTCGAAATCGAAGCGCGGCTTCCAGCCCAGCGCCCGCTCGGCCCCCGAAGGGTCCATCGCATAGCGGAAATCATGGCCGGGCCGGTCGCGCACATAGGTGATCAGCCGCGCGCGGGGGCCGGCGGGGTCGGGGCGCAGCCGGTCCAGCGTGGCGCAGATCGCCTGCACCACCTGCAGGTTGGAACGCTCCTGCCGGGGGCCGATGCAATAGGTCGCACCCACCTGCCCGTTCAGCAGCGCCAGCACCAGCGCCTCCGCGTGGTCCTCCACATGCAGCCAGTCGCGCACGTTGGAGCCATCGCCATAGACGGGCAGCGGCCGCCCCTCCAGCGCGTTCAGCGTGACCAGCGGGATCAGCTTCTCGGGGAACTGCCAGGGGCCGTAGTTGTTCGTCGTGTTGGAGACGAAGGTCGGCAACCCGTAGGTGTGCTGCCAGGCCCGCACCAGATGGTCCGACGCGGCCTTGGAGGCCGAATAGGGGCTGCGCGGGTCATAGGCGGTGTGCTCGTCGAACGGCGCGTCGCCGTGGTGCAGAGAGCCGAACACCTCGTCGGTCGAGACGTGGTGGAAACGGAAATCCTCCTTGGCGGCGGCGTCGAGCCCGGTCCAATAGGCGCGGGCGGCTTCCAGCAGCACCTGTGTGCCGACGATGTTGGTCTGGATGAATTCCGCCGGCCCGTCGATGGAACGGTCCACATGGCTTTCGGCGGCCAGGTGGATGACCCGGCGCGGCTTGTGCGTGGCGAAGGCGGAGCGCATCGCCTCGGCGTCGCAGATATCGGCCCGGATGTTGATCAACCGCGGGTTGCCCGCGTGCATGCCCAGAGATTCCGGGCTGGCGGCGTAAGTCATCTTGTCGATGTTCACCACCACCTCGCCGGTCGCCGCGAGCAAATGGCGCACCACCGCCGAACCAATGAAGCCGAAGCCCCCCGTCAAAAGGATCGCCACTTGCACCTCATCGTTTCAGGTTAAGGTTGTAGCGCTGGTATAGCTGACGGCGCGCACCTCTCAAGAGGCCAAAAACAGTCCCTAAAACGCGGCTTTTTCTTGCCATCCATTGGAAACATGCCGCAGCAAGGGCGTGGCGAAGGCCCAGCGCACCGGCACCTGCGCGGGCCAGCCCCCCCGCCAGCGGTCACCTTGCGCCAACGCGACCGCCAGCGCCACCGGCACCACATTGAGCAACCGCAACAAAGCCAGGCCCGCGAGGGCGGAGGAACCGGTGGAGATCACGTCGTCCACCAGCAGCACGCGCCGCCCGCGCAACCGGTGCGCGACGCGCGGGTCGAGCCACAACCGCCGCTCGCCCGGCCCGGTGGAGGAGCTGATGGGCACGCTCAATTCTTCGTCATACCAGCGCTTGCGGGTGTATCCGGCCGCCACCCAGTTGGGATGGCCCAGCATTTCCGCGATCTGCGGGGCGAACACCTGGCCCAAAGTGGGCAGGCCCAGCACCACCTCCGGCGCCAGGTCGCGCACGGCATCGGTCATCCAGCCCGACAGGGCGCGCGCCACCGCGAAGCTGGTCTGGTTGGCGATCAGCCCGGTGACGCCCACATCGCCGTAATCCCGGATGGGCAGTTCCAGCACGCGCCCATCGGGCATGCGGGCGGGATAGAAATCCCGCCACGGCGGGGGCGCCGCCTCCTCGGTGAAGACCTGCCAGGGTTCCCGCGGCGCCGTCATGCCGCCTGACGCTGGCGCGAGGCGTAGCCATCCGGATTGGCCAGGTGCCAGGCCCAGGCCGTCCGCACGATGTCGTCCAGCTTGTCCAGCCGCGGCGTCCAGCCCGTCTCGGCCCGCAGCCGCTCGGAGCCCGCCACCAGCGCCGGCGGGTCGCCCTCGCGCCGCTCGCCCAGGCTGTGCGGCACCTCGCGCCCGGACACGCGCTCCAGCGAGGCAATCACCTCCTTCACCGAATACCCCGTGCCATTGCCGATGTTGTAGGCCACCGAGCCTTCCTCCAGCCGCGGCAGCACCGCCAGATGCGCCGCCGCCAAATCGGCCACGTGCACATAGTCGCGCACCGCCGTGCCGTCCGGCGTGTCGTAATCCGTGCCGAACACCGTCACCGGCGTCTCACGCCCCAGCGTCGCCAGGATCGCGCGCGGGATCAGATGCGTCTCGGGCGTGTGGTCCTCACCGGCACGGCCCTTCGGGTCGGCGCCGGCGGCGTTGAAATAGCGCAGGCACGCGCTGCGCAGCCCGTGCGCGCTCTCGGCCCAGGCCAGCGCCTGCTCCACCATCAGCTTGCTCTCGCCATACGGGTTCACCGGCTCGGCCGGCGCGTTCTCCGGGATCGGCGTGCTGCGCGGCACGCCGAAGATCGCGGCCGTGGAGCTGAACACGAAGCGCTTCACATCGGCCTTGATCGCGGCCTCGGCCAGGTTGATCGAATTGCCCACATTGGTGCGGATGTAGCGCAGCGGCTCGCGCATGCTTTCGCCCACCAGGGACAGCGCCGCCAGGTGGAACACCGCGTCGAACTTCCAGCCCGCCATCACCTCGTCCACCGCGGCCCGGTTGGCCAGGTCCACCTCGCACAGCTGCACCTGGGCGGGCACGGCCGCACGGTGTCCGGTGCTCAGATTATCCAGGACCACCACCTCGTCGCCGCGGTCGAGCAGCGCAAGCACCACATGGCTGCCGACATAACCGGCTCCACCACTCACCAGATACCGGGCCATGGGCCAGACTCCTCAGGGCGGCGCCACCATCATTGGGCGCCGGCACAGCTTTAACCAACAGAATGTGGTGCAAGAATGACGCACCGCAGCGGAATGCTATGCCCTGGCCAGGACCCAGCCGAGCAGGATGGACAGCCTGTCGCCCGTGCCGCGCGCGGCGGGCCTGCCGGCGGCGATCCCCGCCAGATCCCGCCGGGCGGCAATCGCGGGCAGCGCCGCGGCCAACAGCGGGCGCGGCCAGCGGCGCGGCTTAGGCAGGCCCGCCAGCGCCTGGGCCGCGAGGCGCCGGGCCAGGGGCTGGGTCGCGGCGGGGTCGGCGATCGCTTCCTCCAGCGTCAGCCCGGCTTCGGCCAGCAGGTCCAGCGGCAGCAGGCAGCGCCCGCGTGAGGCCAGCAGCCCCGTATTGCGCAGCAGCGCGGCCAGCCCCTGCGCGGCACCGTGTTCCTGCAAGGCCAGCAGCTCCGGCCCCGTGGCGCCCAGCAGCCGGCCCATGGCGACCGCCAGCCCGCCATGCGCGCCGCGCAGATAGGCGGCGAAGGCGGCGGCGGTCGGGATGCCTTCCTCTTCCAGCTCCGCCTCCCGCGCATCGGCCAGCGCCAGCAGGCCGGGCGCGTCGAGCAGGCCGGCGGCGATGGCGGCGTGCAGGGGCTCCGCCACCTCATGCTTGCGGGGGGGCTTGCCGGCGGCCGCTTCCTCGATCGCGTCGCGCCACCATTGCAGGCGGATGGCCGCGATCAGCGGGTTCGACGCCACCTCCCGCGCGCGGCCCAGCTCATGGTGCAGGCCGGCCAGGGCGAAGGCGGCCTCCCGCCTGTCCGGCGGCGCGAACAGGGTGGTGAAGAAGCGGTCGGGCTCATGCTGGCGCACATAGGCGCCGAGGGGGGAAAGGCTCTCAGCCATGGGAAGGGCTTACAGGCTTGGTTGACGGCTTGCCACCCGGCCCTCATCTTCCGGGCAGCTTCCTCAAGGAGAGAACGCATGGCTTTCACCCTCCCCTCCCTCGGCTACTCCACCAGCGCCCTTGCCGCCAACGGCATGTGCCAGGAGACGCTGGAGCTGCACCACGGCAAGCACCACAACGCCTATGTGACCGCGCTGAACGGCCTGATCGAATCCAAGGGCCTGGCCGGCAAGTCGCTGGAAACCATCGTGGCCGAGGCCGGTAAGGCCGGCGCCGACGGCCTGCCCGTGCTGAACCAGGCCGGCCAGCACTTCAACCATGTGCTGTTCTGGCAGGTGATGAGCCCCACGGGCGGTGGCGACAAGCTGCCGGCCAAGCTCGCCGCCAAGATCGACAGCGACCTGGGCGGCCTCGCGGCCTTCAAGGAAGCCTTCAAGCAGGCCGGCGTGACGCAGTTCGGCTCGGGCTGGGCGTGGCTGATCCTGAAGGCCGACGGCAAGCTGGCCGTGACCAAGACGGCGAACGGCGCCAACCCGCTCTCCACCGGCGAAGGCACGCCCATCCTGGGCGCCGACGTGTGGGAGCACGCCTACTACCTCGACTTCCGCAACGTGCGCCCGAACTACCTGGACAACTTCCTGAACAAGCTGGTGGCGTGGGATGTGGTCGAGGAACTGCTCGAGAAGGGCGGCCTGAGCACCGGCCAGGTGGCCTGAGGTCAGGGCCGAGGGGCTCCGCCCCCCCAAAGGGCGTAAAGACCGAGGGGCTCTGCCCCTCGGACACCCCGCCAAAGGCCGAAAGGCCCTTGGAACCCATGAATTGGCGCTTCACCTTCCCGGGTGAGGCGCCATTTTCATTTTGAATTCATTGGGAAACACCTGCCCAAGGCCGGTGCCAAACTCCTGGGGTGCAGGGGCCGGGAAGGGCGGCGCCCCTCCCGGGGCGCTACCTGTCCGTATTCCCGCCCAGCCCCGGCGTCGTGATCGCCAGCGCCGCGTTCTCCGACCCGCGCACCCCGCGCCAGGCGTTTTCCGCGTCCAGCCGGGTCACTTCCTCACGCAGCAGGGTGGTGGCGATCGCCGATTGCGGCAGCCCGCCCATCCGCGCCAGGCGTTCCAGCGGCGGCAGGCCCTCGGGGTTGGTGATGGCGCCCAGGGCCGCGCGCGCGGCCGCGTCGTCGCCCGCCAGAAGGGCCCGCCGCGTGGCGAGCAGCCCCGCGATGGCCTGGGCGCGCGGCACGGATTCGGCCATGCCCAGCGCGCCCCGCTGCTCGCGGCTGGCGCCTTCCAGCTGCTGGCGCACCGCCTCGGAGAAGGAATTGAAGCGCGGGTCCTGGTCCAGCCAGACCAGCACCTGCTCGTTCCGCGCCACGGCCTGGGCCATGGCGGCGGGGTGGCCGTTCAGGGCCTGCCCGCCATCGCCGAAGGCATCGGCCAGCGCCGAGACCTGGCCGCGCACCGGGTCACCCGGCACCGTCAGCGCGGCGGGCGGGATCACGGGGCGCCGCTGCAACTCGGCGCAGCCCATGGTGCCGAGGACCAGCACCAGGGGAAGGAAGCGGGAGCCCATCAGGATCACAACGGCGCCGACTGGCGGCTCTGCTGGCGGTCGATCTGCACGCGCTGCAGGGCCCGCTCGGCGGCGGATGCCGCATTGGCGGTGACCGGCAGGGGCGGCAGGGCCTGCAGCCGGGCGATGGTGGCCGCAGGCTGCGGGAAGACCGCGGGCGACAGCGCCTGGGTGGCCCCGGCCGTGTCACGCGCACGCAGCGCGCGGGAGGCCGCGTAGAACCCATCCACCACCGCCTGCGGGCTGGCGTCGGAGGCGACGCCCATCGCGCCGCGCAACTCGGTGCGGGCGGCGGCCAGCTGCAGGGTCTCCTGGCCCAGGAAGCTGTAGCGCGGGTCCTGCGGCAGGCTGGCTGCCAGGTATTCCATGTTGCCCAGGGCCCGGGCGGCCGCCGCAGGGTCCCGCAGGGCGTTGCGGTCGTTGAAGGCATAGGCGGTGCTGTAGATGGCCGCCTGGGTGGGGTCGCCGGCGCCCGCGACGGCATCGGCCGGCAGGGTCGCGCTGGGCGGAAGCGGGGGAAGCGGGCCGCAGGCCACGACGGGCAGCAGCGCGAGAGCGGCAATCACGAAACGCATGGGTAGGATCCTCCTGCGCGCCGGAATCTGGGCGCTTCAACCGCTTCGCGCAACATACGGAGCGGCCATGATCGGGTTACAGGCTGTAACGATGCCTCTGGGCCAGCTCCACGTAATGCGGCGCGGTGCGGTCGAAACCCGCCCGGCGTTCCTCCGTCAGCACCTGTACCAGCTTGGCGGGGTTTCCCATCCACAATTCCATCCGCCCCACCCGCTTGCCGGGCGGCAGGACAGAGCCCGCGGCGAGCACCCCGCCCTCCTCCACCACCGCGCCGTCCAGCACCGTGGCGCCCATGCCGATGAAGGCGCGGTCATGCAGGGTGCAGGCATGGATAATGGCGGCGTGGCCCACCGTCACATCCTCTCCGATCAGCGTCGGCAGCCGGCCGGCGGTGACATGCACGATGGTGCCGTCCTGGATGTTGCTGCGGGCGCCGACCACGATGCGGTCGGTGTCGCCGCGCAGCACGCAATGGTACCAGACATTGGCCCCGGCCCCGATCGTGACATCCCCGATCACGGCCGCCGTGGGCGCGACCCAGGCGGTGGCATCCACCACCGGGGTCTTGCCCTCGAAGGGATAGAGCGGGCCGCTCATGCCGCCAGGCGGGTTTCGACCGGCACGCCCAGCATCACGCCCAGGTTCTGCACCGCGGCGCCCGAGGCGCCCTTGCCCAGATTGTCGTAGCGCGAGACCAGCAGCGCTTGGCGGTGGGCATCGCTGAAATACACCCGCAGCTCGATGGCGTTGGTGTTGTTCAGCGCCTGCGGCTCCAGCCTATCCTTCGGGTCGCCGGCCAGCACGGTCACGTACTCGCTGCCGGCGTGGTGGGCGCGGATGCACTCCAGCAAATCCGCGCCGCTGGGGCTGCCGGGCAGCGTGTCCAGATGCAGCGGGATGCTGTCGATCATGCCCTGGGCGTAGTCGGCCACGGAGGGGATGAAGATCGGCCGCCGGGTCAGGCCCGAATAGTGCTGCAGCTCCGGCACATGCTTGTGCTGGAAGCCGAGGCCGTACAGCTCGAAATCATTGCCCTTGCGGGATTCGTACAGCTCCACCATCGCCTTGCCGCCGCCCGTGTAGCCGGAGACGGCGTTGACCGAGATGGGATAATCGGCGGGCAGGATGCCGGCATCGACCAGCGGGCGCAGCATCAGGATCGGGCCGGTCGGGTAGCAGCCGGGGTTGGAGACGCGTGGGGCCGCCGCGATCGCGCGGGCCTGGGCCGGCGAAAGCTCCGGCATGCCATAGGTCCAGTCGGGGTTCACCCGGTGGGCGGAGGAGGCATCGAGCAGCCGGGGGGCGCGGGCGCCGAGCGAGGCGGCCATGGCGGCCGATTCCTTGGCCGCGTCATCGGGCAGGCACAGGATGACGACATCCACCTCGGCCATCAGGGCGCGCTTGGCCTCCGCGTCCTTGCGCAGCTCCGGGGCGATGGAACGCACGCTGATGTGCGGCAGCCGGGCCAGACGCTCACGGATCTGCAGCCCCGTCGTGCCGGATTCGCCGTCGATGAACACGCTATGGGCCATGGATCTCTCCTTCGCTGGGCAGTTGGCCGGTGAGGATGCGGGTTTGCAAGGGGTGGAAATGCGAAAAGGGCGGGTCCTCGCGGACCCGCCCCTTCCTGATGACACTCGGTCGACGTGAACCGGCGGCTGACGCCGGTCCGCGGGCGTCAGCGCTTGCTGAACTGGAAGCTACGTCGGGCCTTGGCCTTACCGTACTTCTTGCGCTCGACGGAACGGCTGTCGCGGGTCAGGAACCCGGCCTTCTTCAGGATGCCGCGCAGTTCGGGCTCGTAGTTGCACAGGGCGCGGCTGATGCCGTGGCGCACGGCGCCGGCCTGGCCGGAAAGCCCGCCGCCCTTGACCGTGCAGATCACGTCGAAAGCCTGGTAGCGGTCGGCCACCAGGAAGGGCTGGGTGATGATCATCCGCAGCACCGGGCGCGCGAAATACTTGCTCTGCGGGTCGCCGTTGATGACGATCTCGCCCTTGCCGGGCTTGATCCACACGCGGGCGACCGCGTTCTTGCGGCTGCCGGTGGCATAGGCACGCCCCTGGGCATCGCGCTTGGGCTCACGCTTCACCGCATCGGACACGGCGGCGGCCGGGGAGGCGGCCACCAGGGTCTTCAGATCGGCCAGGGAGGAGGCAGAAGTCTGTTCGCTCATGATCTCAGCCGATCCTTACTTAGCCGAAGCCACGTTCTTGCGGTTCATCGAAGCCACGTCCAGCACGACGGGCTGCGTGCCCGCATGCGGATGCTCCGGACCGGCATAGACGTGCAGGTTCTTCATCTGCTGGCGGCCCAGCGGGCCACGGGTGATCATGCGCTCCACGGCCTTCACCACCACGCTCTCGGGGTGCTTGCCGGTCAGGCGCTCGGTCACCGTGCGCTCCTTGATGCCGCCGGCGTAGCCGGTGTGCCAGTAGAAGACGCTCTGCTCGGCCTTGTTGCCGGTCACGCGCACCTTGTCGGCGTTCACGATGATCACGTGATCACCGCAATCGACGTGCGGGGTGAAGGTGGCCTTGTGCTTGCCGCGCAGGCGGTTCGCCACGATGGTCGCGAGGCGGCCGAGGATCAGCCCCTCGGCATTCACGACCACCCAGCCCTTCTGCACTTCGGCGGGCTTGATGGATTTGGTCTGAGTCTGAAGCATGGTCTTTCGCCAAGAACTGTGGCGGCGATATGCCCGCTGACCACGCGCGGGTCAAGCGAAACCCCGGTTTTTTTTGTTGCGGTAATATAATACCGCATCCCCGCTTGCGCTGTTCCGGCGGCCCGGGCAGGCTCCCCCTACCCTGCCGGAGACGCCCATGACCAGCCGCCGCTCGCTGCTCGCCGCCCCTGCCCTGCTGGCTACCCCGGCCCGGGCGCAAACCCCCGCCTGGCCCGGCAGCCAGCCCGTCACGGTGGTGGTGCCCTATGCCGCCGGCAGCGCGTCGGACCTGCTGGGGCGCATCATCCAGCAGGGGCTGCAGACGCGGCTGGGCGGCAGCTTCGTGATGGACAACCGGCCGGGCGGCTCCTCGACGCTCGCCAGCCGCTATGTGAAGGCGGCGCGCCCCGACGGCCACACCCTGCTGCTGGGCACGGTGGCGGGCATGACCATCGCGCCCCAGGTGGTGCGCAACCCGGGCTTCGACCCGGTCGAGGATTTCTCCCATGTCTCCGTGCTGGTCGATACGGTGGCGCTGCTGGTGGCCAACCCGCGCTGGCGCTCGCTGGAGGAACTGCTCGCGGCCGCGAAGCGGCGCCCGGGTGAGCTGACCTATGCCAGCTGGGGCGTGGGCGGCACCGGCCACCTGCCGATGGTGGAGCTGCTGCGCCTGGCCGGAGCGGACATGCTGCATGTGCCCTATACCAGCAGCCCGCCCGCGCTGACGGATGTGATCGCGGGGCGCATCGACTGCATGCTGATGCTGCTGGGCGCGGGCAAGTCGCATCTGGCCGAGGGCCGGCTGCGAGCGCTGGGTGTGGCGAATCCGGTCCGAACCGACCAGTTGCCGGACCTGCCGACCATCGCCGAGCAGGGCTTCCCGGGCTTCGGCATCGCGGGCTGGTACGCCATGCTGGGCCCGAAGGGCGTGCCGGAACCCATCCTGGAGCGGCTGCGCGCGGCACTGGCCGAGACCCTGGCCGAACCCGCCGCGCGGGAGACGCTGGGCCAGAACGGCTTCGCCCCCGTGGCCGCGGCCGAGCTGGGCGGTCCCCCCTTGCGCGCGCGCATCCAGCGTGACTTGGTGCATTTCCGGGAGCTGCTGGCCCGTGCCGGGGTGCAGCCAGAATAACAAGGCAGGAGACGCAGCCATGAGCGACGCACCCCAGAAGGATCAAGCCCCCCAAGGGCTGGGCAAGAACGCCGCCAATTACGGCGACCGCGAATTCGCCTTCTATCTGCGCCGCTCCTTCGCCGCATCCATGGGCTACACGCGCGACGCGCTGTCCCGCACCACGGTGGGCGTGGTCGATACCGCCTCCGACCTGAACAACTGCCACCGCTCCGTGCCCGACCTGATCGATGCGGTGAAGCGGGGTGTCATGCTCTCGGGCGGGCTGCCGCTGGCCTTCCCCACCGTCAGCCTGTGCGAGCCGGTGCTGAGCCCCTGCTCCATGCACTACCGCAACCTGATGGCGCTGGACACGGAGGCGATGGTCGCCGCCCAGCCGCTGGATTCGGTGGTGCTGATCGGCGGCTGCGACAAGACCGTGCCCGCCCAGCTGATGGCCGCCATCAGCGCCGATGTGCCCGCCGTGATGGTCGTGACCGGGCCGATGAGCGCCAACCGCTATCAGGGCGAGCGCTTGGCGGCCTGCACCGACTGCCGGCGTTACTGGGCGCGCTACCGCGCGGGCGATGTCTCCGAAGCGCGGATCAATGAAGTGGAGAACGCGCTGGCCGTCACGGCCGGCACCTGCGGCGTGATGGGCACGGCCAGCACCATGGCCTGCCTAGCCGCGACCCTGGGCTTCATGCCGCTGGCGGGCGCCTCCGCCCCCGCCGTGCACGCCGACCGCCTGCGCATCGCCGAGGAAGCCGGGCGGCTGGCCACCGGGCTGAAGCGCCGCCCCTCGGAGATCGTGACCTGGAAATCGGTCGAGAACGCCATGCGGGTGCTGCTGGCGCTCGGCGGTTCCACCAACGCCATCGTGCATCTGGCCGCCATCGCGGGCCGGGCGGGGGTGAAGGTGGACCTGAAGCGCCTGGACGAGATGAGCGACGAGACCCCCGTGCTGGTGGACCTGAAGCCCACCGGAGAGGGCTATATGGAGGACTTCCACTTCGCCGGCGGCATGCGCGCCCTGTTGTGGGAGCTGCGGGACCTGCTGCACCTGGATACGGTGGATGTGCACGGCCTGACGCTCGCGGAGCGCATCGGCGACGGCGGCCATTTCGTGGACCGCACCTATATCAAGGCGCGCGAGAACCCGGTGACGCCGGTGGGCGGGCTGGTCACGCTGTATGGCTCGCTGGCGCCGGATGGCGCCATCCTGAAGCGCAGCGCCGCCACCCCCGCCCTGTTCGAGCATGAGGCCGAATGCATGGTCTTCGACGGTGTCGAGGACCTGGCGCTGCGCATCGACGACGAGAACCTGCCCGTCGATGCCAACACCATCATGATCCTGAAGAACGCGGGCCCGCTGTCCCCCGCCGGCATGCCGGAGGCGGGCTACCTGCCCATCCCGCGC
This sequence comes from Rhodovarius lipocyclicus, assembly GCF_009900765.1. Taxonomy (GTDB): domain Bacteria; phylum Pseudomonadota; class Alphaproteobacteria; order Acetobacterales; family Acetobacteraceae; genus Rhodovarius; species Rhodovarius lipocyclicus. The sequence goes on from NZ_JAAABL010000016.1 coordinate 18,401, forward strand.
AAGCTGGCGCGCCAGGGCGTGAAGGACATGGTGCGGATGAGCGACTGCCGCATGTCCGGCACCGCCTTCGGCACGGTGGTGCTGCACATCTCGCCCGAGGCCGCGGCCGGTGGCCCGCTGGCGCTGGTGGAAAGCGGCGACCGCGTGCGGCTCTCGGTGAAGGAGCGCAAGCTGGACCTGCTGGTGGACGAGGCGGTGCTGGCCGCGCGCCGCGCCGCCTGGAAGGCGCCCGCGAAGCCGAAGCGCGGCTGGGACCGGCTGGTGTTCGAGCAGGTGAACCAGGCGCCCGAGGGGGCGGATTTGCGCTTTCTGACCGCCGATGGGCAGTGACACCTATTCCCGGGAGGTCATCGAGTGGTTCCTCAACGCCCAGGCCACTTATTATGAGCGTGGCGACCGCGTCGCTGACGGGCCTATCCGATGCGAAGGTTTCTACGTCGATCCCTTCTGCGACCCCGGCTGCTGCCGTCCCTGCGGCCCGTTCCCTACCAAGGCGGCCGCGCTGGAATGGTCGCGCCGCACTGGGGAGGCCATGCGCGATGGGGATGACGCCACAGACCAGGCGCTATGGGACGAGCAGTTGCGACTGTCCCGGATGGACATGATCGCGGTCATCGGCGCATCGGGCCGGTCCGGCATGGCGCTCTGCCGCCGGCTGCGGCAGCCCTTCCGGGCCGTGGTGCGCAACGCCCGGAAATGGAGCGCCAGCGGCATGGAGACGCCGCTTGCCGTCGCCGACCTGAACGACCCCGTGGCGCTGAAAGCCGCGCTGGCCGGCGTTGCCGTCGTCGTCTCCTGCGTGCATGCGCGCAACATCCCCGCCATCCTGGCCGCCGCCCCGCCCCATGCCCGCTTCGTCTTCATGGGCAGCACTCGCCGTTACTCGCGCTGGCCGGACGCGCATGGCGACGGCGTGCGCGCCGGCGAGGCCGCCTTCCTCGCCAGCGGGCGGGATGGGGTGATGGTCCATCCGACGATGATCTATGGCGCGCAGGGTGAGGACAATGTCCAGCGCCTCGCGGCGCTGATGCGCCGCCTGCCCCTACTGCCGCTGCCTGGCGGCGGCGCGAACCTGGTGCAGCCCATCCACCAGGACGATGTCAGCGACTGCCTGATCGCGGCGGCGAACATCACCGCGCCGGGCGCGCAGGTCATCACCATCGCCGGCCCCGAACCCATCCCCTACCGCGACTTCTGCGCCGCCATCGCGCGGGCCGCAGGTTTCGCGCCGCGCCCCGTGCTGCCCATCCCGGCCTGGATGCTCATCGCCGCCTCCCCGCTCACGGTCCTGCCCGGCCTGCCGCGCATCCGCGCCGCCGAGATCCGCCGCCTGACCGAGGACAAGGCCTTCGACATCGGCCCCATGCGCGCCATTCTGGGCGTGGACCCCATCTCCCTGGAGGCGGGGCTTCGCGCTACCTTTTCTCCAACCGGAGACTGAGCCCCATGCCCATCATCAACCGCATCGCCGACTTCCACCCGGAAATGACCGCCTGGCGGCGGGATTTCCACACCCATCCGGAGCTGGGCTTCGAGGAGCACCGCACCGCGGGCATCGTGGCGCAGAAGCTGCGCGAATTCGGCTGCGACCAGGTGGTGGAGGGTTTCTCCAAGACCGGCGTGATCGGCGTGATCCATGGCCAAAGTGGCCCGAACGGCCGCGCCATCGGCCTGCGCGCGGACATGGACGCGCTGCCGATCGAGGAGCAGACCGGCGCGCCCTATGCCAGCCAGACGCCCGGCAGGATGCACGCCTGCGGCCATGACGGCCACACCACCATGCTGCTGGGTGCGGCCAAATACCTCGCCGAGACCCGCAACTTCAGCGGCTCCGTCGTGCTGATCTTCCAGCCCGCCGAGGAGAACCTGGCCGGCGGCGGCGTGATGGTCGATGACGGGCTGTTCGAGAAATTCCCGGTCGAGCGCGTGTTCGGCATGCACAACTGGCCTAGCCTGCCCGCCGGCGAGTTCCACTGGCGCGAGGGCCCGATCATGGCCGCCGTCGCGAATCTGGAGGTCGAGATCACCGGCAAGGGCGCCCATGGCGCCATGCCGCATGAAGGGGTGGACCCCATCGTGGTGGCCGCGGCCATCGTGCAGGGGCTGCAATCCATCGTGGCGCGCAATGTGGAACCGGTCGAGGCCGGGGTGATCACCATCGGCCACATCAAGGGCGGCTTCACCTACAACGTCATCCCCGGCAGCGTGTCCATGCAGGGCACCGCCCGCTGGTTCAAGCCGGAGGTGGGGGACCTGCTGGAATCCCGCTTCCTGGCCATGGTGCCCCGCATCGCCGAGGCCTTCGGCGCCACCGCCGAGGCGAAGTTCCTGCGCGCCTACCCGGCCACGATCAATGAGGCCGAGAGCACCAAGCTGGCCGTGAAGGCCGCCCAGGCGGTGGCCGGCCCGGACAGGGTGCGGGAATTCGCCAAGCCCACCATGGGGGCCGAGGATTTCGCCTTCATGCTGAACGCCAAGCCTGGCAGCTATATCATGCTGGGCAGCGGGCGGACGGCGAGCGACCCGTCGCTGCACCACCCGAAATTCGACTTCAACGACGCGGTGCTGCCGGTGGGGGCGAGCTACTGGGTGCAGCTCGCCGAGCAGCTGCTGCCGCGCTAGCGGTGCGCTTCATGCAGCCCGTTCCTGCCCCGAAGCTCTCCCGGCGCACCGCTCGCCTTGAGTTCGGCGGGCCGATTCACGCCGCTGTCGGTTCCCGACAGCGGCGATCGGACCACTAGGTGCCCACCGCCGCCCAGCTTTTCGCCGCCTATTTCCAGGTCGGCATCTCCGGCTTCGGCGGCGCGAATGCCTGGGCGCGCTATGTGGTGGTGGAAAAGCGCGGCTGGCTGACCGATGCCGAATACGCCGCGCGCCTGGGCCTGGGGCAGGTGCTGCCGGGCCCCAACGCGATGAACTGCGCCATCATCATCGGCCATGAATTCGCGGGCGTGCCGGGGGCCATCGCGGCGGTCACCGGCATGTTCGCGGGGCCGCTGTCGCTGCTGTGCGGGCTGGCGGCACTCTATGACCGGTATGGGGAGCTGCAGCCGGTGCGCGGCGCGCTGGCCGGGGTGGCCGCGGGTGCGGCGGGGATGATGCTGGGCACGGCGCTGAAGCTGGCCCGGCGCTCGAAACCCACCTGGCCCATGTGGGCGGTGCTGGCGGCCGCACTCGGGGCATCGCTGTGCGGCGTCTCCATCGGCTGGATCCTGCTGGTGCTGGGGCCCATCGGCATCCTGACCGCGCGGATGGAGCGCCCATGAAGGACCTGATGGCGCTGATGGCCGGGCTGGCGCCGCTCTCGCTGATGGCGGTCGGCGGGGGCAGCACGGTGCTGGCGGACATGCACCGGCTGATCGTGGAACAGCATGGCTGGATGGACGATGCGGCCTTCGCCCGGCGCTATGCGCTGGCGCAGGCCGCACCGGGGCCGAACATCCTGGTCGTGGGGCTGTTCGGCTGGCATGTGGCCGGGCCCATCGGGGTGCTGGGGGCCACGCTGGCCATGTGCGGGCCGGCCTTCCTGCTGGCGCTGGGCTTCGCCGCCACCCGCCGGCGGTTCGAGGGCGCGCATTGGCTGCGGCTGATCGAACGCGGGCTGGTGCCGATGGCGATCGGCCTCGCCGCGGCCTCCGCCCTGCATCTGGGGGGTGCGGCGGTGGCCGCCTGGGGCCCCAGGCCGCTGTGGGGGGCCGCGATCATGGCCGCCACCACCGCCGTCGTGTTCTTCACCAAACGCTCGCCGCTGTGGATGCTGGCGGGCGGCGCCGTGCTCGGCGTGTTGCTCATAGGATGACCGGGATGACCTATTTCTACGAACCGCGCCAAGGCCACGGCCTGCCGCATGATCCGCTGAAGGCCATCGTGGCGCCGCGCCCGATCGGCTGGATCTCCACGCTGGATGCGCAGGGGCGCTCGAACCTGGCCCCCTACAGCTTCTTCAACGCGGTGCATTCGCGCCCGGCCCTGCTGGCCTTCACCTCCGAAGGGTTCAAGCACAGCGCGGCTAATGCGGTGGCCAGCGGCGAATTCGTGTTCAACCTGGCCACCCGCACCCTGTTCGACGCGATGAACGCCAGCTCCGCCACCATGGCCGAGGGCGTCAGCGAGTTCGAGGCCGCGGGCATCCCCGCCGCCCCCTGCCGCGTGGTGAAGGCACCGCGCGTGGCCGAAAGCCCCGCCAGCATGGAATGCAAGGTGGTGCACCATATGGAAATGCTGGACATCGACGGCAAACCCACCGACGGCTTCCTGGTGATCGGCCAGGTGGTGGGGGTGCATATCGCGGAATGGGCGCTGAAGGACGGCCGGTTCGACATGGTGGCCGCACGCACCATCGCCCGCTGCGGCTACCGTGACTATGTGGAGGTGAGCGAGTTGTTCACCGTGGAACGGCCGGACGACAAGCCGCGCGGGGTGAGCTTCGGGTGAGGGTGGAACCGGGGCTTCGCCCCGGACCCCACCAAGGGCTCCGCCCTTGGAACCCGCCAAGAGCCGAAAGGCCCCTGGACCCCAGAAGTTGAAAAGCCAGGGAGGGGACATCGTCCCCTCCCTGGCTTTTCAATAACGCCCGGTTTCCAAAGGCCTCGCGGCCTTTGGCGGGGTCTCAAGGGGCGGCGCCCCTTGATGGGGGCCCGGGGGCAAAGCCCCCGGCTCACCCGCGCCGGAACAGCACAGACAGGTTGTTGGCTGGCATGTCCGTCACGGCGGGCGGCCCGAAGCCCGCGCGGGCGGCCTCGGCCGCCACATCCTCCAGCGCGCGCACGCCAAAGCGCGGGTCGCGCGCCTGGAGCCAGGCCTCGAACTGGTGGTTGCTCTCGACCATCGCGCCGCCCACGCGGAACGGGCCATAGAGGTAGAGCAACCCGCCCGGCTCCAGGCAGGCGGCGGCGCCGGCCATCAGGGCGGGCGTCGCCTCCCAGGGCGCGATGTGGATCATGTTGATGCACAGCACGGCCTGGGCGCGCAGCGCGGGCCAGGGGGCCAGCACGTCCAGCTCCAGGGCGGGGCGGATGTTGGGGATGCCCTCGGCCCAGGCGTCGATGCTGGCGCGCGCGCCGGCGTCAGGGTCGCTGGGCTGGAAGGTCAGGCCAGGGAATTTCGCCGCGAAATGGCGCGCGTGCTCGCCGGAGCCGCTGGCGATTTCCAGCACCAGCCCCTGGGCGGGCAGGATGGCGCGCAGGACCTCGGTGATGGGGTCGCGGTTGCGGGCGGCGGCGGGGGCCTCGCGGCGGGCGGCGGTCACGCGGCCTTCTCGGGGTACAGCGCGGCCAGCCCGGCGGCACTCGCCTCGCAACGCCCGCGCTCCGTGATCAGCCCCGTCACCAGCCGCGCCGGCGTCACGTCGAAGGCCGGGTTGGCGGCCTTGCTGCCCGGGGCCGTCACCTGGATGCGCGTCAGCCTGCCCGCCTCATCCGGGCCCGTCAGATGCGTCACCTCGGCGGCGGAGCGCTCCTCGATCGGGATTTCCTTCACGCCGTCATCCACCTGCATGTCCAGCGTGGAATGCGGCAGCGCCACCCAGAACGGCACGCCATTGTCGCGCGCCGCCAACGCCTTCAGATAGGTGCCGATCTTGTTGGCCACATCGCCGCGCCGGGTCACGCGGTCGGTGCCGACGATGCAGATGTCCACCTCGCCATGCTGCATGTAGTGGCCGCCGGCATTGTCGGCGATCACGGTGTGCGGCACGCCGTGCGCGCCGAGTTCGAAGGCCGTCAGCGCGGCGCCCTGGTTGCGCGGGCGGGTCTCATCCACCCAGACATGCACGTCGAGTCCAGCATCATGCGCCTGGTAGATCGGGCTCAGCGCCGTGCCGTAATCGACGGTGGCGAGCCAGCCGGCATTGCAATGGGTCAGGATGTTCACCCGGCCCTTGCGCGCCGCGATCTCCCGCAGCAGCGGCAGGCCGTGCTGGCCGATCAGGCGGCAGGTCTCGGCATCGTCGTCGGCAATCGCAGCCGCTTCCGCATAGGCGGCGGCCGCGCGCTCGGCCACCGGCAGCGGGGCCAGCCGGGCATGCAGCCGCGCCAGCGCCCAGCGCAGGTTGATGGCGGTGGGGCGGGTTTCGCCCAGCCAGGCCACCACCCGGTCCAGATCCTGCGGCGCCGTGCGCATGGCGATCGCGACGCCATAGGCCGCGACGGCCCCGATCAGCGGCGCGCCGCGCACCTGCATGGAGGTGATGGCATGGCCCACCTGCTCGGCACTCGACAGGCGCAGCACCTCCACCCGCCAGGGCAGCAGCGTCTGGTCCAGGATGCGCAGGGACCAGCCATCATCGTCCAGCCACAGGCTGCGATAATAGGTGCCGTTGATCTTCATGGCGGGCGCTCCGGAAATCCGCGCTGGATGTGGACCGGATGGCGCCCGCGCTCAAGAGGCGGGGATATGAAGGGCGCCTACACCTTCACGTCCCAGAACATCGGATAGGCCGCGCGCGGCAGGTCGCGCAGCCGCTCGCGGTGGCCGGCGGGGATGGTGAACTGCCCCCACATCACCGCCGGCGTGTGCCGCACGGCCGCCGCCTGGACCTCGCCCGCGATGCGGCGGCGGTCCGCGGGCGTGGGGGCCAGCGCGAATTCGCCCAGCAGCCGCTCGATGTCCCGGTCGCAATCCCAGCCCGGATAGTCCGCGCAGGTGTTGGCCACATAGAAATGCGTGAGCGGGGAGAACATGTCGGTGCCGTTGGCATAGACGCTGAACAGGTGCCACCCCTCGCGCCGGGCGCGGCGGGCCAGCACCGTGCCCCAGTCCATCTGCTGCTCCTCCACGGTGAAGCCCGCCAGGCGCATGTTCTGGATCATCACCTGGGCCGCGGTCTGGCTGATGCTGCCCGCCACCGTCAGGAAGATGATGGGCTGCCCGCGATAGGAGGTGCGGGCGAGCATCCGCCTCGCCTCCTCCACATCCACCCCGATGGCTTCCGCCCCCGCCCGGCTGTCCAGCGGTGCGTCGCACAGGAAGAAGGAGGGACAGGGCGGCGCGCGGAAGCGTTCCGGCACGCCCATCGCCGTCAGGGCCGAAGCTTGGTCCGCGCAGCGCCACAGCACCTGGCGCACCGCCGGGTCGTCCATGGGGGCGGCGGCGTGATTGATGCGGAAATTGCCCTGGAACATGTGGATGCCGCCCAGCCCCAGCAGCCGCACGCCGCGCGCGCGTTCCAGGCGCGGCAGCAGGTCGAAGGGCAGGTACTGCATGTAGTCCACCTCCCCCGCCATCAGCGCGGAGGCGCCGGTCGCCTGGTCGGGCATGACGCGCAGGGTGATGGTGTCCAGATGGACACGTTTGCCCCCGGCCAGGAAATCGACCGGTTCCTCACGCGGGACATATCCGGCGAAACGCTCCAGCACCATGTAGTTGCCGGGCCGCCAATCCCCGGGGCGGAACCGGAAGGGGCCGCTGCCGATGATCTCGCGGATGCGGGTTTCCACCGGCACGCGGGCCAGGCGCTCCGGCAGCATCACCGGCAGGGGCGCGTTGGGTTTGCCCAGCACGTCCAGCACCAGGGGGAAGGGGCGCGACAGCGCCAGGCGGAACACGCGCGCATCCAGCGCCACCAGCTCCGCCTTGGCCGCCCACAGCATGCGCCCTTGCGCGTCGCGCGGGGCCCAGCGCTCCAGGCTCGCCACGCAATCGGCGGCCGTCACCGGCGTGCCGTCATGCCACAGCAGGCCGGGCCGCAGGCGGAAGGTCCAGGTCAGGCCATCGGGCCCGCTCTCCCATGCCTCGACCATCTGCGGGCGGATCGTGCCCTGGCCGTCCATGGCGAACAGGGTGTCGAACACATGGGTGGCGAAGGTGCGGGTGATGGCCGCGGTGGTGGCGTGCGGGTCCAGGATCACGACCTCGCTCTCCAGCACCAGATTGGCGGTGCCGGCCGCCCGGGCGGGCGGGGCCATCCAGGGCACAGCCAGGCCGCCACCGGCCAGGAGGGCACCGCGCCGGCCGATTTCCTTGGGGTTCATCCCGCCCATCCCTGTTCGTTTCCGCCGTGACGGTATTTGATGGCGGCAAGGCACGTCCAGCAAAGAGGAACAGCAACGCCATGGATCAGCGGGATTGGCGGGAGGCGGCGCGGCGCGCGGTGCCGCGGCTGGATGGCGAGATCCGGCTGCCGGGCCTTTCAGGCGATGTGACGGTGCTGCGCGACGGGCTGGGCATCGCCCATATCCGGGCGGGCTCCGCGCGGGACGCCTTCTTCGCCCAGGGCTTCTGCCATGCGCAGGACCGGCTGTTCCAGATGGAGCTGAACCGCCGCCGCGCGCTGGGCCGCAGCGCGGAATGGCTGGGCGCCCCGGCCTTCGGGGCGGACGCGCTGGCCCGCCGGCTGGGCGTGGAGGCCGCGAGCCGGAGGGACGCCGAGGCCCTGTCGCCCGAGGCACGGGCCATGACCGAGGCCTATGCAGCCGGCATCAACGCCTTCATCGCCAGCGGCGCGCCGCCGGCCCTGGAATACACGCTGCTGGGCGCCACCCCTGAGGCATGGGAAGGCTGGCACACCATCGCGGTCATGCGCCGGCTGGGCCTGCTGATGGGTTCGGTATGGTTCAAGCTGTGGCGCGCCGCCGCCCTGCCGGTGGCGGGTGGGGCGGTGACGAGCCTGCGCTACGATGATGGCGGCCGGGACTTCCTGCTGATGCCCCAGGGTGCCGAGGCCGATCGCTGGCGCGCCAGCCTGGCCGACCTGGCCCCGGCGGTGGCGGCGTTGATGGAGGCCGCCGCCCCCGATGCCACGGGCGGGGGCAGCAACAACTGGGCGGTGGCGCCGGAGTTGAGCGAGACCGGCCGCCCCGTGCTGGCGGGCGACCCGCACCGCGTGTTCGAGATGCCGAACATGTACGCCCAGGGCCATCTCGCCTGCCCGGATTTCGACGTGATCGGGCTGACCGTGCCGGGCGTGCCGGGCTTTCCGCATTTCGCGCATAACGGCCAGGTGGCCTACTGCGTCACCCATGGCTTCGCGGATATCCACGACCTGTATGTGGAACGCTTCGACGCCGGCGCCCGGCACGCCCTGTTCCAGGGCGGTTGGGAGGCGGTGGCGCGCCGCACGGAGACGGTGGCGATCCGGGACGAGGCACCGCGGGAGGTCGAGATCCTGGCCACCCGCCACGGCCCGGTCATCGCCGGGGACCCGCTCACGGGCCATGCGCTGACGCTGAAAAGCGTGCAGTTCGCGGAAACCGACCTCTCCTTCGACTGCCTGCCGCGCATGCTGGGGGCGCGCGATGTGCGCTCCCTGTACGAGGCCACGCGCGGCTGGGGGCTGATCGACCACAATCTGGTGGCCGCCGACACGCAAGGCCACACCGGCTGGCTGCTGCGGGCCCGGGTGCCCCGGCGCGGGCGCGAATGCGGCTGGCTGCCGATGCCGGGCTGGACCGGGGAGCACGAATGGCAGGGCTGGATCCCGCATGAGGAGATGCCGGTGCTGCATGACCCGGAAGGCGGCCTGATCGTGACCGCGAACAACCGCATCGTGGCAGAGGACCACCCGGACTACCTGCTGACCGATTGCCACCCGCCCTATCGCGCGCGGCGGGTCGCGGCGCTGCTGCGCGCCGACCCGGCCACGCGCAGCCCCGCCGGTTCCGCCACCATCCACGGCGACGTGCTGTCGCAGCCGGCCGGGGACATCCTGGCGCGGCTGCGGGGGCTGGCCGGCTGCGGGGCCGGCGCGGAGGCGCTGCGCCAGGAACTCATCGGCTGGGATGCGCGGATGGAGGCGGGCTCGGTCACGGCAGGGCGCTATATCGCCTTCCGGCTGGCGCTGACGCGGCGCTTCGCCGCCGTCAGCGGGCTGGGCGCGCTGGCGGGGCACCCCTATCTGGCCCCGGCACCGGGGGTGGCGCCGCTGACGCAGCTGTGGTGGGCGCTGCCGGCGCTGCTGCGCGCCGATGACGACGCCCTGCTGAAGGGGGAAAACTGGGACGGGCTGCTGCGGTCCGCGCTGGAGGAAGTGGCCGCCGCCGCGCCCACCGAGGCCTGGGGCGAAACCCACCGGCCGAAGCTGGTGCACCCCCTCTCGCCCCTGTTCCCGGGGGCCGCCCCGGTGCTGGACCCGGTGGCGGAGCCGCTGGGCGGCGATGGCGACTGCGTGATGGCCAATGGGCTGATCGCGCCCGCGGGTCCGCGCGCGGGCTATGGCGCGCTGTCGCGCTATGCCTTCGACGTGGGCGAGTGGGAGAACAGCCTCTGGACCGTCTTCCATGGTGCCTCCGGCCATCCCGGCAGCCCGCACTACGCGGACCAGCACCGGACATGGGCCGCAGCGCGCATGACGCCGATGCGCTACGGCTGGGCGGCGCTGGAGGCGGAGGCGGAAACCCGCCAGACGCTGCGGCCCTGAGGGGTCAGAAGCTCACCCGCCCCTCGATGCAGGTCACGGTGGCGCCGCCGACCCACACGCCCTCGGCGTCCCGGCGCAGGCTGACCCGCCCCGCCCGGCCCAGCGCCGTGCCCTGGGCGGCGATATAGGCCTCGGGCGCCCTGCCCTCATTGATCAGCCATTGCGCCACGCTGGCGTTCAGGCTGCCGGTCACCGGGTCCTCATAGCCTTCGGGGCAGATGAAGGCCCGCAGCTCGAACCCCGCCCCCGCCGGGTCGGGCGCGCCATCCCAGGGGCCGACCAGCCCCGCGCGCAGATCCATGGGCGCCAGGGCGGCGTAATCGGGCTTCGCCGCCAGCACATCGGCGCGGGAGCGCAGCAGCAGCGCCAGCCACCCGGGCCCATTGTCCACCCAATGCGCGGCGACGACGGCTTCCGGCTCCAGCCCGAAGCCCGCGCGGATGCGCGCGACCATGGCCGGGTCCACGGGGCCCGAGCGCCGCAGCGGGGGTGCGGCGAAGGCCAGCTCGCCCTGGCTGCGCCGCACCGTGACCAGCCCCACCTGGCATTGCTGGATGATGTCCCGCCCCTTGGGCACGCCGCCCGCGCGCAGCCAGGCATGGGCGCTGCCCAATGTGGGGTGGCCGGCGAAGGGCAGCTCCCGCGCCGGGGTGAAGATGCGCACCCGGTAATCGGCGCCCGCCTTGGTGGGGCGCAGCAGGAAGGTGGTCTCGCTCAGGTTGGTCCAGTTGGCGAAGCGCGCCATCTCGGCGTCGCTCAGCCCGTCGGCGCCCAGCACCACGGCCAGGGGGTTGCCGCGGAAGGGCTCGGTGCTGAACACATCGACCTGCTGGAAGGCGAATTCGGTCATGGGGGCTCCGTGCAATTCCTGGCGACGGGGCGCAAAGTGTCTGGCACAATGCCTCGGATCAATAGCGATATTGTCCTGAGATCAATATGCCCGACACCGACTACCGCCGGATCGCCGATGCCCTGGCCGCCGAGATCGCCGAAGGCCGCCTGCCCGCCGGCGCGCGGCTGACGCCCGTGCGGCGCTTCGCCTATGCGCGCGGCATCGCGGTCTCCACCGCCAGCCGCGCCTATGCCGAACTCGCCCGGCGCGGGCTGGTGGCCGGCGAGATCGGGCGCGGCACCTATGTGCGCCCGCGCCAGCTGCCGCCCCCGATGAGCGAGCCCGGGCGCCCCGGCATGATCGATTTCGAGTTCAACTTCCCCACCCTGCCCGGCCAGGCGGAATTACTGGCCGCCGGCATCCGCACGGCCCTGGCGCCGGAGGCCATGGAGGAAAGCCTGCGCCCAGTGGGCGCCCAGGGCCATGCCGCCATCCGCGCCGCCGCCGCCCGCCACCTGGCCCGCCCCGGCTGGGCGCCGCTGCCGGAGCATCTGCTGTTCACCGGCGGCGGGCGGCAGGCGATCGGCGCGGCGCTGGCCGCCACCGCCTCGGCGGGCGAGCGCATCGGCATCGAGGCCATGACCTATCCGGCGGTGAAAGCCATGGCCGCGCGGCTGGGCGTGCTGACCGTGCCGCTGGCCATGGATGCCGAGGGCGTGCTGCCCGAGGCGGTGGAGGCCGCCTGCCGCCTCGGCCCGCTGAAGGCGATCTATGTGCAGCCGGCGCTGCACAACCCCTCCGGCGCCGCGATGGGGCTGGCGCGGCGGCAGGCCCTGGCGGCGCTGGCCCTGCGGGAGGGCTTCACGCTGATCGAGGACGCGGTCTTCGCCTTCCTGGACGAGACGGGGCTGCCGCCGCTCCCGGCCCTGCTGCCGGGCCAGGCGCTGCTGGTGGAGGGGCTGTCGAAACGCGCCTCGCCGGGCCTCAGCGCCGGCATGGTCGTGGCGCCGGCGGAGGCGCTGCGCCGCCGGGTGGCCCAGGCCATCCGCGCGGGGGCCTGGCACGCCGCCCCCCTGGCCCTGGCCGCCGCCACGCGCTGGATGGACAGCGGCGCCCTGGCCACGCTGGAGGCCAGCAAGCGCGCCGACGCCCAGGCCCGCCAGGCCGTGCTGCGGGCCGAACTGCCGGGCCAGGCCCTGTTGGGGGACCCGCGCGCCTATCACCTGTGGCTGGCCCTGCCCGAGCCCTGGCGGGCCGATGGCTTCGCCGCCGCCGCCGCCCGGGCGGGGGTGGCCGTGACCCCGGCCAGCGCCTTCGCCGCCACCCCGGGCCTCGCGCCCAACGGGGTGCGGATCGCCTTCTCCTCACCCGATGTCGAAACCATGCGCCAGGGCGCGCGCATCCTGGCCGGATTGCTGGCGCATGGCCCGGAAGGGCTGGCGCTGACGGAATAGCGCTGCGATACCCCCGCCATGTCCCCCGAGCCCCTCGCCCTGTACATCCACTGGCCCTTCTGCCTGGCCAAATGCCCGTATTGCGACTTCAACAGCCATGTGCGGCCAGAGGGGCCGGACCACGCCCGCTTCACCGCGGCCCTGCGCGCCGAGCTGGCGCATGAGGCCGCGCGGGTGGGGCCCCGCACCCTGTCCAGCATCTTCTTCGGCGGCGGCACCCCCAGCCTGATGCGGCCCGAGGACGTGGCCGCCCTGATCGCGGACGCCACCCGCCTGTTCGCCCCCTCCCCCGATATCGAGATCACGCTGGAGGCCAACCCCACCAGCGTGGAGCGCGAGAAGCTGCGCGGCTTCCGGGAGGCGGGGGTGAACCGGCTGTCGCTGGGCGTGCAAGCGCTGGACGGCAAGGCGTTGGGTTTCCTCGGCCGCCAGCACGATGCGGGGGAGGCGATCGTGGCGCTGGAGGTGGCGCGCGCCCTGTTCCCGCGCCTGTCCTTCGACATGATCTATGCCCGGCCCGGCCAGGGCGAGGCCGAATGGCGCGCCGAGCTGCGCCGGGCGCTGGACCTCGCGGCCGATCACCTGTCCCTGTACCAGCTGACCATCGAGCCCGGCACGCGCTTCGCCACCGAGCACGCGCGCGGCGCCATCCAGCTGCCCGAAAGCGACGAGGCCGCGCGGCTGTACCATGCCACCGCCGAGGAAGCCGCGCGCTTCGGCCTGCGCTTCTATGAGGTCTCGAACTACGCCAAGCCCGGCGCGGAATCCCGGCACAATCTGGCCTATTGGCGGTATGGGGATTACCTGGGCATCGGCGCCGGCGCGCATCAGCGGCTGCTGCAAGGCGGCACCATGCTCGCCACCCGCCGCCACCGCGCGCCCGAGGAATGGGCCGCCCGCGTGGAACAGCACGGCCACGGTACGGTCGAGGAAACCAGCCTGACCCCGCGGGAGCGCGGGCGGGAGGCGATGCTGATGGGCCTGCGCCTGGCCGAGGGCGTGCTGCCCGCCCGGGTCGAGGCGCGCTCCGGCCTGCCCTGGGCCGCCATCATCGACCCGGTGATGCTGGAGGCGCTGCTGGAGGAAGACTACCTGCACTGGCGGGACGGCCATCTGGCCGCGACGCCGGAAGGGCTGCTGCGGCTGGACGCGCTGCTGCCCGTGCTTTTGCGTTGATCAGGCCCGCTCGGCCACCAGCACCACGCCCAGATCCATCCAGACCGCCTCGCGCGCCGTCACCCGCCAGCCCAGATCCTCCAGCATCGCGGCCAGCGCGGCCTCGGTCTGGAACCATTCCCACATGCCGGGCCAGGAGAGCTGCCCGCCCGCGTCATGGCGGGCGGCGGGCTGGTGGAATTGCGGCAGTTCCACGCCGCGCCGGGCCAGCGCCCGCGCCACATCCGGCAGGCGCGGGTCGGGCAGGAAGCCCGGCACCATGTCGCCCGGGGCGATGCCCTCATCCAGGGGCAGCAGGTTGGTCATCACCACCAGATGCCGCCGCGCGAAGCGGGAGAGCAGTTCCAGCGCCGGATAGGGATCGCGCAGGGAGAACAGCTGCGTGGCCACCACCACATCATGGCGCGGCCATTCCCAGGCCAGGGCCCGGGCGTCGGTAATGTCCACGCTGCCGTGATGCAGGCCGGGGTGCTCGCCCAGCACGGCCCAGGCCTCGGGCGGCAGGGGCCAGGGCTCGGCATGGGTGGCGCGGGCGGCGCCGGCCGCCAGGGCGCGGGCGCACAGCTCCAGCCCCGGCACGCCGAGGCCGCACAATTGCAACAGGCTCCAGCCCTCGGGCTGCGCGGCGAACAGGTCGTCCATCAGGCTCATGGCAATTCCCCGGGCCACAGCAGGGCGAAGGCGGGCGGCACGGGGAAATGCGCCGCGATCCCGGCCAGCAGGGCGCGGGCGCCCGCCTCATCGCCCAACGCCGCCAGTTCCAGCACCCGCCGCAGCGCGAGGCCCGGCAGGTGCTGCCCTTCCTCCTGCCCCGTGCGGGCCAGCAAGGCGGCCAGGGAGGCGATCATGGGCGGCACATCCTCGGGCCGGCCATCCGGGCGCAGGCTGAGCAGGATGGGCTGTTCCAGGGCTTCCAGATCCTCGGGCAGCGCGCGGGCGCGGGCCTGCCAGGCCTGGATGGCCAGGGCGGTGAAGCCCTGCCTCTCGGCCAGCAGCGCCAGCAGCTTCAGGTATTCCGGGCTGCCGCGTGAGGTACCTTCCATGGCGCGGACGATCTGGCCGTCGCGCCAGCTCAGGGGCTTCGCCTCCAGCGCCGCGTCATGGCGCGCCATGGCCGCGATGCCGCGATAGGGGCCGGCGAACAGCGGCTCTGCCGGGGTGGCGGGCGGCGGGGGCGCGCCGGCATGGGCCAGCGGTTCGGGCAGGCAGAACACCTCGCCCGCTTCCCGCGCCAGGGCGGCCGCGAAGCCCGGCGTGCCGAGCGCGGCCAGGGCGGTGGGCAGGGCCGCCACCTCCAGCAGCAGCAGATGGCCCAGCAGCGCGTCGGGGCGGACGGCGGCCAGATCCTCGGCGCCGCCCAGGGGCTGAGCGGTGTTGTCCCAGGCGGTGACGGCCGGGCTGCCTGCCGCGCAGGCCAGCCGGGCCATCGCGGCGACAGCCCCGGGCGCGATATGCCGGGCACCGCCCGCCAGCGCGACGAAGGGCGTGCCGGCGGCCAGCACGGCCCGGCGCAACCCGCCCGGTTCGGCCAGCAGCAGGGCCACTCCCTGCTCCTCCGCGCCCGCTGGCGGCAGGCCTTCCACCACCAGTGTCACGGCCGGGGCCGGGGGGATGGGCCGCGGGGCCAGCAGCAGGGGCGGCGCGGGCCAGTCGGGGGCCGCCGTGCCCTCCGGCGCCGGGGGCAGTTCCGGCAGCCGCGCCAGCATGGCCGCGAAGGGGCGCTCCTGCCGCTCGAAAGCATGGATGCGGCCGGGGTATCGCGCCGCCGCCTCGGCCGCCACCGCGTGGGGGGTGGTCAGCACCGGCACCCCGGCCATGGCGCAGAAGGCGAACAGTTCGGGCGGCGTGCCGCGCTCACTGGGCAGCAGGGCGACGGTGCCGGGGCGCAGCAGCCGGGCGCAGACGGCCTGGGGCGTGGTCTCGCTTTCCAGCCGCCAGTCCAGCGGCTTGCCCGCCAGCCCCCCCAGGGCCTGGGCGGCGCTGCCCAGCACCATGGGCCCGGGCACGCCCGCGAAGACCACCGGCAGCCGCAGCCTGCCCGCCGCGCGGCCCAGCGCGAACAGCGCGAATTCCAGCCCCGCCTCGCTGGCCAGCGGCAGGGGCAGCACGAGTTCGCGCGGCGGCGCGGCCGGCACCGGATGCGCCCGCCAGGCCAGCGGCGCCACGCGGCGCACCGGCTGCCCCTCGGCCGCCCACCAGACCGCGACCTCCGGGCTCGCGCACAGCACGGCATCGGCCAGGCGCATCGCCTGGCGCTCCCGCGCCGCCACGCCCAGCGCGGAGACGGAGGGGGTGAAGCGCGCTTCCTCCGCATGGCGGAAGCCCTGCGGGCCGCGCGCGTGCAGCAGCATGGCGCAGCCCCGGTGCGCCAGCCCCGCCGCCCGGCGGGAAAGTGCGGCGACCAGCAGCCCCTCGCGTTCCGGCGCGTGCACCACATCGGGGGCCAGCGCCGCGATCGCGGCATCCACGGCGGCGGGGGTGAAGCCCTCGGCGAAGGCCAGCCCCATGCCGCGCGCCGCCAGCAGGCGGCCGAGCCCGGTCTGTTCCGCCGGCTCGGCCGCCGGTTCGGCCAGGGGCAGCAGCAGCGTCACGCGCGCCCCAGCCTCGGCCAGCGCGTCCATCAGCGGTTCGGCCCAGAAGCCCAGCAGCGGCTCGGCGGCGGGCTGGTGCCCGGGTTCGGGCGCCAGGTGCCAGGACAGGACGACGGCATGCAGGCCGGGCGGCAGCGGCGCCAGCCCGAAGGCGGCGCGGGGCAGCGGGGGGATCGTCACGCCGCATCCTCCGGCCACAGTTCCAGATCGGCCTCGCGCCCGGCCAGCCGCAGCCTGTCGCGCACCCGCCCCACCAGGTCGATCCCCAATTGCCAGGCCGTATCCCGCACATGCTGGCGCAGGGCGGCGTCGCCGGGCAGTTCGGCCGCGCAATCGGCCACCAGCCGGGCCAGCGCCCAATCATGCGGGGCCGCCAGCGACAGCGGCAGCGCCAGCCGCAGCGCGCCCGGGGCATCGCCGGCGGCCAGCAGCGCCGCCGCCACCTCCCGCTGGAACAGCGGGCCGGGCGTGCCGGGCTGATGGATGTCGTAGTCCCGCAGGGGCTTGGCCTCCGGCCGGCCGGACCAGTAGCTCCAGCCGAAGCGCTGCTGGCGGGCGTGCTCCATGCCATGGGTGAAGCGCAGCAGCCGCGCGGCCGCCGGCCCCTGCCCCGCCAGGGCCGGGCGCAGGGGGCGCATATGGCTGTGGTACAGGCGCTCATTGGACATGCCGCGCGCCATGTTCACGCTGGAGAAGCGATACAGATACAGGGCCTGGGGCACGATCAGCAGCCGCATCCCGGCGCGGGCCATGGCGGCACCGATCTCATAATCCTCGCAGCCGATGCCCGCTTCCTCGGTATAGCCGCCGAGGCTCTCGAACACGGCGCGGCGGAACATGACGTTCACGTCGCCGAACACGTTCCACACCGTGCCGGGCGCGGCCGGGCCGCCGGTGGGGAAGAACTCCACCCGGGCGGGGGCGTCCTCCGCGCGGGCATCGTGCTCGCCCCGGAACAATTGCTGATAGGAGCCGACGGCATCGGCGCCGGTGATGGTCAGCGCGCGGACCATCAGCTCGACCTCATCCGGCAGGGCCAGGTTGTCGTCATCCATGATCAGGATGAAGTCCCCCCGCGCGGCGCGGGCGGCGCGGTTGCGGGCGGCGGCCTGCCATTCCTCGCGGCTGTTGCGCAGGATGGTCCAGCCGCGGGCCGCGAAATCATCCTCCTGCGCATCCAGGAATGCCCGCGTGGCGGCGGAGGGGCTGGCATCATCCACCAGCACCAGCTCCAGCGCCGGCCAGGTCTGGTCCTTCAGCGAGGCGATGGCCTGTTCCAGCAGCGCCGGCCGGTCGAAATGGGACATGCAGACGCTGACCAGCGGCGGCGGGTCGGGCAGCGCCACCACGGGCGGCGGGGGGGCGGCCAGCGCCAGCAGATGCGGCAACAGCGGCTGCCATGCCGGCGCCGCCATGGGCAGTGCGGCGCCGGCCAGCGGCCGCAGCGGCAGGCCCGCCGCCGCCGCGTCCAGCGCCAGCGGCTCTGTCACCGCATCCAGGCCGGGCAGCAGCACCTGGTCGCCCGGGTGGAACAGCCGCGGCTCCAGGCGGAGGGTATCGGGCTCCGTCATCAGCTCCAGCGCGGGCTGGGCGCCGGCCAGCCCTTCCAGCAGCGCGACCATCGGGTCGGGGCCGATCCGGTCGCTCTCGGGGGGCGGGGGCAGGCACAGCGGGGGGGCGCCGGGTGGCAGGGCCAGCAGGAAGCGGCACAGCGCCTGGGCCTCCGCCACATCGGCCAGGCCGCGCGCCAGCAGCAGCCGGCCGGGCCCAGGCCCAGGCCCAGGCCCAGGCCCAGGCCCAGGCCCAGGCCGCGTATGCCCCGCGCCCAGCCCGGACAGCACGCGATGCGGGCGGGCATCGGCGGGGTGGGAGGCGCGCCACCAATCCGCCAGGGCCTGATGCGCGAAGAACAGCGCGTCCGCGCCCCCCAGCGCCGCGTCCTCGGCATGCCGGCGCAGCAGCAGCCCGGGCGTCAGCATGCCGCCGGGCCCCGCCGCCCAGGCGCTGGGGCCGGTGACGAGCAGCGCCACCGGGACGCCGGCCAGCGCCAGCCCCAATTGCCGCGCGGTCAGCAGCGGCGCGGCCAGGCCGCGCGCATCGCAGGCCAGCACCAGGTCGGGCCGCGCGGGCCGGCCGCGCAGCCATTCCAGCACCCGCCAGCCCAGCATGGCATCCGCGCCATCATGCCCGGCCAGCACATGCAGATGGATGCCCGCCCGCCGGCACAGGTCCCAGGCGCGGGTCGCGGTTTCGGGCCCGGTGGGGGAGCGGGGGATGAGCAGGTCCACCACCGCGCCTTCCGCCGCCAGCCGCCGGGCCAGGCACAGCATGGCATGGCCGGCGGGGCCGGCCTGGTGCATCCCGGGCAGGCCCGGTGCCAGCAGCAGCAGCCGGGGCATGGGGGCAGTGGTCAAGCGGACTCCCGGCAGGGGCGCTGCGTTTGTGTCTGCCCCTGCATAGAACAGCCGCCGATCCGGCGCAAATTGCCGGATTAACAAGGGGTTCATGGGCTTATGGCTTGTTGCGGCGGCCCAGCCGGGCTAGCCACGTTCCCGTGACGGTGAGGTGGCGATGAGTTCGGGATTCGTGACACGCTATCTGGCGGAAACCCAGGCCATCCTGCAGGCGCTGGACCCCGCGCGCATCGAGGCGCTGGCCACCACCCTGGCCGGAGTGCGCGAGGGCGGCGGGCGGCTGTTCATCCTGGGCGTCGGCGGCTCCGCCGGCCATGCCGGGCATGCGGTGAACGATTTCCGCAAGCTCTGCGGCTTCGAGGCCTATGCCCCCACCGACAATGTCAGCGAGCTGACGGCGCGCACCAATGACGAGGGCTGGCACACCACCTTCGCCGCCTGGCTGCGCGGCAGCCGTATCGGGCCCGCCGACGGGCTGCTGGTCTTCTCGGTCGGCGGCGGGGACAAGGAACGCGACATCTCGGCCAATATCGTCTCGGCCGTCGATCTGGCGCGGGAGGTGGGGGCCAAGGTCACCGGCATCGTGGGCCGGCAGGGCGGCTACACCGCGCTGGTGGGCGATGCGGTGGTGGTGATCCCGCCGCTGTATGCCGACCACATCACCCCCCACACCGAGGGGCTGTGCGCCGTGCTGTGGCACTGCCTGGTCAGCCACCCCGCGCTGAAGCGCGAAGCCACGAAATGGGAAAGCGCCGCACCTTGAGGCGCGCCGTATTCCTCGACCGCGACGGCGTGCTGAACGCCGCCCTGCGCGATGCCAAGGGCCGCCCCCTGCCCCCGCGCGACGAGGCCGGGCTGCGCATCCTGCCCGGCGTGCCCGAGGCCTGCGCGCGGCTGCGCGCGGCGGGCTTCCTGCTGATCGGCGCCACCAACCAGCCCGACATCGCGCGCGGCACCACCCCGCCCGAACTGGTGCGGCGCCTGAACGCGCTGGTGAGCCAGGCCGCGGGGCTGGACGCCATGGCGCTGTGCCCGCACGACGACGCGGATGGCTGCGGCTGCCGCAAGCCACTGCCGGGCCTGCTGACCGGGGCGGCGGAGGAACACGGGATCGCCCTGCAAGACAGCTGGATGGTGGGCGACCGCTGGCGGGACATCGCGGCGGGCCAGGCGGCGGGCTGCCGCACGGCCTTCATCCAGGCCCATTACGCCGAGCGCCAGCCGGAGGCACCAGACATCACCGTGAGCAACCTGAGCGAAGCCGTGGACCATATCCTGTCGGTGCCCGCATGAACGCCGCCCTTTCCTTGCGGACCCGGATCTTCGCCGATGGCGCCGATCTGGAGGGCATGCGCGAAGCCGCGCGCAACCCGCTGATCCAGGGCTTCACCACCAACCCCACGCTGATGCGCAAGGCCGGTGTCGCCGATTACGAGGCCTTCGCCCGCGCGGCCATCGCCGCCATCCCCGACCGGCCGATCAGCTTCGAGGTGTTCTCCGACGAGCTGGCGGAGATGGAGGCCCAGGCCCGGCTGATCGCGGGCTGGGGCCCCAATGTCTATGTGAAGCTGCCCATCACCAACACGCGCGGCGAGAGCATCATCCCCGTGCTGCGGGCGCTGGCCCCGCATGGGGTGAAGTGCAACGTGACCGCGATCATGACGCTGGCGCAGCTGCGCGCGGCGTCCGACGCGCTGGCCGATGCGGCACCCAGCTGCCTGTCCATCTTCGCCGGGCGCATCGCCGACACGGGCGTGGACCCGCTGCCGCTGATGCGCGCCGCGCTGGAGATCATGGCCCCCCGCCCGCAGCAGGAGCTGATCTGGGCCTCCCCGCGTGAGGTGCTGAACCTGGTCCAGGCCGACAGCATCGGCTGCCACATCATCACCATGACCGCCGACCTGCTGGCCAAGCTGGGCGGGATCGGGAAGGATCTGGAACGCTTCAGCCTGGAGACGGTGCAGATGTTCCGCAACGACGCGCTGGCGGCGGGTTTCCGCCTGTGAGGGTATTGGTGACCGGGGCCGCCGGCTTCATCGGCAGCAACCTGGTGGATGCCCTGCTGGCGCGCGGCGACAGCGTGGTGGGCTACGACAATTTCTCCACCGGCCAGGAACGCTTCCTGGAGGGCGCGCGGGCCAACCCCCGCTTCACCCTGGTGCGCGCCGACGTGCTGGACCAGCCGGCCCTGACCGTGGCCCTGGCGGGGGTGGAGGCGGTGTTCCACCTGGCCGCCAACGCCGATGTGCGCTTCGGCACCGAGCACCCGCGCCGCGACCTGGAACAGAACACCATCGCCACCTTCACCGTGCTGGAGGCGATGCGCGCCGCGGGGGTGAAGCGCATCCTGTTCTCCTCCACCGGCAGCGTCTATGGCGAGACCCCCGTGATCCCGACGCCGGAGGACGCGCCGTTTCCGGTGCAGACCTCGCTGTACGGGGCCTCCAAGGTGGCGGGGGAGGGGCTGCTCAGCGCCTATGCCGGGGGGTTCGGCTTCCACGCCACGGTGTTCCGCTTCGTCTCGATCCTGGGGCCGCGCTACACCCATGGGCATGTGTTCGACTTCGCGCGGAAACTGCTGGCCGATCCCACCCGGCTGGAGGTGCTGGGCGATGGCCGGCAACGCAAATCCTATCTGCACGTTGAGGATTGCGTGACGGCGATGCTGGTCGCGCTGGAACGCGCGCCCGCACCCTTCGCCGTCTACAATCTGGGGCAGGATCATTATTGCCAGGTGAATGACAGCGTGGGCTGGATCACGGCGGAGTTGGGGCTGGCACCCCGCCTGGAACACACGGGCGGGGATCGCGGCTGGATCGGGGACAACCCGTTCATCTTCCTGGACTGCGCGCGCATGCGCGCGCTGGGCTGGGCGCCGCGCCACCGCATCGAGGCCAGCGTGCGCGCCACCCTTCGCTGGATCATGGCCCACCGATGGGTTCTGGAGGCCCGCTCATGACCGCCAGCCGCGAATTGCTGGAGGAGGCGCTGGACGGCGCCCGCATCGCCCAGTTCAGCGCCGATGTGGCGGCCGAGCTGACCGGGGCCGCCGCGACCGGGCGGCTGCTGGTCGTGGGTTCCGCCGCCCTGCCCCGCAAGATCGCGGCGGCCGTGCGCGCCGCCGGCGGCCAGGTGGCCGCCCTGGTGGAATTCGACGCCCGCTTCTGGGGGCGCGAGGTGGACGGCCTGAAGGTGCTGCCACCCGATGAGGCCCTGGCGCTGGCCGGCCCCGACGCGGTGGCGCTGGTGGGCATCTGGTCGCCCAACCACGTCCATGCCCGCACCGCCGCCTGGCTGGCCGCCCATGGCATCGCCCGCGCCTATCCGGTGCAGGCCGGCTTCTGGGCCTGGGGTGAGGGCATCGGCCCGCACTACCAGTTCGGCCCCCCCGCCCTGTATGCCGAGGCCGCCCCCCGCATCCTGGCCGTGCACGACGCGCTGGCCGATGGCGAGAGCAAGCGCCAATACGCGGGCGCCATCGCCTGGCGCGTGCTGCTGGACGCGGCGCTGATCCCAGCCCCCCAGCCCCAGCGCATCTATTTCGACCCGGAGCTGATCCGCCTGCCGCCGGATGCGGTGGTGGCCGATATCGGCGCCTATTCCGGCGACACGCTGGCGACCTTCCTGACCTGGCAGGGGCCGGGCTTCGGCGCCTATCTGGCCTATGAGCCCGACCCGCTGAGCTTCGCGCGGCTGGTGGCGTTGCAGCAGGGGCTGCGGCCCGACATCGCGGCGCGCATCACCCCCCGGCAGATGGCGATCGGCGCCGCCCCCGGCAGCCTGTTCCTGACCCCCACCGGCACGCCCGGCACCATCACCGAAAGCCAGGCCGCCGCCGGCATGCTGGAGGTGCCCTGCGTCACGCTGGACACCGAGCTGGCGGGCGGGCGCGTGGACTACGTCAAGATCGACGCCGAGGGCGCCGAGCAGGCCGTGCTGGACGGCGCCGCCGCCAGCATCGCGGCCTGGAAGCCCTCGCTGGGCCTGTCGGCCTATCATTGGCCCGCGGACATCTTCACCCTGCCGGAATGGGCCATGCGGCATCTGCCCGGGCACAGCTTCCATCTGCGTGCGCATGACCATGACGGCATCGACCTGGTGTTCTACGCCGTCGCCCCGGGCCACGCGCCATGATCGTCACCCGCTCGCCGCTGCGCATCTCCATCGGCGGGGGCGGGACGGACCTGCCCAGCTACTACCAGGAACGCGAAGGCTTCCTGCTGGCCATGGCCATCCGCCAGCATGTCTATGTTTCCCTGCAGCGCACGCTGGAGGCGGGGCTGCTGCTGAAATACTCCAGCATCGAGCGGCCGGAGCGGGTGGCGGACATCCACCACCCCATCATCCGCGAGGCGCTGCTGGAACTCGGCCTGCACGCGGAAACCGCGATGGAGGTCACTTCGGTGGCCGATATCCCGGCGGGCACGGGGCTCGGTTCCTCCGGCAGTTTCACCACCGCCCTGCTGAAGGGGCTGCACCGGCTGCTGGGCCGCGACATCGCGCCCGGGGAGCTGGCCGAACAGGCCTGCCATATCGAGATCCACCGCCTGGGCGAGCCGATCGGCAAGCAGGACCAGTATATCGCGGCGGTGGGCGGCCTCACGGCCTTCACCTTCGCCCGCGACGGGCAGGTGGTGGCCGAGGCGCTGCCCGTGGCCCCCGCGACGCTGGAGGCGCTGCACGCCAACACGCTGATGTTCTTCACCGGCCGCACCCGCAGCGCCGGCAGCATCCTGGCGGAGCAGGACAAGGCCTCCCGCACCGCCGATGCGGGCATGCTGGCGAACCTGGATCGGGTGAAGGCGCTGGGCTACGAGACCCGCGACGCCTTCCTGCGCGGCGACCTGCCCCGCTGGGGGGAGATCATGCGCGAGCATTGGGAAGCCAAGAAGAAGCGCTCCGGCGCCATGAGCAGCCCGCAGATCAACGCCTGGTACGATCTGGCCCTGCGCAACGGGGCGGTGGGCGGCAAGCTGGTGGGGGCGGGCGGCGGCGGCTTCCTGCTGTTCTACGCGCATGACCCGGCGGCGCTGCGCGCGGCCATGCGCGGCGCGGGGCTGACCGAGGTGCCGGTCGAGCTGGACAGCCAGGGCACCCAGGTGCTGGTCGGCTGATGCTGCCCCCGCTCGCCATCCTGGCCGGCGGGCTGGCGACCCGGCTGCGCCCGATCACGGAAACCATCCCCAAGGTGCTGGTGCCGGTGGCGGGCGAGCCCTTCCTGGCCCACCAGCTGCGCCTGGCGGCCGCCCAGGGGTTTTCGCGCGTGGTGCTGTGCCTGGGGCACCTGTCGGAGCAGGTGGAGGCCTTCCTGGCCGCGCGCGGGGGCGGGTTCGGGCTGGAGATCGCGATCAGCCATGAGGGGCCCACGCGGCGCGGCACCGGCGGCGCGCTGCGCCATGCCCTGCCGCTGCTGGGGCCGGAATTCTTCGTCCTCTACGGCGACAGCTACCTGCCCATCGAGGCCGCCCCGGTCTGGGCCGCCTTCCGGGCCGCCGGCGCGCCCGCCCTGCTGACGGTGCTGCGCAACCAGGACCGCTGGGACCCCTCCAATGTGGAATTCCAGGACGGGCGGGTGCTGCGGCACGACAAGGCCGCGCGCGGCCAGCCCGGCGTGGAATGGATCGATT
Source organism: Rhodovarius lipocyclicus (assembly GCF_009900765.1). Taxonomy (GTDB): domain Bacteria; phylum Pseudomonadota; class Alphaproteobacteria; order Acetobacterales; family Acetobacteraceae; genus Rhodovarius; species Rhodovarius lipocyclicus. The sequence continues at coordinate 42,849 of NZ_JAAABL010000016.1, forward strand.
ACGGATTGTCCGTCTTCACCGCGGGCGTGGTCGCCGGATGGCCCGCGCCCGACCCATGGGACCTGTCGGCCCTGACCGGGGCGCTGGCGCTGGAAGGGCGGCTGGCGGGCTTTGCCGTGACCGAACGCTTCTATGAAATCGGCAAGCCCGCCGGGTTGCAGGACACGGAGGCATTCCTGGCGCAGCAAATCTTGTCTTGATCCGGGTTTTTCCTTACCCACATCGGGACTGGGAGAATGAAAAGCCGGCCATCACAAGAAAAACCTTTGGCCGCCAACAATTCGCCGCGATCCGCGTTCATCTTTCGACCATGGCACCACCCCATCCCCCCAAACCCCGGGGCGGTGCCGAACAGGAGGGCAGCCATGCGCCGCCTCACATTCGCCGCCATGATCACCGCCGCCGGGCTGGCCCTGACGGGTTGCGTGGAGCCGGGCTATGGCTATGGCGGGCCGGTCTATAGCGGCGGCTACTATGGCGGCGGCTATGGTGGCGGCTATGGCCGTCCCTATTACGCCGCGCCGCGCAGCTATTACGCGCCGCCCCCGCGCGCCTATTACGCGCCGCCCCCGCCGCGCCCCCAATGGGGCGGTGGTGGCGGCTGGGGCGGCGGCGGGCGGCCGGCTCCGCAATGGGGTGGCGGCGGCGGCCGGCCGCAGCAATGGGGCGGCGGGGGTGGTGGCGGCGGCGGCCGGCCGCGGTCCATCCAGGAATGGGCACGCGGCCAGCGCTGAATCTTGCCCTGCCCCGCGCGCTGCGGGTTGCGTCCCGGGGAATGGCGGCTTATACGCCCGCATTCCTGCGGGGCCGGACCGGGCGCCGTGTAAGCTGACACGTAGTCGAGAGAGCCGAGAGTAGCGCCATGAAGTCCGACACCCATCCCGAGTACCACGCCATCACCGTGGTGATGACCGACGGCTCCAGCTTCCAAACGCGCTCCTGCTACGGCAAGGAAGGCGACACGCTGCGCCTGGACATCGACCCCAAGAGCCACCCGGCCTGGACCGGCGTGCAGCGCATCATGGACACCGGCGGCCAGGTCGCCAAGTTCAACAAGAAGTTCGCCGGGCTGGGCCTGAAGCGCGGCTGAGCCGCCCTTCTCCATCTCGCGGAAGGCTTGAAGGCCACCCCTTGCAACAGGGGGTGGCCTTTTCCATATCCGCCGTGTGCGGGGTGCCCTGATGGGGCCCCGCCACGGCGGCCCGGTGTTCCGGGGCCGGCATCGCCCGTCCCGGGGGTGCCACAGGGCCTCATGCATCAGGGTTCGTCGCTTCGCATGAACCTTGCTGATGCAGGAGGTTTTTTTATGAATGCTGTCGATTTCTCTCCGCTGTTCCGCACCGCCATCGGTTTCGACCGTCTGGCCCGCCTGGTCGAGGGCGCGCGCGGCACCGAGGCACAGAGCTACCCCCCCTACAACATCGAGCGCACCGGTGAGGACAGCTATGTCCTGACCCTCGCGGTCGCCGGCTTCAGCGAATCGGAGCTGGAGCTGGAAGTGAAGGGCGACACGCTGCTCGTCGCCGGCCGCCCGGCCGAACAGCAGGGCGCGGCCCGCAGCTATCTGCACCGGGGCATCGCCGGCCGCGCCTTCGAGCGCCGCTTCGTGCTGGCCGACCATCTGGTGGTGAAGGGTGCCGAGCTGCGCAACGGCCTGCTGCATGTGGGCCTGGAGCGCGTGGTGCCCGAGGCGCTGAAGCCCCGCCGGATCGAGATCGCCACCAGCGCCCCCGCCCAGCCCAAGCTGGTCGAAGCCCAGGCGGCGTAACTGGTCACCGGGAGGGGTGCACGCCCCTCCCGGCCCTCTTGCCCCCGGCACCGGTGCCTGGGACACAGGGCCCATGGAACCCTTCATCTACACCCTGGTCCGCCGCGCCGATTGGACCGCCGCGGAATCGGCCGGCGCTTACACCGGCAGTGCCGACGACCGCCGCGACGGCTTCCTGCATTTCTCCACCGCCGCCCAGCTGCGCGCCACCGCCGCCAAGCACCGGCGCGGAGAGCACGACCTGCTGATCATCGAGGCCGCCAGCGCCCCCCTGGGCGATTCGCTGCGCTTCGAGCCGCCCGCCAGCGGCCGCCCCGGCCTGTTCCCGCATCTGTATGCCGCGCTGCCGCTCTCGGCCGTCACGCGCGTGCTGGAACTGCCCCTGGGCGCGGACGGGCTGCACATCTTCCCCGAGGGCTTCGCATAACCGCACGATCATCTTGGCCCGATCGGATGATGCCATCCGACCGGGCGATGGTCTAACTCCCAATATAGAACAGCGTGCCCCGGAAGGCGAAGGCCCCCGCCCCCAGCCCGCCCTGGATCTGCGGCAGGTCCAGCAGGGCCGTGCCCACCTGGGGCAGGTTGCGCGGGATGTTCAGCCGGGTGCTGCACAGGGTGCGGTCCGGGTCGAACAGGTGCACCTCCGTGATGGTGAACACCACCACCTGCGCCCCCAGCACCACGGCAGAGGCGCCCACCTGCGCGATGTCGAAGCGTTCCCGCTGGATCTCCGCGCAGGAAAAATTGCCGTTCAGGTCGCCCCAGCCATAGTCATCGACCGGCGGGTGGAATTGCGGGTTGATGAGCTGGCGCACCACATCCGAATACGGGATGGAGATGCCGCTGCCGATGCTGCCGCCCACCCCCGCGCCGCCCGCCAGCGCCAGGAAGATCGGCCGCACGCCGCCCAGATCGGGCGAGCGGAACTGCATGAAGAACACCCCGCCGCCCAGCACGGCCGCACCCCCCACCTGGGCCACGATGCAGGCCTGCCAGCGCGAGGACTTCTTTTCCCACCACCCCATCGGAACCCCTTTCCGGTGCTTCCAGTGGCCGGAACGGACACGGCCAGTGCGGCAATTTCAGGGCGCAGAATGCGGGGGCGCGCTTCAGCGGGGCTGACCGCGCAGCATCCCGATGATCGCCGAGAAATCCAACGCCGAACCGTCCTCCGCCGCGAAGCTTTCGTACAGTTCCAGCGCCATCTGCCCCAGCGGCGTGGCCGCGCCGTATTCCTCGGCCGCCTGCTGCGCCAGGCCGAGGTCCTTCACCATCAGCGCGGTGGCGAAGCCCGGGGCGTAGTCCCGGTTCGCGGGGCTGGAGGGCACCGGCCCCGGCACCGGGCAATAGGTGTTCAGCGACCAGCATTGGCCGGAGGAGGTGCTGGCCACATCGAACAGCGCCTGGTGCGACAGGCCCAGCCGCTCGGCCAGCACGAAGGCCTCGCAGGTGCCGATCATGGAGATCGCCAGCAGCATGTTGTTGCAGGCCTTGGCCGCCTGCCCCGCCCCCGCCGCGCCGCAATGCACCCGCTTGCGGCCCATGGAGGCCAGGATAGGGTCCGCCGCCGCGAAGGCCGCGGCCTCGCCGCCGACCATGAAGGTCAAGGTGCCGGCCTCCGCCCCCATCACCCCGCCCGAGACCGGGGCATCCAGCATGCGCGCCCCCAGCGTGCGGGCCAGTTCCCGCGCCGTGCCGACATCGATGGTCGAGCAATCCAGCAGCAGGGCGTCGGCGCTGGCGGCGGCGGCCATGCCGCCCTCGCCCAGCCACGCATCGCGCACATGGCGCCCGGCGGGCAGCATGGTGATGATCACCTCGGCGCCGCGCGCGGCCTCCGCCGCGCTGGTGGCCAGGGTGCCGCCGGCGGCGGCGAAGGCTTCCAGCGCCGCGGCGCTCAGGTCGAAGCCCGCCACCCGGTGGCCGGCGCGCACCAGGTTCAGCGCCATCGGCAGGCCCATCCGGCCCAGCCCCACGAAACCGATGCTTGTCATGTTTCCCCCTGTTCGGCGTTCCTCAGGCGGTGATGATGCCGGGTGCGCGGGCCTCCGTCATCAGCCTTGCCACGATGCGGGCCTCGGCGCCCGGATGGCTGACGAAGGGCAGCGCCACGAATTCCGCCAGCATCTGGCCGTCCTTGGCCTCATGCCGGGTATAGCCGCGCCGGGCGGAATGGAAGCGCAGATGCGGATGCGCGCCGATCAGCGCCAGCGCGCCCTGGTCGGCATCGCGCCCATCGCCGTCGCTGCTGATGGAGGTGGCGACGAATTCCGTGCCCAGCGCCTGTTCGTCCACCATCACCAGCCCCGCCCAGGCGCGGTGCACGTCGCCGGTCAGCACGATGGGGTTGGCCACGCCGCGCTGGCGCAGCCCCCGCATCACCCGCGCGCGGGCGGCCGGGTAGCCGTCCCAGCTGTCCATGGACACCTCCCCATGCGGCCCTGGGCGCGGGGCCATGAAGATCTGCTGGCCCAGCACCTGCATGGCGGCGCTGTTGCCGGCCACGCTGTCGAACAGCCAGGCCTCCTGCGCCGGGCCCAGCACCTGGGCGGCGGGGTTGTGCACGGCCTCGCAAGCGGGCTTGCGGCCGTCGCCGCAGGGCTGGTCGTCGCGGTATCCGCGCGTGTCGAGCACATGCAGCGCCATCTGCCGCCCGAACACCAGCCGGCGATAGGCCGTGATCTCCGCCCCGCGCGGCAGGGCGCCGGGGCGCACCGGCATGTTCTCGTACCAGGCGCGGAAGGCCGCGGCCTTGCGCAGCGCGAACTCCACCCCCGCCGGCTGCGGGACGGAGGGGATGTCGCTGACCCAGTTGTTCTGCACCTCATGATCGTCGAACACGACGATGAAGGGGTGCGCGGCATGGGCCGCCTGCAGGTCGGGGTCGCGGCGGTACTGGGCGTAGCGGGCGCGGTACTGGTCCAGCGTCACGCATTCCGGCCCATCGACCGCGCGCACCAGGATGGGCGTGGAGCCCGCCGCGCGGTGGGCGTACTCATAGATGTAGTCGCCATTGAAGAAGACGAAATCCAGCGTGTCATCCGCCGCCACATGGCGCCAGGCGGTGAACAGCCCGTGCTCATAGCGCTGGCAGCTGGCATTCACGAAGCGCACCGGCACATCGGCCCCGGGCGCGGGCGCCGTGCGGGTGCGCCCCACCGGGCTGGTCTGGCCCTGGGCGTGGAAGCGGTACCAGTAGCGCCGCCCGGGCTGAAGCCCCTGCGGGATCACATGCACCGCATGGGCATGGTCGGGGCTGGCCAGCGCCTCGCCCCGCGCCACGACCTGGCCGAAGCCGTCATCGGTGGCCAACTCCCAGCGCAGGGGCACGGGGTCGGGGGTCGCGGGGGTCAGGCGGGTCCAGAGCACCACGGAATCGGGCCAGGGGTCGCCACTGGCGACACCCAGGCCGAACAGCCCCTGGTCCTGGGCCAGCGCCACGCAGCCGGGCTGGGTGACCAGGGCCGTGAGCGCGAGCGCGCCGGTCAGCAGGCCTCGGCGATGCAGGTCCAGGATGTGGCGGTCGGTGGTGGTCATGGGGCGCTCCGTGCTCGGGGGCGGTGTGAGGGCGCCGCCCTCACACTCCCGTTGAGGGGGAAATGACTTTCCCCCTCAAACTCCCCCATTACTTTTCATCAGTTTTGGCTTGGAGCTGATGCTTGGAAAGGGGTTTCTTATTAATTTTCAATGAGAAACCCCTTGGTCTCGAAAGCGGCGCGGAGCGCCGCGACGCTGGGGTCCGGGGACACGCGTGTCCCCGGCGGAGGGGCCTGGGGAGGCAGCGCCTCCCCAGCGCGCTACACCGCCGTCCGCCATTCCGGATGATCCGCCGTCGTCCCCCGCACCAGCGCCTCGTACCGCGCCTGCAGGGCCATGGTGATCGGCCCGGGCTTGCCATCGCCCACCGGCAGCCGGTCCACGCTGGCCACCGGCACCAGCTCCTGGCCCGTGCCGCACAGGAACACCTCATCGGCCACATACAGCTCCGTGCGGTCCACCTGGGCTTCCTCGACGGCATAGCCCATCTCGCGCGCCACCTGGATCACGGTGGTCCGCGTCACGCTTTCCAGGATGTCGCTGCCGCGGTTGGGCGTGATCAGCCGCCCGTCGCGGACGATGAACAGGCAGGCGCCAGGGCCTTCGCTGACCTTGCCCTGGTTGTTCATGATCAGCGCGGTGTCATAGCCATCGGCCTTGGCCTGCATCGTGACGAACCGCCCGGCGTGGTAGTTCGCCACCGCCTTCACGCGCGGCGGCATGGAATTGTCGGTGATGCGTGTCCAGGAGGAGATGCCCACCGCCAGCCCGCTACCGAAACCCGGCGAGCGCTCACGCGGGATGGCCACCACCGTCCAGCCGGTGGGCCCGCGCGTGGCCTGGGTGCCGGGGCCGTCCACCAGCACCTGCAGGCGGATATACACGTCGTCGTCCGGCTCATTCAGCGGGATCAGGCGCAGGATGTCGGCGTGCATCTGCTCCAGGCTGGGCGGGTTCTCGAACCGCATGATCTTCACGCCCTGCATGATGCGGTCCAGGTGTTCCTTCAGGCGGAACACCGCATAGGCGCCGGTCTCGGGGTGGCGATAGGCACGGATGCCCTCGAACACCGTGGCAGCATAGGTGACGGCCAGGGCGTGGGGGTGGATGCGCCCCTCCTCCCACGGGATCACGCGGCCATTCTGCACCATGAACTTCGCCTGCCAGGCCATGCGGCTACTACTCCTGCGGTTTCAGCACCACGCGGCCCACGCTGCGGCGGGCGGCGACTTCGGCCATCGCTTCCCGGAATTGGGCGAGCGGGAAGCGCGCGTGCACTTCCGGGCGCAGCTTGCCCTGTTGCCACCATTCCACAAGCTGCCCCCACAGCGCGCGCACGCGCTGGGCGTAGCGGTCGCGGTTGTCGCCCGGGGACCAGCCGATATAGGTGCCCCAGTTCAGCCCCGCGACCGCGATGTTCTTCAGCAGCAGGATGTTGGCGGGCACGGTGGGGATATGCCCGCCCGCATAGCCGATGGTGACCAGCGTCCCCCCTTCCCGCAGGCAGCGCAGCGAGGGATCGAAGTCGTCGCCCCCCAGCACATCCAGCACCGCCATGCAACCCAGCCCGCCGGTGGCTTCCAGCACCGCGTCCTTGAAGGGCACGGCGCTGTCCAGCACCACATCCGCGCCGCGATCGTGCAGCAGGGCGTGCTTGGCGGCCCCGGCGCGGGCGATCACGCGCGCGCCCATGGCCTTGGCGATCTCAACCCCCGCCAGCCCCACGCCGCCGGCGGCACCATGCACCAGCACCCAATCGCCCGGGCCCACATCCGTGCGCCACAGCAGGGATGCCCCGGCGGTGGGGTAGCTGATGGGCATGGAGACAGCGGCATCCAGCGGCAGTTCATCGGGCAGCGGCATCACATGGATGGCATCCGCCACCGCTTCCTCGGCGAGGCCCCCCCAATCCAGCACCGCGAACACGCGGGTGCCGGGGGGGATGCCCACGCCGGCGGCTGCCTCGATCACCGTGCCCGCGATCTCGGTGCCCGGGGTGAAGGGGCGGGGCGGCTGGCGCTGGTACTTGCCCTGCACCACCAGCTGGGTGGCGAAGGAAATGCCCGTCGCCTCCACCCGGATACGCACCGAACCCGGGCGCAGCGGTGGGGGGGCGACCTCCTTCAACTCCAACTCGTCGAAGGGGCGCCAGGATTCGCAAACGACTGCTCGCATCATTCAGCCCTGATATTGGCCTCGCGAACGAGCCGCGCGTAGCGGGCGTTCTCGGCCGTGGTGAAATCGGCATAGGTCTCGGGGCTCTCGCCCCCGGCGATGGCGCCCAGCGCCGCCAGCCGCTGCCCGGATTCCGGGTTGGCCAGGGCCTTCGCCGTGGCCTCCTGCATCGCGGTCACGAGGCGCGCGGGCGTGCCCGCCGGGGCCCAGATGCCGTACCAGGTGGTGATGACGAAGCCCGGCAGCCCCGCCTGCTCCATGGTCGGCAGATCGGGGAAGGCGGGCTGGCGGTCGCGGGTGGTCACAGCCAGCGCCCGCAGCCGGCCCTGGCGCACCAGGTCGGCGCTGCTGGCCATGCTGTCGATCATGAAGCCCACCTGCCCCGCCACCACATCCGGCAGCGCCTGGCCGGAACCGCGATAGGGCACGTGCTGCAGCTCGATCCCCGTGGCCAGCTTGAACATCTCCCCCGCCAGGTGCGGCGCGCCGCCGTTGGAGGATGAGGCGAAGCTGCGCGCGGTGGGGGTCGCGCGCAGATGCGCGATCAGCCCCTGCACATCCCGCGCGGGGGAGGAGACGGGCACCACCAGCATCAGCGGCACGGAGGCGATGGTGGTGACCGGCGCGAAATCCCGCACCGGGTCGTAGTTCACCCGCATCATGTGCGGCACGATCACATGGGCCGAGGCATTGACCAGGAAATTGTAGCCATCGGGGGCCGCGCGCGCGATCATCTCGGCCCCGATGGAGCCCCCTGCCCCGCCCCGGTTCTCCACCACGAAGGGCTGGCCGAGGTCCTGCGTCAGGCGGTTGGCGGCGATGCGGCCCAGGATGTCGGTGGGCCCGCCGGGCGGATAGGGCACCATCATGCGCACGGGCTTGCTCGGCCATGCCTCCTGCGCCACGGCGGCGGTGGCCACGAATGGCAATGACAAGGCCGCGCGGCGGCCCATCCGGCATGAAATCCGCATCCTACCCTTCCCAATCTTCTCGTTGCGGGCAGGATAGGCACGAAAAGAAACGAGAGGAAACGCCCATGCAGCCCTACAAAGGACTTCTGGTGCTGGACGCGGCACAGGGTATCGCCGGGCCCTATTGCGGCATGCTGCTGGCCGCGATGGGCGCGGAGGTGATCAAGCTGGAACCGCCCAAGGGCGACTGGTCGCGCGGCCTCGGCACCCGCCAGGGCGACCATTCGGTGATGAGCACGGTGTTCAACCGCGGCAAGCGCGGCGTGGTGCTGGACATGGCGACCGAGGACGGCAAGCGCCAGGTCCAGGCGCTGGCCGCGAAGGCCGATGTGGTGATCGAGGCCTTCCGCCCCGGGGTGGCGGCGCGCATCGGGCTCGGCCCGGAACATTGCAAGGCGGATGTGGTCTATGCCTCCGTCTCGGGCTTCGGGCAGAAGGGGCCGCACACCGAACGCCCCTGCACGGACAGCGTGATGCAGGCCTTCTCGGGCTTCGCCGCGCTGAACAAGGGCATGGATGACGTGCCCCACCGCGCCTACACCACGCCGATCGACATCCACACGGGCATGTGCACCTTCGCCGCCGTGCAGGCCGCGCTGGCCGACCGCCTGGCCGAAGGCGCGCGGGGCGGCGCGCCGCGCCAGCGCATCCTGGATTGCTCGCTGATGGCGGGTGCCGCCTCGCTGCTGTCCATCCAGGTGGCCGATGTCGGCCTGCTGGGCCGCCAGCCGCCGGAGCTGAACGTGCCCGCCGGCAGCTACGCCTGCGCCGATGGCGCCTGGGTGATGGTGGCCCTGGTGCGGGAGCAGGAATGGGTGGACCTGGTGACGCTGATGGGCGCCCCCCACCTGCTGGAGGACCCGCGCTTCGCCGATTTCCCCGCCCGCGCCGCCAACAAATCCGCGCTGCTGCCCCTGCTGCGGGAGATCTTCCTGACCCGGAGCTGCGAGGAATGGCTCGCCCTGTTCCGCACCAAGCGCCTGCTGACGGACCGCATGAACACCCCGCTGGAATGGCTGGCCGAGCCCCATGTGAAGGAAGTGAACGCGGCGCCCCTGCTGGACCAGCCCGGCCTCGGCCCCGTGCCCATGGTGGCGCTGCCGGGAATCGGGCCCATCCTTTCGCCCTCACCCGGGCTGGGGCAGCATACCGATGCCGTGCTGGCAGAGCATGGCCTGAAGGAGAGCGCAGCATGAGCCATCGCAATGCCCAGGGGCTGGAGATGTCCATCGCCTCCGCCGAGGCGGCCGCCGCCTTCGACCACCTGGTCGAGGGCTTCCTGAAGAACCGGCTGGACACGCCGCTGCGCCTGAAGGCCGTGCTGGCGCTGGACCCCGAGGCACCGCTGGCGGTGCTGATGAAGGGCGTCTTCGCCATGCTGTCCTACAAGGCGGCCGCCGTGCCGGCCGCGCTGGCCGCCGCCGACAAGGCCGAGGCCCTGAACCCCAACCCGCGTGAGGCGCTGTACATCGCCGCCGTCCGCGCCTGGGCGGGGCTCGACTGGGACCGCGCGATCCATATCTGGGAGCAGGTGCTGGCCCAATACCCGCGCGACATCCTGGCCTTCCGCCTGCATCATTTCTGCGCCTTCTGGCTGGGCCGCGCGCCGGTGATGCGAGAGGTGGTGGAGCGCGTCATGCCCGCCTGGGGCCGGGACGACCCCGGCTATGGCAGCATGCTGGCCTGCCGCGCCTTCGCGGCGGAGGAATGCGGCGACTATGTGCTGGCCGAGCACGCCGGCCGCGCCGCCGTGGCGATGGACCCCGCGGACCTGTGGGCCGTGCACGCCGTGGCCCATACGCTGGAGATGCAGGGCCGGCGCGGCGAGGGCGTGCAATGGGTGGAAAGCCTGCGCCCGCATTTCGGCGGCACCAACAACATCCGTCACCATGTGGAATGGCACCAGGCCATGTATCACCTGGAACTCGGCCAGCATGACCGCGTGCTGGAGCTGTACGACACCGGCTTCCGGGACCTGGGCAGCGAGGTGACGCAGATGCAGCCGGACCTGTACATCGACTGCCAGAACGCGGCCTCCATGCTGTGGCGGCTGCAGCGTCAGGGCGTGGATGTGGGCGACCGCTGGGTGGAAATCGCCGACAAGGCCGAGGCCCGGATCGGCGACACGCTGTCGGGCTTCACCCTGCCGCACTGGATGATGGCGCTGACCGCCACCGGCCGTGAGGCCGCCGCCGCCCGCATGCTGGAGGCCCTGCGCGAAGCCGCGCGCGGCAATGGCCCGCAGGCCGCCATCCTGCGCGACGCCGCCCTGCCGGTGTGCGAGGCCATCGCCCTGCACGCCCGGGGCGATGCCGCGGGCGCGGTGCGGCGCATGCTGCCGGCACTGGGCACGATGCACACGCTGGGCGGCAGCTACGCCCAGCAGGATGTGCTGGAACAGTTCTTCCTGGTCGCGGCGCGCGACGCGGGGGATGATGCGGCGATGCGTACCCTGCTGGAACGCGTGTCAGGCCGGCACCCGCTGCCGCCGGCGCGGCGGGCCGGATACCGGGATGTGGCGGAGAAGATCGCGCACTGAGCACGGGGGCCTTGCCCCCCTGGCCCCACCAGGGGGCGCTGCCCCCTGGACCCCCGCCAGGACCGTGCTCGGTCCTGGACCTAGAGCAGTTTGGCGCTGACCTTGGGAAGGTGTTTCCTATTGGTTTTTATCATGAAAATGGCGCCCAACCTGGCAAGGTAAGGCGCCAATCTGTTGGGTTCCAAGGGCCTTTCGGCCTTTGGCGGGGATGCAAGGGGCAGAGCCCCTTGCTGGGGGCTCCGGGGGCAAGGCCCCCGGCCTCAGATCCGCTGATGCAGCGCGCAGATCAGCGTGAACAGCCGCCGCGCGGTCTCATGGTCCAGCGCCACCCGCCCCTCCAGACGTTCCATCAACAGTGCGGCGCCTTCGTTGTGCAAGCCGCGCCGGCCCATATCGATCGCCTGGATGCGGGCCTCGCCCATGCCGTCCGCCACCGCCATCTCATGGCTTTCGACCACCATGCGATAGTCCTTGATCAGCCGCCGGAACGGGCCCAGCGCCAGCACGATGGCGCGCAGGGGCTTGTGGTCGGCGTCGCGGATGTCGAACACCAGCCGCCCATCGCGCAGGCTGATCTCCAGCCCGAACGGCCCGACCCCCATGCCGGAGGGCGCGAACTGATTGTCCGAGAGCAGGTCCTGCAACGCCTGCAGGCGGTCCGCCTCGGCATAGGCGCTGGGCAGCGGAGCCATCTCCGGCATGTCCACGCGAATGAGGCGGCGGTCCACCATGGCTTATTCGGGCTTGTCGCCGAACAGGTTGGGGTCATCCGTGTTGCCGGTGATGCCCAGCCGGCACAGCAACCCCACGATGGCGCCCTTCACCGGGCGCAGCAGCAGGGTGCACACCACGGCGAACAGCGGCAGCCAGACCACCATGTGCAGCCAGATCGGCGGTTCATAGGCACGGTCGATCCAGAAGATCGGCGGCATCAGGATGTGGCCGGCCAGCAGGATGACGAAATAGGGCGCGGCGTCGTCAGGCCGCAGCTTGCCGAAGGCGGTGCCGCAACTCTCGCATTTCGGGGCCAGCTTCAGGAAGGACTGGAAGACATGACCCTCGCCGCACACGGGGCAGCGGCCCATGATGCCGCGGCGCATCGCCAGGCCCAGCGGCGGGCGTGGGTACTGGCTGCCATTGGCGGCAGCGGAAGGCGGCACCCAGCGCACGGAAGGATCCGGCGCGGCCGCGATGGATGAATCGGTCATGACTCTGGCCCCGAATGGTCCCGGCCCGGCGGATTGTCTGGGCCTGTTTCTTGGTCTGGCGTCTTGTGTCGTTTCCGCGCTGAGTCTTGTGCGGTGCAGCAATCCTGCCTTCTCCATCAGCAGATGTCCAGCAAATCCGCCCGCCGGGCAAGCCCCGCACCGCAGCCCAGCCTTGCGCGGCGCGCGACATCGCCGCACCTTGGCGGGCATGTCCGGACGCATTCTGATCATCAATCCCAATTCCTCCCTCTCCTGCACCGATGGCATCGGTGAGGCCGTGGCCGGCTTCCGCGCCCCCGGCCTGCCGGAGCTGGAGGTCATCCGCATCGCCGAGGGCCCGCCCGCCATCACCAACTGGCGCGAGTGGTTCAGCGTGGCCGAGCCCATTTGCCGCATCGTGGAAACCCATACGGCCGACGCCTTCATCATCGGCTGCGTGTCCGACCCCGGCTATGACGCGGCCCGCGCGGCCACCGCCAAGCCCGTCTTCGGCATGCTGCGCAGCGCCATCACGGCCGCGATGAACCGGTCGGAGAATTTCGGCGTGATCGGCTTCACCGATGCCTCACGCGAGCGGCACGCGAAGGTGTTGCAGGCCCTGGGGGTGGAACAGCGCCTGGCCGCCTGGATCCCGCTGAATCTGGAGATGGAAGTGCTGACCGACCCGGTGGCGCCGCGCGCGCGCATCGCGGCGACCGCGAAGGAATTGGCGGCACGCGGCGCCAAATCCATCATCCTGGGCTGCGCCGGCATGGCCAAGCACCGCGCGGCCGCCGAGGACGCGGCCGGCGTGCCCGTGATCGAACCCGCCCAGGCGGCGGCGGCGGCGGCGATCGCGGCCGTGCTGGCCGGGCGGGAAATGGTGAAGGTGGCGCGGGCGGCGGAGTAGGAAGCGAAGGCGAAGCCCCTGATTTCCCTTGCCACTCGCGCCCCCTACCCCTACCTTCTACTCTCCAACCCAAGCCCGAAGGAGGGTGCCGTGTCCACGTACAACCAGCACCATCCGCGCGGTCCCGTTTCCGCCCTGCGATAGGCTTCGCAGGGCGGCGATCCATCCCTCATCGATGGAACGGCGTCCTTTTCCAAGGATGCGGCGCGTGCGCCGGGATTTCGGGTTTTCGTCTCATGGTTTCCATCGCCCTCAAGGGTGTCGGCGTGCTGTCGCCGGCGCCGCTGTTCAGCAACCTCACCTGTTCCATCGGGCCTGACGACCGCATCGGCCTGGTCGCCGGCAATGGCGGCGGCAAGACCACGCTGCTGCGCTGCCTGGCGGGCATCGCGGAGCCGCAGGCCGGCACCATCACGCGCTCACGCGGGCTGCGCGTGGCGCTGGTCGAGCAGGAGGTGCCCGCCGGCCTGCTCGCTCTGCCCCTGGCCGAGGCCCTGCGCCGCGCCATCCCGCCCGAACGCCGTGCCACCGAGGCCTGGCGCGCGGAGGCCATGCTGGACGAGTTCGACACGCCCCCCGCCCTGCGCGGGCGCCCGCTGGGCGAGCTCTCCGGCGGCTGGCAGCGGCTGGCGCTGCTGGCCCGCGCCGCCGTCGCGGAACCCGACGCGCTGCTGCTGGATGAACCGACCAACCACCTGGACACGGCGAAGATCGCCTGGCTGGAGGGCTGGCTGCTGGGCCAGCGCCTGCCGATGCTGATCGCCAGCCACGACCGTGCCTTCCTGGATGCCTGCACCCGCCGCACCCTGTTCCTGCGGCCGGAGGAACCGGTGCTGTTCGACCACCCCTACAGCCAGGCGCGGCAGTTGCTGGCCGAGGCGGACGCGGCGCGGGCGGACCGGCTGGAGCGCGACGGCCGGGAGGCCGCGCGCCTGCGCCGCAGCGCGGCCGAGCTGCGCAACATCGGCATCAACAGCCGCAGCGATGCGGCGCAGAAGAAATCCGCCCAGATCAACCGCCGCGCCGCGGCGCTGGAGGCCCAGCCGCAGCCGCCCCCGCCCCCGCGCCCCGGCCGCATCCAGCTGGCCACCAGCGGGACGCACGCCAAGGTGCTGATCGATATCGAGAACTGCGCCGTGACCGCGCCGGATGGCCGCGAGCTGCTGCATATCCGCAAGCTGGTGCTGCGCCAGGGCGAAAGGCTGGTGCTGAGCGGGGAGAACGGCAGTGGCAAATCCAGCCTGCTGGCGCTGCTGGGCCGGGCGATGGCGCAGCCGGTGCCGGGCATCCGCGTCAGTGCCTCCCTGCGGCCCTTCCATCTGGACCAGCACATGTCGGCCTGGCCGCCGGGCGAGACGCCCTTCGGGGTCATCAGCCATTTCGGGCAGGGCGACCAGCGCAGCCTGTCGCTGCTGGCGGGCATCGGCCTGCCATTGCCGCGGCAGCGCCAGCCGGTCGCGCAGCTCTCGCCCGGGCAGCGGGCGCGGCTGGCCCTGCTGGCGCTGCGGCTGACAGCACCCAATTTCTGCCTGCTGGACGAACCCACCAACCATGTGGACATCGCGGGGCGGGAGGCGCTGGAAACCGAGTTGCTGGCCCATGGCGTCAGCGGCGTGCTCGTCACCCACGACCGCCATTTCGCGCGGGTCGCGGGCACGCGCTGGGCGCGCATCGAGGGCGGGCTGCTGCTGATGTGAGAAGGCCCGGTTCGCAGAGCGGCACGCAAGGGCTGGACCAGCACGGCCCGGCTTGGGCATAAGGGTGGGACAAACCCATCAAGGGAACGTCCGATGCACTCCACCATCTCGCGGCGCGATGCGCTGCTGGCTACGGGTTTTGGCGGCCTGCTGATGCCCGCCTCGCTCTCTCACGCGCAGCCCGCGCGCCCGACCGAGATCAAGGTCGGCGTCGTCACCATCCTCTCGGGCCCGGCCAGCGTCTTCGGCGTGCCCGGCCGCAACGCCGCCGAAATGCTGTTCGAGGAGATCAACCGCGCGGGCGGCATCGGCGGCGTGCCGGTGCGCGCCATCTTCGTCGATGAGGGCCCGGGCGTGGAGCACACGCTGGGCGAGATCCGGCGCCTGGTGCAGAACGAGCGCGTGGACCTGCTGCTGTCCTCCATCTCCTCCGGTTCCTGCCTGGCCTGCACGCCGGTGGCCGAGGAGCTGAAGAAGCCCGTGCTGCTGTGGGATTGCGGCACCCAGCGCATCTTCGAGGAGCGCAGCTACGAATACGCCTTCCGCACCCAGGCCAACGCGACGCCCGAGGTGCTGGCGCCCCTGCTGTACACGCTGAAGCGCAAGCCCAACCTGCGCAGCGTGGCGGTGATCAACCAGGACTACGCCTGGGGCCGCGACAGCTGGGAGATCTGGAAGACCGGCATGGACGCGCTGCGCCCCGGCGTGCGCGTGGCGGCCGAGCTGTTCCCCCGCTTCAACTCCACCGATTTCTCCACCGAGATCACCCGCCTGCTGGCCCTGCGGCCTGAGGTGATCTTCACCACCTCCTGGGGCGGAGAGCTCGACACCTTCATCAAGCAGGCGGCCGAGCGCCGGCTGTTCGAGCGTTCGACGCTGGTGATGCCGCTGGCCGAATCCTCGCTGGAGCGCGTGGGCCATGCCCTGCCGCCCGGCCATTTCATCGGCGCGCGCGGCGACCATTGGCACCTGCACCCGAACCCGGCGGACCCCGCGAAGCTGCGCGGCTTCGTGGAGAACTATCGCCGCCGCTTCAACGCCTGGCCGATCTATCCGACGCATCACATGTACCAGGCGATCAGCGCCATGCGCACCGCCTATGCCAAGGCGCTGGAGACGACGGGCGGCGCCTGGCCGTCCGACGCGCAGCTGGCCCGCGCCTTCCATGGGTTGGAATTCGACTCGCTGACCAGCCGCATCAAGATCCGCCCGGATGGCCAGGGGCTGGAGCCGCAGCTGATCGGCACCACCGTGCGCAGCGGGGACCTGCCCTTCCCGGTGATGAACGACATGGTGATCTACCCGCCGGAACTGATCACCGCGCCGGTGGGGCAGAAGAGCGTCGATTGGCTGAAGACGCTGACGCCCGACTTCCTCAACCGCGCCCCGGGCTGAGGCACACCCATGGCCGAATGGTTCGCCGATAACGGGCTGCTGCTCGGGCTCGCCCTGCTGGATGGGCTGGCCTATGCGGCGCTGGTGTTCATGGTGGCGGTGGGGCTGAACCTGGTGTTCGGCGTGCTGCGCATCCTGAACGTGGCGCATGGCAGTCTTTTCGCCATCGGCGGCTATACGGCCGCTTCCCTGGGCGCCTTCGCCGCCGCCCGGGGCCTGCCGGACTGGATGGCCCTGCCGGTGCTGCTGCTGGCCGCGGTGATCGTGGGCGGCATCGCCGGGCCGCTGATCGAACGCTTCCTGCTGCGCCGGATCTATTCCGAGGAGCCGGTGCTGCAGCTGCTGGTCACCTTCGCGCTGTTCATGATCCTGGAGGATGTGCAGAAGCTGGTCTGGGGCGTGCAGCCCCTGCACCATGATGCCGCCATGCGCTGGCTGGGCACGGTGGACGTGCCCTTCGGCACCGACGTCATCCCCTTCACCGCCTATCAGCTGTATGTGCTGCCGGGTGTGGCGCTGATCACCCTGGTGGGGCTGGCCTGGTTCCTGCGCCGCACGCTGACGGGCCGCGTGATCGTGGCCGTCACGACGGACCGCGAGGCCGCGACCGCCATGGGCATCGACGCGAAGAAGATCTTCCTGCTGACCTTCACCTTCGGGGCTGGGCTGGCGGCGCTGGGCGGCGCGCTCGCCTCGCCCACCGCGGCACTGGTGCCGGGCGTGGGGGCGGGCACCATGGTGCTGTCCTTCGCCGTGGTCGCCACCGCCGGCCTCGGCCAGGTGGAGGGTGCGGCGATCGCGGCCCTGATGATCGGGCTCGGGCGGTCCATCGCCGTGTATTTCCTGCCGGAGGCCGAGGTGCTGGTGCCCTACATCATCATGGTGGGCGTGCTGCTGGTGCGCCCGAACGGCCTGTTCGGCGTGACGGAGACGCGCCGGATATGAACTCTCGCACTGAAGCCTTCCTGGCGGCGCTGCTGGCGCTCGCCGTCCTGGCCGCCGCCTCCACCACGCCCTGGCTGGTGTTCGTGCTGACCCTGGCCCTGGCCAAGGGCATCGCGGTGCTCGGCATATTGCTGCTGCTGCGCGCGGGGCAGGTCAGTTTCGGCCATGCGCTGTTCGTGGCCTTCTCGGCCTATACCGTGGCCTTCCTGGCGCCGAAGCTGGGCGATGCCACGCTGCTGCTGCCCATCGGCGCGCTGTTCGCCGGCGTGCTGGGGCTGCTGGTGGGCCTGTTCGTGGTGCGCTACCGCGAGATCTTCTTCGGCATGCTGAACCTGGCGCTGTCCATGGTGTTCTATTCGCTGCTGGAAAAGCTCTACACCATCACCAAGGGCACGGACGGCATCCGCGTGCCCGCCGCCACCTTCCTGGGCCGCACGCTGGACCGCCACGGCTATGAATGGGCGCTGCTGCTGACGGCGCTGGCGCTGGCCATCCTCTGCGCCGTGTTCGCGCGCTTCTACCTCGCCTCGCCGATGGGCCAGGCGCTGTCGGGCATCAAAACGCGGGAGGCCCGGCTGGAATTCATGGGTGTCTCCGCGCGGCGGGTGCTGCTGTCGGCCTATGTCATCTCGGCCGTGATGGCGGGGATGTCGGGGGCGCTGATCGCCATGACCTCCCGCCATGTCACGCCGCATCTGGGCTACTGGACCGCATCGGGTGAGCTGGTGTTCATCGCCATCCTGGGCGGCGCGGGCGGCGTGATCGGGCCCTTCCTGGGGGCCATCGTGTTCGAGCTGGTGCGCGTCTATGCCGCCGCCAGCTTCGCCGATGCCTGGCAGTTGATCCTGGGCGTGGTGCTGCTGCTGGTCATCCTGTTCGCGCGCGGCGGGCTGTGGGGCATGGTCCTGAAACTGTGCGGGAGGCGCGCATGAGCGAGGTTCTGCTCTCGGCCAAGGGGCTGCGGCTGGCCTTCGGCGGCGTGAAGGCGGCCGACGGCATCGACCTGGACGTGCTGGATGGCGAGTTCCTGGCCATCATCGGCCCGAACGGCGCCGGCAAGACCACCTTCATCAACATGACCACCGGCTATCTGAAGCCCCAGGGCGGGGAGATCCATTTCGCCGGTGAGCGCATCCTGGGCCTGTCGCCACGCGCCATCGTGCGCCGTGGCATCGCCCGCAGCTTCCAGCTGCCGCAGCTGTTCACCGAGCACACGGTGCTGGAAAACGCCGCCATGGCCGTCGCCGCGCGGGAGGGGTTCTTCTCCGCCCTCAAGCCCCTGCTGCGCCCGGCGTGGCGGGAGGAAGCGATGGATCTGCTCGCCCGCTTCGGCCTGACCGCCATCGCCGGAACCCGCGCCGACGCGCTGAACGAAGGGGCCCGCAAGCTGGCCGATATCGCCATGGCCGTCGCACTGCGCCCCCGCCTGCTGCTGATGGATGAGCCCACCAGCGGCGTCGCGGCGTCCGAGAAGATGGAGATCGTGGAACGCCTGGCCACCGTGCTGCGCGACGCGCGCGTCACCGCCGTGTTCGTCGAGCACGACATGGAGGTGGTGGGCCGCTTCGCGGACCGGGTCGCGGTCTGGAGCCAGGGGCGGATCGCGGCCCTCGGCCAGCCGGAGCGCATCCTGAACGACCCCGATGTGCGGCGCGAGGTGATCGGTATCGAGACCGGAGGACGCCATGCTGCGGCTTGAGGCTGTTTCCGTCTCCATCGCCGGCGCCCCCGTGCTGCGCGCGGTGGAGCTGGCCGTGCCCGCGGGCGGGCGGGTGGCGCTGATCGGGCGCAATGGCGCGGGCAAGACCACCACCTTCCGCACCCTGATGGGCCTGCTGCCCCCCGATGCCGGCCGCGTGACGCTGGATGGCCAGGATGCGACGGCCATCCCCGCCCATCACCGCGCGCGGCTGGGCATCGGCTACGCGCCCGAGGAACGGCGACTGTTCGGCAGCTTCACGGTGGAAGCCAACATGCTGCTGCCGGCCGAGGTGCTGAAGCTGCCCCGCCCCGAGATCGCCCGCCGGCTGGAGCAGGTCTATACCCTGCTGCCGGAGCTGAAGGCGCTGGCCCCGCGCAAGGCCGCCGGGCTTTCTGGCGGCCAGGGCAAGATGGTGGCGCTGGGCCGCGCGCTGATGGTGGGCACCCGCGCCGTGCTGCTGGACGAGCCCTTCCAGGGCCTGGCCCCGGCGCTGGCGCTGCGTTACGCCGATGCGCTGCGGCGGCTGAAGGACGCGCTGCCCGATGTCGCCATCCTGATCAGCGAGAGCAATCCGGAACTGCTGATCCCGCTGGTGGAGCGCAGCTTCACCATCGAGCGCGGCGAGATCCGCGAGGATTGATCACGCCGCCAGGGTCTCGGCCCTGACGAAGCCCAGATGGCGCCAGCGCGTGCCCTCCGGGCGGAACAGCCCCAGGCTGGCCTCGGGGAATTCCGCCTGGGAGAGGCCGCGCCCCAGGATCATGCCCAGCGGCACGATATGGCCCACCAGCACCCGGTGCCCGCCCGCCACCGGCTGGGCCAGCAGGGCCGAGACCTCGGCCGCGTCCCGCGCCGGGTCGCGGCGGGTATAGTCGTCGGCGATCAGGGCGGGGTGGATGCGGGCCGGGCCGAAGGCCAACTCCGCCGTGTCCCGCGCGCGGAAGACCGGGCTCGTCAGCACCTCCGTCACCGGGATGGCGTGGCGGCGGAAGCCGGCGCCGAGGTTCCGGGCCAGGGCCTCGCCGGCGGCGCTGAGGTTGCGCTGCCCCGCGCGGTCGTCCAGCCGGCCGGTATCGGCCTGGGCGCGGTCGGTGACGGAATGGCGCATGTACAGGTTCAGCCCCTGCGCCACCGGCCCGCGCAGCAGCGCCAGCGCCGCTTCCAGCGACAGGAATTCGGCGGCCTGCGCCCGGGCCAAGGCAGGCAGGGCGAGAAGCGGTAGGGCCAGAAGCGGCAGGGACCGGCGCAGCATGCCCCCATGCTGCACCAGCTTTGTCGCAGCGCGAAGCATTGACCAACGCCCCACCAAGCCAGATATGTAAAGCCAGAAAACCAACACCGAGGATGTCCATGATGCTGCCCCGTCGCAGCCTGGGCGCGCTGGCTTGCGCGCTCGCGGCCCCTGCCTATGCGCAATCCGGCTTTCCCAACGCGCCGATCCGGCTGATCTGCCCCTGGGGCCCGGGCGGGACCACCGATGTGCAGATGCGCGTGCTGGCCGAGACGACCTCCCGCCGCATCGGCCAGTCCGTGGTGGTGGAAAACCGCTCGGGCGCCGGCGGCGTGCTGGGGGCGCAATCCATGCTCTCGGCCCGGCCGGATGGCTACAGCATCACCCAGATGCCCATCAGCGTGTTCCGCCAGCCGCTGCTGAACAGCCGCGCGCTGTTCGATCCGCTGACGGACTTCACCTATATCTCCCACATCTCCGGCTATCTGTTCGGCACGGTGGTGCTGCCGGATTCGCCCTGGCGGACGATGCAGGAACTGATCGCCCACGCCCGCGCCAACCCGGGCAAGCTGACCTATGGCACGCCGGGCGTCGGCAGCTCCCTGCACCTGACCATGGAACTCATCGCCCAGCGCGCCGGCATCGAATGGGTGCATGTGCCCTTCCGCGGCTATGCCGAGAATGTGCAGGCGCTGATGTCGAAGCAGATCGACATCCTGGCCGATAGCTCCGGCTGGGCGCCGATGGTGCTGGAAGGCCAGCTGCGCCTGCTGGCCAGCTGGGGCGCCGAACGCGCCAAGCGCTTCCCCAACACGCCGACCCTGCGGGAAAGCGGGATCGATGTGGTCTCCGCCAGCCCCTACGGCTTCGCGGGGCCGAAGGGCATGGACCCGGCCGTGGTGCGGGTGCTGGACCAGGCCTTCCGCGCCGCGACGATGGACCCGGCCCATATCGCGGTGCTGGACCGGTACGACATGGCGCCGATGCCGATGAACTCGGATGAGTATTCGGGCTTCGTGCGGCGGACGATGGAAGAAGAACGGACGCTGATCCAGAGGCTGGGGCTGCGGCTGTCCTGAAGGCGGTTGAGGGCTCCGCCCTCAAACTCCCGCTCGGGGGGAAATGACTTTCCCCCCGAGAACCCCCCATTACTTTTTGGGAGTTTGGGGGCAGCGCGGAACCGGCAAAGGCATTTCGATAAATTTATATAATAATATCAATTATATAAGATTAGCGCTGTCCCCAAACTCCTCGCAGGGGCCTGGGGAGATCTTATCTCCCCAGCGGATGGGGTCTGGGGAAGGCAGAGCCTTCCTCAGCCTGCGTTCCCCTTGGGGAAGGCTGCACCTTCCCCAGTCTGCGCTCACCTCGGCGCATCCGGGAAGAACCTGACCCCCGCCCGCGCCAGCCCGCCGGCCAGCCCCACGGGCGTGCCATCCGCTCGCCAGCAGGCCGCGCCTTCCATCATCCCGTCTTCCAGGAAACGAATGGCGCACATGCCGCCCCCCACATGGGGCACGCGCTGGATGGTATGGCCCTTGGCGGCCAGGGCATCCGCCACTTCGGCCGGGAAGCCCTGCTCCACCTCCACCGGCCCGCCCTGGGTCCAGATGCGCGGGGCCTCCACGGCCTGTTGCAGGGTCATGCCATGGTCGATCAGGCTGACCGCCGCCTGGAAGGCGCTGCCGAAGATGCGCAGCCCACCGGGCAGCCCCAGCGCCGCCCAGGGCTTGCCGTCCTTCAGGATCACCATGGGCGACATGGAGGTCGTGACCCGCTTGCCCGGCGCGATGGAGTTGGCCAGCCCCGGGCGCGGGTTGAACAGCGCCATGTAGTTGTTCGGGATCAGCCCGGTTTCCTTCAGCAGGAAGCGCGCGCCGAACAGGGAGTTGATGGTGTGGGTGGCCACCACGATCCGGCCCTCGGCGTCGGCGACCGTCAGATGGGTGGTGTGGGCCTCGCCGGGGGTCACGCCGGCGGGCCAGGCGCGGGTGCGGGCGGGGTCGAATTCCGCGCGGCGCTGATCGGCATAGGCCTTGCTGGTCAGCTTCCCGACCGGCACGGGGATGAAGGCGGGGTCGGCGGTGGCGGCGGCGCGGTCGGCGAAGGCCATCTTCAGCGCCTCGGCCTTCAGGTGCAGTTCCCCGGCGCTGCCGAAGCCGAGGCCCGCGACGTCGAAGCCCTCCAGGAAGTTCAGCATCTGCACCACATGCACCCCGGCGGCCGAGGGCGGCGGCGGCAGCACCACCTCATAGCCGCGATAGGTGCCGCGCACCGGCGCGCGGGGGATCATGCTGTGCCCAGCCAGGTCGGCATTGGTCAGGATGCCGCCGCGCGCCGCGATCTCGGCGGTGGCGGAGGCACCGACGGAACCGCCATGCAGCGCGCCCGGGCCTTCCTTGGCGATGGTCTCCAGCGTCTCGGCCAGGGCGGCGTTCACCACGCGGGTGCCGGGCTTCACCGGCGCGCCATCGGGCATGAAGATCGCGGCGATGCCCGGATCGGCCAGCAGGTCCGCCCCGGCCGTCGCCGCGCATTCGCTCAGGTAAGGCGTGGCGAGAAAGCCGCGCCGCGCCAGGCGGATCGCGGGTTGCAGCACATCGGCCAGGGAGAACCGCCCCTCGCGCTCCAGCGCCGCCGCCCAGGCCAGCAGATTGCCCGGCACGGCAACGGAGCGCGCGCCGACCACATTCTCCCGGCCCACCGCCTCGATCACCAGCGGGTCCTCGGGCTTCAGGGGCGTGAACATGGTGGCATGGGCGGCAGCGGGGGCGATGGACTGGCCATCCAGCACCGTGTGCGTGCCGTCCGCGCCGCGCATGTGGAACATGCCGCCGCCGAACAGGCCCACCATCATCGGCTCACACACCGTGAGTGCCAACAGGCCGGCCACGGCGGCATCGATCGCCGTGCCGCCCTCCGCCAACATCGCCGCCGCGGCCGCCGAGGCCGCGGGGTGATTGGTGACAACCATGGCCCGGCCCAGGGCCGGACACTTCTCTGTGCGGATTTCCATGGGCCCGCAGCCTGCCGCCATCAGGGGCGGGTGGCTAGCCCTGTGGGGAAGGTCGCATGAGGGGGGCGGAGCCCCTCTCGCATCCTGCCCTCACAGGGCCCGCCACCCGATATCCTGCCGGCAGAAGCCTTCGGGCCAATCGATGGCCGCGACGGCGGCGTAGGCGGTGGTCCGGGCTTCGGCCAGGGTGGCCGCCCGGGCCGAGACCCCCAGCACCCGCCCGCCGGAGGCCAGGACGGCCCCGTCCTCACCGGCCACGGTGCCCGCGTGGAAGACGAAGGCGTCGGGGATGGCGGCGGCGGCGTCCAGCCCGTTGATCCGGCTGCCCTTGGCATAGGCGCCGGGATAGCCGCGGGTGGCCATGACCACGACCATGGCGTGGTCGTCGCGCCATTCCGCATGGTGGCCGGCCAGGCTGCCCTGGGCGGCGGCCAGCAACAGGGGCAGCAGGTCGCTGTGCAGGCGCAGCATCAGCGTCTGGCATTCGGGGTCCCCGAAGCGGACGTTGAATTCGATCAGCTTGGGCCCCTGGGCGGTCAGCATCAGCCCGGCGAACAGCACGCCGGTGAAGGGCGTGCCGCGCGCGGCCATCTCGGCCAGGCAGGGGTTGATGATGCGCTCCATCACCTCGGCCTCGATGGCGGGGGTGAAGGCGGGGGCGGGGGAATAGGCACCCATGCCGCCGGTGTTGGGGCCGGTGTCGCCGTCACCCACGCGCTTGTGGTCCTGGGCGGCGGCCAGCGGCAGCGCCACGGTGCCGTCGCACAGCGCGAAGAAGCTGGCTTCCTCGCCGATCAGGCATTCCTCGATGACCACGCTGGCGCCGGCGGAACCGTGCACCCGATCCTCCATGATCTCGGCGATGGCGGCCTCGGCTTCCTCGACGGTCGCGGCCACCACCACGCCCTTGCCGGCGGCCAGGCCATCGGCCTTCACCACGATCGGCGCGCCCTGGGCGCGGATATAGGCACGGGCGGCGTCCGCATCCTCGAAGCGGGCCCAGGCGGCGGTGGGGGCGCCGGCGGCGTCGGCCACCTGCTTGGTGAAGGTCTTGCTGCCCTCCAGGGCCGCGGCCTGCTGGCTCGGCCCGAAGCAGGGGATGCCGGCGGCGCGGCAGGCATCCGCGAGGCCGAGCGTCAGCGGCGCCTCGGGGCCCGCCACGACCAGCTCCACCCCGTGATCGCGCGCGAATTCCACCAGGGCCGGGATATCCTCCGTGCCGACCGGCACGCATTCGGCCACGTCGGCGATGCCGGCATTGCCGGGGGCGCACCACAGCTTCGTCAGCAGGGGGGATTGCGCCAGTTTCCAGCACAGGGCGTGTTCCCGCCCGCCGCCGCCAACCACCAGAACCTTCATCCGCGCACCCCATTCGCCCAGGGCCGCCCCGGCGCGGGGCTGCCATGAGGCGCGGGTTAGCATAAGTTCGGCGGATGGAAAGCCAGACCAACATGCCCGAATTCGCGGTGGGCGAACTCGCCGGCGCCATCAAGGGCGTGCTGCGGGAAGCCTTCGGCCGCGTGCGGGTGCGCGGCGAGATCACGGAGTGCAAGCGCTACCCCTCCGGCCACATCTATCTTTCGCTGAAGGACGCCGACGCGAAGCTGGAGGCGGTGGTCTGGAAAATGTCCGTCCGCAACCTGGCGGTGCAGCCGGAAAACGGGCTGGAGGTGATCGCCACCGGCCGCATCGACACCTATGCCGACCGCAGCAAATACCAGCTGGTGATCGACCGGCTGGAATACGCGGGCGAAGGCGCGCTGCTGGCCAGGATCGAGAAACTGCGCCTGGCCCTGATGGCCGAGGGCCTGTTCGCGCCCGAGCGCAAGCGCGCCATCCCCCTGCTGCCCGCCCGCGTGGGCGTCGTGACCAGCGAGAAGGGCGCGGTGCTGCAGGATATCCGCACCACCATCGCGCGCCGCTTTCCGCGCCCCATCCTGCTGTGGCCGGTGCAGGTGCAGGGCCAGGGCTCGGCCGAGCTGATCGCGCGCGCGATCGACGGCATGGGCGCCCTGCCCCCGCATCTGCGCCCCGATGTGCTGATCGTGGCGCGCGGCGGCGGCAGCCTGGAGGACCTGATGGCCTTCAACGAGGAGGTGGTGGTCCGCGCGGTGGCGAATTGCCCGATCCCCGTGATCTCGGCCGTGGGGCATGAGACGGACACGACGCTGATCGACTTCGCCTCCGACCGGCGCGCCCCCACCCCCACCGCCGCCGCCGAGATGGCGGTGCCCGCGCGGATCGAGCTGCTGGCCGATCTCTCCCAACGCGGCGGGCGGCTGCACCAGGCGGTGCAGGCCCGGCTGGAGCGCGCGCGCGGCAGCCTGCTGCGCGCCGAGCGCGGCCTGCCGGCCATGCCCGACATCCTGGCCAGCCTGCGCCAGCGCCTGGACGACCGCGGCGAGCGGCTGCGCCAGGCCCTGCCCGGCCTGCTGGCCGCCAAGCGCGCCGCCCTGACCCGCCTGCACCTGCCCCACCCGCGCGAGGGCATCGCCGCCCGGCGCGGCGCGCTGGCCCTGCTGGCGGAGCGCCTGCGCGGCGGCTTCGCCTCCGGCCAGGCACGCAGGCGCGCGGCCCCCGTGCTGGCCCGCTTCAACGAGGGCCCGGTGCTGGCCTTGCTGCGCGAGCGCCGCACGGCGCTGGGCGGCCTCGCGGCGCGGCTCGAATCGGTGTCCTATCAGGCGGTGCTGGCGCGCGGTTTCGCGCTGGTGCGCGACGCGCGCGGCCGGGCCGTCACCCACGCCGCCGAGGTGAAGCCAGGCGCCGCGCTGACCATCGCCTTCCAGGACGGCGAGGCGCATGTGCGCGCCGAAAAGCCCCGCCCCGACACCGCGCAAGGAAGCCTGTTCTGATGCTGCGCCGAGCCCTGTTCGCCACCCCCGCCCTGCTGCTGGCCGCCCCGGCCCGGGCGCTGGACCTGCCCGCCGAGGCCAGCCAGGGCGGGCTGCTGCTGGGCCAGGGCGCCCAGGGCCTGCGCCTGTCGCTGGAGGGCCGGGCGATCCGCGTCGCCCCCGGCGGCGAGTTCATCCTGGGCTTCGGCCGCGACCACGGCCCCGAGGCCGTGCTGACCGTCACCGACGCCAATGGCCGCGCCAGCCAGCGCCGCATCGCCGTGCGCCCGCGCGAATGGGATGTGCAGCGCATCCAGGGCCTGCCCCCGGCCCAGGTCTCGCCCGACCCCGCGGCCATGGCCCGCATCACCGCGGAGCGCCAGCGCCTGGCCGCCGCGCGCGCCACCGACAGCGCCCGCACCGGCTTCCTGGCCGGGCTGGGCTGGCCCGCGCGCGGGCGGATCAGCGGCGTCTACGGCAGCCAGCGCATCCTGAACGGCGAACCCCGCGCACCGCATTTCGGCCTGGATATCGCGGCACCCGTGGGCACACCCATCCACGCCGCCATGCCAGGCCGCGTGATGCTGGCCGGGGATTTCTTCTTCTTCGGCAAGCTGCTGGTGATCGACCACGGGCACGGGCTGCACACGCTGTATGCCCACCTCTCGGCACAGCATGTCAGCGAAGGGGCGGATGTGGCCAAGGGCCAGCACATCGCGGCCATGGGGGCCACCGGGCGCGTGACCGGGCCGCATCTGCACTTCTCGCTGGGGTGGTACGGGATTTGGCTGGACCCGCAGCCGCTGCTGGGGGCGTGACCCCACCCAAGGGGCGAAAAAGGCCGAGGGGCTCTGCCCCTCGGGCACCCCGCCAGGAGCCGAAAGGCCCCTGGACCCCAGGAGTTTGGCGCTGATCCTGGGAAGGTTTTTCTTATTGATTTTAATAATGAAGGGTCTCGACTAGCACGAGCGTCTGAAAGGTCGCTAATGCTATGAAAAGACTTGTGAACCGGTACGTCAAAAGTTCCAAACTTTCCGAGCCCCAGTTCCGGCTGTTCGCCAAGCTGTTCGCGGCCG
>NZ_JAAABL010000017.1 GCF_009900765.1 Rhodovarius lipocyclicus
TGCCCCCGCCGCCGCCCCAGGTGGCGGAGAACAAGCCGCCGGCACCCCAGACCCCGCCGCCGCCCACCGCGGCGCCGCAGCGGCCCACCCCGCCGAGCAACACGCCCCCGCCGCCCGAGCCCTCTCGTGAGGCCGGCACCGGCCGCACGCCCGCGCCCCAGCGCCCGCAGGAGCGCAGCCAGTCCGTGCTGAACACGCTGGAACGCCTGCGCGGCGCCCAGCAGCAGGAACCCCCGCGCGCCCGCGCCAACCCCGGCGGCGCCCCCACGCGCGGCGGCGGCGTGCCCCAGGGCACCGACCAGCTGACCGGCGCCGAGCGCACCGGCCTGGCCGACCGTATCGGCGAATGCTGGGCCGTGGACGCGGGTGCGCCCAACCTCAGCAGCGTGATCGTGGAACTGCGCGTGGAGGTGGACGCCGGCGGCACCGTGCGCGTCGTGCGCCCCAACGGCGCCATCCCCGCCGACCCGCGCGCCCGCATGGTGTACGAGGCCGCCCGCCGCGCCCTGCTGGACCCGCGCTGCAACCCGCTGCCCCTGCCGCCCGCCCGCCTCTCGGCCCTGCGCGACGCGGTGTTCCGCTTCAACCCGCGCGATCTGGGGCTGCGGTGATGATGGGCAGCCCGCACCACTCCATCATCAACCATTCCCCGGTCGCTGCGTTGATGCAGGTGCCGGGTTGGTCGCATAAGGCTCTGGCTCGCGCCAAGACATCCGGAGAGTGCCTGTCATGCTGATGCTGAACCGTCGATCCGCCCTGGCGGCCACCATGGTGGCGCCGGGCATCTGGGCCACGCGCCATGCCATGGCGCAGAGCAACGTCATCGACATCACCCGCGCGCGGACGGACCCTATTCCGATCGCGATCCCCGACATGGCGGGCACGGGCGGCGAGGGCGCGCGGCTGGGCCGCGACATCGCGCGCGTGATCATGAACAACCTGCGCAGTTCCGGCCTGTTCCGTCCGGTGGACCGCGCCGCCTATATCCAGACCGCCGAGGCCGCCGCCGCGACCCCGCGTTTCCAGGATTGGCGGGTGATCGGCGCCACCTTCCTGACGACGGGGCGGGTGGATGCCTCGGGCGACCGGCTGCGGGTGGAATTCCGCCTGTGGGACGTGCTGCCGGAGCAGCAGTCGATCGGCACGGCCTACAACGCCACCGTCAGCAACTGGCGGCAGATCGCCCATATCATCAGCGACGACATCTATAAGCGCGCGCTGGGCGAGGAAGGCTATTTCAACACCCGCGTCGCCTATATCGCCGAGAGCGGGCCGCGCGACCGCCGCAGCCGGCGCTTGGCGATCATGGACCAGGATGGCGAGAACAACCGCTTCCTGACCGATGGCTCGGCCCAGGCGCTGACGCCGCGCTTCCATCCGAATGCGCAGCAGATCGCGTTCATGAGCTACGCCAACAACCAGCCGCGGGTGTTCCTGTTCAACATCCAGTCCGGCCGGCAGGAGGTGCTGGGCAATTTCAATGGCATGACGCTGTCGCCGCGCTTCAGCCCGGATGGGCGGTCGGTGGTGCTGTCGGCCGTGCGCGGGGGCGATGCCAACATCTTCGTGGTGGATGTGGGCAGCCGGCGCGAGCGGCAGCTGACCTCCGGCGGGGGGCTGGACGTGTCGCCCTGCTTCAGCCCGGACGGCACGCAGATCGTGTTCAACTCCGACCGTGGCGGCGACCAGCAGCTGTATGTCATGAGCGCGGATGGCGGCGGGGCGCGGCGGATTTCCTTCGGCCAGGGGCGGTACGCGACGCCGGTGTGGTCGCCGCGCGGCGATTTGATCGCCTTCACCCGCATCGGGCGCGGTGGCTTCGGCATCGGCGTGATGCGGCCGGATGGTTCGGGTGAGCGAATCCTGTCCGAGGGCTGGGGCATGGAGGGGCCTACCTTCGCGCCCAATGGCCGTGTGCTGATGTTCTACCGCGAGAGCCCGGCGCGGGACGCGCGCGGCAATGGCTACTCGGCGCGGCTGTCGAGCATCGACATCGCCGGCTTCAATGAGCGCCAGATCGTGACGCCGACGGATGCGAGCGACCCGAGCTGGTCGGCGCTGCTGTCTTGATCATGTCGCGGGGCTGATCAGCCCCGCGATCCGTTCCAGCCCCAGGTCGCGCAGCCCGAATTCCCGCAACTGCCGCACGGTGTTCAGCAGATAGTCCCGGTTGCTGCCGGCCTTGCCATGGCCGGCCGCGATCACCCGCGCCGCCGTTTCGTGGCAGGGGCGGGCATAGGCCGGGTGGCTGCGGTCCGCGACATAGGTGATGCCGCGCACGGCCCGCCCATCCGTCAGGCGGAGCGCGACTTCGCGGCGGTGGTAGACGTGCTCGCCCTGCGGGTTTTCGCGCGCGTCCAGGTATTCCAGCACCTCCGCGCGCGCCTCCGGTGCCACCTGGAAAGCGACGCCCTGGCAGCTGCCGCCCCGGTCCAGGCCCAGCACCAGGCCCGGTGCCTCCGGCGTGCCGCGATAATGGCGGGACCACAGGCAGAACCGCCGATGATAGCCGCGCAGCAGCGCCGGCTGGGCGGCGAGGTAGGGGAAGCCGGGCCGCCAGATCAGGGACCCATAGGCGAAGACGAACATGGTGGTTCAGGTATATCCCCGGCTCGCCACCCCGCCTATATCCTCGGCATGACCAGGCCTTCCATGCCCCGGCCTCCGGAAACGCGGACCGCGCCGGCCAGGCGCCGTGCCTCGCGCCTCTGGTGGGCGTTGCCGCTGCTGTGCGCGGCGTTGCTGGCGCTGCACAGCGGGCTGTGGCGCAGCGCCACCAGCACCCTGCAGCAGACCGCGGAGGATTGGGCCGCCCAGCGCCGCGCCCAGGGCTGGGTCATCACCTATGGCACGCCACGGCGCGGCGGCTGGCCCTTCAGCGCCAGCCTAACCCTGCCGGACCTGCAGATCGCCCGCGCCGCGCCGCCCGCCTTCCGCTGGCAGGCGGAGGCGCTGGAACTGCGCCTGACCCCCGCCGAATGGGGCCGGCTGGTGATCGCCCCGCGCGGGCGGCAGCGGCTGGGCCTGGCGGGGGACGAGATCCCCTTCGCGGCGGACCGGATGGAACTGTCCCTGCCGCTGGAACGCGGCCCGGTGCCGCGCGATGCCGAGATCGAGGTGGAGCGGCTGCGGCTGAATTCCCCCTTCGGCCCCTTCGAGATGCGGCGCGGCCGGCTGTCCGCCCAGACCCGGCTGACCGCCACCGAGAGCGAACCGGCCCTGACCCTGGATGGCTCGGCCGAGGACATCACCCTGCCGCGCCCGGGCCCCGGGGCGTTGGGCGGCAGCATCGCCCGGCTGGCGCTGGAGGGCGGCATCAGCGGCCCGCTGCCCCCGGTGCGCCACATGCGTGAGCGCGCGGAGGCCTGGCGCGACGCCGGCGGCACGCTGGAAATACGCCATGCCGAGGCCGAATGGGGGCCGGTGAAGCTGGCCCTGTCCGCCACCGGCACGCTGGACGACAATCTGCAGCCGATGGGTGCCGGGCAATTGCAGGTGACCGGCGCCAATGAGGCGCTGGAGGCGCTGGCAGCGCTGGGCTGGATCCAGCGCAATGCCGTGACCGCCGGCCGGGCGCTGGCCATCATGCTGTCGCGCCCCGGGGCGGATGGCGCGCCGCCGGTGCTGGAACTGCCCTTCACGGTGCAGGACCGGCGGCTGGCGCTGTCGCATATGCGGCTGGGCCGGCTGCCGGAGATCCGCTGGCCCGCGCCCCCGCCCGAGCCCGACGCCGCGCGCGATCCCTCCTTGCCCTCCCGGGATTGAGCGGATAGTGTGATCGGCATGGATCGCTTCCACACCGTCTCGATGCGAATTACTGGCCCGGCCGCCTGAGCCGGTCCGCGCGCGCGGCCGGCTGAGCCCGGCCGGGAAAGCACTCCGAACCCCATCGCGCGCTGCCCCAGTTTTTCAGCGAGATTTCCATGTCCGAGACCGTTCCCGTCGAATTCCATTGTGTGGCCGAGGCTTGCCCGGGGCTGCTGAGCCGTGTGCTGGAGCCGCTGGCCAAGCGTGACTTGGTGCCCGACCAGGTGCGTGCGCACCGCGAGGGCCAGAACACCATGCGCGTGGTGATGACCGTGCTGCGCATGCCCGCCGAGATGGTGCATCTGGTGGAGGGCAACCTCGGCCAGATCTTCGGCATGCAGCGGCTGGAGACCCTGCTGCTCGCGCAGCGGCGAGCGGCGTAGTTCTGCGCCCTCAGGCGCCGGGCGCGCGCGTCCGCGCGCTTGGCTTACGGCGCGGCGCTGGATCGCTCTGCCGGAAAGCCTGATGGGCGCCGCGGGCCGCCTTGCGGCCCGGGGGGGGGGTCAGGCGCGGCCGAACATGCGTTCGAAATCGGCGCGCTGGAAGCGCAGGAAGGTGGGGCGGCCATGGCTGCAGGTGGCGGCGCGGGGCGTCGCCTCCATCGCGCGCAGCAGCGCGTCCATCTCCGGCAGGGTCAGCCGGCGGCCGGAGCGGATGCTGCCATGGCAGGCCAGCCGCGCCACCGCCGCGTCCAGCTTGCGGGTCAGCGCCGTGTCCTCCCCCCATTCCGCGATCTCGGCGGCCATGTCGCGCAGCAGGGGGGCGGGGTCGGTCTTGCCCAGCAGGGCGGGCAGGGCGCGCACCAGCATGGCGCCATTGCCGAAACCCTCGATCTCCAGCCCCAGCTTCATCAGCTCGGGGGCCGCTTCGGCCAGCCGGGCGGCATCGGCCGGGGGCAAATCCACCACGGCGGGCAGCAGCAGCGGCTGGGCGCGCACGCCGCCCTCCACCAGCTGGGCCGAGAGGCGTTCATGCGTCAGCCGTTCATGCGCCGCATGCTGGTCCACCAGCACCAGCGCGCCATCGGCGGCCTCGGCCAGGATGTAGCATTCCAGCACCTGTCCGATCGCCCGGCCGAGCGGGCCGGCGGGCGGGGCCTCGGCCGCGAAGCCCATGGGCAGGGCAGGGGCGGTGGCTGGTGTCGCGGGTGGGGGCAGCAGGTCCAGCCCCGCTTCCTGGAAGCCGCGCGCGGCCCAGCCGTGGCTGAGCTGGGCGGGGGCGGCGGGGCGCCAGCCCTGCAAGGCCGCGCGCGGTTCGGCGGCGGCCACCACCTCCGTGACACCCACGCCCAGGGCGCGCCGCAAGGCGGAGATCATGGCCCCCCGCACCGCCCCGGCATCGCGGAAGCGCAGTTCGGTCTTCATCGGGTGCACGTTCACGTCCACCGCATCCGGCGGCACGTCCAGATACAGCGCGGCCACCGGGTGGCGGCCGGCCTCCATCACGTCCCGATAGGCCACGCGCAGGGCGGCGCGCAGCATCTGGTCGCGCACCGGGCGGCGGTTGACCACCAGGTGCTGCTCGGCTGCCGTGGCGCGGGAATGGGCGGGCTGGGCGATCAGCCCGGACAACCGCATGGTCCCGCCCTCCCACGCCACCGGCAGGGCGTTGGCGGCGAAATCGGGGCCCAGCACGGCCTTGATGCGGGTGTCGCGGTCGGCGGCGGGCAGGTTCAGCGCCACCCGCCCATCGACCGTGGCGTGAAAGGCCACCTGCGGCCAGGCCAGCGCCAGGCGGCGCAGGGCCTCCAGCGCGTGTTCGGCCTCGGTGCGCGGGGCCTTCAGGAATTTGCGCCGGGCGGGGGTGGCGAAGAACAGGTCCCGCATCTCCACCCGCGTGCCCGGGGCGGCGGCGGCGGGGGTGACGGGCCCGACGCGCCCGCCCTCGACCATGATGGCGGCGGCATCCCCGCCGCGCTGGCGCGAGGTCAGGGTCAGCCGCGACACCGCGCCGATGGAGGGCAGCGCCTCTCCCCGGAAGCCGAGGGTGGCGATGGCGAAGAGCGTGTCTTCCTCGGGCAGTTTGGAGGTGGCGTGGCGCTGGATGGCGAGCGCCAGCTCCTCGGCCGACATGCCGATGCCGTCATCCTCGACCAGGATGCGGCCGGAGCCGCCTTCCTCGATGGTGACGGCGATGCGGGTGGCGCCGGCATCCAGCGCGTTCTCGGCCAGCTCCTTCACCACCGCCGCGGGGCGCTCCACCACCTCGCCGGCGGCGATGCGGTTGGCGGTGGTTTCGGGGAGGAGTCGCAGGAGTGACATCGCTTTCAGCATAGCATGCTGAAAGCGATATTGCGCCCTCAAGCGCCGGGCGGCGGCATCCGCCGCCTTGGCTTACGGCGCGCGCAGGGTGCGCCTGGCCCTAAGGCCTTATGGGCGCCGCCGGCCGCTGTGCGGCCGGGAAGCGAGCCCGCAGGGGGCTGTTCAGCCCGTCACATACCCCATCGCCTTGTCGCGGGCCTGATCCTCGGCCGGCCGGGCGCTGGGTGGGCCGAAGCCGCCCCCGCCCGAGGTCACCAGCCGCACGATATCGCCGGCCACCAGCGGCCGGTTGTCCGATTTCGGCGGGATGGGCGTCTCCTTCCCGTCGCGGATCAGCGTCAGCGTGCCGGGCGCCGCCGGCTGGCCGCCCGCCAGCCCGTAGGGCGCGCTGAGGAAGCGGTCCATATTCGCCGTGAACAGGCAGCGCGGGCTGTCCACCCGCCATTCCCGCAGCAGCCCCAAGCCCCCGCGATACCGCCCCGCGCCGCCGCTGTCGGGCTGCAGCTCATAGCGGGTGATGGTCAGCGGCATCTGGCTCTCGATCATCTCGATCGGGATGTTGCTGTTGTTGTGCATGCCGGACGCATAGGCATTCACGCCATCCTTGTGCGGCGCCGCCCCCGATCCGCCGATCTCGATCTCCACCAGCACGTCGCGCTTGGCGTCCGCCTTGATGGTCTGGAAGGTGCAGACATAGGAATTGCCGTAATAAGCGGCCGGAATGCGGTCCGGGATCGCCTGGTGCAGCGCGCCGAACATGGCGTTGAGCAGGCGGTGGGAGACCGCCACGCGATGCGCCACCGGCGCGGGCGCCTTGGCATTCACCACCAGCCCCTCGGGCGCGATCACCGTGATGGGCCGGTAGCAGCCGGCATTCATGGCGAAACCGCCGCCCGAGGCGCTCATCAGCGCATACATCACCGCGGCGTTGGAGGAGGCCAGCGTGGCATTCACCGGCCCCTGGCTCTGCGGCGAGCAGCCCGAAAGGTCCGCCACCGCCTCATCGCCCTTGATGGTCAGCTTCACCTTCAGCTCGATGATCTTGCCGATGTCCACGCCATCGTCGTCGAGCACGTCGGTGAACTCGTAGGTGCCGTCGGGCATGGCCGCGAGGGCGGCGCGCATCCCGGCCTCGGACTGGTCCAGGATGCGGGCGCCCGCTTCCAGCATGGCCTCGGCGCCATAGCGGTCGGCCAGGCGGATCAGGGCGGCGCGGCCCACCTCCAGGCTGGCGATCTGGCTGGTCAGGTCGCCCAGCAGCAGATCGGGCTTGCGGATGTTCTGGCGGATCATCGCCCAGACGCCGTCGTTTCGCTTGCCGTTCTCGATCAGCTTCACGGGGGGGATGCGCAGCCCCTCCTGGAAGATCTCGGTGGCGGTGGCGGCATAGCTGCCGGCCGCGAGCCCGCCCACATCGATGTGGTGGCACAGCGCACCGACATAGGCGATGCGCTTGCCCTCATGGAACACCGGCCGATAGGCGATGATGTCCGGCAGGTGCTGGCCGCCGCAATAGGGGTCGTTGGTGATGACCACATCATCCGGGCCCCAGGCCTCGGCATCCACGAACTGCGTCAGCAGCGTGCGCAGCGCGGCGGACATGGAGTTCAGATGCCCCGGGATGCGGGCGGATTGCGCCAGGTTCCAGCCGTCGGCGTCGAAGACGGCGGTGGAATAGTCCAGCAATTCCCGCACGATGGTGCTGCGGCTGGTGCGCCAGATGGTCACGTCCATCTCGGCGGCGGCGGCGGTCAGCGCGTTGCGGATGACCTCGATATCGACAGGGCCAAGCATTATGCGCCCTCCTTCACGGCGATGATGGCACCGGCGGTGCCCAGGCGCGCGGTCCAGCCGGGCGCGATGAAATGGGTGGCGAAGGCTTCCTCGATGATGGCGGGGCCGGTGATGGTGTCGGCGGCCGCGATGCTGTCGCGGTCCCACACCCCGGCCTCATGCCAGCCACCGCCCGTGAAGACGCGGCGGGTGCCCTTCAGCGCCGTGCCGGTGGCGGGGGCCATCGGCGCGGGCTCCGGGCGGGGCAGGCGGCCGGTGGCGGTGACGCGGATGGTCACGATCTCCACCACCTCATCCTCGGCCGAGTAGCTGAAGCGCTGCTTGTGCTGCTCATGGAAGCGGGCGGCCAAAGCCGCCAGGTCGGCCGCCGTGGGGGCGGTGATGTCGCCCCAGGGCACCAGCAGCTCGAAGGCCTGGCCGTGATAGCGCATGTCGGCCGAGACGCTCAGCTCCCGCGCGCCGGCCGCCACGCCATCGCGGGCGAGGGCCGCATCGGCCTCGGCGCGCAGCTCGGCGATCAGTGCCGTCAGGGCGGGCAGGGCCGCTTCGCCCAGCACCAGCAGGCGGGACCGCGCCAGGTCCTGCTTCAGGTCGCTGAACATGATGCCATAGGCCGAGAGCGTGCCCGGGTTCTGGGGGAACACCACCTCGGTCATGCTCATCTCATCGGCCACCTCGGTGGCATGCAGGCCGCCGGCGCCGCCGAAGGAGAGCAGGGCGAAATCCTTGGGGTGCAGCCCCTTCTCGAACAGGGAAAGCCGCACGGCCGCGGCCAGCGCCGCGTTGGTCAGGGTCAGGATGCCCTCGGCCGTCTGCTCGCCCGACAGGCCCAGCCGGTCGCCGAGGCCCGCCATGGCGCGGCCGGTGGCCGGCATGTCCAGCTTCATGGCCCCGCCCAGGAAGAATTCGGCATCCAGCCGCCCGGTGAACAGGTTGGCGTCCGTCACCGTGGGCTCCGTGCCGCCGCGCCCGTAGGAGACGGGGCCGGGCCGCGCCCCCGCGCTTTCGGGGCCGACCGTCAGCCGCCCGCCATCGCGCACGCGCGCGAGCGACCCGCCGCCGGCGCCGATCGTGCGCATCTCGACCATCGGCAGCCGCACCGGCAGGCCGTCGATCTCGCCCTGGGTGATGATGGAGACGGCGCCCCCCTGCACCACGGAGACATCATAGCTGGTGCCGCCCATATCCACGGCCACCAGGTTCGGCTTGCCGAGTTCCTGCGCGAGGCGGGAGGCCGCGAGCGCCCCGCCCGAGGGGCCCGAGAGCAGCAGCCGCGCGGGCTGCTCGCCCGCCGTCTGCGGGCTGCACACGCCGCCATTGGACTGCACGAGGAAGACGCGCGGCGTGAACTCGCCCGAGCCCAGCCGCGCCTGGAGCTTTTTCATATAGGCGCTGACGACGGGCATCAGCACCGCGTTCAGCACCGTGGTGCTGGTGCGCTCGTATTCGCGGATCTCGGGCGAGATCTCCGAGGAGAGCGAGATCGGCAAGCCGGGGAAGGCGGCCGCCACCGCGTCGCGCAGCGCCCGCTCATGCGCCGGGTTGGCATAGGCGTGCAGCAGGCAGATGGCGATGGCCTCGGGCTTCAGCGCCCGCAGCTTCTCCATCAGCCCGTCCAGCGCCAGCGGGGTTTCCACGCTGCCATCGGCGCGCAGGCGCTCCGTCACGCCCAGGCGCATGTCGCGGGCGATCAGGCAGGGGAAAGGGTCGGGGGCCAGGGCGTACAGGTCACGGCGGAAATGGCGCGTGATCTCCAGCACATCCTCGAAGCCGGCGGTGGTCAGCAGCACACCGCGGGCCAGCTTGCGTTCCAGCACCGCGTTGGTGGCGATGGTGGTGCCGTGCAGCAGCAGCCCCACATCGGACAGCGCGAAGCCGAACTTCTCGGAGGCTTCCTTCACGCCGGTCAGCAGGCCGTCCGACGGGTCGGCGGGGGTGGTGGGGGTCTTCCAGGCCACCACCTGGCCGCGCCGCGCGTCATAGATCTGCAGGTCGGTGAAGGTGCCGCCGATATCCACGGCGATGCGAACGGGGCGAGTATCCTCGGTCATGGTATCCGTCACTGGGGAAAGGGGTGTCAGGCCATCGCGCGCGGCAGCCACAGGGCGATGCCGGGCACGAGCATGAGCAGCACGATGGCGAGCAGATAGACGAGCACAAAGGGCATCACCCCCGCGAACACGTCGGTGATGGGGCCGCCCTTGGGGCGCATGCCCTGCAGCACATACATCACCGTGCCGTCGGGCGGGCTGATCTGCGCGATCTCGACCAGCATGGTCACGATCACGCCGAACCAGATCGGGTCGTAGCCCAGCGCCACCACCACCGGGAACACGACCGGCACGGTAGTGATGATCATGGAGAAGCCCTCCATGAAGGTGCCGAGCGCGAAATACAGCCCGATGATGCAGCACATGATGGCCCAGGGCGGCAGCGGCAGGCCGGAGATGAGCCCCGCCAGCGCCTGCGGCACGTTGATGATGGTCAGCACATAGTTCAGCAGATAGGCGCCGAAGATGATGAGGCCGAGCAGCGCCGTGTTGCGGGCGGTGGCCTCGGCGCTCGCGTTCAGCAGCCGCAGGGACAGCTTGCCCTCGATCGCGGCGAAGAACAGGGAGCCCACGACGCCCAGCGCCGCGGCCTCGGTCGGCGTGGCGTAGCCGCCATAGATCGAGCCCAGCACGAGCACGATCAGCAGCACCGTGGGCGTCAGGTCCTTCAGCGCGATCAGCTTGTCGCGCAGGGGCACGGCGGGGGGCTTGGGCAGCGGATTGCGCCAGCCATGCCAGGCGATTAGCGCCGCGAACAGCGCCACCACTAGGGCGGAAGGCAGCAGGGCCGCGATGTACAGCGCGCCCACCGAGGTCTCGGTGATCAGGCCATAGATGATGAAGGTGATGCCCGGCGGGATCAGGTTGCCCAGCGCGCCGCCGGCCGCCAGCGACCCCAGCACCCAGCGCTGGTTGTAGGGCGTGTTGTTGAAATAGGGCAGGGCGACGGAGCCCATGGTGGCGGCCGTGGCGACCGAGGAGCCCGAGATGGCGGAAAACACCGCGCAGGAGACGATGTTGGTGTGCAGCAGGCCGCCCGGCAGGCGGTTCAGCCACACGTTCAGCGCCTTGTACAGCCGGTCCGACAGGCCGGCGCGCAGCAGGATCTCACCCATCAGCAGGAACAGCGGCACCGCCACCAGCACGAAGTTGGAGCTGGGGCCCCACAGCGTCTGCCCGGCGAAATTCCACCAGGGCCGGTCGCTGAACATGAAGCCGATGAGGAAGGAGAGGATGCCCAGGACCGCCGCGATGTAGACGCCCGAGCCGAAGAACACGACGAAGACGCCGATCAGCATCAGGATCTCGGCGACCGGCACCGCGGCGGTGCCGGCGGCGGCGAAGACCAGCACGCCCAGCAGGCCGAGCAGAAAGACGATTGCAATCACTTGCGGGCCATCCCCACGGCGTCCAGCGCCTCTGCGGTTTCGTCCTCGAAGCTGCGGGAGGACAGGATCCGGTCCAGCCGCTCCGGCTCACCGGCCAGCAGGGCCAGCAGGCTTTCCAGCAGCAGCACCCCCACCATGATCACGAAGGCCATGATGCCCACGAACCAGATCCCCTGCGGGATCACCATGGGGATGTGCAGGGCGGAATTGTCATGCGCGTCGAACAGCATGCTCTCATCCACCAGGGACCAGGCGGCCCAGGCGCAGAACACCGCGAAGGCGCCCAGCATCAGCAGCGCGAAGATGTGCATGGGCGCGCGGATGGGCAGCGGGAAGCGGTTGACCAGCACATCCACCCGGATATGCGCCCGCGCCGCCAGCGTGTGCGCCAGCGCCCAGGCGATGCCGCAGGCCAGAATATAGCCCGTGATCTCGACCGTCGCGGAGGAGGAGAAGCCCAGGAAATTCCGCGTCAGGATGTCGAAGGTGATGAACAGGGAGGCGGCGACGTAGCTCCATCCCGCCAGATACCCCATCAGGGCGGAGACACCCGCCGCGCCGCGGCGCAGCAGGTCCGCCCCGTTCAGCAGGGCTTTCACCCGCCGAACCGCACGCCGGAAATGGGGGCGATGATCTGGTTGTAGACCTCGCCGCAGCGCGCGCCGCAGCGGCGCACCCAGCCGGGCAGCACGTTCTGCTCGAAGATCTGGCGCGTCAGCGCGCGATCGGCGGGGGTGGCGGGCACCTCCGTCATCGGGCGCGGGGCCAGCTGATGGATGCGGCAGGCGCTGGCATTGCCGATGTTGCAGTCGATGCCGTCGCGCGTGGCGGCCGCACCCAGCGCCCACAGCTCATCGGACATCTGCTTGAAGGTGCCTTCCAGGAAGGTGCGCACCGCCGGGTCCAGCCGGTTCCACCAGGTGAGGTTCACCATGTAGCCGGCCACGGCCCAGGAGATGGGCAGGTCGCTGATATGGGTCGAAACCTCCGGCCAGCGGGCGGCGGCACCCGAGCCGGTGCCGGTGATGGCGCAATCGACCACGCCGCGCTCCAGCGCCGAATACACTTCGGGGAAGCCGATGCTGGTCGGCTGGGCGCCGAGGGCGGTGAAGAAATCCACCAGCGAATTGCCGAAGGTGCGCACGCGCCGGCCGCGCAGGTCGGTCAGGTTGGTGAAGGGCGCGCGGCAGAACATCACCTGCGCCGGGAAGGGATAGATCACCACGATGCGGGTGTTGAAGCGTTCCAGGTCGCGGTTGGCGATGGGCAGCATCTGCTCCGCGATGCGGCGGGCATCGCCGATATCGGGGGCCAGGCCCGCCAGGTCGATGCCGTCCAGGATGGGCACGTCGCCCGACAGGGTGGAGAGGGTGCCGGCCCCGATCTCGACCTGGCCGGAGCGCACGAGGCGGACGATCTCACTGCCGCCCAGATTGCGCTCGGCGTGGGAGGCGACGGTGACCTGGATGCGGCCGCCGCTGCGCTGGCCCACCAGGTCACGCAGGATGGCCTGGTCCACGCGGATGAATTGCGGGTTGGTGGGCACGGGCTGGGTCACGGCCACGATGTTCACGCGGGGGCCGGCGGCCAGGCTTTCGGGCACCTGGGCCTGCGAGGCCAGGG
The DNA here is from genome assembly GCF_009900765.1 of Rhodovarius lipocyclicus. GTDB lineage: Bacteria > Pseudomonadota > Alphaproteobacteria > Acetobacterales > Acetobacteraceae > Rhodovarius > Rhodovarius lipocyclicus. The sequence goes on from NZ_JAAABL010000017.1 coordinate 12,925, forward strand.
GCGCCGCCAGCGCCGTGGTGAATGCCAGCGCCTTGAGGGCGGTCTTGATCATGAGGGGGCCTCCGCATCGCGTCCTTGCGTGGGGCGAGCATGGCACAGGCCCGGGGGCCGGCCAGAGAGATTCTGACGGTGAGATACCACACCGCATCCTGGCCGCGAGCATTGCGCAAGCAACCTGCCCATATCCCGCGCAGCCGGGGCATGTGCGCGGGTCGGGCGATCCCCATATTCTCCGCAAAGGGCGGCCGGCCTATAGGCTGCCACCCGCAAGGAGAATGATCATGGAACTGCGCGCCCGTTTCACCGAGGAACTGAAGACCAGCATGAAGGCGGGGGATGCGCCGCGCACCTCCACCATCCGCATGATCATCGCGAAGATGAAGGATTCCGACATCGCGGCCCGCCCGGGCCCGCCGCTGGAGGAAGCGGCGCTGGTGAGCATGCTGCGCGGCATGGTGAAAAGCCGGCGCGAGTCGGCGGAGATGTACCGCCAGGGCAACCGGCCGGAGCTGGCGGCGAAGGAGGATGCCGAGATCGCGGTGATCGAGGCCTTCCTGCCGCAGCAGATGGATGACGCCGCGATGCAGGCCGCCGTCGCCGCCGCCGTGGCGGAAAGCGGGGCCGCCAGCATCAAGGAGATGGGCAAGGTGATGGCCGTGCTGAAGGGCAAGTATGCCGCCCAGATGGACATGGCCAAGGCCGGGCCGCTGGTGAAGGCGGCTCTGGGCGGGTGAAGGCCGGGGGGCTCAGCCCCCCGCCAGATCCTCGGAGAGGATGGTGATGGTGACGTGGTAGGCCAGGTCGCCATCCTCGTCGTCACGGTCCACCGTGCCGATCACTTCATCATCCGCCAGCAGCTCAACGGGGCCGTTGCGGGTCTTGGGGGCGCGGATCGTCAGCTTGGCGCTGCCGGTCAGGCGACGGAGTTCGGCCTGGACGGCCTGGATCTCAGCGGGCTTCATGCAGCGCGGCATAGCGGGTGTGGGCGTGTCCGGTAAACCCTTGTGACGGAGGCTGGCCGATATGGGTGTGCACCCCGCGCGGTTGCAGTCCAGGGAATTCATGTGTTCATTCATTTGAGGTATGGCGGCTCTGCTGGTAGTCCGAAGTGCGCGCGGACATCTTTCAGAAGATCAATATTCCATTGAATTATATGCAAAAGAACGAGAGTGCGGTGCCTGGCATGACTTCGCCGGCAGGGCAGCGCGCAGCCTGCATCCATCCGCGTGGCGCACTCCGGCGGCGCTCCATGCGGTTCGGAATGAAAAATGTCACGATGTGTGACGGCCAAGTGGTATCACCCCGCGTCACGACATGTGGCGTGACCTTTTGATGGTGAAAAGGCACCCGTTGGGGCATGCCCAGTTCCTCACCTGATTCCGCATTGAAAGAGGCGGTCGGCCGACGCCTGGCCGCCGCCCGCCTGGCGCTCGGCAAGACCCAGGAACAGCTCGCGGCGGAGATCGGCGTCGAGCGCAACACCTATGCGAACTGGGAAGGCGGCTCCCGTCTGGCGCAGGTGCAGGCCATGTTGCGCCTGATGGCGCGGCATAGGGTTACGCTGGAATGGGTGTATGCCGGGGGCTTGCATGGCATGCCTTTCGATCTGCAACGGGACGTGTTCGCCGCCGCTTCCCGGCTGGGGATCGCGGCCGGCAGCCAGGAGATTCCCGTCGGCGTGCGGGAGCCGGGGCGGGTGAAGAAAGTGGCGTCCCGGGGCGGCAGCCTGCATGAGGAAGCCTCGGCGCCTCTGCGCAAGGGCGATCGATAGTCACGTGGCGTGACGTATCGACTTGTCTCATGTCACGTGATGTGACATGCGGTGAGTGTGCGCGGCGGTGCGCTTGGAGGTGCTATGCCCGAGGGCCCTAGGCAGTCCAGTGCGGTTCATGAACTTCTCGGCCATGCCCCGGCCACGTCTCGGCCTAGCCAGCAGGATGCCGCCATCGCGGCCCGGCTGCCGATCGTGGAACGCGCGCTCTATCTGCTGCTGATGGAGTTGGAACTGGACGGCTTCATCCGCGCCCAGGACAACAGCCCCCTGCGCTTCGCGGTCAGCAATGCCTGGTCCGTGCTGCATGAGGCGCCGCGGGCATCCCTGCTGAACGATATCCTGCAGCGTCGCCGCGGCCCCTGGGGCTGAGGGGGCGGGGCGTACCGTTGCGGGCGCGCGCCGGCCGGCGCTAATAGCCCCGATGGCCCTGCCTCCACATTTCCTCGATGAATTGCGCGCGCGCACCCCGCTCGCTCCCCTCATCGGGCGCGCAACCCGGCTGGAAAAGGCCGGGCGCCAATGGAAGGCCTGCTGCCCGTTCCACGGCGAGAAATCCCCCTCCTTCTATATCTACGACGACCACTTCCACTGCTTCGGCTGTGGCGCGCATGGCGATGCCATCACCTTCGTCATGCGCCAGTCCGGCGCCACCTTCATGGAGGCGATCGAGCGCCTGTCGGCCGAGGCCGGGCTGGAGGTGCCCAAACCCACCCCCGAGGCCGCCGCGCGCGACCGCCGCGCCAAGGACATCCACGGCGTGCTGGCCGCCGCCGAGGCCGCCTTCACCCGCCGCCTGCACCTGCCCGAGGGCCGCGCCGCCCTGGAATACCTGCGCCGCCGCCGCCTGACGGACGAAACCATTGCCCGCTTCGGCCTGGGCTGGTCTGGCGAGGGGCGCGGCGCGCTGGCCGCCGACCTGCGCGACCAGGGGGTGGAGACCGCCCAGCTGATCGAGGCCGGGCTGATGCAGGAACGCGATCGCGGCCCGGTGGACCTGTTCTTCAACCGGGTGATGTTCCCCATCCGCGACAAGCGCGGCCGCACCATCAGCTTCGGGGGCCGCATCCTGGGCGACGGCCAGCCCAAATACGTGAACGGCCCGGAAACCCCGGTCTTTTCCAAGCGCCGCAACCTCTATGGCCTGGACCTGGCGCGGGAGGCGGTGTTCCGCGGCGCCCGGCTGGTGGCGGTGGAGGGGTATATGGATGTCATCTCCCTGCACCAGAACGGTTTCGGCGGCGCCGTCGCCCCCCTGGGCACCGCGCTGACGCCCGAGCAGCTGGAAGCCATGTGGGCCATCGGCCCCGAGCCCGTGCTGTGCCTGGATGGCGACAGCGCCGGCCTGCGCGCCATGGCCCGCGCGGCGGAGGTGGCGCTGCCCCTGCTCTCGCCCGCGCGCACCCTGCGCTTCGCCATCCTGCCCGCCGGGGAGGACCCGGACACGCTGGTGGCGAACAAGGGGCCGGAGGCGTTCAACGCCGTGCTCGACGCGGCCCGCCCGATGGATGAGGCGCTGTTCGACCTGCTGCGCCCCCAGGGCAAGATGGACCGGCCGGAGCAGCGCGCCGCCTTCCGCAACAAATTGATGGAGGCGGTGGGCCAGATCCCGGACAAGGCGCTGGCCGGGGAATACCGCCGGGCGCTGCTGGACCGCCTGTTCGCCAGCAACAAGCGCGGCGGCAAGCCCGCCCCCGTCACCATCCAGCGCCCCGTGCCGGGCGGCGGCGTGCGGCTGGCCCAGGCCCGGGCGCTGATGGCCTGCCTGGTCAACCACCCCTGGCTGCTGCCGGAGGTGGAGGAACCCCTGATGCTGCTGGACCTGCCCGAGGGCGAGGCCACGCAACTCAGGGCTGCGCTGCTGAAGCTGTTTTCCGAGGGCGCGCCGCTTGACCCGGAGGCGGTCGCCGATCATTTGCGGTCCTCCGGCGCGGGCGACGCCCTGGTCTGGGCCCGGCGCACGCCGGCCCTGCCCCTGGGGGCCCGGGCGGAGGCCCAGCAGTCCGAGACGCTGGAATGTTTCTGGCACTTCTTCGCCAGGTTGCGGGGCAACGGCCCGCTGAAGGAAGATCTGGAAGCGGCGATCCATGCCGCTGAACGGAATCCTTCGACGGAAACCCAGCGCCGCGTCACGCTTTTGAAAGAGGCGCTGGACGCTTTTGGGCGTGGCGAAACCGGATCGGAGGGTCCGGAGGGTTGATCCTGCCACACGATGTGGCAAATCCTGCGCGGATTCGCGCCCCAGAGGCATTTGCTGCTGGAGCAGCTTGAATTTGCTCCAACGAAACCGCAAAGCAGTTTCGTTGGAGCAAATGCTGCTCCAGGGCTGGCGGACGGCCTCGGCGCGTTCCATATGCGCCTTTGGCGGCTTTTGGGTTGGTATGCCCCGTGCGGGGTGCGGTTTCCGCGCCTCCGGGGCATGTGAACGGAGTTTAATATATGGCGACGAAACCGGGCAACGGCACCGAAACCGCGGAAGCGCGCGACGAGGCGGTGGAGGGCGTCATGCTCGACATGCACTCGGCCGCCGTGAAGAAGCTGATTGCCCGGGGCAAGGAGCGCGGCTTCGTCACCGTTGACGAGGTCAACGCCGTGCTGCCGTCCGAGCAGGTGTCCTCCGAGATGATCGAGGACACGCTGGCCACCCTCTCCGAGAGCGGCATCACCGTCGTCGAGGCGGAAGAAGCCGAGGAGGGCGACGCCACCGTCAAGCCCGTCACCGCCGAGGGTGAGAAAGAGGAAGAGGAAGAGGCCGGCGGCAATGTGGATGAGGAGAGCGTCGGCCGCACCGACGACCCCGTCCGCATGTATCTGCGTGAGATGGGCAGCGTCGAGCTGCTCTCCCGCGAAGGCGAAATCGCCATCGCCAAGCGCATCGAGGCCGGCCGCGACATGATGATCGGGGGGCTGTGCGAAAGCCCCCTGACCTTCCGCGCCATCGTCGCCTGGCATGAGGCCGTGCGCGAAGGCCGCATGCTGCTGCGCGACGTGATCGACCTGGAAGCCACCAACGCCGCCGACCTGCCCGAAGGCGCCGCCGAGCCCGAGGAATTCGAGGAAGGCGACGAGGAAGGCAGCATGGGCCTGTCGCTCTCGGCGCTGGAGGAGAAGCTGAAGCCCGAGGTGCTGGCCCAGTTCGAGGCCATCGAGGGCATGTACTCCAAGCTGGCCAAGGCCACGGTGAAGCGCATGGACGCCTACACCGCCGGCGAGGAGCTGGGTGGGCGCAGCGAGAAAAGCTACGAGAAGTCCCGCCTCGAACTCGTGGCGCTGGTGGAGAAGATCCGCCTGCACAACAACCGCATCGAGGAGCTGGTCGAGCAGCTGAAGCTGCTGAACAAGCGCCTGGTGACGATGGACGGCCAGATGCTGCGCCTGGCCGAGAGCTTCAAGGTGAAGCGCGAGGACTTCCTCAGCCAGTGGCGCGGGTCCGAGCTCGACCCGTCCTGGGTGGAGCGCATGGGCCGTTCCAAGGCCAAGTCCTGGCAGGGCTTCGCCGCCCGCGCCGGTGAGGATGTGGAGCGCATCCGCGGCGAGATCAGCGCCATTGCCAGCGAGACCGGCCTGCCGGTGGCGGAATTCCGCCGCGTGTACCTGACCGTTTCGCGCGGTGAGCGCGACATGACGGTGGCGAAGAAGGAGATGGTCGAGGCCAACCTGCGCCTCGTGATCTCCATCGCCAAGAAGTACACCAACCGCGGCCTGCAGTTCCTGGACCTGATCCAGGAAGGCAATATCGGCCTGATGAAGGCGGTGGATAAGTTCGAATACCGCCGCGGCTACAAGTTCAGCACCTACGCCACCTGGTGGATCCGCCAGGCGATCACGCGCTCCATCGCCGACCAGGCGCGGACCATCCGCATCCCGGTCCATATGATCGAGACGATCAACAAGCTGGTGCGTACCAGCCGCCAGATGCTGCACGAGATCGGCCGCGAACCCCAGCCGGAGGAGCTGGCCGAGAAGCTCGGCATGCCGCTGGAGAAAGTGCGCAAGGTGCTGAAGATCGCCAAGGAGCCGATCTCCCTCGAAACGCCGATCGGCGACGAGGAAGACAGCCATCTGGGCGATTTCATCGAGGACAAGGCCGCCGTCATCCCGCTGGATGCCGCGATCCAGTCCAACCTGCGCGAAGCCACCACCAAGGTGCTGTCCAGCCTGACGCCGCGTGAGGAGCGCGTGCTGCGCATGCGCTTCGGCATCGGCATGAACACCGACCACACGCTGGAAGAGGTCGGCCAGCAGTTCAACGTGACGCGCGAACGCATCCGCCAGATCGAGGCGAAGGCGCTGCGCAAGCTGAAGCACCCCTCACGCTCGCGGAAATTGCGGAGCTTCCTGGAGCACTGAGCGGTGGCCGTCGCCGCCCATCACCTGCGGGTCCATGTGACGTTCCTGCGCATGGACACGCCGCCGGCCACACCCGTGCCCGTGCTGCCCCCGGAAGCGGAGGTGGTGCGGGTGCCGCGCTGCACCGTGCCCTTCTACCGCTACCTCTACAACACGGTGGGCGAGGACTATCTGTGGTGGCTGCGCCGCACGCTGAACGACAGCCAGCTGACGGCCATCCTCGCGCAGTCCGGCATCTCCATCCATGTGCTGATGCTGAAGGGCGAACCGGCCGGCTTCTATGAGCTGGACCGGATGGGCTCGCCCATCACCAACCTCTCCTATTTCGGGCTGATGCCCTGGGCGGTGGGGCGGGGACTCGGGATGGCCTTCCTGCACCACGCCATCGCCCAGGCCTGGGGCGACGGCTGCGGGGCGCTGACGGTGAACACCTGCACCGCCGACCACCCCCGCGCCCTGCCCAACTACATCCGCGCGGGCTTCCGCAAGCTGCGGACAGTGGCCGAAGACTGGCCTGTGCCGGTTTCCCTGGGTTTGCGCGTGCCCGCACACCTGATGGCGGGTTGACGCGGGCAGGCTCGCTGCGTAGAAGCACGGCCTCTGCCGGGCCTAGCGCCAGGCCCCCATTCACTTGCGCAGGTTCCGTCATGAAGATCCGTAACAGCCTGAAGTCCGCCAAGACGCGCGACAAGAACTGCGTGGTGGTCCGCCGCCGTGGCCGCCTGTACGTTCTGAACAAGAAGAACCCCCGCATGAAGGCGCGCCAGGGCTAACCAGCCCGGGCACAGCCCGCACAGCAAACCCGCCCGCCACCAGGCCGGCGGGTTTTGTTGTTTCTGGGGGCGGGCTGCGAGAGGGGCTTTGCCCCCCTCATGCGGCCTTCCCCCAAAAACAACCCGCCCTTGCGGCGTATCGCGGGGCGCCGCATGTTCGGGGTGGCTTCACGCGCAAGAAACGAGACGTTCCATGATCAGGCTGCCCGCCCCCAAGCCCGAGGTGTTGGCCCGCCGGCCCGAGATTCTGGCCGGGCTGGCGCGGCTTGTGCCGGCGGATGCGCTGATCACGGAGGAATTGCGCCTCCGGCCTTATGAGACGGATGGGCTTTCGGCCTATCGGCAGATGCCGATGGCGGTGGTGTTGCCGCGCACGACGGCGGAGGTGGCGGCCGTGCTGCGGTTTTGCCATCAGCAGGGGGTGCGGGTGATCCCGCGCGGGGCGGGCACGTCGCTGTCGGGTGGGGCCTTGCCGTTGGCCGATGCGGTGGTGATCGGGCTGATGCGGATGAACCGCATCCTGGAGATGAATTTCGAGGACCGTTTCGCGGTGGTCGAGGCGGGAGTGACGAATATCGGCATCACCCAGGCGGTGGCGGGGGAGGGGTTCTTCTATGCCCCGGACCCGTCCAGCCAGCTGGCCTGCATGATCGGCGGCAATGTGATGATGAATTCGGGTGGCGCGCATTGCCTGAAATACGGGGTCACGGCGAACAACCTGTTGGGCGTGAAGTTCGTCACCATCGAGGGCGAGATTTTCGAAGTTGGCGGCACGCATCTGGATGGTGCTGGCTACGACTGGCTCGGTTTGATTACCGGCTCCGAGGGGCAACTCGGCATGGTCACCGAGGTGACGGTGCGCATCCTGCGGGGCCCCGAGGGCGCGCGGGCCATGCTGGCGGCGTTTTCCTCGATCCCGGTGGCGGGCCAGGCGGTGGATGCCATCATCGGCAGCGGCATCATCCCCGTGGCGCTGGAATTCATGGACCGCCCCTGCATCCATGCCTGCGAGGCCTTCGCCCATGCCGGCTACCCGCTGGATGCGGAGGCGATGCTGATCATCGAGGTGGAGGGCAGCGAGGCGGAGCAGGACGCGCTGCTGGCCCGCATCCGCGACATCTGCGCGCGGTTCGACCCCATCAGCATGAAGGTGGCTGAAAGCGCCGAGCAGTCGCTGGCGATCTGGAAGGGGCGCAAGGGCGCCTTCGGCGCGGTGGGGCGGATCAGCCCGGACTATCTGTGCATGGACGGCACCATCCCCACCGGCGAGCTGCCGCGCGTGCTGGGCCGCATCACGGAGATGAGCGAGGAATACGGGTTGAAGGTAGCCAATGTGTTCCACGCCGGCGACGGCAACCTGCACCCGCTGATCATGTTCGACGCCAATGACCCCGAAAGCTTCCGCAAGGCCGAGGCCTTCGGCGCCGATATCCTGAAGCTGTGCGTGGAGGTGGGCGGCTGCCTGACCGGCGAGCACGGGGTAGGGGTGGAAAAGCGCGACCTGATGCATGTGCAGTTCACCGCCGATGAGCTGGCCTTGCAGCGTTCCATCAAATCCGCCTTCGACCCCGACTGGCTGCTGAACCCGGCCAAGGTGTTTCCCTTGCTGGGCGAGACCGTGCTGGCGGGCGCGGCATGATGACCCCCGGCACCGAGCAGGCCCTGGCCGAGGCCGTCCGGGCCGCCCATGCGGCGCGGGAGCCGCTGGCGATCGAGGGCGCGGGCAGCAAGCGCGCCATGCTGCGCCCGGTTCAGGCCGCGCGCACCCTCTCCACCCGGGGGCTGACCGGCATCACCCTGTACAAGCCGGCGGAGCTGGTGATCTCCGCCCGCGCCGGCACGCCGGTGGCCGAGATCGAGGCCGCCTTGGCCGAGCAGGGCCAGCAGATCATCGCGGAGCCGCCGGACCTCTCGGCCCTGCTGGGGGCGGGCGGGGCGACGCTGGGGGGCGTGGTGGCGACCAACCTCTCGGGGCCGCGCCGCATCGCCTGGGGCTCCATGCGCGACCATGTGCTGGGCATCCGCGCGGTGAAGGGCGATGGCGAGATCTTCCGCTCCGGCGGGCGGGTGTTGAAGAACGTGACGGGACTCGACCTGTGCAAGCTGCTGGCGGGCAGCCACGGCACGCTGGGCGTGCTGACCGAGATCACCTTCAAGGTGCTGCCCGCCGCCGAGGCCACGGGCACGCTGGCCTTGGCGGTGCCGGATCTCGGGGCGGGGGTGCGGGCGCTGTCGGCGGGGCTGGGCTCGCCCTTCGGGGTGTCGGGGGCCGCGCTGCTGCCGATGGGCATGGCGGCGATGGGCCTGCCGGGCCCGGTGGCGCTGCTGCGCATCGAGGATTTTTCGGAGAGCGTGACCTATCGCACCGGCAGGCTGCGTGAGGTTCTGGCCCCCTTCGGCGAGATCTCCCTGTTCGACGGCCAGGCGGCGCGCAGCCTGTGGCGCGGCGTGCGGGACGCGACCTTCTTGGATGCCGCGCCGGAGGATGCCGTGTGGCGGCTGTCGGTCGCGCCCTCGGCGGCGCCGGCGGTCTGCGCGGCCTTGCCGGGGGCGAAGCTGCTGCTGGACTGGGGCGGGGGGCTGATCTGGGTGGCGGGCGAGGCCAGCGAGGCCATGCATCAGGCCGTGGTGGCCGCCGCCGGCACTGGCAGCTTCACCCTGTTCCGCGCACCCGACGCGCTGCGCCACGCCGTGGCCGTGCTGCCGCCCGAACCGCCGGCGCTGGCCGCCATCTCCACCCGGGTGAAGGCGCTGCTGGACCCCGCGGGCATTCTCAACCCCGGCCGCATGGGGCGCTGAACACCGGATGCAAACCCATTTCTCCCCCGAGCAGCTCCAGGACCCGGAGCTGAAGGTCGCCAACGGCATCCTGCGCAGCTGCGTGCATTGCGGCTTCTGCACCGCCACCTGCCCCACCTTCGTGGAGCTGGGCGACGAGCTGGATTCCCCGCGCGGCCGCATCTACCTGATCAAGGACATGCTGGAGAGCGGCCGCCCCGCCAGTGAGCTGGAGGCACGGCATATCGACCGCTGCCTGTCCTGCCTGTCCTGCATGACCACCTGCCCGTCGGGGGTGCACTACATGCACCTGATCGACCACGCCCGGCGGCATGTGGAGGAAACCTATACCCGCCCGCTGCCGGAACGCGCGCTGCGCGCCGTGCTGGCCGCGCTGCTGCCCCATCCCGGCCGCTTCCGCTGGGCGATGCGGCTGGCGGCGCTGGCGCGGCCCCTGCGGGGCCTGGTGCCGGGGCGGGGCGTGACCTCCCGCCGGCTGCGCGCCATGCTGGAGCTGGCGCCGCAGGCCCTGCCGGCCGCCCGCCCCGTCACCGGCACCCACCCCGCCGAGGGCAACCGGCGCGGCCGCGTGGCACTGCTGGCCGGCTGCGCCCAGCAGGTGCTGGACCCAGAGATCAACGCCGCCACCATCCGCCTGTTGACGCGCATGGGGCTGGAGGTGGTGGTGCCGCCCGCCGCCGGCTGCTGCGGCTCGCTCACGCATCACATGGGTCGGCACGACCCGGCCATGGCCGCCGCGCGCGCCAATATCCAGGCCTGGGAGGCGGAGGCCCGCCAGGGCGGGCTGGATGCCATCATCGTCAATGCCTCCGGCTGCGGCACCACGGTGAAGGATTACGGCTTCATGTTCCGCGAGGAGCCGGAGGCCGAGGCCGCCGCCCGTGTCTCCGCCCTGGCGATGGACGTGACGGAGGCGCTGGCGAAGTTCGACTATGCCCCCAGCCGCGCGGCCCCGGGCATCACGGTGGCCTATCACAGTGCTTGCTCCCTGCAGCATGGCCAGAAGATCACGGCCCTGCCCAAGCAGTTGCTGACCCGGGCGGGCTTCACGGTGAAGGAACCGGCCGAGGGGCATCTGTGCTGCGGCAGCGCCGGCACCTACAACATGATGCAGCCCGAGATCGCGGCGAAGCTGAAGGCGCGCAAGCTGGCCAATATCGCCCGCACCGGCGCCAGCGTGGTGGCCGCGGGCAATATCGGCTGCCTGACGCAGATCGGCGCCGGCGGGCCGCCCACCGTGCACACCGTGCAATTGCTGGATTGGATGGCGGGCGGGCCCAAGCCGCAGGCATTGGCGGGGGTTTAGCCCTCGCTGCGGCGCAACACCGGGGCGGCGAAGCCCCCGGTGCCGCGCTACACTGCGCCCATGGCCACTTCCACCGCCCCCCATCGCCACACGCCCGTCGAGGATCTGGCGGCCCTCGCCCTGGGCTGCCTGTTCGTCGCCCTGGGCAGCAACCTGTATGCCGAGGCCCGCATCCTGACCGGGGGCACCGTCGGCCTGTCCCTGCTGCTGCACCAGGTCACGGGCATCAGCTTCGGGGCCATCTTCTTCGTCACCAACCTGCCCTTCTACTGGGTGGCGGCGCGGCGCATGGGCTGGCGCATCACGCTGCGCACCTTCGTGGCGGTGGGGCTGGTCTCTCTGCTGTCGCGCCTGACGCCGCTGTGGATCGGGTTCGAGCATCTGAACCCCATCTATGCCTCGGTCACCGGGGGCGGGCTGTTCGGCATCGGCATGCTGATCATGGTGCGGCACCGCATCGGGCTGGGCGGCGTGAACATCCTGGCGCTGTATTTACAGGAGCGCCACGGCATCCGCGCCGGCTACTTCCAGCTGGCCGTGGACCTGACCATCATGCTGGCCGCCTGCTTCGTGCTGCAGCCGGTCCAGCTCGCGCTGTCGGTGCTGGGGGTGGTGGTGCTGAACCTGATCATCGCCATGAACCACCGCCCGGGGCGCTATGTGGCGCTGAGCTGACGCCCGGTTACCGCAGCCCCCAGAAGTGGGCGATATGCAGCGCGGCCGGAACGCCGATATCGACCACCGAAGGCCCGGCGCGCCCGCCATCCAGCGCCGGTGCCACGGGAAAGCCGTGCGCCAGCCCCTCGATGGTCCAGGCCTCCACCACATCCTGCGCGCGGTTCCGCCAGGCCCGGCGCCTGATGCCGGGCGCGGGCGCCGTATCGGTGGCCGGCTCGGCGTCCAGCCCATGCACGCCGCTCCACTGGTCCGCGAGAAGTTCGGCATTCGCGGGGTCCACGGTGCGGTCGGCCAGGCCCTGCCAGATGGAGACGCGCGGCCAGGGCCGGTGGTCGCGCCCCGGTGAGATGGCGCGGACAGCGGCCACCAGCGCCGCGCGGGTGCTGAACGGCACCGCCCGGTACATGCGGCGCAGCGCCATCAGGGAGCTGTGGGCGGTGCCGGCCGGCAGGCCCGCCACGATCGCGCCCCCGGCGAAGACGGCGGGATAGGCGGCCAGCATGGCGGCCGTCATGGCGCCTCCCGCGGAAAGCCCGACGATGAAGACCCGGCTGCGATCGGTGCCGAGGCGCTTCATCGTGTGGCTCAGCATCTGGCGGATCGATGCCGCCTCGCCCCTGCCGCGCAGGACATCGCCGTCGAGATACCAATGGAAGCAGCGGTTGGGGTGGTTGGCGGCGCGCTGTTCCGGCAGCAGCAGGGGAATACGCAGCTGGTCGGACAGCGCCTGCCAGCCGGACGCGGCGGCGAAGCCCCGGGCATCCTGCCCGCAACCGTGCAGGACGACGATCAGGGCCGCCCCCGCCTTGGCGCCGGGCGGCAGGTGAAGGTGCATGTCCAAGGCGCCCGGGTTCGAGCCGAAGACCGAGGCCTTCGAGGGCGCCTTTTTGCGCCGCACGGCGCGGGCAGCCGGAAGCGCGGGGCTGGCGAGGCGCAGGACAGAGGATTGCAGCCGCGCCCAGGAGCGCGCCAGCCGCAGGAAGTTGGGTTTGCGCGCCATCTGGCTCCGCTCGGTAGGATACGTGGTTAACGCACCGGACGGGCCCGCGGCTGACCCTGGAAGGCGGGTTCAGCCGTAGCCGGTGAAGCCGAAGCTGTTCGCGGGTTCCGCCCCGAAGGGCCGTGGCGTGCGCAGCCGGCCCGCCACGCCCCGGACATGGGGCGCGGCCGAGGCCAGCAGGTCGAACCGCCGCGCCGTCGATCGCGCTGAGGGCAGCGCGATCCTGGGCCTTGGCGATGGTTGCGGCTCGGTCATGGCCAGCTCTCCGGCGGGCGGCGGGCGGCGTGATCCGTGGCGGTTTCCAGCGCGTGGGCGATGCGCAGCAGCGTGGCTTCGTCGAAGGCGCGGCCCGCGAATTGCAGCGACAGCGGCAGCCCGTTCGCCCCGAAGCCGCCGGGCACGCAGATCGCCGGATGGCCGGTCAGGTTGAAGGGCGCGGTCAGCGGCTGCTGCTTACGCCAGGGCAGTTCGTCCACCGCCGACAGGGCCGGCGCGGTGCCGGAGGCCGGGGCGCAGAGGATGGCGTCGCACCGGTCGAACACCGCGTTCATCTCCTCCGTCAGCAGGGTGCGCAGGCGCTGGGCCTGCACGTAATGCGGCCCGGTGACGAAGGCGCCGAGGCTGAGGCGCTCCCGCGTGACGCGGCCATACAGTTCGGGCGTGCGGCGCAGGTGGTCCTGATGGATGGCGAAGGACTCAGCGTGCAGGATGGTCCACATCGCGGCTTCCATGCGGCGCATGGGCGGCAGGGCCACGTCGATCACGGTCGCCCCCAGGGCGCGCAGCACGCACACCGCTTCCTCCTGCGCGGCCACGGATTCGGCGGACAGCGCAGCACCCTCGTTGAAGGCCCGGGCATAGCCGATGGTCAGGCCCTTGATGCCGTCCTTGAGGCCCGAGAGGTAGTCGCCCGGCGGCACGGGGGCGGAGCCGGGGTCGAGCGGATCATGCCCGGCCAGCACCTGCATGCTCAGCGCGCAATCCTCGGCGGTGCGGGTCAGCGGCCCGGTGTGGTCGAGGCCGAAGGAGAGCGGCACGACGCCCCGCCGGGACACGCGGCCATAGGTCGGCTTCAACCCGGTGATGCCGCAGAACACGGCGGGCAGGCGGATGGAGCCGCCGGTGTCGCTGCCCATGGCCATCGCCACCAGCCCCGCCGCCACCGCCGAGCCGGACCCCGAGGACGACCCGCCCGCGAAGTGATCCAGGTTCCAAGGGTTCTTCGCCGAGGGCCAGTGCAGCTTGTCGGTCGGCCCGCCGCGCGCGAATTCATGCGTCGCCAGCTTGCCCAGCAGCACCATGCCCGCGGCTTCAAGGCGCGCGGTGGTCTCGGCATCCTGGGTGGGGATGTTGCCCAGCAGCACGCGCGAATGCGCCGTGGTGGGCACGCCCGCCACGTCGTAGATGTCCTTCAGCGCATAGGGGATGCCGTGCAGCGGGCCGCGCCGGTGCCCGGCGGCCATCTCGGCCTCGGCGGTTTTCGCGGCGGCCAGCGCCCGGTCGCCGGTGACGGTGATGAAGGCGTTCAGGCGCGGATCCAGCGCCGCGATACGCCCCAGCGCCTGTTCGGTCAGCGCGGTCGGGGTGGTGCTGCCCTCCGCGATCATGTGGGAGGCTTCGGCCAGGCTGGGCAGCGGGGCGGGGGTGCTCATGCCCGGGGCTCCTCAAGCCGGAACTCCGCCAGCCTGGGGGCCGCGGCGGGTTCGACCGCCAGCGGCAGGGGTTCGTCCAGCACCTCCACCAGCTTCAGCCAGCTTCTGTAGGCATCGAGCATCACCGGATAGCGGTCCTCGGTGAAGCTGATGCCGGCGATGCGCAGCAGGGCCTGGAAGTCGGCCTCCGTGGTGTCGCTCATCGGTCGTCCTTTCCCAATCAGCCCATGCTGATCGGGGCCAGGTCCTGCGACCAGAAGCGTGGCCGCACGAATCCCTTCACCCGGCGGCTCATCGCGCGCGGATTTGGGTCATGTGCCACGAAAAGGAACAGCGCCTCGTCCACGATGCGGATGGAGGCAGGGCCTTGGCGCGGCATGAAAGCGCCGCGCCCGGGCATCAACGCCGGGGCGTCAACGGATGAATGCTATGTCATTCACGAATTCAGCCGCGTCCCAGCATCCGGCGCAGCGGCGCGGTCAGGCGCCAGCTGGTGCTGCGGTGTATCGCCTCCAGGCTCGCCTCGGCATCCCGCAGCACGGCCAGGGCGTGGTCGCGCTCGGCCAGCAATTCCCGCTCCCGCGCGATGCGGTGGTCCAGTTCCTCACGCAGTACGCGGGCGGTTTCCGCAGCCTCGGCGTTCAGGGCCTGGCGCAGGGCTTCTTTTTCACGGCTCTGCACCTCGCGTTCTTCCTCGCGGCCCAGATGCTTCCAGTGCTGCTCCTGCCAATCGAGGCGGGAGGTGGCGATGTAGTGGGTGGCCAGCGGCACCGTCACCGGCTGGTCGGAGCACACGGCCACCAGGTACACCCCGCGCGGCAGCCCTTCATTGGTCTCGAAGGCATCCTCGCCGCGCTGCTCGAAGGTCATGGTGCGGGGTTCGGCCGCCGCGGGCTCCGTCGCCGCCAGCACGGAGCCGATCATGGGCCGCTGCGCCATCAGCACCACATGCGGGAAGACGGCGCGCAGCCCCGCCTCGAACTCCGCGCGGGACAATTCGCGCACATGGTGCATGTTCGCGCGGGAACCCTCGGGCGAATACACCTCGCGCTCCGGCGTGCTGATCAGCAGCTTGCCGCCCGGGCGCAGCACCCGCCGCGCCTCAGCGTAGAACAGCTCATGCTCATAGAAATGCTCGAGCGTCTCGAAGGAGGTGAGCAGATCGACCGAGGCATCGGGCGCGTCCAGTTTGCGGGCATCGCCCAGCGCGAAGCGCAGGTTGTCGCGCTTGTAGTTCCGCGCGGCATGGGCCACCGCCTCGATCGAGACATCCATGCCCAGCACGGAGGTGGCGACCTGGGCCATCATCGCCGCGCCATAGCCCTCGCCGCAGGCGATCTCCAGCACCTCCTGCCCGCGCGCCATCTCGCGCGCCAGGAAGTAGCGGTGCAGGTGCTCGATCTCGATCTGGCCGCGGATGGAGCCGGTCATCCGCTCACCCGTGAAATGCAGCTCGGTCTTGGCGCGTTCGCGCGGGAAGATTTCGCCCAAGGCGGTTCTCCTGTGCCCCCGGTCGGGGGCGGTCAGCGGGGCGGCTCAGCCCGGATGGGATGCGGCGCGGGCGGCGGCGGCCGAGAAGGCATCCTCCAGCGCGCGGCTCATGGCGGCAAGGGTAAAGCGCCCCTCCACATAGGCCCGTTGAGAGCGCGAGCGCGCGGCCCACAGGGCCTCGTCCTCCAGCAGGCGCAGCACGGCGGCGGCGAAGGCGGCGGGATCGTCGGTCACGTCGCAGGCCTGCTCCACATCCGTCAGGCCCTGGGCGCCGGTGGTCGTCATCACCAGCGGCACGCCGGAATGCAGCGCCTCCACCACCTTCATCTTCACCCCCGCGCCGAAGCGCAGCGGGCAGAGGACCACGCGGGTGCCGGCATAGCGGCGGGCCAGCTCCTCGTCGCTGACGAAGCCCGTCACCTCGGTCAGCGCGTCGGCCAGGGCCTTCACCTCCGCGGTGGGGTTGGAGCCGACGAGAGAGAGCCGCAGCCCCGGCCGCTGGGCGCGCAGGATGGGCATGATCTCCCGCACCAGCCACTGAGCCGCGTCCACATTGGGGGAGTGCCCGAAGCCGGCCACGAACATCACGCCATCACGCCCCGCGGGCGTCATCGCGGCGGTGCTGGTGGGGGGCAGGGCATAGGGTACGATGCCGCTCGCCGGCACGCCGGGTTCCAGCCGCCGGACCTCGATCGCCTCGTCCTCGCTGGGGTAGAGCACCAGGTCCACCGCGCGCCACACCGCGCGCTCGCGGGCCTGCATCTCCTCGGCCTCCCGCAGGCAGGTCTGGCTCTGGGCCGCCTCGGCCTCGCGCCGCATGCGGGCATGGTGCAGGTCGTGGCCATAGAACACCACCGGGGCCGAGCAGTGCTGGCGGATCAGCGCCAGGTTTTCCTCCGCGACATGCGGGCGGGAGAGCAGGATCTCGTCGATCTCCGCGCCCTGTTCCTGGATGAAGGCGCGGAAGCTGCCGTACCAGGGCGTGTAGAACACCTGCACGCCCATCTGCTGCAGCGCCCGGGTATAGCCGGGGGTGGCATAGCCGTTGGTGGGCCAGAATTTCACGATGCGGCCGGTGGCCTGCAACGCCTGGATAAAGGCCAGCATGGTGCGGGAGCCGGCGTCGCGGTCGGGCTCGGGCACGTTGTTGTCCATCACCAGCGTGACGCGGCTGCCGAAGGCGCGGTCGCGCGCGCGCATCACATGGGTGCCGCCGGGGAAATGCCCCGCCAGCTCCGCCGCCCAGCGGGCGTGCAGCTTGGCGGTGTTGGCCACCTGATAGGCCTTCAGCCCCGCATTCACGTCCCGCCCATGGCTGACGCCTTCATAGTGAATGACCTGGGCCTCGGGCTGGTACAGCACCTTCATCCCCGCCGCGCGCAGGCGGAAGGCCAGGTCGCTGTCCTCGCAATAGGCGGGGACGTAGTGCTCGTCGAAGCCGCCCATGCGGTTCCACACCGCCAGCGGCAGCATGATGGCCGCGCCGGAGATATAGTCGGCCTCTCGCAGGTAATTGTATTCGGGCTTGGTCGGGTCGTCCCGGTGGCCATAGTTCCAGGCCGAGCCATCCTGCCAGACGATGCCCCCGGCCTCCTGCTGGTAGCCGTCGGGGTAGAGCAAGCGGGCGCCCGCCATGCCGGCCTCGGGGTGGTCGCGCAGGGTCCGCACCAGCGCGTCGATGGCGCCGGGCATCACCTCGGTGTCGTTGTTCAGCAGGAAGATGAACTCGCCCCGCGCCCGCTTCGCCGCATCGTTGCAGGAGAGCAGGAAACCCAGGTTCTTCTCGCGCTCCAGCAGGCGCAGCCCGGCCACCCGCCGCAGTTCGGGGATGCGCGGATCGCCCGAGGCATCCTCGGCCACGATCACCTCGATGGGCGTCTCGGGCGGGAACTGCGCCAGGCTGTTCAGGCAGAGCAGCGTGTAGTCCACCTGGCCATAGGTGGGGATCAGCACCGTCACCACCGGCGTCTCGCTGACGCTCAGCCGGATGGCCTCGGGCTTCGGGGCCTTCTTCAGGTCAGGCAGGCCGAGTTCCGCGCGCAGCATGCTGGGCCGGCGGGGCAGGCGCAGCCCGATGCGGGACAGCAGGTAGTCCAGCCGGGCCAGCAGGGGTTCTTTGCGCTTGCGCAATTCCGGGAGAAGTTCCGCGGTGAGTGTCCAGCCGACCAGCCGGCGCGCGCGCCTCATTTGGCGAGAGACCCAGCGCCGCCCCGGCCTTGGGGGCGGTCGCGGCGCTTCCGGCTTTGGCATGACAGGCGACGTGGCGTTCAATGCTGCGGAGTCCTGATCGATGGGCGTGCGGATGGCCTGAACACGCCAGGATGTCCAGTCCCGCAACCAGAAGTAGTTCTCCGTTCAATACGAGCGGTTTGCGTCAGCAATGGGGCCGCGCCGCCTCGATGGCGCGGTCGGGGTCGGGATCAGCCCTGATACAGCCCGGCGGCCTGGGCGGCCTGCCGCGCCAGCGCCACGCACAGGTCCAGCGTGGGCGTTTCCACCCCCGCCTGGCGCGCCAGCAGCAGCGGCAGGTCGAAGATCGCCGCCACCTCCATCGGCCGCCCCGCCTCCAGGTCCTGCAGGATGGAGGGCTTGTGCGCCGTGTCCACGCTGCGGGCGAAACGGTCCTGCGCGTTGATCTGCAGGGGGATGCCCAGCCCATGGGCGATGGCGATCGATTCCTCCAGGCTGCGCAGGGCGGCGGCGCGGATGGCGGGCTCGGCCAGGGTGGTGCGCATGTCCTGCCGCGACAGCACGCATAGCGGCCCCTGGGAGAGGTTGCCGATCAGCTTGGCCCACAGCTCCGTGCGGATGTCGGGCACCGCCTTGGCGCCCAGCCCGCCGGCCTTCAGGATGCCGGCGATGGCTTCCGCACGGGGCGAGACCGTCCCGTCCGGCTCACCCAGGATGAGGCGGGAGGTGGGGCTGCGCACCTCCACCACCCCGGGCTCGGTCACGGTGCAGGCGGACCACACCACGCCGCCGATGGTGCGTTCGATGCCCACGGCCTGGCGCATGGCGTCGCCGGGATCGACCTGCGGCAGGCGGGTGCCCTGGTTCGGCCCGCCTTCGGAGTCGTAATACCACCAGGGAATGCCGTTCACGACGAAGGTCACGCTGGTTTCGGGGCCCAGCAGCGGCGCGATGCTGGCCGCGACCGAGGGCAGGGCCGTCTGCTTGGTGGTGACCAGCACGGCATCCTGCGGGCCCAGCGCCGCCGGGTCCGCCGCGGCACGGGGCATGCAGTGCAGTTCGCCGTCCGGGGCGCGGACGGTGATGCCCTTTTCCTGGATGGCGGCCAGCTGGGCGCCGCGCGCCACGATGGACAGCTCGGCGCCGCCCTTGGCCAGGCGGCCGGCCAGGTGGCTGCCGATGGCGCCGGTTCCGAAGACGCAGATCTTCATGCGGGATTGTCCTTCATCGCGGCGAGGCTGTCACGGATGGCGGCCGCCAGCGCGGCGACCACGTGTTCGCCATGTTCGGCGGTGATGCCGCGCGGGTCCGGGGCCTGCACGCCGCCGGGCGCGATCTCCTCGATCCGCGCCGGGATGGCGAGGTTCATGTTCCCCATCCGCAGCGTGCCGAAGCCTGAGACAGCGTGGCCGAACAGGCTGCCGGCGCTGGCGCGCGGGGCCAGCTCCCACGGGCGGCAGCGTTCGGGGAACAGCCGCAGCGTCGTGCCCAGCACCGGGTTGCCGCCATGGCCGATGGTCTCGGGCGGGACGCCGAAGCCCGTCAGCAGGGGCGTCACCTCCCGCCAGATGTGCAGGGCGGGCACGACGAGGCCATGGGCCTCACGCAGGCGGCGCTGGACTTCCTCGACCGCGGGGATGTTGCCGCCATGGCCGCTGACGATCAGCAGCCGCTTCGCCCCGGACAGGCGCAGCGCCTCCAGGCATTCCCCGATCACGGCGGCGAGCGTGGCGTGGCTGAGCGCGATGCCGCCGGGCACGCCGCGGAAGAAATCCTCGCCGCCGAAGGGCAGGGGCGGGGCGACCAGCGCATCGTCGCCGGCGGCCTTCGCGGCCTCGGCGCCGGCCAGCGCGATGGCTTCGGCCAGCAGATAGTCGCCCATCGGCGTGGCGGGGCCATGCGTCTCCGTGCTGCCGAGCGGCAGCATGACGGCGGCTCCGGCGGCGATGCGGGCCGAGACCTCGGGCGCGGTCAGTCGGGCGATGGAGTGGCTCACCGCAGGCGCTCGGCCACGATCCGCGTCAGCGCCCGCACGCCCAGGCCGATGCAGGCCTCGTCCGGCTGATAGAAGGCGTTGTGCAACCGATCCGCCCGGCCAGGCGCCCCCGCGCCCACCAGCAGATGAAAACTCGGCACCCGGTCGGCGAAGGCCGAGAAATCCTCGGCCCCCATGGAGGGGTCCTTCTCGATCAGCGGCTTGCCGAAATGCTGGGCCACGGCGGCGATCGCCGGTTCCAGCACAGTGTCGTCGTTCATCAGGGAGGGCACCATGCGGCGGTAGTTGATCTCGGTCTTCACACGCATCGCGGTGCCGACCCCTTCGCACAGGCGGCGGATGGCGCTCTCGGCCACGTCGCGCGCTTCCTTGTGCAGGGTGCGGACGGTGCCCTTCAGCGCCACGCGCTCAGGGATGATGTTGTAGGTGGTGCCGCCCTGGAACATGCCCACCGTCACCACGCAGGGGTGGATGGCCTTCTGCTCGCGGCTGACCACGGTCTGCAACTGGGTGACCAGATGCGCCGCGGCCACGATGGGGTCCACGGCGGCATAGGGGTGGGCGGCGTGGCCCGACTTGCCCTGGACCACGATGTCGAACCGGTCCGAGGCGGCGAGCGCCGCGCCGCGCACGAAGCCGAATTCGCCCACCGGCATGTCCGGCATGTTGTGGAAGCCGATGGCCAGATCGAGCCCATCCGCCGCGCCGTCGGCGATCATGGCGGGCGCGCCTTCCAGCACTTCCTCGGCCGGCTGGAAGATCAGGCGGATGGTGCCCGCCAGGTCGGGGGCCAGGGCCTTCAGCACCTCCGCCGCGCCCAGCAGGGTGGTGGTGTGAATGTCATGCCCGCAGGCGTGCATCTGGCCGTCGATGGTGCTGGCGAAGGCCTGGCCGGTTTCCTCATGGATCGGCAGGGCGTCCATGTCCGCCCGGATGGCGATGGTGGGGCCGGGGCGGCCGCCCTTGATCTCTCCCACCACGCCGGTGCGGCCCACGCCCGTGCGGTGCGGGATGCCCAGGCGCGTCAGCTCCGCGGCGACGATGCCGGCGGTGCGCACCTCCTGGAAGGCCAGCTCCGGGTGGCTGTGGATGTCGCGCCTGATCTCGATCAGCCGGGGCTCCAGCGCCCTGGTGGTGTCATCGAGGAAGGCCTGGATGTCATTGGTGATCGCCATGGGTGCCCCGCGCGCCGAGTGTGCTGCCTGTCGGTATCCGCCGCCCGGCGGCTTGAGTCCAGATCGTGAGCGCGATCCTGACTTGGAGGGTTGATCGTACAAGTCAGGGCTGCGATAGCTTGCGCCATAAGGTTGGGAGTAACCCATGTCCAAGATCGCGCGCCGCGGGCTGATCGCCCGGGCTGGCCTTGCTGTTCCCTTTCTGGCGGCGCCCCTGCTGGCGCGGGCCCAAGGTGGGGCGCCAGGATTTCCGAACGGCCCCATCCGGCTGATCGTGCCCTTCGCGCCCGGCGGCAGCACCGACCTGGTGGCCCGGCTGATCGCCACCCCCCTGGCGGAGCGGCTGGGTGTCGCCGTCACCATCGACAACCGCGCGGGGGCCGGGGCCACGGTGGGCAGCATCGCCGCCATGCAGGCCAACCCCGATGGCCAGACCCTGCTGATGAGCAACATCGCCAGCCAGGCGATCGCGCCCTTCCTGTATCCGGGCCTGCGTTACGATGTGATGCGGGATTTCACGCATATCGCCATGGTCACCACCAACCCCTCGGTGTTCGTGGCCAATAAGGATTGCGGCATCCGCACCATGGCGGACCTGGCGCGCATCCACCGCGCGAGCGCGGAGGGGCTGGACATGGCCAGCTCCGGCGTGGGTTCATCCAATCATATGCTGATTGTCATGCTGGGCCAGCTGCTGGGCAAGACGGTCAACCACATCCCCTTCCGCGGCGCGGGGCCGGCCATGACCGCCGTGATCGCGGGCCAGGTGCCGATGATGAGCGACAGCCTGCCATCCTCCGCCGCCTATCTGCGCCAGGGGGTGGTGAATGCCATCGGCATGGCGAGTCCCGAGCGCCATCCGCTGTTCCCGGATGTGCCGACGCTGCGCGAACAGGGCTTCGACCTGGCCAGCACCAGCTGGTTCGGACTTTCCGGCCCGGCCGGAATGCACGCGGCGGTAGTGGAGCGTTTGAATCGGGAAGTGGGCGTGATCCTCTCCAACCCCGACGTTCAGCTTCGGTTCAGGGAACTCGGCGGCACGGCGCAGGCGATGCAGGCATCTGAATTCCAAGAATTTGTGCGGCGCGAGATGGAAAAGTGGGGTCCCGTGGTGCGCGCTTCGGGTGCCCGTGTGGAATAGTCCTTGTAATGTTGCGGTGCAGCATGGGTTTCGGCAATCCTGTTGCGCTTGGGGCTGGACGCGCGCAAGACGATTTGCATGATGGCGCAAACCCGCTAAGCCCCGGCTGGCGCATCCCTAGTTTGCGGGATGTGCCTCCCCCGTGGGCTGGATGGTCTGGGAAAGGCTAGAGGATGAAAATCAATCAACGGGACATCGCCTCAGGCGTGTTCCTGATCGTGGTTGCCGCGATCGGCTTGTGGCTCAACACCGAGCACACGATGGGAACGGCCCGCCGTATGGGCCCTGGTTACATGCCATGGCTGGTGTTCTGGCTGCAGATCGCGCTTGGCGCCGGCGCTGTGCTGGTCGGCCTGGCCAGCGGCCCCGAGAAGATGCCCCGCTGGAAGACCGACGAGATCGGCGCCTTCGTGGGCAGCCTGGTCGTGGGCTTCGCGGTGTGGTGGCTGCTCAGCGGCACCGAGGGCTTCCTGGGCACCGGCTACAACGCGCTCGGCGTGGGCATGCTGGCTGGCTTCCTGGTTCTGAGCATCTCGCCCGGCTGGCGCTTCCTCGGCATGATCTCGGCCTCCATGGCCATCTTCGCCCTGCTGCTGGAGCGGTTCGGCTTTTTCGCGGCGCTGGCGGGCATCATCATCTGCTCCTGCCTGCCGGAACGCGACCACACCAAGAGCCCGCTCGGCGTGCTCGGCCTGGTCGCCTTCCTGCTCGCGCTGTGCTGGTTCGTGTTCATCTACGAGCTGGATATCCGCGTGAACCTGTGGCCGACCGCCTGAGGGAAATGACATGGAACTGCTTCTCAGCAACCTCGCGCACGGCTTCGGCGTCGCCGTCACCTTCACCAATCTGGGTGCGGCGCTCCTCGGTGCGCTGATCGGCACGGCGATCGGCGTGCTGCCGGGCATCGGCCCGGTGGCGACGATCTCGCTGCTGCTGCCGATCACCTTCGGCATGACGGCGACCACCGCCATCATCATGCTCGCGGGCATCTTCTACGGCGCCCAGTACGGCGGCTCCACCACGGCCATCCTGCTCAACCTGCCCGGCGAAGTCTCCTCGGTCGTGACCACGCTCGAGGGCTACAAGATGGCCCGCAACGGGCGCGCGGGCGCGGCTCTCGCCACCTCGGCGATCGGCAGCTTCTTCGCGGGTTCCGTGGCCACCATCCTGGTCGCGGCCTCTGGCCCGCTGCTCACGCAGGTGGCGCTGTCCTTCGGCCCGGCCGACTACTTCTCCCTCATGCTGCTCGGCCTCATCATCGCCTCGGTGCTGGCGCAGGGCTCGGTCATCAAGGCCATCGGCATGGTGGTGGTGGGCGTGGCGCTCGGCCTGGTCGGCACGGACGTGCAGACCGGCCAGCAGCGCTTCACCTTCGGCATCCCTGAACTGTCCGACGGCATCGGCTTCGTGCCGGTCGCCATGGGCATGTTCGGCATCGCCGAGATCGTGCTGAACCTGGAACGCCCGGAAAGCCGCTCGGTGCTCTCGACCAAGGTCGGCAGCCTGTGGCTGACCCGCGAGGAGTTCCGCCGCGCCATCCCGCCCGTGCTGCGCGGTACCGTGATCGGCAGCTTCCTGGGCATCCTGCCCGGTGGCGGCGCGTCGCTCGCGGCCTTCGGCAGCTACATGATGGAGCGCAAGATCTCCAAGGGCCGCCACCAGTTCGGCAACGGCGCCATCGAGGGCGTGGCCGGTCCGGAATCCGCGAACAACGCGGCCGCCCAGACCAGCTTCATCCCGCTGCTGACGCTCGGCATCCCCTCCAACGCCGTGATGGCGCTGATGGTGGGCGCGCTGATCATCCAGGGCATCCAGCCCGGCCCCCGCATGGTGGAGGCCCAGCCGGACCTGTTCTGGGGCCTCATCGCCTCCATGTGGGTCGGCAACCTGATGCTGCTCGTGATCAACCTGCCGCTCATCGGCATGTGGGTCAGCCTGCTGAAGGTTCCCTACAAGTACATGTACCCGTCCATCCTGGTGTTCTGCTCCATCGGTGTGTACTCGCTGAACAACAACGTGTTCGACGTGTACATGACGATCGGGTTCTCCCTCTTCGGCTACCTCTGCAACAAGCTGCGCCTTGAGGCCGCTCCGTTGCTGATCGGCTTCGTGCTGGGCCCGATGATGGAAGAACACCTGCGCCGCGCCATGCTGCTTTCCCGCGGCGATGCGATGGTCTTCCTGCAGCGCCCGATCTCGGCCACGCTGCTGGGCATCGGCGCCGCCGCCCTGCTGGCGATGGCCCTGCCCTCGCTGCGCAAGGGCAAGGACGCCGCGCTGGCCGAATAAGGCCAGCCCGGAGGTTCACAATCAGCGCCTCGGAGGGCAACCTCCGGGGCGTTTTTCATTGGGGGGTTGGGATGGATCTGCGGCTTCAGGGGCGCGTGGCGCTCGTCACCGGGGCGTCGGCCGGGTTGGGGCGCACCATCGCCCGCATCCTGGCCGAGGAAGGCTGCCGCCTGGCCATCCTGGGCCGCCGCCGCCCGCTGCTGGACAGCCTGGCCGCCGAGCTGCCCGCCACCGCCGAGACCCTGGTCATCGAGGAAGACATCACCGACCCTACGGCCGCCGCGCGCATCCGCGATGCGGTGCTGGGCCGCTTCGGCTGCTGCGACATCCTGGTGAACAACGCCGGCGGCAGCCGCCCGCAGCCGGACCTGGGCGCGCCCGAGGTGTGGATGGAGGCGATGGAGCTGAACTTCCACGCCGGGCTGCGCATCACCCACGCCCTGGTCCCCGCGATGCAGGAACGCCAGTTCGGCCGCATCATCAACATCACGGGCCAGGACGAACCGCACAACGTGAACGCGGCCAACGCCCCCAACGGCGCCGTGCATATCTGGGCCAAGGCGCTGTCCCGCACCCTGGGGAAGGACGGCATCACGGTGAATTCCATCCCGCCCGGGCGCATCCATTCCGAGCAGATCGACAACCGCATCATGCCCACGCCCGAAGCGCAGCGCGCCTGGGCGGAAACCCAGGTGCCCGTCGGCTACATCGGCGACGCAGAAGACCTGGCGGTGCTGGTGGCCTTCCTCGCCTCGCCCCGCGCCCGCTACATCACCGGCCAGGTGGTGCACGTCGACGGCGGCACCCGGCGGTTCTCGCACTGAGGCAGGGTGGCGCCGCGGGGGCTTTGCCCCCGGCCCCGGTGGCGCTACCCCGCCTTGTTCAGGATCTCCTCCGGCGTGGACGACACCACGTTCACGTAGCGCGGCTTGAAGGCTGCCGGGCCGCCTTCGATGTACTGGATGAATTCGGGCTTCATCGCCTTCAGCACCGGCAGGATGGCCGCGTGTTCCTCGATGCTGGCCCATTCCGCGATCAGGAAGAAGCGCGTCTTGTCCGTCGCGTCCTGGCACAGCACCCCATCCTTCCGCTGGGCGGGGGATTTGTGCATGGGGTTGTCGTCGCCGTAGTCGAACGCCTCGAACAGGCGGATGAATTCCTCCTGGAAGCCGTCCTTCACATGGAAGTCGTAGATGTGGAGAATGTTGCCGCGCTGGGCGAGCGGTTCCTGGGCCATAGCGTTGCCTTTCTGCCATCCCGGTGTGCAATTAGAGGGTATACTGACGAATTGATCCGGCGCAATGCCTGTTGCGCGGGCATGGCGAAATCCTCAATATACTGAGCATCTGGGGCTTCGATGGAGGGGCCGCGCATGGCGTGGCAGATGGCGGCGCAAGCGTCCGCGCTGAATGAGGGGCAGGTGCTGGGCGTGCGGCTGGGCGAGACCGAGGTCGCGCTCTACCGGCTCGACGGGCAGGTCTTCGCCACCCATGGCGTCTGCACCCATGCGCTGGCCTTCATGAAGGATGGCTTCCTGGAGGATGGGCAGATCGAATGCCCGCTGCACCAGGGCCGCTTCGACGTGCGCACGGGCCGCGCGCTCTGCGCCCCGCTCAGCCGCGACCTGCCGACCTATGCGGTGGAGCGGCGCGGGGCGGAGATCTGGGTGGATTTGGACCAGCCCGGCCAGGCCGCGCCCAGGCCCGCGCCCCAGCCCCTGGCCAGCGAAACCCGCCGCCTGGTGGTGGTGGGTGCCGGCCAGGCCGCGGCCGCCGCCATCCGCGCGGCGCGGGAGGCCGGTTTCGCCGGCCCCATCGCCCTGGTGGGCGAGGAACCGCATCTTCCCTACGAACGCCCGCCCCTGTCGAAGGAGGCGCTGCTCGACCCCGCAGCCGCCATCCCCGATTGCCTGGACCCCACGGCGCTGAACGTGGACCTGCATCTGGGCCTGCGGGTGGAGAGCGTCGGCGAGGGGCGCGTCACCCTCTCGGGTGGCGCGGTGCTGGAATACGATGCGCTGCTGCTGGCCACCGGCGGCCGGGCGCGGCGCCTGTCGGTGCCGGGCGCGAACCTGCCCGGCGTGTTCCACCTGCGCACGCGGGAGGACGCGGAGGACATCGCCCGCGCCCTGCGCCAGGCCCGGCGCGTGGTGGTGGTGGGCGGCGGCTTCATCGGGCTGGAACTGGCCTCGGCCGCGCGCCGGCTGGGCGTGGCCGTCACCCTGCTGGAACAGGCGCCCGAGCTGATGGCCCGCCTGCTGCCCGCCCCGATCGGCGCCGCCTTCCGCCATCTGGCCGAAAGCCACGGCGTGGAGGTGCGGCGCGGCCTGGCGGTGGAGGCCATCGCGCAGCATGGCCAGGCCCTGCTGGTCTCGACCGGCGAGGAGCATTTCGAAGCCGACGCCGTGCTGGTGGGGGTGGGGCTGGAGCCCGACACCGCCCTGGCCGCCACCGCCGGTTGCGCCCTGAAGGCCGGGGCCGTGGCGATCGACGAGGCGGGCCGCACCTCCATCCCCGGCATCTGGGCGGCGGGCGATTGCGCGGCCTATCCCACCGCCCTGCGCGGTGCCGCGCGCCGGCTGGAAAGCTGGCAATTCGCCGAGGATTCGGGGGCCGCCGCCGGGCGTTCCATCGCGGGCGCCGCGCCCCAGCCCCTGCGAAAGCCCTGGTTCTGGTCCGACCAGTTCGGGGTGAACATCCAGATGCTGGGCCTGCCCCTGGCCACAGACCGCGTGGCCCGCGCCGGCGCCTGTTTCCACACCGCCGATGCCGCGGGCCAGCCCACCGCCATCATCGCCTTCAACGACGCGGCCGCCATCCGCGCCGCGCGCACCGCCCTGACCATCCCCGCCGAGGCCCGCTGGCTCGACCAGCCTGAGGAGGAACCGCCCATGGACACGCATGCGGAAAATCGCGGCATCACCCTCTCCCGCCGCTACGCCTGGCCCGCCGAGGGCCTGACCCGCATCCCGGACTGGGTCTACACCGACCCCTGGATCTACGAGCGCGAGGTGGAGCGCATCTTCAAGGGCCGCAGCTGGAACTACGTGGCGCTCGAATCCGAGATCCCGAATTCCGGCGACTATATCCGCAGCCATGTCGGGCCCACCCCCGTGGTGGTCTCGCGCGCCGAGGACGGCAGCATCAACGTCTTCGAGAACCGCTGCACCCACCGTGCCGCCGAGTTCTGCCGGGAGCTGAAGGGCAATGTCGCGGAATTCGTCTGCCCTTATCACCAGTGGACCTATGACCTGAAGGGCAACCTGCAGGGCGTGCCGTTCCGGCGCGGGGCCGCGGGCAAGGGCGGCATGCCGGCCGACTTCAAGGTGGAGGATCACGGCCCGCGCAAGCTGTCCGTCACCACCCATCGCGGCGTGGTCTTCGCCAGCTATGCCGACGACATGGAAAGCTTGGCCGACTATCTGGGCCCCGAGGTGATGCGCGAGTTCGAGGCCACCTTCGACGGCCGCAAGCTGGTGATCCTGGGCCATTACCGCCACACCCTACCGGGCAACTGGAAGCTCTATCACGAGAACCTCAAGGACCCGTATCACGCGACCCTGCTGCACACCTTCCTGGTCGCCTTCGGCCTGCTGGTGGCGGGCAACCGCAGCCTGATGCTGGCCGATGCCAGCGGCCGGCATGGCGTGATGTGCTCGGCCAAATCCGACCCGTCCAAGATCGCGGCGGAGGACAAGAAGGAAATGCGGGCCTTCCATGACGGCATGAAGCTGGAAGACCCGCGCATGATGGATTTCTTCGACGAGTTCGACAGCGAATGGTCCGTCACCATGTCCACCATCTGGCCGAACCTGATCGTCCAGCGGGAGATGAACACGCTGGGCATCCGCCAGATCGTGCCGACCGGCCCGAACGAGTTCATCATGAAATGGACCATGTTCGGTTTCGAGGGCGACACCCCCGAGATGACCGCCCACCGCCTGCGCCAGGGCAACCTGATGGGCCCCGCGGGCTTCCTGGGCCTGGAAGACAACGAAGCGATGAAGTTCGTCCAGGACGGCATGCTGCGCGTGCCGGACGGCGAGCACTATGTCGCGCTCGACCCCGCGACGCCGGAGGGCACCTCCGACACGCTCATTTCCGAATCCGCGATCCGCGCCATGTACCGCCATTGGCGCGAGGTGATGGGGCTCTGACCATGCCGGACACGCTGACCCTGGACCCGCGCCTCTCGGCCCTGCTGCTGCGGGCGGAGGTGGACGCCTTCAACACCGCATACTGCGCGGCGCTGGACGCGCAGAAGCTGATGGAATGGACGGAATTCTTCACCGAGGACGCGTTCTATTCCGTCATCAGCCGGGAGAATTTCGACAGCGGCCTGCCCGTGGGCCTGATCCATTGCGAGGGCCGCGCGATGGTCAAGGACCGCGCCTTCGCCCTGCTGAAGACCGCGATGTTCGGGCCGCGCTACCTGCGGCACATGGTCTCCAACCTGGCGGTGGAAGCCCCCCGCGCGGATGGCAGCTTCGAGGCGCGGGCGAACTACATCGTGTTCGAAGTGCTGACCGACCGGCCCGATGCCCGCATCCTGCAGGTGGGCAGCTTCCTGGACGTGTTCCGGCGGGTGGATGGGGCGCTGAAACTGGCGTCGCGGCGCTGCGTGTACGATACGCTGCTGGTGCCGACGGCGCTGTGCATTCCCGTGTGAGCAAGGACGAGAGGGCGCTGCCCTCTCGTGCTCTCCCGCAAAGGGTTGTAGCAACCCTTTGAGCCCATGGATTGGCGCCATTTTCATTATAAATATCAATGGGAAGTGCCTTTCCAGGACCCGCGCCAAACTGATGGGGTCCAGGGGCCTTTCGGCTCCTGGCGGGTGTCCAGAGGGCAGAGCCCTCTGGTGGGGTCCGGGGGCAAAGCCCCCGCCTTTCACCCCCTGAATTCCGGCATGCTGGCATGCCCTTCCGCCGTCACCCCTTGCCCGCCCAGCACCACCCGCGCGCAGGCCAGGATGATCCTTGCATCCCGCCCCAGCGTCACCTTGCGGGCGTAATCCGCATCCAGCCGCAGGCGCAGGGCCCAGGGCACGGCGTTGCGCCCGGCGGCCTGGGCCAGGCCGCACAGGCCGGGGCGCACCGCCAGCCGCCGGCGTTGCCGGGCGGAGTAGCGCGGCACATAGGCCAAGGGCAGCGGGCGGGGGCCGACCAGGCTCATCTCTCCGCGCAGCACGTTCAGCAGTTGCGGCAACTCGTCCAGCGCGCTGGCGCGCAGGGCGCGGCCGAAGCGGGTCAGGCGGGCGGCGTCCTCGCCGGGGCCCGCCAGCATGCTGCGCAGCTTCAGCACGGCGAAGGGGCGGCCATGCAGCCCCGCGCGCTGCTGCCGGAACAGGATGGGCCGGCCGAGGCACAGCCACACCCCCAGCGCGGCCAGCCCCAGCAGGGGGACGGCCAGGGCCAGCAGGGCCAGGGCGCCGGCGATGTCCAGCGCGCGCTTGCCCCAGGCCTCATACATCCAGCCGCTCCACCGCGACGGAGAGTGCCAGGCCCAGCGCGAACCAGGCCATGCGGTTGGTCAGGTCGGTGGAGACCATGACGGTGATGGCCATGGGCAGCACCAGGGCCAGGATGCGGGCGGCGCGCCCGGCCTCCAGCCGCCAGGCGCCCGCGAGCAGCAGCGCCAGCCCGCCGCCGAAGGCACCGAGCCACAGGAGTAGGCCGGGAAAGCCGCCCTCGGCCACGGCCTCCAGCGCGTGGTTGTGCGGGTACATGCCGGGGTTCACGCCGAAACCCGCCGCCTGCGGAAAGCCGCCGGGGCCGAGGCCGAAAGGCTCCGCCAGCCGCCAGGCGGCGGACCACAGCTGCAGCCGGGCCTCGGGCGCGGAGCCGGGGTCGCCCATCAGCCGGTCGAGCGTGCGCAGGCGCTCCGCGCGTTCGGGGTCGAGCGCCACCACGGCCAGGGCGGCGGCCCCCGCCAGCCCCACCAGCGCCAGCCAGCCCAGCGCGGCGGCGGGCCGGCGGGCGACCCACAGGCGAAAGGCCGGCACCAGCGCCACGCCCGCGCCCAGCACCAGCAGCGCGGCGCGCCCGCCCGGCAGGAACACGCCGCCCATCAGCGGCAGGGACAGCGCCAGCCAGAACAGCCGCGCCCGGGTGCCGCGGGCCTCCACACAGCGCAGCACGGCCAGGATGGCGCCGCTGGCCATGGCCAGCCCCGCCAGCTGGTACTGCACGCGCACGCGCTGCAGGTCCTCCGGGCCCCGCCCGCCCAGCTGCACGCTGTCGGTCGCCAGCCCCCAGGCCAGGGCGGCCGCCACCAGCAGCCCGATGCCGATCACGGCCGCCACCAGCAGGCGGCGGGCGGTGGGGTCGGCGCCCACCAGCAGCCCGGCCAGCAGCATCAGCGGGCCCATCAGCACCAGGGGGGCCAGCTTCTCGATCGCGGCTTGGCCATTGGGGGCCCAGGCGCCGGCCACCACCCACCACAGCCACAGCCCGGCCGCGGCCAGCGCCGGCAGGGCGATACCCCGCCCCAGCCGCCAGCCGCCACCGGCCAGCATCAGCGCCAGCAGCGGCAGCAGCGCGGCCAGCGCCAGCAGAGTGATATCCAGCGGCGCGCGGGCCAGCAGGGGGGATGTCTTCAGCGCGCCCGCGTAATGCAGGGTGGCGGCCGCCATCCCGGCCAGCCCCGCGAAGGCGGGGGCGGCCCTGATCATGCATCCACCCCGTGGCGGGCGCGCGCGGCCTGGCGGCGGGGCAGGGCGGGCAGCCAGGGCGGCGGCGCGGGGCCCCGCAGCAGCGCCACGCACAGCGCCAGCACCAGCACGAAGCCCGGCACCGCCACCCCCAGCAGCGCCAGCAGCAGCGGCCGGTTGGGCACGCTGGGCCGGATCTCCACCATGGGGGCGGAGACGAGCCGCGCCGCCACCACCGCGTCGGCCGCCACCACCAGCGCGGCGCGCTGCTGCTGCGCCAGCAGGTCGAACAGGGCGCCGCGCTGGTACAGGTCGCGCTCCTGCGCGATGCGGGCGTTCAGGGCCTGGATGCGGCCCTGGGCCAGCAGCAGCAGGTCGTCGCGCACCTTGGCCTCGGCGAAGCCATGCAGGCGGCGCAGCATGTCCAGCGCCAGCGCCCGGTCGCGCCAGGGCAGGGTGATGGACCAGGTCATCGCCGCGCCATCCTGGTCGGTGGCCAGCGAGCGGTCGAGGAAGCCGCGCAGATCGTCCAGATCGGCCTCGATGCGCAAATCCAGCGCGCGGCGCAACGCGCCCATCGCGCCCTCGGCCCGGCGTTCGGTCATCTGCGCCAGGATGGGGGTGTCGCGGGCCAGCATCTCCGCCGCCTCGGCCGAGCCCAGCGCCGAGAGATACACCGCGAAATTGCCCCCCGGCCGGCTGTCCAGCAGGCCCGACTGCATCAAGGGCACCGGGGAGAGCAGGGCGGAGGTGGCCATGGAGGTGGTCTCGGCGGGTGCCACATCCATGGCGGCGACATAGCTGCGCGGCCAGGACCAGATCAGGCTGGCCGCGGCGGCATAGAGCAGGACCACCGCCGCCAGCATGCGCCAGCGCCAGCCCCACACCCTCCGCAGCAATTCCTCCAGCGGCATCCTGCCCCGCGATGAAGCTCTCGCTTACTGATGCGTGCAAAAGGCGCGCCGTGCAACCATTCCGTGCATCGCGGCCACCCCTTGCGCCGGGCCCCGCGCGGGGGCACCTGCGAGGGATGGCCCCCTTGCTCGTCCAGCCCGACCCCTCCGACCCGCGCCTGACGCGGCGCGTCACCGGCATCGACCAGACCGGCGCGCCGGTCGAGACCGCCGTCACGGTCGAGCGCCCGCTGACCCTGTACCTGAACGGGCAGGAGATCGTGACGATGATGACCATCCTGGACCGGCCGGAGGATTTGGCCGTCGGCTATCTGCTGAACCAGGGCATGCTGAAGGCCCATTCGGTGGTGGAGGGCGTCGATTACGACGAGGACCTGTCCGTCGTCGTCGTCCGCACGCCGGAGCGCACGAATTTCGAGGAAAAGCTGCGCAAGAAGACCCTGACCAGCGGCTGCGCCCAGGGCACCGCCTTCGGCGACCTGATGGAGGATTTCTCCGAGGTGCGGCTTCCGGCGGAGGCCGCGTTGCGCACCTCCGACCTCTATCGCCTGCTGCACGCCATCAACACCCTGCCCAGCCTGTATCTGGAGGCAGGCGCCATCCATGGCTGCGCGCTGTGCCAGGGCGACCAGCCGCTGGTCTATATGGAGGATGTCGGCCGCCACAACGCGGTGGACAAGATCGCGGGCTGGATGTTCCGCAACGGCGTGGGGGGCGGGGACAAGCTGTTCTACACCACCGGCCGGCTGACCAGCGAAATGGTCATCAAGACGGTGCGGATGGGCATTCCCATCCTGGTCTCGCGCTCGGGCTTCACCGCCTGGGGGGTGGAGCTGGCGCGGGAGGCCAACCTGACCCTGATCGGCCGCTGCAAGGGCAAGCGCTTCACCGCGCTGGCGGGGCTGGAGCGCATCGTCTTCGACGCCGACCTGGCCTATGTGCCCGAGGAAAGCGCGAAGCACTGGCGCAAGAACAGCCGGGAGGCCGGCGATGAGGGCTGACACCGCCGCCGTGGTGCTGGCCGGGGGCCTGGCGCGGCGCATGGGCGGCGGGGACAAGCCGCTGCGCGAAGTGGCCGGCCGCACCATGCTCGACCGCGTGCTCGGCGCCCTGCGCCCCCAGGCCGCCCCGCTCGCCATCAACGCCAATGGCGACCCCGCGCGCTTCGCCGCCTGGGGCCTGCCGGTTCTGCCCGACCCGATGGAGGGTTTCCCCGGCCCGCTGGCCGGCATCCTGGCCGCGATGGATTGGGCCGCGGGGCTCGGCCTGCGCTGGGTGGTGACGGCGCCGGGCGACAGCCCTTTCCTGCCCGCCGACTACATCGCCCGCCTGCACGCGGTGCGACAGGAAGCGGGCGTGCCGCTGGCCTGCGCCGAATCGGGCGGCCACACTCACCCGCCCTGCGCCCTGTGGGAGACCGGCCTGCGCGACGCCCTGCGCGATGCCCTGGCCGGGGGCGAGCGCAAGATCGACCGCTGGACCGCGCGGCACGGCGTGGCCCATGCGCAATGGCCCAGCCTGCCGCTTGATCCCTTCTTCAACGCCAACACATGGGAAGAACTGGCGGAGGCCGAGGCACTTCTGCATAAGGCCACAGCCAGTCCTTCGAGGAGCCAGCCATGAAAGCCATCCTGTTCGGCATCGCCGCCGCCATCATCATCGCCGCCGGTGCGGCCTATGTGCTGGATACCAAGGTGCAGCGGACCGCCGAGAGCTTCCACACCCAGGGCGTGCGGCTGTAGGGCTGTCTCAGGGGCTTCGCCCCCGCACCCCGACCAGGGGCGCCGCCCCTGGACCCCGCCAGGACCGTGCTCGGTCCTGGACCTAGATCAGTTGGGCGCTGATCCTGGGAAGGTGTTTTCCATTGAATTTTATAATGAAAATGGCACCATACTTGCCGAGGTAAGGCGCCAGTTCCTGGGTTCCAAGGGCCTTTCGGCCTTTGGCGGGTGTCCAGAGGGCAGAGCCCTCTGGTGGGGGTTCGGGGGCAAAGCCCCTGAGCTTCCCGCCGCCATCCCTACAACCCCAGCCGCACCCGCCCCTTCCCGCGTGAGACGCAGGTGATGATCTGCCCGGCGCGCTCGCCGGGCTTCAGGCACATGTCCCGGTGCTCCGCCTCGCCGCCTTCCAGCGGCACGGCACAGGCCCCACACACCCCGCCTTCGCAGGCCGAATCGACCCGTTGGCCCGCCGCGCGCAGGGCGGCCAGCAGGGTCACGCCCGCCGGCACCGCGATCACCGCGCCGGTCGAGGCGATTTCGGCCTCGAAGGCCGCGCCCTCCCCGGCGGCGCCGGGGGGCAGGCCGGAAAAATGTTCCAGATGCGCCTGGCCCGCCGGCCAATGGGCGGTGGCGGCGGAAAACGCCTCCAGCAGCCGCGCGGGGCCGCAGGCATAGGCATGGGTGCCGGGTGCCGGGGCGGCCAGCAGGGCGGGCAGGTCCAGGCGGCGGCCCTCGCTGGCGAACCAGGTCACCAGGCGCGGGCCCAGCAGGGCGCGCAGCTCCGGCAGGAAGGCCGCGTCCTCCGGCGCGCGGGCGCAGTAGTGCAGCTCGGCCCCGGGGGCCTCCGCCAGCATGGACAGGAAGGGGGTGATGCCGATGCCGCCCGCGATGAGGATGTGCCGCGTGGCGCCCTCGGCCAGGACGAAATTCTGCTGCGGGAAGCTGGCGGCGATGGGGCTGCCCACCACCGCTTCCTCATGCAGCCACCGGCTGCCGCCGCGGCCCTCCGGCTCCCGCAGCACCGCCACCTCCCAGCTTTCGGGGCGGGTGGGGTCGGAGGTGATGGAGTAGGGCCGCCGCAGCCCGGGGCGCAGTTGCAGGATGGTGTGCGCGCCGCCGCGAAAGGGCGGAAAGGCCGGGCGCTTGCGCGGCTTGATGGTGAACAGCCGGATGCGCGGCGTCAGGTCCCGGATGGCCGTGACCTCCGCTGGCATCAGGATCTTCATGCGGGGCGGATCGTGTCGCCGGGGCGGATCACGCCGCCCTCGATGATGCGGCAGTTCAGGCCCGAGCGGTTGAGCAGCGGGTTGAACAGCGGCCGGCCCAGCAGATCATCGAAATACTTGCAGGGCTTGTTCAGGCGGCCGCCGAACAGCAGCACCTCCCCCACGCGGAAATGCCGGCCCACCAGATGGTTCAGCGGCACGCCGCGCGTGGTCAGGTTGCGGCGGCTTTCCTGCGGCGTCAGCGGCAGGCCGTGGTCGCGCTCCAGCGCCTCCATGGTCTCGATTTCCATCAGCGTGCACTGGCGGTCCTCATGCGGCATGTGGCTGTAGGTGCCCTGGGCGGTGGCGTAGCGGTCGCCCTCGATGCCCACGCCTGGGATCATGCGCCCCTCGGCCAGTTCCTCCATTTCCATCGAGGCGGCCTCGGCGATGAAGATGTGCAGGAGTTCGCCTTGCCAGGTCATGGAGCCTCTCGGGATGCGTGTTTCCTGATAGGAAACACGCGGCGCGGGGGCCGTCAACCGCTTCAGCCCATCAGCCCGTGCAGATACCAGCGCGGGTCCGGGTCGTCGGGCTTGCCGGTGCGGCACACCCACCAGCGCGGGCCGTCGGCCAGCTGCACGGCGTAATAGTCGCGGGAACGGGCGCGTGCGTTGCGCCACCATTCGGGTTCCAGCCGCTCCGGGCCCCAGGCGTGCAGCACCTGGTGGGTGCGGCCTTCCAGCTCCAGCCGCAGCGGCGCGCCGGCGGGGGTGGCGGTGGCGTGCAACACCTTCGGGCGGCGCAGCAGCCGCACCGGGCGGGGCACGGGCGTGATCCATTCCGGCGCCACCTGGGCATGCGCGTCCAGCCGCTGCGTGCTGCGTTCGGGCCAATAGCTGGGCAAGGGCTGCAGCCGCCACAGCTCCACCCGCTGGGCCAGCCGGTCCAGCAGCCGGCCCAGCACCTCGGGCGGGGTGCTGGCATCCAGCCCCGGCTGGCTGGCGCGCAGCGGGTCCACATGGTCGGTCGAGAGCGCGAAGCGTTCGAAGCCCAGCTCCGGCCGCAGCTTGCCCAG
This sequence comes from Rhodovarius lipocyclicus, assembly GCF_009900765.1. Lineage (GTDB taxonomy): Bacteria > Pseudomonadota > Alphaproteobacteria > Acetobacterales > Acetobacteraceae > Rhodovarius > Rhodovarius lipocyclicus. The sequence goes on from NZ_JAAABL010000017.1 coordinate 49,102, forward strand.
CGGCTCCCGGAACAGCATCGCCCATTTCTCCGCCTGGCAGGAGGCGAGGCCGCTGCCCGCCGTCACCTCCTGCCAGCTGCCATCCATCCGCCAGCCGGCCAGCGCCATGCGGCGGGCGCCCAGCCCCGCCTCATGCAGATGCGCGCACAGCCGGGTCAGCAGGCGTTCCAGCGCCATGTCCAGCGCGGGGCGGGTGATGAGGGGGGCGGTGTAGTCTTCCGTCACCGACTGGATGGGCGGTTCGCGCACCGGGGCGATGGGGGCGGGTGCCTCGCCCGCCACCTGGTCCAGGATCTTCAGCAGCCCGTCCCGCATGCGATAGGTGACGACGGCGCGGTGCTGGTCCCGGATATCCTGCAACCGCCGCAGCCCGGCGCGGTGCAGGGTCACGATGTCCCGCTTCGGCAAAGGCAGGGTGCGCGGGTGCAGGGTGGGCCAGGCGTGGGCCTGTTCCGCCGGGCTCAGCACCCGGTCGCGCCAGCCGCCGCGCAGCAGGGCCAGCAGCGCGGGCCAGGCGCCGCCCAGCAGGGCCGGCACGTCCTGCCCCGCGCGGGCGAAGCCTTGCCGCACCTGGTCCAGGAAGCCTTCCTCCCCGCCTGACAGATGCGTCAGGCCCGAGACCTCCATGGCCAGCGCGTCCTCCGCCACCACGCCGACGAGGGGGGAGAAGCGGCGGGACCATTCCGCCCAGCGGGCGGCATCGGGGATCAGCAGGACCAGATGGCGGGCGGCGCCCATGGCGGCCTCACCCGCGCCGCCTGCGCTCGGTGGGGGAGGATTCCAGCACCGAGAGGCGGTCCTGCACCGGGTTCCAGGTGCAGTTCCAGCGCCGGGGCACGCCGCCGCGATGCAGCAGCAGCTCCAGCTCCCAGGCGGGCTGGCCGTGGCCGGCGCCCTCGGCCGCGGCGCGCACGCGCCAGCGGCTGCGGGCGGGGCTGGGGGCGGGGGTGTCGGTGTCGGGGCCCAGCAGCACCGTCAGCCCGCCGCCGGTTTCGGCCGCCAGCTGCAGGCGGCGGCAGGCGGTCATGTCCGGCCCCTCCCGCAGGGGCGAGTGCAGCAGGGTGGCGGCCACGGCGGGGCAGCGGGCGGCTTCCTCGGTGGCCCACAGCGCATCCTGCGCGCGGGGGGCGCGCACCAGCACCAGATGCTGCGGCGCCAGCCCCAGCCGGGCCAGCCCCTGCGGATAGGCATCCGGGTCCTGGCTGATCCACAGCACGCTGCCTGAGGGGTTCAGCGCCTGGGCGCGGGCCAGCAGCAGGGTGGCGAAGCCGGTGGCGGCCCCGGGCTCCGCCGCCAGGATCTCATGCAGGCAGGCACCGGGCAGGCCGCCCTCGGGCAGGGTGGCGTCGATTTCCGGGCACAGGCTGATGCGCGGGCGGGTGCCCTGGGCGGCGCTGCCGCGCGCCAGCCGGGCCCGCAGGCTGGCCAGCAGGGCGGCGCGATCGGTCTCCATTTCTGTGGTGGTGGACATGGGGGTGCCGGGAGGTTTGTTCATAATATGTTCTGTTTTTGCGGGCATGAGTCAAGCGCCTGGCGATGCAACCCGCCCGGGCTTCCGCCGTTGCCGCCGCAAGGGAGACGCCGTCCATGGCTCGCCACCTCATCGCCTCCGCCGGGCTGGCTCTGCTGTTGCAGGGCTGCGCCGGCCTGCCCGCCGACCAGGCGCAGGGCACCCCGGCCGAGCGCGTGGCGCGCGACAGCATGCTCAGCCTGCAGGCGAACGGGGTGTCGGTGGGGGCGGCGGTGGCGGTGCGGGATGCCGCCACCGGCGCCGCCCTGCTGCTGACCAACGCCCATGTCACCCGCCAGGCCGGAGAGGGGCTGACCGCCCGCCGCGCCGATGGGCAGCCGATGGGGGCGGTGCGGGTGCTGGCGACCTCCACGCGGATGGACCTGGCGGTGCTGTCCCTGCCCGAATCCACGCTGACCCCGGCCAGCCCCGGCACCGCCCCGCGCCCCGGCGCCCCGGTCTGGGCTATGGGGCCGGAGGGTCTGGGCCGCGCGCTGGCCAGCGGCGCGGTGGAGCGCCCCAGCCTGCGCCTGCGCCGCTTCGGCCTGGGCTTCACCGCCCGGCTGGGCGCGCTGATGGGGTTTTCCGGCGGGCCGGTGGTGGCGCGCGACGGCCGGGTGCTGGGCCTGACCACGGCCCTGGGCGATTCGGGGGCCGACCCCGTGGTCGCCAGCCTGACCGGCATGGATCTGGGCGGGCTGGCCGGAGAGGGCAGGGAGGTCTTCGTCCTCTCGATCCAGGAGGCGGTGGCCGAGGCCCGGCGCCTGACCGCCCAGCCTTCGGCCGCCACCCAGCGCGTCGCGGCGCGCTGATCAGGCGATCTGCAATTCCTGCAGGCTGACTTCCAGCTCCTGGAAGCTGGGCATGGAGTGGCTGGGCGCCACCTTGCGGCCGGTCTCCACGCTGACCTGCGGCGCGTTGCCCTGCAGATGCGCCACGATCACGGCGCGGATCACCTCGTAATAGAGGCATTCCTCCTCCACCACCGCCGTCAGCCGGGCCGCGATCGGGCCCATCAGCCCATAGGCCAGCAGCACGCCCAGGAAGGTGCCGACCAGCGCGCCGCCGATCATGCCGCCCAGCACGGTGGGGGGCTGGTCGATGCTGCCCATGGTCTTCACCACGCCCAGCACGGCCGCCACGATGCCCAGCGCCGGCAGGGCGTCGGCGATGTTCTGGATGGCGTGGGCCGCGTGCATCTCCTCGTGCTTGATCTTCTTCAGCTCGCGCGCCATCACGTCCTCGATCTGGTGCGGATCGTCGGCGTTCATGCCCACCATGCGCAGGTAATCGCAGATCAGCGCCGTGGCGTGGTGGTCGGCCTTGATCTTGGGGAATTTGGCGAAGGCGGCGCTTTCCTCCGGCTTCTCGATGTGGGGTTCGAGGGCCATGGCGCCCTTGGTCTGGGCCAGGCGCACGAAATAGAACATCAGCGACAGCAGCTCGACATAGTCGTGCTTGTGGAAGCGGCAGCCCTTCATGGTCTTTCCGAAGCCGCCGAGCGTGTGCTTCAGGTCATGCGTGGAGTTGGACATGATGAAGGCGCCGATGGCGGCGCCGCCGATCATCATCCCCTCCAGCGGGACGGCGTGCAGGATGATGCCGAAGCTGCCGCCGGAGATGGCATAGCCGCCGAACACCGTGCCCAGCAGGAACAGGAAGCCACCGATCGTGTTCATCGGGCGCGGTCTCCGGCGGTGGGGGCTGGGGTGGCGCGGGGCGCGTCGCTCAGCCGCAGCATGGTGATGGCCACGCGGCGGTTGCCGGCGGCCTGGGGGTTGTCGGGGATGTGCAGGTCCCGGTCGGCCGCCCCGGTCACGGCGCGGAAGCGCTGGTCGGCCACGCCCGCCTCGGTCAGCAGGCGGCGGGCGGCGTTGGCGCGCTCGGCCGAGAGTTCCCAGTTGCTGCGCCCCTCCCCGCGGAAGGGCACCGAATCGGTGTGGCCGGTGATCTGGATCGGATTGGGCAGACGGGCCGCGGCCAGCGCCACGGCGCGGATCAGCGCCCGGGTGCGGTCATTGGGCTGGGCACTGCCGGAGGTGAACATGGCCTGGCCATCCGCGTCGATCAGCTGGATTCGCAGCCCCTCGGGCGTGATCTCCACCGAGACCTGCTGCGCCATCTCGGCGGTGGCGGGGTTCTGGCGGATCTCCTCCCGCAGCTGGTCGGCGGCCTGTTCCATCGCCGCCTGCTCCCGCCGGGCGAGCTCGGCGCGCAGGGCCATGTCGGTCAGCCGGGCGGCGTCGCTGTCGCGCGCGGCGGCCTGGGCCGCGCCCTGGTCCCGGCCGGCGCCTTGGCGCCCACCCCCGGGCTGGCCCGGCTGGGCCATGGCCACGGTGCGCTGGGCTTCCTCCGCCTCCCCGGGTGGGCCCTGGCGGGAAGAGGTGGGGGGCTGTTCCAGCTCGTCCGACTCATCCTCGATGTCCAGCCGGGTGGGGTTGTGGCCGCGTTCCGCCCGGATGGCGCCGGCGTCGCGCGCCATCTGGCCCACGCTGTTCATGGTGGTGCCGCCGAAGGGCTGCCCCATGCCGGAGGAGCCGGAGGACAGCGCGTTGCTGGGGGCGAAGTAGTCCGCCAGGCCCCGGCGCTGTTCCTCCGTGGTGGCGTTCAGCAGCCACATCAGCAGGAAGAAGGCCATCATCGCGGTCACGAAATCGGCGTAGGCGACCTTCCAGGCACCGCCATGGTGGCCGCCGCCGCCTTCCTCGTATTTCTTGACGACGATGGTCACGCCATCGCCCTTCTTCCTGGCCATTCTGCGCCCTGTTCCGCTTTTGGGGTCGGCTTCTGCGGCGGGCGCGCCGCCCCCCTGGCGGGGGAGGCGGGGCACACCGCGGGCGCAGCATGGCCGCCCGCGATGAACGCCCGCCTAACGCCGGCGAGCGGAGCCGGAGGGGCCCGAACCGGGGCTTAAAGCGGGCATCGGTTACAAAATGGCATATTTCTGCGCCGCAGCGGCGTGGGCTTGGTTGCGGGGGCTGCTTCCCCATGGTAAGGCCGCCCGGCCGCCGCGACAGGGGTTCCTCTGCCGTGGCAACCGCACATCAAAAGCCGGGTATCGCCAGTGGTTGACAGCACCGCCGCACAGACAGCGCCGAACCCGACGGGCCTCGCAGACCGTTATGCCCTCGCGCTTCTCGCGCTGGCTGACGACAAGCGGCAGTCCGATCCGCAGGCGCTGGACCGCATCGCGGCCGATCTTCAGAAGCTGCTGGATCTCTGGCAGCAAGACGCTACCTTCCGGGCCTTCGTGGCCGACCCCCGCCTGGCTGCCACCGAGCAGCGCAAGGGTGCCTTCGCGATCCTGGATCGCGTGGGGATGGGGACGGAAGTGCATAACCTCGTGGGCGTGCTGGCGACCAATCGTCGCCTGTCCCACCTGGCCGAGGTGGCTTCGGCCTTCGGGGCCAAGCTCGCCGAGCGCCGTGGCCAGCAGACGGCCTCGGTCACCACGGCTCATCCGCTGAACGACACGCAGCGTGCGCAGATCGTCGCGCGTCTGACGGAAGCGGGTTATTCCGGTGTCCACCTTCTTGAGGCGGTGGACACTTCGATCCTGGGCGGTCTGATCCTGCGGATCGGCTCCCGCCTGTATGACAACTCGATCCGCTCCAAGCTGCAGCGCCTGCAATACGCCATGAAGGGGGCCGCCTGATGGACATCCGTCCCGCCGAAATTTCCGAGATCCTGAAGAGCCAGATCGCGAACTTCGACGCCGAGGCGAATGTCGCCGAAGTCGGCACGGTTCTGACTGTTGGCGACGGCATTGCCCGCGTCTACGGCCTGCAGAACGTGATGGCTGGCGAACTCGTCGAGTTCCCGGGCGCCGGCCTGAAGGGCATGGCGCTGAACCTCGAGACCGACAATGTCGGTGTCGTGATCTTCGGTGACGACAAGGGCGTGCGCGAGGGCGACCTGGTGCAGCGCACCGGCACCATCGTGGACGTGCCGACCGGCAAGGGCCTGCTCGGCCGCGTGGTCGACGGCCTCGGCAACCCGATCGATGGCAAGGGCCCGATCCAGTACACCGAGCGCCGCCTCGTCGAGGTGAAGGCCCCGGGCATCATCCCCCGCAAGTCCGTGCATGAGCCGATGCAGACGGGCATCAAGGCGATCGACGCCCTGATCCCCATCGGCCGCGGCCAGCGTGAGCTGGTGATCGGTGACCGCCAGACCGGCAAGACCGCCGTGGTGGTGGACACCATCATCAACCAGAAGGCCGTGAACGCCAACGCGACGGATGAGAGCCAGAAGCTCTATTGCATCTATGTCGCCGTGGGCCAGAAGCGCTCCACCGTCGCCCAGCTGGTGAAGCAGCTGGAGGAGAGCGGCGCGCTCGAATACTCCATCATCGTGGCCGCCACCGCTTCCGACCCGGCGCCGATGCAGTTCCTGGCGCCCTACACCGGCTGCGCCATGGGCGAGTATTTCCGCGACAACGGCATGCACGCGGTCATCTTCTACGACGATCTGTCGAAGCAGGCCGTGGCCTATCGCCAGATGTCCCTGCTGCTGCGTCGTCCGCCGGGCCGTGAGGCCTATCCGGGCGACGTGTTCTACCTGCACTCCCGCCTGCTGGAGCGCGCGGCGAAGATGGGCAAGGAAGCGGGCCTCGGTTCGCTGACCGCGCTGCCCGTCATCGAGACGCAGGCCGGCGACGTGTCTGCCTACATCCCGACCAACGTGATCTCGATCACGGACGGGCAGATCTTCCTGGAGACGGAACTGTTCTTCAAGGGCATCCGCCCCGCCGTGAACGTCGGCCTGAGCGTGTCCCGCGTGGGCTCCTCGGCGCAGATCAAGGCGATGAAGCAGGTGGCCGGCAAGATCAAGCTGGAGCTGGCGCAGTACCGCGAAATGGCGGCCTTCGCCCAGTTCTCCTCCGATCTGGATGCCACCACCCAGGCCCTGCTGGCCCGCGGCGCCCGCCTGACGGAGCTGCTGAAGCAGCCCCAGTTCAAGCCGGTCCCGGTCGAGGAGCAGGTGGTGTCGATCTTCGCGGGCACCCGCGGCTATCTGGACAAGCTGCCCCTGAACAAGGTCGGCCCCTATGAGAGCCAGCTGCTGTCCGAGCTGAAGGCGACCGCGCCGGAGATCCTGAACTCCATCCGCGCGGACAAGGAAATCAAGAAGGACACCGAGCAGAAGCTCGTGGCCTTCCTGGATGCCTTCACCAAGTCCTTCTCCGCGTAAGAGGGCAGGATGCCGAGCCTCAAGAGCCTCAGGCTCCGGATCAACAGCGTCAAATCGACGCGCAAGATCACGGAAGCCATGAAGCTGGTGGCCGCCGCCAAGCTGCGCCGCGCGCAGCAGCAGGCCGAGGCCGCCCGCCCCTATGCCGAGCGCATGGCCCGCATGCTGGGTGCCCTGGGCGCCGCCGTCGCCGGCGAGCCCGAGGCGCCGAAGCTGCTGGTCGGCACCGGCAAGTCCGACATCTACCTGCTGGTGGTGGTGTCCGCCGAGCGCGGCCTGTGCGGCCCGTTCAACAGCAATATCGGCCGTTTCGCCCGCAACCGCGTCCGTGAACTGGAAGCGGCGGGCAAGACGGTGAAGCTGATGTCGGTGGGCCGCAAGGCGGCCTCCTATCTGAAGCGCGAATTCGCGGACCGTTTCGTGGGCGAGGTCTCCTTCGCCAACCAGAAGCGCGTCAGCTTCGATGACGCCTCCTCCGTCGCTGCCTCGATCACGGCGCAGCTCGAGGACGGCGCCTTCGACGTGTGCGAGCTGCTGTACAACCGCTTCGTCAGCGTCATCAGCCAGACGCCTTCCGCCCAGCAGCTGATCCCGGCCGAAGTGCCGGAGGCCGCCGGCGAAAGCGCCCAGGCCCAGTATGACTTCGAGCCGTCGGAAGAAGAGATCCTGACCAAGCTGCTGCCGCGGAACCTGGCGATCCAGGTCTATCGCGCGCTGCTGGAATCGGGTGCCGGCTTCTACGGCAGCCAGATGGCCGCGATGGACAGCGCGACGCGCAACGCCGGCCAGATGATCAACAAGCTTACGCTGAATTACAACCGCACCCGCCAGGCCAACATCACCCGCGAGCTGATCGAGATCATCTCCGGGGCTGAGGCGGTTTAAGGAGCTGCATCCATGAAGAACAACGTCGGCAAGATCACGCAGGTTTTGGGCGCCGTGGTGGACGTGCAGTTCCCCGCTGAGCTGCCCTCCATCATGAACGCGCTGCATGTCAAGATCGAGGGTCGCAACCTGATCCTCGAAGTGGCACAGCACCTGGGCGAGCGCACCGTGCGCACCATCGCCATGGACACCACGGACGGCCTCGTCCGCGGGACCGAGGTCGAGGACACCGGCGCGGGCATCTCCGTCCCCGTGGGCAACGGCACGCTGGGCCGCATCCTGAACGTCATCGGCGAGCCGATCGACGAGCGGGGCCCGGTGCCGCACGAGAAGACCTACACCATCCACCGTGACGCCCCCTCCTTCGAGGACCAGGCCACGAGCACCGAGATCCTGGTGACGGGCATCAAGGTGATCGACCTGCTGGCGCCCTACTCCAAGGGCGGCAAGGTCGGCCTGTTCGGCGGCGCCGGCGTGGGCAAGACCGTGACCATCCAGGAGCTCATCAACAACATCGCCAAGGCGCATGGCGGCGTGTCCGTCTTCGCCGGCGTGGGTGAGCGTACCCGTGAGGGCAACGACCTGTACCACGAGATGGTGGACGCGGGCGTCATCAAGCTGAACGAGGACGGCACCACCGACGGTTCCAAGGTGGCGCTGGTCTATGGCCAGATGAACGAGCCGCCGGGTGCCCGTGCCCGCGTGGCGCTCTCGGGCCTGTCGGTCGCGGAATACTTCCGCGATGAGCAGGGCCAGGACGTGCTGTTCTTCGTGGACAACATCTTCCGCTTCACGCAGGCGGGCGCCGAGGTGTCGGCGCTGCTGGGCCGCATCCCCTCCGCCGTGGGTTACCAGCCCACGCTGGCGACGGACATGGGCGCCCTGCAGGAGCGCATCACCTCCACCAAGAAGGGTTCGATCACCTCCGTGCAGGCCATCTACGTGCCCGCGGACGACCTGACCGACCCGGCGCCGGCCGCCTCCTTCGCCCACCTCGACGCGACGACGGTGCTCAGCCGCTCCATCGCCGAGCAGGCGATCTTCCCGGCCGTGGACCCGCTGGACTCCACCAGCCGCGCCATGGACCCCCGCGTGGTCGGTGAGGAGCACTACAACACCGCCCGTGAGGTTCAGAAGATCCTGCAGACCTACAAGTCCCTGCAGGACATCATCGCCATCCTGGGCATGGACGAGCTGTCGGAAGAGGACAAGCTGATCGTGGCGCGCGCGCGCAAGATCCAGCGCTTCCTCAGCCAGCCCTTCCATGTCGCTGAGGTCTTCACCGGCTCCCCGGGCGTGTTCGTCAAGCTGGAGGACACGATCCGCAGCTTCGCCGCGATCTGCAAGGGCGAGTACGACCACCTTCCCGAGGCCGCCTTCTACATGGTCGGCACCATCGAGGAAGCGGTGAAGAAGGCCGAAGCCCTGAAGGCGGCGGCCTGATCACATGGCCGGCACTTTCCTCCTCGAACTGGTGAGCCCTGAGAAGCTCCTCCTCTCCCGCCAGGTGGAGATGGTGGTGATCCCGGCCGCCGAAGGCGAGCTGGGCGTGCTGCCGGGCCACGTGCCTGCGATCGTGAGCCTGCGCGGCGGCGCCGTGCGCGTGTATGAAGGCGGCCAGGTGACGGAGAGCCTCTTCGTCCCCGCCGGCTTCGCCGAGGTGACGCCCGAGCGCGTGACGGTGCTGGCCGATGAGGCCTCCCCGCTCGCCACGCTCAGCCGCGCCAAGGCCGAGGCCGACCTGGCGGCAGCCGAGGCGGATTACGCCGCCGCGGCCACCGACACCCCGGAAAAGCGGGAGGCCGCCATGGACCGCCTGCTGTCCATGCGGGTGAAGAAGGAGCTGGCGGAGGCGGCCTGAGGCCCCTTTGCCAAGCCAAGCGGAAGGGCGGCCCCAGCGGCCGCCTTTTTTGTGTCCGCTCGCAGCGAATCCACCGCTTGCATCCGGCCCCGCAAACGGGAAAAAACCCAATCCATGAAGCACTGGAATCTGGAAGACATCGCCTGGGACCGATTCGACCCGAGCCTTGTCGATCCCGACATCATCCCCCTGGTCAAGGCCGCGGCCATGGTGGAGCGCAATGGGGATGATTACGCGCTCTATCTGCACGGCGTGTTCGCCGATGACCCGGACTTCCACGCGGCCTCCGAGCACTGGGCGACCGAGGAGGTGCAGCATGGCGACGCGCTGGGCCGCTGGGCCTCGCTGGCCGACCCCTCCTTCGACTACATGTCGGCCTTCGCGCGCTATCGCGCCGGCTACAAGATCGACGTGAAGGCCGATGCCTCGATCCGGGGTTCGCGCTCCGGCGAGCTGGTGGCGCGCTGCATCGTGGAGACGGGCACCTCCAGCTACTACACCGCCCTGGCGGATGCGACGCGGGAGCCGGTGCTGCAGCAGGTCTGCCGCCTGATCGCGGCCGACGAGTACCGCCACTTCAAGCTGTTCTATGACCACCTGAAGCGCTACCTGGAGCGGGAGAAGCTGTCCCACTGGCAGCGGCTGAAGGTGGCGGCGGGCCGGGCCACGGAATCCGAGGATGACGAGCTGGCCTTCGCCTTCCACTGCTCGAACGAGACGGAAGGCACGCCCTATGACCACACCCGCTGCATCACGGGCTACATGGCGCGGGCCATGCGCTTCTATCAGTTCTCGCACCTGGACCGGGGGATGGGCATGATGTTCAAGGCGGTGGGCTTCAGCCCGCGCGGCCGTGCCTCGCGCCTCGCGGCCCATGCGGCCTTCCGGCTGGTGAAATGGCGCCAGAAGAAATACGAACGCGCGCTGGACAGCTACAAGGCCGCGGCGTGAGGCGCCGCACGGCGCTGGGTCTGGCCGCCGCCCTGCCTGCCTGCGCCAGGGCCCAGCAGGCCCCCCGGCCCGACACGCTGCGCGCCATCGCGCGCGCTGCCGGCCGTGGCTTCGGCGCCGCCGTCCGCGCGGACCTGCTGGCCAGCGACCCCGCCTATGCGGCCCTGTTCGCGGCCGAGGCGGAATTGCTGACCCCCGAATGGGAAGGCAAATGGCTGGCCCTGCAGCCGGAGGAAGGCAAGTTCGACTTCTCCGCCCTCAACGCCATCATCGCCTTCGCCCAGGCCAACCGCCAGCGCGTGCGCGGCCACGCCCTGCTGTGGCAGGAGGCGATCCCCCCCTGGGTCGCCACCGCCCTGGCCGAGAGCCCGGAGCGCGCCCGCGCGGTGATGGAGGCCCATTTCTCCACCGTGCTGAACACCACCCGCGCGCATATCCGCGACTGGGATGTGGTGAATGAGCCCATCGCCAACCCCGCCGGCGCCGATGTGCCGCAGGCGGGCGACAACCCGATGCGCGACACCCCCTGGTTCCGCGCCCTGGGCCCCGATTATGTCGAGATCGCGCTGCGCGCCGCCCGCGCCCAGGACGCGACGCTGCGCCTGACGCTGAACGAATACGGCATTGAGGAAGCCACCCCGGACGCGGAGGAAAAGCGCACCCGCCTGCTCGCGCTGCTGCGCCGGCTGCTGGACCGCAACTGCCCGCTGGATGCGCTGGGCATCCAGGCGCATCTGCAGATGCGCAAGCCCTTCGACCCCGCGCCCTTCGCCCGCTTCCTGGAGCAGGTGCGGGTCATGGGCCTGGCCATCCTGATCACGGAGCTGGACGTGCGCGAGCCCGACACGCTGGCCGCGGACATCCCCGCCCGCGACGCGGCGGTGGCCGAGCGGGTGAAGCTGTTCCTGGATACCGCGATCGGCGCGGGCTGCCGCACCGTCATCACCTGGGGCCTGACCGACCGCAATTCCTGGCTGGGCAGCGAGCCGGGCGTGGCCCGCCCCGATGGCGTGGCCACCCGGGGCCTGCCCTTCGACGAGGCGCTGCAACGCAAGCCGATGTGGCAGGCGATCGCCTCGGCGCTGCGCGGATAGCGCGCAGAAATCCCGCCCGGCGGGCACCGCGCCTCCATAACCCATCTTGGAACCGGCGCGCAGCCGTTCCACCATGGCGCCGATAGACTGGAGCCTGACCCGCCATGACCCTGACGCGCCGCAACGCCCTGGCCGCGCCCCTCGCGCTGGCCGCCACCAACGCCCGGGCCCAGGCATGGCCGGACCGGCCGCTGCGCTGGGTGGTGGGCTATCCGCCCGGCGGTGCCTCCGATGCCTTCGCGCGGCTCATCGCGGGGCTGATGGGCCCGAAGCTGGGGCAGAATGTGGTGGTCGAGAACCGCCCCGGCGGCGGCGCCGTGCTGGCCAGCGAGATCGTGGCCCGCGCCCCCGCCGACGGCTACACCTGGATGCATGTGGACAACGGCATCCTGACCTATAACCCCGCCCTCTACAGCCGCCTGCCCTACAACCCGGATACCGATTTCACCGGGGTCGGCTTCATCGGCCGCTTCCCGCTTTATATCGTGGTACCGGCCAATTCGCCCTGGAGCACCTTCGCCGAGTATCTGGCGGCCTCACGCCGGCAGGCGCCGAATTACGGCACCCCCGCCGTCGCCAGCCCGCACCACCTGGCGATGGAGATGGTGAAGCGCCGCACGGGCCTGGAAGCCACGCATGTGCCCTTCCGCGGCGGCCCCGCCGCCATTCAGGAGCTGCTGGCCGGCAATATCGAAAGCGTGGTGATCGATTGCGCCACCGGCCTGCCCTATATCCGCGATGGCCGGGTGAAGGCGCTGGCGGTGTTCAATGAGGCCCGCAGCCCCGAGGCCCCCAACGTGCCCACCCTGCGCGAACTCGGCTATGCCGATGCCGTGGCCTATGGCTGGCAGGGCATGAGCGTGGCCAAGGCCACCCCCGCCCCCATCGTGGAGCGCCTGTCGCGCGACATGATGGCCGTGATCCAGGGGCCGGAGCTGACCAGCCGCTTCGCCACGCTGGGCATCGAGTACCGCCCCTGGAGCCCCGCCGAATTCGCCACCTTCGTCGAGGGCGAGAACCGCGTGTGGCGCCCGCTGATCCGGGAGCTGGGCATCCGGCTGGACGGCTGATCCGCGCCGGCGGCATGGGTGGGCGCCTGGACCCCCATCCGGCCGCCGCCTATCCTCCCGGCCATGGAGGAAACCCAGCTGCACCCTGACAGCACGCGGCCCCGCGCCGCATGAGCGAGGCCATCCAGCAGGACGGCCTGCCGCCCGCCCGCCGCCGAGCCGCCGTCGCCTGCCTGTGCGTGGGCCTGTCCATGACGGTGCTGGACGTGTCCATGGTGAATGTGGCGCTGCCCGGTATCGCGCGGGACCTCGATGTCTCGCCCTCCTCCGTCACCTGGGTGGTCAATGCCTTCCAGCTGGTGCTGGTGGGGCTGCTGCTGCCGGCGGCCTCGCTGGGAGAGGTGCTGGGCTTCCGCCGCGTCTATCAATGGGGCGTGGCGGTCTATGTGCTCGGCGCGCTGGGGGCCACCTTCGCGCCGACCCTGCCCATGCTGGTGCTGTGCCGCGCCCTGCAGGGCATCGGCTGCGCCGCGATGATGAGCCTGAACGCCGGGCTCATGCGCTTCATCTACCCGAGCCGGATGCTCGGCAGCGCCATCGCCATCATCGCGCTGACGGTGGCGCTGTCCTCCGCCGCCGGGCCCACGGTGGGCAGCATCATCATCACGCTGGGCGGCTGGTCCTCCCTGTTTCTGCTTGCGGTGCCGATCGGGCTCGGCGTGCTGCTGCTGGGCGCGCGCGCCCTGCCGGAGGTGCCGGCCCAGCCCCGGCGCTTCGACGGGCTGTCGGCGCTGCTGAACCTGCTGGGCTTCGTCAGCCTGTTCCTGGGCCTGGATATGCTGCCGCACATCCTGCTGCTGGGGCTGGTGCTGATGGTGTTCGCCGCGGGCTGCCTGTTCCTGCTGGTGGCGCGGCTGACGCATGACCCGGCGCCGCTGCTGCCGCTGGACCTGCTGCGCATCCGCCCGGTGCGGCTCGCGATCAGCGCGTCCTCCTGCATGTTCGCGGCCCAGGCCATGCTGTATGTCGCGCTGCCCTTCCACCTGACCGCCGCCGGGCGCAGCGTGGCGGAGATCGGGCTGATGGTCTCCCCCTGGCCGCTGGCGGTGGCCATGGCCGCCTCCATCGCCGGGCGCATCGTGGACCGCATCAATTCGGCCCTGCCCTGCATCGTGGGGTCCTGCGTGGTGGGGGCGGGGCTGGTCACGATGGCGCTGCTGCCGCCGCAGGGGGCGGTCTGGCCCTTTATGGTCGCGATGTTCTGCAGCGGGCTGGGCTTCGGCAGTTTCCAGACGCCGAACAACCGCACCATTCTGGGCGCGGCACCCCGCCACCGCGCCGCCAGTGCCGGGGGCATGCAGTCTACGGCGCGGGTGCTGGGCCAGGCGGCGGGCACCACCACGGTCGCCATGGTGTTCCATTTCGGTGCCCAGGCCGGGGGCGTGCGGGCCGAATTCGCCCTGCTGATGGGCGCCGCGCTGGCGGTGATGGCCGCCTTGTTCAACACCGTGCGCAGCCGGGCCTGACCGGCGCGCCCGGTTCATGCCATGCTGGCGCATGAACCAGAATCCAGGATAGCCCCGGCCGGCATGCGCATCGCCTATTGCACCATCTGCTCGGCCAACTACCTGGCCTATGCCCGCGCGCTGCATGCCTCCCTGCGCGCGGCCGGAGAGGAAGCGCCGTTCTTCCTGTTCCTGGCCGATGAGGTCTCGGGCCGCTTCGACCCCGGGCTGCTGGGCTTTCCCTGCATCGAGACCCGCTCCCTGCCCATCCCCAACCATTTCGACATGGCCATGCGCTATTCGGTGATGGAGATGAACACGGCGGTGAAGCCCTTCGCGCTCGAATGGCTGATGGCGGAGCAGGGCTTCGACGCGGTGGTCTATCTGGACCCGGACATCCTGGTGCAGCGCCCGCTGGCCCATGTGCACGCGCTGTTGGAACAGGGCGCGGAGCTGGTGCTGACCCCGCATCTGCTGGCCCCGCTGGACGACGAGTTCCAGCCCGACGACCTCGCGATCATGCGCTCCGGCACCTACAATCTTGGCTTCTGCGCGGTGCGGCGCACGCCGGGGGCGCGGGCGCTGCTGCGCTGGTGGGGCACGCAGCTGGAAACCCGCTGCCTGGTGGATCTGCGCCACGGCCTGTTCGTGGACCAGCGCTTCATGGACATGGCGCCGGGCTTCGTGGCGGGCACGGCCATCCTGCGCCACCCGGGCTACAACCTCGCCTATTGGAACCTGTCCCAGCGGCCGGTGGAGGAAGTGCCCGGCGGCTTCCTGGCAGCCGGGGAGCCGCTGCATTTCACCCATTTCAGCGGGGTGGTGCCGGGCGAGCGCACCATCTTCTCCAAGCACCAGAACCGCTTCACCGTGGCGGGGCTCGGCGGGCTCGCGCCGCTGTTCCAGGCCTATCACGACGCGCTGCTGGCCCATGCCAGGCTGGGCGGGGTGGAGGTGGCGGGCCTGCCCTATGCCTATGGCGCGCTGTCCAATGGGGTGGCGGTCTCGGGCGCCATGCGGCGGGTCTATGGCGGGCTGCGGCTGGGGGCCGCCACCCCCTATGCCACGGCCTTCGATGCCGATCTCAGCCCCTGGGTCACGCTGGCGCCGGGCATCGAGCAGGACGCGGCCGCCCCCATCACCCGGCTGATGGCCGAGATCCACGGCAAGCGCCCGGATCTGGAATTCGCCTTCCCGCTCTCCACCGCCGAGGGCCGCGCGGGCTATGCCGCCTGGTTCGCGGAGAAGGGCGGGCGCGAGGGCGGCACCCCCGCCCCCCTGATGGCCCGCCACGCGGCCCTGGCCCGCCCCCAGCCCGGCCGGGCCGAGCGCCCGCCGGGCCTGGACATCCATGGCTATCTGCGGGCCGAGAGCGGGCTGGGCACCGCCGTGCGCCGCCAGGTGCTGGCCGCCCGCGCCGCCGGCATCCCCGGCGAGGCCTTCGCCCTGCCGGCCGCGCAGTTCGACGATGCCGTGGTGCCGCCCTTTCCGATCGCCGCCCAGAACCCGCGCCACGATTGCGCGCTGTTCCACATCAATGCCGACCGCGCGGTGAACCTGCCGTGCGAGGTCGCGCCCGACCGCCTGGCCGGGCGCTATCGCATCGGTTTCTGGGCGTGGGAGCTGTCGCGCATGCCCGATGCCTGGGCGGCCGCCTTCGACCATCTGGACGAGGTGTGGGCGCCCTCCGCCTTCGCCGCCCGGGCCTTCGCCCGGCGCACCGCCAAGCCCGTGCGGGTGATGCCGAACATCGTGCCGCTGCCGCCCCCGGTGGCCGACCGCGCGCCCTTGCGCGCCGCGCTGGGCCTGCCGGCGGAGCCGCTGCTGTTCCTGACCGGCTTCGACGCCAATTCCTTCCTGGCGCGCAAGAACCCGATGGCGGCGATCCGCGCCTTTCTCGATGCCTTCCCGCCCGGGCCCGCCAGCCCGCATCTGGTGGTGAAATGCATGGGGCGGGGCGATCTCCGCGCCCTGCGGGAACTGGCGGCGCGGGATGCGCGCCTGCACCTGCTGCTGCGCGTGCTGAGCCCCGCCGAGGTGGAGGCGCTGCAAGGCGCGGTGGATGGCTTCATTTCCCTGCACCGGTCCGAGGGGTTCGGGCTGTGGCTTGCCGAATCCATGGCCCAGGGGCTGCCGGTGCTGGCCACCGCCTATTCCGGCAATACGGACTACATGAACGCCGGGAACTCCCTGCCCATCCCGTTCCGCCTGGTGCGGGTGGGGGCGGAGGAATACCCCGAAGGCTCCGGCCAATGGTGGGCCGAACCCGACCATGACGCCGCCGTGGAAGGGCTGCGCGCCCTGGCGCGGGACGCGGGGCTGCGGGCGCGGCTGGGTGAGGCGGCACGGCAGGCAATCGCGGCGCATTGCGCGCCGGAGGTGGTGGGGGCGGGGATGCGGGCGCGGCTGGAGGAGATCAGGGGGTGATAGGCGGGGGCTTTGCCCCCGGGCCCCCAGTCAGGGGCGCCGCCCCTGACCACCCCGCAAAGGGTTGTAGCAACCCTTTAAACCCAGGAATTGGCGCTGCATCCTGATAAGCGGGGCGCCAAATATATTAGGGCTTGTTGAGATTTAGATCTTTCCTGGTGACGTGTGTTTATGATTCACGCTTTGGATGACGCAGCGTTTGGTTTTGAGTGACGAGCAATGGGCGAAGATGTCGCCGCATTGCCTGGGCAAGGC
>NZ_JAAABL010000018.1 GCF_009900765.1 Rhodovarius lipocyclicus
TCGGCGGCACGGCGGGCGGCGGCCTCGTCGGCGGCGCGCTGGCGCGCCTCCTCGGCGGCACGGCGCGTTTCTTCCTCGGCGCGGCGGGCGTCGTCCTCGGCGCGGCGGGCCGCTTCCTCGGCGGCGCTGCGCACCATCAGGGCCTGGCGCTCACGCTCCTCGCGCTGGCGCTGGGCCTCAAGCTTGCGCTGCTCATCCAGCACGCGCTGCCGGATGGCCTGCTCGGCCTGGGTCAGCGGGCGGCCGGCGGGCTGCTGCGGGGCGGGCGCCGTGGTGCCGCGCGGCGGCGGCGCATTGCCGGACACCACGCGGGTGGAAGCGGCCGAAGGCGCCGGTGCGGCAGGCTTCGCGGGTGCCGCGGAGGGCACGACCGTGCGCTTCTTGAGAACCTCGACCTGCACCACCTTGCTGCGGCCATGGCTGAAGCTCTGCCGGACGCTGCCAGCAGCCTCCGTCTTGCCCAGCTCCAGCCGCCCACCGGGGCGAAGGCTGAGGCGGCTCTTGGCCGCATCCTGGTCGTTTTGATTGCTCATCCGTTGGTATTCGCCCGATCCGTACTGCCCGACCGCAGTCGGGGATTGCCCTAAACCTTTGGCACGCCCTTCGCAATGGCGCGCCTTGCATGACTGCCGCTCAATCCGCGGGCGTGATGCCCATCAGCCGCGACGCTTCCTGCCGGATCGCATCCGCCAGCCTGCCGGGTGCGACCGCGACGTGTACCGCCGCCTCGCGCCCGAAGGCCTGGCCCATGCGCTCCCTGGACAGAGCCACCACCACGGGGAGCTCCGCCCTTCCGACAAGCCGCGCGCGTTCCGCCACGCTGCCATCGGTGGCCTCCAGCAGCACGCCCACGCGCCCCGCCTGAAGCCATTCCTGAACCTTCTGGAAACCCGCCACCGCGGCGCCCGCACGACGGGCCATTCCCAGCAGATCCGCCACCCGCTCCGTCAGCAGCCACCGCAGGGTGGCGGGCAGTTCGGGCGGTATCTTCACCGAGGCCTTCGCGGCCCGGGCGAAACTTCCTTTCTTCAGGGCCAGTTCCAGCGCCGCGACATCGGCTTTCAGCCACATGCCACGGCCCGGAAGCCGGCCCGCGATATCGGGCACCACCGCCCCGTCGGGCCCCACCACGAAGCGGATCATCGCTTCCTTCGGCAGGGTCTCCCGCGTGGCGAGGCACCGCCGGAGCGGGCCCTTGCCTTCCGGCTCGGGCTCATCCGGCTCCGTATCGTCCGGGGGGTCAGCCTTCAGCGGCGGATTCCCCACCCTTGTCACCTTCACCCTCGAACCAATGCTCGCGCGCGGCCATGATCACGGCGTTGGCCGTGTCCTCGTCCATCGCGCCCTCGCCCAGGATCTCCACCAGCTCGTCCCCGGCCAGATCGGCCAGGTCGTCCAGGGTCTTGATCCCCTTCTCGCCCAGCGACACCAGCATGGCGGAGGTGAAGACATCGAACTCGGCGATCGCGTCCTCCACGCCCAGCTCGCGGCGCTTGGCATCGTTCTCGGCCTCGCGGCGCTCCAGCCATTCGCTGGCGCGGCGCTTCAGCTCGGCGGCGACGTTCTCGTCGAAACCCTCGATCGAAGCCAGCTCCTCGTCATCGACCGTCTGGATTTCCTCGATGGTCGTGAAGCCTTCCTGCACCAGCAGGCCGGCGATCACGTCATCCACGTCCAGCCCCTCGACGAACAGGCCGGTGCGCTTGCGGAAGTCTTCCTGGCGGCGCTCCGATTCCTCGGCCTCGGTCAGGATGTCGATATCGTAGCGCGTCAGCTGCGATGCAAGACGGACATTCTGGCCGCGGCGGCCGATGGCCAGGCTCAGCTGGTCGTCGGGCACCACCACTTCCACGCGGCGGTTCTCGTCGTCCAGCACCACCTTGCTGACCTCGGCCGGGGCCAGCGCGTTCACGATGAAGGTCGCGGGGTCCTGGCTCCAGGGGATGATGTCGATCTTCTCGCCCTGCAGCTCGGCCACCACCGCCTGCACGCGGCTGCCGCGCATACCCACGCAGGCGCCGACCGGGTCGATGCTGCTGTCGCGGCTGATCACCGCCATCTTGGCGCGGCTGCCGGGGTCGCGGGCCACGGCCTTGATCTCGATGATGCCATCGTAGATTTCCGGCACTTCCTGCGCGAACAGCTTGGCCAGGAAGCCAGGATGCGTGCGGGACAGGAAGATCTGCGGGCCGCGCGTTTCCTCGCGCACGTCATAGATATACGCCCGCACGCGGTCGCCGTTCTTGAAGCTCTCGCGCATGATGGTCTCGTCGCGGCGCAGCAGCGCCTCGGCGCGACCAAGATCGACCATCAGGTTGCCGTACTCGGTGCGCTTGACGACGCCGTTGATGACCTCGCCCACGCGGTCCTTGTATTCGTCGAACTGCTTCTTGCGCTCCACCTCACGCACGCGCTGCACGATCACCTGCTTGGCGGTCTGGGCGGCGATGCGGCCGAAGTCGATCGGCGGCAGCGGGTCGACGATGAACTCGCCCACCGTGATGCCGGGCTTGATCTTCTCGGCGATGCGCACGGGCATCTGGGTGGCTTCGTTCTCCACCGGCTCCTCGGCCACGACCTCGGTCCAGCGGGAGAGCTTCACCTCACCGTTGCGGCGGTCGATGGTGGCGCGGATGTCCTTTTCCAGGCCGTACTTGGCGCGACCGGCCTTGCCCATGGCCTGTTCCATCGCCTCGAGCACTTCCTCGCGCTCGATCATCTTCTCGCGCGCGACGGCATCGGCCACCAGCAGCAGCTCAGGGCGGGCGACGCTCACCTCAAGGGCCATAGTCAGTGTTCCTTCGCATGGTCCGCGCCAGGGCGCGCGGGCTTCTTTCCGCGCTTGGGCGCGGGTGAAACAGGAAGGCCGGCTGCCTCTTCGGCGGCCAGCTCGGCGATTTCGGCGGCCGCGGCGGGGCTCGCGGTGGCCGCGATCAGCGCATCGGTCAGCACCAGCTTGGCGCGGCGGATATTGCCGCGCGGCAGTTCCACATCCCCGCCCTCATCCAGGCGCAGGGTGGCGGAGTCTTCATTGGCGCTCAGGATGATGCCGCGGAAGCGGCGGCGGCCGTCCTGCGGCACGGCCAGGTCGGCGGTGGCGATATGGCCCACGAAGCGCACCCAATCCTTGGTGCGGGTCAACGGGCGGTCGATGCCGGGGGTCGAGACCTCCAGCATCCATTCGCCGCGAATCGGGTCATCGACATCCAGCACGGCGGAGACCTGGTGGCTGATCGTCTCGCAATCATCCACGGTCATGGTCTTGCCGTCGGCGCGGTCGGCCATGATCTGCACGACCGGGCGTTCCTTGCCGCTGACCTGCACGCGCACAAGCTCGTATCCCAGCGCCTCGATACCCGGGGCGATGCTGTCGGCGATACGGCCTTCAAGGCCGTCATGTTGTGGGCGTTCGGCAGGCAAGTGACTGATCCGGTTCGTGAACAACCATCCAAGCCCGAAACGGGCGGCTCCGTGGAGCCACCCCCATGCGGACCGCGATGGATGGAATGACCGCTATGTAGTCCTGCACGCTGTCACACGCAAGCGCGTTGGAATCAGCCCACAAACAACCGGGCGGCGAAGCCATCCAGGCCCATCCGGCGCAACTCCTGCGCCAGGGCCGGGTTCAGCAGGCCCACCGCCAGCCCTTCCCGCAATCGGTTATCCAGCGAAAACAACGGAATGCGCCGGGCCAGCGCATCGGCCACCACCCGCGCGTCCTTCGGGCCCACGCGGCGGCCGCAGCAGGCCTCGATCATCGGCGCCAGCACGTCGAAGACCAGGCGCTGGGCCGGCGACATGGCCCGCGCCAGGAACAGCTTGCCCTGGGCCAGCAGCGCGCCCTGCTGTTCCCACATGCGCCGGTGCAGCGCCACCGGCAGGCCGGGGCGATAGATTTCCGGCCCCACCCGCACCGGCCGGCCGCGCCGGTCGGGCTCCGTGCCCTTGTCGTCCACCGCCACGGAATGCAGGGACTCGTCGATGGTCTGCCCGCCGATCTGCAGCACCAGCCGCGGGTCCTGGAACAGGAAGTTGAACAGCGCGTCCGACCGCCCATCCAACAGGCGGTAACTCAGCACTTGGTTGTCGATGATCACCACGCGGGCTGCGGCGCCGGGCCGGAACAGCGGCAGGTCGGCGAACCAGTCGGGCGTGAAGCTGGCGGACATGCGCCGGAGCATGCCGGCCCCGGGGCGGCCCTGTCACGCCTGGCCGCAACACGAATGCGGGATCATGCGAAGCCCCTTCGCGCCGGGCGCGCCCTGGTTTACACAATGCGCAAACGTTGCACCGAGGAAATATCCATGCTTCGCCGCCGCCTGCTGCCGGCCTGCGCCGCCGTTCTCGCAGCCCCCTCCCTGGCGCTCGCCGCCTATCCCGACCGCGCCATCACCCTGCTGATCGGCTATGCCCCCGGTGGGCTGACGGATGTGATGGTGCGCCTCGTCGCCCAGCACCTGTCGCGGGAGCTGGGGCAGTCGGTGGTGGTGGAAAACCGTTCGGGCGCCGCCACCGCCCTGGCCAACACCGCCGTGGCCCAGGCTCGGCCGGATGGCCACACCCTGCTGATCGGCACCAACAGCCTGGCGATCAACGTGGCGCTGACGCCCGGCGCCACGCCCGCGAATCCGCTGACCGCGCTCGATCCGGTGGGCGAGGTCTATTACAGCCCCTTCGCCATGGCCGTGCGCCCCGGCCTGGGCGTGAACACCCTGCCGGAGTTTATCGACAAGGCGAAGCGCGCCCCCGACACCATCAACTACGGCAGTTCGGGCAGCGGCTCCGTCAACCATCTACTGACGGAGCTGCTGTTGCAGAAATCCGGCGCGAAGATGGTGCACATCCCCTATCGCGGCGCGGGGCCCGCCCTGCTGGAGCTTCAGGCCGGCCGGATCGACGGCTTCTATGCCACGCCGCTCGACATCCGTTCCCTGGTCGCGGAGGGCAAGGCGAAGCTGCTGGCGATCTCCGTCCCCACCCGCATCCCCAGCCTGCCGGAACTGCCCTCGGTAGCCGAATTCTATCCGGGCTGCGCGGGGGTGCTGTGGCAGGGCCTGTTCACACCGCCCGGCACGCCGCAACCCATCAAGGACCGGCTGTTCGGCGCCCTGCGCAAGGTGCTGGCCGATGCCGACCTGCGCCAACGGGTGGAAAGCCAGGGCGTGGTGCTGATGGACGGCGACGCCGCCGCCCTGCGCCAGCGCCTGGCCGATGAATTGCAGGTGTGGCCCGGCGTGATCCGCGAGGCGGGCATCACCGCGGGCTGATGCCCGTACATCAGGGGCTTCGCCCCCGACCCCCCACCGAGGGGCTCTGCCCCTCGGCTCCCCGCCAAAGGCCGAAAGGCCCTTGGAACCCAGGAGTTTGGCGCCTTACCTTGCCAGGCAGGGCGCCATTTTCATTATAAAAATCAATAAGAAAGCTGTTCCCAAGGTAGGGCGCCAAACTGCTCTAGGTCCAGGACCGAGCACGGTCCTGGCGGGGGTGTCGGGGGCGGAGCCCCTGACTGGGGGCCCGGGGGCGAAGCCCCGGAACACTCCCCGCCCGCCTTACTTCGCCACATGCCGGTTTCCCGGCCGCGGAATCCCCAGATTCTCCCGCAGTGTCGTCCCGGTGTATTCCGTGCGGAACAGTCCGCGCCGCCGCAGTTCCGGCACCACCTTGGCCGTGAAGGCTTCCAGGCAGGCGGGCAGCACGGGGAAGGTCAGCATGAAGCCGTCGCAGGCCCCGGCCTCGAACCAGGCCTGCATGTCGTCGGCGATGCTGGTGGGCGTGCCGCAGATCACCGCCTTGCTGCGGTTGTAGCGCATGGCGATCTCCCGCAGGGTCAGCCCCTGGCGGATCAGCCCCACGATCTCGGCGAAATAGGCCTGGTGGTGGTTGGAATGGGTGGGGATCCGGTGGTCCGGCACCGGCTCATCCAGCGGCAGGTCCGACAGGTCGGTCTCCAGATCCTGGCTCAGGCGCATGACGCCCACATCAGGGTGCAGCAGGGCCTGCCAGCCGGCCAGCATGGCCTCGGCCTCCTCCTTGCTGTCGCCCACCACGATAGTGACGCCGGCCAGGATCTTCAGCATGTCCGGCGTGCGGCCATACTTCGCCAGCCGGCCCTTCAGGTCCTTGTAGAACTCCACCGCGCCCTCGATGGTGGCCGAGGTGCCGAAGACCACCTCGGCCGTTTCGGCCGCGAAATCCTTGCCGGTGTCGGAGGCGCCGGCCTGCAGGATGACCGGGCGCCCCTGCGGTGTGCGGGCCAGGTTCAGCGCGCCGTGCACGCGGAAATGCGTGCCCTCATGCGCCACCGGGTGCTGCTTTTCGGGCAGGAAGTTCTGGCAGGTCTCGTGGTCGGTGATGAAGGCGTCGTCCTCCCACGTGTCCCACAGCTGGAAGGTGACATCGACGAATTCGCGGGCGCGGGCATAGCGCTCGGCATGGGGCGGCAGCTTGTCCTGGCCGAAATTCTTCGCGGCGTAGTCGTTGGCGGAGGTGACGACATTCCACGCCGCCCGCCCGCCGGTGATGTGGTCCAGCGCGCCGAACTGCCGGGCGAGGTTGTAGGGCTCATAGAAGCTGGTGGAGACGGTGCCCCCCAGCCCGATATGGCTGGTGGATCCCGCCAGCGCCGAGAGCAGCGTCAGCGGCTCCAGCACATTCATGAAGACGGGCGCGCGGGACCAGGCCTTCAGGTGGTCGGTGCGGGCGGCCGGGGTGTCGGCGATGAAGAACAGGTCGAGCTTCCCGTCCTCCGCGATGCGGGCGATGCGGCGGTACCAGTCGATATTGGTGCCGGCATCGTCCTGCGCGCCGGGGGCGAGCCAGGAGGCGAGGTGGGACCCGTTGGGCTGCACCAGCGTGGCCAGGACGAGTTGGGGCATGGGCGTCTCCTGAAGGCTTGGATCAGCCTAGGCCCCTTCACCTGACCTGTCATATCCGGCCCCGGCCGGAATCGCCGGGGCACGCGGCGGAAACTGCCCAATTCAGCGGCGGCGGCGCCGGGCCGTCACCACCACATTGCCCAGCAACACGGCCAGGCAGCCCAGCAGCAGCACAGCGCCCGCCAGGGGGGCGGCCCAGGGCGCCGGCGCGGCCCGGGCCAGCGCCCCCGCCAGCACACAACACACCAGCAGGGCCAGGGCGAGGTTGCCGTCATCGACGAACAGGCCCCAGATCTCCTCCAGAATGGCGCGCAGGGTGTTCATGCCCGGGCCTCCTTCCCCGCCGCCAGGCGGGTGCCCAGCAGCGCCACCAGCAGCACCGCGGCCACGATGGCCAGCAGCGCCAGGTCATGGCCCGGCCAGGCGATGCCCAGCCCCTCCCCGGTCCAGAAGATGCCGAAGGCGGAGATCAGCACGCCCACGGTGAATTTCAGGGTGTTCTCGGGCACCTGGGCCAGGGGCTTGTGCACCGCCAGCGCCACCACGGCGACCAGCACAGCGGCGGCCAGCGCGCCGATCGCGGCGGGCATGATCAGCGCCGGGCTGCCGGCGGCCACCGCCAGCACCAGGAAGGCGACCTCCACCCCCTCCAGCAGCACGGCCTTGAAGGCGGCGACGAAGGCGGCGGGGTCCATGCCCCAGCGCTCGCCGGCTCGGGCCAGGCGCAGGTTCGCGGTTTCGCTGCGGAAGATCGCGTCCTCGTCATGCAGGGGGATGATGCCGGCGCCGCGCAGCATGGCCTTGCGCAGCCAGCGCATGCCGAACAGCAGCAGCAGCAGGCCGACGAACAATTGCAGCGCCTGTTCCGGCAGCCGCGCCAGGGCGGGGCCGAGCGCCAGCACCAGCGCCGCCAGCGCCAGCAGCCCCACGGCCAGCCCCGCCAGGGCCGGGCGCCAGCCGCGCACGACCCCCACGGCCAGCAGGATGGTCGCGGCCTCCACGCATTCCACCAGGGAGGCGAGGAAGGCCGCCGAGACGGTGGGGGCGAGTTCGAACCAGTTCATCGGGGTTCTCCTGTTCAGCCGACATCGCGGCGGGTGCCGGCAAGGCCAGCGCGCAGCGCGTTGAGATGATCGAGCGTGTCCAGGGCGCGCGTGCCGTCCAGCGCGGCCAGGCCCAGCAGCAATGCCTCCAGCGCCACCAGCGTGGCGCCGTGCAGGGCCACGCGGCGGGCGCGGCCGCGCCGGACGGGCAGCACCACCTCCGCCTGGCGGGCCAGGGAACGGTCCAGGCTGTCCGTCACCAGCACCACCGGCAGGGCGAGGCGCCGGGCCTCGGCGAACAGGGCCGTCACCTCGCGGTAGGGCTGGCCATAGGCGAGCACCACCAGCGCGTCGCCCGGCCCCAGGTCCAGCAGCTGGTCGGCCAGCGCGATGCCGGAGGCATCCAGCACGCGCGCAGACCGCCCCGCCCGGCCCAGCAGCAGCGCGGCATAGCGCGCGAGCGGCCCGGAAGGCCCCATGCCGAAGACCAGGATGCGCCGGGCCGGGTGCAGCACGGCCACGGCATCGCGGATGGCGGCGCGGGCCTCGGGGGCGGCCAGCGCCTCCACCGCCTCGCGCTGGGTGTCGATGGCCAGGTCCACGGCGCGGCCGGCTTCCTCTCCGGCATCGGCCAGGGTCTGGCGCAGGGCCTCGGCGGGGGTGCCGGGCTCCAGCCCGGCGGCCAGCGCGCGCTTCAGCTCCGGCAGGCCGGAGAAGCCCAGCGCCTGCACGCTGCGCACCACCGTGGCGTCGGAGGTGCCGATGCGCGCGGCCAGTTCCATGGCGCTGCTGGCCAGGGTCAGGGCGCGGTTGTCCTGGATGAAGCGCGCGACCCGGCGGGCGGTGGGAGAGAGATGGGCGGCGGTGTCGCGCAGGCGCTCGGCGAGGAGGTCGGTCGGCATGAATGAGGCGTTTACTACCATAAATTTTATCTCGCAATGAATACTACATTCTCCACCCTTCGGGCTGCCCATTGACCTGCCCATGGGGCGCTGGCATCCGCGACAGCATCATGACCAGTGCCGGCCTTCTCGCCCGTCTCGACCAGATCACCCGCCGTTCCGAGGAGCTTCGCGCCCAGCTGGAAACCGCGCCGGGGGGTGGGATCGCGGCCATCTCCAAGGAACTCAGCGCGCTGGAGCCGGTGGTGCGGCGCATCCAGGCCTGGCGCGAGGCCAGCCGCGCGCGCGACGACGCCGCGGCCCTGCTGGCCGACCCCGAGATGAAGGAGCTGGCCGAGGCCGAGATCGCGGAGCTGGACGCCGCCCTGCCGGGCCTGGAGCGCGAGATGCGCCTGGCCCTGCTGCCGCGCGACAGCGCCGATGAACGCAGCGCCATCCTGGAAATCCGCCCCGCCGCCGGCGGCGATGAGGCGGGCATCTTCGCGGGCGAGCTGTTCCGCGCCTATCAGCGCTATGCCGAGGCCCATGGCTGGCGCTTCACCGTGCTGGACTATGACGAGAACGAGGTGGGCGGCGTGAAGGGCGCCACCGCCGAGATCGAGGGCGCGGGCGTGTTCGCCCGGCTGAAATTCGAATCGGGCGTGCATCGGGTGCAGCGCGTGCCCAGCACCGAGACCCAGGGCCGCATCCATACCTCGACCGTCACGGTGGCCGTGCTGCCGGAGGCCGAGGAGGTGGATGTGCAGATCAACGACAGCGACCTGCGCATCGACACCTATCGCGCCAGCGGCGCGGGCGGCCAGCACGTGAACAAGACCGACAGCGCCGTGCGCATCACCCACATCCCGACCGGGACCGTGGTGGCGATGCAGGAGGAGAAATCCCAGCACAAGAACCGCGCCAAGGCGATGAAGGTGCTGCGCGCCCGCATCTATGAGGCGCAGCGCCAGGCCCTGCACGGCGCCCGCGCTGCCGACCGCAAGGGCCAGGTGGGCACCGGCGACCGCAGCGAGCGCATCCGCACCTACAACTTCCCGCAGGGGCGCGTGACGGACCACCGCATCGGCCTGACCCTGCACAAGATCGACCGCATCATGCTGGGCGAGATGGACGACATCATCGAGGCGCTGATCGCCGAGGACGAGGCGGCCCGGCTGGCGGCGGAGGAATAATGACCTCTTGCGAGCCTGGCGAGACCGTCGGCGCCTGGCTGTGCCAGGCCGGCCAGGTGCTGCGCGCGGCCGCGATCGACACCCCCCGCATGGAGGCCCGCTGGATGCTGGCCGAGGCGATGGGCACCACCAGCGAAGCCCTGCTGCGCGAACCCCGCGCCCCCGTGCCGCCCGAGGCCGGTGCCCGCTTCACCGCCATGCTGGCCCGCCGCGCGAGGCGGGAGCCGCTGGCCTATATCCTGGGCCATGCCGGGTTCTGGGGGCTGGATTTCGCCGTCTCCCCCGCCACGCTGATCCCGCGCGCCGATTCGGAAACCCTGGTCGAGGCCGCGCTGGCCCATGCGCCCGGCGCCGCGCGGGTGCTGGACCTGGGTACCGGCACCGGCTGCCTGCTGCTGGCCGTGCTGTCCGAGATCCCCGCCGCCTGGGGCGTGGGCGTGGACCTGCGGCCCGGCGCGGCGGCGCTGGCCGCCCATAACGCCGCCCGGCTGGGGCTGGCCGGGCGCAGCGCCTTCCTGGCCGGGGAATGGGCGGCGGCGCTTAGCGGTTGCTTCGACCTGATCCTGTCCAACCCGCCCTATATCGAGGCCGCCGCCATCCCCGCCCTGATGCCCGAGGTCGCGGGCCATGAACCCCCCAGCGCCCTGGATGGCGGGGCGGACGGGCTGGATGCCTATCGCGCCCTGGCACCGCAGATCGCGCGCCTGCTGGCCCCCGGGGGCGTGGCCGTGCTGGAGCTGGGACAGGGCCAAGGGCCGGATGTTTCGGCCCTGATGGCGCGGGCCGGGCTTGAAACCCGGGAAATACGTCCCGATCTGGGGGAAATCCCCCGGGCCATGGTGGTTTCGCGCTGAACAGCGCTTGCCATCCGCCGCGGGGCACGCCAAACATGACACCGAAGCGCATGCCCCGAGGGTGCGGCGCGATTCCCCGGCTCTGACGCAGTACCCCTGGGACTTGGTTCCGGGGAGCACGTTGCGAGGGTCGCTCCTGATACGGAAGCACAGCGCGAAGCTATGAACATGAAACGCATGCGTGGTCGCGGCGGGTTCCGCCAGGGCGGAGGCGGTGGCGGCGGCGGCGGTGGTGGCGGCCAGTTCCGCCACCAGGGCGGCAGCGGCGGCGGGATCAACGCCAACGGCCAGCCGCCGATGAACCGGAACCACGTGTTCGACAGCAGCGGCCCCGATGTGCGCCTGCGCGGCACCGCCCAGCAGCTGTTCGAGAAGTATCTGCAGCTGGGCCGCGACGCGACCGGCGGCGGGGACCGCGTGACGGCCGAGGCCTATTTCCAGCATGCCGAGCATTACTTCCGCATCCTGGGCGCGATGAACGCCGCCCAGGCCGCGCAGCAGGCCCAGCAGCAGCAGCGCCGCCACCAGTCCGGTGAGCCGGAACAGCCCGAGCAGCAGGAACCGGAACCCACCGGCGAGGCCGAGACGATCCCGCCGCCGCGCCCGGTGGAGAACGAGAACCTCTCCGGCGATCTGGAGGCGGAACTCGCCGCCGAGATCAAGGAGAAGCGGGGCGAAAGCGCCGCCTGATCGCAGCGGGCGCCCGGGGCGCCCACTGTGGCCCTTTTGCGCGGGGCACGCGCACAAAAAAGGCGGCCCCAGGGCCGCCTTTCGCCGTTCTGCGGTATCGGCCGCTCAGCGCGGGCGGATCGTCTCGGTGCCGATCGCCTGGCTGCCGACCACCGTCCAGGTGCCGGTCATCTCGCCATCGGCCTTCAGCTCATACATGCCCATCGCCGTCTGCTCGCCCAGCTGGAA
Organism: Rhodovarius lipocyclicus; assembly: GCF_009900765.1. Lineage (GTDB taxonomy): Bacteria > Pseudomonadota > Alphaproteobacteria > Acetobacterales > Acetobacteraceae > Rhodovarius > Rhodovarius lipocyclicus. The sequence goes on from NZ_JAAABL010000018.1 coordinate 11,765, forward strand.
CACCACGGCGAAGGTCAGGCCGCTGATCATGCCCATGCCCTCGATGGTGTTCTGCGCCACGCTCCAGGTCAGGCGGAAGGTGGTGGCCCCCACCTGCTGCAGCACCAGGCTGCCCGTGTATTCGCTGCCGTCGGGGTTGGTGCCCCGCACGTCATAGATGCCGCTGCGCTGGGCGGCGGCCGGGGAGATGCCCAGGCCCGCCAGCATCGGCAGGACGAGAAGGGCGGCGACGAGCAGGACACGGAGGCGGTTCATGCCCCTCTTTTACCGCATCATTTGACTGTCGCCACCCTCAGAGCGTTGGTGCTGCCCGGGGTTCCGAACGGCACGCCCGCCGTCACCACGATCTCATCCTCGAATCTCGCGAAGCCTTCCTGCCGGGCCACGCTGCTGGCGCGGCGGACCATCTCGGTCATGGAATGGATTTCGTCGATCACCGCCGGGTGCACGCCCCAGACGCAGGCCATGCGCCGAGCCGTGTTGACGGAGGTGGACAGGCCCAGGATGGGGCAATCCGGGCGCTCCCGCGCCACGCGCAGGGTGGTGTTGCCGCTGTTGCTGAAGGTGACGATGGCCTTGGCCTCGATGGTGTGGGCCACCTGGCGGGCGGCGGCGGCGATGGCCCCTGCCCCGCTGCGCTCGGTGTCCGGGCGGGAATTGTCGGTCAGCTGCCGCCAGCCGCTGTCCTGCTCCACCCGGGTGATGATGCGGTTCATGATGTCCACCGCCTCCTGCGGGTATTGGCCCGCGGCGGTCTCGGCCGACAGCATCACGCAATCCGCGCCGTCGAACACGGCGGTGGCGACATCCGACGCCTCGGCACGGGTGGGGGCCGGGGCGGTGATCATGCTTTCCAGCATCTGGGTGGCGACCACCACCGGCTTGCCCAACTGCCGCGCGGCGCGGACGATGCGCTTCTGCACCAGCGGCACTTCCTCGGGCGGCAGCTCCACGCCCAGGTCCCCACGCGCGACCATCACGCAATCGGTCAGCGCCAGGATGCCTTCCAGATTCTCGATGGCCTGGGGCTTTTCCATCTTCACCATCACCTGGGCACGGCCGGCGGCGATGGCCTTGGTCTCGGCCACATCCTCGGGCCGCTGCACGAAGGACAGGCCGATATATTCGATGCCCAGCGGCAGGATGAAATCCAGGTCCGCCCGGTCCTTGGCGGTCAGCGCCGGGATGGGCAGCGCCACATCGGGCACGTTCACACCCTTGCGGTCGGACAGCGGGCCGCCGGTGATGACCTCGGTCTCGATATGGTCGTTTTCCCGCACGCGGACCACGCGCAGGCGCAGCTTGCCGTCATCCAGCAGCAGGTTCATGCCGATGCGGGCGGCATTGATGATCTCGGGGTGGGGCAGCTGCACGCGCACGCTGTCGCCGGGCGTGGGGTTCAGGTCGAGCCGGAAGCGCGCCCCCGGCGTCAGCGTCACGCGGCCGGCGGCGAATTTGCCCACGCGCAGCTTCGGCCCCTGCACATCCGCCAGCACGCCGATGGGCCGGCCGAGCTTCTTCTCCACCTCCCGGATCGTGGCCAGGCGCGCGGCGTGGTCCTCATGGCTGCCATGGCTGAAGTTCAGCCGGAACACGTCGGCACCCGCGCGGAACAGCTTCTCGATCATCTCGGGCGTGGAGCTGGCGGGGCCGAGGGTCGCGATGATCTTGGTGCGGCGATGACGGCGGAGCGGGATGCGGGGCATGGGGAACTCCAGTTCTTCTGCACTTAGCCAGCGACAATGATGGCCCTGACATCGTTCACATTCGTCAGCGTCGGGCCGGTTTTCATCAAAGTGTCAGCGGCGGCGAAGACGTCGTAGCTGCGGTGGGCGGCGAGCGCGGCCCGAGCATCCAGCCCGCTGGCGGCCAGCGTGCCCGGGCCGCACAGGGCGCCAGCCGCGTCGCTGCGGCCGTCGATGCCATCGGTATCGGCGCACATGGCCCAGATGCCCGGGCGCCCGTTCAGCGCCAGCGCCAGGCCCAGCAGGCATTCCGTGCCGCGCCCGCCGCGCCCCTGGGTGCCGGGGGCGATGGTGACGGTGGTCTCGCCGCCCGAAAGGATCACGGCCGGGCCCGCCACCGGCAGCCCATGCGTGGCGCAGGACAGGGCGATGCCCGCCAGCGCCGTGCCCAGCTGGCGGGCCTCGCCCTCCAGCGCATCGCCCAGGATCAGGGGCGTGAGGCCGAGCGCCGGGGCCGCCGCCGCCATGGCGCGCAGCGCCATCATGGGGGTGGCGATCATGCGGTATTCGGCGCGCGCCAGGCGCGGGTCGTGGGGCTTGATGCTCTCCTCCGCCCCCGCCGCCAGATGCGCGGCGGCGGCGAGCGGCAGCGCCATGCCGTAATGCGCCACCAGCGCGCGGGCCTCGGCGAAGGTGGTGGGGTCGGGCACGGTGGGGCCGGAGGCGATGACGCCCGGGTCATCCCCCGGCACGTCCGAGATCGCCAGCGTGACCACGCGCGCCGGATACGCCGCCGCCGCCAGCCGCCCGCCGGAAAACGCTGACAGATGCTTGCGGATGCAGTTCATCTCATGGATGGGGGCGCCGCTGCGCAGCAGCTCCCGGTTCACCGCGATCAGGTCATCGAGGCCCAGCCCCGCCGCCGGCAGGGTGGACAGCGAGGACCCGCCACCGGAGATCAGCGCCAGCACCAGGTCGTCGACGGTGAGGCCACGGACCAGTTCCAGCATCTCGGCGGCGGCGGCCGCACCCGGGGCGTCGGGGGTGGGGTGGTTGGCCTGGCGCACAGCGATGCGCCGGTGGGCCGGCGGGTCCGGCACATCCGCGCCATGGGTGGTGACGACCACGCCCGAGAGCGGCAGATGCGCCCAGGCGCGTTCCACGGCCAGCGCCATCTTGGCCGCCGCCTTGCCCGCGCCCACCACGACGATACGGCCATGGGACGGCGGCTCGGGCAGGAATCCAGGCAGGCAGGACAGCGGGTCGGCGGCCGCGAGTGCGGCCTGCCACAGGGTGGCGAGCGCCTGTTTCGCGCGGTCGTCGTTCCAGCCGTTCATGCGTCCTCCTGATGGGCAATGTAGCGATCGCGGACCCGCTGCACATCCCTGCCCCCTGCCCTTGCCGGAAAAAATCAGGACATGTATGGAACCATGCATGCAAGAATGGATGGAGGACGCGCCGCCCTCAGGGCAGCAGGGGCAGCATCTCCCGCATCGCCCGGGCGCGATGCGCGCTGACAGCCGTGCGCGCGGCCTCCGCATCCGCCGCTTCCAGCGCGCCGATGATGGCCCAGTGCTCCGCCGTGGAAGCGGCCAGATTGCCCCGCGCCCCGATCGTCAGCATCCGCGCGCGGGAGGCATGGTCGAGCGCATTGGCGGCACTCGCGGCCAGCCGCGCATTGCCGCAGGCTTCCAGCAGCAGCCGGTGGAAGGCATCGTCCGCCACCGCCCAGTCCTGCCGGCGGCTATCGGCGATGGCCTGCTCCATCTCGGCGGTCAGGGCCCGCAGCTCGGCCAGCACGCCCTCCGCCCGGCGGCGGGACAGGCGGGCGGCAGCTGCGGCTTCCAGCGCCACCAGCACCTCATACACGTCGGAAACATCGGCGCGCGCCAGCGGCACCACCAGCACGCCGCGCTTGGACAGCACGCGCAGCAGCCCCTCCGCCTGCAGGCGCAGCACGGCCTCATGCACCGGGGTGCGGCTCATGGCCAGGCGCGTGGCCAGTTCGGGTTCGCTCAGCGTCGTCCCGGGCGGCAGGCTGCCATCCAGGATCTCGCGCTTCAGCGCGGCATAGGCCGCAGCGCCCAGACTCTCTCGCGGCTTGTCCCCATCGGGGCCGGCAGCCGTGTGCATCGTTCCATCCATCCTTCCATGTAACAGGAGCAGCCCATGCGCCGCTATCGCATTGCCGCCATTCCGGGCGACGGAATCGGCCAGGAAGTCATCCCCGCGGGGCTGGAGGTGCTCCAGGCCGTGGCAGCGCGCCAGGGTTTCGCCCTGGATGTCGAGGAATTCCCCTGGGGCAGCGACTACTACCGCGCCACCGGCAAGATGATGCCCGAGGACGGGCTGGAGACCCTGAAGCCCTTTGATTCCATCTTCTTCGGCGCGGTGGGCGACGCCCATCTGCCGGACGACATCACCCTGTGGGGCCTGCGCCTGAAGATCTGCCAGGGCTTCGACCAATACGCCAATATCCGTCCCACCCGCGTGCTGCCCGGCCTGACCAGCCCGCTGCGGCAGGTGGAGCCCGGCGATATCGACTGGGTGATCGTGCGCGAGAACTCCGAGGGCGAATACGCGGGCCATGGCGGCCGCGCCCATCGCGGCCATCCGGAGGAAGTGGCGACCGAGACCGCCATCTTCACCCGCGCTGGCGTGACGCGCATCATGCGCACGGCCTTCCGCATCGCGCAGTCGCGCCCGCGCAAGCTGCTGACGGTCGTCACCAAATCCAACGCGCAGAAGCACGGCATGGTGTTCTGGGACGAGATCGCGGCCGAGGTCGCCCGCGAATTCCCCGACGTGAGCTGGGAGAAGGAGCTGGTGGACGCCATGGCCGCCCGCATGGTCCGCCGCCCGCAGAGCATCGACACGGTGGTCGCCACCAACCTGCACGCCGATATCCTGTCCGACCTGGCGGGCGCCGTGGCCGGTTCCCTGGGCGTCGCCCCCACCGCCAACCTGGAACCCGACCGCCGCTTCCCCTCCATGTTCGAGCCCATCCATGGAAGCGCCTTCGACATCGCGGGCAAGGGCGTGGCCAACCCCGTCGCCACCTTCTGGACGGCGGCGATGATGCTGGAACATCTGGGCGAGCCCGCCGCCGCCGCCAGCCTGATGGTGGCGGTGGAGCAGGTCTGCGCCGCCGGCATCATGACCGCCGATGTGGGCGGCACGGCCGACACGGCCGCGGTCACGGCCGCCGTGGTGGCCGCCATCCAGGGCGCGAATGCTTGATAGGAAGGCGGCCGCACCCCATACCCAGGGCTGACCGAACGGAGCGAACCCCATGCCCGCACCCCAGCCCCAGGCCGACCTGGCCCTCGGCGCCGCCGCCGATCTGAGCCCCGAGGCCCGCGACCGCATCGAGGCCGCGGCCTTCCGCAAGCTGGTGCAGCACCTGCGCGACAACGCGGAGGTGCAGAACATCGACATGATGAATCTGGCCGGCTTCTGCCGGAACTGCATCAGCCGCTGGTATCAGGAAGCGGCGGGCGACACCGGCGTGGCGCTGGAAACCCCGGCGGCGCGCGAGGTGATCTACGGCATGCCGTACAAGGAATGGCAGGCCCTGCACCAGAAGGAAGCCAGCGCCGAGCAGAAGGCGGCCTTCGCGGCCAAGAACCCCGGGCACTGAGGCGGAAGGGGGGGGGCAGCCCCCCCCTCCCGCATGCCATCAGGCCCTGGCCCGGACCGGCGCGGCCTGGGCGGCGGGGCGATAGATGCCGCGCTGGCCGCCGATCGGCTCCAGCCGGTCGGTGATGCCCATGGCGGTTTCGGCGGCCCCCAGGAACAGGGCGCCATCCGGGGCCAGCTGCGCGGTCAGCGCGTTCAGCACCCGGGCCTTGGTGGGCAGATCGAAGTAGATCAGCACGTTGCGGCAGAAGATCAGGTCGAACTTGCCGAAGCCGCGCAGGTCATGCAGCAGGTTGGCCTGCTGGAACTTCATATAGGCGCGCAGCCGGTCATGCGCGCGCCAACGCCCCTCGATCTGCTGGAAGTTCTTCATCAGCTGGCGCACCGGCAGGCCGCGCTGCACCTCGAACTGGGTGAACACGCCTTCCCGCGCGCGGTCCACCACCACCTTGGTCAGGTCGGTACCGAAGATCTCGAACCGCCGGGCCTTCCAGGTGGCGTCGCCCGCATCCTGCAACTCGCTCAGGATGATGGCGATGGAATAGGCCTCCTGCCCGGTGGAACAGGCGGCGGACCAGATGCGGATCGGCAGGCCGGCCGCGCGGGCCTTGTGCAGCTCCGGCAGGATGGTGCGCAGGTATTCGAAGGGTTTGCCGTCGCGGAAGAAATGGCTCTCGTTGGTGGTCAGCAGCTCCGTCATCTCCTGCGCCAGCATGCCGGCGGCGGGGGAGCGCAGCTTCATGGCCAGCGCGTCGAGGCTGGGCAGGTTCTCCCGCTTCAGCAGCGGGGCCAGGCGCGTGTCGAGCATGTAGCTCTGATCGGCCGTCAGCACGCCGCCGGAGCGTTCCTTCACGATACCGGCGAGGAACTGAAAGGTGGCGGGGTTCATGCGGGCACCTTGAGAGAGGAGAGGATCTGGTCGGCGAGCGCCTCGGGCGGGGCCTGCAGGCTGGGCAGCCCGGCCTTGCTGACGGCCCCGGGCATGCCCCAGACGACGGAGCTGGCTTCATCCTGCGCCAGGATGGAACCGCCGGCGCGCGCCACCGCCTGGCAGCCCAGCAGCCCGTCCTGGCCCATGCCGGTCAGGATCACGGCCACCATCTCCCGCCCATAGAGCGGCGCCAGGGAGCGCAGCATGGGGTCCACGGCGGGGCGGCAGAAATTCTCGGGCGCGTCGGTGTTCAGGGCCACGACATGCGCGCCGGCAGGGGTCTTGCGGATCACCATGTGCCGGTCGCCGGGGGCGATATACAGCTGCCCGGCCTGCAGCACGTCGCCCTCGGCCGCTTCCTTGCAGCGCGGGCCGCCCAGCGCGTCCAGATGCTGCGCCAGCATGGCGGTGAAGCCCGCGGGCATGTGCTGCACCACCACCACCGGCACCGGCAGGCGGCGCGGCAGGCGGCGCACGAAGGCGGCCAGCGCCTGCGGCCCGCCGGTGGAGGAGCCGATGGCGATCAGCCGGGGCGTGGCCTTCAGCACCGGCCCGGCCGGGCGGCGCGGGGGCGCGGGGGCGGCGGGCGCGCGCCCGGCCATGCGGGCCCAGCCCTTCACCTTGGCCAGCAGTTCGGCCCGGAAGGCGGGGTCGGCCATGCCGCCGCCGGACCCGCTGGTGGAAGTGGGCTTGGGGATATAGTCGGCCGCCCCCGCCCGCATCGCGGCCATGGTGCTGGCGGCGCCCCGCTGGGTCAGGGCGCTGGCCACGATCACCACCGGGCGCGGATCGCGCTTCAGCAGCAGCGGCAGGGCGGTCATGCCGTCCATCACCGGCATTTCCAGGTCCAGCAGGATCACCTGCGGGCGCTCGGCGGGGGGCGATGTCTCCATCACCTTCAGCGCCGCCTGCCCATCCCCCACCCGCGCCACCACGCTGATCGAGGGATCGGATTCGAGGATGCGCGACAAGGCGCCGCGGACGACCAGGCTGTCGTCGCACAGCATCACGCGCAGCTTGCCTGGCGGGGTCATCCGGCGTCGCCGCCTTCGGGGCCCAGTCCCACCATGCCCAGCTTGTCCATCAGGATGGCCTCGTCGAAGGGCTTCATGACGTATTCGTCCGCCCCCGCTTCCAGCCCTTCCAGGATGCGGTCCTGCGCGGCCTCGGTGGTGCACATCACCACCGTGGGTTCGCTGCTGCCATAGGTTTCCCGCAGGCGCTTCAGGAACTCGATGCCGTCCATCACCGGCATGTTGCGGTCCAGCAGCACCAGCCGGGGCATGTCCTCGGCCACGGCATTCAGCGCCTGCTGGCCGTCCGCGGCCTCGCGGATGCTGAAGCCGTGTTTTTCCAGGATCCGGCGGGCGACCTTGCGCACCACCGTGCTGTCATCGACGACCAGGGCGGAAATGGTCATGGCTCGTTTCCTTCTCAGCCGAACCGCATCAGGCGTTCGACATCCAGCACCACCAGCAGGCTTTCCCCCAGGCGGTGCACGCCCAGCGACACCTCCTTCCAGGAGGCATCCAGCGTGGGCGGGTTGGCCGCGCGCTCGGCCGGGTTCAGGGACAGCACCTCCCCCACATTGTCCGCGAGCAGGGAGTAGAGCTCCCCCTGATGCTCCACGACGACGGACATGGGCTTCGTGCCCACCTCCCACGGGGCCAGATGCAGGCGGCGGCGCAGGTCGATGGCGGTCACGATCCGCCCGCGCAGGTTCAGGCTGCCGGCCACCTCGGGGGGCGCCAGCGGGATGCGGGTGATGCTCTGGGGGCCCAGCACGTCGCGCACGGCCAGGGCGGGCACCCCGCACAGCTGGCCCGCCACCGTCAGGGTCAGCACCATGTGGTCGGCATCGGCGCCCAGCGCCAGGCTCAGCGTGCCGTTGGAGCCATTGGCGGCGGCGGGGGCGCGGTTCAGCGTCGCGGCTTCGGTCTGCATCTCTCGTCTCCTCAAACCGGGCTGTCGATGGAGCGCGTCATCGCCTGCAGCTCGATCGCCTGGGTCAGGCTGCCGATCAGCGCGTCGCGGTCATATTTCGCCACGTAATCCGTGAAGCCCGCGTCGCGGCCGGCCGTCACATCCTCGGGCTCCGCCCGGCCGGACAGCGCGATCACCGGCAGTTCCTGCCAGGGCCCGCCGTCGCGGATGGCGCGCACGAACTGCAGCCCGTCCATCTCCGGCATGTTGATGTCGGAGACGATGATGTCGAACATCTCCCCCGCCTCCCGCAGGCGCAGCGCCTCCCGCGGGTTGGCCAAGCCCGTGATGTCGAAGCCCGCGGCCGACAGCGCCGGCACCACCAGGTTGCGGAAGAAGGAGCTGTCCTCGACCAGCAGCACGCGCGGGGTGCGCTTCACCTCCCGCGCCTGGGCGGCGGCGGAGAACCAGTCGGCCCCGCCGAGGTTCAGCCAGTAGGCGCAGTCCAGCACCTCCGTCACCTTGCCGCCGATGACCGCGCTGCCCAGGAAGCCCTGGCGCGCGCCGGCATTGTCGATGACCAGCGGGGTTTCCAGCACGTCCAGGATCTCATCGACCATCAGGCCCATGGAGTGGTTGCCGTCGCCGAAGACGAGCACCGCCTGCTTGCCCCCCTGCTCCGGCACCATGCCGTAGCCGGAGAGCGGGATCAGCGGCATCAGGCTGCCCCGGTACTGCACCACCAGGCTGTCGCCGGCGCGCTCGATGCGCTCGGCCGGCAAATCCTCCAGCCGGGCGATCAGGCCGAGCGGCACCGCCTTCGGCGCGCCCTCACCGGCGCGGAACAGCAGCAGGGCGGTCTTCTCGCCGCGCTCCGTGCCGCGGGCGGCGGCGGCCTGGCTGGCCGCGGTCTCGCTGTTGCCGCTCTCGACGCCGAGGCCGGTGCCGCGCGCGATGCCGTTCGGGTCCAGGATCATGATGACCGAGCCATCACCCAGGATGGTGTTGCCCGAGAACATGGTGACGTCGCGCAGGATGGGGGCGACGGGCTTCACCACGATTTCCTCGGTGTCGAACACCCGGTCCACCATGATGCCGAACACCTGGCTGCCGACCTGGGAGACGACGACGAAGGAATTGCCGCCGTGGTTGGATTTCTCCGTGTCCTCGATGGCGAGCAGGCGCGAGAGGTTGACCAGCGGCAGCAGCCGGTCGCGCAGGCGCATCACCGGGGTGGTCTTGATCATCTCGATCTTCGGGCCGTCGCCGTCGCCCACGCGCACCAGTTCGAGGACCGAGTTCTGCGGGATGGCGAAGCGCTCGCCGGCGCTTTCCACGATCAGGGCGGCCGCGATGGCCAGCGTCAGCGGGATCTTGATGGTGAAGGTGGTGCCCCGCCCTTCGCGTGAGCGCAGTTCGACGATGCCGCCGATGCGCTCCAGATTGGTCTTCACCACATCCATCCCCACGCCCCGGCCGGAGACGGAGGTGATGGCGGCGGCGGTGGAGAAGCCCGGGCGGAAGATGAAGCGATGGATTTCCTGCTCGCTCATCGTGGCGATCTCGGCCTCGGTGACCAGGCCCTGGCGCACCACCTTCTCGCGGATGCGCGCCGTGCTCAGGCCCCGGCCATCGTCGCCGATCTCCATCACGATGTGCCCGCCCTCATGGAAGGCGTTCAGCGTGATGCGCCCGGTCTCGGGCTTGCCGGCGGCGCGGCGTTCCTCGGGGGTTTCCAGGCCATGGTCCGCGCTGTTGCGCACCATGTGCGTCAGCGGGTCCTTGATCAGCTCCATGACCTGGCGGTCCAGCTCGGTCTCGGCGCCGTACTGTTCCAGGATGATCTTCTTGCCCAGGTCATGCGACAGGTCGCGCACCAGGCGCGGCAGCTTCTGCCAGGCGCTGCCGATGGGCTGCATACGGGTCTTCATCACCCCGTCCTGCAGGTCAGACGTGATCTGGGACAGGCGCTGCAACGGCACCGAGAAGGCGGAATTGGTCTCGGTGCGGGCCAGCTGCATCAGCTGGTTGCGAGTCAGCACCAGCTCGCTGACCAGCACCATCAAGTCCTCCAGCACATCCACGGCCACGCGGATGGTCTGGGGGGCGTTGCCGCCGGTGGCCTCCTGGGCGGGCGGGGCCGCCTGCTGGGCGGCGGGCGCGGGCGGCGGGGCCTGGGCGGTAACGGGCGCGGGCTCCGGGGCGGCGGCCACCACGGCTTCGGCGGGTTCGGCCTCCGGCTCCGGCGCCACGGCGGGCGGGGCCTGGTCCGGCACGACATCCTCGCCACGGAAGGCGGCGTCCAGCAGGGCGATGATGCCGGCATCGTCGCCGGCGGGCTCCGTGCCCGCGGCTTCCAGCCCGGCCACGATGGCCTTCACCCGGTCCACCGCGCTCAGGATCAGGCTGATCCCCGGCGCGGTGACGGGCAATGAGCCCTCCCGCCAGCGGCCCAGCACGTTCTCGGCGGCGTGGGCCACCTTCTCCAGGCGCGGCAGGCCCAGGAAGCCGCAAGTGCCCTTGATGGTGTGGATGGTGCGGAACACCTCCGCCAGCACGGCGGCGTTGTCCGGGTTGCGCTCCAGCGACAGCAGCGCGCCATCGAGGTTCTGCAAACCCTCATTGGTCTCGGTCAGGAAGTCTGCCAGCAGGTCGTCCATGCGCGGGTCCCCTTATCGAGGGGTGTTTTGCGCCGCGCGGAGCGAAGAAAGCGTAAATCCGATGACGAATTTGTGCGGAGCCCCGCCCTTAGCCGCGCGCGGGCGTCAGCATCAGGGGCGCCGCCACCGGCCCGCCGCCGAAGCCGATGGACAGGCGGCACTTCTGCGCCCGCGCCAGCGCCGCCACCCAGCCCGCCAGCAGGCCGCGCGGGGTCTCGGCCTCCGCCGCGCGCTCACCGGCCAGTAGCGTGACGAAGCCATGGGGCCACATCGCGGTCCGCCCCTCGGGCAGGATGATCACGGGCTCACCCGGGGCGGCCATCACCGTCACCTGGCCGCCGCGCGGTAGGGCCTCGGCCGCCAGCATGGCCGCGGCCAGCAGCAGCTGGGACAGGCCCTCCGGCTGCGGGGCGGCCGGATCGGGCACCTGGAAGCGGAATTGCAGCCGGTGCGAGCCCGGCGCGCCCTGCAGCAGCTCGGCCATTTCCTGCCAGCTCAGCGCATCCGGCCGGCCGAAGGCCGCGCCGTACAGGCGCATGCGCAGCCGCAGCTCCGTCACCGTCTCCTGCAGCAGCTCGTCGGAACGCAGGCCACCGCCCGCGCCCGAGGCCGCCATGATGGTGCCCAGCGGCCCAGCCAGGTCATGTGTCAGCCGCGCGGCCACCAGGCTCGCCAGCTGCAAAGGACTCTCCACCTCCGGCTCGGACATCCGGAAACTCCTAGGTTCGGGTGCCGGAACGAAGCGTGGGGCCAGAAACCACGCCGCATCGTCCAGGTATCTCAATCTGTCAGCATGGAAGGAAAAATGCTTGTCATGTTCAGTTGATCTCGGTCTGGAAGATCAACGACATGGGAGGCAAACTCCATGACACAGCAAGACATGCCGGTTCCGCAGTAGCATCCCACAGATTGACGAAGCGTTGCGGGCGGCGATGCTGGCGGCCCATCGGGGGGAAATTGTGGTGTCTTTGATCGAGCCGGGCATGCGGGTGATGAACCCCGCGCATCCCGAATGGGGCGTGGGCCAGGTGCAGTCCGTGATCGGTTCGCGCGTGACGGTGAATTTCGAGAATCTGGGCAAGGTGCTGATCAACGCCACGCTGGTCGACCTGGAGATTTTGGATTGAGCGGCCTTTGGCAGCTGGTCCAGCAGGAGCTGTTCACCTGGGCCATGCTGGGCGCGGTGCTGGCCACCATGGTGGCGGGGCTGATGCGCGGCTATGCCGGCTTCGGCACGGCGGTGGTGCTCGCGCCGATCTACTCCACCCTGTGGGGCACCTGGGAAGGGGTGCCGGTGATGCTGCTGATGGAGTTGCTGATCTCCATCCAGCTGTTGCCGCGCGCCTTCAAGGATGCCGACCGGCGGGTGGTGCTGCCCATCGGCGGCACCGCCTTCCTGACCATGCCGATCGGCAGCTGGGTACTGTTCGCGGCCGACCCCGAGGATCTGCGCCGGGCCATCGGCGCGCTGGTGCTGGTGTTCGGCTTCCTGCTGATGAGCGGCTGGCGCTACCATGGTTCTCGGCCCTTGTGGCTGAACATGACGGTGGGGGGCGTGGCCGGGCTGCTGAAGGGCGCCACCGGCATGTCCGGGCCGCCGGTCATCCTCTATCTGCTGGCCGGCAAGGAGGAGGCGCGCCACCACCGCGCCAACCTGATCCTGTTCTTCGCGCTGATCGCCGTGATCTCCGTCATCGGGCCGATCGCGGGCGGGCTGGTCACGGCGGCGGTGCTGGCCAAGCTGGCGGTGGTGCTGCCGGTGATGCTGGTCTGCGTGCCCATCGGCGCCCGGCTGTTCCGGGTGGTGCCGGAACGGTTGTACCGCCCCTTCGCCATGGGGGTGCTGGTGGCGGCGGGCGGCATCGCCCTGCTGGGCTGAATGTGCGCCACGCGGCCCGGCCGTGACGGAATGGGGGCTTGCGCTATGCCGCCCCCGCGCCCCAAATCAACGCGATGATCGACCCCTTCGGCCGCACCGTCTCCTACCTCCGCGTTTCCGTGACGGATCGCTGCGATCTGCGCTGTGTCTATTGCATGGCCGAGGACATGACCTTCCTGCCGAAGCGGGAGGTGCTGAGCCTGGAGGAGCTGGAGCGCCTGTGCGGCGCCTTCATCGGCCTGGGCGTGCGCAAGATCCGCCTGACCGGCGGCGAACCCCTGGTGCGCCGCAATGTCATGAGCCTGATCGAGGGGCTGGGCACGCGCATCGGCCCCGAAGGACTTGAGGAGCTGACGCTGACCACCAACGGCACCCAGCTGGCCAAGCATGCCGATGGGCTGGTGGCGGCCGGCGTGCGCCGCATCAATGTCAGCCTGGACACGCTGGACGCCGACGCCTTCCGCGCCGCCACCCGCTGGGGAAAGCTGGACCAGGTGGTGGAAGGCATCATGGCCGCGAAGGCGGCGGGCCTCGCCATCAAGATCAACGCGGTGGCCATGCGCGGCGTGAACGAGCACGAGATGGACCGGCTGCTGGAATGGTGCGGCCGGCACGGCTTCGACCTGTGCCTGATCGAGACCATGCCGATGGGCGAGATCGAGGAGGACCGGACGGACCGCTTCCTGTCGCTCGATGTGGTGCGCGCCCGGCTGCGGCTGAACTGGACGCTGAACCCCACCGGCTACCAGACCGGCGGCCCGGCGCGCTATTTCGACGTGGCCGAGACCGGCACCCGGGTCGGCTTCATCACGCCGATGTCCCATAATTTCTGCGAGAGCTGCAACCGCGTGCGGCTGACCTGCACCGGCACGCTCTATATGTGCCTGGGCCAGGACGACGCGGCCGATCTGCGCGCGCCCCTGCGCGCCGGCGCCGATGACGCTCAGCTGAAGGCCGCCATCCAGGAAGCCATCACCCGCAAGCCGCGCGGGCATGATTTTGTCATCGAACGCGCGCGCCCGGCGGCTGTGGCGCGCCATATGAGCGTGACCGGCGGATGAACCTAGAAACCCTCGCCGCGGCGCTGACCCTGCCGGGCCTGCCCGCCTGGACCGGAGGCGTGGCCCTGGCCGCCATCGCCCTGCTGGCTCTGTGCTTCCTGTTGATGCCCTTCTCGATCTTCGGCCTGCGCTCCCGGCTGGAAGGGCTGGAGGCCCAGCTGGACGAGATGCAGGCCGAGCTGCGCGCCATCGCCGCCCGGCTGGCCGCCGCCCCGATGGCCAGCCCTGTGGCCCGCGGCGCGGCCGAGCACGGTTTCAGCGCCACCCGCGCACCCATGTCGGCCTCGCCGCCGCCCGCCCCAGCCCCCGCCCATGCCCCCATGGGCCGCCAGGAACCCCGGCTGAGCTGGCCGCGCGAGGGCAGCTGACCAGTCACGGGTATTCCTGACCCGTACGCAACCTTTTCTCCGGAATGGACGTGGCTGGAACATGGAAAGGTAGTGAGGTTGTAAACCAATGCACGTTTAACGCGCATTAGTTCTTGCGGTTGCAATCCGGGACATGTGAGACTCATCCCGTCATCAGAGATGTGGATATGAGCGTCGCCCCCGTCAGCACCCTCAGCCAGGCTGCCGTGATCCCCTTCCCGGGCGCCCGCCCGGCGGAGGACCGGCAGGCCCCGGCTCCCAGGACATTGCTGCTCTCGCCCCCGCATCTGGCCGGGGATGAGATGGAGGAGCTGAAGGCCACGATCGAGAGCGGCTGGCTGGCCCCGGCCGGCCCCACCCTCGCCGCCTTCGAGTCGCGCCTGGCCGAGGCCACGGGCATGGGCCATGTGCTCGCCACGGTCTCCGGCACCGCCGCCCTGCATCTGGGCTTCCGCCTGCTGGACCTGCAACCGGGGGATGAGGTGTGGGCCCCCAGCCTGACCTTCATCGCCAGCGTGGGCCCGGCCGTGCAGATGGGCGCCACCCCCCGATTCCTGGATGTGGACCCCATCAGCTGGACGCTGGACCCCGCCCTGCTGCGGGCCGAACTTTCCGCCGCCGCCCGGCGCGGGCGCCTGCCGCGCGCGGTGGTGCCGGTGGACCTGTACGGCCAGCCCGCCGACATGCCCACCATCGCCGAGGCCTGCGCCGAATGGGGCGTGCCCGTGCTGTCCGACAGCGCGGAGAGCCTGGGCTCCCTGCATCATGGCGTGCATGCCGGGGTGGGCGCGCGGCTCGCGGCGCTCAGTTTCAACGGCAACAAGATCATCACCTGCGGTGGCGGCGGGGCGCTGGCCAGTGACGATGGGGGGCTCATCCAGCGCGCCCGCCGCCTGGCCAGCCAGGCGCGCGAGGATGCGGTGCTGTACCAGCACGAGACCACGGGCTTTTCCTATGGCATGTCCTCGGTGCTGGCGGCGGTGGGGCTGGCGCAGCTGCGCCGCCTGCCGGAGCGCGTGGCCGCCCGCCGCGCCGTGCATGAACGCTATCGCGACGGGCTGTCGCATATCCCGGGCCTGTCCTTCATCGCGGAGCCGGGCTGGGCGCGCAGCAACCGCTGGCTGACCGTGATCGGCCTGGACCCCGCCCGCACCGGCACGACGCGGGAGGCGGTGCGCCGCGCGCTGGAGGCCGAGGGCATCGAGAGCCGCCCCGTCTTCAAGCCCCTGCACCTGCAGCCCGCCTTCCGCGATGCCCCGCGCGCGGGCGGCGAGGTGGCGGCGCGGCTGTTCGAAACCGGCCTCTGCCTGCCCTCCGGCAGCCAGATGAGCCAGGGCGACCAGGCCCGGGCGATCGCGCTGATCCGGCGCGCCTGCGGCGCTTGAGGCTGCTCTACCTGCACCAGCATTTCTCGACCCCGGAGGGCAGCACCGCCACCCGGGCCTTCGCCATGGCGCGCGCCATGGCCCAGCGCGGGCATCGCGTGACGGTGGCCTGCGGGCAATATGCCGGGGCGGCCACGGGGCTGAACGGCCCTTTCCGCTTCGGCCACCGAGAGGGGCAGGTGCAGGGCTTCCGGGTGGTGGAATTCGCCATTCCCTGCGGCAATGCCCAGGGGCTGGCGGCACGGCTGCCCGCCTTCCTGCGCTATGCCGCCCGCGCCGCCTGGCTCGCCCGGCGGGAGAAGTGGGACCTGGTGCTCGCTTCCTCCACACCGCTGACGGTGGTGCTGCCGGCGCTGGCCGCCCCCTGCCCCTTCGTGTTCGAGATGCGCGACCCCTGGCCCGAACTGCCGCGCGCCATGGGCGGCGTGCCGCGCCCGCTGCTGTGGGCGATGGAGAAGCTGGCCAACCTGGCCTGCCGCCGCGCCGCCGCCGTGGTGGCGTTGAGCGAGGGGATGGCCGCCATCGCCGCCGCGCGCGGCGCCCGGGTGGTGCACACCATCCCCAATGGCGCGGACCTGGATCTGTTCGGCCCGCACATCGCCCCCTGGCGCCCGCCCGAGGCCGGATCGAACGAGGTTCTGGCGCTTTATGCCGGGGCGCTCGGCCGGGCGAACGGGTTGGATATGGCGCTGGACGCCATGGCGCTGCTGCGCGGCGCGCCCCTGCGCCTGCTGCTGGTGGGTGAGGGCGGGCAGGCCGCGCATCTGGCGGCCCGCATCGCGGCGGAGGGGCTCGCGAATGTCACCCTGCTGCCGCCCCTGCCCAAGAAGCGGCTGGCGGGGCTGTTCGCCGGCAGCCAGATCGGGCTGCACCTGCTGGCCGATGTGCCCGCCTTCGCGGAACTGACCTCTCCCAACAAGATCATGGACATCCTGGCCGCCGGCCTGCCGCTGGTGACCAATGCGCCGGGCCATGCCGCGCGCTGCGCCCAGGGCGATACCATCCCCAGCCGCGTCCCCTGCGGCATCGCGGTGCCGCCAGGCGATGCCGCGGCGCTGGCCGTGGCCTTGCGCGAACTCGCGCTCTCCCCTAACCGCCGCCAGGCTTTGGGGGCCGCGGCCCGCGCCCAGGCGGTACGGCGGTGGGACCGCCGCCTGCAAACCCGCTCCTTCTGCGATGCCCTGGAGGCCGCCCTTGCCTGACGTGCTGATGCTCTCCGCCGCGCACCCCCCCGCCGATGTGCGCATCGTGCTGAAGGAGGGCGCCGCCCTGGCCGCCGCCGGGCTGGCCGTGGAGCACTTGGCCCCCGCCGCGCCGCAGATGCCCCCGCAGGTGGCGGGCGTGCGGCTGCTGGGATTTCCGAAGCCCCGGGGGCGCTGGGGGCGGCTTCGCAACATCTGGCGGCTGTCGCGCCTGGCGCGCGCACGCGGCGCGCGGGTGATCCATGCGCATGAGCCCGATAGCTGGCTGGCCGCCTGGCTGGCCCGGCCGGAAAAGCTGGTGATCGACGTGCATGAGCATTACCCCAGCCGGCTGGACGACCGCCTGCCCGGCTGGGCGCGCCCGGCCGCGCGCTGGGCGCTGCGCCGGTTCTGCCGCGCCATGGGCTGGGTGGCGGATGCCGTGGTGGTCGCCAAGGATGGGCTGGCCCAGGATTACGGCGCCCGCAGCGTGCCTGTGCGCAACTATGCCGCCGACCCCGGTGTGGCCCCGCGCCGCCATGTGCCGGGGCCCCTCACACTGCTGCATCTGGGCGCCATTTCCCGCGCGCGCGGCTGGCCGCAGCTGCTGGCGGCGCTGGCTCTTGGGCCGGCCGATACCCGGTTGGCCATCGCCGGCCGCTTCACCGATGGCAGCGAGGCCGAGTTCCTCGAGGAAGCCGGGCGGCTCGCCGTCGCCTCCCGCATCAGCCTGCATGGCTGGCTGCCCCCGGCGGAGATGGCGGCGCTGGCCGCGCGCTGCGACATCAACCTGGTGCTGTTCCAGCCGGGGCAGGAGAACCACCGCCTCGCCCTGCCGCACAAGCTGTCCGACGGCATGCTGGCCGGGCTGCCGGTGATCGCGCCCGATTTCGCCACCGAGGTGGCGGCCATGGTGCGGGAGGCCGATTGCGGCCTGCTGGTGGATGTGGCCGATCCCTATGCCATCGCCCATGCCATCCGGCTGCTGGGCGATGCCGGGCTGCGGGCCCGGCTGGGCGCCAATGGGCGGGCGGCGGCGCTGGGGGGCTTCGGCTGGACGGCGCAGGCCCAGGCGCTGCGGGGGCTCTATGGCCGGCTGCTCGGGACGGGCCGAGATGTTCCGCAACACGCCTCGCTGCTTGGCAAGCCCCCGGCCAGGGGCCTATAGCGCCGAGATGGCTCAGAGCGCCCCGCGCAGGATCATCGTCAACTGTCTGGTGGATGCGGCGCTGGCCATGCTGGCGCTGCCCATGGCCCTGTGGCTGGGCGCGCCGGGCGTGGCCCCGCCCGGCGCCTGGTGGCCGGGGGCGCTGCTCGCCTCCGCCCTGCTGCTGCCGGCGATGGGCTGGCCGCTCGGCCTCGCGCGGCAATACTGGCGCTTCGCGGGGCTGACGGATGCGCTGGCGGTGGCCGCGGCCTCCGCCCTCGCCGCCCCCGCCTTCTGGGCGCTGGTCACGCTGACCGGCGCCTGGCACCCGGGCGCGCCGCGCTTTTCCGTGCTGCATGCCATGGTGCTGATGTTCGTGCTCTCGGCCGGGCGGGTGGCGACACGGCTGGCCGCCCAGCGCCGCGCCGCCGGCGCCCCGGATACCGAGGTGCTGCTGGCCGGCGGCGCCGACGCGGCGGACCTGTTCATCCGCGCCACCGCCGCCGACCCCACCGGGCGCTACCGCATCACGGGCATCCTCACCCGGCGCTCCCGCCAGGCGGGGCGGCGCATCCAGGGCCTGCCCATCCTGGGCACGGTGGAGGAAACCGACGCGGTGCTGGAACGGCTGCGCCAGGAAGGGCAGCTGCCCGCCCTGATCGTGCTGGCCGGTTCCGATGTGCAGGGCAGTGAGCTGGAAGCCCTGCTGGACGCGGCCGACCACCATGGCGTGGCCGTGAAGCGCGCCCCCCAGCCCACCCTGCTGGGCAATGCCGCCCGCCCGGATGAGGCCCCGCGCCTGGAACTGCGCCCCGTCTCGATCGAGGAATTGCTGGACCGCCCCCAGGTGCCGCTGGACCGCGAGGGCATGGCGCGCCTGATCCAGGGCCGGCGCGTGCTGGTCACGGGCGCGGGCGGCACCATCGGCGGGGAGCTGTCGCGCCAGGTGGCCGCCCTCGGCCCCGCCAGCCTCACCTTGCTCGATCACGGCGAATTCGCCCTGTACGAGATCGACCTGGAATTGCGGGAGCGCCACCCGGAACTGCCCCGGCGTTCGGTGCTGGCCGATGTGCGCGACGCGGCGCGCATCCGCCGCCTGATGGAGGAGCTGAAGCCCGAGCTGGTCTTCCACGCCGCCGCCCTGAAGCATGTGCCGATGGTGGAGGCCGACCCGCTGGAGGGCATGCTGACCAACGCCCAGGGCACCCGCGTGGTGGCCGATGCCGCCCGCGCGGCTGGCTGCATGGCGATGGTGTTCATCTCCACCGACAAGGCGGTGAACCCCACCAGCGTGATGGGCGCCAGCAAGCGCCTGGCGGAAATGTATTGCCAGGCGCTGGACCTGGCGGGCCAGCGGGAAGGCGGCATGCGCTGCATCACCGTGCGCTTCGGCAATGTGCTGGGCAGCACCGGCAGCGTTGTTCCCCTGTTCCGCCGCCAGCTGGAACGCGGCGGCCCGCTGACCGTCACCCACCCCGACATGCGCCGCTATTTCATGACGGTGCGGGAGGCGGTGGGCCTGGTGCTGCAGGCCGCCGTGGTCGGCACCGCCGCGATGCACGACCTGCCGGCCCTGCGGGAGGGCGGGATTTTCGTGCTCGACATGGGCAATCCGGTGAAGATCGTGGACATGGCGCGCCGGATGATCCGCCTGGCGGGCCTGCGCCCGGACACGGATGTGGAGATCCGCTTCACCGGCCTGCGCCCCGGCGAGAAGCTGTACGAGGAACTGTTCCACGGCCAGGAACCGCCGCGCGCCACCCCCTATCAGGGGTTGCTGATGGCCACGCCCCGCACCGGCGACGCCGCCGTGGTGGGCCGCGCGATGGACGAGCTCGCCACGCTGGCCAGCACCGGGCAGGTGGCGGCGGCGCTGGCGCAGCTGGGCCGCCTCGTGCCCGAATTCACGCTGGATGAGGGATCGCGCCGCGTTTCATTGTGAAACCAGGCTTGAATCCCTCCCGGCTGGACACCCGCACCGCAACATGGGACGCCACAGGGCATGACCTCGACCCCGATCGCCCTTTTCGACATGCACGCCCAGCAGGCGCTGATCCGAGAGAAGCTGCGCACGCGCATCGACGCCGTGCTGGCCTCCGGCCGCTTCATCAACGGGCCGGAGGTGACGGAGCTGGAGGAGAAGCTGGCCGCTTTCTCCGGCGCCGGCTTTGCGGTGGGCGTGTCCTCGGGCACCGACGCCCTGCAGATCGCGATGATGGCCGAGGGGATCGGGCGCGGCGATGCCGTGTTCCTGCCCGCCTTCACCTACACCGCCACCGCCGAGGTGCCGCTGGTGCTGGGTGCGACGCCGGTGTTCGTGGATGTGGACCCCATCACCTTCAACATCGACCTGGCGGACCTAGAGAAGCGCATCGCGCTGGTGCAGGCCGAGGGCAAGCTGAAGCCGCGCGCCATCGTGGGCGTGGACCTGTTCGGCCTGCCGGCCGACTGGCCCGCCCTGCATGCCATCGCGGAAAAACACGGCCTGTTCCTGCTGGATGACGCGGCCCAGGCCTTCGGCGGCGACATCAAGGGCAAGCGGCTGGGCCGCTGGGGCCATGCCGCGGCGCTCTCCTTCTACCCGACCAAGACGCTGGGCTGCTACGGCGACGGCGGCGCGCTGCTGACGGACAGCGCGGAGCGCGCGGCGCTGTACAAATCCCTGCGCACCCATGGCGAGGGCGGCGGCCGCTACGAAGTGCTGCGCACCGGCATGAACGGGCGCCTCGATACCCTGCAGGCCGCCATCCTGCTGTGCAAGCTGGAGCTGTTCGACCAGGAGCTGAAGGACCGGGCCAAGGCAGCCGCCTGGTATGCCGAGGCCCTGGCCGGCAACAGCGTGCAGGTGCCGCAGCTGGTCCCCGGCCATGCCTGGGGCCTGTACACCATCCGCCTGCCGGATGCTGCGACCCGCACCCGCGTGCAGGACAGCCTGAAATCCGCCGGCATTCCCTTCGGCGTGTACTACCCCAAGCCGCTGCACCATCAGCCGGCCTATCGTGGCGCGCACGCCGCCGGGCTGGCGGCGGCCCCCGCCCTGCCGGTGGCGGAAACGCTGTGCCATGAGGTGATGAGCCTGCCGATGCACCCGTACCTGACGCAGGACGACGTGCTGCGGGTGGCGGCGGCGGTGAAGGCGGGGCTGTAACGTCATCGGGGGCTTTGCCCCCGCCCGCACATGACACCCTTGCCATTATAGCTCCCCGCCCTGGCTTGCGCACCGCCCGGGTCGCCGCCACATTCCGCCTCATGAGGATGCCCATTGCCATCACCCTCAACGGCGAACGCCGGGAGGTTCGCGCGGCCAGCGTGGCCGAGCTTCTGGCCGAGATCGGCCTGGACACGCGCAAGGTGGCTGTCGAGCTGAACGAGGAAATCGTGCCTCGCAGCACCTATGCCGCCCAGGGCCTCACCAGCGGCGACCAGCTGGAAATCGTGCATTTCATCGGCGGAGGCTGAATCGTGGAAGATTCCTGGGAAGTCGCGGGGCGGCGGTTCTCGTCGCGCCTGATCGTCGGCACGGGCCGGTACAAGTCGCTGGAGGAAACCGCGGCCTCGATCGAGGCGAGCGGTGCGGAGATCGTGACGGTCGCGGTCCGCCGCGTGAACATCGCCGACCCCAACGCGCCGATGCTGCAGGATTTCGTGCCCCCCACGAAATACACCTATCTGCCCAACACCGCCGGCTGCCACACCGCCAAGGATGCCGTGCGCACCCTGCGCCTGGCGCGGGAGGCCGGGGGCTGGAACCTGGTGAAGCTGGAAGTGCTGGGCCCGCCGCCCTTCCTGTACCCCGACATGGCCGGCACTTTCGAGGCCGCGGCCGCCCTGCTGGCCGATAATTTCGAGGTGATGGTCTATTGCGCCGATGACCCCGTGGCCGCGAAGCGGCTGGAGGAGATGGGCTGCGTCGCCATCATGCCGCTGGGCGGGCCGATCGGCTCGGGCCTCGGCGTCGCCAACCCCTATATGATCCGCGCCATCAAGCAGCAGGCCAAGGTGCCGGTGCTGGTGGATGCGGGCATCGGCACGGCGTCGGACGCCGCCTTCGCCATGGAGCTCGGCTGCGACGCCGTGCTGCTGAACAGCGCGCTCGCCCATGCGCAGGACCCGGTGCTGATGGCCACCGCCATGAAGCACGCCGTCATCGCCGGGCGCGCGGCCTTCCTGGCCGGGCGGATGCCCCGGAACTACGAGGCCAACCCCTCCAGCCCCACCTCGGGCCTGATCGGGCGCTGAGGGGGCCTCCCCCTGGCGGGGTTTTCCGGCTAAACCCGCCGCCTCGCGCGGCCCGCCTCGCGCATCGCCAGCACTTTTTGAGCCCGCATCTTTTGAGGATGGCCCATGCCTTCTGACACTCCCAGCAATTCCGAAGTGGGCGGCATCGCCGCCGACCGCCTGCGCAGCATCATCGAGCGCATCGAACGCCTGGAGGAGGAGCGCAAGGCGCTCGCCAGCGACATCAAGGACATCTACGCCGAGGCCAAATCGGCCGGCTTCGAGCCCAAGGTGATCCGCCAGATCGTCTCCATCCGCAAGAAGGAGCCGGCCGAGGTGGAAGAACAGGAAACCCTGCTGGACCTGTATCGCCGCGCGCTGGGCATGTAATTGCCGCTTCTATTCGCGCCACCCTGGCTTCCGGCCCGCCTGCACTCGCGGCAAGCTGGTCGCGGGGGCGGGGTGGCGCTGAAATCAGTGATGTAATCCCGCCCCCATGAAAAGTTATGCTTTCCGCGGCCATGCCGTGGGGGGCGTGGGGAAGGGGTATCATGGTGTTGCGCATCGCGGTGCTGGGCGGCGGCAATGGCTGTTTCGCGGCGGCAGTCGATTTCACGGAAGCCGGGCATGAGGTCCGGCTCTGGCGCACCGACCCGGCGGCGGCCGCGGCACAGAACGCCCAGGGCGACATCATCGGCGTGAAGGATTCCCGCGGCCAGCGCGAGGTCCGCATCGCCGCCATCACCGCCGACCTGGCCCGGGCGGTGCGGGGCGCGCAACTCATCCTCTGCCCGGCCCCGGCCACCAGCCATGCGGCCCTGGCCCCCCTGCTGGCCCCGGTGCTGGAGGACGGGCAGGTCGTGTTCCTGCCGCCCGGCACGCTGGGTTCGGTCATGCTGGCCCAGGCGCTGCATGCGGCCCGGCCCGGCGCGCGGGTCGCCTTCGCCGAAACCGGCACCCTGCCCTGGCTGGCGCGCAAGCATGGCCAGCACCGGGTGGCCATCACCATCCGCGCCAAGCGCCTGCCCACCGGCGTCTTCCCCCTCAGCCTGGCCGCCATGGCCCGGCCGGTGCTGGAGGCCGCCTTCCCCGGCGTGATCGAGGATTGCGGCGACGCGCTCTCGGGCGCGCTGATGAATGCCGGGCCCATCATCCACCCGCCGCTGATCACCATGAACGCCGGCCCGCTGGAGCATTTCGAGCGCTGGGACATCCACAACGAGGGCACCCAGCCCGCCATCCGCCGCGTGACCGACGCGCTGGACGCGGAACGCATCGCGGTGCGGGAGGCGCTGGGCTATCGCGGCCCGCATTTTCCGCTGGCCGACCATTACGCGAAATCCGGCCCCGAATGGATGTACGGCCGCGGCAGCCACGACCGCCTGACCGACAGCGGCGACTGGCGGGAGCGCATCATCCTCAGCGACCACCGCTACATGCGGGAGGATGTGCGCCTCGGCCTGTCCCTGCTGTGCGACGCGGGGCGCGCGGCGGGGGTGCCCACGCCGTTGGCCTCGGCCTTCCTGGCCATCGGTGGGGCCATCTGCGGCGAGGATTTCTCCGCCGCCCGCACCCTGACCAGCTGCGGCCTCCCGGAGGACCGCGCGGGGCGCGAGCGGGTGCTGTGCCATGGCTTCTGAAACCATCGCCTGCCTGGGCGCGGGGCGGATGGGGCGCGGCATCGCCGTGCAATTCGCCTATGCGGGGCATGAGGTGGCGCTGCTGGACCTGAAGCCCCGCCCACCGGCCGATTTCGAAACCCTGCGCGCGGCCGCCCTGGCCGAGATCGGCGAGACGCTGTCCATGCTGGCCGAATTCGGCCTGGGGGAGGCCGCGCTGGTGCCGGGCATCCTCGCCCGTGTCTCGATCCTGCCCGCCGCCGAGGCCCCCGCCGCGCTGGCCCGCGCCGACATCGTGTTCGAGGGCGTGCCGGAGATCCTGGACCTCAAGCGCGCGGCGCTGGCCGAGGCTTCGGCCGCCATGCGCCCCGATGCCATCCTGGCCTCCACCACCTCCACCATCATGGTCGATGACCTGTCTTCGGCGGTCGTGCATCCGGGGCGCTTCCTGAACGCGCATTGGCTGAACCCCGCCTATCTGGTGCCGCTGGTCGAGGTCTCACCCGGCGCCGCCACCGAACCGGCCGTAACTGAGCGGCTGATGGAGCTGCTGACCCGCGTGGGCAAGGTGCCGGTGCGCTGCGCGGCCTCCCCGGGTTTCATCGTGCCGCGCGTGCAGGCGCTGGCGATGAACGAGGCCGCACGCCTGGTCGAGGAAGGGGTGGCGAGCGCCGAGGATGTGGACCGCGCCCTGCGCTACGGCTTCTCCTTCCGCTTCGGCGTGATCGGGCTGCTGGAATTCATCGACTGGGGCGGGGTGGACATCCTGCACCACGCCAGCCGCTACCTTGAAGGCGCGTTGGGCGACGACCGTTACCGCGCCCCCGCCGTGGTCGGGCGCTTCATGGAGGAAGGCCGCCGCGGCATGGGCGCCGGCGCCGGCTTCCTGCCTTGGGCGGAGATGGATGTGGTGGCGCATAAACGGGCACGCCTGGCGGCCCTGGCCCGCAGATTGCGTGAGGAAGGGCTGGCGAAGCCCCCCGCGCCACCCCCAAGCTGAGACCCGACAGGAGGCCCCGATGACGCTGACCCGCCGCGCCCTGACCTTTGCCCTGGCCACCCCCGCCCTGCTGGCGCTGCCGGCCCAGGCGGCCGGCTGGCCCGAGCGCCCCTCCCGCTGGCTGGTCGGCTATGGCGCGGGCGGTGCCTCCGACATCTTCGCCCGCATGATCGCCCGCGCGCTGACCATCGGCGGCGGGCCGGCGGTGGTGGTGGAGAACCGGCCCTCCGGCGGCGGCATCGTCGCCACCGAGGCCTTCCTGGCCTCCCCCGCCGACGGCACCAATGTGCTGCATGTCGACAACGGCATGATGATCTACAACCCGGCGCTCTATGCCCGGCTGCCCTTCGACCCGGACCGGGACCTGATCATGGCGGCCTTCATCGCGCGCTTCCCCTTCTTCGTGCTGGTGCGCCCCGACAGCCCGCTCGCCACCTTCGAGGACCTGCGCGCCGCCGGAAGGCGGGAGGCCGTGACCTACGCCACCCCCGCCGTCGCCAGCCCCCACCACATGGCCATGGAGCTGCTGCGCCGCCGCGCGGGGTTCGAGGCCGCCCATGTGCCCTATCGCGGCATGCCCGCCGTGCTGCAGGACATGGTGGCCGGGCGCGTCGATTGCGCGATCGCGGACATCACCAACGCCCTGCCCTATATCTCCTCCGGCCGCGCCCGCGCGCTGGTGCAACTGGGCGACCGCCGCTCACCCGCCGTGGCCGATGTGCGCACCGCCGCCGAGGCGGGCGTGCCCGACTGCGTGGCCTATGGCTGGATGGGCGTGTGCCTGCCGCGCGGCGCCAGCGCCGACACCCAGGCGAAACTGAACCAGGCCGTACGGGACGCCATGTCCGGGCCCGAGACCCGCACCCAGATTCAGACCACGGGCGCCGAGGCGCTGCCGCTGTCGGTGGCGGAATGCGCGGAACTGGTGCGGCAGGAATCCGCGGTGTGGCGGCCGCTGATCCGGGAGCTGGGGATCAGGTTGGAAGGGTGAGGCCAGGGGGCGCCGCCCCCTGGACCCCCGGCAGGAGCCGAAAGGCCCCTGCACCCCATCCGTTTGGCACCTTACCTTGGCAGGTGGGGCGCCATTTTCATTATTAAAATCAAACAGAAACACCTTTCCAGGACCGGCACCAAACTCCTGGGGTCCAGGGGCCTTTCGGCTCCTGGTGGGGGGAGCCCGAGGGGGGCAAAGCCCCTCTCGGCCCGCGCCATCCCCCTTGACCCAACCCACCGGTCGGGTGAACCCTGCGCCCCATGGACGGCATGCTCACCCCGATCGGAGGCCCCGCCGCCTGGCGCGGCCGCCAGCTCGCCCTGCGTGGCTTCTGGCCCAGGCGTTTCCTGGACCTGGAGCTGGATGCGCTCGATGCCGCCCTGCATGCCTGCCCCAAGGACCCGCCCTTCATCCGCGCCGCGGATTTCCGCATCCCGGCCCTCGCCCCCCTGTTCGACGTGCTGAAGCGGGAGCTGGAGACGGGCGCCGGCGTCGTCCGCCTCTCAGGCATTCCGGTGGAGCGCTACACCCACGCCGAGCTGCGCCGCCTGTTCTGGGGCATCTGCGTGAACATCGGCGCGCCGCTGCCGCAGAACACCCAGGGCGAGATCATCGGCGAGGTGAAGGACGAGGGCACGGCCGCCCGCAGCGTGGAGGATGGCGTGCTCTCCGCCCGCGCCCGTAGCCGCTCCACCGGGCCGCTGCGCTTCCACACCGACAAATGCGACCTTCTGGTGCTGCTCTGTGCCTCGAACGGCATTTCGGGCGGCGTGTCACGCGTCGTCTCGACCATCGCCATCCATGATGAGATCGCCCGCCGCCGCCCCGACCTGCTGAAGGTGCTCTACGAGGATTTCTGGCGCCGCCGCCCGCAGGATGAGGAAGGCCCGCAATCCCGGCCGGAGGACGCGGTGTTCCCCATGCCCGTCTTCTCCCGCGGGCCGACCGGCGCCTTCACCAGCCAGTATTCCCGCACCTATGTGGAGATGGCCGCCGCCACCCCCGGCGTGCCGCCCCTGACGCCGCAACAGATCGAGGCGATGGACCTGCTGGCGGAGGTCGCCGACGAGATCTGCGTGGAGGAGCCCTTCACCCCCGGCGACATCCAGATCCTGAACCAGCACACCACCTATCACGGCCGCACCGCCTATGCGGACGACGCGGCGGCGGGCTCCCGGCGCAACCTGATGCGCATCTGGCTCGCCACCGGCTTCTCCCGCGCCTTGCCGCCCGGCCACGCCATCCAATGGGGCCGCACGGAGGCCGGGGTGGTGCGCGGCGGCGCCATGCCGGGGATCTCCGCCTTCAACCTCTGATTTTTTCGAACGTCCAGGAAAGAACAATCAATGTCTCTGCTGCAAAGCCTCGAGGGGCGGCTGCGCCTGCCTGTCATCTGCTCGCCGCTGTTCATCATCTCGGTACCCGACCTGGTGGTGGCGCAATGCACCTCGGGGGTCATCGGCTCCATGCCCTCGCTCAACGCCCGGCCCATCGAGCAGCTGGACGAATGGCTGCACGAGATCCGCGAGCGCCTGGCCGCCCATGACGCGAAGCACCCCGAGCGCCCCAGCGCGCCCTTCGCCATCAACCTGATCGTGCACAAATCCAACGACCGGCTGGACCAGGATCTGGCGCTGATCGCCCGGCACAAGGTGCCGCTGATCATCAGCAGCCTGGGCGCGCGGGCCGAGGTGAACGACGCCATCCACGCCTATGGCGGCCATGTGATGCACGATGTCATCAACCAGACCTTCGCCCACAAGGCGATCGAGAAGGGCGCCGACGGGCTGGTGCTGGTCGCGGCCGGGGCGGGCGGGCATGCCGGCGCCCTCAGCCCCTTCGCGCTGGTGCAGGAAACCCGGGCCTGGTTCGACGGGCCGCTCGCGCTGTCGGGCTCCATCGCGCACGGCGCCTCCATCCTGGCCGCCGAGGCGATGGGCGCCGATTTCGCCTATATCGGCAGCGCCTTCATCGCCACCGAGGAAGCCCGCGCCGCCGATCCCTACAAGGACATGATCACCCAGGCCGGCGCCTCGGACATCGTCTACACCAACCTCATCACCGGGGTGCACGGCAACTACCTGAAACCCAGCATCCGCAACGCGGGCATGGACCCGGACAACCTCGAAACCTCCGACCCGTCCCAGATGACCTTCGCCTCGGACCGCAAGAAACGCTGGAAAGACATCTGGGGCGCGGGCCAAGGCATCGGCGTGGTGGACCGCATCCTGCCCGCGGCCCAACTGGTGGACCGCCTGGCCGGCGAATACCAGGCCGCCCGCAGCCGCCTGGGCGCACCGTCGCGGCTGGTGAACACGCTGTGGGGGCACGGGCGCGCTGCCTGAGGGGGCGCGATGCGAGAGGGCTCTGCCCTCTCGCGCTCTCCCGCCAGGAGCCGAAAGGCCCCTGGACCCCAGAAGTTGAAAAGCCAGGGAGGGGACATCGTCCCCTCCCTGGCTTTTCAATAACTCCCGGTTTTCAAAGGCCCCTCGGCCTTTGGTGGGGGGAGCACGAGGGGGGCAAGGCCCCTCTCGTGTCCGCCCTACCCCCAGCCGGGCAACCGTGCCTTCACCTCAGCCGCGCTCATCCCCGCCGCGCGCAGGTCCCGCAGGGCGGGGGCGCCGTCGCGCTTGGCCAGGCGCTTGCCGTCCGGGCCCTGCAGCAGGGGGTGGTGTTCGTAGGCGGGTTCGGGCAGCTCCAGCAAGGTTTGCAGCAGGCGGTGGATGTCGGTGGCGGGCAGCAGGTCCTCGCCGCGCGTGACCAGGGTCACACCCTGGGCCGCGTCATCGCAGACGACGCACAGGTGATAGGACAGGCCGGCATCCTTGCGGGCCAGCACGACATCGCCATGGGCCAGCGGGTCGCAGCGCAGGCAGCCGCGGGCGCGGTCGGTGAAATGCAGGGGCGGCAGGTGGGACAGGGCGCGGGCCATGTCCAGCCGCCAGGCATGCGGGGTGCCGGCGGCGATGCGGCGCTCGCGCTCGGCCGGGGAAAGGTCGCGGCAGGTGCCGGGATAGACGGGGCCGGAGGGGCCTTGGGGCGCGCCGCCCGCCGCCGCGATATCCGCCCGGGTGCAGAAGCACGGGTAGAGAAAGGGGCGCAGCCGGGCCAGCGCCGCCCGGTGTTCGACGGCGTGGGCGGATTGCACCCGGACCGGTTCCTCCCAGCGCAGGCCGAGCCAGGCCAGGTCCTCCAGGATCCAGGCCGCGTATTCGGGGCGGCAGCGGGTGGTGTCGATATCCTCCAGCCGCAGCAGGAAGCGGTCGCCGCGCGCGGCGGCGAACAGGGCCGAGAAGGCATGGCCCAGATGCAGCGCGCCGGTGGGGCTGGGGGCGAAGCGGGTGGTGGTCACGGCTCCCGCTTGTCGGCGGGGGGCAGCAGGCGGCCGTGCTTGATCAGCAGTTCGACCAGCGCCTCGGTCAGCAGTTCCTCCATCTTCTGGCCGCGCTGGGCCGCCAGTTGCTTGAGGTTGTTGCGCAGGCCCGAGGGCACGCGGAAGAACAGCTGCGCGTCCTTGGCGCCGGACAGCGCCTGCTCCACCGTTTCCTGCACATAGCCCGCGGAGTTGGCGACGGCGCCGGCCACCTGGCGGCCGCCGCGCAGGGCGGCGTCGCCCACCACATAACCGGCGGCCAGCAGGCGGTCGAGCACGCGCTGGAAGACGGCTTCCTCGGTGGGGGTTTCGGGGGGCGGGGTCTTGGCCATGCGGGCTCCGGCGAATTGCTAGCAAGATATCTTGCAATCAGACGATCTGATAGCTATCAATCTAGCTAGCAATCAGGCCCGCCCGCAAGCCGGCCGCAAAGGAATCGCATGGACCAGCCCTTCGACCCCCGCCCCGCCCTGGAAGGCCCCGCCGCGCCCCCGCCGGAGGCCGATTTCATGGCTCGGCTGCGCGGCGGCATGCGCCGCATCGGCGGGCCCGCCGTGCTGCGACTGCTGCAATTGTGGGTGGCCGCGCGCGCCAACGGCACGCCGCGCACCATGAAGGCGGCGCTATGGGCAGCGCTGGCCTATTTCGTCATGCCGATGGACGCGGTGCCCGATGCCGTGCCGCTGGTGGGCTTCGGGGATGACGTGGCGGTGATCGCCGCCGCCCTGGCGATGGCGCACCAGGCCATCTCGCCCGAGGTGCGGGACCGCGCGGCGGACCTGTTCGCCCGGCTGTTCGGGCGGGCGTGATGACGCTGGCGCTCATGCTGCTGCTCGGCACGCCGGGCTGGCTGTTTTGGCTCGGCGTGTTTTTCCTGGCGGCCTGGGCGGTGGGTTAGCCTTCCCCCATCAGGCTGCCCCATGCGGGCCCCGGGCGCTCCGCCACCCCGGCGGCCGCCAGCCCGGCCAGCACGCCCAGCGCCGTCGCATCCCAGAACCGGATGCCGGTGGCAGCCTCCACCTCCGCCGCCACCGGGGCGGCGGCGTAGTTGGTGCACCAGGCCAGCAGCACATCGGGTTTGCGCGCCGCCACCTCCCTTGCCTGCTCCGCGATCCGCGCGAAGGGCACGGAGGCATAGGACAGGTTGTCGCTCATCCCCAGGAAGCTCTCGGCCACCACCTCCCACCCCTCGGCGGCGAAGCCCCGGTGCAGCCGGGCCTGATAGGCCGCCGTATAGGGCGTGACGAGCCCGATCCGCCGGAAGCCGCGCCGCGCCATCAGCCGCCGCAGCATCAGCCCCGAGGTATCGGCGGGAATGCCCGTGCCCGCCCGCAGGCCGATCGCCAGCGCCTCATCATGCCGCAGCCCGATCGCGCCGCCCTTGCTGCCGTTCCAGACGATCGCGGCGGGTTTGGCGTGGGAGAGCAGGCGCGCCGCCTCCCCCATCCCCGCCTCGTCATAGCTGTCCGGGAAGGGGTCGCTGGTGCCATGCACCGGCAGGCGGCTGAACAGCGGCGCCACGCCGGGCAATTCCCGCAACATGGCGATGGTCGTGCGCTCCACCACCGTGTTGCCGGAGGGGGTGATGGTGGCGATGCCCACCGGGTTCTCGTGCATCAGCATCCCCGCATGGTGCAGGGGCGGGCGCCCTTCCGCCAAGGCCTTTCGCCGACGCCTTTCGCGGGTGCAGAATGGAGAAATGGAACGACATGGACACGCGCTGGTGCTCGGCGCCGGCATCATGGGGCTTAGCGCGGCCTGGGCCCTGCACCGGCGCGGCTGGAAGGTGCGCGTGCTGGACCAGGCGACGCCGCCCAACCCGGTGGGTGCCTCGGTGGACCATCACCGGCTGATCCGCCACGCCTATGGCGCCCAGCACGGCTATATGCGGATGGTCGATGATGCCTATGCCGCCTGGGCGCGAATCTGGGCCGATCTGGGCGAGGTGCTCTACGAGGAAACCGGCGTGCTGGCCCTGGATGAGGGCACCGGTGCCTGGCTGCCCGCCAGCCGCGCCGCCATGCGCGACCACGGCCTGGCGATGGAGGACCTGACCGCCGCCACCGTCGCCGCCCGCTTCCCGATCTTCAGCGGGGATGGCGTGGCCGACGCCTTCTTCACCCCGCGCGGCGGCGTGCTGCTGGCCGAGCCCATCGTGGCGGGCCTCGCGGGCTGGCTGGCCCGGCAGGGGGTGGAATTCCTGCGCGGCACCGCGCGCGATGTGGCCGAACGCCGCCTGACCCTGACGGACGGCACGGTGCTGACCGCCGACGCCGTGGTGGTGGCCGCCGGCCCCTGGGCGCCGCGCCTGCTGCCGGGGCTGAAGGGGCGCGTCACCGCCTCCCGCCAGATCATCGTGCGCCTCGCGGCCCCGCCGGACCTCGCCACCGCCTGGTCCCGCGCGCCCATGCTGCTCGACCTCGCGGAGGAAGGCGGCTTCTACATGGTGCCCCCGGTGCGCGGCACGCCCATCAAGGTGGGCGACCACAGCTTCTCGCTGGCCGGCGACGCCGAGGACGACCGCGACGCCACCCCGGCCGAGGCCGAGACCATCCTCGCCCTCGCCCGCCGCCGCATCCCGGGGCTGGACCGTTTCACGCCGCTCGGCGCCCGGGCCTGTTATTACGATGTGGAACCGGCCGAGGAATTCCTCGCGGAAACCCTGGCCCCGGGCACGCTGCTGCTCTCGGGCTTTTCCGGCCATGGCTTCAAGTTCGGCCCGCTGCTGGGTGAGGCCGTGGCGAATGCGCTGGGCGATCCGGCGCTTCTGCCGTATCTGGCGGGCTGGGCCGCGGGGCGAGAGAACCCCGCGCCCGGACTGCTTCGCACCGCATAAAACCACACAGGGAGACTCGCATGGCCACCACCCAGGCCCAGGACCTGACCTTCGCCCTCACCCGCCTGCTGGACCTGCCGGGCCGCAGCGGCGGCGTGCTGGATGCCGACAGCATCGCCGCCATTCTGACCGAGTGCGAAACCCTGTGCGCCGAGGTGCTGGCCCCCAACGCCCAGAAGGCGGACCATGAGGGCGCGCGGCTGGAGAACGGCGTGGTGCGCTGCGCCGCCCCCTATCACGCCGCCTACCGGGCCTGGCGCGACGGCGGCTGGCAGTCCCTGCCCGCGCCCGAGGAGCATGGCGGCCAGGGGCTGCCCTTCGCCCTGTGGTGCGCGGTGGTGGAGATGGTGAGCGCCGCCGACATGGCCTTCGGCCTGTGCCCCGTGCTGACCGCCGGCGCCGTGGAGGCGATCGAGCGCCATGCCTCCCCCGCGCAGAAGGCGGCCTGGCTGCCGCATCTGGCCAGCGGCGAATGGACCGGCAGCATGTGCCTGACGGAGCCGCAATCGGGCAGCGACCTATCCACCCTGCGCACCCGGGCGGAGCCGCTGGGCGATGGCCTCTATGCCCTGCATGGGCAGAAGATCTTCATCACCTATGGCGACCATGACCTGACGGACAACACGCTGCACCTAGTGCTGGCCCGGCTGCCGGATGCGCCGGCGGGCTCGCGCGGCATCTCCCTGTTCGCGGCGCGGCGGGTGAAGGCGGATGGCACCATGAACGCCGTCCGCTGCGGAGGCCTGGAGCGCAAGATGGGCATCCATGCCAGCCCCACCTGCGTGATGCTGTTCGAGGGCGCGGAGGCCGAGTTGGTGGGCGAGCCGCATCGCGGCCTGCCGGCCATGTTCGCCATGATGAACAACGCCCGCGTCTCGGTGGGCATCCAGGGCGTGGGCCAAGGGGCCAAGGCGCTGGCGCTGGCCGAGGCTTACGCCGCTATGCGCGAGCAGGGCGGCATGCCCATCGCACGCCACCCCGATGTGGCGCGCATGCTGGCGGAGATGCGCTCCATCACGCTCGCGATGCGGCTGCTGGCGCTGGAGGCGGCCTCGGGCGATGCCACCCGCCTCGCGCTGCTGACGCCCATCGTGAAGGCCTGGTCCACCGACCGTGGCCTGGAGGTCGCGAGCCTGGGCGTGCAGGTGCATGGCGGCATGGGCTTCGTGGAGGATGCGGGCGCGGCCCAGGTGCTGCGCGATGCCCGGATCGCGCCGATCTATGAGGGCACGAACGGCATCCAGGCGCTGGACCTGGTGCACCGCAAGCTGCGCGCCGACCAGGGTGCCGCCATGCTGGCCCTGCTGGCGGAGGCCGCCGGCCTGCACCCCGTGCTGGATGCGGCGCTGGCGGGCTTCACCGCCGCCACGCACGCGATGCTGGCCGCCACCCCCGATGAGGCCGCCGCCGGCGCCACCGCCTATCAGGAAGCCGCCGGCTGGGTGCTGGGTGGCTGGATGCTGGCCCGCGCCGCCGCGCTGGAGCCCGGGTACAGGCCGCTCACGGAGTTCTACCTGCGCCGGCTGCTGCCGCGCGCGGGCGCCGCCCTGGCCCAGCTGGGGGAAGCGGAGGCGCTGCTGGCCCTGCTGGCGGCCTGATAAAATCCGAGTGGAGACCTCTGGTATATTCTAACGACCATGTCATGTAACGTGCCATGGACGTCACGCCGAATTCTTCTCGAATCAGCTCCCCTTCCGGGGGGCACAAGGATCCGATGAACGCCCCGCTCGCCGCCCCCGCTGTGTCGCGCCCGCCCGCGCATGTGGCGATCATCGGCGCGGGGCCCGGCGGGCTGGCGGCGGCGATGCTGCTGGCGGCGCGGGGCCTGAAGGTCTCGGTGTTCGAGAAGGACGCGGTGGTGGGCGGGCGCACCCGCACCCTGTCCACGCCGGAGGGGTTCCGCTTCGATCTCGGCCCCACCTTCTTCCTCTATCCGCGCATCATCCGCGAGATCTTCGCCCAATGCGGCGCGGAGCTGGAGGAGGAGCTGGACCTCATCCGGCTGGACCCGCAGTACCGGCTGGTCTTCGAGCAGGACGGCCCGCCCCTGGTGCTGGACGCGACGCCCGACCAGGCGGCGATGCAGGCGGCCATCGCCCGCATCGCGCCCGGGGATGCCCAGGGCTTCGCCCGCTTCATGACGGAGAACCGCGCCAAGCTGGCGGCCTTCCGGCCCATCCTGGAAAACGCGATCCTCTCGCCCTCCGACCTGTTCAACCTGCCCATGCTGAAGGCGCTGCCGCTGCTGCGCCCGCATCTGAGCGTGGAAAGCGACCTGAAGCGGTATTTCAGCGACCCGCGCATCCGCCTCGCCTTCTCCTTCCAGTCCAAATACCTGGGGATGAGCCCGTTCCGCTGCCCCTCGCTGTTCACCATCCTGTCCTTCCTGGAATACGAGCACGGGGTGTTCCATGTGCGCGGGGGCGTGGGCGGCATCTCCACCGCCATGGCGCGGGTGGCGGAGCGGCTGGGCGTGCGCATCCATCTGAACAGCCCGGTGGAGCGCGTCCGCTTCAGCGGCCGCCGCGCCGACGGCCTGATGGTGGGCGGGCGGCATGTGGCGGCCGACGCGGTGGTGATGAACGCCGATTTCGCCCATGCCATGCCGCGGATGGTGCCCGACGCGCTGCGCCGCCGCTGGTCCGACACGCGCATCGGGGGGGCGCGCTACTCCTGCTCCACCTTCATGCTGTATCTGGGGATCGAGGGCGCCTGCCCGGACCTCGCGCATCACACCGTGCTGCTGGCGCGGGACTACATGCGCAACCTGGCGCAGATCGAGCGCGGCGAGATCCCGGACGCGCCCAGCCTGTACCTGCACCACCCCGGCGCCACGGATGACACCATGGCCCCGCCAGGCCACACGGCGCTGTATGCGCTGGCCCCCGTGCCCAACCTGCTGGGCGGGGCGGATTGGCACAAGGATCTGCCTGCCTTCCGCGAACTGGTGCTGGACCGGCTGGAGGCGCTCGGCATCCCCGACCTGCGCGCCCGCATCCGGTATGAGCGCGTGGTGACGCCCGAGGATTGGCGCGACGACTACGCCGTGGGCCATGGCGCGACCTTCAACCTGGCGCATGATTTCGGCCAGATGCTGCACCGCCGCCCCGGCAACCGCTTCCAGGATACGGAGGGGCTGTACCTGGTCGGCGGCGGCACTCATCCCGGCAGCGGCCTGCCGGTGATCTATGAGGGCGCGCGCATCACCACCCGGCTGCTGCTGCGTGATATGGGGCTGCCGGAACACATGCCCGGCCTGACGGTCGCGGCGGAATAAGGGGAACGTCATGGCATCGCATGTGGTGGTGATCGGCTCCGGCCTCGGCGGGCTGGCGGCGGCGGCGGTGGCCCGGGCGCGCGGGCACCGGGTGACGCTGCTGGAACGCAACCCCTGGCTGGGTGGCAAGGCGGCGGTGCTGACCCTGCCGAGCCCGATGGGCGACTTCCGCTTCGACATGGGCCCCACCATCCTGACCGTGCCGCGCGTGCTGCGCCGCATCTTCGCCGAGGCCGGGCGCGCCCTGGCCGAACACGTGCCGCTGCTGAAGCTGGAGCCGCAATGGCGCTGCTTCTTCGAGGACGGCGCGCGGGCCGACCTGCTGGGCGACATGGACGCGATGCTGGCCGAGATCGAGCGCGTGGCCCCCGGCCGCGGCATGGGTGAGGGCTACCGCCGCTTCCAGAAGGTCGCCCGCCACCTGCACGACGTGTCGGAGAAGTTCTTCTTCTGGCGCCCGGTGGAGGGCATCGGCGACACCATGAACGTCGCCGACAATTTCCGCCCCGAGGTGCTGCGCGACGTGATGGCCCTGCGCATGGGCCAGTCGGCGGCGGGCGTCATCCGCAAGCATGTGCCGGACGCGAACCTGGCGCAGATGCTGGACCACTACATGCAGTATGTGGGCAGCAACCCCTATGCCGCGCCGGCGGTGCTGTGCGCGATCGGGGACATGCAGGCCTCCGAGGGCGTGTGGTACCCGGTGGGCGGCACCCGCGCGGTGGCGGAGGGGCTGGCGAAGCTGGCGGGCGACCTCGGCGCCGAGCTGCGCACCAACGCCGAGGTCACGGGGCTGGATATCCGCGACGGCGCGGTGCGCGGCGTGGTGCTGGCCGATGGCGAGCGCCTCGCCTGCGATG
The DNA here is from genome assembly GCF_009900765.1 of Rhodovarius lipocyclicus. Taxonomy (GTDB): domain Bacteria; phylum Pseudomonadota; class Alphaproteobacteria; order Acetobacterales; family Acetobacteraceae; genus Rhodovarius; species Rhodovarius lipocyclicus. The sequence goes on from NZ_JAAABL010000018.1 coordinate 47,801, forward strand.
CCGTCATCTCCAACATGGACGCCATCCGCACGTATACCGAGCTGGTGGGCGGTGCCGTGGGCGATGCCTATGCCGCGAAGGGCTTCGAGGCCGCGTGCAGCGGGGTGGTGCTCTATCTGGGGCTGAACAAGCGCTACGAGCATCTGGCGCACCATGATTTCGTCTTCTCCCGCGATCCGGAGGAGGAGTTCGACGCCATCTACAAGCGCGGCGAACCGGCGCCCGACCCCACCGCCTATCTGGCCGCCACCTCCTTCAGCGACCCCACGGCCGCGCCCCCGGGCGGGGAGGCGCTGTATGTGCTGTGCCACACGCCCTATCTGCGCCCGCACCATGACTGGAAGCGGATGTTCCCCGCCTATCGCCAGGTGATCCTGGACAAGCTGAAGCGCACGGCGGGGCTGACGGATATCGAGGACCGCATCGTGACCGAGGCGCATCTGACGCCGCAGGACATCCATGACCGCTACAAGGTGCTGAACGGCGCCATCTACGGGCTGGCCAGCCACGGCACCTTCACCGGCGCCTTCAAGCCGGGCAACCGGTCGCGCGATATCAAGGGCCTGTACCTGTGCGGCGGCGCGGCCCATCCCGGCCCCGGCATGCCCATGGTGATGATGAGCGGCTGGATCGCGGCCGACACGCTGGACAAGGACCTCGGCGGGCGCGGGATGGACGAGGCGGCGCGGCTGGCCGGCAGCCGAACCGCCGCCTAGGGCCATGCCGGCGCCCTCGCCCCTCGCGCTGTATTCGCCCCGGATGGTGAGGTTCTTCGACGCCGCCTTCGCCCATCGCTTCGCGCGCGGCATGACGGCGCTGCGGCTGGCCCGCTGGGGCGCGCCCCAACTGCCGCCGGACCGGCCGCTGGTGGTGCTGGCCAGCCACCCTGGCTGGTGGGACGGCGTGCTGTTCATGCTGCTGCACCGCCGCCTGATGCCCGGCCGCGCGCTGTTCACGCCGATGGACGCGGCGGCGCTGGCGAAATACGGCTTCATGCGGCGCATCGGCGTGTTCGGGGTGGAACAGGGCAGCCCGCGCGGCGCCGTGCATTTCCTGCGGGTAGCGGAACAGGTGCTGGCCGAACCTCGCCGCATGCTGTGGGTCAACGCCCCCGGCCGCTTCGCGGATGTGCGCGAGCGCCCCCTGCCGCTGGCCCCCGGCGTGCTGCGCCTGGCCGAAATCGCGCCGCGCGCCGCCTTCCTGCCGTTGGCGCTGGAATACCCGTTCTGGACCGAGCCCCGGCCGGAGGCGCTGGCCGCCTTCGGCCCGCCCATCCTGGCCGAAACCCTGCTGGAGCAACCGCGCGCGGCCCGCGCCGAGACCCTGCGCGCCGCGCTGGCCGCCACCCAGGACCGGTTGGCCGCCGACGCCATCAGCCGCGACCCGGCGCGGTTCGAGACGCTGCTGGAAGGGCGCGCCGGCATGGGCGGCGTGTATGGCGCCTGGCAATTCGCCCGCGCCCTGCTGCGCGGCCAGCGGCACGACCCGCGCCATGGAAGCACCCCATGAATTGGCTCGCCCTTGCCCTGGCGCTGCTGCCGGTGCTGCTCGCCGCCGGCAACCTGCCCCGCCTGTGCCGCGCGCGCGGCACGCCCCGCCGGGGCACGCTGGTCTCCATCCTGATCCCGGCGCGGGACGAGGCGGCGAACATCGCCGATTGCCTGGCCGCCGCCCGCGCCAGCCTGGGCACCGAGGTCGAGATCCTGGTGATGGACGATGGCAGCACCGACGCCACGCCGCAGATCGTGGCCCATCTCGCGGCGCGCGACGCCCGGGTGCGGCTGCTGCGCGCGCCGCCCCTGCCCCCGGGCTGGACCGGCAAGGTGCATGCCTGCGCCGAACTGGCCGCCGCCGCGCGCGGCACCCATCTGCTGTTCATCGACGCCGATGTGCGCCTGGCCCCGCACGCGGCGGCCGCCCTGGCGGTCCATGCGCAGGAACGGCACCTGGCCCTGGTCAGCGCCGTGCCGCGCCAGCGCATCGCCAGCCTGGGCGAGGGGCTGACCGTCCCCTGCATCAACTTCCTGATGCAGGGCTACCTGCCCTTCGGCGGGCGGGCCGCGACGCGCCACCCCGCCCTCGCCGCCGCCTGCGGCCAGCTGGTGCTGGTGGAGGCCGCCGCCTATCGCGCCGTGGGCGGGCATGGGGCTATCCGCGCCCTGCTGCATGACGGGCTGGCGCTGGCCCGGCTGCTGCGCGCCCGGGGCCATGACACGGAAATCGTGGACGGGGCACGGCTGGCCAGCTGCCGCATGTATCGCGGCTTCCGCGAGGCCTGGGCCGGATTCTCCAAGAACGCGCATGAGGGGATGGCCACCCCGCTCGGCCTGCCGGTGTGGACGGTGCTGCTAGCGGGCGGGCACCTGCTGCCCTGGGCGCTGCTGCCCGATCCCCGGGCATTCGCCGCGCTGGCCCTGGGCTTCGGTCTGCGCGCCGCCATCGCCTGGCGCGTGCGGGAGCCGCTGTGGACCGTGGCGCTACACCCGGCAGGTGTCGCGGTGGCGCTCGCCATTCAGTGGAATGCGCTGATTCGTGCGCTGCTGGGCCTCAAGGCGGGCTGGAAAGGGCGCGCATATCCGGCCACAACAAGGCCATGACGGCAGACTCGCTCGCGGTGTCCGAAACGCCCACCCGGGACCATGACACGGAAAACTTCCCCACCGCATCCTTGATGCTGGCACCCGCGGTGCGCGGCCAGGTGATGGCCTTCTACCGCTTCGTGCGGGTCGCCGACGACATCGCCGACAGCCCCGACCTGCCCTCCGCCGAAAAGCTGCGCCGGCTGGATGCGATGGGCGCCGCCCTGGCCGACCCCGCCACCCATGTGCGGGAGGCCGCGGGCATGCACCGCGCGGGCGTCGGCACCGAAGAAGCCGCGCTGATGCTAGAGGCCTTCCGCCAGGATTCCGTCCAGGCCCGCTATGCCGACTGGGCGGCGCTGGAACATTACTGCGCGCGCAGCGCCAACCCGGTGGGCCGCATGCTGCTGCGCCTGCACGGCACCACGGCGCCCGAGGCCCTGGCGGCGTCCGACGGCCTGTGCACCGCCCTGCAGATCCTGAACCACCTGCAGGACCTGGTGCCAGACCGGGAACGCCTGTCCCGCATCTACATGCCCGAAAGCTGGATGGCGATCGCGGGCGGCGAGGCCGCCTTCTTCGACCCCGCCAACCCGCTGCGCCGCGCCATCCTGGATGCCGCGCTGGACCGGGTGGAGGAGGAGCTGGACCGCGCCCACGCCCTGCCGCGCCTGGTCTCGGCCAAACGCCTGGCGATGCAGTCCAAGGTGACGATCGACCTGGCCCGCCGCCTGCTGGCCAAGCTGCGCGCGGCGGACCCGGTGCTGGGACGCGTGGCGCTGGGCAAGCTGGATTTCGCGGCCGCGGCCATCGGCGCGCCCTTCGCGCCCGCCGCCGACGCCACGCTGGTGGCGGGGCGGGTGGCGCGCGCCGGTTCCTCCTTCGCGCGCGGCATGAAGGCGCTGCGGGGCGGGCGCCGCCGGGCGCTGTGGGGGGTCTATGCCTTCTGCCGCGCGGTGGACGACATCGCCGATGGCGAGATGCCCGAGGCCGAGAAGCGCCGCTTCCTGGCCGATTGGCGCGCCAAGCTGGACCGGCCGGATTGCGTGCTGTCGCGCGAACTGGCCTTCGCCTGCCGCGAATTCGCCATCCCGCGCGCGGAATGCGAGGCGATGATCGCGGGCATGGAAACCGATGCCGGAGACCGCGTGCGCATCGCCGATGAGGGTGAGTTGGCCCTCTATTGCCGCCGCGTGGCCGGCAGCGTGGGCGCCATGGCCGTGCGCATCTTCGGCGCCACCAACGCCGAGGGCTGGGGCCTCGACCTCGGCCACACCTTCCAGCTGACCAATATCCTGCGCGACGTGGATGAGGATGCGGAGCGCGAGCGCGTCTATATCCCGCTCTCCCTGCTCGCGGCCGAGGGCATCCCGGACGGCCCAGCGCGCGACATCGTGCGCCACCCCCGCTTCGCCGCCATCTGCGCCCGGCTGGCGGAGGAAGCCGCCGCCGGCTTCGCCCGCGCTGAGGCCGAGATGGGCCGCTATGACGCCGAGGCCCTGCGCCCCGCCCGCGTCATGATGTGGGGCTATGGCCGCCTGTTCCAGCGCCTGCGGGCCCGTGGCTGGGAAGGCCCGCGCCCCCGCCCGCGCCTGACCAAGACCGAGAAGCTGACCATGGCGCGCATGGCGCTGGGCTGGGGCTGATGGCGGCGCCCGTGCATGTGATCGGCGCGGGGGTGGCGGGGCTTTCCGCCGCCCTGGCCCTGCTGGAGGCCGGGCGCCCGGTGGTGCTGCATGAGGCGACGGCGGGGGCCGGCGGCCGCGCCCGGGCGCTGGCCGATGGCACGGACAACGGCACCCACGCCCTGGTCGGCGCCAACACGGCGGCCCTCGGGCTGCTGGAGAAACTCGGCACCCGCGACCGCTGGGTGGAACCCGAACCCGATGGCCTGCCGGTGCTGGATTGCGCCGATGGCGCGGCCCGGCGCATCGCGCTGTCGCCCTGCGGCTGGCTGCGGGCGGACAGGCGCCCGCCGGGGCTATCCCTGGGCGCGCTGCTGGCCACCGCCAGCATGACATTCGGCCGGGACCGCCCGGTGGCCGAGGCGATGGCCGCCCACCCCGATTTCCATCGCGGCTTCATCGACCCGCTGGTGGTGGCCACGCTGAACACGCCTTCCACCGAGGCGTCCTCCGCCCGGTTGGCGCAGGTGCTGCGGCGGCTGGGCGGGCCGGGCGCGACGCGCCTCTATGTGGCCGAGCGCGGCCTGGGCCCCGACCTGGTGCAGCCCGCGCTGAGCGAGATCGCGCGCCTAGGCGGGGAGATCCGCTTCAACTCCCGCCTGCGGGGGCTGGAGGTGGCCGATGGCCGGCTGGTGGCGCTGGAGCTGGGTGAGCGCGTGCCGGTGGAAGCCGCCGTGCTGGCCACACCGCCCTGGGAATCGGCCCGGCTGCTGCCCGGGCTGCGGGTGCCAGAGGCCCATGCCCCCATCGTGAACCTGCATTTCGCCCGCACCGGAGCGGGCCCGGTGCGCTTCATCGGCTTCCTGGGCGCGCTGTGCCAATGGGTGCTGGTGCGGCCCTCCGGCGTCTCGGTCACCGTCTCGGCCGGCGACGCGGAGGCGCGGGAGGATGTGGACAGCCTGGCCCCGCGCGCCTGGGGAGAGATCCTGCGCGCCGTCGCAGCCTTCGGCATCCCGGGCGAATGGCCGATCATGACGCCCGAATGCCGGGTGGTGAAGGAACGCCGCGCCACGCCGCGCCACCGGGTGGGCCGCCCGCTCAGCCCGCCCCGCCTGCCGCTGCCCAATTTGGCCCTGGCCGGGGATTGGTGCTGGCCGGCCCTGCCGGCCACCATCGACGCCGCAGTGCGCTCCGGCCAGGCGGCGGCGAAGGCGCTGGCTTGATCAGGATCATGGCGGCCGCCCCCCCGCCGTGCTCTGTTCACCCCCGGCCCGAACGGCCGGGAGAACGGTTCCATGCACAGCTATACCCAATGGGCGCTGATCGCGGACGCCCAGCACGCCCGCATCCTGCGACGCCCCAATGAGATCGCGCCCTGGTCCGAACTGACGGAGGAGGCGATCACGATCGACAATCCACTCTCGCATGAGCAGGGTTCGGAGCGCCCGGGCCGCGTGAACGAGAGTGCCGGCACGACCCGCCACGCCATCGAGCCCCGCAGCGACCCGCACCGGATGGCCAAGCAGGCCTTCGCCCAACGCCTGGCCGATGATCTGGAGGAGGCCGCCAGCGCCGGGCGCTATGCCAGCCTGCTGCTGGTCGCCCCGCCCGCCTTCCTGGGGGACCTGCGCGACGCGCTGGGGGCGGAGACGCAAAAGCGCCTCAAGGCCAGCCTGAACAAGGACCTGACCAAGATGGCGCTGCACGATCTGGTGCCCCACCTGACGGAGGCCTAGCCCCTGCGCCTCAGGGCTGGTGCAGCGCTTCCCGCACGGCGGAGCGGAACTCCCGCCGGTGCAGTTCGTACAGGACCACCAGGCTGACGATCATCAGCGCCACCGGATGGATGATCCAGGCCAGGGCCGCCAGCCCGAAATAGTAGCTGCGCAGCCCGGTGTTGAAGTGCTTGGCGCCGCGGTTCACCACCTTGGCCGCGGCCTCGGCGCGCGCGACGGCGCTGGTATCCACCGGCAGGCCCACCACCAGCGTGCTGGTGTAGTTGAACTGCCGGAACGCCCAGGTCAGTTCGAAGAAGGCGTTGATGAAGATGACGATCAGCAGGCCGATCTTCACCTCCCACATCGCCTCGTTCGGCGCCTCGGCCCAGGGCAGCGTCGCCACCACCCGCCGCCCCACATCGGGCGCCGCCAGCAGCGCCATCAACCCGCCCAGGATGAAGATGGAGGTGGAGGCGAGGAAGGAGGTGGAGGACATCAGGTTGCCGATGGTCGCGATATCCGCGATGCGGTTGTCCCGGCCCAGGGAGGCCACCATCCAGCGGCGGCGGTGCTCGTCCATCGCCGCGATCACGCTGTTGGCGCGGATGCTCGGGATACGGTCCACGACATAGGCATAGACCAGCCAGCACAGCACGAAGACCGTGAAGGCGATCCAGTCGAGAAGCGTGAGCGGCGGCATGCGGCGGGTCTAGCATAGCCGGGGCGTGCATCTCACGCCCCGGATGATGACAGGCCGGTCTTATTCGGCCGCGACCTTGCCGCTGCCGCCATGCTTGGCACCGCGCGCGGGCTCATGCGCGATGTCCTCCATGACCTTCTGGACATGGTTGCTGAACACGTATTCGGACGGGCGCTGCTTGGTCAGGTCGATCTCGGGCGCCATGGGGCCCGAGGTGCGCGGGCCGCGGAACTGCGCGGTCAGGGCCTTGATCGGATGCTTGATGGCATCGATCGCGGCGGTGGCCTCGAAGCCCGAATGCACCATGCAATCGGCGCACTTCTCATAGTTGCCGACGCCGTACTTGTCCCACTCGGTGGTGTCCATCAGCTCCTGGAAGGACTTGGCGTAGCCCTCGCCCAGCAGATAGCAGGGGCGCTGCCAGCCGAAGATGTTGCGCGTGGGGTTGCCCCAGGGCGTGCAGTGATAGGACTGGTTGCCGGCCAGGAAGTCCAGGAACAGCGGGCTGTTGCCCATGCGCCACTTGGGCTTGCCGCCCTTGGAACCGGTGTTGCGCGACAGCACGTCGCGGAACAGCTCCTTGGTCGCCTGGCGGTTCAGGAAGTGCTTCTGGTCCGGCGCGCGCTCATAGGAATAGCCGGGGGACAGCATGATGTTGTCCACGCCCATCGCCGTCACGTCGTCGAAGAACTTCGCGGTGCGCTCGGCATCGGCGTTGTTGAACAGCGTGCAGTTGATGGCGGTGCGGAAGCCCTTCTCGCGCACCTTCTTCAGGGCGGCCACGGCGCGGTCGTACACGCCTTCCTGGCTGACGGCCCAATCGTGCTGCGCGCGGTCGCCGTCCAGGTGGATGTCCCAGATGAAGCGCGGGTGCGGCTTGTAGTCGTCCATGCGCTTGTCCAGCAGCAGGGCGTTGGTGCACAGGATCACGATGCGGCCCTGGTCCAGCAGGCCCTGGACCACCTGCGGCATTTCCTTGTGCAGCAGCGGCTCGCCGCCCGCGATCGCCACCACGGGCGCGCCGCATTCCTCGGCGGCGCCGAGGCATTCCTCGACCGTCAGGCGCTTGTTCAGGATCTTGTCCGGATAGTCGATCTTGCCGCAGCCGGCGCAGGCCAGGTTGCAACGGAACAACGGCTCCAGCATCAGCACCAGCGGGAAGCGCTTGCGCCCCGACAATTGCTGCTTGAGCACATAGGCCGCCACCTTGGCCTGCTGAGAAAGAGGAATACCCATCCGGCGGGTCGCTCCTGGAATCTGGGTGCAAAGCCGCACCGAAGTGCAGCCCTATAGCATGCGTTGCCGCAGTGCCAAAGGTTCCTGGACATGGCACTCCCGCAAGGTTTCGCAAGGTTTCTCCAGGTTGCATGGCCGAGGGGCCGGACCTAGTTTCGCGCCCATGCCCCAGATGTCCCGCCGCGCCGTGATGGCCGCCCCTGTCCTGCTGGCCGTGCCGGCCGCTATCCCGGAGGCGCAGGCCCATGCCATCCTGCGCCGGTCGGAGCCCGCGGCCGGCGCCACCGTGCCCCCCGGGCCCTTGCGCATCCGTATCTTCTTCAACAGCCGCATCGACCATGAGCGCAGCCAGATCCTGGTCGCGCCCGCCCGGCGCGGCGGCGGCGGCACCGCCGACGAGGTGCGGGTGGAGCTGGAACCGGGCATGCCGGTGACGGAGATGGCGGGCACCACCCAGCCGCTTACGCCCGGGGCCTGGCGCTTCCGCTGGCAGGTGCTGGCGCTGGATGGCCACATCACCCGGGGTGACGTTTTCTTCACCGTGGCGGGCTGACGCGCGTGGAACTGTTCCTCGACCTCTATGGCTTCCTCTCGGTCGTGCTGCGGTCGCTGGCGCTGATCGCGCGCAGCGTCACCATCGGCTCGCTCGCCTATCTGCTGCTGCTGGCCGGGCCGCTGGCCGCGCGGTTCCAGCCGCAGGAGGCCGCGCTGATGCTCGATTCGGCCCGGCGGGTGGCGCTGGCCGCGGGCTGGGCCACGCTGGGGACCACGCTGCTGGCCGTGGGGCTGGGCACCATCGCGCTGATGGGCTCGCTGGATGTGGGGCTCGGCCCGGCGCTGGGGGCGGGTTTCGTGCTCTCGGGCGCGGGGGTGATGGGCTTCACCGTGCTCGCCATGCTGGCGTTGGCGCCGGGCGGGGCACCGCGCGGCCCGCGGGCCGGGCTGCTGGCGGTGGCTGGGCTCGGCATGCTGGCCTCCGCCGTCGCGGGCAGCCACGCCATGGCGCGTGAGGACGCGCGCGCGCCCATGCTGGCCGCCACCGCCCTGCACCAGCTGGGCGCCGCGCTGTGGCTGGGCGGGCTGCCGGCCTTCCTGGCCGCGCTGCGCCTGCCCTGGGCGCCGGCCGCGGCGCAGGCGGTGGGCACGCGCTATTCCGCGCTGGCCGCAGCCGGCGTGCTGTGCATCATCGGCGGCATCATCGGCTTCTACCTGGGTTATATCGGCTCGCCGGAGGGGCTGTACGGCACCGCCTATGGCGCCATGAGCCTGACGAAATCCGTGCTGATGGGCTTCCTGCTGCTGCTGGGGCTGGGCAATTTCCTGCTGCTGCACCATTTCGCGCGCGGCCAGGCCGGCAGCGTGCTGCCGCGCGTGCGCCGCTTCGTGGAATGCGAGGTGATCACGGGTATCTGCGTCTTCGGCATCGCCGCCAGCCTGACCAGCGTGCCCCCCGCCGTGGACCTGCCCGACGACCGCGTGGAATGGCATGAGATCGTGGAGCGCTTCACGCCCCAGGCCCCGCGCCTGATTTCCCCGGACCATCGGGACCTGGCCATCCCCAACCTGCAGGAACAGCTGAACGCCGAATACCAGGCCCGCCAGGCGCCCGACCGGCCGCAGGCCTTCATTCCCGGCGAGGGGCTGCTGCCGCCGCGCAACGCCTTCGACCTGGCCTGGAGCGAGTACAACCACAACATCGCGGGCTTCATCGTGCTGGCGGTGGGCCTCGCGGCCCTGCTGGACGCCACCCGCCGCGTGCCGCTGGCCCGCCACTGGCCGCTGCTGTTCATGGGCCTCGCGGCCTTCCTGTTCCTCCGCTCGGACCCCGAGGCCTGGCCGATGGGGGAGATCTCCTTCCTCGATTCGCTGCGAGACCCGGAGGCCTTGCAGCACAAGCTGCTCTCCTTCCTGGTGGTGATCTTCGCGGTGTCGGAATGGCTGGTGCGGCTGTCGGGCAAGCGCACGGCGGCGGCCTTCGTGTTTCCGCTCTCGATGGCCGCCGGCGGTTTCCTGCTGCTGGCGCACACCCACGCCATCGCCAATATCCGCGAGGCGCTGCTGGTCGAACTCTCCCACCTGCCCCTGGGCGCCGCGTCCGTGATCGCGGCCTGCGCCCGCTGGGTGGAACTGCGCAGCGAGCCCGAAAGCTGGCTGGCCCGGCTTGGCCGCTGGACCTGGCCCGCCTGTCTCATCTTCATCAGCCTGATCCTCATTTTCTACCGTGAAGCCTGACACCTACGTCTCCCGCGCCGTCGCGGCGCTGGTGGGGTTCAGCCTGCGTCACGCCAAGCTCATGGTGCTGCTGTACGCGGCCGTGACCGGGGCGGCGGGCTGGATCGCCACCACGCGGTTCGAACTCACCTCCGATGTCTCCCTGCTCTTCCCGCAGGACCTGCCCTGGCGGCAGACGGAGCGCGCGATCTCCGAGGCCTTCCCCCAGCGGGACGACCTGATCGCGGTGGTGGTGGATGCCCCCACCGGGGCCGCGGCCGACCGCGCGGCGCAGGATCTGGCGACCCGCCTGCGCAGCCGGGCGGATCTGTTCCGCTCCGTCCGCCGCCCCGATGCGGGGCCGTTCTTCGAGCGGAACGCCGCCCTCTACCTCTCCCTGCCCGAGGTGCAATCCCTGGCGGACCGGCTGATCGAGGCGCAGCCCCTGCTGGGCACGCTGGCGGCCGATCCCTCCATCCGGGGCGTGGCCGATCTGCTGCGCACCGCCATGGAGGGGGTTGCGCGCGGCGACACCACCCTGCAGCCGCTGGCGGGGCCCCTCGCGGCCTTCGCCCGCGCGGCCGAGGCCGCGCTGCGCGGCGAGGTGGCCGAGCCCGACTGGGCGGTGATGATGACCGGCCGCACCCCGGGCACGCTGGAGACCCGGCGCTTCGTGCTGGTGCAGCCGGTGCTGGATTTCTCGCATCTGGCCGCCGGCGGCAGCGCGACGGAGGCGATCCGCAACGCCGCCGTGCCGCTGATGCTGAACGGCGTGACCATCCGCCTGACCGGCGGCGTGCCGATGGCCGATGAGGAATTCTCCACCCTGTCCGAAGGGGCGGTGGAGAATGTGGTGCTCTCGCTGGGCTTCACGGTGCTGCTGCTGTGGATGGCGCTGCGCAGCTGGCGGCTGATCTGGCCGCTGATGATCCTCGTGGTGGCGGGGCTGGTCTGGACGGCCGCCTTCGGCATCCTGGCGGTGGGCCGGTTCAACCCGCTCTCGATCGCCTTCGCCGTGCTGTTCATCGGCCTGGGCGTGGATTTCGGCATCCAGTACGCCGTGCAGTACCGGGCCGAGCGCCGCGCCGCCGGCGCCCTGATGCCCGCCTTGCTGCAGGCCGCCCGCGTGGCGGGGCCGGGCATGACGCTGGCCGCCATGTCCTGCACCCTGTCCTTCTTCGCCTTCATCCCCACCGAATATCTGGGCGTGCGGGAGCTCGGGCTGATCTCGGGTGTGGGGATGCTGATCGGCTGGCTGATGGCCATGACGCTGCTGCCCGCGCTGATGCTGCTGGCCCGGCCGGAGGCCGAGGGGCGCGAGGTCGGCTATCCGGGTTTCGCGCCGCTGGATGCCTTCCTGCTGCGCCGGGCGCGGGGTGTCACCATCGCGGCCGGCGTGCTGGCGCTGGCCTGCATCGCCACCCTGCCGCTGCTGCGCTTCGACACCGACCCCATCAACCTGCGCGACCCCGGCAAGGAATCGGTGGCCACTTTCATCGAGCTGATGGGCAGCCTGGACACCAACCCCAACACGCTGGACGCGCTGGCCCCGAACCTGGAGGCCGCCCAGGCCCTGGCCCGCCGGCTGGAGGCCCTGCCCCAGGTCGGCCGGGCGCTGACGCTGGCCAGCTTCATCCCCGAGGGCCAGCCGGAGAAGCTCGCGATCCTGGAGGACGCGGCGATGCTGATGGGCCCGACATTGGCCACCACGCCCGGCACGCCGCCCACCGACATCCAGACCGCCGCCGCCCTGGCCCAGGCCGGCGCCGCCCTGCATGGCGCCCGCGGCGATGACCAGGCCGCGCGCGACGCCCGCCGCCTGGGCGCCGCCTTCATCCGCCTGGCCGATGCCCACCCCTCCCAGCGGGAAGCCCTGGCCGAGGCGCTGCTGCCCGGCCTGCGCACCACCATGCGGCAGGTGACGGCCCTGCTCTCCGCCCGGCCGGTCGCGCTGGGGGACCTGCCGGCGGATCTGCGCGCGGACTGGATCACCGCCGATGGCCGCGCCCGGGTGGAGATCGCGCCGCGCATCCAGGGCCACAATGGCGATGCCATGCGCGAATTTGCCGCCGCCGTGCAGCGCGTGGCGCCCGAGGCGAGCGGTGCCGCCATCTCCACCTCCGCCTCCTCCGCCACCGTGCAGAAGGCGTTCCTGGTGGCGGGCGTGATCGCGGTGGTGCTGGTGCTGGGGCTGCTGCTGGTGCAGCTGGGCAGCCTGCGGCTGTCATTGCTGGCCATCGCGCCCCTGGCCATCGCGGGGCTGATGACGCTGGCCCACTGCGCCCTGTTCGGGCCGGAGCTGAACCTGGCCAATATCATCGCCCTGCCGCTGCTGTTCGGCATGGGGGTGGCTTACGACATCTACTACGTCACCGCCTGGGTGCGGGGCGAACGCAACCTGCTGGCGAGCCCCCTGAACCGCGCGGTGATCTATTCGGCCGTGACCAACGCCACGGCCTTCGGCGCGCTGGCCATCTCACCTCATCCCGGCACGGCCAGCATGGGCGTGGTGCTGGGGGTGTCGCTGATCTACTCGCTGGGCTGCGTGATGCTGCTGCTGCCGGCCATGCTGGCGGTGTTCGTGAAGGAGCCGCGCTGAGGGAGGTCAGTGCACCCCGCGCGGCTCGTGCGGGGAATCCAGGCTGAAGGCCGGGATCACCACGTCGAACGGCTCACCAGAGAGGCTGTCGATCATGTGGTACAGCCCGCGCATGAAGCCCGACGGCGTCGAGAGCGGGGTTCCGGAGGTGTATTCGAAGGCCTCGCCCGGCTCCAGCACCGGCTGTTCGCCCACCACCCCGTCGCCATGCACGCGCTGCTGGCGGCCCTGGCCATCGGTGATCAGCCAGGTGCGCTTCAGCAACTGCACCGTCGCCTCGCCCTGGTTGGCGATGCTGACGCGATAGGCCCAGACATATTGCCCGCGCTCGGGCTCGGACTGGTCCTCCAGGTAGAAGGCCTGGACCGAGACGGTGATGCCGCGCGTGGTGGCGGTGAAGCTGGGGGCTGCCATGGTCAGGCCCGCCGCATGGCGGCGGTGGCGACGCCGGCGCCGATCAGCGCCCCGCCGCCCAGCCGGTTGAACACGCACCGCACCCCGGGCCGGGTGACGGCACCCGACAGCCGCCCGGCCAGCAGCGCATAGGCCAGCGCGTTGCAGGCCGCCAGCGTGACGAAGGTCGCCACCAGCACCAGCGCCTGCGGCGCGAAGGGCGCCGCGCCATCGATGAATTGCGGCACGAAGGCCACGAAGAAGGCAATGGATTTCGGGTTCAGCGCGGTGACGACGTAGGCATCGCGCATCGCCCGCCGCCCGCTGACCGGCGGCAGCGCCCCGGCCGTGACCGGCGCTCGCCACAGCTTCACGCCCAGCCACACCAGATAGGCGGCGCCGGCCCATTTGAAGGCGGTGAACAGCAGGGCGGAGGCGGCCATCACCGCCCCCAGCCCCGCCAGCGACAGCGACATGGCCGTGAGATCCCCGAGCGCCACACCCGCCACCAGCGGCAGCGCGTGCCGCCGCCCGGCGCCGAGCGACTGGCCGATCACCAGCAGGATGGTCGGGCCCGGAATGGCCAGCATCACCAGCGTGGCGGCGACGAAGCCGGCCCAGGTCTCAAAGCTCATGCCATTCCCCTTATTCGGCGGCCAGCGCCAGCGGCGAGGCGGCGTCCAGCGCCTCGGCCAGGTCCTCGATCAGGTCCGCCACATCCTCAAGGCCCACCGAGAGCCGCACCGCGCCGTCGGAGATGCCGAGCTTCGCCCGCTCCTCCGCGCCGATGCGCAGATGGGTGGTGGTGGCCGGATGCGTCACCATGGACTTGCTGTCGCCCAGGTTGTTGCTGATGTCGATGATCCTCAGCGCGTCCATGAAGCGGAAGGCCGCCTCCTTGCCGCCCTTCAGTTCGAGGGCGACCAGCGTGCCGCCGGCGCTCATCTGCTTCAGCGCCAGGGCGTGCTGCGGGTGGTCGGGGCGGTGCGGGTACAGCACGCGGTTGATCTCCGCGCGCTCGCTGAGGAAATCGGCGATCGCGGCGGCGCTGCGGCACATGGCGTCCACGCGCAGCTTCATCGTCTCCAGCCCCTTCAGGATCACCCAGGCGTTGAAGGGCGACAGGCCGGGGCCGGTGTTGCGCACGAAGGGCTGCAGCACGTCGTTCACCCACTTCGCGTTGGACAGCACGGCGCCGCCCAGCACGCGGCCCTGGCCGTCCATGTGCTTGGTGCAGGAATAGGTGACGATGTCCGCACCCAGCTGCAGCGGCTTCTGCAGCAGCGGCGTGGCGAACACATTGTCCACCACCACCAGGGCGCCCGCCGCATGCGCCAGCTTCGACACGGCGGCGATGTCCACCAGGTCCAGCATCGGGTTGGAGGGGCTTTCGAGCAGCACCATGGCCGTGGGGCGCGACAGCGCGGCCTTCCATTGGTCCAAGTCGCCGCCATCCACGAAGGCGTGGGTGATGCCATAACGGCCGAGCAGGTTCGCCACGATCCAGTGACAGGAGCCGAACAGCGCGCGGGAGGCCACGACATGGTCGCCGGTCTTCAGGTGCGACAGCATCGCGGCGTGCACGGCGGCCATGCCGGTGGCGGTCAGGCGGCAGGCCTCGGCCCCTTCCAGGGCGGTCAGCCGGTCTTCCAGCATCGTCAGCGTCGGGTTGCCGAAGCGCGAATACTGGTAGTGCTCGATGCGGTTCTCGAAAGTGTCCTCGGCCTGGCCGGCGCTGTCATAGACGAAGCCGGAGGTGAGGTAGGGGATCTCCGCCGTCTCGGCATGGTTGGAACGGAGCGTGCCCCCGCGCACGAGCAGCGTGGCGGGGCGGAGAGGACGGTCGGGGAGTGCCATGGATTGCCTCAAATCTCGAACGGGCGTCCGGCCCCCAGATGGTGAGGGGGCGAGGCGGAGCATCATAGCTCCGCTTCGGCCTGTTTAGCGCGCTTGTTTTTCACGCCATCCCGTGGGGAATGACAGCTCGCCGCAAGCTGGCCGGACAAATCGCGAGCGCGGGCATCAAGCGCCGGGGGGGCCATCGCGTCAAGAGTGCCCCCTTCATCCCGGGGCCGCGATGGACGATGATGCCCCGGAACGCAAGGCAGGCGGGGCTTCACCCGCCGCCAGGGAGAAACGCCGGATGACCACGCATCCCCTGCCCCAGACCATCGCCGTAATCGGCGCGGGCCTCATCGGATCCAGCTGGGCCACGCTGTTCCTGGCCGCGGGGCTGAAGGTGCGGGCGAGCGACCCCGCGCCGGGCGCCGAGGCGCGGATGCGCGCCTTCGTGACCGACGCCTGGCCCGCCATGCAGGCGCTGGGCATGGACAAGGTGGGGCTGGCGGCGGGGCTGGAGGCGCTGAGCTTCCACGCGGCGCCGGAGGACGCCGCCGCCGGTGCCGGCTTCGTGCAGGAAAACGCGCCCGAGCGGCTGGAGATCAAGCGCGAAACCTACGCCCGCATCGAATCCCGCCTGGCGCCGGATGCCATCATCTCCTCCTCCACCAGCGGCATCATGCCGAGCGACCTGCAGGCCGGCATGCAACACCCGGAGCGGCTGGTGGTGGGCCATCCCTTCAACCCGCCGCACCTGATCCCGCTGGTGGAGGTGGTGCCGGGCAAGGCCACATCCGAGGCGACGGTCGAGGCGGCGCTGGCCTTCTACCGCGCCATCGGCAAGGTCGCGATCCGTGTTCGGAAGGAGGTGGTGGGCCATGTCGCCAACCGCCTGCAGGCCGCGATCTGGCGCGAGGCGGTGCATCTGGCCAAGGAGGGCGTGGCCTCGGTCGAGGATATCGACCTGGCGGTCTCCGCCGGGCCCGGCCAGCGCTGGTCCATCATGGGCCCCAGCAAGACCTTCAGCCTGGCCGGCGGCCCGGGCGGGGTGAAGCATTTCCTGGACCATCTGGGCCCCGCCATGGAGACGTGGTGGGCCGATCTGGGCACCCCGCACCTGGACGCCGCCACGCGGCAGATCCTGATCGACGCCTTCGGCACGCCGGATGCCGAGGCGTTCCGCCAGGCGGTGGCCCGGCGGGATCAGGCCCTGCTGCGGCGCTTGAAGGCGCTGGCGGAGGACGGCTGAGGCACTCAGGGGCGTCGCCCCCGAGCCCCCCAGTCAGGGGCTCTGCCCCTGACCACCCCGCCAAAGGCCGAAAGGCCCTTGGAACCCATGAGTTTGACGCCCAACCTGACAATTCGGCGCCAATTATATTATGAATATCAAAGGGAAACGCCTTCCCATGGTCAACGCCAAACCGCTCTAGGTCCAGGACCGAGCACGGTCCTGGCGGGGTCCAGGGGCGGCGCCCCTGGTGGGGGTTCGGGGGTCTACAACCGTGAACCTTGGTAACAGTTTAGACCGGCAGCCTAGGTAACAGTGTTGCTACGACGTTCCGGGCTGGCTCGATCGAGCCAGCCCGGAACGGCGCAAGGTTCCGCTTTCGGCATCGAGCA
>NZ_JAAABL010000019.1 GCF_009900765.1 Rhodovarius lipocyclicus
GAGCGCGCTCCTCGGGAGCCTTGTCGATCTGGTCATACGCCGTGAAGGACGCACCACCGGACTTCGCCAGCACCTTGGTGATCGCGGCCGTCAGGGACGTCTTGCCATGATCCACATGGCCGATCGTGCCAATGTTGCAGTGCGGCTTGTTCCGCTCGAATTTGGCCTTGGCCATCAGACTACTCCGTCTGTTCCGTCAAGTAACCCTGTTGCAACCTGGCCCTCTGGTGCCGCCCGCCCGCGTGGAGCGGGTGACGGGAATCGAACCCGCACAACCAGCTTGGAAGGCTGGGGCTCTACCATTGAGCTACACCCGCGCAGCCCCACCACGGGGCGAATACGCAAGCTACCTGCCACCTGGAAACAACCAGGCAGATATGGAGGGGGCTGGATTCGAACCAGCGTAGGCGTGAGCCAGCGGATTTACAGTCCGCCCCCTTTAGCCACTCGGGCACCCCTCCGCGAAGGCCGCGGGAGTTTCCTGGCAGCAGGTGGGGCGGGTTATGGCGGAATGGCGCGTCCTGTCAACGTGGGGGGCGCGAAATTACACCAGCCCCAGCACACGCGCCGCCACACCCAGCCCCGCCGACAGCGCCAGAACCGGCAGAACACCAAGCTTGCGCCACAGCAGCGCCGCCGCCGCCGCCAGCGAAATCGCCAGCGGCACCCATTGCAGGCTGGCCGGCTCCGGCCATTCCACGCCCAGCCAGCCGGGCCGCAGCTGCGCGAACACCACACGCAGCGCGAACCACACGGCCAGATTGGCGATCACGCCCACCACCGCCGCCGTCACCGCCGCCAGCGCGCCCTTCAGGCGCGCGATATCGTGCAGGCGCTCGATGAAGGGCGCCCCCAGGAAAATCCAGGCGAAGCAGGGCAGAAAGGTGACCCACAGCGTCAGCGCGCTGGCCGCCACGCCGCCCCAATAGCCCCCGCCATGCCGGAACCCCGCGAGAAACCCCACGAATTGCAGCACCAGGATCAGCGGCCCGGGCGTGGTCTCCGCCAGGCCCAGCCCCGCCAGCATCTCGGGCGCCGAGAGCCAGTGGTAATGCTCCACCGCCTCCTGCGCGACATAGGCGAGGACGGCATAGGCGCCGCCGAAGGTCACCACCGCCATCTTGGAGAAGAACCAGGCGACATCGCCCATCACGCCGCCCGATTCGCGCAGCAGCACCACGGGCCAGATCCACAGCGCCAGCGCCACCAGCCCCGCCCGGCGCGCGCCCGGCGCCATCGCCGCGATGTAACCGGGATGGGCGGCCAGATGCGCGTCCAGCAGGCTGTCGCCCCCCTGCCCCGCCTTGCCATGCCCGCCCGTGGCGAAGGCATGCGGAACGGCCAGCCCCAGCAGCCCCGCCGCCAGCACCACCAGCGGAAAGGGCACGCCGCCCAGGAACAGCGCCAGGAAGGCCGCTACGGCGGCACCCCAGGCCACCCGCCCGCGCAGCGCCCGCCGCGCCACCTTCAGCAGCGCCTCGATCACCAGCACCAGCACGGCGGATTTCAGCCCCAGGAACACCGCCGAGATCACCGGCACCTGCCCGAACGCCGCATAGACCAGGCTGAGCGCCAGCAGCACCAGCGCCCCCGGCAGCACGAACAGCAGCCCGGCGGCCACGCCACCGCGCACGCCATGCATCAGCCAGCCCAGATAGGTGGCCAGCTGCATCGCCTCCGGCCCCGGCAGCAGGGTGCAGAAATTCAGGGCATGGAGGAATCGGGTCTCGCTGACCCAGCGGCGGCTTTCCACCACCTCCCGGTGCATCAGCGCGATCTGGCCGGCGGGCCCGCCGAAGGAGAGGCAGCCGATGCGCAGCCAGACGCGGAAGGCCTCGGCGAAGCTGGGAAAATTCTGGCTCATGGCGCGCCCCACTGGAGGCACCCTGTCTAGGGCGGCCGGGGGCCGCGCCGGAAGCGCTGTCTCAGGAGAGCCGCGCGGGCGCGATCTCCTCCGACAGCCGCTCCAGCACGCCGCTGGCGGCCAGGCGCTGGTCGCCCACCGCGTAGTTCAGCGCGGCGACGGCGCGCGCCAGGCTGGCATGGTCCCGGGTTTCCTCGGCCAGCAGGGCGTTGATCTGACGCAGCGCGGCGGTGACCGCGACCACCGCGCCCGTCACGCTGCGCACCAGGGTGGTGGGGTCCACCGCCTCCGCCGGCGCGGCGCCGGTCCAGCCCTGCGGCTGGGTGCCAAGCGGATAGATGCCCTTGGGCGGTGACTGGACCATCGTGACCTCCTGTTCGGAGGCACAACATCGCCGGCACGGGTGAAAACCCGGTTAATCCGGCACCCTCACCACAGCAGGGACAGGCCGGAGGCCAGCAGCAGCACCAGCAGCGCCACCCGGAAGGCCTGGGGCGGCAGCGCCCTGTAGGCCTTCAGCCCCGCCCAACTGCCCAGCAGCAGCGCGGGCAGCGCCACGGCCAGCATCACCAGGGTGTCGCGCGTGTAGTAGCCCTTCCAGGCCAGGCTGGCGCTGGCCGCGATCTGCAGCCCCACGATGAAGGGCTGCATCAGGGCGCGGGCCTCATCCTTGCGCAGGCCCTGGATATCCACCCACAGCGCCATCAGCGGCCCGGTGAAGCCGCCGATGCCGCCCAGCACGCCGGAGCCGAACCCCACCGCCACATCCACCGCCCGGCTGGGCGCGATGGCCGGGGGCGGCCGGCGCAGCACCAGGCGCAGCAGCATGTAGGTGCTGTAGAGGATCAGCAGCACGCCCACCCCCGCCACCAGCAGCCCCACGCTGCCCGCGCCCAGCAGCCACACGCCCAGCGGCGTGCCCACCAGCCCCGGCAGCAGATACAGGGCCAACCGGCGCCAATCGATGGCATGCCACACCGCGCGCAGGGTCAGCGCCTGCACGCACAGGCTGCACATGGTCAGCAGCGGCGCGAGTTCCTGCGGCGAGATGAAATGCAACAGCACGCCCGCCGCGATCAGGTTGAAGGCGAAGCCCGCGACAGCCGAACAGAAGGACGCGCCCAGACAGACCAGGGCGAGCACGATCAATTCAAAAGGCATAGATGCAGGGGATCAACGGAAAGGCCATCTGGTCTGGGCGCGCGGTACGCCCGCGCGCCCAGCCAGGGCTGCCTTGCAAAGACGTTTCCTCGTTGCATGGAAGATGCCACGGTCTTGTATCAGACACAAGTGCCTTCGCACCGCAAAAAGACCGCTTGATCCCGAACCCCTCCGCCATCAGTCTCCGCCCCCCATGAAACTGACCAACCAGCCATTGTACGCCAAGGCCGAAGCCGTGCTGCGCGAGCGCATCGCGGATGGCACCTGGCCGCCCGGCATGGCCCTGCCGGCCGAGCCCACTCTGGCCGAGGAGCTGGGCGTTTCCCAGGGCACCCTGCGCCGCGCGCTGGCGGAGCTCGAACGCGCCAACCTGATCCTGAAGGTGCATGGCAAGGGCAGCGTGGTGGCGGTCCACACCACGGAACGCGCGCTGTTCCACTTCTTCCGCCTGCGCCGGGCCGATGGCGCCAAGGCCCAGGCCAGCTCCATGCTGACCGCCATCCGCACCGAGGGCGCCGAGATCGTCGTCGAGCGCCTGCGGCTGATGGACGGCCAGGCCGTGATCCGCGAGCGCATCGCCCTGCCGGCCGAGCGCTTCCGCGGCTTCGACCTGCCGCTGAACCGGGAGCTGGAGCACGAGATGTATGTGCACTACCAGCGCGCCCATGGCGTGACCGTGGCCCATGCGGAGGAAAGCATGGCCGCCGAGATCGCCGATGCCGAAACCGCCCGGGTGCTGCGCCTGCCCCCCGGCACGCCCGTGCTGCGGATCGACCGCGACGCCTTCGATGTCGCGGAGCAGGTGGTGGAGCGGCGGACCTCCTGGCTCGATACGCGGGAGTATCGGTACGGGATCAGCTTGGCCTAGGAACGATTCGCGGATTCGTCCCCGCGCCGCGCCGGCCGCCCGCCTGTCACGAACCCGCCATATCCCGGGCGTTTCCGCCCCCCGCACCCTGTGGATAGCGGGGGTGGCTGTGGATGGCGGGGACGCCCCGCGGCGCCCCCTCCCCGCCCCATCCGGGCCCTGTTACGCAATGTGATCACAAGGCCCTTGAGAACTCATCACCGGCCGCCCTACTAGAACAGGATGCGAACATCGGCGGTTAGCCGCGGCTTCGCGGCCCATGCCCCTCCACGCAGCATATGGTGGGGTATCACGATCATTCAGACTATATCTTGTGGCGCGAGGTGAAATTCGGCATGTTCAGTGACAGGGGAATGCAGGGGGATGTGACCGTGTTCGATGCCATTCAGCTTCAGGGCCATCACCAGGTACAGGTGGATCGGGCTCGCGACGCCATGCTGACGGAGTTCGGCAAGGCGACGCTCGACGACCGCTATCTGCTGCCGGGTGAATCCTATCAGGACCTGTTCGCCCGGGTGGCTTCGGCATACGGCGACGATGCCGCGCATGCCCAGCGAATCTATGATTACATCTCGCGGCTGTGGTTCATGCCGGCCACGCCTGTGCTGTCGAACGGGGGTACGACGCGCGGGCTGCCGATCAGCTGCTTCCTGAACGAAGCCAATGACAGCCTCGAATCCATCGTGTCCCTGTGGAACGAGAATGTGTGGCTCGCCTCCAAGGGCGGCGGCATCGGCAGCTATTGGGGCAATCTGCGTTCGCTCGGCGAAAAGGTCGGCCAGAATGGCAAGACCTCCGGCATCGTGCCCTTCATCCGCGTGATGGACAGCCTGACGCTCGCCATCTCCCAGGGCTCGCTGCGCCGCGGCTCGGCGGCGGTGTACCTGCCGGTGCACCACCCGGAGATCGAGGAATTCATCGACATCCGCCGCCCCACCGGCGGCGACCCGAACCGCAAGGCGCTGAACCTGCATCACGGCATCCTGCTGAGCGATGCCTTCATGCGCGCGGTCGAGGCCGATGAGCCCTGGGCGCTGCTGTCGCCCAAGGACAACGCGGTGGTGCGCACCATCTCCGCCCGCTCGCTCTGGATCCGCATCCTGATGGCGCGGATGGAGCAGGGCGAGCCCTACATCATCTTCTCCGACGCCGTGAACAACGCGCGGCCCGAGCACCACAAGCTCGCGGGCCTGGAGGTGAAGACCTCCAACCTCTGCTCCGAGATCACGCTGCCCACCGGCATCGACCATCTGGGCGAGCAGCGCACGGCCGTCTGCTGCCTGTCCTCGCTCAATCTGGAAACCTGGATGGAGTGGAAGGACGACGAGCGCTTCATCCCGGACGTGATGCGCTTCCTGGACAATGTGCTGCAGAACTTCATCGACACCGCGCCGGACACCATGGCCAAGGCCCGCTACTCCGCGATGCGGGAGCGGTCCGTGGGCCTCGGCGTCATGGGCTTCCACTCCTTCCTCCAGGGGCTGAACGTGCCCTTCGAGAGCGTGGTGGCGAAGGTGTGGAACAAGAAGATGTTCAAGCACATCCGCGCCCAGGCCGACATCGCCTCCCGCCTGCTGGCCGAGGAGCGGGGCCCCTGCCCCGACGCCGCGGAATACGGCTTCATGGAGCGCTTCTCGAACAAGATGGCGATCGCGCCCACCGCGTCGATCAGCATCATCTGCGGCGGCGCGAGCCCCGGCATCGAGCCGATCGCGGCCAACGTCTACAATCACAAGACGCTGTCCGGCAGCTTCATCGTGCGCAACCCCTATCTGGCCCGCGTGCTGGACAAGCACGGCCGGAACGATGAGGACACCTGGACCTCGATCACGGTCAACAAGGGCTCCGTCCAGCACCTGGACTTCCTGACCGACCAGGAGCGCGCGACCTTCAAGACCGCCTTCGAGCTGGACCAGCGCTGGGTGGTGGAGCATGCCGCCGACCGCACGCCCTTCATCTGCCAGAGCCAGTCGGTGAACCTGTTCCTGCCGGCCGATGTGCATAAGCGCGACCTGCACCAGATCCACATGCAGGCGTGGAAGAAGGGCGTGAAGTCGCTTTATTACTGCCGCAGCCTGTCGATCCAGCGCGCGGACACCATCAGCGAGAAGACGCTGTCGGTGCAGCTGGTGCCGACGGCCAAGGCCGCGGCGAAAGCGGGCTCCACGGATTACGAGGAATGCCTCGCCTGCCAGTGAGGGCGTGATGGGGGCTTTGCCCCCATGCATTCTGGACACCCGGCGGGGCCGTAGCGGCCCTGCATCCCGGGCACTTGGCGCCAAGCCCTTCCAACATCTTCCCCTTTGCAATTGCACCCCGCTTGGCGGGACGGGCGCCCGCTGATCGGGGCCCGGGGCCGCTATGGTCCTGGCGCGGCCAGCCTGCTGGCGGTGTGGGGACAAAACCCCCGGACACCACATTTAGTGCGCTTGTCCCAGATCAAACACAAAATACGCCTCACACCCTGACGAATCAGGCGCAACCACGCCATACTCCCCATCAACGCAGGCAGCATGATTCGCGCACAACGGCGCCGATCCGCGCTACCTACGCATGATGCGTTTCTATCGAGGACGACCGCGATGCCGGATGGAACCCCCTCCACCCCTGAACTTCCCGAGAAGCTGGACCTGCTGACCGGCACCCCGGTCTACAAGCCCTTCCGGTACCCCTGGGCCTATGACGCGTGGCTGACGCAGCAGCGCGTGCATTGGCTGCCGGAAGAAGTGCCGATGGCCGACGACGTGAAGGATTGGCAGAAGAACCTGACGGAGTCCGAGCGCAACCTCGTGACCCAGATCTTCCGGTTCTTCACCCAGTCCGACGTCGAGGTGAACAACTGCTACATGAAGCACTATACCCAGGTCTTCAAACCGACCGAAGTGCTCATGATGCTGTCCGCCTTCTCGAATATCGAGACGATCCATATCGCGGCTTATTCGCATCTTCTCGATACCATCGGCATGCCGGAAGTCGAATACACGGCATTCCTGAAGTACAAGGAGATGAAGGACAAGTTCGACTACATGCAGTCCTTCACGGTCAGCTCCAAGAAGGAAATCGCCAAGACCCTGGCGGCCTTCGGGGCCTTCACCGAGGGGCTGCAGCTGTTCGCTTCCTTCGCCATCCTGTTGAACTTCCCCCGCTTCAACAAGATGAAGGGCATGGGCCAGATCGTCACCTGGTCCGTCCGCGATGAAACCCTGCACTGCCTGTCGATCATCCGCCTGTTCCGCACCTTCGTGCAGGAAAACCCGGAGATCTGGACGCAGGAACTGCAGAACGAGATCACCGAGATCTGCGCCACCATCGTGGAGCATGAGGACGCCTTCATCGACCTGGCCTTCGAGCTGGGCGGGGTGCAGGGTCTGGATGGCGCGCAGACCAAGGAATACATCCGCTTCATCGCGGACCGCCGCCTGCAGCAGTTGGGCCTGCAGCCGATCTACAACATCGAGAAGAACCCGCTGCCCTGGCTCGATGAGATCCTGAACGCGGTGGAACACACCAACTTCTTCGAGAACCGCTCGACGGAATATTCCAAGGCCAGCACCGGCGGCACCTGGGAAGAAGCCTTCGCGGAAGGCGTGTTCGCCGATGCGCAGCCGGAAGGCGAGATCAGGCTGTAAATAGAAAGGGCGCCTCACCCACCCGGGTGAAGCGCCCTTTCCTGGTTTCGGGCAAAGGCCCTATTTCCGCTCGATCAGCTCGATCTTGTAGCCGTCCGGGTCTTCCACGAAGGCAATGACCGTGGTCCCGAACTTCACCGGCCCCGGCTCCCGCGTGATCTTGGCCCCGCCGGCGCGCAGCTTGTCGCACAGCGCGTAGACATCCGGCACGCCGATGGCCAGATGGCCGAAGGCAGTACCCAGCTCATAGGTCTCGACACCGTAATTGTAGGTCAGCTCGATCACCGCGTGGGCGGGCTCGGGCCCATAGCCCACGAAGACCAGCGTGTACTTGCCCTCGGGCACGTCGCGCCGGCGCAGCTCCTGCATGCCGAGCAGCTGCGTGTAGAAGGCCACGCTGCGGTCCAGATTGCCCACGCGGATCATGGTGTGCAGAAAATTGCTCATTGGGCGTTCTCCTTCATGAAGACATCGGTCTCCAGGCTGAGCACGAAGATCCCGGCCTCATTGGCCAGTTGCAGCGTCTCCTCCCGGTCGGCCAGCACGGTGCGGGTCGCCTCGATGGCGATCCCCACCAGCCCGGCCGCGACCGCGCCCCGCACGGTGACAGGCCCCACCGTGGGCATGTCCAGCCGCACATCCTGCTGCGGCTTGGAGATCTTGACCAGCACGCCGCCCTCGCCCTCGCGGCGCAATTCCGCGGCGCGCGCCAGCAGCGCGTCGGTGCCCTCGACCGCCTCGATCCCCAGCACCATGCCCTGCTGCACCACGGCGGCCTGGCCGACATCGGCCGGCGCCAGGGCCTGCAGCACGGTGATGCCGCGGGCGATGTCAGCACGCTGTTCCGCCGTGGGCTCGGGCCCGGCCAGCAGGCCCGGCAGCGGCATCAGGTCCAGCCGGATGGAGCGCGGCGGCACCACCTCGAAGCCTTCGTCCTCCAGCACCCGGGTCGCGGCGCGCAGCAGCGTGTCGTCCCCGCCCAGCAACACGGCCTTGCCCACCCGGGCGATGGCCGCGGTCATCCAGGCATCGGGCAGCATGCTCAACAGGCTCAGGCGCTTGGCCTGGCCGCTGAGGACGATCTGCTTCACCCCCGCATCCTTGAGCGCACGGATGATGCGCCCGCCGGCGCCCACGCGGATCACCTCACACGGGTAGGCCGCGAAGATGCTGGGATCGGCGAATTCCTTGATCGCCACGATGAACACCGGCCTTCCGGCCAGCCGCGCCGCGTCCGCCAGACGCAGCGGGAAATCACCCCCGCCCGCGATGATACCCAGAGGGATTCCAGGCGAGGCGCTGCTCATGCGTCTTCCTCTTCCTCAACTGCCATGCGGCCGGGACGGATCAATTCACGCCGGCGATCGGCGCCACCGATGAAGCCCAGCACTTCCTCCACCAGCGCATTGCCGGCGAAGCGTTCGCGGGCGACCACCAGCTTCTCGGCGAACACGCCGGGGTCCTTGAACAGCAGACGGAAGGCCAGACGGATCTGGGCCAGATCGTCCTTCGAGAAGCCGCGGCGGCGCAGCCCGATGAAGTTCAGCCCCACCAGCCGCGCCGGCAAGCCGAACACATTGCCGAAGGGTGGCACATCATTGGTGACGCCCGCCAGCCCGCCCACCATGGCATGGCGGCCGATCCGCACGAGTTGATGCACCGCGGCCGCGCCGCCGATGAACACTTGCTCGCCCACCTTCACATGGCCGCCCAGCAGCACGTTGTTGGCCATGATGACCCGGTCCGAGACCTGGCAATCATGCCCCACATGGCTGCACGCCATCAGCAGGCAGTCGGCGCCGACGCGGGTGATGCCCTCGCCGCCCACGCTGCCGCGATGCACGGTCACGTGCTCGCGCAGATAGGTGCGGGCGCCGATCTCGCAACGGGTGGGCTCGCCCTTGTATTTCAGGTCCTGCGGCGGCAGGCCGATGGAGGCGAAGGCGGACAGCCGCACCCCCTCATGCAGCACCGTATGCCCCTCGATGGCGTTGTGGGAGGCAAGCTCCACGCCATCATGCAGGACCACATCGGGGCCGACCGTGCAGAAGGGGCCGATGGTGACGCCCGCACCGATGCGGGCGCCCTCGGCGATCACCGCCGAAGGGTGGATATGGCTCATCGGT
This sequence comes from Rhodovarius lipocyclicus, assembly GCF_009900765.1. Lineage (GTDB taxonomy): Bacteria > Pseudomonadota > Alphaproteobacteria > Acetobacterales > Acetobacteraceae > Rhodovarius > Rhodovarius lipocyclicus. The sequence continues at coordinate 9,649 of NZ_JAAABL010000019.1, forward strand.
CGCGGATCATCGCGGAGAACGTCGCCTCGGCCACCACCTTGCCATCCACAGTGGCCTCGCCGCTGAATTTCCATACGCTCATACGGCGTTGTGCCTTTTTGACATACAATTTCAGTTGGTCGCCCGGCCCCACCGGGCGCCGGAACTTGGCCCCCTCGATGGACATGAAATAGACCAGCTTGCCGCGGCTTTCGGCGCCCAGCGTCTCCACCACCAGCACGGCGGAGGTCTGGGCCATCGCCTCGACGATCAGCACCCCGGGCATCACCGGGTCGGAGGGGAAATGGCCCTGGAAGAACGCCTCGTTGATCGTCACGTTCTTGATGCCGATGCAGGAATCATCCGGCCGCAGCTCCACCACCCGGTCCAGCAGCAGGAACGGGTAGCGATGCGGGATCGCAGCCATGATCCCCTTCACGTCAATCACCCTGTCACTCATGGGGTCGGTCCCTGGTCTTATTCTTGCTGGTATCACCCACCAGCCGCCGCAGCGTGGCGAGTTCCCGGAAATGTTGCCGGATCGGCTGGGCGGGGGTGCCGAACAGGTCGGCCCCCGGCTCCACATTGTTCAGCACGCCGGATTGCGCGCCGATGCGCGCGCCGTTGCCGATATGGATATGCCCCACCAGCCCCGCCTGCCCGGCGAGCGTGACGTAGTCACCCAGCGTGGTGGAGCCTGAGACGCCCGCCTGGCTGACGATCACGCAGCCGCGCCCGGTGCGCACGTTGTGGCCAAGCTGCACCAGATTGTCGATGCGGGTGCCGGCCCCCACCACCGTATCGGCCAGCGCACCGCGGTCGATGCAGCTGTTGGCCCCGACCTCCACCCCGTCGCCCAGCAGCACGCGGCCCAGCTGGGGCATGGTGATGTAGGCGCCCTCGGGGGTGGGGGTGAAGCCGAAACCCTCCTGGCCCACCCGGGCGCCGGGATGCAGCACAACACCCTTGCCGCACAGCGCATGGCTGATGCTGGCATGGCTGTGGATGACGCAATTCTCGCCCAGCACCACGCCCGGTCCCACCACGGCATGGGGATGGATGATGCAGCCGGGCCCGATCTCCGCCCCCGCGCCGATCACGGCATAGGGGCCGATCTGCGCGCTGTCGGCCACCAGCGCGCCGGCACCGATATGGGCGCTGGGATGGCGCCCGCCCTCGGCCCGCGGCGCGGGATGGAACAGCAGCGCCACCCGGGCGAAAGCCAGGGCGGGCGCCTTCACCACGATGGGAACGCAGCCCGGGGGCAATTTCCCGGCCAGCTCGGCGCGCAGCACCACGGCACCGGCCCCGGTCGTGGGCAGCTTCTCGATCAGCTTGCGGCTGTCCAGGAAGGTGACCTGATCGGGGCCCGCGCTTTCCAGCGGCGCGATGCCGGTGAAAAGCCGCTCGGCCCCCGGGGGCGTGGCCTCCGGGGGTTGGGCGCCGGCGGCGGCCAGCACCTTATCGAGCGGCTGCGGACCCGCCTGCGGGTAGAAACGCGGATCAGCGGCCATGTGACCTCAGCGGCGAGGCTGCGCCGGCTGCTGGCGCGGCGTGGCGGGCGCGTTCGGCGCGGCGGCGGCCGGAGCGGCCTCACCCTCGGGCGGCACGGTGGCGCGCGGCAGCACGCGGTTCAACTGCTGGGCGATCTCCTCCGTCAGGTCGAAGGGGGGCTCGTTCAGGATCACCAGCGGGCGCGGCAGCACGATGTTCACGCTGCGGGACTGCGCCACCTGGCGGATCACGGTGCCCAGCGCGCGCTCGAATTCCACCAGCGCGGCCTGGCCGGCCTGCTCGATGGCCTGGGCGCGGTTGCGGAAGATGCGCTGCGCATCGGTGATGCGGTCCTGCAATTCGCGCTCACGGGTGCGGATCTGCTCGGGGGACAGGCCCGCGCGTTCCGTCGCCAGCGCCTGCTGGGCGTCGCGCCAGGAGTTCTGCTCACGCTGCAGGTCCTCGTTCAGCCGGGCGCGGCGGCGCTCCAGCTCCTCCCGCACCTGGGTGAAGGCGGTCGAGACGCGCTGAATCTCGGGGATATCGACGATGCCGATGACGGGCGCGGGCGGGGCCTGGCCGGCGGGCAGCGGCGGGGGCGCGGCCGGACGGGCGGGGGCCTGCGCCGGCTGGCCCTGCGGGCGCTGGGCCGGACGCTGACCGCCCTGCGCCGGGCGCTGCTGGCCGCCGGGCACGAAGAAGCCCGGATCCTGCTGCTGCGCCGAAGCGGTCCCAACCAGAACGGGGCCGGCGATCAGCCCCGTCAGAACCACGGCGCGCAGCACGCGCCCGATCACAGTCTGTGTCATGTCCATACCTGTTCCGTAGTCAGAAGCGCGTGCCGAAGCCGAAGCGGAAAACCTGGGTTTCATCGTACCGCTGCTTGGAGATGGCCTTGGCGATGTCGATGTTGATCAGGCCGAAGGGGCTGCGCCATGAGATGCCCACGCCCGCCGCGACACGCGGCGTGGCGCTGTTGAAGATATCCACCCCGCGCGGCCCCTGGCTGAGCGCGCCGGCATCGACGAAGGCCCGGCCCAGCAGGCCAAGCTCGCTCGGCAGCGGCAGTGGGAAGCGCATCTCGGCGCTGGAGGTCCACATCATGCGGCCACCCAGGCTGTCCCGGGTGGTGGTGTCGCGCGGGCCGATACCGGCCACGGCGAAGCCGCGCAGATTCTCGCCGCCCAGGAAGAAGCGGTCCACGATCCGGTCCCGCTCGCCGGAGGCGGCGAAGCGCGAGCCGAACGGATGCAGGTGGCCGAAATTGGCCGAGAGCGACAGCACATAGTCCGGGTCGCCGAACACGCGCTCGAAGGGCAGCATCAGCGCCGCGTCCACCCGGTTGCGCAGATAGGCGACGTCACCGCCCAGGCCCGCGACATCAAGGCCCCAGCGCAGCACATAGCCGCGCCGCGCCTCGATCGGGCTGTCGCGCGTATCATAGGACAGCGTCTGGGAGACCTGCGACAGCAGGGTGCGCCCGCGCTGCTCGGTGATGTAGCGCGAGGCGGTGCTGAGGATATTGTAAACGTTGCGATCCACCAGCGTGTAGGACCAGTTCTGCCGCAGCCGCTCGTTGATCTCATAGCCGGCACGCAGCGCGAAGCCCACCCGCCGCTCATAGTAACCCGAGTAGTTCTGCAGGTTGCGCTGCACCAGGAACACGTCGGCGCCAACGGCCAGGTTGCGGTCCAGGAAGGCCGGGTCGGTGACGGAGATGTCCACCTGGCTGCGGCGCTGGGCGATGGTGCCGTTCAGGCGGGCGTCCACGCCGGTACCCACCAGGTTGCGCTCACGCAGACCGAAATCGGCCAGGAAGCCGGCATCGGTGGAATAACCGCCGCCGACGCTGACCTCACCGGTCGCGCGTTCCGTCACCTGGGTGTTCACCACCGCGCGGTCATTGGCGGAACCCGGGTTGGACGTGATCTGCACGTCGCTGAAGTAGCCCAGGTTGCGGATGCGCTCGCGGGAGCGGCGGATCTGCGCGGCGTTGAAGGCATCGCCTTCGGCCAGGCGGAATTCACGCCGGATCACGCGGTCCTGGGTGCGGGAGTTGCCGCTGATGTCGATGCGCTCGACATAGATCCGCGGCGCCTCGGTGATGTTGAAGGTGAGGTCGATATTGCCGGTTTCGCGGTCGCGCTCCACCTGCGGCTGCACATCCACGAAGGGATAGCCGCGCAGGTTGGCCAGGTCGGACAGCTGCTGGGTGGCGCGCTCCACCGCGTCGCCATCGTACCAGTTGCCTTCCGCGATATCGAGGCGCTGGCGCAACGAGGCGGTGTCGAGGTTCGGGAAGGAGGTGTTCACCGTCATCCGGCGGATGCGGTAGCGCGTGCCTTCATCGACCTGATAGGTCAGGAAGAAGCTGGAACGGTCCGGCGCCAGCTCGGCCGAGGCATTGCCGACCGCCACATCCGCGAAGCCGTTGCGCAGATAAAAGCGGCGCAGCAACTCCTTGTCGAAGTTCAGCCGGTCGGGATCGAAGGTGTCGGAGGTGGAGAAGATCCGATAGAAGGCCTGCTCCCGCGTCGAGACCACATCGCGCAGCCGGCCATCACCATAGCTGCGGTTGCCCACGAAATTGATGCGCGAGACGAGGGCAGCGTCGCCTTCCGTGATCTCGTACACCACGTCCACCCGGTTCTGGTCCAGGCGGATCACCTTGGGCTCGACGCGCGCGGCGAAGCGGCCGCGGCGGGCGTACAGGTCCAGGATGCGCTGGCGATCGGCCTGGGCGAGCTGAGTGGTGAAGACGCCGCGGCTGCGCATCTGCACCTCCGGGCGCAGCGCGTCGTCGCTGATCTTGCGGTTGCCCTCGAAGGCCACCCGGTTCACCACCGGGTTCTCCTGCACCGTCACGATCACGCGGCTGCCCTCGCGCGTCATCCGCACGTCACCGAACAGGCCGGTGGCGAACAGGCTGCGCAGGGAGCGGTCGGCGCGGTCGGCGTCATAGGCGTCGCCGGGCTGCAGCAGCATGTAGCTGCGCACCGTATCGGCGTCGATGCGCTGGTTCCCGCGCACCTCGACGGCGGTGACTGGCCCGCCATTCACGGGCGCCGCCGGAGACGGGGCCCCACGGCGGCTCTGCGCCGCGCCTTCGGTGGCGGCGAGCGGGGCCAGGCAGACGGTGGCCAGCAAAAGGCCGCGGAGCGTGGTGTTCAAGGGGCGCATCGTTCCTGTCTCAGCGGCGGGCAACATAGCCGGGTGCAGCAAGCACCGCTACCCGCCCATATGTGCGTCTCATGTTGCGGGGCAGCATTAACCCACCAGCCCCGCGACCCAGCGCCCGATACTGCCATGGGCGATATCGTTCCAGGTGGCGAAGACGAACAGGCAGATCAGCAGCGCGAAGCCGGCACGAAAGCCGATTTCCATCGCGCGGGCCGATAGCGGACGGCCGCGGATGGCCTCGGCGGCGTAGAAGACCAGGTGACCGCCATCCAGCATGGGCACCGGGAACAGGTTCAGCAGGCCCAGGCTGACCGACAGCAGCGCCATCAGGTTCACCACCGCCACCCAGCCCAGGCTGGCGGCCTCGCCGCTCACCTCCGCGATGCGGATGGGCCCGCCCAGGTCGCGCGCGCTGCGCTGGCCGGTCAGCATCTCCGCGATGCCGACCAGCGTCTGGGAGGAAACATCCCAGGTCTGCACCACGCCCGCCACCACGGCGGCGGGGACGGAGAGCTGCTCGAAGCGGGTGCCGCCGCCCTGCACGCCCAGCACGCCCACAGGCGCGGATTCGCTGCCGGGGCGGGTGGCCGGGGTGATGGTCACGCTCACCTCGCGCCCGTCGCGCGTCAGCACCATGCGCACGGGCTGGCCGGCGCGGGGCTGGATGTGGCGCTGCAATTCCTCGAATCGGCGGATCGGCTCGCCATCGAGCGAAACCACCTGGTCACCGGCCTGCAGCCCCGCGACCTCGGCGGCGGAACCCGGGGTGATGGCGCTGATGGTGGTATCGCCGATCGGGCGGCCATGGGTGGCGAACAGCAGGGCGAACAAGGCGATGGCCAGCAGGAAATTCGCCACCGGCCCCGCGGCCACCACGATGGCGCGGTCCTTCACGGGCTTGTCGTGGAAAGTCTGGCCCGGGCGCAGAGCCGCCACTTCCTCGGGCGGCAGGTCGGCCAGCTCGGCCTGGCCATGCAGCTTCACATAGCCGCCGAGCGGCAGCCAGCTGACCTTCCATTCCGTGCCCACCCGGTCCCGCCAGCTGGCGATGGTGCGGCCGAACCCGATGGAGAACACGTCGACATGGACCCCACGCCAGCGCGCGGCCAGGTAGTGCCCCAGCTCATGGATGAAGACCAGCACCCCCAGCACCACCAGGAAGGAGATGATGGTCCGGGCGAAATCAGGCAGGAAACCGAGCATGTTCACCCTTTCTCAGGCTGCGGCGCGACGCGCCGCGATCTCATGGGCGCGGGCGCGGGCGGCCGCGTCCAGCGCCAGGACGGCGGCCAGGTCGGGCACCGGCTCGCCGCCCAGCGCGGCCAGGGTTTCCTCCACCACGGTGGCGATATCCAGGAAGCCGAGCCGGCGGCCGAGGAACAATGCCACGCCCACCTCATTGGCGGCATTCAGCACACAGGGCGCGCCATGGCCGGCCTCCAGCGCCTCCCGGCACAGGCGCAGCGCGGGGAAGCGCACCGGGTCGGGGGCGGAGAATTCGAGCTTCGCCAGGCTGGCGAGGTCCAGGCGCGGCACATCCACCTGCATGCGGCGCGGCCAGGCCAGGGCGTGGGCGATGGGGGTGCGCATGTCCGGCGTGCCCAGCTGCGCCAGCAGCGAGCCGTCCTTGTACTGCACCATCCCGTGCACCGCCGATTGCGGGTGCACCAGCACGGCCAGCTGATGCGGCGCCACCGGGAACAGCCGGGCGGCCTCGATCAGCTCCAGCCCCTTGTTGAACATGCTGGCGCTGTCCACGGAGATCTTGGCCCCCATGGACCAGACCGGGTGGCGCACCGCCTGCTCCGGGGTGGCGGCTCGCATCTCCGCCACGCTGGCATTGCGGAACGGCCCGCCGGAGGCGGTCAGGATGATCTGCTCGATGCTGTCCGGGGCGGCGCCGACGAGGGCCTGGAACACCGCGTTGTGCTCCGAATCGACCGGCAGCAGCAGCGCGCCGGATGCCTTCGCGGCCTCCAGCACGATGGGGCCGGCGCAAACGAGCGATTCCTTGTTGGCCAGCGCCAGCGTGCCGCCGCGCTTCAGCGCGGCCAGGGTGCTGGCCAGGCCCGCGGCGCCCACGATCGCCGCCATGGTCCAGTCCACCGGGCGGCTGGCGGCCTCGACCACCGCCGCCTCGCCGGCCGCGGCCTCGATGCCGGAACCCGCCAATGCGTCGCGCAGGGCGGGCAGCGCGGCCTCATCGGCCACCACCGCCAGCTTCGCGCCCAGCCGGCGCGCCTGGGCCGCGAGGCCCGCGGCATCGCGCCCGGCCACCAGCGCCTCGACCTCGAACTCGCCGGGGGGGGCTGCCTCCAGCAGGGCCGCGGTGCTGCGGCCAATGCTGCCGGTCGCACCCAGAACCGTTACTCGCCTGCTCAGCGCCACAGATGTACCCCCATGCCCAATGCAGCCCCCCATATGGCGGCGACCGGTGCCGCCGCCAGGACGCCGTCCAAACGGTCCAGCAGCCCCCCATGGCCGGGGATGAGCTGCGACGAATCCTTCACCCCGAAGCGTCGCTTGATCCAGCTTTCCGCCAGATCGCCCGCCTGGGATACCACCCCGAGCACCCCCGCCACCAGCGCGGCGTGGAGTCCGGAGCCCTGAGGCTCCATGAATTCCGCCGCCAGCAGGCCGATCAGCATCGCACCCGCCAGCCCGCCCAGTGCGCCGGACCAGGTCTTGCCCGGGGAAATCGCCGGCGCCAGCTTCGGCCCGCCGAAGAAGCGGCCCGCCATATAGGCGAAAATGTCGGAGGCCCAGACGATCAGCAGCAGGAACAGCACATTCTCCCGCCCCGCCTGATTGTCCGCCCGCAATTCGATCAGCGCGATGCCGGCCAGGCCGATATACAGCATCCCCGCCCCCAGGAAGCGCGGCGGCACCCTGCCCCCGCGCCGGGCGGCCAGAAAGGCGGCAACCGCCCCCACGCACAGCAGCGCCACGGCCATCGGCACGCCCGACATCGGCCGGGCGAAGGCGGCCAGCGCGCCCGCGCCCAGCACGAACAGCGGCACCAGCAGCCCCGGCAGCGCCCGGCTGCGCCCGCCGCACATGCGCACATATTCCCAGGACAGCCCGGCGATGCACAGCGCCATCAGCCCCGTGTACCAGAAGGCCCCCAGCCAGACGCAGGCCAGCGCCGCCGGCCCCAACAGGGCGGCGGTCAGGGCGCGCTTGCGCAGATCACGCCAGGGGCCGGAGGCCTGGGCGGCACCGCTCACGAAGAGCGGGCCCCATAGCGACGCTCGCGCCCCGCGAAGCTTTCCAGCGCCGCGCGGAAATGCTCGGCGGTGAAATCGGGCCACAGCACCGGCAGGAAGGCGAGCTCGGCATAAGCCGCCTGCCACAGCAGGAAGTTGGACAGCCGCTGCTCGCCGCTGGTGCGGATGATCAGGTCGGGGTCCGGCATGCCGGCGGTGGCCAGGAAGCGCTCCAGCCCCGCCTCATCCAGCGCGGCCGGGTCCAGCTCCCCCCGCTGCGCCGCCAGGGCGATAGCGCGGGCGGCCGAGAGGATCTCGTCCCGCGCGCCATAGCTGAGGGCGACATTCACGTTCAGGCGGGTGTTGATGGCGGTCTCGGCCTCGGCGCGCTCGATCAGCTGGCGCAGTTCCTCGCCGAAGCGGCAGCGGTCCCCGATCACGCGCAGCCGCACGCCTTCCTTCGCCAGGGCCTTCACCTCGTGGTTCAGGTAGTAGCGCAGCAGGCCGGTCAGCTCCTGCACCTCATCGGCCGGCCGGCGCCAGTTCTCTGAGGAAAAGGCGAAGACCGTCAGCCATTGCACGCCGGCCTCGGCGGCGGCGCGGATGGCGCGGCGCAGCGCCTCGGCCCCGGCGCGATGGCCGAGCGCCACGGGCAGGCCCCGGGCCTCCGCCCAGCGGCGGTTGCCATCCATGATGATGGCCACATGGCAGGGCACGGGCGGATGGCCGGTGCTGGCGCCACGCACGGGGTCGGCCGCGCCGTCCATCAGACCGACTTGATGTCCTTGTCCTTCTCGGCGAAGGCCGCGTCCACCTTCTTCACGTAGTCGTCGGTCAGCGTCTGGATCTCCTTCTCCAGCCGCTTCACCTCATCCTCGGAGATCAGGCTCTTCTTCTTCCAGCCCTGGCCCTGCTCCATGCCGTCGCGGCGCACGTTGCGCAGGGCCACCTTGGCACCCTCCGCATACTTCGCGGCCTGCTTGGACAGTTCGTTGCGGCGCTCCGTCGTCAGGGGCGGCAGCGGCACGCGGATGGTCTGGCCTTCGGACTGCGGGTTCAGGTTCAGGCCGGAGTCGCGGATCGCGATCTCCACCGCCTTCACCTGGCCGCGGTCATAGACCTGCACGTTCAGCAGGCCGGGCCCGCCGACCGAGACGTTGGCCACCTGGTTCAGCGGCGTGACGGCGCCATAGATCTCGACGCGGATGGGCTCCAGCAAGGCGGGGCTGGCGCGGCCGGTCCGCAGGCCCTGGAACTCCTTTTTCAAGGTGTCCATGGTGCTGTCCATGCGGCGGCGCAGGTCTTCCTTCAGGCCTTTGGGGTCAGCGGCGGCGGGGGCCATGATGCTCTCCAGTTCCTCAATCGTCCTTCACGGTGGTGAACAGGCCGTGGCCCAGCATCACCTCGCGGAAGGCGCCCGTTTTATGGATGTTGAACACGATGATGGGCAGGTGGTTCTCACGCGATACCGAGATCGCGGCGGCGTCCATCACCTGCAGGTCCCGCGCCAGCACCTCGAGATAGGTGAGGCGGGTGTAGAATTCGGCGTTCGGGTTCTTGCGCGGGTCGGCGCTGTAGATACCGTCCACCTGGGTGCCCTTCAGCAGCGCCTCGCACCCCATCTCGACCGCCCGCAGGGAGGCCGCGGTGTCGGTGGTGAAGAAGGGGTTGCCGGTGCCGGCGGCGAAGATCACCACCCGCCCCTTTTCCATGTGGCGGATCGCCCGCCTGCGGATATAGGGCTCGCAGATCGAATTCATTTCGATGGCGGACTGCACGCGAGTCTGCACGCCGATGCGCTCCAGCGCGTTCTGCATGGCCAGCGCGTTCATCACGGTGGCCAGCATGCCCATGTAGTCGGCCTGGGCGCGCTCCATCCCCGCCGAGGCGCCGGCGACGCCCCGGAAGATGTTGCCGCCGCCAATCACGAGGCAGACCTGCACGCCGAGCGCCACGGTGTCGCGGATATCCTCGGCGATGGCACGCACGGTCGCGTTGTCCAGCCCATATTCGCGCCCGCCCAGCAGTGCCTCGCCGGAGACCTTGAGCAGGACGCGCTTGTAGATGGGGCTCTCAGCCGGGGTGGCGGTTTCGCTCATGGGTATGTCCGTGCCGTGGGGCGCGCGCACCTTACGGTTGACGCGGCGGAGTCACAAGAACGGCGCGGAGGGATCCCCCCGCGCCGGATCGTACGGGGCGCGAGCGCCCCGCCTGGCCTCAGCCCTTGGCGATGCCGGCCTGGGCGGCCACCTCGGCGGCGAAATCGCCGACTTCCTTCTCGATGCCTTCGCCCAACTGGAAGCGGGCGAAGCCGGTCAGCTTGGCGCCGGCCTTGGCCACCACCTGCTTCACGCGGCTCTCGCCGTCATGCACCCACACCTGCTCCAGCAGCACCACTTCCTCGTAATACTTGCGGATGCGGCCCTCGACCATCTTCTCGACCACCGCGGGGGGCTTGCCGGAGGCCAGCGCCTGCTCGGTCAGCACCGTGCGCTCGCGCTCCAGCGCGGAGGGGTCGACGGCGGAAGTGTCCAGCGCGTCCGGGCGGGTGGCGGCGATGTGCATACCCACCTGGCGGCCCAGGGTCTCCAGCGCGGCGAGCTCGGAGGAGGACTCGACGGCGACCAGCACGCCGATCTTGCCCAGGCCCGGCTTCACGGCGTTGTGGACATAGGCGGCCACGACACCCTCGCTCACGCGGAACACGCGGGCGCGGCGGATGGTCATGTTCTCGCCGATCGTGGCGATCAGGCGGGTCAGCTCATCCTGCACGCTGTGCGTGGTGCCGGGATAGGTGGCGGCCTTCAGCGCCTCCACATCCTCACCGACGGAGAGCGCGAGGCCCGCCACTTCGGAGACGAAGTTCTGGAAGCTCTCGTTGCGGGCCACGAAGTCGGTCTCGGCGTTCACCTCGACCATGGCGCCCACGGTCGGGCCGGTGGCGGTGCCGACCAGACCCTCGGCGGCCACGCGGCCGCTCTTCTTCGCGGCGGCGGACAGGCCCTTCTTGCGCAGCCAGTCGATGGCGGCTTCCATGTCGCCGTTCGACTCAACCAGCGCCTTCTTGCAATCCATCATGCCCGCGCCGGTCTTCTCGCGCAGGTCGCGCACCAGCGCGGCGGTGATCTCGGCCATGTTCGCTCTCTCTCCAGAACGGGTTTTGCCTGAAGCATCGTGACGATGCTCGCCGGACTACTCGGGCATCATGAGATGCCCGCAGAAACTCTCAAGCACCCGAAGATGCCTGACTTGATGACAGTTCATGGCGCCCTGTCACCAGGCCGCCATGCCGGACCGGGGCGCACAGGCCCCGGAACGAGACCGCCCCGCGCCTCACGGCCCGGGGCGGCGAAGGGCTCAGGCCCCGGCGGCCGGCGCCTCGGCGGCGGGAGCTTCGGCGGCGGGCGCCTCGGCTTCGGCCACGATCTCGGCGGCCACTTCCTCGGCTTCCAGCGCCTCTTCCGGCAGGGGCTCGGACATCGCGCCCAGATCGGCGCCCGACGAACCCAGCTCGGCCGAGATGCCGTCCAGCACCGCGCCGGCGACCATGTCGCAATACAGGTTGATGGCGCGGATCGCGTCATCGTTGCCCGGGATCGGGAAGGTGATGCCCGAGGGGTCGGAGTTGCTGTCCACCACGCCCACGACCGGAATGCCGAGCTTGTTGGCTTCCTCGATCGCCAGCTTCTCCTTCACCACGTCGATGACGAAGATGATGTCCGGCAGGCCGCCCATGTCCTTGATGCCGCCCAGCGCGCGATCAAGCTTCTCCTTGTCGCGGTTCAGCATCAGGACTTCCTTCTTGGTCAGCCCTTCCACGTCGCCACCGAGGCGGCCTTCCATTTCCTTCAGGCGCTTCACGGAACCCGTGATCGTCTTCCAGTTGGTCAGCATGCCGCCCAGCCAGCGGTGGTTCACGTAATACTGGCCGCAGCGCTGCGCGGCCTCGGCCACGTATTCGGCGGCCGCCTTCTTGGTGCCCACGAACAGCACGCGGCCACCGCCGGCCACCACGTCACGGACGGCCTTCAGGGCGCGGTCCATCATGGGGACGGTCTGCTGCAGATCCAGGATGTGCACCTGGTTGCGCACGCCGAAGATGTACGGCGCCATCTTCGGGTTCCAGCGGCGGGTGTGGTGGCCGAAATGGACACCGGCCTCAAGCAGGCCACGCAGGGTAACGACGGGCATCGCCATGGCGATCTCTCCTTCACAATCAGTCCGGTTGGGCCTCCGCGGCGCTGCACCCCCGGTAGTCGGGGACCGGACCTTCATCGCCATTGTCGGGCAGGAAGGGCGCACCGCGTGAGAATTGCCACGCGCCCGGCGGACCGGATGCATGACGAGGAGGCTCATGCCCCATTCCCCGCCGCCGCGCAAGCAGCCCCCTGCCCCTGGGGCCTTCCCGGCCCACGGGCCAGCCATGCGGCGCCCGATGGACCGATGGAGGGGCGCGCAAAAAATGGGTCACCTCAAATTGCGCGCAGCTTCACATTGCCCGCGCCGCGGGGGCGGGGCATGGTTCCGTTCCTCTTTATATATGTGGTCACGCCATGCCGGAGCCCGAGAGCCGCCGTCCCCCGCCCCCGTGGTCGCTTCGGGTGCTGCTGTTTGCCTCCATGCTGTTGCCCTTCCTGGCGGCCGGCCTGTTCTCCTGGCAGGACTACCGGCGCAGCATGGCCGGCGCGACACGGCAGGTGGAGCGCATCACCGCCGTCGCCACCGAACACGCGCTGAAGGTGGTGGACACCAACGGGCTGGTGCTGGACCGGATGGGAGAGCTGCTGCAGGGCCTGTCCTGGCCCGAGGCCCGTGCCCAGCGGGAGCGCATCTACAATGGCCTGCGCGGGCTGGACCAGCGGGTGAACCAGCTGCGCGTGCTGCATATCGTGGAGCCCAATGGGGATCTGCTGGCCATCAGCATCGCCTGGCCTCCCCCCCAGGTGAACCTGCGCGGCCGCGACTATTTCCGCCACCACGCCGAAGGCTTCACCAACACCTATTTCGGCGAGCCCCTGGTGGGCCGCACCTCCGGCGAGGTGGCCTTCACCATGAGCCGCCCGCGCCTGACCGCCGATGGCCGCTTCGATGGCGTCTATCTGGGCTCCGTGCCGCCCGATTATTTCGTGCAGCACTGGCGCACCCTGGCCGGCGGCGGGGAGCGCGCCATCGCGCTGCTGCGCGACGATGGGCAGGTGCTGGCGCAATCGGCACCCGCCAGCGCCTCACTGGCGCCGCCCAGCCCCGGCAGCCTGCTGCAACTGGCCCGCGCCGGCATCACCGAGCCCAGCTGGGTGCGCGACGCGCGCGGCGGCGAATGGCTGGCCACCGCCCGCCGGGTGGGCCAGGAACAGCTCTACGTGGCCTATGCCCTGCCGCATTCCGAGATCCTGGGCGCCTGGCGGCGCGACACCGCCATCACCTTCGCCATCGCCGCCGCCATCGCCTTCGCGCTCAGCTTCGTCACCTGGCTGGCCTGCAACCGCTGGGTGGCGGAACAGGCAGCACTTGACCGGCTGGCCCGCACGGCGGAGGCACTGCGCGAGCAGATCCGCAAGCGCGAGCGCGCCGAGGAACAGCTGGCCCAGGCCCAGCGGCTGGAGGCGATGGGCCGGCTGACCGGCGGCATCGCCCATGATTTCAACAACTTGCTCACGGCCATCCTGGGCACGGTGCAGATGCTGGAACACCATCTGGGCAGCCAGGCGGATGACCGCACGCGGCGCCTGCTGGGTGCTGCGCGCGATGCCGTGGCGCGCGGCGCCCGGCTGAATTCCAGCCTGCTGACCTTCGCCCGCCGCCAGCCCCTGAAGCGCGAGGCGCTGGACGCCAACGCCCTCGTCAGCGGATTCGAGCCCCTGATTCAGCGCGCCCTGGGGGAGGCGGTGCCGCTGCGCCTGTCGCTTTCGGCCAACCTGCCGCCCTGCGAGGCTGATGCCGCCCAGCTGGAGGCCGCGCTGCTGAACCTGGCGATCAACGCGCGCGACGCGATGCCCGATGGCGGTGAGGTCGAGATCTCGACCCGCACCGCCTGGCTGTCCCGCGCCGACCTGATGAGCAACGAGGATGCGCGCCCCGGCCCCTATGCCGAGATCCGCGTGACCGACAGCGGCAGCGGCATGGAGCCCGAGGTGCTGGCCCGCGCCTTCGAACCCTTCTTCACCACCAAGGGGCCCGGGCGGGGCACGGGGCTCGGCCTCAGCCAGGTGTTCGGCTTCGTGCGGCAGCTGGGTGGGCATGTGGCCATCCGCAGCGAGATGCGGCGCGGCAGCAGCGTCTCTCTCTATCTGCCGCTGGTGGCCGGCATCGCCTCCGCCCCGGCGGAGCCGCAGCAGCAGCGCCAGGGGGCGGTGGTGGCCATGGCCTCCGCCACCGTACTGGTCGCCGAGGATGACATCCAGGTGCGGGAGATGGTCTCGGAGATGCTGCGCGAGGCCGGGTTCCGCGTGCTGGCCGCCATCGACGGCCGCCAGGCGCTGGACCTGCTGGAGCGCGGCGAGAAGGTGGACGTGCTGTTCAGCGACGTGGTGATGCCCGGCGGCCTGTCGGGGGTGGAGCTGGCCCGGCGGGCCCGGGCGCTGTGCCCCTCCATCGGGGTGCTGCTGGCCTCGGGCTATACAGGCTCGGCGCTGGGCACCGAGCTGCCGGAATTCGATCTGCTGGCAAAACCCTATCAGCGGGACATGCTGGTGCGGCGCATCGCCGCCATGGCGCAGGAAGCGCGGCAGACGGTGGCCTGACAGGGGGGCCTAGAGGGGGCGCACCTTGCGCTCCACCAGCCGGACCGCGCCGCCGATGACGATGCTGTAGGCCAGGAACAGCAGGCCCGCCGCGGTCAGCGGCTCCACATAGCGGAAACTGTCGGAGGCCTTGTCGAAGGCCACGCCCAGCATCTCCGGCACGCCCACCACCGCCAGATAGGGCGTGGTCTTCAGCAGCGAAATCATATAGTTAGCGGTCGGTGCCGCCACCAGCCGCAGGGTCTGCGGCAGCACCACCAGCCGCGCGATCTGCATGCGGCGCAGCCCCAGCGCCTGCGCCGCCTCCACCTGGCCGCGCGGCACGGCGTCGATGCCGGCGCCGAACACCTCACCCAGAAAGGCACCGAAATGCAGCGCCAGCGCCAGCACCCCCACCGTGGTGGCGCTGATCACGATCCCCCAGACCGGCAGCACGAAATAGAGGAAGTACAGCTGCACCAGGAAGGGGCTGAGGCGGATCACCTCGGTGAAGCCGGCGCAGAGCAGGAAACCTACCCGCCCGCTGCGCCGCCCCAGCGCCAGCCCCAGCCCCACCAGCACCGCGCCCACCGAGCCGAGCCCGGCCGCGAACAGCGTCATCAGCGAGCCCCGGAAGATGTCCGGCCACAGCGAGAGGAAATAGCCCCAGTCGAAGCCCATGCTCAGCGCTCCCGCACACGGGTGCGGCGGGCCAGCCAGTGCAGGCCCAGCGCGAAGGGCAGGCTGATCAGCACATAGATCAGCAGCAGGCCCGTATAGATCTGCGCCGGCTGGAAGGTGGCCTGCATCGCCTCCTTCGCGCGATAGGTGATGTCGGCCAGCCCGATCAGGGAGATATTGGCGGTGGTCTTGATGATCTCGATCGCCTCATTGCCCGCGATGGGCACCACCTTGCGCAGCGCCTGCGGCAACTGGATCAGCAGCAGGATGCGGCTGGGGCGCAGGCCCAGCGACAGCCCCGCCTCGACCTGCCCCTTGCCCACGCTTTCCAGCGCCGAGCGCAGCGCCTGCGACCCATAGGCCCCGATATTGCAGCCGATGACGACGGCGCCGACCGTATAGGCGCTGAGGAACACCTCGAAGGCCGGGCCCACATAATAGAACAAGAACAGCAGGATGATGACGGAGGAACTGCGCCAGAAATCGATGAACAGCGTGACCAGCAGCTTCGCCGGCCCCCGCAGCTTGAATTCCAGCACGCCGAAGACCAGCGCGAAGGGAAAGGCGATGACCGCGGCATAGAGCGCCACGAGCAGCGTGACGCCCAGCCCCTGCGGCATCCAGCCCAGCAGGGCGGGGAAGCTCACCGCGCGGCTCTCAGGCTTCCTGGCACAGGCGTTCGGTGTTGGCCCCCACCGGCAGGTCGTTCGCGGAAAAGCGCTGCCGCTCGATGATGGTGGCCAGCCTGCCATCGGCCAGCATGGCGGCGATGCCCTCGTCGAACAGGCGCTTCAGGTCGGTGTCGGCGGGGCGGAAGGCCAAGGCCGCGAAGCCCAGCTTCTCCTCCCCGTTCGGCTGCACATAGCCGGTGAAGGGCATGGCGCGCTCCAGCCCGCGCACATTCGGGTCCTCCAGCAGCGCCAGCGCCAGGCCGAGCGAGAAGGAACCCGCGTCGATCCGGTCCGCCTGCAGGGCGCTGATCAGGGATTGCGCGTCGGGCAGCAGCAGTTGGCGGGCGGGCGGGATGCCCGCGGCCTCGGCGTTCTGGGCGTTAACACTGCCGCGCACGGCACCGAAACGCAGGGCCGGGTTCTCCGCGATCTGCTTGTAGGAGTGGATGTTCTTCGGATTGCCCGTCTTCACCAGCACCCCGTCCGAGACCCGCAGATAGGGCGTGCTGAAGGCCACCAGCCGGCAGCGCTGCGGCGTGATGTAGAGCCCGCCATTGCTGATATCGAAGCGGCGGGCCTGCAGCCCCGGGATGATGCCGTTGAACTGGGTGCTGACGGTCTCGATCTCGGTCACGCCGCGCGGGCCCAGCACCTCGCGGATGATGTCGGCCTCGATGCCCACATGGCGGCCCTCCGCGTCGCGGTAGGATCAGGGGCGGTTGTTCACGAAGGCCACGGTGATCTTCTTGGCGGCCAGGATGCGGTCCAGCGTGGCGTCGGCGCGGGCGGGGCGGGCGGCCAGCACGGCGCCGCTGGCCAGGGCGGCCCCCAGGGCGCGGCGGGTGAGGGCGTTCGGGAGCGGCATCATGAGGGGAGCCCTTTCCTGGCAGGGGAGGCGCCGGGGCACCATTGAATGGCGTTCATTATTTTGCGTAGTCCCGCCGGGCGTCAAGCGCTTTCCCCGCGCCGATTGCCGCGCCGCCACATAACCGTTTGGCAATCCCGCCGCCCGGTGCATGCTGCCGCCTCACCCTGAGAAGGCCCCTGCCCCGCATGACCGGTCGCGCGATCATCCCCCCTGGCACCCCCACCCCCATCGCCCCCTTCTCCCCGGCCATGATGGCGGACAACGTGATCTACGTGTCCGGCACCCTGCCCTTCGACGAGAAGAACAACGTGGTCCATGTCGGCGACGCCGCCGCCCAGGCCCGCCACGTGCTGGAAACGATCAAGGCCGTGCTGGAGGCCGCGGGTTCCTCCCTGGCCGATGTTACCTTCAACCACATCTTCCTGACGGATTGGGCCAACTACGCCGCCATCAACGCCGTCTACGCCGAGTATTTCCCGGGCGAGAAACCCGCGCGCTATTGCGTGCAGTGCGGCCTGGTGAAACCCGAGGCGCTGGTCGAGATCGCCTCCATCGCGCACAAGCGCTGAGATGCCGGCCGCCGAACGGGATGGCGCGGCCATCCATTACGAAAGCCATGGCGCGGGCCCGCCCATCCTGTTTTCCGCCGGCATGGGCGGCAGCGGGGGGTTCTGGGCGCCGCAGGTCGAGGAGCTGTCCCGCACCCACCAGGTGATCCTGTACGACCATGTCGGCACCGGCCGCAGCGGGCGCGGCGCGCCCCCGCGCGACCTGGCGGGCATGGCCGACGACATGGCGGCGGTGCTGGATGCGCTCGGCCTCGAATCGGCGCATCTGGTGGGGCACGCGATCGGCGGCATCGTGGGGGCGGAATTCGCCCTGCGGCACCCCGCCCGCACCCGCAGCCTGACAGTGGTGAATGGCTGGGCCCGGGCCGACGACTACCTGCGCCGCTGCTTCGAGGTGCGGCAGGGCATCCTGGCCAGCCAGGGCCCGCGCGCCTATGTGCGCGCCCAGCCGATCTTCCTGTTCCCGCCGCAATGGATCGCGGAACACACCGCGCATCTGGAGGAGGACGAGGCGAAGATCCTGGCCCATTTCCCCGGCGCCGAGCTGATGAACCACCGCATCGGGATGTTCCTGGGCTTCGACGGCCGCGCCACGCTGGGGGCCATCCGCGCGCCCACCCTCATCGCCATTTCCCAGGATGACGCGCTGGTGCCGGCCTATCTGGGCCGGGCCCTGGCGGCGCTGATCCCGGGGGCGGTGGTGCGGGAGGTCGCCCATGGCGCCCATGCCTTCACCGCCGTCACCCCCAGCGTGTTCAACGCCATGCTGCGGGAGTTCCTGGACACAATCTGAACGGAATGCAATGTTGCGCGGTGACAGGAAAACGCCGGGCGCGGCTCATGGTGAAACCAGGAGTCCGAAGCCTATGGGGCCCACGCCTCGCCGCGCGCTGATCGCGGCCAGCCTTTCCACGCCGCTTTTCTCCCCGGCCCTGCATGCCCAGGACGCCTTCCCCAGCCGCCCCTTGCGGCTGGTCGTGGCCTTCGGCCCCGGCGGCGCCGCCGACCTGTTGGGCCGCATCGTCGCCGAGCGCCTGTCCATCACCCTGGGCCAGCCGGTGCTGGTGGAAAACCGCGCCGGCGCCGGCGGCAATATCGGCGCCCAGGCCGTGCTGCAGGCGGACAAGGACGGCCACACCATCCTGCTGCACGCCCAGGGCCTGGCCGCCAACCGCTTCCTGTTCACCAACCTGCCCTATGACCCGGACCGGGACCTCGTCCCCGTCTCCCTGATCGCGGAGATGCCGAACCTGATGGTGGTCAGCCCCGGCCTAGCCGCGAATTCGGTGGCCGAGTTCATCGCCATGGCCCGTGCCCGCCCCGGCATGACCTATGGCTCGATCGGCAATGGCACCTCCATGCACATCGCCGGCGCCCTGTTCGCCAAGGCCGCGGGGCTGGACATGCAGCATGTGCCCTACCGCGACACCTCCGCCGTCAACACGGATGTGATGACAGGGCGCGTGGACACGGTGTTCCAGACCTTCTCCGCCGCGTCCTCCCTGGTGCAGGGCGGGCGGATGAAGGCGCTGGCCGTGACCGGCGACGCCCGCGTTTCCGCCATCGACAGCGTGCCCACGCTGCGCGAGGCGGGGGTGGACCTGTCGACCTCCGGCTGGTGGGGGCTGTTCGTGGCCAATGGCGTGGCCCCGGATCGGGTGAAGAAACTGCAGGACGAAACCATGGCCGCCGTGCGCGAACCCGGCGTGGCCCAACGCATCGCGGCGGCGGGCGGCATTCCCCGGCCGATGGACAGCGCCACCTTCAAGGCCTTCATCGCCAGCGAGACCGCCAGGTTCCGGGATGTGGTCGGGGGGACGGGGATGCGGGCGGATTGATCGGTGGGCCGCCCAGGGGGCGCTGCCCCCTGGCCCCCCGGCAGGAGCCGAAAGGCCCCTGCACCCCATCAGTTTGGCACCATATCCTGGCAGGGTGTTTCCCATTGAATTTTATAATGAAAAAGGCGCCCCGCCTGCCAGGATGAAGCGCCAATCCATGGGTTCGAAGGGTCGCTACAACCTTTTGCGGGGTGGTCAGGGGCGGCGCCCCTGACTGGGGGCCCGAGGGCAAAGCCCCCGCCTCTCACCCCCGCAGTTTCTCCCGCAGCGTCCCTTCCCGGTACTCCGTCTGCATCAGACCGCGCTTTTGCAGCACCGGCACCACCATCCGCGCGAAGTCCTCGAACATGCCGGGGCTGTGGGTCGGCCACAGCACGAAGCCGTCGCAGGCGCCGCTCTTGAACCAGTCTTCCATCTGGTCCGCCACATCGTTGGGGGTGCCGACCATCAGGTTGCGCGGGCGTTTCGCGGCTTCGACGAAGGTGATGCCTTCCCGTTCCGCCCGCACCGCGACCCGGTCCCAGGAGCCCTGGATGCCTTGCCGCACCGGCCCGTCGGGCGGCAGGGGCTGGGTCAGGTCCACGCCGATGGTGTTGGAATTGGCGGCCAGCGCCAGGTCGGGGTCGATCAGCGCGTTCAGGTAATCAGCCTTTTCGCGCGCGATCTCCCGGGTCTCGGCCACCACCGTGGCGCAGGCGGGCAGCACGGGGCACAGGGTGGGGTCGCGCCCGGCCGTGGCCAGGCGGGCGCGGATGTCGGCGGCATAGGCCGCGGCGTCTTCCTTGTAGGCGGGGGTGATGAAGATCAGCTCCGCCCAGCGGGTGGCGAATTCGCGCCCCCGGTCGGAGGAGCCAGCCTGCATCAGCACCGGCCCCGTCTGCGGGCTGCGCGGGATGGAAAGCGGGCCGCGCGTGCTGACATAGCGGCCCTTGTAGTCGGCGTAGCGGACCTTGGCGGGGTCGATGAACACCCCCGCCTCGCGGTCCATCACGAAGGCATCGGCGTCCCAGCCTTCCCACAGGGCGCGGCAGGCCTCCAGCACCTCATCGCCGCGGTCATAGCGTTCGGCGCGGGGCGGGATGGCGTCGCCGCCGAAATTGCGGGCCTCGAAATCGGTGGCGGAGGTGACGACGTTCCACGCCATCCGCCCTTCGCTGAGGATATCCATCGAGGCCAGGGTGCGGGCCAGGTGATAGGGGTGGAAGAAGGTGGTGGACAGCGTAGCCCCCAGCCCCAGATGGCGCGTGGCGCGCATCATGAAGGGCAGCACCGTCATCGGGTCCAGGTAGCTGATCTGCCCGCCGAGGCGCAGATAGGTGTCGTAGCCGCCGCGGTGGATGTCCGGCAGGCCGAAGGCATCGGCGAAGAAGGCGGCGTCGAAGCGCGCATCCTCCAGCAGGCGGGCGACATCCTCATAGCGCTCGGGGCGGAAGATATCATCGAGGCGCGAGGCCGGGTGGCGCCAGCCCCCGCCATGATTGGCGGTGGGCCCGGTCTTGAGATAGGCGACGAGACGCATCCGGCGGGTCATGGCGGTTCCTTCCAGGGGCGGGGCCCCATGAATGAAGGGTGAGTATTATATTGAACATTCCGCCTGACCAGCCCGCGCGGCGAGGAATCAGGCGCCGCCCAGCAAGGCCCGCGCATCCTGCACCGTCCGCACCAGATGCTCCATCACCGCCCGCACCCGGGGAGAACGGGCCAGATCGGCATGCGCCACCAGCCAGATCTCCCGCGCGGCGGCCTCCGCGCCAGGGGCGGGCAGACGCACCAGCGCCGCGTCCGCATCGCCCAGGAAGCAGGGCAGCGCCGCCCGCCCCAGCCCGGCCCGCGCCGCGCTGTGCAGTGTCGCCAGATCGTTGCTGCGCAAGGCCAGCGGGCGCTCCCCCGCCAGGGCACGCAACCAGCGCTGCTGCGGGACATGATCCAGCGTCTCGTCATAGCCGAGAAAGTCGTCACTGCCCGCCGGCGCGCCATACAGCCCATAGGCCAAGGTGCCGAGCCGCCGCGCGACCAGCGAGGCCCCTTCGGGACGCGAAAGCCGGATCGCCAGATCCGCCTCCCGCCGTGTCAGGCTGGCGAAGCCGCTGGCCCCCACCAGTTCCAGCAACAGGCCGGGGTGGCGGGCCCGCAGCGGCCCCAGCCGGGGCGCCACCGTCATCGGCACGGTCGGCAGCGCGGAGAAGGCGGAGCTGGCCCGCGCCCATGGGGTGGACCACATCGTCATGTACCACGCACAGCCCGTGGCCGCCGCGGTGCGGGAGATGACGGGCGGGATGGGCGCGCACCACGCCGTGGACGGCATCGGCGGCGCCATGCTGGCCCAGACGCTGGATTGCGTCCGCCCCTTCGGCACCGTCGCCAGCGTGGGCCAGTCGGCCGGCCCCATCCCGGACCTCGCGGTAGCGGAGCTCGGGCCCAGGCGCTCGATCGCCCTCGCCCGGCCCAGCGTCTTCGCCTATGCGGCCGACGAGGCGCGCTACCGCCAGGCCGCGGCCGCCTTCCTGGCGGAGCTGGAACAGGGGCTGCGGATCGCCCCCGGCCCCAGCTTCCCCCTGGCCGAGGCCGCGGCGGCGCACCGCGCCCTGGAAGGGCGGCGGACGAGCGGCACGCCGCTGCTGCTGTGCTGAACGGCAGGGCGGTTTTCTCGGCCGCCCCGTCTTGCCCCGGCCGCCGCTCGGGCGTTGCATGCGCCGACGCATCAAAGGACTCCGCGCATGCCACTGCCCAGCGAAACCATCACCGTCGAAGGCCTCCCCGCCGAGGTCGAGATCCTGATCGACCGCTGGGGCATTCCGCATATCTACGCGCCGGACCAGATCACGGCCTTTTTCGCGCAGGGTTTCAACGCGGCGCGCGACCGGCTGTGGCAGATCGACCTGTGGCGCAAGCGCGGCCTGGGGCTGATGGCCGCCGATTTCGGCCCGGACTACGCCGAGCGCGACCGCGCCGCCCGCCTGCTGATGTATCGGGGTGAGATGGCCCCCGAATGGGCCGCCTATGCCGCCGAGGCCAAAAGCTGGACCGAGGCCTTCGCCGCCGGCATCAACGCCTATGTCGCCCTGACGGAGCGCGAGCCCGAACGCCTGCCGCCCGAATTCGGCATCATGGGCACCAAGCCCGCCCGCTGGCTGCCGGAGGACGTGCTGCGCTGCCGTGCCCATGCCCGCGTGCGCAACCTGGATGCCGAGATCACCCGCCACAACATCGCGCTGAAATACGGCATGGAGGCCGACCGCTTCCACAAGGGCCTGCAGCCCGACTGGACGGTGATGGTCCCCGAAGGCATGGACCCCCACCCCATCCCGGCCGCCGTGCTGCGGACGCAGAATATCGGTGCCGAGCCCAACGCGCTGAACCTGGGCTCGCCCACCCTGCCGGCCGACCTGGCCGATGAGGGCAGCAACCATTGGGCCCTGGCGCCGCACCGCACCACCACCGGCCGCCCCATCCTGGCCAGCGACCCCCACCGCGTGCATGAGCAGCCGAGCCTGCGCTACGCCGTGCACCTGAACGCGCCAGGGCTGAACGTCATCGGCTCCGGCGAGCCCGCGGTGCCGGGCATCACCTTCGGCCACAACGAGGACATCGCCTTCGCGATGACCATCCACCCGGCCGACCAGGAAGACCTCTATATCTATGAGCTCAACGACGCACTGACCCATTACCGCTATGGCGGCGAGTGGGAGGCGATCCGCACCGAGCGCGAGGTGCTGCAGGTGCGCGGCGAACCCGACCGCGAGATCGAGCTGTCCTTCACCCGCCACGGCCCCATCCTGCATGTCGAGGCCGCCACCCGCCGCGCCTATGCCCTGCGCAGCCTGTGGTGGGAGCCGGGGACGGCCGCCTATATCGGCAGCCTGGGCTATCTGAAGGCCACGGATATCAAGGGCTACCTGGCCGCGCTGGACCATTGGGGCGCGCCTTCCTCCAACCATGTGGTGGCCGAGGTGGCGGGCAACATCGCCTATGCGGTGGGCACCAAGGTGCCGCTGCGCCCGAACTGGGATGGGCTGATGCCGGTGCCGGGCGACGGGCGCTATGAATGGGCGGGCTTCACCACCACCCGCGACATGCCGCGCCACTACAATCCCGACAGCGGCTGGGTCGGCAGCGCCAACCAGTACAACCTGCCGCCCGATTTCGACGCGTCCTTCCGCCGCACCGGCTTCGAATGGACCGATGGCGCGCGCTATGCCCGCCTCTCCCAGGTGCTGAACGGGGAGACGAAGTTCTCCGTCGCCAGCACGCTGGCGCTCCAGACCGACGTGACCTCCGTGCAGGCGAAGGCGCTGGTCGATGTGCTGCGCGCCATCCCCGGCGAGCCCTCTCCCGCCCGCGCCCTGCTGATGGGCTGGGACCATCGCCTGTCCACCGACAGCGCCGGCGGCGCGCTGTATGAGGCCTGGTTCACCAAGCATCTGGTGCCCACCGTCATGCGCACCCTGCCGCCGGAGGGGATGGCGGCCATGGTCGCGGTGCCCGACACCCAGCATGTGACCCATCTGGTGCTGGCGGCCGACCCCGCCTTCGGCCCGGAGCCCGAAAAAGCCCGCGACGCGCTGATGCTGAAGACGCTGGAGGCGGCCTTCGCCGAGGTCTCGAAGCTGCTCGGCCCCGACACCACCGCCTGGGCCTGGGGCAAGCTGCACCAAGCCTTCGCCGAGCACCCGCTGTCGAAATACGTCCCGCCCGAGGTGGCGGCCACGCTGAATGTGGGCCCGCTGCCGAAATCGGGCGCCGGCTCCACACTGAACAACAACGGCTACCGGCCGTCGGATTTCCGCGTCACCTCCGGCGTCACCTGGCGCATGGTGGTGGATGTGGGCAACTGGGATGCCAGCATCACGGTGAACACGCCGGGCCAGTCCGGCGACCCGCGCAGCCCGCATTACCGGGACCTGTTCCCGGTTTGGGCGAAGGATGAGGCGGTGCCCCTGCTGTACAGCCGCGCCGCGATCGAGGCCGCCGCCGAGGCCCGCATCCTGCTGAAAAAGGCCTGAAAGCGGGAAAATTCGACGGGTTCCGCTTGTATTATTGAATATTAGAATATACTTATGTTCCAGAGTCGGGCCCGCCCTCGCGGGCCCGCAGACGGAGCACAAGCGATGGACCCGAAACCCGTCGTCACGCCTTTCTTCGACCCCGAGACCAACACCATCAGCTATGTGGTGAAGGATCCGGCCTCATCGGCCTGCGCCGTGATCGATTCCGTGCTGGACATCGACTACGCGGCGGGCCGTATCGGCCATGCCTCGGCCGACCGCATCATCGCCTTCATCCGGGAACACGGCCTCACGCTCGAATGGCTGATCGAGACGCATGTGCACGCCGACCACCTCTCGGCCGCGCCCTATCTCCAGGCGGCGCTGGGCGGGCAGATCGGCATCGGCGCCAACATCACCGTGGTGCAGGAGGTGTTCGGCAAGGTCTTCAACGAGGGCATCGAATTCCGCCGCGACGGCAGCCAGTTCGACCGGCTGTTCCAGGATGGCGACAGCTACGCCATCGGCGGCCTGGCGGCCCGCGCCCTGCTGACCCCCGGCCACACCCCCGCCTGCATGACGCATGTGATCGGCGACGCCGCCTTTGTCGGCGACACGCTGTTCATGCCCGATGGCGGCAGCGCGCGGGCGGATTTCCCCGGGGGCGACGCGCGCACCCTGTACCGTTCCATCCGCCGGGTGCTGGAACTGCCGCCCGAAACCCGGCTGTTCATCTGCCATGACTACGGCCCCAACGGCCGCGCCATCGCGTGGGAAACCACGGTGGCCGAGCAGCGCGCCCGCAACATCCATGTGCATGACGGCATCTCGGAGGACGCCTTCGTGGCGATGCGCGAGGCCCGGGATGCCACGCTTTCCATGCCGCGCCTGATCATCCCTTCGCTGCAGGTGAACATGAAGGCGGGCGAGCTGCCCGCGCCGGCGGAGAACGGCGCGCGCTACCTCAAAGTCCCATTGAACCTGCTGTAGGGGGCGGATCATGTTGGTGTTCGCGGCCAGCGGGGCGGGCTCGCTGGTGGGGTTCGTGCTGGGGCTGATCGGGGGCGGCGGGTCGATCCTGGCCGTGCCGCTGCTGGTCTATGGGGTGGGGGTGGCCTCCCCGCATATCGCCATCGGCACCAGCGCGGTGGCCGTGGCGCTCAGCGCGCTGGCCAATCTGGCGGGCCATGCCCGGGCGGGGAATGTGCGCTGGCCCTGCGCGCTGGTGTTTTCCGCCGCCGGCATGCTGGGGGCGCTGCTGGGCTCGGCCCTGGGCAAGGCGATGGACGGGCAGAAGCTGCTGCTGCTGTTCGGCCTGCTGATGCTGGTGATCGCCGCCGCCATGCTGCTGCGCAAACCCGCAAGCGGCGCGGGCTTCCAGCCCCTGACCGCGGCCAGCGCCCCCACCCTGCTGCCCCGGCTGCTGGGCATGGGCGGGCTGGTAGGGGCGATGTCGGGCTTCTTCGGCATCGGCGGCGGCTTTCTGATCGTGCCGGGCCTGATGGGTGCCGCGCGCATGCCCATGCTGCTGGCCATCGGCTCCTCGCTGGTGGCGGTGACCAGCTTCGGGCTGACCACGGCCGTCTCCTATGCCGCCTCCGGCATGGTGGACTGGCCGGTGGCCGGGCTGTTTGTGGCCGGCGGCGTCGCGGGCGGCGTGCTGGGCACCGCGCTGGCCCGGCGGCTGGGCGGCAACAAGGCCCTGCTGCAACGGGTGTTCGCCGGCATCGTCGCCGTGGTGGGGGTGTATGTGGTGGTGCGGGGCGGCCTGGCCCTGCTGGGGTAGGGAAGGCCCCTACCCCGGGCCCCGCCTCAGCGCGGGGCCATGCGCAGCGCGCCATCCATGCGGATGGTCTCGCCGTTCAGATAGCCGTTCTCCACGATCTGCATCGCCAGCTTCGCGTATTCGTCCGGCGCGCCCAGCCGCGCCGGGTTCGGCACCGATGCCCCCAGCGAGGACCGCACATCCTCCCGCAGCTTGGCCAGCATCGGCGTGTCCATGATGCCGGGTGCGATGGTGCAGACGCGAATGTGCTTGCTGGCCAGGTCGCGCGCCGCGCAGATCGTCATGCCGATCACGCCCGCCTTGGACGCCGCGTAGCCCATCTGGCCGATCTGCCCCTCATACCCCGCGACGGAGGCCGTCATCACCACCACGCCGCGTTCGCCATCGGGCAGCGCCTCGGTCTTGGCGATGGCGGCCGCGGCCAGGCGCAGCACGTTGAAGCTGCCGGTCAGGTTCACCTTCACGATCGCCTCATAGGTCTCGAGCGAGCCCGGCGCGCCCTCACGGTCCAGCACGCGCACGGCCCCGCCGCGCCCGGCGCAATGCACCACCACGCGCAACGCGCCCAGCGAGGCCGCGAGATCGACCGCGGACTGGAAGCTTTCGGTATCCGTCACGTCCGCCGGGGCGAAATGCGCGCCGATCTCGGCGGCGACGGCGGCACCGGGGCTGGAGGGCAGGTCCGCCAGGACCACCGTGGCGCCGGCGGCCAGAAGCCGCTTCGCCGTGGCCAGGCCGAGACCCGACGCACCACCCGTGACGATTGCAACTGCACCCTGGACGTTCATGCCGGCTTCCTCTCCGTTTCGATGTGCGAAATGGGCCATGAAGCGGCGAAGGGCGCAAGAGGCGAGGGCGCTGCCCTCACACTCCTGTTGAGGGGGAAATGACTTTCCCCCTCAAACTCCCCCATTACTTTTTGGCAGTTTGACAAACATCATAAAAATCAATGTTCTAAAAACTCCGCTGGGGTCCGGGGACACGCGTGTCCCCGGCGGAGGGGTTTGGGGAGGCGGCGCCTCCCCAACGCCTCAGTATCCCCGCCCCGCATCCACCTGGTGCAGGGGCGCCTGCCCCCGCATCACACGCCGGATGCTCTCCGCCACATCCTGCGCCGCCGCCTCCGGCACGGTGATGGAGGCCAGGTGCGGCGTGATGAACACGTTCTCCATCCCCCAGAACGGGTGCCCGGGCGGGAGGGGAGAGGTTTCGAACACATCCAGCGTCGCTTCCCCGACCTGGCCGGAGCCCAGCGCCGCCAGCAGCGCCGGCTCGTCGATCACCGGGCCGCGCCCGGCATTGATCAGCTTCGCGCCGCGCGGCAGCAGCGCCAGCTCCCGCGCACCCAGCAGCCCGCGCGTGTCGGGCGTCAGCGGCAGCAGCACCACCAGCGTGTCGGTTTCGGCCAGCGCCTGCTCCAGCCCGGCGCGGCCGTGCAGGCAGCGCACGCCGGGGATGGCCTTCGCGCTGCGCGCCCAGCCGGTGACGGTATAGCCCATGCCGGCCAGCGCCTCGGCGGCGGGGGTGCCGAGTTCGCCCAGCCCCAGGATGGTCACGCGGTGGCTGGCCAGCGGCCGGGGGTGGATATAGCGCCATTCCCGCGCCCGCCGCGCGCGCTCGAACAGATGGAAATCCCGGGCATAGCGGGTGACAGCCCACAGGATATAGCTGCGCATCAGCGCCACCATCCCGGGGTCGTTCAGCCGCGCGATGGGTAGGGGCGGCAGGTCGTCGCGCCCCACCAGGCTGTCCACCCCGGCGCCCAGGTTGACCACCAGCTTCAGGTCGCGGAAGGGCGCGAAGAAACCCGCGGGCGGCTTCCAGACCAGGGCGGCCACCACCCCCTCGGGCGGGCCGTCCACGCGGAAATCCACCTCCGGCAGATGGGCGCGCAGCGCGGCCTCCCAGGCCGTCGGGTCATCCAGCTTCGAATGGAAGACGACCGGGATCATGCGTTCACCAGCCCGACCATGGCCTCGATCGCCAGCTCATAGCCCAGCGGCCCCAGCCCGCTGATCGAGCCCACCGCCGCCCTGGAAGTATAGGTGCGGTGCCGGAAGGGCTCGCGCTTCTGGATGTTGGACATGTGCACCTCGATCACCGGGCCCGGGAAGGCCAGCAGCGCGTCCAGGATGGCGATGGAGGTATAGGACAGCCCCGCCGCGTTGATGATGATGCCGGCGGCGGGCGCGGGCCCCTCCGGCCGGGCCTGCTGGATCCATTCCACCAGCTCGCCCTCGCTCTGGCTCTGGCGGAAATCGAGCGTCACCCCCTCCCGCAGCGCCTTGGCGTGGCAGCGGTTGGTGATGTCCTGGAAATTCTCGCGGCCATAGGTCCCCTTGGGGTCCAGGCCGTAGAGATTCGCGTTGGGTCCGTTGAGGAAAAGCAGGCGCATGGCCGCATTGGGGACGGCACGCGCGGGCGGGTCAAGGGGCGTTGCCGGCGCCTGCCCTGGAATGCATGCGGGGGCGGCAGGCGTGGCGCCAGCTGCCCAGCGCGCGGGCAGAAGCGGGCGGCGCCACCCTCAGTAACATTTCACTGTGAGATTTCACACTTGCGCGGCCTCGCCTTCCCCGCCATCCTCCGGCCAACAAGGCGACGAGGAATCCATGGCAGAGGTGAAACCGGTTCTGGTGGTGGGCGCGGGCCCGGTGGGCCTGGTGGCCGCGGCCGAGCTCATCCGACATAGCGTGCCCGTCATCGTGCTGGAGGAAGGGGCGGAACTGTCCGGCGAAATGCGCGGCTCCACCTTCCATGCGCCCACGCTGGACATGCTG
Source organism: Rhodovarius lipocyclicus (assembly GCF_009900765.1). GTDB lineage: Bacteria > Pseudomonadota > Alphaproteobacteria > Acetobacterales > Acetobacteraceae > Rhodovarius > Rhodovarius lipocyclicus. The sequence continues at coordinate 38,402 of NZ_JAAABL010000019.1, forward strand.
GACTCCTACGGCGCGGCCGCCCGCATGGTCGAACAGGGCTTCGTGGCCCCCCTGATGCAGTATCGCAGGCGCGACCATGGCGTGATCGCCACCTTCGATTTCGGCGTGCTGGCGGACGTCACCCGCCACCCCTTCCGCCTGCAATGCGAGCAGTTCAAGCTGACCCGCATCCTGCACGACATCCTGAAGGACAAGCCGGGCTTCTCGATCCGTTTCGGCGCCAAGGTGGCCTCCGTCACCGATGAGGGCAGCCACGCGGTCGCGGTGCTGGAGGACGGCACCCGCATCGAGGCCAGCCACATCATCGGCGCCGATGGCGCGCACAGCGCCGTGCGCAAATCCGCCGGCATCCCCTTCGAGGGCTTCACCTGGCCCGAGCGCTTCCTGGTGCTCTCCACCCCCTTCGATTTCCGCTCGATCATCCCCGACCTGGCCGACGTGTCGTATTACGCGGACCCGGAGGAATGGTTCTTCCTGCTGCGCGTGCCGGGCGGCGAGCCGGGCGGGCTGTGGCGCGCCATGTTCCCCACCGCGCCCGAGCTGTCGGACGAGGAGATCCTGAGCGCCGAATTCGCCCGCGCCCGCTTCGCCCGCATCAAGGCCGGGCGCGACGACTACCCCACCCGCCACCGCACCCTGTACCGCGTGCACCAGCGCGTGGCGGAGACCTTCCGCCGCGGCCGCATCCTGCTGGCGGGCGACGCCGCGCACATCAACAACCCGCTGGGGGGCATGGGCCTGAACGGCGGCGTGCATGATGCCGTGAACCTGGGCGAGAAGCTGGCGCGCGTCTGGCATGGCGAGGCCGCGGACACCGTGCTCGACCACTACGACCGCCAGCGCCGTGGCGTGACGGTCGAACATGTCCAGCGCCAGACCATCGCCAACAAGCAGAACCTGGAGGCCAAGGAGCCGGCCGCCCAGGCCGCCTTCCGGGAGCGCATGGCCGATGCCGCCTCCGACCCCGCCAAGGCGCATGCCTATCTGCTGCAAGTGTCCATGATCAACAGCCTGCGCCGAGCCGCGGAGATCGACTGAATGCCCATATTGAACTTCACCTGCGTCACCGCCTCGGGCGCCGAGCCCCGCGCGATCGAGATCAAAAACCTGGTCATCGCCGGCTGGACCGGCCGCGACCCGCACAAGGTGCAGGAGCATATCGAGGAGCTGGCGGCCCTCGGCGTGGCGCCGCCGCCCTCCACCCCCTGCTTCTACCTGGGCGGGGCGGAGCTGCTGACGACGGCCACCGCCATCGACTGCCTGGGCGGCGACAGCAGCGGCGAGGCCGAGTTCGTGATCGTGGTGGATGCGGCGGGCGAGCGCTGGGTCGGCCTCGGTTCCGACCACACAGACCGCGAGGTGGAAGCCTATTCCATCCCCGTCTCCAAGCAGATGTGCCCCAAGCCCGTGGCCCCCACCCTGTGGAAGCTGGCCGATGTGGCCGCCCATTGGGACAGGCTGGAACTGCACAGCTTCGTGGACGACGGCGCGGGCTTCGTGCCTTACCAGGCCGGCAGCGTGGACGCGATGCTGAACCCGCTGGACACCATCACGGCGTGGGAAAAGGCGGGCAACGCCCTGCCCCCCGGCAGCCTGATGTTCGGCGGCACCCTGCCGGTGAAGGGCGGCATCCGCCCCCGGCGCGACTTCCGCCTGGAGTTGCGCGACCCGGTGCTGAACCGCACCATCACCCACCACTACACCGCCCGCTGGCTCGGCGTTTAAGGAGGCCCCGCAATGCCCATCGTCAAGGAACACCTCGAATTCCACGTGCCGGACATGAGCACCGGCTGGCGCCTGCCCGCCGGCTACTCGGGCGGCGCGCAGGAGAAGATCCTGGCCGGCAGCCTGGATGAGGCCAACAAGCGCGGCCACCGCACCCGCCTGCTGAAGCTCGACCCCGGCACCTTCACCAAGGCGCCCTTCGTGCATGACTACTGGGAAGAAGTCTGGCTGGTCTCGGGCGACCTGATCGTCGGCAACGATGCCGAGGGCAATGGCGGCGAGGCGTTCAACGTCGCGGCCTATGCCTGCCGCCCGCCTGGCGCCTGGCACGGGCCGTTCAAGAGCGTGAACGGCTGCATCCTGCTGGAGATGCACTACTACGACGAGACGCCGAAGGGGTGAGGCGCCTCGGGGGCCTTGCCCCCGAACCCCCGCGCAGGGGCGCGGCCCCTGCCCCCCGCCAGGAGCCGAAAGGCCCCTGGACCCCAGGAGCTTGGTGCGGGTCCTGGACAGGGGTTTCTGATTGATTTTTATAAATATTTCGGCGCCCCGCCTGCCAGGATAGGCGCCAATTGATCGAGGTCCAGGACCGCTACGGTCCTGGCGGGGGTCCAGGGGGCAGCGCCCCCTGGTGGGGGCCTCGCCCCCCGCACACGGCGCTACCCGGCCAGCGAGCCACAGAGTTCGCGCCCGGTTTCCACATTCTTCGACCTCCCCGGGAAGGAGCCGAACCATGCTGTCATCCGTCTGGGCGCGCCGCGCCCTTGTTGCCCTGGCCTCGCTGTGCGTCGCTCCTGCCGCGCACGCCCAATGGCCGGACCGGCCCATCCGCGTGCTGGTGCCTTTCGCCCCTGGGGGCGTGACGGACGGCATCGGGCGCCTCAGTTCCGAATGGCTCAGCCAGAAGCTGGGGCAGTCCGTGGTGGTGGAGAACCGCACGGGCGCCAGCGGCGCCATCGCGGCCGAGGCCACCATGCGCGCCGCCCCGGATGGCTACACGCTGTTCACCGCCAGTGCCTCTCAGCTGGTGATGCTGCCGGCGCTGACGCGGGTGAATTTCGATTCGCTGCGCGACTTCGCGCCCATCTCCATCGTGGCCGGCAACCCCCAGGTGCTGGGCGTGTCGGAGCGGCTGGGTGTCAGCACCCTGCGGGAATTCGTGGCCCGCGCCCGGGCCGAGAATGGCCGGCTGGATTTCAGCTCCGCGGGCGCGGGGTCATCCAACCACCTGGCCATGGCGCTGCTGCTGTCAGCGGCGGGGATCGAGCTGCAGCACATCCCCTATCGCGGTGGCGCCCCCGCCATGCAGGCGCTGCTGACCGGTGAGGTCGCGGCCTATTTCGGCAATCCGTCGGATTTCATCCCGCATCTGGGGGCGGGGCGCATGCGCGTGATCGCCATCGCCGGGCCCAACCGCCTGCCCAGCCTGCCGGGCGTGCAGACGGTGGCCGAACAGGGCTATCCCGGCTTCCGCGCCGAGACCTGGAACGGGCTGGTCGCCCCCGCCGGCACCCCCGCGCCGATCATCGAGCGCCTGGCCAGCCTGCTGGGCGAAGCCTGCCAGGATGCGGCGTTCCGGGCGGCGCTGGAGCGGCTGGGCACCACGCCGGAATGCTCCACCCCCGCGGCCTTCCGCCAGGCGATCGAGCGCGACGCGCCACTGTGGCGTGAGGCGGTGCGGATTTCCGGCGCGACTCTGGACTGATCGGCGGCACTGTTGCAATGCGATAGGCGGGCAAGGAGGACAGGATGGGCGAGGTGAAGCCAGAGGCCGACATGAGGGCGCCCCCGCGCGCCACCACCCGTGTCCGCCCCGCCGCCCCCCGCAAGCGCGCGGTCGCGCTGAAGGACCGCGCCTACGACATCATCAAGCACCACATCATCACCTGCCGCTTCGCCCCCGGTGAGAAGCTGAACGAGGCGCAGGTGGGCGCGCGGCTGAACCTCAGCCGCATGCCGGTGCGCAACGCGCTGGCCAAGCTGGCCCTGGAGGGGCTGATCACCATCCGCCCCCGCAAGGGGCTGGAGGTGCGCCCGATCGACCCGGAGGAACTGCTCCAGATCATCGAGGCACGGACGATCAACGAATGCCGCGCCATCCGCCTGGCCGCCCGCCATGTGACGGAGGAGGAGCTGGAGGCGCTGCGGGAGGTGATCCAGCGCACCGAATCCGCCGAGGCCAGCCACGACACCGAGACGATGATGCTGCTGGACCGGGAATTCCACGACCTGCTGGCGCGCGCCTCCCGCTCCGCGGTGTTCTTCGACATCCTGCGCAACCTGCATGACCGGGCGGTGCGGTTCTGGTTCATCTCGCTGAACGAGCAGGCGCAGCAGGGCATGGTGCTGCGCGACCACCGGGAGATCCTGGAGGCGCTGGAGGCCCGGGATGGCATGACCGCATCCCGCGCCATGGCGCGGCATATCGACGCGTTCCGGCGCAATGTCACGCAGCGGATGCGGGATGGCTGGAACAACACCGCATTTTAGCGCGTGATTTCTGTTATTTTCCTTGATACCCACGGAAATGGCGCGTATATCCACGCCATGTTCAGCATCATCCTCACCTCGATCCTCGGAATTGGGCCGGAAACCCTGGCCGCGCTGCTCGTCGGCACGGCGGGCATGATGCTGAACATCCTGATGCCGCCGCGGGATGAGGCGCTGGCGGCCGGCATGGGCTGCTGTTGAGGCCGCACAAATCACTCCACCGATCTGTGCATCATCCCCAGCGAGGCCCCCATGCGCCCTTCCCTTCCCATTTCAGCCGCCGGTTCTGTCGTCGCCCTAGTGCAACGCGGTGATCTGGGCTGGTTCCTGATCGCCCTGGACAGCCGCCTGTCCGACCTCGACCGGCAGGATTTCCCCTCGCCCGAGGCCGCGGAGCGCGTGGCCCGGCTGCATCTGGCGGTGAACCACCCGGTGGCGCCCCCCTTGGTGCCGCCGGCGCGGCACGCCAGCGACGCCATATTGCACGCCGCACGCGCGTAATGGCTGGACTGCTCGCGCGGCCCCTGGTCGCGGCGGGCCCTCTGGGGCATACCCCGCCCATCATGCAGCACGCACCATCATCCCCGTCGGCATCCCCGGCGGCGATCACCCTGGCCGGGCTCACCAAGCGGTATGCCTCCGGCGGCACGCTGGCGCTCGATGATGTCTCGCTCTCGGTCCAGCCGGGCGAGATCTTCGGCATTGTCGGGCGCTCCGGCGCCGGCAAATCCACGCTGATCCGCTGTGTGAACCTGCTGGAACGCCCCGATGCCGGCCAGGTGCGGGTGCTGGGCCATGACATGCTGGCGCTGGACGATGCCGGGCTGCGCGCCGCGCGCCGGGGCATCGGCATGGTGTTCCAGCACTTCAACCTGCACAGCAGGCGCACGGTGGCCGAGAACATCGCCTTCCCGCTGGAAATCGCCGGCCTGCCCGCCGCCGAGCGCCGGGCCCGCGTGGCCGAGATCCTGCCGCTGGTGGGGCTGGAGGCGCGCGCGAAGGCCTATCCGGCCCAGCTTTCGGGCGGGCAGAAGCAGCGGGTGGGCATTGCCCGCGCGCTGGCCTCCCGCCCGCGCCTGCTGCTGTGCGACGAGGCGACCAGCGCGCTGGACCCCGAGACGACCGAGGAAATCCTGGCCCTGATCCGCGACCTGCGCGCGCGGCTGGACCTGACCGTGCTGCTGATCACGCATGAGATGGCCGTGGTGAAGGCCATCTGCGACCGGGTGGCGGTGATGGAGGCGGGGCGCGTGATCGAGCAGGGCCGCGTCTTCGACGTGTTCACCCAGCCCAGCCAGCCCACCACCCGCCGCTTCGTGTCCGAGGTGATCGGCCATGGCGTGCCGGAGGGCACCATCGCCCGCCTGCCGGAGCCCGGCCCTGGCGAGACCCGCTACCTGGCCCATGTGCTGTTCGCCGGCCCCAACAGCACCCGCGCCGTGATCAGCCAGGCCAGCCGGGAGTTCGGCGTGGATTTCAACATCGTCTCCGGCCGCATCGACGAGATCTCGGGCGAGCCCTTCGGCGTGATGGCGCTGGCCGCCTATGGCGAGCCCGCCAAGGTCACGGCCGCCCTGCTGTGGATGCAGCAGCTGGGGCTTGCGGTCACCCCCATCGAGGAGGACGCGGCATGAGCTGGCTGACCCCCACCATGCAGGAACTGCTGCTGGAAGCCTTCTGGGAAACGCTGATCATGGTCGGCGCCTCCACCGTGATCTCGGTGGCCATCGGCCTGCCGCTGGCGCTGCTGCTGTATGTGACGGCACCCGGCGGGCTCAGCCCCAATGGCTGGATCAACCGGCCCGTCGGGCTGCTGGTGAACGCGCTGCGCTCCACCCCCTTCATCATCCTGATGGTGGCGATCATCCCCTTCACGCGGCTGGTGGCGGGCACTTCCATCGGCACCACCGCGGCCATCGTGCCGCTGGCGCTGGCGGCCACCGCCTTCCTGGCGCGGCTGTTCGAGAACGCGCTGCGCGAGGTGGAGCCCGGCGTCATCGAGGCCGCGCGCGCCATGGGCGCCACCCGCCTGCAGATCGTGACCAAGGTGCTGGTGCCGGAGGCCCTGCCGGGCCTGATCGCGGCCACCACCGTCGCCGTCGTCTCGCTGATGAGCTTTTCCGCCATGGCAGGGGCGATCGGCGGCGGCGGCCTCGGGGATCTGGGCATCCGCTTCGGCTACCAGCGCTTCATGCCGGAGGTGATGGCCACCGTCGTCATCCTGCTGATCTTGCTGGTGCAGGGGCTGCAATCCTTCGGCGACTGGCTCGTCCGGCGCCTGAGCCATCGATAAGAACACACGGCAGAACAACGACATGACCAACACCCGCCGCGGCCTGCTGGCCGCCACCATCCTCGCCCCCGCCATCGCGCGCGCCCAAGGGGCCGAGATCGGCACCGCCGCCCGCCCCATCCGCGTCGGCGCCACCGCCGGCCCGCATTCCCAGGTGATGGAGAAGGTGCGTGAGATCGCGGCGCGCGACGGGCTGGCCATCCGCATCACGGAATTCCGCGACTACATCCAGCCCAACGCCGCCCTGGCCGCCGGGGACCTGGATGCCAACAGCTATCAGCACCAGCCCTTCCTGGACCAGCAGGTGCGCGACCGCCGCCTGCCCATCGTGGCCGTGGGCAAGACGCTGATCTTCCCGATGGGCCTGTATTCCCGCCGCCACCGCAGCCTGGCCGATGTGCCGGCGGGCGGGCGCATCGCCATCCCGAACGACCCCACCAATGGCGGGCGCGCCCTGGTGCTGCTGGCCGCCAATGGCGCCTTCACCCTGCGCCCCGGCGCCGACCACACCGCCACCGTCGCCGATATCGTGGCCAACCCCCGCCGCCTGCGCATCGTGGAACTGGAAGCCGCCCAGCTGCCCCGCGCGCTGGATGAGGTGGAGGCCGCGACCATCAACACCAATTTCGCCATTCCCGCCGGGCTGAACCCGGTGCGGGACGCGATCGCGCTGGAAAGCTCCGACAGCCCCTATGCGAACCTGATCGCGGTGCACCGGGACAACCAGAACGCCCCCTGGGTGCGGCGCCTCGTCGCCGCCTATCAGAACCAGGAGATCAAGGATTTCGTGCAGGCGACCTTCCAGGGCGCCGTGGTCCCCGCTTTCTAAAGGAACAAAGCCATGCTGCGCCGTTCGCTTCTGACCCTGCCGGCCCTCGCTGCCGCCCCCGCCTGGGCCCAGGGCGCCGAACTCGGCACCGCCGCCCGCCCCTTGCGGGTGGGCGTGACCCAGGGCGTGCACGCCCAGACCTTCGAAAAGGTGCGTGACGTCCTCGCCCGCGGTGGCTTCATCACCCGCGCGGTGGAATTCGGCGATTTCATCCAGCCCAACGCCGCCCTGCAGGCCGGCGACCTGGACGCCAACGCCTATCAGCACCTGCCCTTCCTGGAGGCGCAGAAGGCCCAGCGCGGCTATGACTTCGTGCCCGTGGGCCGCACGGTGCTGACGCTGATGGGCGTGTTCTCCCGCAAGCACCGGGACCTGGCGGCGCTGCCGAACGGCGCGCGGGTGGCCATCCCGAACGACCCCACCAATGGCGGCCGCGCGCTGCTGCTGCTGGCCCAGGCCGGGGTGTTCCGCCTGCGCCCCGGCGCCGACCACCGCGCCACCATCGCCGACATCGCGGAAAACCCGAAGCGCATCCGCATCGTGGAGCTGGAAGCCGCCACCATCGTGCGCGCGCTGGATGACGTGGACGCCGGCGCCATCACCGGCAACTACGCCGTGCCCGCCGGGCTGAACCCGCTGCGCGACGCGCTGGCGCGGGAGAATGAGCAGAGCGTCTACACCTGCCTGGTCGTGGTCCGGCGCGCGAATGAGAACGCGCCCTGGGCGCAGCGGCTGGCCGCGGGCTATCGCGACCCGGAGGTGAAGGCCTGGGTGGAAACCACCTTCGGCGGCGCGGTTATTTCCGGCGGCTGAATGTGGTTCAGGGAGGGGCTCCGCCCCTCCACCCCGCCGGGGGAAAGGAATTTCCCCCGGAGCCCCCATTCTTTTCTTTTGAGCAGTTTCAGGGCCCGAAAACACATCGCGGCGCGATGTGTCCAGCAGGGGCCCGGGGAGATCTTATCTCCCCGGCGGGAGGGTCTGGGAGGACGGCGCCCTCCCAGCCTCGCCATTCCACGAATTTATTGCGTCATAATCCGCGAATCCCACATCCAAACCCTGGACATCTCCCGACCCACATTCTACATTCCCTGCATACCAAGCAGGGAGTTCCCACAATGCTCACTGGTGATAAGCCCGCCCGCCCCGCCCGCCAGGTGGTGATGATGACCCTGGGCGCCCTGCTCGTGGTGGCCTTCGCCGGCGTCCTGCAGGAACGCCAGGCCGTGCAGCATTACGCCAGCCTGGCCATCTCCGCCGTCATGAACTGAGCCGGGCCGCCAGGCCCCCAGCCATCCCGTCGGCCGCACAGGCCGCGCGGGATTTTTCATGCCCGCCGCGCGGGCCACAAAAAACCCCGCCGGATCGCTCCGGCGGGGTTTCCCGTTTCAGGGGGGTGGAAAGCCGCTTACGCGGCCTTCGCCATCCCGCGCAGCACGTAGTTCAGAATGCCGCCATTCTTGTAGTACTCGACCTCATCGGCCGTATCGACGCGGCACATCACCTGGGTGGTGATCTTGCTGCCGTCGGGGCGGGTGAAGGTCACGTCCATCATCATGCGCGGGGAGAGGTTCTCCACGCCGGCGATGTCCACCGTCTCCTCGCCGGTCAGGCCCAGGGTCTGGCGGTTCTCGCCTTCCTTGAACACCAGCGGCAGCACGCCCATGCCCACGAGGTTCGAGCGGTGAATGCGCTCGAAGCTCTCGGTGATCACGGCCTTCACGCCCAGCAGCATGGTGCCCTTGGCCGCCCAGTCGCGGGAGGAGCCGGTGCCGTATTCCTTGCCGCCGACGACCACCAGGGGCACGCCCTCGGCCTCATAGCGCATCGCGACGTCGTAGATCGGCGCCACATCGCCCGAGGGGAAATGCTTGGACATGCCGCCTTCGACACCCTGCAGCATCTCGTTCTTGATGCGGATGTTGGCGAAGGTGCCGCGCATCATGACTTCATGGTTGCCGCGGCGGGCGCCGTAGCTGTTGAAGTCCGCCTGCCGCACCTGGTGCTCGACCAGATACTCGCCGGCCGGGCTCACCTTGCGGATATTGCCGGCGGGGGAGATGTGGTCGGTCGTGATGCTGTCGCCCAGCACCGCCAGCACGCGCGCGCCGGTGATGGAGGTGACGGGCGCGGGCTCCATGGTCATGCCCTCGAAGTAGGGAGGGTTCTGCACATAGGTGGAGCCGGAGTTCCAGCGATAGGTGTCGCTGTCCGCGGCCACGTTGATGGCCTGCCACTGCGCCGGGCCCTTGAACACGTCCGCGTAGCGCTCCAGGAACATCTGGCGCGTGACGACGGAATGCACGGTGTCCTGCACTTCCTTCGTGGTCGGCCAGATGTCCTTCAGGAACACGGGCTGGCCGTCGCTGCCGGTGCCGATCGGCTCCTTGGTAAGGTCCTTGCGGGTGGTGCCCGCCAGGGCATAGGCGACCACCAGCGGCGGGGAGGCCAGGTAGTTGGCGCGCACATTGGCATGCACGCGGCCTTCGAAGTTGCGGTTGCCCGACAGCACGGCGGACACGACCAGCTTGTTGGCCTCGATCGCGTCCACGATCGAATCCTCCAGCGGGCCGGAATTGCCGATGCAGGTGGTGCAGCCATAGCCCACGGTCTGGAAGCCCAGCGCGTCCAGGTCCTGCGTCAGGCCGGACTTGTTCAGGTAGTCGGTGACCACCTGGGAACCCGGCGCCAGCGAGGTCTTCACCCACGGCTTCGGCAGCAGGCCCTTGGCGCGCGCCTTGCGGGCGACCAGGCCGGCGGCGACCAGCACATAGGGGTTGGACGTGTTGGTGCAGGAGGTGATGGCGGCGATCACCACATCCCCATGCCCCAGGTCATGGTTGGCACCGGCCACCGGCACGCGCAGGTTGGGCTGGTCGCCCGGCACGCCCATCACGCCGGAGGTCAGGTCCTTCTCGAAATTCGCGGCGACGGAGGACAGCACGACGCGGTCCTGCGGGCGCTTCGGGCCGGCCAGCGAGGGCTCGACCGTGGACAGGTCGAGTTCCAGCGTATCGGTGAAGACCGGGGTCGGCGTGTTGGCGTCGTGCCACATGCCCTGGGCCTTGGCATAGGCCTCGACCAGCTTGATGCGGTGCTCGTCGCGGCCCGACAGGTGCAGATAGGCGATGGTCGCCTTGTCCACCGGGAAGAAGCCGCAGGTGGCACCGTATTCCGGGGCCATGTTGGCGATGGTCGCGCGGTCCGCCAGCGGCAGTTCTTCCAGGCCCGAGCCGAAGAATTCCACGAACTTGCCGACCACGCCCTTCTTGCGCAGCATCTGCGTCACGGTCAGCACCAGGTCGGTGGCCGTGATGCCTTCCTTCAGCTTGCCGGTCAGCTTGAAGCCGATCACGTCGGGGATCAGCATGGCGATCGGCTGGCCCAGCATCGCGGCCTCGGCCTCGATACCGCCCACGCCCCAGCCCAGCACGCCCAGGCCGTTCACCATGGTGGTGTGGCTGTCGGTGCCGTAGCAGCTGTCGGGATAGGCATAGACCTCACCGGCTTCGGTGTTGGTCCAGACCACCTGCGCCAGATATTCCAGGTTCACCTGGTGGCAGATGCCCGTGCCCGGCGGCACGACGCGGAAGTTGCTGAACGCGCTCTGGCCCCAGCGCAGGAACTCATAGCGTTCCCCGTTGCGCTCGAACTCGATGTCCACGTTCTTCTGCAGGGCGTCGGCGGTGCCGGCCACATCGACCATCACAGAGTGGTCGATGACCAGATCCACGGGCACCAGCGGGTTCACCTTGCGGGGGTCGCTGCCCAGCTGGATGATGCCGTCGCGCATCGCCGCCAGATCGACCACGCCCGGCACGCCGGTGAAGTCCTGCATCAGGATGCGGGCGGGGCGGAACGGCACTTCCTTGGTGGACTTGCCCTCGATCACCCATTCGGCGATCGACTTCGCGTCGGTCACCGAGTAGCTGCGGCCATCCTCGAAACGCAGAACATTCTCGAGCAGGACCTTCAGCGAGAAGGGCAGCCGGGAGATATCCCCCAGCGTCTTCGCCGCCTCGGGCAGCGAGAAGTAGTTGTACGTCTTGCCGTCCACATCGAGGGTGGAACGGGTCTTCAAGCTGTCCTGACCGATCATGCGCATGGTCGCGGATGCTCCTCCTTGCCTCTCCGCGGGCTTAAAGCACGGGACAGGCTGCGGGTCCATCAGCAGCCCCGGAGTATTCCCCTTCTGTCAACCGCGAATTGGCCAGATTGGCGCCAATCGGATCAACTTCGCCCCAGCGGGGGCAAGGCTGGGCAGGGCCCGGGCGGCACGCGGGCTTCGCATCCGCCACCGGACACGGCAAACAGGTCCGGCAACAGTGTCTCGCGGGGTTCGCGTGCTGGAAACCATCGACCTGGCCTGCTGGCGTGGAGAGCGCGCGGTCTTCGCGGGCCTCGACCTGCGCGTGCGCCCCGGAGGTGCCACGCTGCTGCTCGGCCAGAACGGCGCGGGCAAATCCAGCCTGTTGCGGGTGCTGGCCGGGCTGCTGCCCGCCGCCGCCGGCCGCATCACCTGGCAGGGCCAGGACGTGCGCGAGGACCCCGCCGCCCACGCCCGCCGCCTGCGCTATCTGGGGCACCTCGACGCACTGAAACCCGCCCTGACGGTGCGGGAGAACCTGGCCTTCCACGCCGCGCTGACCGGCGGCGCGGTGGAGCCCGCCCTGGCGGCGCTCGGCCTGTCGGCCCTGGCGGAGCTGCCGGGGCGTATGCTCTCGGCCGGGCAGCGGCGGCGGCTGGCGCTGGCGCGACTCGCGCTCGCCCCGGCCGCGATCTGGCTGCTGGACGAACCCACTCTGGGCCTGGATGCCGCCAGCGTGGAGCGCCTGGGCGCCCTGCTGGCGGCCCACCGCGCCCAGGGCGGCCTCGTCATCGCCGCCACCCACCTGCCCCTGCCCCTGCCCGGCGCCGAGGAATTCCGCCTGTGACCGCCTTTCTCGCCGTGCTGGGGCGCGAGCTGCGCCTGGCCCTGCGCCACCCGGCCGATGCGCTGGCCGCCGTGCTGTTCTTCCTGCTGGTCTCGGCGCTGTTTCCCTTCGGGGTGGGCCCCGCGCCCGAGACCCTGGCGCGCCTGGCCCCGGGGGCCCTGCTGGCCGCCTCCCTCCTCGCCGCCCTGCTGCCGCTGGACCGCCTCTGGGGAGCGGAGGCCGAGGACGGCTCGCTCGACCTGCTGCTGCTCTCCGGCCTGCACCCGGCGCTGATCGCCCTGGCCAAGGCCACCGGCCACTGGCTGACCACCGGCCTGCCGCTGATCCTGGCCACGCCACTGGCCGCCGCCATGCTGAACCTGCCCACCGAGGCCTGGGGCGTGGCCATGCTGGCCCTCGGCCTCGCCTCCCTCATCCTGTCGCTGCTGGGCACGGCGGGGGCGGCACTGACGCTCGGCGCCCGGCGCGGCGGCGTGCTGCTGCCGCTGCTGGTGCTGCCGCTGGCCATCCCCGCCGTCATCTTCGGCGCGGCCGCCATCGAAGCCACCACCACCGACAGCTCCGCCCGGCCCATGCTGCTGCTGCTCGGCGCCCTGGCCGCCCTCGCGCTGCCCCTCGCCCCGGTCGCGGCCGGGGCGGCCTTGCGGGGGGAGTGACGCTGGACGGCAGGGCGAACACGAGAGGGCTCTGCCCTCTCGCGCTCTCCCGCCAGGAGCCGAAAGGCCCCTGGACCCCAGAAGTTGAAAAGCCGGGGAGGGGACATCGTCCCCTCCCCGGCTTTTCAATAACTCCCGGTTTCCAAAGGCCTCCCGGCCTTTGGTGGGGGGAGCGCGAGGGGGGCAAAGCCCCTCTCGTGTTCGCCCTGCCGTCCAGCGTCACTCCCCCCGCAACAGGCTACCGGCAGGTGATCTGCGTGGCGTCGCGCAGGTCGATGAATTGCAGGGCACCGGTGCCCGAGGGGTTGTTGAACGTGTCCACGCCCAGGCGGATGCGCTCGGAGGCATAGGCGTTCAGGGTCTTAGCGGCGTTGATCGGGCGCTGCTGGGCCTGGGTGGCGTTGAAGGTCAGGGTGTAGTTCACCCGGGCATTGGTCGTGTTCCGCAGCTGCAGGAAGTAGCTGACAGTGGAGGAGCCGCCATTGCTGCTGACCGTGTTGTAGAAGCTGTCGGCGATCAGCCGGCCATTGCAGTAGGACACGGACTGCGCCTGGGCGGGCTGGGGGGCGGCGAAGGCCGCGGCGGTGGCGATAGCGGCGATCGCGGCGGCGTTGCGCATCTGGGTGATCATCGTGCTGTTCCTTGGTCCGTTCCGGCGGGCCCTATGGCCCGTCGTGATGGAAGGAACATACACGGGAAGTTGTATTCGATAATTACGATCAAAACTCTCGTTCTTATAGATACGTCCTATCAGGCGGCATGCCGCCGCAGCACCGCCCGCACCTGGTCCTCGCCCAGTGCCAGCAGGGCGGGGTTGGCGCGCAGGCCCCGGCCCGCGAACACCTCCAGCATGCGCAGGGCGGCCTCGGCCATGGGCACCTTCACCCGGCCGGCCACGCCGAGCGTGACGAGGAAGGAGAGGGCCAGCCCGCCCTGCCCCAGCGCGCGCTCGGGCTCCATGGGCGGCAGACCGCCGATCTCGTCGAAATAGAGCGCGGCATCCGGCAGGCCGAGGCCGAAGCGGGCGGCCAGCGCGTCGCGCTCACGCGCGAATTCGCGCAGCAGGCGCCGGGCGGCCTCGGGGTTGCCGGCGGGGGCCAGCAGCTGGGCGGCGTCACCCAGCCCCGACATATCGGCCAGGGAGGCGGCGAGCATGCCCTCCATCTGCCGCACGCGGATGCCGAACAGGGCCTCGGCCAGGGCGGCCAGGCGAGGCCCTTCGGCCTCCGCGCCCAGCCACAGGCGGCTGCGCAGCGCGCCGAGCCACAGCCGCCCATCGGGCAGGCGGCGGGCCGCGACGGGGGGCGCCACCAGCCCGCCCACGGCGGCCGACACCCCGCGCGGCTTCAGCAGCCGCGCCAGCAGCAGCGGGCTGAGCGAGGCGGCGGGCGCCACCAGCACGCCGGGCGCGCCGGTCATCACGCGGGCCAGCCGTTCCAGCAGGGTGGTCTGGGCCTGGCCGGGCACGGCCACGAACACCGCGTCCACCCCTTCCAGCGCGCGGCCCAGATCGGCCGAGACCCGCACCGGGAAGCTGCCGGCGAGCAGCCCGGCCACGGTCACGCCCGCGCCCAGGTTGCGGGTGCCGCCGCCGCGCGGGGAGTAGAGTGTCACGGCATGGCCGCGGCTGGCGGCCAGCGCGGCGCTGGCCGTGCCGAGCGGCCCGGCCCCCAGAACGGCCAACCGCAAAGGCGGGCCACCGGCACCCATTGTCTCGGCCATGCAGCCACTCCGTCACACATGCTTCAAAGGGCTGTCATTGCGGCGTCTTCAACCACGCGCTACCGCAACCCATCTCAGCGTCAGATAGCACCCCATGACGATTCAGGCACGCGCCACCACCACCCATGATACCAAGCCGCCGCGCCGCAAGGGCAGGAATGCCCCGCCGCGCCCCAGGCAGCGCTTGCCCGGCAGCCGCTGGGGCGCCGTGATGGAGGACCGCCCCCTGGGCGGGCGCGGGCGCGCGGTGCGGCGCCTGGCCTCCGTGGTGCTCTGGACGCTGCTGTGCATCCCGGTGCAGGCGGTGCTGCTGCCCCTTCCCGGCCGGGCCAAGGCGCGCTTCCCCAAGGTGTACTGGCGGGGCATGTGCTGGCTGATCGGGCTGCGGCTGCAGCTGGTGGGCAAGTCCGCCGGGCCCTCGGGCACGCTGTATGTCTCCAACCATTCCTCCTGGCTGGATATCCTGGTGCTGGGCGGGCTGCTGGAAACGCGCTTCGTCTCCAAGGCGGATGTCGCGAGTTGGCCCGGCATCGGGCTGGTGGCGAAGCTGGGGCGCTCCCTGTTCGTCAGCCGCAGCCGCACCGGCACCGGCCGCGAGAGCAACGAAATCGCCACCAGCCTGAAGGCCGGCGACAGCGTGATGCTGTTCCCCGAGGGCACGACGAGCGACGGCACGCGGGTGCTGCCCTTCCGGTCCTCCTTCCTGTCGGTCGCCGGCGACGCGCGGCAGGTGCAGCCGACGACGGTGGTGTACGATCGCATGGGCGGGCTGCCGGCCTGCCGGCGGGACCGCCCGGTCTTCGCCTGGTATGGCGACATGGAAACGCTCAGCCATGCCTGGTTCCTGCTGCGCCACACCGGCACGCGGGCGACGGTGGTGCTGCATGAGCCCTTCACGCCGGACAGCCTGCCGAACCGGAAGGTCATGGCCTCCGAGATCGGGCGGATCGTGTCGATCAGCGCCGCGCAACTGCGGCAGAACCGGCCGGTGGAGCCACTGGCGGCGCCGGCGCGGCGGGGGTAGGCCGCAAGGCCAGCCGCGCCCTGGGGGCCAAACGCCTAAAACCTGCCCTGTCACCCACGCGACACTTGACCAACGCGGCCCGGTTTTGAAACGCTTCGCACTGCAATGACGCGCAAAACCACTCCCAGGAGGATTCTCTCCGCTTGACCCACGCCCCTCGCCCTCGCATGTGCAGGGCCGCCGCGCTGTTGCGGTGGAGTGGGTATATGTGGCGATGACCAAGCGGCTGCTGATCCGGACCTGGGGCTGCCAGATGAACGTGTATGACAGCGAGCGCATGGCCGAAGTGCTGGCGCCGCTGGGTTTCGGCCCCACCGAAACGCCCGAGGACGCCGACATGGTCATCCTCAACACCTGCCACATCCGCGAAAAGGCCGCCGAGAAGCTGTTCTCCGAACTCGGCCGCCTGCGGCTGGTGAAGGAGGCACGGCGCCAGGGCGGCCAGGAGATGGTGCTGGCCGTCGCCGGCTGCGTCGCCCAGGCCGAGGGCGCCGAGATCGCCGCCCGCGCCCCCTATGTCGATATCGTGATGGGCCCGCAGACTATCCATCGCCTGCCGGAGATGGTGGCCCGCGCCAGCCGCGCCGGCGGCCTCGTGCTCGACACCGACTTCCCCGAGGAAAGCAAGTTCGACCACCTGCCCGAGGCCCGCGCCCAGCAGGGCGTCACCGCCTTCCTGACGGTGCAGGAGGGCTGCGACAAGTTCTGCTCCTTCTGCGTGGTGCCCTATACGCGCGGGGCCGAGACCTCCCGCCCCGCCGCCGCCGTGCTGGCCGAGGCCCGGCGCCTGGTCGAGGCCGGCGCGCGGGAGATCACGCTGCTCGGCCAGAACGTGAATGCCTATCACGGCGAGGGTGTGGGCGGGCTTGCCGGGCTGGTGCGCGCCCTGGCGGAGATCCCGGACCTGGCCCGCATCCGCTACACCACCTCCCACCCGCGCGACATGGGCGATGATCTGATCGCCGCCCACCGCGACATCCCGCAGCTGATGCCCATGCTGCACCTGCCGGTGCAGAGCGGCTCCGACCGGGTGCTGGCCGCGATGAACCGCGGCCACACCGCGGCCGACTACCTGCGGCTGGTGGACCGGCTGCGCGCCGCCCGCCCCGACCTGGCGCTGACCAGCGACTTCATCGTGGGCCACCCCGGCGAGACCGATGCCGACCACGCCGCCACCATGGCCCTGGTGCGCGAGGTCGGCTTCGCCGGCGCCTACAGCTTCAAATACTCCGCCCGCCCCGGCACCCCCGCCGCCCGCGCCCCCCAGCAGGTGGCGGGCGATGTGGGCGATGCCCGGCTGGCGGAGCTGCAATCCCTGCTGGCCGAACAGCAGCGCGGCTTCAACGCCGCGCGCGTCGGGCAGGAATTCGACGTGCTGGTGACGGGCCCCGGGCGCCACCCGGGCCAGATCGCCGGCCGTTCCCCCTGGCTGCAGGCGGTGCATGCCGAGGGACCCCAGGGCCTGGAAGGCAGCATCATCCGCATGCGCGCCGTCTCGGCCACCGCCAACTCGCTCACTTGCGTATTGAAGGACCGCTCAACACCCTTGCAGGAGCAACACGCCGCTTGAGCACCACCTACACCCCCCGCCCCGTCTCCCGCCCTTCGGGCACGGCCCTCGGCAGCAGCGAGAGCCGCTCCGTCACCTTGCCCTTCGAGGACAACCGATTGCTCCAGGAGCTGTTCGGTGCCCATGACGAGCACATGGTGAAGGTGGAGAAAACAGCGGGGGTCCGGGTGGACCGAACGCGCAACGGCATCTGCATCACGGGCCCGGTGGAGCGCACCATGGTGGCGGAGGCCGCGCTGCGCGGCCTGTGGCGCGGCCTGCAGAAGGGCGATGGCTGCACCATGGCCCAGGTCGATGGCGCGCTGCGCCTGGCCGAGGGCGAGAACGAGCCCCGCCTGCCGCTGCGCGATCTGCCGCAGATCCGCACCCGGCGCGGCACGGTGGCCCCGCGCAGCCCGGCCCAGGCGGCCTATATGGAAATCCTGGGCAAGAACGACATCAGCTTCGGCCTCGGCCCCGCCGGCACCGGCAAGACCTATCTGGCCGTGGCCCAGGGTGTGGCCATGCTGCTGGCCGGCAGCGTCACGCGCATCGTGCTGTCGCGCCCGGCGGTGGAGGCCGGCGAGCGCCTGGGCTTCCTGCCCGGCGACATGAAGGAGAAGGTGGACCCCTACCTCCGCCCGCTCTACGACGCGCTGAACGACATGATGCCCGGCGACCAGCTGGCGCGCCGCATGGCCGCCGGTGAGATCGAGATCGCCCCGCTGGCCTTCATGCGCGGGCGCACGCTCTCCCACTGCTACGCCATTCTGGACGAGGCGCAGAACACCACCCCCGCCCAGATGAAGATGTTCCTGACCCGCCTGGGCGAGGGCAGCCGCATGGTGGTCACGGGCGACCCCAGCCAGATCGACCTGCCGAACGGCCAGCCCTCCGGCCTGGTGGAGGCGGTGAATGTGCTGCAAAACGTGCCCGGGATCGGTATGATGCGCTTCTCGGAGACCGATGTGGTGCGCCACCCCTTGGTGGGACGCATCGTTGCGGCCTACAACCGCGCCGAGGAGCGGGCCGAGCCCGCCAGCAATACCCGCCGTGGACGCGGCTGGGCAGGAGAACATGCCGGACCGAAGTAGTCCCCCGGAGGGCCGATCTAGGCCTTCCATCGAGATCATCACCGCCGCGCCCGGATGGCGCCGCCTGGTGAAACAGCCCGAGCTGCTGGCGCAACGCGCCGCACTGGCGGCGATCCGCGCCAGCGGGGCCACACCCCCACAGGGTGCGGCGCTGACCGTGCTGCTGGCCGATGACCGCACGCTGAAGCAGCTGAACAGCGACCACCGCGACAAGGTGAAGCCCACCAATGTCCTCAGCTTTCCGGGTATCGGCCCGGCGCTGGGCGATATCGCGATCTCGGTGGAGACGGTGCGGCGGGAAGCCTGGGCGGAGGGCAAGACGCCCACCGCCCATTTCGCGCATCTGATCGCGCACGGCACGCTGCATGTGCTGGGCCATGACCATCTGGAGGCCGGGGAGGCCCGCCGGATGGAACGCGCCGAATCGCGCGCCATGGCCCTGATCCGCCAGCCCAACCCCTGGCGCCGCACATGAGCGAGCAGACCAACCCGCCCTGGATCGCGCGGCTGGCCGGCCGGCTGCGCAAGCGCCCGCACGAATCCCTGCGCGACCGCATGGAGGAGCTGATCGAGGCGCCGGAGACGGAGGACGAACGCGCCTCCACCACCGAGCTCGACATGAACGAGCGCGCGCTGCTGACCAATGTGCTGAAGCTGCGCGGCACCACGGCGGTGGATGTGATGCTGCCCCGCGCCGACATCGTCTCCCTGCCCGACAACCTGACGCTGGAGGAAGCCCTGGCCGCCACCGCGCGGGAGGGGCATTCGCGCTATCCGGTCATCCACGGCCAGCTCGATGACGTGCTGGGGATGGTCCATATCAAGGACATCTTCGCCTCGGTCGGCAGCAGCGAGGAGTTCAGCCTGCGCAAGATCCTGCGCAAGCCGCTGTTCGTGGTCCCCAGCGTGCCCGTGCTCGACCTGCTGCTGCGCATGCGGCAGGAGCGCATCCACATGGCGCTGGTGATCGACGAATACGGCGGCATCGACGGGCTGGTCACCATCGAGGACCTGGTGGAGACGATCGTCGGCGACATCTCCGACGAGCATGACGAGGTGGGCGCGCCGCACATCACCGAACGGGTGGACGGCACCATCGACCTGGACGCCCGCACCACGGTGGAGGAGTTCGAGGCCCGCTTCGGCCCGGTGCTAACCGAGGAGGAGCGCGGCGCGGACATCGACACGGTGGGCGGGCTGGTCTTCACCTTGGCCGGCCGCGTGCCGGTGAAGGGGGAGCTGATCAGCCATTCCTCCGGCCTGGAATTCCGCGTGCTGGAGGCGGACCCGCGCCGTATCCGGCGGCTGCGGGTGCGCCCGCCGGGGGCTGGCGCGCAGGGTAAGGCGGCGGCGGAGTAAGGCCTTCACCATTTCCGAGAGGGGCGGAGAGGGGCACCTCCCCTCTCAGGGGAATGGCTTGCCCCAATATTGCAAATGACTCGCAAACGCATATGCTGCGCCGCACATGCACCGCCCCCCCACCCATGCCGAGATCGTCGCCACCCCGCCCGAGGAGATCACCCGCATCCTCGATGGCGACCCGGTGCGCGCCTTCGCCTGGCTGGCCGCCGCCGCCCGGCTGGGCTTCGTGGATGCGCAGCTGGCCTATGCCCAATGCCTGCTGAACGGGCGCGGCTGCACGCCCGATCCGCACACGGCCTTCCTGTGGTTCGGCACAGCGGCCAAGGCGGGCTCGGCCCAGGGCATCAACATGCTGGGCCGCTGCCATGAGAATGGCTGGGGCACGCCCCGCGACGAGGCCGCCGCCGCCACGCTCTATCGCCAGGCGGCCGAAACGGGCCTCGACTGGGCGGAATACAATTACGCCAACATGCTGGCCCGCGGCGCGGGGGTGGAGAAGGACCTGGACCAGGCGCTGGCCTGGTACCGCCGCGCCGCCGCCCAGGGCCATGCCAAGGCCATCAACCTGGTCGGCCGCTTCCTGGAGGAAGGCTGGGGCTGCGCCCCGGACCCGGCGGCCGCCGCCACCCTGTATGCCCGCGCCGCCGAGGGCGGGGATTTTCGCGCCCAGTTCAACCACGGGCTGACCCTGGCCCGCGCCGGCCGGGCGGAGGAAGCTCGGGACTGGTTCCTGCGCGCCATCGCCGGCGGCACCCCGGGCTTCCTGGCCAGCATGGCCCGCGCGCTGGAGGCCCTGCCCGACCCCGCCTTGCGCGCCCTGGCACCCCAGGCCCGGGAGCATGCTGGGGTGTGAAAAAATCCTCGCATCGCAATTGCGAGTCACTTTCAGTTGCAGTAGCTAACAGTGCAGCTCATCCGGGAATCATCGCCATGGCGCTTCGCTCCGAACCCCTCGCCTTCGAACCATCCGTCGGTCTGATGACGGGCCTGGCCCTGCTGGCCGGCATGCCGGCCGCCATGGCCCAGACTTCCACCCCGGCCTCCGGCACCGACGGCGCCGCCCCGCGCGTGGCCCTGCCGGAGCTGGACGTGTCAGGCCAGGCGCCCTCCCCGTACCGGCGCGATTCCGATCCCGTGGTGCGCCTGCCGACCACCATCGCCGAGACTCCGCAATCCATCACCGTCGTCCCGCGCGAACTGATGCAGGAACAGGCCGTGTCCTCGGTGCGGGAGGCGCTGCGCAACGTCACCGGCATCTCGCTGGCCGCCGGCGAGGGCGGCTTCTCGGGCGACAACCTCACGCTGCGCGGCTTCTCCGCGCGCGGCGACTTCTTCATCGACGGCATCCGCGACGCCGGCCAGTACGCGCGCGACCCGTTCTTCCTGGACAGCATCCAGGTGCTGAAGGGCCCGTCCTCCATCATGTTCGGCCGCGGCTCCACCGGCGGCGTCATCAACCAGACCACCCGCCTGGCCCGCGCCGGCAATTTCGGGGACATGATGGTGTCCGCCTATTCCTCGGGCGGCGTGCGCGTGACCGGCGACGTGAACCTGCAGGCGGGCGACATCGCCGTGCGCACGCAGATCATGGGCTCGCGCATCGACGTGGCCGGGCGCGACCATGTGTACCAGTCGCGCTACGGCGTGGCCCCCTCCATCACGCTGGGCCTGGGCGGGCCCACCCAGCTCACCCTCTCCTACATGCACCAGGAGGAGGAGAACGTTCCCGACTATGGCGTGCCCTATGTGAACGGCCGCCCGCTGCGCGTGCCGCGCAGCACCTTCTACGGCGTCAGCAACCAGGACCGCGAGCGCACGGTGACCGACGTGTTCACCGCCCGCGCCCAGCACCAGTTCAATGACGCGATCACCGTGCGCAACACCTTCCGCATGGGCAGCTACTGGCGCGAGCTGAACGCGACCGCGCCGCGTATCGCCACCACCACCAGCACCGGCGCCGCCTTCAACGCCCTGACCACCCCGCTGGGCCAGACCTTGATCCGGCGTGAGCCGCAGGTGCGCACCGGCTATGACAGCATCATCGTGAACCAGACCGAGGCCCTGCTGGCCCTGCAGACCGGCCCGATCAGCCACCGCGCGCTGGTGGGCTTCGAGGTCGGGCGCGAAAGCTCGGAGGTGGTGCGCTATGCCTTCGGCACCAACACCAATGGCCGCCCCAATGCCTCGGCGCTGAACCCGAACTACTACGCGGACTCGCCCTTCATCCGCACCACGGGCTCCGACATCCGCACCGTGGCGAACACGCTGGCCCTGTATTTCGTGGACCAGATCAAGCTGCACCCGATGTTCGAACTGCAGCTGGGCGGCCGCTGGGACCGGTTCGAGGCCGACTACCGCAACCGCGCCGCCACCACCAACAACCGCTTCAACCGCACGGATGAGGCCTTCAGCTGGCGCACCGCGCTGGTCTTCACCCCCACCCCCCGGGTGCGGACCTATTTCGCCGCCGGCACCTCCTTCAACCCCTCCGCCGAGAGCCTGACCCTGGCCGCCAACAACGCCCAGATCGGCCCCGAGGAGAACATCACCTATGAGGTCGGCGGCAGCTGGGAGGCGCTGGACGGCCTGCGCCTGACCGGCGCCCTGTTCCGCATCGAGAAGACCAATGCCCGCACCTCCGACCCCTCGGGCAATCTACAGGTGCTGAACGGCATGGTGCGGGTGGATGGCGTGGAGGTGGGCATCCAGGGCCGGCCGCTGCCGAACTGGAATGTCTATGCCGGCTACACCTACCTGAACTCGGAGATCATCCGCTCCGGCAACCGGGCCGAGATCGGGCGCGAATTCGCCAATGTGGCGCCCAACACCGCCTCGCTCTGGACCACCTATGACCTGCCCTACGGGTTCCAGATCGGCGGCGGGCTGACCTATGTCGATCGCCGCTTCGGCAACACCACCAACACCAACCGGGTGCCCAGCTACACGCGCTATGACCTGGCCGCCGCCTGGGCCCCCACCGAGGGCTCCCTGCGCGGCCTGCGTTTCCAGCTGAACGCCCAGAACATCACCAACGCCCTCACCTATGAGACGGTCTATACCGCGCACACCGTGCCCGGCCCCGGCCGCACCGTGGTGCTGAGCGTGGCGGCCCGGTTCTGATCCGGTGCTGCTGCACATCCCCGACGTGCTGAACCCCCAGCAGCTGGCGCAGGCGCGCGGGCTGCTGGGCAGCGCCCCCTGGGTGGATGGCCGGGTGACCGCCGGCCACCAGTCGGCCCAGGTGAAGGACAATCTGCAGATCCCGGAATCGGCGCCCGAGGCCGCGCGGCTGCGCGACCTCGTGCTGGCGGCGCTGGAGCGCAACCCGCTCTTCATCTCCTCCGTGCTGCCGCTGAAGGTGTTTCCGCCCCTGTTCAACCGGTATGACCCGGGCATGACCTTCGGCGCGCATGTGGACAACGCCATCCGCCAGGTCACGGGCACGCCCGCGCGCATCCGCACCGATGTCTCCTGCACGCTGTTCCTGGCCGACCCCGCCGACTACGATGGCGGCGAGCTGACGGTCGAGGACAGCTATGGCGAACACCGCGTGAAGCTGCCGGCGGGCCATGCCGTGGTCTATCCGGCCACCAGCCTGCACCGGGTGGAGCCCGTCACGCGCGGCAGCCGCGTCGCCAGCTTCTTCTGGATCCAGTCCATGGTGCGGGAGGACGCGCAGCGTTCCCTGCTGTTTGACCTGGACATGGCGATCAACGGATTGCGCGGCGATCTGCCGCAGGGCCATAAAGGCCCGGTCCAGCTCACCTCCATCTATCACAACCTGCTGCGCCGCTGGGCCGATGCCTGAACGCGCCGCCGGAGACCACGCATGAAACGCCTCCTCGCTTCCCTGCCGCTCCTGACCCCCGGCCTGGCCTGGGCCCAGACCGCTTCCGTGGCCATCCCGGCGGAGAACCTGCCGCATGAGCTCTCGCCCTGGGCGATGGTGCAGGGGGCGGACATCGTGGTGCAGTCGGTGATGGGCGGGCTGGTCTTCGCCTCCATCCTCACCTGGACCATCGCGCTGGCCAAGCTGCTGGAACTCACCGCCGCCTCCCGCCGGGCGGCCGCGACGGTGGAGGCGCTGCGCAGCGCCGAGAGCCTGGAACACGCCCAGCGGCGCCTGGCCGAGACCCCGGGCCCCGCCGCCGCCATGCTGCGCGCCGCGATGAGCGAGCTGCGCGCCTCCGGCGAGGGCGCGCCCAAGGACGGCGTGAAGGAACGCACCGCCTGGGTGCTGGAGCGCATCGCCGCCCGCGCCGCCCGCGGCCTGTCGCGCGGCACCGGCATCCTGGCCACCATCGGCTCCGTCTCGCCCTTCGTGGGCCTGTTCGGCACGGTGTGGGGCATCATGAACAGCTTCATCGGCATCTCCCGCGCGCAGACCACCAACCTGGCGGTCGTGGCCCCCGGCATCGCGGAGGCCCTGCTGGCCACCGCCATCGGCCTCGTCGCGGCCATCCCGGCCGTGGTGATCTACAACGCCTTCAGCCGCGCCATCGCGGGCCAGAAGGCCAAGCTGGCCGATGGCACGACGGAGGTGATGCGCCTGCTCTCCCGCGATCTGGACCGCACGGCCCCGCGCGCGCGCAACATGTCCCTGGCGGCGGACTGACCCATGGCCATGCAACTCGGCGGCGGGGATGACGACCTGGCCGAGGTCAGCGACATCAACGTCACGCCCTTCATCGACGTGATCCTGGTGCTGCTGATCATCTTCATGGTGGCGGCCCCGCTGGCCACGGTGGATGTGGCGGTGGACCTGCCTGTCTCCAACGCCGCGCCCCAGCCGCGCCCCGACCGCCCCGTCTTCCTGACCGTGCGCGCCGACCGCAGCCTGCATCTGGGCGACGAGGCGGTGGAGCGCGACGCCCTGCCCGCCGCGCTGGAGCGCGCCTTCGACGGCAACCGCGACGGCCGGGTCTTCCTGCGCGCCGATGCCGGCCTGCCCTATGGCGAGCTGATGGAGGTGATGAACGCCTTGCGCGCCGCCGGCTGGCTGAAGGTGGCGCTGGTGGGCCTTGAGGGCGCGCCCGTTTCCCGATGAGCGCGACCTTCCGGAACCGGGATGAGGAAGCGCCCGGCGCGCTGCGCTGGGGTGCCTCGCTGGCCGTGATCCTGGCGCTGCATGGCGGCATCCTGTGGCATGTGGCGCATCTGGTGCCCCACACGCCGCCGATCGAGATCTCCGACCCCATCATGCTGGAGCTGGAAGCCCCCGCCGAGACCGCGCCCGGGGAGCCCTCCACGCCCGGCGCGCCCCCCGCGCCGCCGGCCCCGCCCGCGCCGATGGACCCCGCGCCGCCCCTGCCGGCCCTGGCCCCGCCACCACCGCCCAGCCCGGCCCCGCAGGA
>NZ_JAAABL010000020.1 GCF_009900765.1 Rhodovarius lipocyclicus
GATTTCCTCTCGCCACACTCGACCTCAGGGACGAAACACCCCATCTCAAAACCGTCAGGGATGTCTCCGTACACCTGTCAAACATCTCTCCAGTCTGAACAGCCCCCGAACCCCCAGTCAGGGGCTCTGCCCCTGACAACCCCGCCAAAGGCCGAAAGGCCCTTGGAACCCAGGCGTTTGGCGCCCATCCTGACAGGCAGGGCGCCAATTATGTTATAAATATCAATAAGAAACACGTTTTCAGGATGTGGCGCCAACTGCTCGGGGTCCAGGGCCGCTACGGTCCTGGCGGGGGTGTCGGGGGCGGAGCCCCTGACGGCTGCCTCCCTCGCTTGACCCCGCCCCGCAACCCCTGCATGCACCCCCTATGCCGATCACGCGTTTCTTCCTCATCCGCCACGCCATCGTCACCCCTGCCGCCCGCGGCATTCTCTATGGCAGCATGGATGTCGCGCTCTGCGACATCGCCATGGCGCAGGAGGCCGCGCTGTACCGCTGGCTGGCCTTCCGCCTGCCGCATGGCGCGCATTGGGTGACCAGCACGCTGGCCCGCACCCAGGCCACGGCCGAGGGGATTTTCGCCGCGGGCTACCCCCGCACCCCCCTGGTGCGGGAGCCGGAGCTGGTGGAGCAGCATCTGGGCGAATGGCAGGGCATCACGCATGAGGAGCTGGTGGAGCGCCTGACGGAGCCCGCCCACCCCTTCTGGCCGCATGGCGCGGGTGAGCGCCCGCCGGGCGGCGAGGCCTTCGACGATGTGGTGGAGCGCGTGGGCCCGGTGCTGGACGGCCTGGCCGACAGCCACCCGGACCGTGACGTGGTGATCGTGGCGCATGGCGGCTCGATCCGCGCGGCGCTCGCCCATGCCACGGGCATCAGCGCGCACCAGGCCCTGCAATTCAGCATCAAGAATCTGGGGCTGACGCGGCTGGAACGCCATGACGGCGACTGGCGCGTGGCCGCGGTGAACGAGGAGCCCTGGACCCCGCCCCCGGAAAGCGCGGCCTGATCAGCCGACATCCATCACGGTGAAGTGCGGGGCCTCCATCGAACATTCCAGCGCGGTTTCGATCATGTCCGCCGTATGGGCGGTTTCGTGATGGGCATTGGCGGCGGCCCGGTCGCGCCAGCGCCCGACGCTGCACAGGTCCAGCGGGTCGGTCGCGGAGACGAGGACATCGAAGTCGATGCAGCCCGGTTCCGCCCGGGTGCCGGCGACGAAGCCGGGGATGACGGCCATCATCCGCGCCCGCTTTTCGGGCTTCATGCGCAACTGCACCAAGACCAGAACCGGCATCCTTGATTCCTTCCGGCCGAGTTCGCGGTTGCGGCACGGCCCCCTTCAGGCGTTGGATATCATCTCCGAGGTAAATGCCGCATGAGCCGACGTGGCGTCGAGATCACTCCCGAACTCATGCTCCGCGCCTATCAGGCCGGGCTGTTCCCCATGGCCGAGAAGCGGGAAAGCAACCGCCTGTACTGGCTGGACCCGGAGCTGCGGGGCGTGCTGCCGCTGGATGGCTTCCACCTGCCCCGGCGGCTGCTGCGCACGGTGCTGTCCGGCCCCTATGCCGTCACGGCCAACCAGGCCTTCGCCAACACCATACTGGGCTGCGCCGAACCCGCCCCGGGGCGGGAGGAAACCTGGATCAACCCGGAAATCGAGCGCCTGTTCAACGCCCTGCACCATATGGGCCACGCCCATTCGGTGGAGGTGTGGCAGGGCAACGCGCTGGTGGGCGGGCTGTATGGCGTGGCGATCGGCGGCGCCTTCTTCGGCGAGAGCATGTTTAACCGGGCGCGCGATGCCTCCAAGGTGGCGCTGGTGCATCTGGTGGCGCGGCTGCGGCTGGGCGGCTTCACCCTGCTGGACACGCAGTTCCTGACCAGCCACCTGGCGCAATTCGGCACGCGGGAAATTCCCCGCGCCGCATACAAGGCCCAGCTGGAGGCCGCGGTGGCGCGGCCCTCTAACTGGCTTTCCGCGCCGGAACCGGCGGCGCTGGAGGAAGCGATCCGTGCGCTGCGGCCTCACTCGCCAGCAGACGCGCCTTGTTCGGCACCCCCCAGCGATAGCCCGTGAGGTTGCCGTCCGCCGCCACCACCCGGTGGCACGGCACGGCGAGCGACACGGGGTTCTGCGCGCAGGCCCGCGCCACGGCGCGCGTGGCGGCCGGCGTGCCCATGCGGGCGGCCAGGCCGGAATAGGTGGTGGTCTCGCCCAGCGGGATGGCCTGCAGGGCCTCCCACACGCGGCGCTGGAAGGCGGTGCCGCGCAGGTCCAGCGGCAGGCGCAGCGCGGCCTGGGGCTCCGCGATGAAGGCCACGATCTGGCGCATGGCATCGGCCAGGGCCTCGGGCGCTTCCTCGATGGCGGCGGCGGGGAAGCGGTGGCGCAGATCGCCTTCCAGCGCGTCCATCTCCTCACCGAAGCCGAGGAAGCAGATGCCGGCGGCGGTGGCCCCCACCAGCAAGGGCCCCATGGCGGAATCGGCGCGGGCGATGCGGATCACCTCTCCGGCGCCGCCGCGCCGGGCGGCGCCTGGGGTCATGCCCAGATGGCGGGCGGGGTTTTCGTACACGCGGCTTTCGCTGCCAAAGCCGGCGCCGGCGACGGCATCGGCCACGCGCTCCCCCTTCGCCAGCGCGGCCGAGAGGCGGCGGCCGCGCGCGTTCTCAGCGTAGGAGCGCGGGGTCAGGCCCGTGATCTCCTTGAACAGGCGCAGGAAATGGTGGCGGGCGTACCCCGCGCGGGCGGCGAGCGCGGCGAGGGAGGGGATATCCTCCGCTTCCTCGATCATGCGCATCGCGGCCTCGATGGCGGCGCGGTGCAGGGCAGCGCGATCGCCCTTGGGGTCGCAGCGCTTGCAGGCGCGGAACCCCCCGGCCTCGGCGGCGGGGATATCGGCGAAGAAGCGGGTGTTGCGGCGCAACGGCGCGCGAGAGGGGCAGCCCGGCAGGCAGAACACCCCCTGCGTCGTCACGGCATACAGGAAGGGGCCGCAGGCGGGGGCCGCGTCACGCGCCACCACCGCCTGCCAGCGGGCTTCGTCGAGGGAGAGGGTCAGCGTGTCCATGCGGGGGTTGTGGCCTGGGTGGGGGGTGGGGTGCCATCCGGTTGGTGCGGTGGTGTGTGGGCGCTCACCCCGCATCGTCGCGATAATAGGCCAGGATATCGCGATGGCCTTCCAGGATGTTCACCACTTCCAGCGCCTCCGCGCCGTATCGGAAGAAGATCACATAGCTTTTGAAGGCGAAACTGCGCATGCCCGGGCGCAGTTCCTCCCGCGGGCGGCCCAGCGTGCCCGGCAGGGCGGCCAGCCTGGCGCATTGGCGGTACAGCACCTCGGCAAAGCCCCGGCCCGTCGCGGCATTCGCGCTTTCCCGGGTGATATGGGCCTGGATCGCCAGCAGATCCTCCAGCGCGGCATCCAGCAGGATCAGCTGGCGCACTCAGAAGCCGGCCTTACCCAGCTCCTCGGCCTTGGCATCCAGGGCGCGCAGCACGGCGGCCTCATCGTTGCGGCCGCCTCGCGCCAGGGAGGCATCCAGCGTTTCCCGCAGCGCCGCCAGCCTGGCTTCGCGTTCCTCCACCAGCCGCAGCCCGTCGCGATAGACTTCGCTGACCGTCGTGTAGCGGCCAGTGCGGACCATCCGGGCCGCGAATTCTTCCCAGTGGCTGCCTACGGATACGTTGGCCATCATGCCCTCCTGATCGGTGCAGCGTGGCACAATAACGAAAATGGTGCAATTTTCGTTATCGGGTCACGCATCCTCACCCAGCGCCCGCCGGCGTAGGTCCCGCACCCGCTGCGCGCCGCCCGTCAGGAAGGGATGGATCGTCAGCGCCGCCTCCTGGCTGCGCAGGGCGCCCGCGAAATCCCCCCGTTCCTCCTGCCATTGCGACAGCAGCAGCAGCGCGCCCCAGAGCCGGGGCTCCAGCCGCAGGGCCTGTTGCAGGTCGGCCAGGGCGGCGGCGGTCTCGCCGGTCGCGTGGTTGGCCTGGGCGCGAGCCAACCAGGCATCGGGGAAATCGGGCGCCAGGGTAATGGCGGCGTCGAAATCCTCCAGCGCGTCGGCGGGCTGGTGGGCGGCCATGTTGCGCTGGCCGCGCGCCAGCAGCAGCGTGATGGCCGGTGTGGCACGGGCGGACAGCAATTGCAGCAGCCGGCGCTCGACCAGCGCCGCGCCCTCGGCATCCGGCGCGGTGCGCAGGGCGGCGAAGGCGCTGTCCAGCTCCTGCGCCGGGTTCGGGGCGGGGGCAGCCGCGGGCGGGCGAGGCGCCGGGCGCTGCTGCGCCATCGCGGGGGTCGCCAAGGCCAGGGTCAGCAGAAAGGGTGCCACGCGCATGGCACAGCATGTGCGCAGCAGGGTGGGGGGCGTCAATGACGGATACAGGCGGATTGAGGGGGCGCCGCCCCCTCAAACTCCCCCGCCAGGAGCCGAAAGGCCCCTGGACCCCATGAGTTTGGTGCTGACCTTGGGAAGGTGTTTCCCTTTGATATTTATAATATAATTGGCGCCCCACCTGCCAGGATGTAGCGCCAATTCCTGGGTTCCAAGGGCCTTTCGGCCTTTGGCGGGGAGCCCGAGGGGCAGAGCCCCTCGGCCTTTTACGCGTTCACCCTCGCCCCAGCTGGATCCCCGCCTGATCCACGATCCGCCGGAACTTCTCCAGCTCCGCCGTCAGGAAGGCCCGGGTGCTGTCGGGTGTGCTGGGCGCCGCCGGGTCCACCCCGGCCTCACGCAGGCGCCGGGCCGCGTCGGGTTCGGCCAGCACGGCGTTCACCTGGGTGCTGATGTGCCGCGCCAGGCCGGGTTCCATCCCGCGCGGGGCCAGAAGCACGTTCCAGGTCGTCACCTCGAAGCCCGGCAGGCCGGATTCGTTCAGGGTCGGGATCTCCGGGAACAGCGGGTGCCGCGCCAGTGAGGTCACGGCCAGCCCGCGCGACAGCCCGTCGCGCAGGTGGGCGGCGGTGCTGGCCAGCACTTCCAGGCTGTATTGCACCTCGCCCTTGGCCAGGGCTTCCATGACGGCGGAGCCGCCGCGATAGGGCACGTGCTCCGCCACCAGCCCGCCGGCCGCGATCTTCATGTATTCGCCGGTCAGATGGCCGATGCCCCCGGCGCCGGAGGTCGCCCAGCTGTCCCGCCCCGGATTGGCACGGATATGCGCGAACAGTTCCTGCGCGGTGCGGAAGCGGGAGGTGCCGGGCACCACCAGCACCATCGGCCCGCCGCCGACCAAGGCGATCGGGGTGAAATCCGCCACCGGGTCATAGGGCGTCTGGCGCGGCAGGGCCGCGGGGTTGCTGCCGTGGGAGGACGCGGTGCCCAGCAGCAGCACCGCGCCATCGGGGGCGCGGTTCTTCACCCATTCGCTGCCCACGGCGCCGCCGGCGCCCGCTCGGTTTTCCACGATGACGCGCGCCTGCGGGCCCAGGCGGGGGGAGATCCGCTCCGCCAGGATGCGGGCCGCGATATCCGTGCTGCCGCCCGCCAGGAAGGGGACGACGAGGGTGATCGGCCGGTCCGGCCAGCCGGCGGGCTGGGCGGAGGCACCAAGGGGGAATACAGCGGGGGCGGCCAGCGCCCCCAGCAGGGCGCGGCGCTTCATGCCGTCAGGGCCTCCATCGCGGCGGCCACGCCGCCGGGGCGGTGCGGCACGTTGTTCAGCTTCAGGGCCATTTCCACGCTGGCCAGCGTGCCCAGGATCATCGGCTCATTCAGGTCGCCCAGATGGCCGATGCGGAACACGCGCCCGGCCAGCTTGTTCAGCCCGGCCCCCAGCGAGACATTGAACCGGTTGCGGCAGACGGCGCGCAGGGCGTCGGCGTCATCGCCCTCCGGCATCAGGATGGCGGTGACGCTGTCGCTGGCGCGGGTGTCGTCCTGGCAATACAGCTCCGGACCTTGTCCATTGCCGGACCAATGCTTCACGGCGGCGCGCACGGCCCGCGCCAGGCGGGTGTGGCGGGCCCAGACCTGCTCCAGCCCTTCTTCCTCGATCAGGCGCAGGGATTCCGCCAGGCCATAGAACAGGGTGGTGGGCACGGTGCCGATGAAACTGCGGTGGCGGCGCGTCAGCATCTCCGACCAGTCGAAATAGTGCTTGGGGATGCGGGAGTTCTTGTGGGCCGCCAGCGCCTTCTCCGACACGCCGGTGAAGGCGAAGCCGGTGGGCAGCATCAGCCCCTTCTGGCTGCCGCCCACCACCACATCCACGCCCCAGGCATCCATCTCGAACGGCAGGGAACCCAGGGAGGAAATGGTATCGCCCAGCAGCAGGGCGGGGTGGCCGGCCGCGTCCATGGCGGCGCGCACGGCCGCGATGTCCAGCACGGTGCCCGCCGCCGTCTCGTTGTGCACGGCGCAGACGGCCTTGATGCGATGTTCCGTGTCGCCCGCCAGCTTGGCACGCAGCGCTGCGAGATCCGCGCCGCGGCGCCAGTCGGCGGGCAGGGTGTCGATGCACAGGCCCAGCGCCTTGCCCATCTTCGCCCAGGATTCGGAAAAATGCCCCGTCTCGATCACCAGCAGCGTGTCGCCGGTGTTGAACAGGTTGGCCATGCTGGCTTCCCACGCGCCATGGCCGGAGGCGGTGTAGAAGAACAGGTGCTGGCTGGTGCGCAGCACCCGCTTCACCCCCGCCACGCACCGCTCATACAGCTCGAAGAACTCCGCATCGTTGAAGTCGATGCTGGCATGGGCGACAGCGCGCAGAACGCTGTCCGGGATGTTGGTCGGCCCCGGGTTGGCGAAGAACAGGCGGCCCCTGGGCTTGGCGATGGCGTTCATTGTTTCTGTGTTCCCCCCCTGCGCCCGGCGACGCTCAGTCGCCGTAGCTGCTGATCTCGATCAGGTTCCCGTCCGGGTCCCTGCAATAGACGCTGTTCATGGGCCCCAGCGCGCCGAACTTCACCACCGGCCCGTCCAGGATGGCGATGCCGCATTCCTGCAGATGCTCCACCACCTGCTCCGCCTTCACCGTCACGATGAAGCACAGGTCCTGCGAGCCCGGCGCGGTGTTCATGCCGGAGTGCCATTCATCCTGCGTCTTGTCGCTGGGGCGCAGGTTGATCTTCTGGCCGCCGAAGCGCAGCGCGGTGCGGTGGTCCTTGCCGAAGGTCTCGCGCTCCATCCCCAGCACGCGCTGGTACCAGGAGGCCGAGACCTCCACGTCCTTCACATTGATGACCAGGTGGTCCAGGCGATCGACGGCGAAACGCATTCAGGCGTCCTTTTTCAGGCGGGCGGTGACTTCGATCTCGATGCGCATCACGTCGGTCTGCAACCCCGCGTGAATGAGGGTGGAGGCCGGGCGAGCGATGTTGAAGTATTTGCGCACGATGGGCCAGCAGGGTTCCCAATCCTCCCGCCGGGGCACGATGAAGGTGGCGCGCACCACATCGTCCAGGCTGGCGCCGGCCTGTTCCAGGGCCATCGCGATGTTGCGGAAGCACTGGTCCGCCTGGGAGACGACATCCTCGGCGATGGTCATGGTGGCGTAGTCGTAGCCGGTGGTGCCGGAGACGAAGACGAAGCCCCCATCCACCACGGCACGGGAATATCCGATCTGCTCCTCGAAGATGGAGCCGGAGGAGATGAGGCGGCGGGTCATCGGGCGCATGTCTCCGGGCGGTGTTTGCGTTCGGTGCTGGCAGGGAATTTCGCCAGCATGGCGGCGGGGCGGATGGGCCTCGCCACCAGATTGCCCTGGCAGTTCGGGCAGGTCATGCCCAGGCGCTGCTCGGCGCATTCCCGGCACCAGGTGCATTCGAAGGTGCAGATCAGGGCCTGGTCGCTGTCCGGCGGCAGGTCCCGATTGCAGCATTCGCAATTGGGACGCAGCGCCAGCATCGCGGTTACTCCAGCCCGTCGTAGAAATCGTTGCCCTTGTCATCCACGACGATGAAGGCCGGGAAGTCCACCACCTGGACCTTCCACACCGCTTCCATGCCCAGCTCCGGGTATTCCAGCACCTCGACATGCTTGATGCAGTCCTGCGCCAGCCGGGCCGCCGGGCCGCCCACGCTGCCCAGGTAGAAGCCGCCGTATTTCTGGCAGGCATTGCGCACGGCCTTGCTGCGGTTGCCCTTGGCCAGCATCACCAGCGAACCGCCCGCGGCCTGGAAGCCCTCGACATAGCTGTCCATGCGCCCGGCCGTGGTGGGGCCGAAGCTGCCGGTCGCCATGCCCTCGGGCGTCTTGGCGGGGCCGGCGTAATAGACCGGGTGGTCCTTGATGTATTGCGGCAGGCCCTCGCCACGGTCCAGCCGCTCCTGCAGCTTCGCGTGGGCGATGTCGCGCGCCACCACGATGGTGCCGGTCAGCGAGACACGGGTCTTCACCGGATACTGGCTCAGCGTGGCGCGGATGGCGTCCATGGGCTGGTTCAGGTCGATCTTGACCACGTCGCCGCCCAGGATGTCCTCCGTGTGCTCCGGCAGGTAATGGGCCGGGTCGGTCTCCAGCTGCTCGAGGAACACGCCTTCGGGCGTGATCTTCGCCTTGATCTGGCGGTCCGCGCTGCACGACACGCCGATGCCGATCGGCAGGGACGCGCCATGGCGGGCCATGCGGATCACCCGCACGTCATGGCAGAAATACTTGCCGCCGAACTGCGCGCCGATGCCAAGGTTCTGCGTCAGCTTGTGGATCTCGGCCTCCAGCTCCGGGTCGCGGATGGCGTGGCCGGACTTGTCGCCCGAGGTCGGCAGGGCATCGAGATACTTGGTGGACGCCAGCTTCACCGTCTTCAGGTTCATCTCGGCGCTGGTGCCGCCGATGACCACCGCCAGATGATAGGGCGGGCAGGCGGAGGTGCCGAGCGTCTTGATCTTCTCCTCCAGGAAGGCCAACAGCTTGGGCTTGTTCAGCACCGCGCGGGTCTGCTGGTACAGGAAGGTCTTGTTGGCCGACCCGCCGCCCTTGAGGACGAATTGCAGGAAGAATTCGTCGGCGTGGTAATCGCCGGGGCTGGCCATGATGTCGAACTGCACCGGCAGGTTGTTGCCGGTGTTCACCTCATCGAACATGCCGATGGGGGCCATCATGGAATAGCGCAGGTTCGTCTCGGTATAGGTGCGGGCGACACCCCAGGAGAGCGCCTCCTCCTCATCGCCCTCGATCCAGACGCGCTGGCCCTTCTTGCCGAAGACGAGCGCCGTGCCGGTGTCCTGGCACATGGGCAGCACGCCGCCGGCGGCGATGTTGGCGTTCTTCAGCAGGTCGAGCGCCACGAAACGGTCGTTCCCGCTCGCCTCCGGGTCCTTCAGGATGTTGGACAGCTGCTGCAGATGCGCGGGGCGAAGCAGGTGGGAGACATCGTGGCAGGCGGCGAAGGCCAGCTTCTCCAGCACCTCCGGCTTGATCTTCAGCACCGTCTTGCCATCGACCTGGACGGTGGAGACGCCCTCGATGTCCAGCTTGCGGTATTGGGTGGTGTCCTCGCCGAGCGGGAACATGGTGCTGAAGGCGTAACCCTGAGGACGGGCGGGCTGGTCGAGCGGCATGGGCGGCCCCTGAAGCTGGCTGGTTTGTGAATGAGTCTATAGGCCCAGCCGGGGCGTGGGAACAGGTGCGGGAAGGGAGCGGGGGCGATGAGCGTGCGGACGGATCTCATCGAGGATCTGATCGAGGAGGGCAAAATAGATTATGTGAGCCTCTCCGATGTATTATCGGAGGCCGAACAGCAGGGGGCGCAGATATCCGGCTCCGACGAATTCGAGCGCGCGATGTTCTTGCTCGAACAGATGCTGGAGTACGGTTTTGTCGCCGTCGATCTGGGCCCCGAGGATGGCAGTTGCACCCCGTGGAAGGACCAGGACCATCAAGCCATCCTCGCCCGTGTCCGTCACGCCTGGAACACCGGCCCAGACCAGGACCTCGTTGCGCTGACCCACTGGTTCTGGCTGCCCGAGCATCTGCACGGAGATCCCGCAGCCGGATGAGGCGCCAATTCCTGGGTTCCAAGGGCCTTTCGGCCTTTGGCGGGGTGCCCGAGGGGCAGAGCCCCTCGGTCTTTACGCCCTTTGGGGGCAGAGCCCCTCGGTCCTTACGCCCTTTGGGGGCAGAGCCCCTCAGTCTTTACGCCCTTTGGGCGCTCACCTCAGTCCCGCTTCCGCCTGAACGCATCCAGGCTCACCACCTGCGCCGGTGCTTCCGGCGCGGGGGCGGCGTCATCCTTCGCCTCGGGTTCCGGTGCCGCTTCCGGTTCCGGCTCCACGGCTTCCGCCTCGGCTTCTTCCGGCTCGAAGCGCAGGCCGAAGCGCACATGCGGGTCGTGGAAGGCCGTCAGCGCGTTCAGCGGCACCACCAGCTGCGCCGGGATGCCGCCGAAGCTCAGCCCCACGGAGAAGCCGGGCTTCTGCCGGTCCACCTTCAGGTCCCAGAAGCGGTGTTGCAGCACGATGGTGATCTCGTGCGGGTATTTCGCCTTCAGGTGCGGCGGGATGGACACGCCGGGCAGATCGGTGCGGAA
This sequence comes from Rhodovarius lipocyclicus, assembly GCF_009900765.1. Lineage (GTDB taxonomy): Bacteria > Pseudomonadota > Alphaproteobacteria > Acetobacterales > Acetobacteraceae > Rhodovarius > Rhodovarius lipocyclicus. The sequence goes on from NZ_JAAABL010000020.1 coordinate 10,484, forward strand.
GCTGATGTAATAGTGGTGCTCGCCGGGCAGGCCGTGCTCGGCGGCATAAGCCAGCGCGTCCAGGACCACGGCGCGCAGGGCGTTCTCGGTCCAGCGCTCATATGGCAGCAGGCTGTCGGGGGGCTGATCGCTCATGCCGCGCAACTTAAGGCCGCACGCCCCCCCAGGGAAGGCGCCCCCCGGGCCTGGAATGCCCAAAAATCCGCCCTGGCCTGTCGCACGGGCGGGTGCGGAAAGCCGCGCCACCGGTTACAAGCCGCCGGATGACCAGCGACGATGCGATCGACCCGATCTTTTCCCCCGCCCCCGCGCCCGGGCTGTGCGTGCGTATCATGGACCTGTCCGGCGCCAATGGCAGCGATCCGATCGAGGTCGTGACCGGCTTCGGCTCGCTGGGCCATGCCAACACCTTCGCGCGGCGCTATGTGCGCGACAGCCTGGAACGCTGCCGCATGCCGGGCATGAGCGCGGATGAGGTGGTCGCCGCCTGGTTCGCCTTCGGCGAGGACGCCGAGGTGGAGGGCGGCGCCGAGGGCGCTGTCTGGCGCACGGAAACCGAACTGCACGATTTCGCCGCCCGCGCGCTGGAGGACGGCGCCGAGCAGCGCGACTGGCGCATGCTGGACCCGCGGCGCGACGGCGCGGACGCGCCCTTCGCCCTGCATGACGGGCTGGACGACGAGGAAGACGAGGAAGACGACGCGGACGAGGAAGAAGACGCGGATGCGGAGGACGAGGCATGAAACTGCGCTTCGCCCCCTCGCCGACCGGCTGGCTGCATGTGGGCAATGCCCGCATTGCCATCGTCAACGCCCTGCTGGCCATCCAGCGCCAGGGCCAGCTGATCCTGCGGCTGGATGACACGGATGTGGAACGCTCCCGCCCCGAATACGCGGCGGGCATCGAGGAAGACCTGCGTTGGCTCGGCATTTCCTGGCAGGGCTTCCAGCGCCAGCAGGACCGCACCGAACGCTATGCCCTGGCCGCCGAGAAGCTGAAGAAGGCCGGCTTGCTCTACCCCTGCTTCGAAAGCGAGGAGGAGCTGAAGTTCAAGCGCGAGTTGCGCCTGCGCCAGAACAAGCCGCCCTTGTACGACCACGCCGCGCTGAAGATGACGCCCGAGCAGTACGAGCGCGCGCTGGCCAACGGCAAGACGCCCCACTGGCGCTTCAAGCTGGGCAACAAGCCCCGCCGCTGGGACGACGGCGTGCTGGGCGAGCGCCAGGTGAAGCTGACCGCCATCAGCGACCCCGTGCTGGTGCGCGCCGATGGCAGCTACCTCTACACCTTCTGCTCGGTGGTGGATGACCTGGAGATGGGCATCACCCACATCGTGCGCGGTGAGGACCATGTGACCAACACCGGCGTGCAGCTGGATATCTATGAGGCGCTGGGCGGCCGGCCGGACCGGCTGGCCTTCGCGCATCTGCCGCTGCTGACCGATGCCGATGGCGGGCCGCTGTCCAAGCGCATCGGCTCGCTCTCCCTGCGGCAGATGCGCAAGGATGGCGTGGAGCCGCAGGCGCTGGTGGGCTACCTGGCCGCGCTGGGCACCGCGCAGGACCCGGTGCCGGGCCTGCCGGCCGATCTGGCGGCGCGGTTCGACATCCATGCCGTGTCCAAATCCAGCGCGCGCTTCGACCCGCGGCAGATGCTGGGGCTGAACAAGAAGCTGCTGCACGCCCTGTCCTTCGAGGACGCGAAGCCCCGCCTGCCGGAAGGCGCCACCCCGGAATTCTGGAACGCCATCCGCGGCAATCTGGACATGCTGGCCGAGGCGCGCCTGTGGTGGGAGGTGGCCACCGGCCGCATCGCCCCCCCGGTGCTGGACGGCGAGGGCGAGTTCCTGAAGGCCGCGCTGGCCACCCTGCCCGCCGGCCCCTTCGACGCCACCAGCTGGTCCGTCTGGACCGAGGCCCTGCGCGCCGCCACCGGCCGCAAGGGCAAATCCCTGTTCCTGCCCTTGCGCCTGGCCCTGACCGGTGAAGAACATGGGCCGGACCTGAAGGACATGCTGCCCCTGATCGGCCGCGACCGCGCCGAGGAACGCCTGCGCCACGCTGGAGCGACGTCGTAATGCAACTGCACTTCCACAACAGCCTGACGCGCCGCAAGGATGCGTTCACGCCGATCGACCCCCAGCATGTGCGCATGTATGTCTGCGGCCCCACCGTCTATGACCTGGCGCATCTGGGCAACGCCCGCCCGGTGGTGGTGTTCGACGTGCTGGCGCGGCTGCTGCGCCGAACCTTCCCGCGCGTGACCTACGCCCGCAACATCACGGACGTGGACGACAAGATCAACGCCCGCGCCCGCGAAAGCGGCCGCCCGATCGCGGAGATCACCGCCCGCACCACGGCCGATTTCCACGCCGACATGACGGCGCTGAACAACCTGCCGCCCGACGTGGAACCCCGCGCCACCCAGTACATCCCGCAGATGGTGGGCATGTGCCAGCGGCTGATCTCGCGCGGCCACGCCTATGCCGAACAGGGCCATGTGCTGTTCAGCGTCCCCAGCTTTCCCGAATACGGCCAGCTCTCGGGCCGCACCCCGGATGAGTTGCTGGCCGGCGCCCGGGTCGAGGTCGCGCCCTACAAGCACGACGCCGGCGATTTCGTGCTGTGGAAGCCCTCGGACGCCGAAACCCCCGGCTGGGATTCCCCCTGGGGCCGGGGCCGGCCGGGCTGGCACATCGAATGCTCCGCGATGTCCGAGGACATTCTGGGCCCGGAATTCGATATCCATGGCGGCGGGCATGACCTGATCTTCCCCCACCACGAGAACGAGCTGGCCCAGAGCTGCTGCGCCAACAACACCCGCCGCATGGCCAATTACTGGGTGCACAACGGCATGCTTCTCGTGGATGGCGAGAAGATGTCGAAGTCGCTCGGCAATTTCCTGACGGTGCGGGACATCCTGGCGCGCGGCCCCTGGGCCGGCGAGGCCTTCCGCCTGCTGCTGCTGCGCACCCACTACCGCTCGGCGCTGGATTTCAGCTTCGCCGCGCTGGAGGAATGCAAGGCCGAGCTGGACGATTTCTACGCCATGCTCGCCCGCCCGGCGCCCGAGGCCCGCGCCCATATGGGCATGGTGAACTGGGTGCTGGAACCGCTGGCCGACGACCTGAACACGCCGCTCGCGCTCGCGCGCCTGCGGGACCTGCGCACGCTGGAAAACGTGGCGAATGTCGGCGGCTCGGCCGCCGCCGTGCACGCCCGCACCCCCTTCCCCTGGGACCCCGCCCCCGGCGAGGCCCGGGCGGCGGCACTGGAAGCCGCCAGCGTGCTGGGCCTGCTGTGGCAAGACCCCGCCGCCTGGCGCCAGGGCGGCGACGCCGACGACGCCGCCGAAATCGAAGCCGCCATCGCCGCCCGCCAGGCAGCCCGCGCGGCGAAGAACTGGGCGGAAGCGGACCGCATCCGCGGGGAACTGACCGCGAAAGGCGTGGTGCTGGAAGATACTGGGGGGGTGACGACCTGGCGCAGGGGGTAGAAGGCTGAGGGGCTCTGCCCCTCAGACACCCCGCCAGGAGCCGAAAGGCCCCTGGACCCCAACCGTTTGGCACCGCACCGGGCAACGGGTTTCTATTTGATTTTTATAAATGAATTGGCGCCCCACCTTCCAGGATGAAGCGCCAATCCGATGGGTTCCAAGGGCCTTTCGGCCTTTGGCGGGGTGCCCGAGGGGCGGCGCCCCTCGGCCTTTTGCTCCCTTGGGGGCAGAGCCCCTCGGACCTTTCCTGAGGACCACATGAGCAAACGCGACGACGGCGCAGACCTTCACCCCATCCCTGGCGAGAGCCCCATCATCGTGCTGGTCGAGCCTCAGATGGCCGACAATATCGGCATGGTGGCGCGTGCCATGGCCAATGGCGGCTTGTTCCATTTGCGCCTGGTGAAGCCGCGCGACGGCTGGCCGAATGAGCGTGCGGTGATCGTTTCCTCCGGTGCGCAGCGCATCCTGGAGAAAGCGACGGTGCATGAGAGTGTGGGCGATGCGGTGGCCGACTGCCATCGGGTCTTCGCCACCTGTCCGCGCCCGCGCCACATCGTGATCAACACCCGCAACGCGCGTGCGGCGGCGGAGGATCTGCGCGCCGCCAATGCCCAGGGCCAGCGCGTGGCGGTGCTGTTCGGGCCCGAGCGCAACGGGCTGACGGCGGAGGATATCGCGCGCGCCGACACGCTGGTGAAGTATCCGCTGAACCCCGCGCACAATTCGCTGAATCTGGCCCAGGCGGTGATGATCCTGTCCTATGAATGGTGGATGGCGGAGGAGAAGACCCCGCCGCGTGCCTTGCAGACGCACAACACCGCCGTCGCCACCAAGGGCGAGCTGGACAATTTCATGGGTCATCTGCTGGATGAGCTGGACGCCTGCGGCTTCCTGCGGAACGAGGCCAAGCGCCCCGGCATGGTGCGCAACCTGCGCCACTGGTTCGAACGCGGCGAGGTGACGGAGCAGGAGCTGCGCACCCTGCATGGGGTGGTGGCGGAACTGTCGCGCGGGCGGATGATCCGGGGCAGGAACGAGGACCGGTGATGCTGGATTTCCTGGAACTCGACGCGGCCGCGCTGGGGCTTTCGGGGCCGCGCCTGTCCTATCAGGCGGCGGGCGAGGCCGGGCCGCCGGTGCTGCTGCTGCATGGCATCGGGGCGAATTCCACCGGCTGGCGGCACATCATGGCGGGATTGGCCGCGCGCGCGCGCGTGTTTTCCTGGAACGCGCCGGGGTATTTCCTATCCGATCCCTTCCTGGCGGAGGCCCCCCGCGCCGAGGATTACGCCGATGTGGCGCTGGCCATGCTGGATGCGCTGGGCGTGACGGGGCCGGTGCATCTGGTGGGGTCGTCCTTCGGCTCCATGCTGGGGGCGTGCTTCGCGGCGCGGCATCCGGGGCGGGTGGCGACGCTCAGCCTGTTCGGCACCTCACGCGGGCAGCGGTGGAAAGGGGCGGAGGCCCGGGCCGCCATGCTGGCCATGCGCGCGGAGAGCATCCGCGAGGGCGGGGTGGCGCTGGCGCGCACGCGCTCGGCGAAGCTGGTGGCGCCCGATGCCTCGGCCGCGGTGCTGGCGGAGGTGCGCCGCATGGTCGCCGCCACCGATGCGCGCGGGCTGATGCCCGCCGCCCGCTGCACCGACGCGGTGGATGTGGTGCTGGATTTCGCGCCCCGCATCCAGGCGCCCACCCTGGTCGTGACCGGCACCAGGGATGCGGTGAACCCGCCCGATGTCGCCATGGCGGTGGCGGATGCCATCACCGGCTCCGTGCTGGAACTGCCGGAGGGGCTGGGCCATCTGCCCGAAATAGAGTCGCCCGATTTCGCCTTGAATTTGCTGCAAAGGCACATGAACCTGGGTTCATGAAGGTTCCAAGACGGGTTCTGCCCGCCATCACGCTCGCGCATCCGGCCGCCGCACGTGCTCAAGGCTGGCCCGCGCGGCCCGTGCGGCTGATCATTCCCTTCCCGCCCGGCGGCGGGCTGGATGCGCTGGGCCGCGCGATCGCGGAGCGTGTCTCGGCCGCCACCGGCCAGCCCGTGGTGGTGGACAACCGGCCCGGCGGCTCCACCGTGCCGGGGGTGGATGCGGTGGCCAAGGCCGCGCCCGATGGCCACACGCTGCTGATGACGGCGGACAATTCCATCACCTCCAACCCGCTGCTGATCCCCGGCCTGCCGCATGATCCGATACGGGACCTCGCCCCCGTCTCCTTCCTGCTGGAGACACATCAGATGGTGGTGGCGCATCCGCGCCTGGGCGTGCGCGGCATCCCCGCGCTGATCGAGGCCGCCCGCACCCAACGGCTGAACTATGGCAGCTATGGCCAGGCCAGCCAGCCGCATCTGCTGTTCGGCGCGCTGGGCGCCCAGGCGGGGGTGGAGTTCACCGAGATCCCCTATCGCGGCCTGACGCCGGCCGTGCTGGCCACCGTGGCCGGCGAGGTGGACCTGACCCTGTGCGGCATCGCCTCAGCCGGGGAGCACCTGGCCGCCGGCACGCTGCGCGCCCTGGCGGTGGGCCGGGCGGAGCGCCTGCCGCAATTGCCCGATGTGCCGACGCTGGCCGAATCCGGCCATGGCGATGTGGACCCGCGCACCTGGTTCGGCCTCTTCGCCCCGGGCGCGACCCCGGCGGAGCTGCTGTCTCGCATCCATGCCCAGGTGGCGGCCGCGATGGCCGACCCCGCCCTGGTGCGGCGCTTCCTGACGCCCAATGGCTATACGGTGCACACCGCGACGCCCGAGGCATCGCGGGCGCTGATCGCGGCGGACCTGGACTACAAGCGGGGGCTGATGCGGCGGGCGGGGCTGAACCCCGCCCCCTGAGCGTCCCTCAGCGGCGCCCGTTCCGCACCGCCACCCGGGCACCGCGCTGGCCCATGCTCTGCTGGATGGCCTGCCGGCGGGCGCGCTCCTGCGCGAAGGTGGTGGTCACCGCGCCGATGGTGGGGGTCATCATGGACGTGTCCTGGCCCATCACCCAGTTCTGGCCCACCACCAGGGTCTGGCGGGCTTCCGCTGCGCCGCCGATGCCCATGCCCGCCGCCAGGACCAGGGCCATGATCGTCATCTTGTGCATGTCACCGTCTCCATTCGCTGCGGAAGTCCGTGGTGGCCTTCCCTCTGGAGACAGGTGTATCCGCACCAAGTGATAGATAAAATAAGATGGATTATATGTTTTCGATAGACATTATCTATTGAAAGCCTGCAACCGCGTGAGGCCCGCCTCGGCCTCCGCCATCATCCGGCGTACCACCTCTCCGGCGGGCAGGATCTCGTGGATCACGCCCACGCATTGCCCGGCCCAGACATAGGAATCCTCCATCTCCCCGCCCTCGACCCCGCGCGCGTTGGCGGCGCCGGAGATCAGGGGCAGCAGCTCCTCCCGCCCCGCGCCGCTGGCCTCGCATTCCAGGATGTGGCGCACATGGGCGGAATCCAGCGCCCGGCCGGGCTGGCCCAGGCTGCGCTTGATCAGGGTGGTGTCGGAGGGCAGGGCCTCGGCCAGCGCCCGCTTGTAGGCGGGGTGGGCACGGGCTTCCTCGGTGGCGACGAAGCGGGTGCCCATCTCCACCCCCTCCGCGCCCAGGGCCAGGGCGGCCAGCAGGCCGCGCCCGTCGGCGATGCCGCCGCTGGCCAGCACCGGGATCTTCACCGCATCCACCACGCGCGGCACCATGACCATGGTGGTCTCATCCCCCCGGCCGATATGGCCGCCGCCCTCGAAACCCACGGTGGCGACGATGTCGGCGCCCGCGGCCTCGGCCTTCTTCGCCAACTCGGGGCCCGCGATCAGCACCAGGGTGCGCACGCCATGCCCCTCGCAGCGGCGCAGCCAGGGGGCGGGGTTGCCGGCGGTGAAGGCGATCACCGGCACCTTTTCCTCCAGCGTCACCTCCAGCAGGGCGGTGATGTCGGCGCGGCCGAGGGGGAAGTTCACGCCGAACGGGTGCGGCGTCAGCGCCCGGCAGCGGCGGATCTCGGCGCGCAGCGCCTCCGGCTCCTGCAAGGTGGCGGTGTTGATCTGCCCGCAGCCCCCGGCATTGGACACGGCGGCGGCGAGTTCCGCATAGGCCACGCGGGCCAGCCCGCCCTGGATGATGGGGTGCCGGATGCCCAGCAATTCGGTGACGCGGGTGCGCATGGGATGTGTCCTACAGCAGGGGCCGGCGCGGGGCCGGCTGTTCCCAATAGTCGGCCACTCGGCGCAGCGCGCGCAAATCCCCCACCGTCAGCACGCCCTCCTTCAGGGAGACCAGGCCCTGACGCCGCAGCTGCTGCAGCACGCGGTTGGTGTGCACGGCCGACAGGCCCAGCAGATCGGCGATATGCCCCTGGGTCAGCGGAAAAGGCACCCCGCCATCCGGCCGCTTCAACCCGCTGCTGGCCGCGCGGCGGTACAGCAGCACCAGCAGCATCGCCATGCGTTCCATGGCGCTGCGCCGGCCCACGCTCAGCAGCACGTCGTCGGTTAGGCGCTCGCCATGCGCCGACAGCCAGGTCAGGTCGAGCGCGAGGGATGGGTGATCGCGGAACAGCTCCCACACCATGTCGCGGCGGAAGGCGCAGAGCGTGACCTCCGTCAGCGCCTCCACCCCGTGGGGGGAGGCGCTCATCAGCTCCGCCTGCAAGCCCACCACATCGCCGGGCAGCAGGACGTTCAGGATCTGCCGGCGGCCGTCGGGCAGGCTTTTGTAGCGGAAGGCCCAGCCGCGCAGCAGCGTATAGATGCGCTCGTCGGTGGCGCCCTCGGCGATGATGGTGTCGCCGGCAGCATGGGGGTACTCGGCGCGCTTCTGGCGGCTGATCCAAGCCAGCTGTTCCGGGGTGAATTCCCGCATGTCGGACAGGGCGCGCAAGGGACAAGCTTGGCAGGGCAGCATAGGGGGTCGCCTGGGGTTACGAGAAACACATTGGACACAACAGCTTGATTGTCCCACAAAAAGCACACCGCATTAACACATGTTATCGTTCCGGAACGTGTCTCCGTTAAGATCGCGCAGTCTCACCAAGGTCCATTTGCTGGCATGCAACGCATATTGAGGGTTTCGCCTCTGCGGGACCGCCCAGCGGCTGGTTTCGGCTTCGGCCTTCTGAGTTTCGTGGCGGCTTTCGCGCTACGCTACTGGGCCGGGGAGGCGATGGGCAATCTGCCCTTCGTCACTTTCTTCCTGGCCGGCTTGGTCACCACGGTGGTCGCTGGCTGGCGGCCGGCGGTGCTGGTGATCGCGCTGTCCTTCTTCGCATCATGGTATTTCTTCCTGCAGCCCTTCGCCAGTTTCGCCCTGCCCTGGCCCCAGGGCTACATCGCGCTGGGCTTCTTTCTGGCGGTGTCGGTGAGCGAGACGGTGGTGCTGGCCTTTCTGCAACGCACGCTGGAGGAGTTGGCGCGGGAACGCGAGCGGGTGGAGGCCCTGCTGCGCCACCAGAAGCACCTGTACCATGAATTGCAGCACCGGGTCGCGAACGGCATCCAGTCGCTCGCCTCCATCCTCTCCATCCAGGCCGCCACGATCGCCGACGCCGAGGACGCGGAGCAGGCGCTGCACGACGCCGCCCAGCGCCTGCGCGGCGTGGCCGCCGTGCACCGCCGCCTGCATGATCCGGAACTGGCCGGGGCCGGCTTCGGCAAGGTGCTGGAGGGGCTGGCGCGGGACATGCTGGACAATGCCGGCATGGAGGACGTGACGCTGGAGGTGTCCGTGGCGGTGCCCCCGCCGGACCAGGATAGCGCGACCACCCTGGCCATGGTGGCGCTGGAAGCGTGTTCCAACGCCATCAAGCATGCCTTCGCGGAAGGCGGGACCGGCCATCTGCGGATCACGCTGCACCCGGAGGGCGACCGGCTGGTGCTGACGGTGCGCGACGACGGCCCAGGCCCGGGGCCGGCGCGCGAGGGCAGCCTGGGCATGACCATCATGCAGGGCTTCGCCCAGCGCCTGGGCGGCGAGGTGGCCCTGGGCCACGCGGCGGAGGGCGGGGCGGTGCTGCGGCTGACCATGCCGCGAAATCGATAAGAACATCGCGGGAACAGGGTGCGAAAACGCCGCGCCGCGCCTAGATTGGCGGGATGAACCACGTCCTCGCCCCTGTCACCTTCATGCCGGAGCGCCGGCCGGTGCCGGAATTCACCAAGGCCCTGAAGGTGGTCAGCCCCTTCGAGCCCAATGGCGACCAGCCCCAGGCGATCAAGGAGCTGGTGGCGGGCGTGGAGGGTGGCGAGCGCGACCAGGTGCTGCTGGGCGTCACCGGCTCCGGCAAGACCTTCACCATGGCCAAGGTGATCGAGGCGGTGCAGAAGCCCACCCTGATCCTGGCGCCGAACAAGACCCTGGCCGCGCAATTGTATGGGGAGATGAAAAGCTTCTTCCCCGACAACGCGGTGGAATATTTCGTTTCCTACTACGACTACTACCAGCCGGAAGCCTATATTCCGCGCACCGACACCTATATCGAAAAAGACAGCCAGATCAACGAACAGATCGACCGCATGCGGCACAGCGCCACCCAGGCGCTGCTGGAACGCAACGATGTGGTCGTCGTCGCCTCGGTCAGCTGCATCTACGGTATCGGCGGGGTGGAAACCTACTCCCGCATGGTGGTGAAGCTGGAGCGCGGCGGGCGGATCGACCGCGACGTGCTGATCAAGGGGCTGGTCGAGCAGCAATACCGCCGCAACGACAACGCCTTCCAGCGCGGCACCTTCCGCGTGCGCGGGGAGAGCGTGGATCTGTGGCCCTCGCAGCTGGAGGACCGGGCCTGGCGCGTCTCCCTGTTCGGGGATGAGGTGGACGGCATCCGCGAATTCGACCCGCTGACCGGGGAGGTGACGGCCGAGCTCGACAAGGTCTCGATCTACGCCAACAGCCACTACGTGACGCCGCGGCCCACGCTGAGCCAGGCCATCGCCCGCATCAAGGTCGAGCTGAAGGAGCGCCTGCGGGAGCTGGAGGCCGAGGGCAAGCTGCTGGAGGCCCAGCGCCTGGACCAGCGCACCACCTTCGACATCGAGATGATGGAGACCACCGGCAGCTGCAAGGGCATCGAGAACTACAGCCGCTACCTCTCGGGTCGGAACCCGGGCGACCCGCCGCCGACCCTGTTCGAATACCTGCCCAGCGACGCGCTGCTGGTGGTGGACGAAAGCCATGTGACCGTGCCGCAGATCGGCGGCATGTACCGGGGCGACTTCGCGCGCAAGGCGATCCTGGCCGAGCACGGCTTCCGCCTGCCCAGCTGCGTGGACAACCGGCCGCTGAAATTCGAGGAATGGGACGCCTTCCGCCCGCAGAGCGTCTTCGTCTCCGCCACCCCCGGCCCGTGGGAGATGGAGCGCACCGCCGGCGTCTTCGCCGAGCAGGTGATCCGCCCCACCGGGTTGCTGGACCCGGTCTGCGACATCCGCCCGGTGGAAGGCCAGGTGGACGACCTGCTGGCCGAATGCCGCCTGGTGAACGGCCAGGGCGGCCGCGTGCTGGTCACCACCCTGACCAAGCGCATGGCCGAGGACCTGACCGAGTACATGACCGAGGCCGGCATCCGCGTGCGCTACCTGCACAGCGACGTGGACACGCTGGAGCGCATCGAGATCATCCGCGACCTGCGGCGCGGCGTGTTCGACGTGCTGGTGGGCATCAACCTGCTGCGTGAGGGGCTCGACATCCCCGAATGCGCGCTGGTCGCCATCCTGGACGCGGACAAGGAAGGCTTCCTGCGCAGCACCACCAGCCTGATCCAGACCATCGGCCGCGCCGCGCGCAACGCCGAGGGCCGGGTGGTGCTGTATGCCGACCGCATGACACAGAGCCTGAAGAACGCCCTGGGCGAGACCGAGCGCCGCCGCGCCAAGCAGATCGCCTATAACGAGGCGCACGGCATCACCCCCACCACCATCCGGCGCGAGATCTCGGACGTGCTGAAGGATGTCAGCCAGGGCGACTACGTGACGGTGGAGGCGGTGGAAGGCGACGCCACCGCCGAATTCGTCGGCAAGGACCTGCGCGCCAGCATCGCGGAGCTGGAAAAGCGCATGCGCGCCGCCGCCGCCGAGCTGGAGTTCGAGCAGGCCGCGCGCATCCGCGACGAGATCAAGCGGCTGGAGAACCTGGAGCTGGGGCTGGATGGCGGCATGCAGCCCAACCTGGCCGGCCGTTCCCTGCAGGACAGCACGCCCGCCGGCACCAAACCCAAGCGCGCCAAGGCGGATTGGAAGCCAAAACCGCTGGGCCCCGGCGGCGGCGGCTACGACCCCGCGAAGATGAAAAAGCGTGGACGTTGAATCATGCAACCATCACGCGATTCTGCTTTTGCCAGCCCGTGAGTCTTGGGCTAGTATCCGTGCATCCGGTGCCTGTTGAACGCCGGTGAGCGACCCGGTATCCCCTGCCGGCTCGCCCTACCATTCCGATCGGAAGTACAACAATGGGCGCCCGACCACCCCCCTGGTCGGGCGCTTTTTTGTTGAATAGATACTTCTGGCGCTCGTTCCTCAGATTTTACTTTAAGTGGTACGCCCTTCCCGTTGGCGCCCGGCGCTGGTAACCCTTGCGGGCATCCTTGCGCAAAGAGGCCCCGATGCCCGAATACGTGATCCCCGCCCCGCCGCAGGCCGTCCTCCCCATCAAGGGGTCGGATGCGGTGTTCCCGGTGCGCCGCATTTTCTGCGTCGGCCGCAACTACGCCGAACACGCGATCGAAATGGGCAGCGACCCGACGCGTGAGCCGCCCTTCTATTTCACCAAACCCGCCGACGCGGTGGTGACCGGCGGCGCCGACATGCCCTACCCGCCCGCGAGCAAGGAGCTGCATCATGAGATGGAGCTGGTGGTCGCGATCGGCGTGGGTGGCGCCAACATTCCGGTGGCCGACGCGCTGAAGCATGTGTGGGGCTATTGCTGCGGCCTGGACATGACCCGGCGCGACCTGCAGAACGCCGCCAAGAAGACCGGCCGCCCCTGGGACATGGGCAAGGGCTTCGACCAGTCCGCGCCGATGGGCCTGCTGGTGCCGGCCGCGGGCGTCGATGCCTCCAAGGGCAAGATCGAGCTGACGGTGAACGGCAAGGTCGTGCAGACCTCCGACCTGTCCAAGCTGATCTGGTCGATCCCCGAAGTGATCGCGAACCTGTCCGAGCTGGTGACGCTGGCCCCCGGCGACCTGATCATGACCGGCACGCCCGAGGGCGTGGCCGCCGTGCAGAAGGGCGACGTGCTGGAAGGCTTCGTCGAGGGCGTGGGCACGATCAAGACCAAGATCGTCTGAGACGCGCCGGGGGAAAGGAATTTCCCCCGGGCCTTTTTTTCGGTTCCGGGCCGCCCTTACCCCCGCACGGGGCCGCGAGGGCGCCCCTTCCCAGGAAGCGGGACATCACCATGCGTATCGCCACCTGGAACATCAACTCCGTCCGCCTGCGCCTGCCTCTGCTGGCGGGCGTGCGCGATGCGCTGTCCCCCGATGTGATCTGCCTGCAGGAAACGAAGTGCCCGGATGAGCTGTTCCCGCTCGAAGGCATCAAGGCCCTGGGCTACGAGCACATCGCGATGCGCGGCATGAAGGGCTACAACGGCGTGGCGGTGTTGTCGCGCACCCCCTTCACCGTGCTGCCGGACACGCCCGACTGGTGCCTGAAGGGCGATTGCCGTCATCTGGGCGTGCTGCTGGACAGCCCGGCGGGCCCGCTGGAACTGCACAATTTCTACATCCCGGCCGGCGGCGACATCCCGGACCGCGAGGCCAACGTCAAATTCGCGCACAAGCTGGATTTCCTGGCCGAGGCCACGGAATGGTCCCGGACGCGCGCCAGCGCCCCCCGCCGCGTGATGCTGGGCGACCTGAACATCGCGCCGCTGGAACATGACGTGTGGTCGCACAAGGAATTGCTGAAGGTCGTCTCCCACACACCGATCGAGGTGGAGGCGCTGACCCGCTGGCAAAACGAGGGCAACTGGCACGACGCGCTGCGCCATTTCGTGCCGGCGGACCAGAAGCTGTACACGTGGTGGTCGTACCGCGCGCAGGATTGGGCGGCCTCGAACCGCGGGCGGCGGCTGGACCATGTATGGGTCTCGCCCGACCTGGCGCCCAGCCTGAAACAACACCAGGTGCTGAAGGAAGCGCGCGGCTGGGAGAAAGCCAGCGACCATGTGCCCGTGATGGTGGAACTGGGATGATCCTGGCGCTGGAATCCTCGGGCGCGCGGTGCTCCGTGGCGCTGTGGGACGGCACGCTGGTGGCGGAGGCGGCGCGGGATGAGGCGCGGGGCCATGCCTCCATCCTGCCCGTGCTGGTGGAACAGGTGCTGGTGGAACAGGTGATGGGCCAAACGGCGGTCACGGCGGTCGCGGCCGGGGTGGGCCCAGGCGGCTTCACCGGGCTGCGCGCCGGGCTGGCCGTGGCGCAGGGCCTGGCGCTGGCGCTGGGCGTGCCCGTGCTGGGCGTGACGACCGGCGAGGCGCTGGCCGCCGAGGCCGACAACCCGGCGAACCTGCCCATCTGGGCCGCGCTGGACAACAAGCGCGGCCGTATCTTTCTGGAGCGCCCCGGCGAACCCCCCGTGGCGGTGGAGGAGGACGCCTTGCCCCTGCCCGCCGGGCCGGTGCTGCTGGTGGGCGATGCGGCGGAACGCGCGGCGGCGGCGCTGGCGGCACGCGGGGCCGTGGCGCGCGCCGTGCCGCCCGCCCTGGCCCATGCGCGCGGCGTGGCGCGGGTGGCCGCGGCCATGCTGGCGGGCCAATGCCCCCGCCGGGCCGCGGAGCCGCTCTATATCGACGCGCCCGCCACCACATGAGCAATCCCGTACCGGCCGGGGTGGAGGACGCGCCGGCCCTGGCCGCGCTGCACGCCACCGCCTTCACCGGCGATGAGGCCTGGGACGCCGATGCGATGGCGGAACTGCTGGAGGGCCTGGGCTGCTACGCGCTGTGGGTGCCGGGCCAGGGCTTCATCATGGCCCGCGCGATCGCCGGAGAGGCGGAGGTGATGACCATCGCCGTGGCCCCCGGCTTCCGGCGCCAGGGGGTGGGTGCCGCGCTGATGCGCGGCGCCATCCAGGTCGCCAAGGCCTATGGCGCGGAAACAATTTTCCTTGAGGCAGCAGAAAACAACAACGCCGCATTACAACTTTACCACCTATTAGGCTTTGAAAAAGCCGGCATCAGGCGGCGCTACTACAGTGATGGGACTGACGCATTGTTGCTGTCCCTCAACCTTTGCTGATGATTAAGCGTCCATTTTCATGCAAAAGAATGCGATGCCCTTGTTCAGTAACGGTTTTCGGTAAGTTTTTGGCGGGTTCGTCACCGCTGTACAGCACCTCCAGAACCTCGCCTGCGGCCATACGATCCAGCATCAAACGTGTGCGCACAAAGGTCATGGGACATGTTTCGGAACGTATATCGATCTGCTGGTCCGGCGTTTCTGACATAATTTTCAACACTCCACGGCTAAGTTTTACCTCTATAGTCTATTGCGTAGACGCGGGAGTTTCCCGTATCGGTATTCATCATCCAAACTGGGGATGGCTCCCATGCTAGAGAATGATTCGGCTCAGGATCTCCTGGGTCTCACCGCTGAGATCGTGTCCGCTCACGTCTCCAACAACCCTGTTGCCATGGCCGATCTGCCTGGGCTGATCGCGCAGGTCCATAATGCGCTGACCAATCTGGGCAAGCCCGCGCCGGAGCCCGAGGCGAAGAAGCAGGAACCGGCGGTGCCGGTGAAGAAATCCGTCACGGCGGATTATCTGATCTGCCTTGAGGACGGCAAGAAGCTGAAGATGCTGAAGCGCCACCTCAAGACCGCCTACAACATGACCCCGGAGCAGTACCGCGACAAATGGGGCCTGCCCAGCGACTACCCCATGGTGGCCGAGGCCTATGCGCAGAAGCGTTCCGACCTGGCCAAGCAGATCGGCCTGGGCACCAAGCCGCGCGGCCGCCCGGCGCGCGCGAAGGGCTGAACCTGCGCGGATCGGGCCCACCCCGGGCCATCCCCGCTTTGCGATGGACGGAACAACCATTATGTTCCGCCCATAGCGCGGGAGATCACAGCACTTGGCGTTGATGACGCAGCCAGGCCCGGCGCGACGGCCCAGGGCGAATTCCGATATTCGCCCTGCCTCGCGAATCGAGCAGATGTGTATTGAGCGTGGCCTGAAGATGACAGGCCAGCGCCGCATCATCGCGCGGGTGCTCAGTGAAAGCGAAGACCACCCGGATGTGGAGGAGCTGTACCGCCGCGCGGTCGCCTTCGACGCCGGCGTCTCCATCGCCACCGTGTATCGCACCGTCCGCCTGCTGGAGGAAAAGGGCATCGTCGCCCGCCGCGATTTCGGCGAGGGACGGTCGCGCTATGACCCCACCGACCGCGGCCAGCACCACCACCTGATCGATGTCGATACCGGCAAGGTGATCGAATTCGAGGACGAAGCCCATGAGGCCCTGGCCCGCGAAATCGCGGCCAAGCTGGGGTTTGAGCTCGTTGATGTGCGGCTGCAGCTCTTCGCCAGGCGGCCCGAACAGAAGAAGTCGAAGTAGATGGCACTGCCCTTCGAGGAGATCCGCGCCGGCAACCTCGGCGTGCGGATCGCTAACCGGGAGGCTGAGATCATCGCCAGCCAGCGGCTGCGCTACAAGGTTTTCGTCGAGGAAATGGGCGCGAGCCCCGACGAGACCGCGCGCGCCACCGGCCTCGATGCCGACATGTTCGATACGGTCGCGGACCATCTGCTCGTGCTCGACCACAACAAGGGCGAGGGCGAGGAATCGGTCGTCGGCAGCTATCGCCTCATCCGCCGCGCGGGTGCCGCCCAGGTCGGCCGCTTCTACAGCGCCGACGAATACGACATTTCCTGCATGGAAAACTTCCCCGGTGAGGTGCTGGAGCTGGGGCGGTCCTGCGTCGCGGTGGATTACCGTAACCGCGGTTCCATGCAGCTGCTGTGGGAAGGCATCGCCGCCTACGTATCCCATTACCGCATCGAGGTGATGTTCGGCTGCGCCAGCCTGCCCGGAATCGACCTGGACGCCAACGCAGCGCAGCTTTCATATTTGTATCACAACCACTTGGCGCCCGAGCAGATCCGCCCCGTGGCCCTGCCCAGCCGCTATGTGCCGATGGACCGCCTGCCGCGCGATGCCTATGACGCCAAGCGCGCCCTGCTGGACCTGCCGCCGCTGATCAAGGGCTATCTGCGCCTCGGCGGGTTCGTGGGCGATGGCGCGGTGCTGGATGTGCCGTTCAACACCACCGATGTCTCGATCGTGGTGAAGACCGACCTGATCACCAGCAAATATTCCAAGCATTACGAGCGCAAGCTCGGCGCCGACGACGCCAGCTTCAAGTCAGGGAACTGACAGCAGCGCCAGGTAACGCGGCAGCACGGCCTTCCAGCTGAGGTCGTGCTCCACCCGCGCGCGGGCGGCCGCCCCCAGGCGCAGGCGCAGGGGCTCATCGGCCAGCAGCCGGGCCAGCGCGCCGCGCACGGCCTCGGCATCGGTGCCATCCACCAGCAGGCCAGTCTCGCCATCCAGCACGGCATCGGCCGCGCCGCCCTCCAGCCCCGCCACGCTGGGCAGGCCGAACCAGGCGGCCTCCAGATAGGCGATGCCATAGCCCTCCACCGAGGCGCCCTCGCGCCGCGCCGGCATGGCGAAGATGTCGGCGGCCGACAGCAGGGCGGCCTTGCGGGTGTCGTCCACCGCGCCCGCCAGCCGCACCCGCTCCTCCAGCCCCAGTTCGCGCACCAGCGCCTCCAGCCGCGCACGGTCCGCGCCCTCGCCGATGATGGTGTAGCGGGCGTCCGGCAGGGTGGTCAGGGCGCGGATCACCATGTCCATGCCCTTGCGCGGTTCGAGGCGCCCCAGGCTGACGATGTGATCGCCGCGCCGGGCCACGCGGCCGCCGGGCGGCGGCGGGCTGACCGGCAGGTTGATCACCTGGACATTGGGGTGCAGCCCGGCGAGCAGCCCGGCGGTGTAGCGCGAATTGGCCGCCACCACCGTGGCGCGGGCCAGCGCCGCGCGGATGCGCTCGCCCCGCGCGCCCTCCGTCCGCAGCAGCTCATTGCCATGGGCCAGCACCAGCACGGGGCCGGTGCGGGCGGGCAGGGATTCCAGGGATTTCCAGCTGTCGGCGATGACCGGGCCGCCGCCCACAGCGCGTGCCTTGCGCCAGCGCCGCCAGGGGCGCGGCCCGCCGAAGCGCCGCACCGGAAACGGCCAGGCTGGCTCCGGCGCGCCGCCCCGGATATGGTCGGCCAGCACCGTCACGGGGTGCCCGGCCGCGTGCAGCGCCTGGGCGAATTGGCCCATCAGCGTCTCGATCCCGCCATGGTCGGGGGGGAAGCATTGGGTCAGCAGGGTGATCATCGCGCGAGTTCCACGAAGCGGGCCGCGACCTCATTCCAATCCGCCCCCGGGCTGCGCGCCAGCGCCCCGCGGTGCAGGGCCCGCCAATGCGCGTCATCGCGCAGCAGCCGGATCGCGGCCTCGGCGAAACGGTCCTGGTCGGGGGCCAGCACGCCGGTTTCGCCATCGGCGATGCGCTCGGGCACCGAGCCCTCAAGCCCCAGCACGCAGGGCAGGCCCATGGCCTGGGCCTCCGCCACCGCCAGGCAGAAGGTCTCCCCGGCATCGCCCAGATACAGCATGGCCCGGGCGCGAGCGTATTGGCGGGCCAGCACCTCCCTCGGCTGCGGGCCGCGCAGCACCACGCCGGGGGTGTTCGCCGCGCGGTCCAGCACCGGGGCAACGCGGGCGGCCAGCTTGGCATCCCCGGCATAGACGCCGGGGCCCGAGAAGACATGCAGCCGGGCCTCCGGCACCGCGGGCAGGATGCGCCCGGCCCACAGCGCCAGCAGCGAATCGAGCCCGCGCATCGGGTTGGAGGCGAAGACCGCCACCGGGGGCGGGGCCACCGCCTGCTCCTGCCCGCCGGCATCGAAGGGCGGCGCCACGGCCAGAGGGATCTCCACCGCGCGGCCCGCCACGATGCGCGGCAGGGTGGAGCGGTGATACCCCCCCAACACCACGATGCGCGGCCAGGCCAGCAGCAGCGGCCACATGTGGCGCGGCTTTTTCAGATAGCGCGCGGGGTTGTGCAGCCACAGCACCCGCCGGCCCTGCGGCAAGGCACGGAACAGTTTCGGCGCGCGGTTGGCGATGACCAGATCGGCCGGCCCCTCGGCGGCCGGGGCCCAGAGCACGCCATCCGCGTCGCGCTCGGCAAGGGCGGCGCCGGAGAGCACGGTCACGTCATGCCCGGCGCGGGCAAAGGCCCGGACCAGCAGGGCGGTGGCGATCTCGACCCCGCCGCAGGGCGCGGAGAGGGCGCGTTCGGCCGGCAGGCGAGGGGTCTCGGTGGCGAGCACGATCCTCATGGGTGGCTCCGCAGGGGGCGTTGCCCCCTGGACCCCCACCGAGGGGCTCTGCCCCTCGGAACCCCGCCAAAGGCCGAAAGGCCCTTGGAACCCATCGGATTGGTGCCCATCCTGACAGGTCCGACGCCAATTATATTATAAAAATCAATAAGAAACACGCTGCCAGGATGTGGCGCCAACTGTTCGGGGTCCAGGGCCGCTACGGTCCTGGCGGGGGTGTCGGGGGCGGAGCCCCTGACAAGCCTCACGGCCTGTGCCTTTCCGGCTCCAACCGTGCCTTCAGATGCGACAGCAGCGGGAACAGCCCGGCGCAGAAGGCCAGCAGCAGCCCCCAGCCGCCTTCCCGCCACCCGCCCCGGCTGACCAGGGATTTGATGAAGCGGCTGACGAAGCGCCGGATATTGTTGGGCAGGCTGCCGATATCGCCGGAAGCCAGCAAATCGGTCGCCTTCAGGCTGGAATAGCGATCCAGCCGCCGCAGCATGTCGGAGATATCGGCATCCACCTCATGCCGGATGCCATGGGCGGTGATCTTGGCGCCCTCGGTGCCGGTCCATTGCAGAGAGGGATGCACGCGCTGCCGCCCCCACACCTTCACCCCGCGCCGGAACAGGATGGGCTTGCTGGTGGTGCCGAAGCTGCCGGCCCAGCCATGCTTCACCAGCCGCTCGCCGATGTAGTTGTCGATGCGCACCTGGTGGCGGTCGGCGGTGCTGGCGGCGATGGTCTGCCGCACCAGCGCGCCGAGTTCGGGCGGCACGATTTCGTCCGCGTCCACCTCCAACACCCAATCGCCGGTGCAGGCGGCGATGCCGGCGTTGCGGCGGTCGCCCTCGACCTCCCACGCGCCTTCCAAGGTGCGGGCGCCGGCGGCCTGGGCGATGGCGGCGCTGGCATCGGTGCTGCGGTCCAGCACCACCACCACCTCATCCGCGAAGGACAGCGCGGCCAGGCAGCGCGGCAGGCGCGCCACCTCGTTGCGGGCGACGACCAGGGCCGAGAGCTTCATGCCGGCACCGGCAGCAGGTCCAGGACGGCGGCCAGGGCACGTTCCACTGGCAGGTTCTCCATGAAGGGGAAGCGCGTCAGGTCATCGGCGCCGGGGGGGTAGTCGTGCTGGTCGGCCAGCACCACCCGGGCGCGGGGGCCGGCGGGGCCGTATTCGTCGGCGGGGGTGGGGCCGAACAGGCCCAGCGTGGGCGCGCCCGCGGCGGCGGCTAGGTGCATCAGCCCCGAATCATTGCCCACGAACAGCGCGGCGCGGGACAGCAGGGCAGCCACCTGCGGCAGGGTCAGACGGCCCATCAGCTCCGTGGCCTCCGGCAGGGCGGCCAGCACGGGGGCGGCCATGGCGGCCTCCGCCTCACCCGGGCCGCCCAGGACCAGCACCGGCAGCCCGGCCAGCGCGCCGCCCGGGCCTGTCAGCGCCCGGGCCAGCGCCACAAAATTCTCGGCGGGCCAGACCTTGCGCGCCCAGTTGGCGGTGGGCGCGATGGCCAGGAAGCGTTGCGGCAGATGCGCGACGGCGGCGGCGTCCTCGGCGTTCCACCAGGCCACCGGCAGGGGGGGCGGGTTCAGCCCCAGCACCTGGCCCAGATGCAGCAGCCGGTGGCCGGGGCGGCGGCCGCCGCGCATCACCACCCGCCGCTTCGCCCACAGCACGAAGGACAGGGCCGAGCCGCGCAGATCCACCACCAGATCCCAGCGCGTGCCCGCCACCTGGCGCCACAGCGCCCACCAGTGGCGGGAATGGCGCTGCTTGCGGACCAGGATCAGCCGCTCCAGCCCCGGCATGCGGGTGAACACGCCTTCCGCGACCGGGCCGCAGGCGACGGTGAAGCGCGCGCCCGGGTATTGCGCCATCAGATGCGCCAGCAGGCCGGTGGACAGCACCGCATCGCCGATGCGGGTGGAGGAAACGAACAGGATGCGCACCCCCGCTGCGTAAGCCGGGAAGCCGCGCGCTGCAATCGGTTGATGCCCGTGGCCGGCTTCACCACCCCTCAGACGCCGGGCGCGAACCTCCGGTTCGCTGGGCTTCGCCGGACCGCCGGCGGGCCGCATCCGCGGCCTTGGGACAGGGTTTGGGCACAGGCCGTTGGCCTCAGAGCGCCGCCAGCCACGCCCGCAACTGCCGGGGGCCGCAGAACCGGTGCACCGTGCCGGAAAATCCGGCCAGCGGCCGCATGTCCCGCGCGCGGTGGCGCTGGCGGTATCGCAGCGTATAGCCCAGGAATTCGCGGTCGAAGCGCTCCGGGCAGCCGGGCGGCAGCTCGCCCGGGCGCTGGCCCCACAGGATGCGCCGCACCACCCGCGCGAAGCAGAGCCAGGTGGGGAAATCCAGGTGGATCACCGTATCCGCGCGCGCCAGCCGGGCGGGCAGCGTGCCGGGGTAATTGCCCTCGATGATCCAGCGCGGCTCGGCCACCAGGCGGTTGACCGTGGCGGTCCAGGCGGCGGGCTCGCTGTCCTGCCAGCCGGGGTGCCAGTAGTGGCGGTCGAGATGCACCAGCGGCAGGCCGGTGGCGCGCGCCAGCTGCCGCCCCAGGGTGGATTTGCCCGCGCCGGGCTGGCCGATGATCAACACGCGCCGCATGCCCGCTTCTACCCCGTCTTGCGCCACCGGCGCATCACGCCCAAATACAGGACCATGCCGGTATCCATTCTACCCCAGCGTGGCGTCGTGGTCCTTTCGGGCGCCGATCGCGTGCATTTCCTCCAGGGCCTGGTGAGCAATGACGTGGCGCAGGCCGCGCCCGGCCGGGCCGTGTGGTCCGCGCTGTTGACGCCGCAGGGCAAGTGGCTGGCGGATTTCTTCGTCTTCGCCACCGATGACGCGCTGCTGCTGGATGTGGAGCGCGAACAGGCGCCCATGCTGGTGGCGAAACTGTCCAAATTCCGCCTGCGGTCGAAGGTGGCGCTGGAGGATGCCTCCGACCGGCTGGCGGTGCTGGCGGGCTGGGGCGAGGCCCCGATGCCCGAAGGCGCCGCCCCCGACCCCCGCCTGCCGGAGGCCGGCTGGCGCGCGCTGGTGCCCCCCGGCTCGGCGCCCGAGGACCCCTTGGCCTATGCCGCGCACCGCCTCTCACTGGGCCTGCCGGATGGCAGCGCGGACATGCGGGCCGAGCAATCCGTGCTGCTGGAGGCGGGCTTCGACGAGCTGCACGGCGTGAGCTGGGAGAAGGGCTGCTACATGGGCCAGGAGCTGACGGCCCGCACCAAGTATCGCGGCCTGGTGAAGCGCCGGCTGGTGCCGGTGGCCGTCGAGGGCCCCCTGCCCGCCCCCGGCACCCCCGTGCTGCTGGCGGGCGAGGAGGTGGGCGAGATGCGCTCGGGCCAGGGCGCGCGGGGCATGGCGCTGTTGCGGCTGGCGGCGCTGGGCGCGCCCGCGCTGGAATGCGGGGGCGCCACGCTGCGGCCGGAGACCCCCGCCTGGATGAAGCTTCCAGCCCAGGCTTGAGCGGCCACGGGCCACTGCGGCACACTCCCGGCCGAAAGCTGGGAGCACTCACTCATGGAAACCCGCGCCGCGGTGGCCTGGGCCGCCGGAAAGCCGCTGACGATCGAGACCATCAAGGTCCAGCCCCCCAAGGAAGGCGAGGTGCTGGTGGAAATCATGGCCACCGGCGTCTGCCACACCGACTACTACACCCTGTCGGGCGCGGACCCGGAGGGGCTGTTCCCCGCCATCCTGGGCCATGAGGGCGCGGGCATCGTGCGCGAGGTGGGCAAGGGCGTGACCAGCCTGGCGGTGGGCGACCATGTCATCCCGCTCTACACGCCCGAATGCCGGCAGTGCAAAACCTGCCTGTCCCAGCGCAGCAACCTGTGCACGGCCATCCGCGCCACCCAGGGCAAGGGGCTGATGCCGGACAGCACCAGCCGCTTTTCGTGCGAGGGCGTGGGCGGGTCGAAGGACGTGTTCCACTACATGGGCTGCAGCACCTTCGCCAATTTCACCGTGCTGCCCGAGATCGCGCTGGCGAAAGTCCGCAAGGACGCGCCCTTCGACAAGATCTGCTACATCGGCTGCGGCGTGACCACGGGCATCGGCGCCGTGATCAACACCGCCAAGGTGTGGCCGGGCGCCAATGTGGCCGTGTTCGGCCTGGGCGGCATCGGGCTGAATGTGATCCAGGGTGCCCGCATGGTGGGTGCCGACAAGATCATCGGCATCGACCTGAACCCCGCCAAGGTCGAGATGGCGAAGAAGTTCGGCATGACCGACTTCATCAACCCCAATGAGGTCGGCAACGACAAGGTCGTGCAGGCCATCCAGGACCTGACGGGCGGCGGCGCGGACTTCACCTTCGACGCCACCGGCAATGTGAACGTGATGCGCCAGGCGCTGGAAGCCTGCCATCGCGGCTGGGGCGAGAGCATCATCATCGGCGTGGCGGATGCGGGCAAGGAAATCGCCACGCGGCCGTTCCAGCTGGTGACGGGCCGGGTGTGGAAGGGCACGGCCTTCGGCGGCGCGCGCGGGCGCACCGATGTGCCGAAGATCGTGGACTGGTACATGGATGGCAAGATCGAGATCGACAGCCTGATCACCCACACCATGCCGCTGGACGACATCAACCACGCCTTCGACCTGATGCACGAAGGCAAGTCGATCCGGAGTGTGGTGGTGTACTGAGGGGGCGCCGCCAAGGGCCGGTAAGGCCTTTGGCGGCCTGTCCACCGATACGCGGTTTCGCTTGAGGGCACACAGATTATCTGTATAATTCGTATTATATGAATTTTGAGGCGCCGACATGATCCGCGTTTCCGCCGCCGAGTTCCAGCGCCACCTGGCCACCTACCATGATGCCGCCCTGCGGGAGGGTGTGGCCATCCTGCACCATGGCCGGGAGCGCACGGTGCTGATCTCCGCCGAGGAATACCAGCGCCTCAAGCGCCGCGACCGCCAGGTGATGGCGCTGGACGACTTCACCGAGGCCGATCTCGCCGCCCTGGAAGCCACCCGCGCCCCCGAGGCCAGCAAGGCCTTCGACGACGAAACGACCGCCTGACCGCGTGGCCTTCCCGCCGCCGGCGGCCGGCCTCGTCATCCGGTACAGCTATCTCTGGACGCATCAGCACGCGCGCGGGCAGGAGGAGGGCGTCAAGGACCGCCCCTGCGCGATCATTCTGCTCACGGCCGGCAGCGGCGGCGAACAGGTGGTGACGGTGCTGCCCATCACCCACAGCCCACACGCCGACCCATCGCTGTCGGTCGAAATCCCGGCGGCGACCAAGCGGCGCCTGGGGCTGGATGATGCACGAAGCTGGGTGGTGCTGACCGAGGCGAACCGCTTCATCTGGCCCGGGCCCGATCTCCGGCCCTCCCGGCCGGGGGACGCCGCCAGCGTCGTCTTCGGCCCCCTGCCCCATGCGCTGTTCGAGGAGATCCGGCTGAAGTTCATCGCGGCGGTGCGGGCGTGCGCCGCCCGCATGGTGCCGCGCGGGGAATAGCCCTCACTCCCCCCGCAGAAACGCCTCCGTCTCCGCCACCGCTTCCTTCAGCGTCACCCGCCGCGCCGGCACCGGCAGCCCCGCCAGCAGCCGGCTGGGCGCGCGCGGGTCCAGCAGCACGAACACACCCTTGTCGTCCGTCCGGCGGATCAGCCGGCCGAAGCCCTGGCGCAGCCGGTGCCGCGCCTCCGCGTCGTCATAGCCCTTGGGGTTCCCGCCCGAGAGATGGATGCGCCGCTCCCGGTGCAGGATGGTCGGGCGCGGCCAGGGCACGCGCTCATACACCAGCAGCCGCAGGGAACGGCCGGGCACGTCCACGCCGTCGCGCATCGCGTCGGTGCCCAGCAGGCAGGAATCCTCCTCGGCGCGGAACACATCCACCAGGGTGGAATTGTCCATCGCGTCCATGTGCTGGGCATAGAGGGGGATGCCCTCGGCCTGCAGCGGCGGCGCGATCTGCCGCGCCACCTCCCGCAAGCGCCGGATGGCGGTGAACAGCCCCAAGCCCCCGCCGCCCGAGGCCTGGAACAGCGCCTTCATGGCATTGCCCACCTGCTCCGTGCGGCTCTTGTCCACATCGGTCACGACGAAGGCACGGGTCTGCGCCGGATAGTCGAAGGGGCTGGGCACCGCCGCGCGGATGGCGGGCATGGCCATGTGCTGGGCGCCGGTGCGGGCCTCCGCGGCGCGCCAGGCGGCGTCCTCATCGGCGTTGGGGGCGCGGTCGCGCAGCGTGGCGCTGGTGATCAGCAGCCCATGCGCCGGGCCCGCCAGCTGCGTGGCGAAGGGGATGGTCGGGTCCAGCCAATGGCGGCGCATGCCGGCATCCACGTCCCGCGCCTCACGCCGCGTCAGCTCGAACCAATCCACCAGGCGCGGGCGGGTGCCGGGCTCGGGCTCGTTGCCGATCTCCTTCACCATGCCGCGCCAGGCGGCCAGCGGCATCAGCGCCCGGCGCTCCAGCCCCCGGATCGCGGTTTCCAGCCGGATGCGGTCCGAGGCCTCCAGCTCCTCCGGCGCCTGGTCGATGCGCGCCTGCAAGGCACGGCAGAGGTCCTTCAGCGGGTCCTCCAGGGCCGAGAGCGCGCGGTTCAGCTCCTGCGCCGCCTCCTCCACCCCGGGGTTCAGGGGGTGGATGTCGGCCTCCAGCCCGTATTGGCCGTCATCCTCCGGCGCGCGGGCCAGCACCTGGGCGCGGGCGGCGGCCAGGAAGGCCTCGGTGGGGTTGGCGCCGCCGGTGCCCTCGGCCAGGCGGGACTGCCAGCCGGGGCCGGGCAGCCCCTGCGCCGCGTGCAGCGCCGCCTGCATGGGGCCCAGCAATTCATCGGCCTCGCCCGCCAGGTCCTCGATGCGGCGGGACAGGCCCTTGGCGCGGCTGCGCCCGCCCTCGGCGCCCAGCAGCCAGCGGCGCAGCTCGGCGGTCTCGAACCCGGTAATGGCCGCCGAGAAAGCGCCATCGGCGGCATCGAAGATGTGGTGGCCCTCGTCGAAGACATAGCGCAGCGGCTTGCCATCCTCGCCCCCGCCGAGGGCCGCCTGCACCATCACCAGCGCATGGTTCGCCACCACCAGCCGGGCGTGCCGCGCGCGGCGGATGGAATGCTCCACGAAGCATTTCTTGTAATGCGTGCAGGCGGAGCGGATGCACTCCCCCCGCCGGTCCGCCAATTGGCCGATCAGGGCGGGGCCGAACAGCTCCATCATCCAGCCGGGGAAATCCCCGCCCAGTATGTCGCCCTCCCGCGTGTGGGTGGCCCAGCGGCTGGCCAGCGCCAGGGGCAGCACGCTCTCCTTCAGCGTCATCTGCCCCTGCACCTCCTCCAGGTTCAGCAGGCACAGGTAGTTCTCGCGCCCCTTGCGCAGCACGACGCGGGCGCGGCGCTCTTCCGGGTCCGGGTACAGGCGGGCCAGTTCCTGGTCCAACTGGCGTTGCAGGTTGCGGGTGTAGGTCGACAGCCACACCGGCGCGCCGTTGCGTTCCGCCCACAGGCTGGCGGGGGCGATGTAGCCCAGCGTCTTGCCGGTGCCGGTGCCGGCCTCGGCCAGTACCAGCCGGGGTTCGCCCTCGGCCTCACGCGGGGCGAAGGCCATGGCGGCGGCGGAGGCATAGTCGGCCTGGCTGGGGCGTTGTTCGGCACCTTCACCCAGGATTTCGGCCAGCCGCTGCCGCGCCTCGGTGGCGGAGACACCGAAGCTGGCCGGCGGCGGCGGGGGCGCGTCGTCCTCCCATTCCGGCAGGCGGCGCCAGGGGCGGAAGGCGTTGCGGTCGGGCTTGGCGTCCGGCGCGCCGAGGGCGGCCAGCACGGAATCGGCCCAGCCCCAGCGGATGGTGGCCCCCAGCTGCGCCGCCATGGCCGCGGCATCGGCGCCGGCGGCGGTGGCGCGGGTTTCGGCCAGGGCGCGCAGCAGGCGGGTCGCGATCTCGGGCAGCAGGGCGGCGGCGTCCGCATCCTCATGCGGGGGGGTCAGGCCCAGGGCGGCGGCCAGGCCGCGCGGGGTGGGCGCGGCCAGCCGGGCGGGCAGGGCGAAGGCGAACAGCTCCAGCAGGTCATAGCTGTCGAGGAAGGGTGGGATATCCAGCCGGCGCGCGGTGGCGGGGGCGTGGACCAGGATCGGCGGCGGGTGCAGGGCCAGGGTGTTGGCGATCTCCGCCCCCTCCAGCACCAGCAGCTCGCCATCCGGCGTCAATAAGGTCGCGCGGCCGGGACCAGCCACCAGCGCGGGGGAATCAGGCAGGAGAAGGCGCGGCGGGGCAGGCACGGGAATGCTATAGCGCGGGCGCCCGGCAGGGGCACCATCGGGGAGGGCGCGGCCTCCCTCAAACCGTCAAAAATAAAGGCCGGGGGGCGCTATCGCCGCCCCGCGCTGCGGGCCAGGTACAGGCTGGCGCCCAGCATCAGCGCGACGCCGACTGGCAGGCCCCAGCCCGGCATCTCGCTGAACACCAGCCAGCCCAGCAGCGCGCCGGAGGGGATCTGCGCGTATTCCATCGGCGCCAGCAGCCCGGCCTCCGCCCGCCGCGCCGCCATGGAGACCATGTAATCGCCCACCACCGACATCAGCGTGCCGAACACCAGCAGCCCCACCGCCTGCCAGCTGGGCGTCACCCACAGCATGGCCGTCAGCGGGGCCCAGCACACGGTGCTGGCGATGGCATACCAGGCGATGATGCGCATCGGCGGCTCGGTGGTGGCCAGCTTCTTCAGGGAGATCAGGACCAGCGCGCCCGAGATCCCCGCCCCCACCGCCGCCACCAACCCCCAGGAGAAATGCCCGCCCGGGTTGGCGATGATCAGCACGCCGAGGAACCCTACCGCCGCCGCGACCACCCGGTCCCGCCGCAATGCCTCATTCAACAGCAAGGCGGCCAGGCAGATGGCCCAGATGGGCCGCGCCTGGCCAATCGCCACCGCATCGGCCAAAGGCAGCAGCAACAGCGCCAGCATGGAGCACTGGAACGCCACCAGCCCGGCGACGCAGCGCCAGGTCATCAGCCAGGGGCGACGGGTGACCATGCCCGCGCCCCCCACCCGCAGCAGCCAGGGCAGGATGATCAGCAGCGTGATGACCCCACGCGCGAAAGGGGCCGCCGGTGTCGGCAGCCCCTCCTGCAAGGCGACGCGGTAGCAGGCGCCCATCACGGAAAACAGCAGGGAGGCGCCCACCATGAGCGCCATCCCCATCAACGGGTTAGGCAAGATCAGAAATTCTGTAGCGACCGCGCCGCGTAGGCCAGCTGGAACACGATGGAGCTGAAATCCGTGAACAGCTGCAGCACGCGCCGGTCCAGATAGGGCAGCGCGATCAGCTCATCGCCCGGGCGAGGCTGCTGGCTGGCATCCAGCACCAGTTCGCCGCTCGCGCGCCGGATCATCAGGGAGGAGGCATTGCCGCGCGGCGACAGCCCACCCGCCTGGCGGATATAATCCGCGGGCGACAGGTTCTGCTGCCACAGGATGGCGCGCGGCGCGTTCACCTCGCCGCTGACCAGCACGGTCTGGCTGCGCTCGGGGATGACGATCACGTCGCCGTCCTCCAGCCGGACAGGCGCGCAATGGCCAGTGGAATCCATCACGACCACCAGCCCGTCGGGCCGGGTGCGGCGGGCGCGCTGGATGTACTGGCCGACCAGCTGCGCCTCCGCGCTGCGGATCTGGGAGACGCCGGTGGTGGGGGAGGTGGCGAGGAACAGCTGGCGCTCCAGCCGGTCCAGCGCTTCCTCCATGGTGCGCTGCTGCTGGGCGGCCACGCGCTGGCGCAGCAGGAACACGCCCTGGGTGTTGGCCAGCGCCGGGTCCACCGCCACATAGTCCAGCAGCGAGCACAGCTGGGTGTCGCGGTCCGCCACCAGCACGGAGGGGCCGATGCGGCTGCCCTCGATCATCACGCGGATGGTGCGCGACGGGCTGTCGGTGATGAAGCTGACCGTGTCCTGGTCCGACAGGCTGACGGAGGACAATTCGCTGAGCGTGACATAGCGGCTGAAGGGCCGGCCATTGCGGCTGCCCTGCACCACGGCATTGGTGGCGGCGGGCAGCGGGCGGGAATATTCCACCAGCTCCCGGCCGGTCATGATGCGGGCCGGCACCTCGAACAGGAAGTTGTTGCGCACGGCGCCGTCGGCCCCGACCAGCGCGCGCTGGCGGCCGACCACGATGGTGTCGCCCTCCTGCAGGCGCAGGGCGGGCAGGCGGCCCTCGATCAGGAAGTTGTAGAGGTCCACCGTGGCGACATTGCCGCCATTCCGCCGCACCACGATATCCCGGTAGGACCCGCGAGAGGCATCCACGCCGCCCGCGCGCACCAGGAAGTCGATGACGGAATCGGCGGCGGAACCGCCGAAGCGGCCCGGCGTGCGCACGAAGCCCGTGACGAACACGCCGATGCGCTGGGTGGAGAGCAGCACGGCATAGACGTTCACATCCTGGGTGTAGATGCGCCGCACCTCGGTCTCGACCGTGCGCTGCAGGTCGCCGGCGCGGGTGCCGGCCAGCCGCACCGGGCCGATCTGCGGCAGGAACATCATGCCCGCGCTGTCCACCTGGCCGTTCACCTCGGCCTCGGTCGCGCCCCAGACGCGGATGGAAACGCGGTCCCCGGGGGTGATGATGTAGTTGGGGTTCGGCGCATCCGACACGGTGGTGGCATCGCGCGTGAACAGCGCGGAACCGAACACGGCGGTGGCGGGGCCGGGGGCGCGCTGGCCCGCGCCCAGCGGCAGCACGGCCACGGCGCCGGCCTCGGCCTCGGTGGCGGAGCCCACGCGGTTGGTCACACGCGCGCCGGCCTCGACCCGGCCGGGGGTCAGTTCCTGGGCGCCCTGCGCATGCACCAGCCCAGGCAGCAGCAAGGCGGCCAGAACAGCCGCCACGACAGACTTGTTAAGCCGCATGTTCCTTGACCCCCGCGATCAGTAGCCAGCCCAGACCGTAAATCACGGAAAGGCCAATAAATACATAGAGGACAGAAGTGAACCTTTTGGGATAAAGGTTCTGTTCCGCCAAGTTGGGTTCCACCACGCGCTGCAGGAAGATCTGCTGACGCAAGGTGCTGTTCAGTGCGCTTTCCAAGGTGGCCGTGGCCGTGGTCAACTGCCGCCCGGCGAATTCCAGCTCCAGCCGCAGCCGTTCATAGGCGGCGACCTGCTGGGTAAAGCCTTCGTTATTGCCCGATGAGGTGCGGCGGCGCTCCTCGTCGATCTGGGTCTGCAGGGCCTGGATGCGGTTCTGCAGCACCTGCACCTGCGGGTTGTTGTTCCGCGCATAACCTTGCAGGGTCTGCAACTCGCTGCGGGTCTGGGCCAGGGTGGCTTGCAGGCGGCCGATATTCTCCACCGCGATGCCGGCGGAGCGCGTGGGGTCCAGCTGCCGCTCACGCTCACGGAAGCTGGAGATCGCCTCGGTGGCGCCGGTCACACGTTCCTCGGCACGCGCCACTTCCCGCCGCGCGGCCGCGATGGTGTCCTGCTGGATGCGGGCGTTCAGGCCGTTCACCAGATGCTCGCTCATTTTCAGCAGCGCCTCGTTGATCTGCAGGCTGTCCACGGGGCGGAAGCTGCGGACCTGCAGGGTGGCGATGCCCGAGCTGGTGTCGATCGCGGCCGTGACCATGCCGCGATAGAAGGAGAGCAGCCGTTCGGCGGGCGGATCATTATACCAATGGCGGGCCCAGAGGTCCGCTTCCGGCCGCCGGAACATCGCCACCAGGTCCATCTGCCGCCGCAGTTCCTGCACCGCGTCGTGGGAGGCGATGAAGTCCCGCACCATGATCGCGTCCTCGGGCGCCGATCGGAAGCCGGCGCTGTTCAACGCATCCGACAGCAGGGAGATGCCGCCCTGGGTGCGGGAACGCACGACGAAGCGGCTCTCGGACACGTATTGCGGGGCGGCGATCAGCCAGAAATAAGACGCCGCGATGAGTGTCGGCAACAGCACGATCAGCCAGAACGGGTGCGCGCGCCCCCAGGCCTTCAGGCGCTCAAGCGGTCCCCCGGGCCGCACATCCAGTGCGCCGAAGCCGCCGAGGACCAGCCCGGCGTCGGATTGGCCCCGAGGAGCGAGCTTCCGGCCGCGGCCGGCTGCGCCCTCAGAGCCTTTCGTAGATGGCGATAGCCTCGTCCAGATCTTCATGAAAGGCGAGTCTTCCCTCGTGGAGAATGGCGGCGGAGGTGCATAGGTCTTTGAGAATACTGGTAGAGTGCGACACGACGATGACAGTGCTGCGCTTGCGCCGCTCCTCCATCGCCATGCGGAAGCGGCTCTGGAAACGGGCATCGCCGGCGGCGATCGCCTCATCCACCAGATAGCAGTCGAAGTCGATGGCCATGGACAGGGCGAAGGCCAGGCGCCCGCGCATGCCGGAGGAATAAGTGTTCACGGGCTGGTGCATGAAGTGACCCAGCTCCGCGAATTCCTCGACCTGATGCTCGATCTCATACGGGTCGCGGTCATAGATGCGGGCGATGAAACGGGCATTGTCCGCGCCGGTGATGGACCCGTGGATGGCGCCGCCGAAGCCCAGCGGCCAGGAGACCCTGAATTCCGGATCGCGCAGGAATTTGCCGCGGCTGGGCTGCAGCCGGCCGCTCAAGACCTTCACCAGGGTGGATTTGCCCGCGCCGTTGCGGCCCATGATGCCCACGGCATCGCCCCGCCAGAAACTGGCGTTGACGCCGCGCAGCACCAGATGCTCCCTCCCGTGAACCTTGTAGCCGGCCCAGACGTCCCGCAGCTCCATCATCGGCGCGGCTCCGTCACACGTCGCTCAGATAGGGGTATTTGTGCCCGGCCGCCTTCAGGCACAGCAGGCCCAGCACATTGGTGATGGCCACGGCGCTGATGACGTAGGTCAGGTCATAGTAATACGGGACGATGGGACCGAAATGCCCCTCCCGGATGTATTCGAACAATTGGATCGTCGGGTTCAGCAGCATGATCTGCTGAAAGTCGGAGGGAAACCACCACACCATGGTGAAGGCACCCACCAGCGGGATCATCAGATAAGTCATGGGGTGGATGAAACGGTCCACTTCTTCCATGCCGATGACGGTCGCCGAGGTGATCATCATGGAAATACCATGACAGAACAACCCCATCAGCACCACGCCCACCGCGATCTGCGCCGGGTTGACCGGAAACTGGTTGTTGAACACGCCCACCGCGTAGAGCAGGAAGAGCTGCGCGAACAGCACCGCCACGATCTCCAGCAGGTTGCGGGCGATGATCACATCCAGATAGGTCACCTGTTTGTGATAGAACAGCGGCGCATTGGAATGCAGCGCCCCGCCCGAGCGGTTGAGGATGCCGCGGAACAGGTAATAGGGCACATAGCCGGTCAGGTAGAAGCCGACGACGTTCATGTCGCCGGGCATACCGTGGCCAATGACCGCGTGCAGGCCGGCGATGCATCCGGCCAGCATCATCGGCTCGAAGAACAGCCAGACATAGCCGCCGTGATGGCGGCCAAAGCGCGTATGCAGTTCGCGCAGCACCAGCGCGCCGATCACGCGCATCTGCACGCGGAAAGCCCGCATGAATTCCCGCAGCGCCCCGAGCGAACCGTCCGGACGGAGGCTGGCGGACATGGTCAGAGAGCCCCACCGCCACGCAGCAGCGGCGGTGTCAGATGCGTGCCTTCGGGGCCCGCGCAGACCAGCTGGGTGCGCTCATCCAGGCCGGAGCCCAGCAGCACTTCCCGGCAATCGCGGCCGGAGGCGGAGGCATAGCGGCGGCCGACCCGGGCGCGCACCGTGCTGCCGCTGGCGAGCGTCACGCTGCTTTCGGTACCGGGGGCCGCACTCATGGCGAAGATGGCCAGCGGGTCCGTCGGCGGGGCGGGGGTTGCGGGCACCGCGCCCACCGGCGGGGGAACCCGCGCCGAAGACAATTCGGACACCCAACCACCACCCGGCAGGTTGTCGCAGCCCATCAGAGGCAACAAGGCCAGCAGCCACAAGGCATGCCGGAAGCCAGTCTCGGTTTGCACCATGCCAAAATCACCTCATGTCCCGGGACGGGTATCCAGGCGCGGAATGAAGGCCCAATAAAGACCGCGCCGGCAACCGCCGCCTCCCCCTTATACAGGATGCCGTGGAAAAACACGACATGTTGCACCGCCCACAACTCCGCGTGCCGCCGGCGTTGCTGCGGCGCTGGCCGCATCTGCCTGGCTTCCTGCCGGATTACACACTGCTGCCCGGCCAGGCGGCGCCCGGCGAAACCACGCTGGGCGAGGGTGCGGGCCGCTTCGCCGAAGGGCCCTGGGCCGCGCCGGCCTTCGGCGGTGCACAACGTCCGGTGGCGCTGGTTTTTCCCGGCCTGCCGCCGCACCGGGAGACCCCGCCGGCCGCCCCCCTGGCCGCCATTCTGGGGGTGGAGGACCCCGCCCCGCTGGCCGCCGCCCTGCCCCGCACCCGCTTCGCCTGCCCCTTCACCGGCCGCCCGCTGACCCCCGCCGAGGGGGTCGCGCTGCTGGCCCTGTGGCGGGGGCGCGCGGCGGAAAACATTCGCGTGAACTTCCTGCTGCATATGCAGGCATGGAAAAGGCGGGACATCGCGCATGTCTTCGGCACCCCGGACGGCCATCCCCCCTTCGCGGAGACCGCCGCCGAGGCCATGCGGCCCGGCGCCGTGGTCGCCGCCTGGGCCGCGCGGCTGACCCCGGCGGAGGAAGCCCTGGCCGCCCGCCAGGGCACCGAGATCTGGCGGGTGGAGGATGGCTTCCTGCGCTCGGTGGGGCTGGGGGTGAATTTCGCCCCGGCGGCCTCGCTGGCGGTCGATCCGCTGGGGATTCACTATGATCCCGCCCGGCCCTCGGCGCTGGAGCGCATCCTGTCCGGCACTGATTTCGACGTGCCCCTGCTGGCGCGGGCGGCGGCGCTGCGGGCCGCGATCACGGCGCGCAACATCACCAAATACAATGTGGCGGGCCACGCCGCCCCGCTGCCGCCCAGCCCCGGGCGGCCGCGCATCCTGGTGGTGGGGCAGGTGGAGGACGATGCCTCCATCCGGCTGGGGGCGGCGGAGGTGCGCACCAATCTCGGCCTGCTGGCGGCGGTGCGGGCGGCGCATCCGGGTGCCTTCATCGCCTTCAAGCCGCACCCGGATGTGGAGACCGGATACCGCCGCGGCCATGTGCCGGACCGCGAGGCGCGGCGCTTCGCCGATACCGTCACGCGCGCGCCCATCGGCGGCCTGTTCGCGCAGGTGGGGGCGCTGCATTCCATCACCAGCCTGGCGGGGTTCGAGGCGCTGCTGCGCGGGCTGTCCGTCACCTGCTGGGGGCGGCCCTTCTATGCCGGCTGGGGGCTGACGACGGACATGGCGCCCCCGCCCCGGCGCGGCCGCGCGCTGAGCCTGGACGCGCTGGTGGCCGGCTGCCTCATTCTCTACCCGCGCTATCATGACCCGGTGACGCAACTGCCCTGCACGCCGGAGATCGTGCTGGAACGCCTGGCCGACCCCGCCGCCTGGCCGGCCTTGCCGCCCGGGCGCCGGGCGTATCTGCTATGGTGGAAACTCCAGGGCCGGCTGCTGAAGCTGGCCCGCCAGACGGGGCTGTGGCGGCGATGAGCGCGATCGTGATCAGCGGGGCCTCCCGCGGGCTGGGGGCGGCGCTGGCCCAGGGCTGGGCGGGCCCGGGCGTGACCCTGCACCTGATCGGCCGCGACGCCCCGGCGCTGGAGGGCGTGGCCGGGGCCTGCCGCGCGCTGGGGGCCACGGTGCGCACCGCGCTGCTGGATGTGCGCGACGCCCCGGCCCTGGCCGCGCAATTGCTGGCCTGGGACGACGCCGCCCCCACCACCCTGGTGGTGGCCAATGCGGGCGTGACCGGCGGCACCCGCCCCGATGGCGGGATGGAGGGGCAGGACAGCGTGCAGCGCGTGCTGGGCGTGAACCTGCTGGGGGCCGTGAACCTGGTGGAGCCGCTGCTGCCGCGCCTGGTGGCGCGCGGGGCGGGGCGGGTGGTGCTGATCTGCTCGGTCGCGGGGTTCCGGGGCCTGCCGGACAGCCCGGCCTATTCCGCCAGCAAGGCGGGGCTGTGGGCCTATGGCGAGGCGCTGCGGGCGCTGCTGGCGCTGCGCGGGGTGGGGGTGACGAATGTGGCCCCGGGCTTCTTCCGCTCGGAGATGGGGGCGCGCTTCCTGGGGAAGCACCCGTTCGAGGTCTCGGTGGAGCGGGCGGCGGGGCATGTCATGCGGGCGGTGGCGCGGGGTGCCGGGCGCTGCGTGTTCCCCTGGGGCTTCGGGCTGATGCTGCGGCTGCTGGAATTGCTGCCGGCCCCGCTGGCGGACAAGCTGACCCGGCTGTTCAGGTTCCGGGTGGATTCCTGAGATCCTCATACAGCGCCCGCGCTTCCTCCGGCGGGCCGCGCCGGGTGCCCAGCGCCAGGATGCGCCACACCCGCACCTCCTCCCCCCAGGCGAAGGTCAGCACATCGCCCACGCGCAGCCTGGCGTGGGGCTTGTCGGTGGGCTGGCGGTTCAGGCGGAAGCCGCCCTGTTCGACCAGGCGCGAACACAGCGCGCGGGTCTTGGCCAGGCGGGCCTGCCAGAGCCAGGTGTCAAGGCGGATGGCGGGTTCGGGCATCGGGGCTGGGGTGGGTGACGTGCCTCAGCTTGCCGGATCGGGCGGGCGGGCGCCAGGGATTAGGTCTTGTGGCCAGTTGGCTTCGGGATGCGGTTGGCGAGGGATTTTTCGCGCTGGCCAGGAAGAAGCCGAAGCCAATGCTGGGGCATTGGCGAGGCTTCTGACGCCGCCAGCGCGGAAAAGCACCGCCAGACGCGCCCGCAAGCCAACTGTCCACAGGACCTAGGGTGGGCGCCTCAGCGCCCGCCCGCCCCTCAATCCACGATGAACAGCTTGGCGCCCTTCGCCCCGGTCTTGGACCGGTGGGGCGAATCCCCGAAATCGGACACCTTGTAGCCATGGCCCGGCGTCATCGGGAATTCGCGGCCGTCCTTCAGCTCGCTGGTCAGCTCGCCTTCCAGCAGCAGCATGATGTGGCCGCGGTCGCACCAATGGTCGGCCAGGTAGCCCGGCGAATACTCCACGATGCGGATGCGGATATCCCCCATCATCACGGTGCGCCACAGCGCGGTGCCGGTCGTGCCCGCGTGCTCGGTGGGTTCGACCTTGGACCAGTCGATGGCGGTAAAGGGTGTCTCGGGGAGTTTCATGCGCCCACCTGCTGCAGCCAATCGGCCAGGTTGTAGAAATTGCTGACGCGCGCGATGCGCCCGCCGCGGATGTCGAAGAAGGCACCCGCCGGCAGAACATAGCGCTGGCCGGTGGCGGGCGGCAGGCCCTCGTCGGTGGCCTTATAGGTGCCATGCACGGTGAACTCGGCTGCGGCGCGGGTGCCGTCCGGCGCCGCCATCACCACGATATCGGCCAGTTGCTCGGAATAGGACGCATCCATGCGCGCCAGGAAGGCGCGGAAGGCCTCCACGCCGGTTTCGCGGCCGCCCTGGTTGATGTCG
The DNA here is from genome assembly GCF_009900765.1 of Rhodovarius lipocyclicus. Classification (GTDB taxonomy): domain Bacteria; phylum Pseudomonadota; class Alphaproteobacteria; order Acetobacterales; family Acetobacteraceae; genus Rhodovarius; species Rhodovarius lipocyclicus. The sequence goes on from NZ_JAAABL010000020.1 coordinate 46,802, forward strand.
TGCGCCACGTCCTCGGTCAGCAGGGACAGCATGGTTTCCCACGCGCCCGCGTTGAAAGCGGCGTAATAGCGGTGGATCAGGTCTTCCGTCGGGGTCATGGTGGCTTCCGGGACAGGGGTCAGGTCGTTATGTTGCGACGCCCAAGAGTGCGCCAGACCCGGATATGACCAAAACCCTCTCCTTCCAGGACATGATCCTGACGCTGCACCGTTACTGGTCCAGCCAGGGCTGCCTGATCCTGCAGCCGTACGACATGGAAATGGGGGCGGGCACGTTCCACCCCGCCACCACGCTGCGCGCCCTGGGCGGCGCGCCGTGGAAGGCCGCCTATGTGCAGCCCAGCCGCCGCCCGTCGGATGGCCGGTATGGCGAGAACCCGAACCGCCTGCAGCACTACTACCAGTACCAGGTCATCATGAAGCCGAGCCCGCGCGACCCGCAGGCCCTGCTGCTGAACAGCTACAAGGCGCTGGGCCTCGATCCCGCCTTGCACGACATCCGCTTCGTCGAGGATGACTGGGAAAGCCCGACGCTGGGCGCCTGGGGCCTGGGCTGGGAAGTGTGGTGCGACGGCATGGAGGTGACGCAGTTCACCTATTTCCAGCAGGTCGGCGGCATCCCGTGCGAGGTGCCGAGCTGCGAGCTGACCTACGGCCTGGAACGCCTGGCCATGTACATCCAGGGTGTCGAGAACGTCTACGACCTGCGCTTCAACGATGAGGGTGTGACCTATGGCGACGTCTTCCTGCGCGCCGAGCGGGAATACAGCGCCCACAATTTCGAATTCGCCAACATCGACCTGCTGAAGAAGCAGTTCGAGGAAGCGGAGCAGGAATGCCTGGCGCTGGTGGAGAAGGGCGTGGCCCTGCCGGCCTATGACCACTGCATCAAGGCCAGCCACCGCTTCAACCTGCTGGACGCGCGCGGCGCCATCAGCGTGACGGAGCGCGCGGCCTATATCGGCCGGGTGCGGGCGCTGGCGAAGGCGTGCTGCGAATGCTGGCTGGCGAAGGCCGCCTGAGGTAGAAGCACGGCCGGAGGTTCTACCATGGGGCAGTTGAACATCAAGGACGAAGCTCTGGTCGCCAGGCTGAAGCAGCTGGCGGAACGGCGCAGCACGTCCGTGACCGATGTTCTGCGCCAGATGGTCGAACAGGAACTGCGCCGGGATGAGACCGAGGTGGCCCGGCGGCTGCAGGCCATCCGCGCCATCACCCGCGAATCCCGCAAGCTGTTTCCGGCGGACTGGGATGGCGACCATTCCTATCTTTATGACGAGAACGGGCTGCCGAAGTGATCGTGGACAGTTCGATCTTCATCGCCGTGCTGCGCGGGGAAGCCGGTTGCGAGGCGTATGAGGCGCTGCTGGTCGGCCCGCGCCCCGTGGTCACCTCCGCGGCCACCCTGGTCGAGGCCGCCATCGTCGCCGAAGGCAAGGGCGGGGAGGGGGCCGGGGCGGATCTGGATGCGCTGATCCGCGATGCGGAGATCGACGTCATTCCCTTCACCGCCGAGCACGCCGCCCTGGCCCGCGACGCCTGGCGCCGCTACGGCAAGGGCCGCCATCCCGCCGGGCTGAACCTGGGCGACTGCTTTTCCTACGCGCTCGCCAAGAGCCGCAACGAACCCCTCCTGTTCAAGGGCGAGGATTTCGCCCGGACCGATGTGAAGGCTGCGATCTAGTGCCCGAACTGCTTCTCGAACTCCTCACCGAGGAAATCCCGGCCCGTATGCAGGCCCGCGCGGCGGAGGATCTGTGCCGCCTGGTCGGCGCCGCCCTGGCGCCGATCGCGCAGGGCGCCCCGCGCGGCTTCCATGGCCCCCGCCGCATCGGGCTGGTGATGGAGGTCGCGGCCCGCGCCGAGACCGCGCCGAAGGAAGAGCGCGGCCCCCGCGTGAACGCGCCCGAGGCCGCGCTGACCGGCTTCCTGCGCAAGCATGGCGCGGCGAAGGAAGACCTGACCCAGCAGGGCGATTTCTGGGTGCTGGTGAAGCCGGGTTCCAGCGCGGAGGCCGCGGCGCTGGTCGCCGCCGCCCTGCCGGGCGTGCTGTGGTCCTTCCCCTGGCCCAAGTCGATGCGCTGGGGCATCAGCGGCTTCACCTGGGTGCGGCCGTTGCAGCGCATCCTGTGCCTGCTGGACGGCGAGGTGGTGCCCTTCGCCCTGGCGCGTGAGGACGACGCGGCGCATGGCATCGCCTCCGGCAACGAGACCGAGGGGCACCGGGTGCATGGGCCTGGGGCGATCCGCGTCTCGGGTTACGCGGATTATGTGAAGAAGCTGCGCGGCCGTTTCGTGGTGGCGGAACCGGAGGAGCGGCTGGCCGCGATCCGCGACGGCATCATGGCGCTGGCCGCCGTCGAGGGGCTGGAAGTGGTGCCCGACGAGGGCCTGCTGAATGAGGTGGCCGGGCTGGTCGAATGGCCGGTGCCGCTGCTGGGCCGCATCGACGATGATTTCATGGATTTGCCGGCGGAGGTGATGCGCACCTCCATGCGGGTGAACCAGCGCTATTTCGCGCTGCGCAGGCCGGATGGGTCGGCGGCGCCGCGCTTCGCGCTGGTGGCCAACATCGCGGCCGAGGATGGCGGGGCCGCGCTGGTGGCGGGCAATGAGCGCGTGCTGCGGGCGCGCCTGTCGGATGCGCGGTTCTTCTGGGACCACGACCTGAAGGCGCCGCTGGAAAGCCTGCTGCCGAAGCTGGATGGCGCGGTGTTCCATGCCAAGCTGGGCACGCAGGGTGCCCGGGTGCGGCGGCTGGAAAGGCTGGCGGCGCATATCGCGCCCCTGGTCGGCGCCGACCCCGCGCTGGCGGCCCGCGCCGCGAAGCTGGCCAAGGCGGACCTGGCTAGCGGCATGGTGGGCGAATTCCCGGAATTGCAGGGCATCATGGGCGGCTACTACGCCGCGAAGGGCGGCGAGGCGCCGGAGGTGGCGGAGGCCATTTCCCAGCATTACCGCCCCGCTGGCCCGGGCGATGCCGTGCCGGCCGGCCCGGTGGCCATCGCCGTGGCGCTGGCGGACAAGCTGGACCAGCTGGCCGGCTTCTTCGCCGCCGACGAACGCCCGACCGGCTCGGGCGACCCCTTCGCGCTGCGCCGCGCGGCGCTGGGCGTGATCCGCATCATCCGGGAAAACGGGCTGCGGCTGCCGCTGGCCGATGTGATCGGCGAGGCCTTCTTCGGCTTCCCGCAATCCACCGGCACCACGGCCAACCCCGAATTCGGCATGGCCGTGGCGCAGGAGCGGATGAAGGCCGGCACCGTGCCGCCCAGCCGCCACCCGCCCATGGTCGCGGCCTTCGCGGCGGGGGTGACGGACTTCATCCTCGAACGCCTGCGCGTCCAGCTCCGCGCCGAGGGCGGGCGCCACGACCTCGTCGCCGCCTCCATTGGTACCGACGACGACATCCTGCGTATCCTCGCCCGCGCCGCCGCGCTGCAATCGCTGGTTGAAACCGACTCGGGCGCGGCGCTTCTGGCTGCCGCGCGCCGCGCGCAGAACATCCTGCGCATCGAGAACAAGAAGGACGGCCCCCACAACGGCCCGGTCGACCCGGCCCTGTTGACGGATGCCGCCGAAAAGTCCTTGTTCGCCGCGCTGGAAGAGGTGGAGCCGGCCGCGCAAGCCGCGCTCGCCAACGAAGACTTTACTGGTGCGGTCCAAATTCTCTCGGGGCTTCGCATGCCACTCGATGCATTCTTCGAAGGCGTGATGGTGAACGACCCCGACCCCGCCCTGCGCAGCAACCGCCTGCGGTTGTTGTCCCGTCTCGCCACATCCATGGAAGCTGTGGCAGAACTCTCGAAGATCGAAGCCTGAGGAACAGCGCGTATGACCAAATGGGTGTACAGCTTCGGCGCCGGCCGCAATGAAGGCCGCGCCGATATGCGTAACCTGCTGGGTGGCAAGGGCGCCAACCTGGCGGAAATGGCCAGCATCGGCCTGCCGGTCCCCCCAGGCTTCACCATCACCACCGAAGTCTGCACCTTCTATTACGCCAACAAGGAAACCTACCCGGCGGAACTGACCGCCGAGGTGGAAGCCGCCCTGGCCCATGTGGAACAGGCCGTGGGCCTGAACTTCGGTGATCCGGCCAAGCCGCTGCTGGTCTCCGTGCGCTCCGGCGCGCGGGCCTCCATGCCCGGCATGATGGACACGGTGCTGAACCTCGGCCTGAACGACAGCACGGTCGAGGGCCTGGCCAAGGCCAGCGGTGACGACCGCTTCGCCTGGGACAGCTACCGCCGCTTCATCCAGATGTTCGGCAATGTCGTGCTCGAGGTGGACCACCACCGCTTCGAGGAAATCATCGAGCACGCCAAGCTCTCCCGCGGGGTCGCCGAGGACACGGAGCTGACCGCCGCCGACTGGCGCAGCGTCGTGGCCGAATACAAGGAAATGGTGGCCGAGGTCACCGGCAAGCCCTTCCCGCAGGACCCCAAGGAGCAGATGTGGCGCGCGATCGGCGCCGTGTTCGGTTCCTGGATGAACCAGCGCGCCATCACCTATCGCCGCCTGCATGAAATCCCCGCCGAATGGGGCACCGCCGTGAACGTCCAGGCGATGGTGTTCGGCAATATGGGCCTGGATTGCGCCACGGGCGTCTGCTTCACCCGCGACCCCTCCACCGGCGAGAACATCTTCTACGGCGAATACCTGGTGAACGCGCAGGGCGAGGACGTGGTGGCGGGCATCCGCACCCCCCAGCCCATGAGCAAGGCCAAGGCCAAGCCCGGCGAGAAGCCGATGGAAGACGTCATGCCGGCCGCCTACGCCGAGCTGGTGCGTGTCCGCGAGACGCTGGAAAAGCACTATAAGGACATGCAGGACATCGAGTTCACCGTGCAGCAGAACAAGCTGTACATGCTGCAGACGCGCACCGGCAAACGCACCGCCGCCGCCGCCCTGCGCATCGCGGTGGACATGGCCAATGAAGGCCTGATCAGCCGGGACGAGGCGATCAACCGCGTGGCTCCGGCCTCGCTGGACCAGCTGCTGCACCCGATGCTGGACCCGAAGGCGCCGCGCACCGTGCTGTCGAAGGGCCTGCCCGCCTCCCCGGGTGCGGCCAGCGGCGCCGTCGTGTTCTCCGCCGATGAGGCCGAGCACCGCGCGGCCAAGGGCGAGGCGGTCATCCTGGTCCGCATCGAAACCAGCCCCGAGGACATCCACGGCATGCACGCCGCCCGCGGCATCCTGACCACGCGCGGCGGCATGACCAGCCACGCGGCGGTGGTGGCCCGCGGCATGGGCCGGCCCTGCGTGGCGGGTGCCGGCGGCATCACGGTGGACTACAACGCCCAGGCCCTGTCGGCCGGCGGCCACATCGTGCGCGCCGGTGAGACGCTGACGATCGACGGCGCGACCGGCGAGGTGTTCGTGGGCGCGGTCGCGATGATCGAGCCCAAGCTGTCCGGCGATTTCGCCACGCTGATGGTGTGGGCCGACGCGGTGCGCCGCATGAAGGTGCGCGCCAACGCCGAAACCCCGCTGGACGCCGACACCGCCCGCAAGTTCGGCGCCGAGGGCATCGGCCTGTGCCGCACCGAGCACATGTTCTTCGACCCCGCGCGCATCAACGCCGTGCGGCAGATGATCATGAGCGAGACGGTGGAAGGCCGCCGCAACGCCCTGGCGAAGCTGCTGCCCTTCCAGCGCGACGACTTCCGTGAGCTGTTCACCATCATGGCCGGCCTGCCGGTGACCATCCGCCTGCTGGACCCGCCGCTGCACGAATTCCTGCCGCATGGCGAGGCCGACATGGCCGAGGTGGCCGCCAGCCTGAACACCGATGTGGCGACCATGAAGCGCCGCGCCGAGGATCTGGCCGAAGCCAACCCCATGCTGGGCCATCGCGGCTGCCGCCTGGGCGTGTCCTTCCCGGAAATCTATGAGATGCAGGCCCGCGCCATCTTCGAGGCGGCGGTGGCCGTGGCCAAGGAAACCGGTGCCGCGCCGGTGCCCGAGATCATGATCCCGCTGGTCGCCACCAAGAAGGAGCTGGAGATCACCCGCGCCCAGGTCGACAAGATCGCGGCGCTGGTCTTCGCCGAGACCGGCACCACGGTGGAATACCTGGTCGGCACCATGATCGAGCTGCCGCGCGCGGCCCTGACCGCCGACAAGATCGCCGAAAGCGCCGACTTCTTCAGCTTCGGCACCAATGACCTGACGCAGACCACCTTCGGCCTGTCCCGCGACGATGCCGGCAAGTTCCTGCCGGATTATCTGGAGCAGGGCATCTTCGCCCGCGACCCCTTCGTCTCCATCGATGTGGAAGGCGTGGGTGAGCTGGTGAAGATCGGCTCGGGCAAGGGCCGTTCCGTGAAGAACGGCCTGAAGCTGGGCATCTGCGGCGAGCATGGCGGCGACCCGGCCTCCATCAGCTTCTGCGAGACGGTCGGCCTGGATTACGTGTCCTGCTCGCCCTATCGCGTGCCGGTGGCCCGCCTGGCGGCGGCGCAGGCGGCCCTGGCCAGCAAGAACGGCTGAGGGCGCGCAACGGGAGGGGCAGTGCCCCCTCCCGCACCACAGGGAGCCCCCATGCGCGTTCTGATCACCGGCAGTGCCGGGTTCATCGGCTTCCACCTGGCCCGCCGGCTGCTGGTGCGTGGCGATACGGTGGCCGGCATCGACAACATGAACGCCTATTACGACGTGGCGCTGAAGCAGGCCCGCCACGCCATGCTGGGCGAGAACCCGCGCTTCACCCCCCATGTGCTGGACATCACGGACCGCCCGGCGCTGGAGGGGGTGGTGCATGGCTTCCGCCCCGATCTGGTGGTGCATCTGGCCGCCCAGGCCGGGGTGCGCCACGCGCTGAAGTCTCCCGGCGACTACGTCTCCAGCAACATCCAGGGCAGCTTCCATGTGCTGGAGGCCTGCCGGAAACACCCGCCCGCGCATCTGCTGCTGGCCAGCACCAGCAGCGTCTATGGCGCCACGCCGAAACTGCCCTTCCGCGAGGATGACGCGGCCGACACCGCGCTGAACATCTATGCCGCCAGCAAGCGAGCCATGGAGGTGATGGCGCATTCCCACGCGCATCTGTGGAAGCTGCCCATCACCTGCTTCCGCTTCTTCACGGTGTATGGCCCCTGGGGCCGGCCGGACATGGCGCTGTTCAAGTTCACCCGCGCCATCCTGGCGGGCGAGCCCATCGAGGTCTACGGCCACGGCCGCATGGCGCGGGACTTCACCTATGTGGACGACCTGGTCGAGGCGATCACCCGCCTGGCCGCCCGCCCCCCGGTCGAGGGCGAGCGGGTGGGGGAGATGGACAGCCTCTCACCGGTCGCGCCCTATCGGGTGGTGAATATCGGCGGCGGCAAGCCGGTGGCGCTGATGGAGTTCATCGCGGCGATCGAGGCCGCGCTGGGCAGGCAGGCCGAGAAGATCTACCGCGACCGCCAGCCCGGAGAGGTGGAAACCACCTGGGCCGAACCCGCCCTGCTGCGCGCCTTGACCGGTGAGGTGCCGGAAACCCCGGTGGCCCGGGGGGTGGCGGAATTCGTCGCCTGGTACCGGGATTTCCACAGCGCGTAGCAGCCGCTCAGATGCAGCTTACCCTCGCCATATCCCTGGGGGCGGCGAAGCCGCCGGTGGATTCCCGGTAGCGCCGCCGGTTCCCCAGCACATACGCGATGAAGCGGTCGAATTGCGCGCGCAGGTCGCTGTCGTCGCGTGCGGCGAACAGGCCCGGGCGCTGGCGGTCTTCCAGCAGGGAACGGTTCTTGGCCGTGGCGCCCCACAGCGCCAGGGCGGGAACGCCGACGATCTCCGCGAAGATCAGCCCGTGGAAACGGGCGGAGATCACGCCATCCAGATCGCGGTAGCGCCGCAGCCGTTCCAGCGGATTGGGGGTGAAGCTGTCCACGGTGAAGTAGTCATCCGTATGGGGCGTTGCCATCCCGACCGAGGACCAGAGACCATGCCCCACCGTCAGATCATTGTTGGCCGGGGAGACATAGGCCATCGAATGCGGGATATGGACGAAATTGACCTCGCGCCGTTCGACCGGAAGCTGCTCGGTGACGGAGCGGATGGCCGCCACCAGCTCCGCGTAGCTCACCCGCATATCGCCACCCGTGACCACCCCGATCCGGGCCCGCCGCCCGACAGAGCCGGCGCCCGGCGCCACATACTGGCGCAGGCTGAAGGCGAAATCCTCCTGCTGCTCAGGCTCGCTGCCGCAAATATCCCGCAGGATGGCGCGGGACAGTGAGGTTCTGACGGTGACCTTGCTGGCCAGGCTGACCAGGGTGCGGATCTCCGCGTAATATTCCGGCTGGGCGGCCTCACAGCCCAGCCCAAGCAGATGGACGGTGGCGCCGGCGGCCCGGGCCTTCCGGGCCAGGTTGATCATGTCGATAACAGCCTGCCGCGCGTAGAGAAGACCGCCACCACCGATGATCAGCAGGTCATCGCCGCGGAAGAATTCGTCCTGCCGGATAACGTCCCAATACCAAAGCGCGCCTTGGACATGCGTTTTGTTGATAAAGATCTGGATGCATTGAGGGTAGTGAACCTTGATCCCCTCATAGATCGCCTCGTCACCCACATTGTTGGTGCCATAGGCGCCATGGGCGAAGACACGGTCGAATGTCATTCGCTGCGGTGAGCGGCCCTCGGCCTTGCCGTGCTGGCTGTAGTGGTCCCAGGCGCTGCGCAACTTTCCGGTTTCAATGGCGACTTTGACATCCGGATAGGCCTGGAGATACCAGGCCTCATCAAAATTCACTCTGTCTTGCATCAGCGACCAACCCCGGCGATCCACATTACAGCTCGGTCATATCAATATTCATTCCCAAGAAATAATAACGATTCCGTGCACGCCCAGATAGTGAGGATTTTAAACCTACACCACAACTGCCACGTGGCTTCCCGGCCAGGGAAACTTCTTTTTCCTTTGAGAAACAATGGATGTCCAATGGCGCGGTGCGGAAATCGCCCTTGCCTTCTTTCTTATCGCGGTCCAAGCCCGCCAAGAATCCGGACATTCCGCATGGGAATACAACTAACCGATTCGTAACCGCATAGTCGCTTTGGACTAGGGCCAATCGACATTCAGGTTCGGGAGGCGGCTGGCTGGGGATTTTTCGCGCCAGGGAGGAAGAAGCCGCAGCCAATGCTGGAGCATTGGCAAGGGTTCTGACGCTGCTGGCGTGGAAAAGCACCGCCAGACGCACCCGCAACCTGATTGTCGATTGGACCTAACGCCGGTACTGCACCTCGCCGCTCGTGCGCAGCACGGCCCCGGTGGAGGCGTTCACCTCCACGCGGAACAGCCGCCCATTCGGCGGCAGGATCTTGAATTCGTAGAGCCAGATATCGTCGTCGCGATCCAGGTCAGCCTCGATCACCCGGCCGAGGAAGCGTGCCTCCACCAGTTTCAGGATCTCCGACAGCGGCCTGATCTCACCGGCTTCGAGCGCGGCGCGGGCCCGTTCATGGTCCCGCCTGTCCTGCGCCACGGCAAAATGTTCTGGCAGCATTGCAGCCGATGCAACCAGCGCCACCAAACCAAGCATTAACAAAAACTTACGTTGCATGGCTTAGAGTATCACCCCCCTCTGTCTGAACCAAGGCTGAATGCCGCGCTCAGCGTGGGTTCAGACCCGCATGGCTAAAAGGTCATCATCAGGTGATGCCCCGAAAGCGTCACACGCAGACCAGGAGAAAGCCATGCTCAACGTGTTCAGCCATTTCGCACCGGCCATGCTGGGTGTGTTCATGCTGGCGCTGGCGCTGGCGCCGCTCGCCCTGGTCTGGTCCGACAGCCGCCGCGCCGCGCGCAACAGCCGCCTGCGCCGCCTGCAGGATGATGCCTCCCTGGCCACCCTGCTGGCCAGCCGCCAGCAGGCCGCCCGCGGCCGCCTGACGGCGCTGGAAACCCAGGCCGACTGACCCCGCCACCAGCGGGCGCCAGCCGAAGCCAGCCCTTCTGCGGGGGCTGGCTTTTTTTTGTGCCCGCCCTCCGGAGGTTCAGCTCCACTGCTCGTGCTTGGTGATGACCTTGCCGGTCGCGGCGGCGGGCAGCGGCAGGGTGCCGGGGCGGCCCAGATGCCAGCCCTGGCCCAACTCCACCCCCAGGCTCAGCATGATCTTCGCGTGTTCCTCGGTCTCGATGCGCTCCGCGATCACCCGCGCGCCCACCGCCAGGGAGAGGTCCACCATGGAGGCGACGAAGCTGCGGTCGCGCGGTTCCTTCACCGCGGCCTCCACGAAGGCCCCATCGACCTTCACGTAATCCACCTTGAAGGCCTTGAGGTAGCGGAACGCCGCCGCCCCCGCGCCGAAATCGTCCAGGCAGGCCGGCACCCCGCGCTCGGACAGGGCGGTCAGTGTCCTCACCGCGCCGGCCTCATGCTCGATCTCGGCGGTCTCGGTCAGTTCCACCATGATTCGGCGGCAGGCCTCGGGCACCGTGTCCAGGCGGTAGATCAGCTCATGCCGGAAGCTCTCGCTCTGCATCGACAGGCCGGAGATGTTGATGGCGATGCGCTCACCGGCGCCCAGGCGCGGGATGGCGCGCAGGGCCTGGTCCAGCACGGCCAGGTCCAGCTCCTCCGTCAGGCCCACCATCTCCGCCAAGCTGACGAATTCGGCCGGGCCCTGGTTGCGGCCCAGCAGGGCGCGGTCGGGGCGCAGCAGCGCCTCGTAATGGTGCAGCTTGCGGTCGGCCAGGGAGGCGATGGGCTGGTATTCCAGCGCGAAGCGGCCTTCCTTCACCGCGCGGCGCAGCACCTGGCTGCGCTGGGCCACATCGGCCACGAAGCCGGGCAGGCCATCCTCGAACCCCGCATCGGCCACGCCGCGGATGCCGCCACGGGCGAAGGCCGACAGGCAATGCCGCAGCGCGCGGGCCGCCTGCAAGGGCGACAGCCCGGCCGCCGACAGCGACATGGTATCGACCTTGACCGTGCCGCGTGCCCGGGCGGGCATCATGGCATCCAGTTCCGAGGCCAGGGCTTCCGTATCCGGCAATCGCTCGCCGGAGCGCGGCAGCAGCGAGAAGCGGCCCGGCGCCACCTCCGCCGCCAGGCAGGCCCCGCCCCCGGCATTGCCCAGGGCGCGGCGGATATCGGGCAGCAGGGCCTCCGGGATGCCGGCGGAAAATTCGACCATCCCCAGCCGGTCCGGCGCGTCGGGCACCTTTTCCCCGGCGGCGGCGCGGCGCAGCCGTTCCTCGGCATCCTGCAACATGGCGGCGGTGGCCGGGATGGCGCCCGGGGCCTCCGGCAATTTGCCGGGCACGGGCGCGAAGCTGAGGCACAGGCGCGGCAGATGCCCCGGCAGCGCCAGGTGCAGGCCGGACACCACGAAGGGCGTGGCGGCGGCATCGGCCAGGTGCAGCATCGCGGGTTCCAACCGGCCGCGCAGGGGCAGCATGGCCAGGGCGTTGGCCAGCGCCGCGCGGTCGGCCGGGGCCACCACGCTGGAGACGGGGTGGCCGATCAGTTCCTCCGGCTTGCGGTTCAGCCGGGCGCGGAAGGCCCCGGTGGCGAAGATGATGCGCCCGCCCAGATCCGCCTCGACCAGCAGATCCGCGGCGGCGAAGGCGAAAGCGACGAAGCGCTCGCGCTCACCCAAAGGGCGTATGGAAACCGTTTCGCTCATCATGCCTCGCCTTCATCAGGCGGGATAACAGTGTACGGCTTGCGAAAGGCTTAAGCGCCCGCGATCAGCTTCACCTTGCGCCCGTCCACGCCCAGGGCCAGCCGGCCGGCCTTCAGCGCCAGCGCGGCCTCGCCGAACACCTCCCGCCGCCAGCCATGCAGGGCGGGGATGTCGGGGTTTTCCTCGGTGGCCAGGCGGTCCAGGTCCTCGCTGTTGGCCAGCAGCTTGGGGGCCACCTGCGCGTCCTCGGATTTCGCGGCCAGCAGCACCTTCAGCAGCGCCACCAACGCCGGGGAGGCCGCGGCGCCGCGCCGTTCCTCCTTCGGGTGCGGCAGGGCTTCGTCGGGCAGGGCGCGCGCCTCGGCGATCGCGGCCAGCAGGCTGGCGCCGGACTTGCCCTTGGCGAAGCCTTCGGAGATGCCGCGCGCCCGCGCCAGCTCCGCCACGTTGTTCGGCGCGGTGGCCGCGATCTCCAGCAGCGTCTCGTCCTTCACCAGGCGCTGGCGGGGGATGTTCACGCGCTGGGCCTCACGCTCCCGCCAGGCGGCGACGGCCTGCAGCACGCCCAGGAAGCGGCGGTTGGTGGTGCGGGGGCGCAGGCGCTCCCACGCCTGTTCGGGCACGGTCACATAGCCGGCGGGGTCCATCAGGGCGGCCATTTCATCGGCGACCCAGGCCAGGCGCCCCTCGCGCTCCAGCTGGGCGACCAGGCGTTCGTAGATCACGCGCAGATGCGTGACGTCGGCGGCGGCATAGTTCACCTGCGCGGGGGAGAGCGGGCGGGCCGACCAGTCGCTGAAGCGGTGGGCCTTGTCGATCTGCGCGCCGGCCAGGCCGCGCGCCAGGCTGTCATAGCTGGCCTGGTCGCCGAAGCCCGCCACCATGGCGGCCACCTGGGTGTCGAACATGGGGGTGGGCACGGCACCGTAGCGCAGCAGGAAGATCTCCACATCCTGCCGGGCGGCGTGGAACACCTTCATCACGTTGGGGTTGGCCAGCAGATGGCCCAGCGGCTGCAGGTCCAGCCCCTCCGCCTGGGCGTCCACCACGGCGATGTCATGCGCGCCGCCCAGCTGCACCACGCACAGCTCGGGCCAATAGGTGCGCTCACGCATGAATTCCGTATCGACGGTGATGAAGGGCTCGCGGGCGAGCCTTTCGCACAATTCGGCCAGCTCCATGCTGGTGGTGATGAGCTGGGTGGGGGGGAATTCGGGGCTGCGGCGCTGCATGCCTCCCGATTGGACCGAAGACGCGCCACTTGCAAGACCGTGACCGGGTTGACAGGCGGGGCTGTCTGCCGCCTGTAGGGCGCCTTCCGAGCAGTTCAGGGTCTCGCCTCTCATGCACGCCTATCGCACCCACACCTGTGCCGCGCTCCGCGCCGAGCAAGCAGGCACCACCGCCCGCCTCTCCGGCTGGGTGCACCGCAAGCGCGACCATGGCGGGCTGCTGTTCATCGACCTGCGCGACCATTACGGCCTGACCCAGTGCGTGATCCCCCAGGGCTCCCCGGTGTTCGAGGCCGCGGACAAGCTGCGCCCCGAAAGCGTCATCACCGTGACCGGCGAAGTGGTGCTGCGCGAACCCGGCACCGTGAACGACAAGCTGCCCACCGGCGCCATCGAGCTGCGGGTGAAGGAGCTGGTGCTGCAATCCGCCGCCGATGTGCTGCCCTTCCAGGTCGCGCAGGAACAGGAAGCGCCGGAGGAGACGCGCCTGCGCTACCGCTTCCTCGATCTGCGCCGTGAGCGTCTGCAGAAGAACATGATCCTGCGCGCGCAGATCATCGACAGCATCCGCCGCCGCATGATCGCGAGCCAGTTCAACGAATTCCAGACGCCGATCCTGACGGTGTCGTCGCCCGAGGGCGCGCGCGACTTCCTGGTGCCGGCCCGCCTGCACCCGGGCAAGTTCTACGCCCTGCCCCAGGCGCCCCAGCAGTACAAGCAGCTGACCATGGTCGCGGGCTTCGACCGCTATTTCCAGATCGCCCCCTGCTTCCGCGACGAGGCCGGCCGCGCCGACCGCACGCTGATGTTCTATCAGCTGGACGTGGAGATGAGCTTCGTCACGCAGGAGGACGTGTTCACCACCATGGAACCCGTCATCCGCGGCGTGTTCGAGGAATTCGCCGCCGGCCGCGCGGTGGATGCCGGCCCCTGGATCCGCATCCCCTATGCCGAGGCGCAGCTGAAATACGGCTCCGACAAGCCGGATTTGCGCAACCCGCTGGTGATCAGCGACGTGACGGAGCAGTTCAAGGGCTCGGGCTTCGGCCTGTTCGCCAAGATCGCGGCGAGCGGCGGCGTGATCCGCGCCATCCCGGCGCCCGGCGCTGGCGGCAACCCGCGCAGCTTCTTCGACAAGCTGAACGAATGGGCGCGTGAGAACGGCGCCGGCGGCCTGGGCTACATCACGTTCGACGCCGAAGGCCCCAAGGGCCCCATCGCCAAGAACCTGGAGGCCGACCGCGCCGAGGCGATCCGCCAGATCTGCGGGCTGAAGGCCGGTGACGCCGTGTTCTTCGCCGCCGGCAAGGCCGCCGACGCCGCCAAGTTCGCGGGCCAGACCCGCCTGCGCCTGGGCAACGAGCTCGGCTTGGTCGAGAAGGACGTGTTCCGCTTCGCCTGGATCACCGACTTCCCGTTCTATGAGCTGAACGAGGAAACCAACCAGGTCGATTTCAGCCACAACCCGTTCTCGATGCCGCAGGGCGAGATGGAGGCGCTGGAAACCCGCGACCCGCTGACCATCGGCGCCTATCAGTACGACATCGTCTGCAATGGCTACGAGATGGCCTCCGGCGCCATCCGCAACCACAAGGCGGAGATCATGGTGAAGGCCTTCGGCATCGCGGGCTACCCGCCCGAGGCCGTGGAGGAACGCTTCGGCGGCATGCTGAACGCCTTCCGCTTCGGCGCGCCGCCGCACGGTGGCATGGCCGCCGGCATCGACCGCATCGTGATGCTGCTGGCCGATGAACCGAACCTGCGCGAAGTGAACCTGTTCCCGATGAACCAGCAGGGCGAGGAGCTGATGATGGGCTCGCCGTCCGAGGTGGAGCCGATCCGGCTGAAGGAACTGTCGATCGAAGTGAAGCTGCCGCCGGCGAAGAAGTAAGGCCAGGGGGCGCTGAGGCGCAAAAGACCGAGGGGCTCTGCCCCTCGGGCTCCCCGCCAGGAGCCGAAAGGCCCCTGGACCCCATCAGTTTGGCGCTGGTCCTGGGCAGGGGTTTCCGCTTGATTTTAATAATGAAAATGGCGCCTCACCTGCCAAGATAAGGCGCCAATCAATGGGTTCAAAGGGTTGCTACAACCCTTTGCGGGGATGCAAGGGGCAGCGCCCCTTGCTGGGGGTTCCGGGGGCAACGCCCCCGCCTTTCACCCCACCCCGTAATCCCGATGTCCGAAGATCGCGGTCCCCACCCGCACATGGGTGGCGCCTTCGGCGATGGCGGCCTCGAAATCCCCGCTCATGCCCATGGACAGGGTGGCCAGGCCCAGCTTCGCGCCCAGATCGGCCAGCCAGGCGAAGTGGGGGCGCGGGTCGCCTTCGGCGGGGGGGATGCACATCAGGCCCCGCACGGCCAGCCCGTGTTCTTCCCGCGCGGCGCGGACGAAATCGGCGGCCTCGGCGCGGGGGATGCCAGATTTCTGCTCCTCGTCGCCGACATTCACCTGCACCAGGTATTCGCGCTTCAGCCCCAGCTTCTGTTCGGCCCGCTCCAGGGCCTGGGCCAGCTTCGGGCGGTCCAGGCTTTCGATCATGTCCGCGATCTTCACCGCGTCCTCGGCCTTGTTGGTCTGCAACCCGCCGATGATGTGCAGGCGCAGGGCCGGGTGGGCCGGGCGCAGCTCGGGGAATTTGGTCGCGGCTTCCTGCACTCGGTTTTCACCGAACAGCAATTGGCCGGCGGCCAGGGCCTCGGCCACCGCTTCGACCGGATGGGTCTTGGACACGGCAACAAGTTGCACGCTGCCGGCCGGGCGGTTGGCGCGGGCGGTGGCATCGGCGATCCTGTCCAGGATCAGACGCAGGTTCTCGGCAATGGCGCTCATGCGCTCAGGAATAGGACGAAAGCGGCGGGCAGGGAACGCCATGCCGCGCCTTTGGCTGCTCAGCGACCCCAAGCGCCTGCCGGACCCGCGGGCGGCGGCGGCGCGGCTGCCGCGCGGGTCCGCCGTGCTGGCGCGCGGGGTGGCGCCCGCGCTGCTGCAGGGGCTGGCGCGGCTGTGCCGGGC
>NZ_JAAABL010000021.1 GCF_009900765.1 Rhodovarius lipocyclicus
TCTCGGCGACTGTCCATGATCGATACAGGCTTCCAGGGCATCGCTCCGCTCCCGCGAAACTCTCACCCAAAAACCGTCAACCATCTCTCCGAACATCAGTCAGGGATGTGTCCGGTCTGAACAGGGGCAAAGCCCCTGAGTGCGCCCCCCTCAGCCCGCCTGCGCCATGATCTGCGCGCTGGTCATCAGGTCCGCGTATTTCTGCCCCATGTCGAACAGGTTGGCTTCATGCGGGGCCAGCGCGCGGTCGCCCACGCAATCTGTCGCCACGATGGTGCGGAAGTCGTTCTGCATCGAATCCAGCACGGTCGCCCGCACGCAGCCGGAGGTCGTGCAGCCCGTGATCACCAGCGTGTCCGCGCCATGGAAGCGCAGGAAGCCTTGCAGCGGCGTGTCGAAGAAGGCGCTGGCGCCGCGTTTGCGCACCACCAGCTCACCGGGGTTGGGTGTCAGCTCCGGCACGATCTGCGACAGGGGCGAGGTCTCGGTCAGCTTCAGCAGACCCGGGGATTTCAGGGTGAACACCCCGGCGTCGGAGCCGTCATCGGCATAGACCACGCGGGTGTGGGCGATGGGCCAGCCCTTGGCGCGGGCGTGGGCCAGCAGGGGCACGGTGGCGGTGATGGCGTCACCGATATTGCCGCCGCCGAAATGCGCGGGGTCGGTGAAGCCCACCACGAAATCCACGATCACCAGCGCCACCTTGGCGCCGAAGCCCGAGGAAGCGCCCATGCCCTGGGCCTTGTAGATGGCGACTTCGGGGTGCTCGCTCATGCCACTGCCTCCAGGTCGCGCAGGGATTGGATCAGGCTGCCGCGCAGCAGGAAGGCGCGGTGCTTCGCGGGGTCGGCGACCGTGGCGCGCAGGTCGTTGAAATGGGCCTCACGCGCCGCGGGGTCGCGCATGTTCATGGTCTGGCGGTTGCGCAGGGCCTGCTGCTGCACGACCTCCAGCGCCACCTTGCGGCGCTGGCGCTCATACCGGCCCAGCAGCGCGGGGTCCGCGCCGCGGATGATGGCGATCAGCTTGTCGCCCAGGTTGAAGGCATCGTGCGCGCCGCCATTCATGCCCATGCCGCCGAGCGGGTTGTTCACATGGGCGGCGTCGCCCACCAGCGCCACGCGGCCCTTGATGTAGTGGTCGGCCACGCGCTCATGCACGCGGTAGGCCGTGCGGTGGCGGATCTCGAACGGCACGCCGGTGGGCAGCACGCCCTGCATGCGCTCCTGCACCCGCTTCTCGGAGAGCATGACATCCTCCGGCTCATTCGCATCCGTCGGCAGCAGCAGGCGCCACAGGGACAGGTTGCGCAGCAGCACGAACCATTCGTTGGGGTCGCTGATGTAGGAAATGTTGGCGAGGTCGGGGATCGCCTCATGGAACTTGAAGGTGGTGGACAGCGTCAGGAACACCTCGGGGATGGTGATGCCGTCGAAGGCAACGCCCAGCGCCCGGCGGACGGCGCTGCGGGCGCCGTCGCTGCCCACCAGCCAGTCGCCGGTGAAGGTCTCGCCGCCGGCGATGGTGACGGTCACGCTGTCCGCGTCCTGGCTCACGCCTTCCACCTTCGCGTCGTAGCGGAAGGTGACGTCGGGGTTGGTGGCCAGGCGGTCGCGCAGCAGGCGCGTCAGGCGCCATTGCTCGCATTGCAGGCGATAGGGGTGGTTGGTGTCGTTCTTCAGCACACCCAGGTCGAAGGTGGCGATCACCCCCTTCTCCCGGTCGCGCACCTGCCATTGCGGGCACACCAGGCCCATGCCGATCAGCTTGTCCGTCACGCCGAAGCGCTCCAGCAGGTCCAGTGTGGGGGGGTGGAAGGTGCTGGCGCGCAGATCGTCCGGCAGGTCGGGCGATTGCTCCAGGATCGTGACCTTGATGCCGGCATCGGCCAGGCAACAGGCGGTGATCATTCCGGCGGGTCCAGCGCCCACCACCAGCACATGCGCCATTGGATACTCCACAGATCGGCGGCGTCGGGTATGGCACCGGCCGGCGCGGCGATGAGCCCCCCGGGGCGCCAGTTTCGGTCAAACGATTGCACTGACTGACGCGAAACCTTGCAATGCTGCCGCCGCGTTGGGCAAGCTGGGGTCAGGGAGGATACCCAATGAACATGTCACGCCGCGCGGCGCTGGCCGCGCCTGCGCTGTTTTGCACGCCTTATGCCGCAACTGCGCAAAGCAACTGGCCCGACAAATCCTGGCGCGTGCTGGTGGGCGGTGCGCCGGGCGGGGCCAGCGACATCTTCATGCGCTGCCTGGAACCCAGCCTGAGGGAGAGCCTGAGCCACGGCTTCTGGTTGGACAACCGCCCCGGCGCGGGCGGCATGCTGGCCGCCGAGATCTGCGCCGCCGCCCCGCCGGACGGCTATAATTTCCTCGTCAACCACATCGCCAGCAACGGAATCGGCCCGCACCTGCATCGCCGTGCCGGGTTCGAACCGAACCGGGACCTGCAGGGGGTGGCGCGTATCGCCACCCTGGCGAACTGGATGATCGTGCGGCCCCAGCGCGGCTTCCGCACCGTGCAGGACCTGGTGGCCTATGCCCGCGCCCACCCGCGGGAGGCGACGTTCAGCTCGGCCGGTGTCGGCACGTCCTCTCACCTGTCGGGGGTGCTGTTCGGGCAGAAGATGGGCATCGAGGTGACGCATGTGCCCTATCGCGGCACCGCCCCCAGTATGCAGGCGGTGCTGACCGGAGAGGTGCTGTTCGCCATCGACAACGCGCCCGCCAGCGCCGAGCAGGTGCGCGCCGGCATGCTGCGGGCGCTCGCCGTCAGCCCCGCCCAGCGCTGGAGCCAGATGCCCGACGTGCCCACGATGCAGGAGGCGGGGGTGCCGGATTTCGACGTGTCCTCCTGGTATGGGCTGGCGGCGCCCGCCGCCACGCCGCGCCCCATCGTGGACCGGCTGGGCCAGGCGGTGCTGCGCGCCCTGGCGGACCCGGCGGTAATCCAGCGCATCCGCGAATTCGGCGCCGACCCCTGGCCCGCCGGGCCGGACGACTACCAGGCCTTCATGCGGGCCGAGGAAGCGAAGTGGGGGCCGATCGTGCGGGCGGCGGGTGTGGAGCGCAGCTGAGTTTTCCCTCCACGGGCATCTTCGCCCGGCCAGGCGATTTCGCCCGGCCGGGATCTGCCCTTGCCCCGCTTGCCCCACCCCGCGCATTCGCGCTTGATGCGCCCTGTGCCCAAACCGGGGGCGGGAGCAGCGACATGCGCGTCAGCGTGATCCAGATGAACCAAGGCAGCGACAAGGCCGCCAACCTCGACCAGGCGCGCCGCCTGATCGAGGCCGCCATCGCCGCCGACCGGCCCGACATCGTCTCCCTGCCGGAGACCTGGACCAACCTGGGCGGCGGCCGCGAGTCGCGGGAGGCAGCGGCGGAACTCCTGCCCGAACCCGGCGGCACCGGCGGCCCGGCCTATGAGATGCTGCGCGACGTCGCGCGCGGCGCCGGCATCGCCGTGCATGGCGGCAGCATCATCGAGCGTGGGCCGGAAAAGCTGTTCAACACCACGCTGGTGTTCGACGCCACGGGCACCGAGATCGCGCGCTACCGCAAGATCCACCTGTTCGACATCACGGGCCCCGACGGCACCGGCTACAAGGAAAGCGCGCTGTATGGCGCGGGGGATGCCATCGTCACCTGCCAGGTCGGCGGCGTCACGCTCGGCCTGACCATCTGCTACGACATGCGCTTCGGGGAGCTGTACGCGGCGCTGCGCGAACGCGGGGCGGAAGTGATCTTCGTGCCCAGCAACTTCACCCTGCAAACCGGCAAGGACCATTGGGAGGCACTGCTGCGCGCCCGCGCGATCGAGACGCAGTGCTGGATCGCCGCCGCCGCCTCCTGGGGCAGCTATGAGGAACGCGGCGCGCAGCGCTTCGTCTATGGCCATTCGCTGATCGCCGACCCCTGGGGCCATGTCGTCGCCAAGGCCAGCGACGGCCGCGGCTGGGCCACCGCCCGCATCGACCCCGCCGTGACCGCGCGCGTCAGGCGGGACATGCCTATTTTGGAGCACCGCGCGGCGCGGCGCGTCCGGCTGTGACCACCCCCCGCATCGCCATCCTGGCAGCCGGCACGGATGTGGCCCAGGCGGCGCGCAATCGTTTGGCCCAGCTCTATGGCGACATCCCGCCGGAGCAGGCGACGCATCTCGTCGCCCTGGGCGGCGACGGCTTCATGCTGGAAACCCAGCACCGCTTCCTCGGCCGCAACCTGCCGGTGTTCGGCATGAACCTCGGCACCGTGGGCTTCATGATGAACGCCTACCGCGAGGAAGACCTGATCGAGCGCGTGGCCGCCGCCCAGTCGGCCAGCCTGTTCCCGCTGCGCATGCGCGCCCACACCGCCACCGCCACCCACGCGGCGCTGGCGATCAACGAGGTCTCTCTGCTGCGCGAAACCCGCCAGACCGCCAAGCTGCGCATCCTGGTCGATGGCAAGGAACGCCTGCCGGAACTGGCCTGCGACGGCGTGCTGGTGGCCACCCCCGCGGGCAGCACGGCCTACAACCTGTCCGCCCACGGCCCCATCGTGCCGCTTTCGGCCAATCTGCTGCCGCTGACGCCGATTTCCGCCTTCCGCCCCAGGCGCTGGCGCGGCGCCCTGCTGCCGGCCGAGGCGCGGGTGGTGATCGAGGTGCTGGACCCCATCAAGCGCCCCGTCTCCGCCACCGCCGACTACACGGAGGTGCGCGATGTGCGCCGGGTGGAGGTGCGCCAGGACACCACCATCAGCCTGACCCTGCTGTTCGACCCGGACACCAGCCTGTCCGAGCGCATCATCGCGGAGCAGTTTGTTGGGTAATGACGCGCGGCTGATCCTGATCATCGCCGCGACCCAGTTCACCGGCTGGGGCACCATGTTCATTCCCTTCCAGCTGATGGTGGCCCCCATGGAGGCCGATCTGGGCTGGTCGCGCGCCACCATGAACATTGCCTTCACGCTGGGGCTGCTGGTCTCGGGCCTCGCGGCCGTGCCGGTGGGCCGCATCGTGGACCGCGCCGGCGGGCGCCTGCCGCTGGCCTGGGGCGGGCTGGCCGGCGCGGCACTGCTCGCGGTCTGGAGCCAGATCACCTGGCTGCCCGCCTTCTTCGCGCTGTGGCTGGTGATGGGCCTGGCCCACGCCTTCGCCCTGTGGGGTGCCGCCATGGCCGTGATGGTGACCCAGGCGCGGGAGCCGGTGCGCTCCATCACCACCCTCACCTTCATCACCGGCTTCACCGGCACCGTCTTCCTGCCGCTGATCGCCTGGCTGGAGGCGCATCTGGGCTGGCGCGGGGCGCTGCTGGCCCTGGCCGCCCTGCAGGCCCTGCCGGTGCCGCTCGCGCTGCTGTGCCTGCGGGATGCGCGCCCGCCCGCCAAGGAACGCCCGGCCCCCATCCCCCTCGGCCCCGTCATCCGCCGGCCGGCCTTCATCGGCCTGGCGCTGTGCCTGTGCGCGCATTCCTTCATCGGCACCGGGCTGGGCGCGCATCTGGTGCTGATGCTGCGGGAAAAAGGCCTGGATACCGCCACCGCCGTGACCGTCGTGGCCTTCCAGGGCCCCTTGCAGGTGGCCGCCCGCGCCGTGCTCTTCTTTCTGGGCAACCGCGTGCAGGTGCTGCGCGTGGGCATCTTCGCCTGCCTGTGCCTGCCGGTGGCGCTGGGCTGGCTGTGGCTCTCGCCCGGGGAAATGCTGGTGCTGATGGGCTTCGTGCTGTTCTGGGCCATGGCCGACGGGCTGCTGACCATCGTGCGCGCCGCCGCCCCGGCCGAATTGCTGGGGCGGGAAGGCTACGGCGCCATCTCCGGCGCGCTGACCGCCAGCACCGTGCTGCCACGCGCCATGGCGCCGGCGGTGATCGCGGGGATCTGGCAGGCCTCGGGCGGATACGGGCCGGTGATGCCGCTGCTGCTGGCATTGGCCGTGGTGGCGCTGGGGGCGTTCGTGTTCGCGGCGAAGGATGGGCGGGCGTGAGGGGAAGTAAGGCCGAGGGGCTCTGCCCCTCGGACACCCCGCCAAAGGCCGAAAGGCCCTTGGAACCCATGAATTGGCGCCTTACCTTGGCAGGTGAGGCACAAAAATATTATTATAATATAATGGGTTATACCTTTCCAAAAGGTGGCACCAAACTGCTGGGGTCCAGGGGCCTTTCGGCTCCTGGTGGGGGGAGCCCGAGGGGGGCAAAGCCCCTCTCGGAGCCACACCAATGACCGCCCACTGGCTCGACATTTTCCTCGAAATGCTGGCTGCCGAGCGCAATGCCGCCCGCAACACCTTGCTGGCTTACCGGGCCGACCTCTCGGATTTCCTGACCCAGCACGGGGCCGAGGCCACGGCCGATGATGTGCGTGATTACCTGCATCATCTGGCGGCCTCCGGCCTCGCGGCCCGCAGCCAGGCGCGCAAGTTGTCGGCCATCCGTCAGTTCTTCCGCTTCCTGGCGCGGGAGGGTTATCGCGCCGATGACCCGACGGAGCTGATCGACAGCCCCCGCCTGCCGCCCAGCCTGCCCAAGGCGCTGACCGAGGCGGAGGTGGAGGCGCTGATCCAGGGTGCCGAGCGCCTGCCGCCCACCCGCGCCCCCCTGGCCGTCGCGGCGCTGGAACTGCTCTATGCCTCGGGGCTGCGCGCGTCGGAGCTGGTGACGCTGCCGGCGGGTGCCCTGCGGCAGAACGCGCCGTTGATCACGGTGCGCGGCAAGGGGGGGAAGGAGCGGCTGGTCCCCATCTCCCGCCGAGCGCGGGAGGCGGTGGCCGAGACGGCGGGCGAGGCCGAGCGGCGCGGGCGGGGCCATGTGCAGGCGGCGCGGTATCTGTTTCCGTCGCGCGGCAAGGCCGGGCATTTCACCCGCCAGGGGCTGGGGCTGCTGCTGAAGGAAGCGGCGCTGGCCGCGGGCGTGGACCCGGAGCGGGTTTCGCCGCATGTGCTGCGGCATTCCTTCGCCACCCATCTGCTGGGCCGCGGGGCGGATCTGCGCAGCCTGCAGACGCTGCTGGGCCATGCGGACATCGTGACCACGCAGATCTACACCAAGGTGCTGGACGAACATCTGCGGCGGCTGGTGGAAACGCATCACCCCCTGGCGACAGAAGCGCCCGCTCCGCGCATCATGCGGCCAGAACCAAGGCCGGCGCCCGCGCGCCGCAAGAAACGGGATAGTCCATGAGTTTCCGCACCGTCACCGAAGCCACGCCGCGCCTGCATCGCAGCGAGCTGGCCGTCCCTGCCTCCCGCCCCGCGATCTTCGAGAAGGCCGCCGCCTCCGCCGCCGACCTGGTCTTCCTGGACCTGGAGGACGCGGTGGCGCCGGACGAGAAGGAGGCCGCCCGCCGCAACGCCATCGACGCGATGACGAATGTGGATTGGGGCGACAAGATCATGGCCGTGCGGATCAACGGCCTGGACACGCACTACATGTACCGCGACGTGATCGACCTGATCGAGCAGGCGGGCGAGCGGCTGGACCTGTTCATCATCCCCAAGGTGGGCGATGCGCGCGATGTCTATGCGCTGGACATGCTGACCACCCAGGTCGAGGCCGCGATGGGCCGCAAGAAGCGCATCGGCTTTTCCCTGATCATCGAGACGGCGCTGGGCCTGGCGAATGTGGAACGCATCGCCGAGGCATCGCCGCGCATCGAGGCATTGCAGATGGGCGTGGCGGACCTCGCGGCGTCCTTGCGCATGCGCACCACCAATATCGGCGGGCCGGTGGAGGAATATGCCTCGGCGGCGGGCGTGCTGGATGCGTGGCAGTTCCCGATGTCGCGCGTGATCACGGCGGCGCGGGCGGCGGGGCGGCGGCCGATCGCCGGGCCCTTCGGCAATTTCAAGGACCCGGAGGGGCTGGAAGCCGCCGCCCGCCGCGCCCGTGCCCTGGGGGCGGAGGGCATGATGGCCATCCACCCCAGCCAGATCGCCATCATCAACAGCGTGTTCACCCCCAGCGAGGCGGAGATCCATCAGGCCCGCCGCATCCTGCAGGCGATGGAGGAAGCCACCCGCACCGGTCGCGGTGCCGTGGCGCTGGATGGGCGGCTGCTGGACATCGCCAGCATCCGGCAGGCGGAGGCGCTGTTGGAAAAGGCCAAGATGCTTGGGTAGGGGCCCGGGCGTCGCCTGGGCGGGCGCCGCCGCCACCTTCATCGGCATCGGGCTGGCGCGCTTCGCCTTCGTGCCGCTGTTCCCGGCCATGGTTTCGGCGGGTTGGGTGGATGGCGGGGGCGCGGGGCTGCTGGGGGCCACCACCCTGGCGGGCTATCTGCCCGGCGTGCTGATGGGCCAGCGCCTGGCGCGCGCCATCGGCACCGCCCGCGTGCTCGACCTCGCGATCGGGCTGGTGGTGCTGGCCTTCGCGGCCTGTGCCTGGAATGGCGGGCTGTGGTGGCTGCTGCCCTGGCGGGGTGCGGTGGGCGTGGCGGGCGGCTGGGTCATGGCGCTGGCCGCCCCCGCCACCCAGGCCGAACTGCCGCCCGAGCGCCGGGGCATGGTCGCCGGCATGGTGATCGGCGGCGTGGCCAGCGGCATCTGGGTGGGCGCGCTGCTGATGCCCTGGCTGCTGCTGCGCGGGCCGGGCCCGGCCTGGGCCGCCCTGGCCGCCATCGCGGGCGCGCTGTGGCTGGTGGCCCGGCCGCGCTGGCCGCGCGCGGTGCTGCCGCCGCTGCGCGCCGGGGCCGGGTGGTCGCCGCTGCTGACGGCCTATCTGCTCTCGGGCGCCGGGATGGTGCCGCCCATGGTGTACCTGTCGGATCTGGTGGCGCGCGGGCATGGGCTGGGGCTATCGGCGGGCTCCCTGGCCTGGGCGCTGTTCGGGCTGGGAGGCCTTGGCGGCGCCTTGCTCGGCGGGCGGGTGGCGCAGGCCATGGGCGGCGCGCGGGCCGCCATGCTGTGGCTGCTGGCGCAGGTGCTGGGCATGGCCGGGCTGACCTTGCCGTGGCCCTGGCTCGTCTGGCCCGGGGCGGCGCTGGCCGGCTTCGCCGGCATCGGCGTCACCGCCGTGCTGCTGGTGCTGCTGCGTGAGCGCCATGGCGCCGATGCCCCGGCCCTGTGGGCGCGCGGCACCGCGGGCTATGCGCTGGGCCAGGCGGCGGGCGCCTTTCTGCTGGCGGCGATCTTCGCCATGACGCATGAAAGCCATGCGGCGGTGTTCGGGGCCGGGCTGCTGGTGTCCCTGGGCGCCGTCTGGGTGATGCGGGAGGCGATGACGCCATGAAGACCATCGACAGCGGCGTGCTGCGCCAAGCCTATGAGGAGCACGGCCCCGCCGGGGGCGAGCCCGTGATCCTGCTGCACGGCTTTCCCTATGACCCGCGCTGCTATGACGCGGTGGCGCCGGCGCTGGCGGCGCGCGGCTATCGCGTGATCGTGCCCTATCTGCGCGGCTACGGGCCCACGCGCTTCCTGTCGGAATCCACGCCGCGCTCCGGCCAGCAGGCGGCATTGGCCTTCGACCTGCTGGCGCTGATGGACGCGCTGGGCATCGAGGCCGCGGCGCTGGCCGGCTATGACTGGGGCGGCCGCGCCGCCTGCATCGCCGCCGCCCTGCACCCCGGCCGCGTGCGCTGCCTGGTCACCGGCAATGGCTACAATCTTCAGGACATCCCGGGCTCCGTCGCGCCCGCGGCGCCCGAGGCCGAGCACCGCCTGTGGTACCAATATTACCTCCACACCCCGCGCGGAGAGGCCGGGCTGCTGGCCGACCGCTTCGCGCTGTGCCGGCTGCTGTGGAAGCTGTGGTCGCCCAGCTGGCACTTCTCGGCCGAGGACTACGCCCGCAGCGCCCGCAGCTTCGAGAACCCGGATTTCGTGCCGGTGGTCGTCCAATCCTACCGCCACCGCTTCGGCTACGCGGCGGGCGACCCGGCGCTGGACGCCATGGAAGCCGCGCTGGAGGCCCAGCCCCGCATCGCCGTGCCCAGCATCAACCTGTGGGGCGAGGATGACGGCGTGAACCCGCCCGGCGCGGGGGATGGCGCGGCGCACCGTTTCACCGGCCGGTATGAACGCCGGCTGCTGCCCGGGGTGGGGCACAATATCCCGCAGGAAGCGCCGGAAGCGGTGGTGGAGGCGCTGGTGGACCTGATGGAAGGATGAGGGGGCGCTGCCCCCTCAAACTCCCCCGGCAGGAGCCGAAAGGCCCCTGCACCCCATCAGTTTGGCGCCGGTCCTGCCAACGGTGTTCTCTTTGAATCTTATAATGAAAATGGCGCCCCCCGGCGGGGAGCCGAGGGGTGGAACCCCTCGGTCCTGTGGAAGTTCAATCCAACCCCATCAGCGACCGCGCGAAGTCCTTGGCCTCGAAGGGCCGCAGGTCCTCGGCTTTCTCCCCCACCCCCACCATATGCAGCGGGATGGCGAATTCCTGGGCCAGCGCCACCACCACGCCGCCTTTGGCCGAGCCATCCAGCTTGGTCACCGCGATGCCGGTCACGGCCACCAGTTCCTTGAACACCTTCGCCTGCTGCACGGCGTTCTGGCCGGTGGTGGCGTCCAGCACCAGCAGCACGGAATGCGGCGCGGTCTCGTCGATGCGCCGGATCACGCGCACCACCTTGGCCAGTTCCTCCATCAGCGCGGATTTGTTGTGCAGCCGCCCGGCGGTGTCGATCAGCAGCACGTCCATGGCTTCGTCGCGCGCGCGGGTCAGCGCGTCGAAGGCCAGGCCCGCGGCGTCGGCGCCTTGCTTGGCGGGGGCGACGACGGGGCAGCCGGTGCGTTCGCCCCAGATCTGCAATTGCTCGACGGCGGCGGCGCGGAAGGTGTCGCCGGCGGCGAACATCACGGATTTGCCCTCGGCGCGCCATTGCTGGCCCAGCTTGGCGATGGTGGTGGTCTTGCCCACCCCGTTCACGCCGACCACCAGCACCACATGGGGTTTGCGCGCGGGGTCGAGCACCAGCGGCTGCGCCACCGGGGCCAGGATAGCGGTGATTTCCTCGGCCAGGGCGGCCTTCACCTCCTCGGCGGTCACTTCCTTGCCGAAGCGGTTGCGGCGAAAGTTCTGCACGATGCGCTGAGAGGCCGAGACGCCGATATCGGCGACGATCAGGGTTTCTTCCAGCTCCTCCAGCGCCGCGTCATCCAGCTTCCGCTTGGTGAAGACGCTGGCGATGTTGTCGGTCAGCTGGCGCGTGGTGCGCGTCAGCCCGGCCTTGAGGCGCGAGAAGAAGCCGCGCGGGGCCCCCGGTTCGGGTGCCGGTTCGGGCTCCGGTTCCGGCATGGGCTCGGGCACCGGCTCGGGCGCGGGGGGCGGCACCTCCGGTGTGGGTTCCGCCTTGCCGGCGATGCGGCTCCAGAGGTCACGCAGCGCCATGGGGAATCTCCTCGGCCAGCAGGGTGGCGCCCTCTCGGGCCGTGACGCGCACCGGGCGCAGGGCACCGCGCGGGGCCGTGCCGCGCGTCAGGCGCAGGCGCAGGCCATGGGCGGTGGTGGCCTCGGTGGCGGTTTCGAAGATGGCCTGCTCCACGGCGCCCAGCCGGGTTTCGGCGAAGGCCTGGGCGCTGGCGGCGCCGGCCGCGCGCAGCTCGGCGGCGCGGGCGCGCGCCACGGCCACCGGCAGGGCGGGCATGCGCGCCGCGGCCGTGCCCGGCCGGGCGGAATAGGGGAACACATGCAGCGCCGAGGGCCGTAGCGCCGCCACCAGCGCCAGGTTGGCGGCGTGGGCCGCGTCGTCCTCGGTGGGGAAGCCCGCGATCAGGTCGGCGCTCAGCGCCATGTCGGGGCGGATGGAGCGCGCGCGATCGGCCAGTGCCTCGGCATCGCCCGCGCCATGGCGGCGGCGCATGCGCTTCAGCATCAGCCCGTCGGCATGCTGGGCCGACAGGTGCAGGAAGGGCGCCAGCCGCGCCTCATCCCGCCACAGCGCCCACAGCCCTTCCGGGATCGCCGCCGGGTCCAGCGAGGACAGGCGCAGCCGCCCCAACCCCGGAATGGCCAGCACCGCGCGGGCCAGATGCGACAGGTCGCGCCCGTCCTCGGCCCAGCTGGCCAGGTCCACGCCGGTCAGCACGACTTCCGGCTGGCCGCGCGCCACGGCCTGGCGGGCGGCGCCCAGCACCGCCTCCAGGCCCATCCCGCGCGACGGCCCGCGCGCGATGCGGATGACGCAGAAGGTGCATTCATGGTCGCAGCCCTGCTGCACCTCCAGAAAGGCGCGGGCGCGGCGGGTGGTGGCGGCGGGCGCCACCGGCATGTCGGGCGCGCCCCAGGCGGCGGGCGACAGCTTTTCGCTGTTCCCCAGCACCCGCGCCACGCCCGGCAGGGCGGCCCAGGCGGCGGGCGCCAGGGTGGCGGCGCAGCCGGTGACGATGATGGGCCGGCCCGGAGCCTCCCGCGCCGCGCGGCGGATGGCCTGGCGCGCCTGGGCCTCGGCCTCGGCGGTGACGGCGCAGGTGTTCACGATCAGCGCGTCATGCAGCCCCCCGGCGGCGGCCAGCGCGGCCATGGTCTCGGCCTCCGCGCCATTCAGGCGGCAGCCGAGGGCCAGTGTCTCAGGCATCGAGGAGGGCGGCATCCAACTCGCCGGTGAAGGAGACGGCGGTGGGGCCTTCCATCAGCACATGGCCGTCCTCGCGCCAGGTGATGGTCAGGGTGCCGCCCGGCAGTTCCACGGCGGCGCGGCGGCCCGTCAGCCCGCGCCGATGCGCGTTCACCAGCGTGGCGCAGGCGCCCGAGCCGCAGGCCAGCGTCAGCCCCGCGCCCCGTTCCCACACCCGCAGCACGATGTGCTCCGGCGAGACGACCTGCGCGAAGCCCACATTGGCCCGGTCGGGGAAGATCGCGGCATGTTCCAGAACCGGACCGATCCGCTCCAGCGGCAGCGCCCAGGGGTCATCCACAAAGAATGTGGCGTGGGGATTGCCCATGGAGCACGCGGCCGGGTCGCTGACCGGGCCCTCGGACAGGTCCAGGTGCAGGGTATCCATCTCCCGCGCCAGGGGCACTTCGCGCCAGCCCAGGCGGGCGGGGCCCATGTCGATCTCGATCAGCCCCGGGGCGCTGACGCGGGCGGGCAGCAGGCCGGAGATGGTCTGGATCACGCCGGTGTCGCGGCCGGTTTCCTCGAACAGGATGCGCGCCACGCAACGGGTGGCGTTGCCGCAGGCCCCGGCCTCGCTGCCATCGGGGTTCAGGATGCGCATGAACACATCGCCCTGTGGGGCCTTCTCCAGCCGGATGATCTGGTCCGCCCCCACCCCCCGGTTGCGGTCCGCGAGCCAGCGCGCGCCGGCCTCGGTGATCGGCAGCGGGGTCTCGCGCGCGTCCAGGATGACGAAATCATTCCCGGCGCCATGCATCTTGCGGAAGGGTGTACGCATATGCCGCATATAGGATGATGCGGCGGGCCGCGCTATGTGGGGGGCATGAAGCACGCATGCTTGGCGCTGGCCCTGGTGATGCCGTTGGGCCTGGTGGGATGTGGGACCACCTATTCCGCGAATGAATACGCCGTCCGGGCCGTTCAGCAGGCCAACCGCGTCAACCAGGGCGTGATCGTCGGTTTCCGAAGAATCGAGATCAGCGCCGAGGGCACGACCGGTGCCGCCGCGGGCGGCGCCGCGGGCGGCGTGCTGGGTGCCGCCGTGGGCGGCAATCGCGTGACGAACGCGCTGGGTGCCGTGGGCGGCGCCCTGGTGGGCGGGCTGATCGGTTCCGCCGCCGAGCGGGCCGCCAACAGCAACGATGGCATCGAGTATGTGGTGCGCAAGACCAATGGCGATCTGGTCAGCGTGACCCAGCGCGACCTGGTGCCCCTGCCGGTCGGCGCGCATGTGCTGGTGATCGAGGGCGCGCAGGCCCGCATCGTCGCCGACTATACCGTGCCGGCGGAAACCCCGGCCCCCACCGCCGCCCGCGTGGATGGCCCGCGCCGCCGGACCGACCCGGTGCCCGCGCCTGCCCCCGCCCCCACGCCCGCCCCGGCCGCCGAAACCCCGGCCCCCGCCACGGAACCCGGCGGCCTGCCCGCCGTGGCCGCGCCCGCCCCCGCCCCGGCGGCGGCCGAGCCCGAAGCGCCCGCCACGCCGAGCGACCCTGGCACCTCGGCCGGCGTGGCCCCGGCGCAGGTGCTGCAGGCCCTGCCGGAATGGCTGCGGAACCAGCCGGCGATGAGCGTGGTGCCCTCGCTGACCCGATGAAGTCAGGGGGCCTTCCTGGCCCCCGCGATGCCCGGCAGCAGCCGTGACAGGCTGATCGCGCTGCCG
Organism: Rhodovarius lipocyclicus; assembly: GCF_009900765.1. Taxonomy (GTDB): domain Bacteria; phylum Pseudomonadota; class Alphaproteobacteria; order Acetobacterales; family Acetobacteraceae; genus Rhodovarius; species Rhodovarius lipocyclicus. Next base: position 14,200 of record NZ_JAAABL010000021.1, read on the forward strand.
AGCGCGCCCATCCCGGCCCCGATCCAGATCGCGGCATCGATGCCGCGCTCCGGCGACAGGGACAGGCAAATCGCCACCACCGCCGCCCCCAGCGACTGCCCGATCAGCCGCGACGCCGCCAGGATGCCGCTGGCGCCGCCGCTTCGGTCGCGGGGCGCGCTGCTCATGATCGCGCGCATGTTGGGCGACTGGAAAAAGCTGAACCCCACGCCGCACAGCATCAGCCGCCAGGCGATGTCGATGACAGTGGGCTCAGCGGGCAGCAGCGCCAGGGAAGCGAGGCCCAGGGTCACCACGCCCAGCCCCCCGCCGCCCAGGATTCCGGGCGGGATGCGGTCGCTCAACGGCCCCGCCACCATGGTCAGCACCACCAGCGTCGCGGGCCAGGGGGTGATGAGGAAGCCCGCCTCCACCTGGCTGTAGCCCAGCCGGAATTGCAGCAGGAAGGGCAGCACCACGAAGGCCAGCCCCTGGATGGTGAAGGCGCAGATCGACGTGGCCGAGGACAGCGCGAAGACCGGGATGCGGAACAGGTCGATGGCCAGGATCGGCGCGGGGTGCCCGGCCTCCCGCCGCAGCAGGCCCCAGCCGCAGACGGCCGCCGCCAGCAGCGCCAGGCCCACCGGCAGCCACCCCGACCGGTGCGCGATGCCCGCGATGCCGAACAGCAGGGCGGCGAACATGCCCGCGCACAGCGCCGCCGACAGGCCGTCGAAGGGCCGAATGTTGCGCTCCGTCGCCGGCAGGTCGCGCCGGGCCAGCGCGATGGAGACCAGCGCCAGCGGCACGCCCATCAGGAACAGCCAGGGCCAGCTGAGCACCGACAGGATCGCGGAGGCCGCCGTGGGGCCGACCGAGAAGGCCACGCCCACCACCAGCGCATAGAAGCCCAGCCCGCGCCCGAGCCGGGAGGGCGGATACAGGGAGCGGATCAGCGCCGGTGTGGTGGCCGAGACCGCCGCGGCACCCACCCCCACCACCGCCCGCGCCCCGGCCAGCACCGGCAGGGACCCCGCCAGCCCGCAGCCCAGTGAGCCGAGCGCGAACACCACCAGCCCGATGAAGAAGATGCGCCGGTGGCCATGGATCTCACCCAGCGCCGCCAGCGGCAGCAGCGCCGCGACCACCGCCAGGTAGTAGCTGTTGACGATCCAGATCGTGCTGGTCGCGCTGGCGCCGATGCCGGCCGCGATGGCCGGCAGCGCCGTGCTGGTCAGGGAGATGTCGAGGGTGACGATCGCCACGCCGAGCTGCACGGCCAGCAGCGCGGGAAAGGATGTCCGCGCCGCCTGGGCGGCCATGGGTGCGTTCATATTCATGATGAGCCGATGGTAGGTCCATCAATCCAGCAGGGAAAATTCTAAAATCTCTTATGTTCGATGAGGCACAATCATACATTGGCGCCATGTCGCTCCGAGCCCTCCGCACCCTGCGGGCCATCGCCCGCCACGGTTCCTTCGGCCGCGCGGGTGAGGCGGTGGGGCTGACCCAATCCGCCGTCAGCCTGCAGGTGAAGACGCTGGAGGAGGAATTCGCCGTCCAGCTCTTCGACCGGTCCCGCCGCCTGCCCGTGTTCACCGAGGCGGGCCGGATCGTGCTGGCGAAGGCGGAGGAGGTGCTGGCCCTGTACGACCGCATCCCCGAGGCGCTGAGCGACGAGCGCTCCCTGGCCGGGCGCCTCAGGGTGGGCGCGATGCCGAGCGTGCTGTCGGGCATCCTGCCCGATGCGCTGGTGGTGCTGAACCGCGCCCATCCGCGCATCCGCATCCATGTCTCCTACGGGCTGTCCGGTGAGCTGGCGCACCAGGTCGCGTCCGGCGAGCTGGATGTCGCCATGACGTTGGAACCCGCGCGGCCGCACCCGGCGAACCAGTTCTGGTCGCCGCTGTATGAGAACCGCTTCTGGGTGATCGTCCCGCCCGCCCTGGCCCGGCAGGACATCCGCAAGCTGCTGGCGGAGCAGCCCTTCATCCGGCTGGACAGCCGGGCCTGGTCGGGCCGCCCGATCGAGCGCGAATTGAGGCGCCTGCGCATTGATGTGCGGGAGGAAATGGTGCTGGGCAGCCCGGAGACGATCATCCGGATGGTCCAGAAGGGGCTGGGCATCTCCATCCTCTCGCTGTCCGAGGAATTGCGGGCGGAGCTGCCCCTCGCCTGCCTGCCCTTCGGAGAGCCGCAGCTGACCCGCCGGATCGGACTGCTGGAGCGCCAGGAGCGCGGCAAGAAAGCCCTGGTGGAGGCGCTGGCGCAGGCGGTGGCGGAGGCCATGCGCCAGTAGCCCCGCCTTTACTCCGGCTGCACCCCCAGCTGCCGCAGGATATCCCGGTAGGCCTCGTATTCCGACTGCACGAAGGCCGCGAATTCCCGGCGCGGCACATAGCGCACGACCATCCGCGCGGTCTGCGCCACCCGCCGCACGGGCTCCTGCTCCATGCCTTCCCGGCACAGCTGTTCCAGCCGGTTCAGCACTGGCTCCGGCGTGCCAGCGGGGGCGTAGATTCCCACCTGGCTGAATTGCAGCGCGTCGATGCCCTGCTGGCGCATGGTCGGCACGTCGGGGAAGTCCGGGTGGCGGTTCTCGCTGAACACGCCCAGCAGCCGCATCCGGCCCGACAGGATGAACTCGCTGGCGGAGGACACGACGGTGGTCGAGAAATCCAGCCGCCCGGCCAGGGTCTCGTTCAGGTGCGGCGGGTCGCCGCGGAAGGGCAGGTGGGTGAACTCCACCCCCGTCGCCTTCTGGATGCGCCACACCCCCAGGAAGGGCAGGCTGTTCGGCCCGGCGCTGCCGAAGGTCAGGTTCCGCTGCCGCCCGGCCGCCACGATATCCGCGATGGAGCGGAAGGGGCTGTCGTCGCGCACCACCACGCCGATCACGTTCTCATGCGTGCCGCAGACGGGGGCGAAATTCGCGGGGCCGATGCCCAAGTTGCGCACCATGTGCGGCTGCACGGTGATGGCGGTCATGGGCGTCAGCGCCAGGGTGCGGCCATCGGCGGGGGCGCTGGCCAGGGCGCGCATGCCCACCACGCCGGAGCCGCCGTCGCGGTTCGTCACCACCACGCTGGCCCCGGTCTGGCGGGACCAGTAATCGCCCAGCATGCGCATCATCACGTCCGTGTTGCCCGGGGAGTAGGGGCTGATCAGCGTGATCGGGCTTTCGGGGCGCCATTCCTGCGCTGTGGCGGGGGATGCCGCCAGCAGCGCCGCGAGGATCAACCGGCGCATCGGCGTCACTCCTCGATGATCGCCACGGCGCGGACCCAGCCGGCCGAGGCGCGATGGATCTTCACCGGGAAGGCCGCGACCGTGAAGCCGGTGCTGGGCAGGGCCTCCAGGTTCGACAGCTTCTCGATGTGGGAGTAGCCGATCTCCCGCCCCGCGCGGTGGCCTTCCCAGATCAGCGCGGGGTCGCCGCCCGCCTCGATGCGGCGCTTGGTGGCGGAGAAGGGGGCATCCCAGCTCCAGCCATCCGTGCCTACCAGGCGCACGCCGCGTTCCAGCAGCCACAGCGTGGCGGCCTTGCCCATGCCGCAGCCGGCGTCGATGTAGTCGTCCTCGCCATAGCGGCTGCCGGCGCGGGTGTTCACCACCACGATGTCCAACGGCTTCAGGCTGTGGCCGATCCGGGCCAGCTCCTCCTCCACCTCCTGCGGCTGCACCACGTGGCCGTCGGGCTTGTGGCGGAAATCCAGCTTCACCCCAGGGTTGAAGCACCATTCCAGCGGCACCTCGTCGATGCGCAGGGACGGGCGGCCGCCGGGCACCAGCGCCTCATCCTGGCGGGAGAAGTAGTGATACGGCGCGTCCATATGCGTGCCGTTGTGGGTGGACAGGTCGATGCGCTCGACGGCGGCGTATTCGCCCTCCGGCAGGGCGGAGACGGGCACGCCCATGTAGTCGGCCATCTTGGGCGCGGTCATGTGGTGGTCGAAATACTGGATCTTGGGTTCGCTGCCCGGCGGGTCCGACTTGATGCCGGATTTCAGGGCGCAGGAAATGTCGATGATGCGGCGCATGGCGGGCCTCAGGTCACGGATGCATGGGCGGGGAGGACCTCGCCCCGGCATTCGCCGAAGCCGATGGTCGTGAAGCCGGGGGCGCTGGCGGTGCCGGTGAAGATCACCTCGTCGCCATCCTCCAGGAAGCGGCGGGTCTCGCCGTTCGGGAAGGCGATGGGGCCGCGCAGCAGCAGCTCGGCGATGCAGGCCTCCTGCCCGTCCTCGGGGCCGGAGACGGTGCCGGAGCCCAGCAGGTCCCCGGGCAGCAGGTTGCAGCCGTTGGAGGTGTGGTGCGCCACCATCTGCGCCGCCGTCCAGGACATGCCGGCGAAGGGCGTGTCGGTCACGGTATGCGGGGCGGCGCCGGCCGCGCGCAGCCTGGGCGTCAGGATCGCGGCGCGCAGTTGCAGGTTCAGCGCGTCCGGCCGGGTGGTGGCCAGGTGGGGCGGGCAGGGCGGGTCCCCGGCCTGCCGCGCGGGCTGGGGCAGCAGGAAGGGTTCCAGCGCCTCGGCGGTGACGACCCAGGGGGAGACGGCGGTCATCACGCTCTTGCCCAGGAAGGGGCCAAGGGGCGGCATCTCGTAACGCTGCACGTCGCGCACGGACCAGTCGTTCAGCAGGCCGAAGCCGAACAGGCGGCGGTCCGCCAGGCTGATGGGGGTGGGTTCGCCCAGCGCGTTCTCGCCCGCGATCCAGATCGCCAGTTCCAGCTCGAAATCCATCGCCTCGGTGGGGGCGAAGACCACGGCGCCGTCCTTGGGATACTGGCCCCAGGGGCGGCGCAGCGGCGCGCCGGAAGGCCGCACCGAGCTGGCGCGCGAGTGATAGGCCACGGGCAAATGGTGGAAGGCGGGCGGCAGCGGGTTGGCCGGGTCGCGCTTCACGCCCAGCCGCGCGCAATGGGGGCGGCTGGCCATGAAGTCGGAGAAGTTCCGCACCTCGGTGGGCAGGTGCATGGTCACGGCGGATTGGGCGTGCAGCAGCTGGGGTAGGGGCTCCGCACCCTCGGCCAGCAGGGCGGAGAGGGCGGCGCGCAGCTCGGCCGCGGCATCCCGGCCCATGGCCATCAGGCGGTTCAGGCTGGGTTCGGCGGCGGCTTCGGCGGCGGCGCCCTTCAGCTTGCCGGCGGCGAGGGCGGCCGCGACATCCAGCACCTGGTCGCCGATCGCGACACCGCCGCGCGGGGCGCCGCCGGGCGGGGAAAACACCCCATGCGGCAGGTTCTGGATGGGAAAATCACAACCGGGCGCATTCGCGCCCTGAACCCAGCTTCTGAGGCCGGGCGCATGGGTGGCGTTGGTGGGCACTGTATTTCCTCCTGGCGGGGAGCATGCCGCGCTTGATCGAGATTGCAAGAGGAAATATATTTTTCGAAGATGCTCGATGATTCACCGAACACGCTGCCCTCGAACACGCTCACCGAAACCGCCCTGAACCGCCTGCGCGGCGCGATCCTGGGCGGCGCGCTGGCGCCAGAGGAAAAGCTGCGCCTGCGCGCCCTGTCCGAGCGGTTCGGCATCGGCGCCACGCCGCTGCGGGAGGCCCTGTCCCGCCTGGCCGCCGAGGGGCTGGTGCTGTCGGAGGGCCAGCGCGGTTTCTCCGTGCCGCCCATCACGCGCGAGCACCTGCTGGACATCACCCGCAGCCGCCAGATCACGGAGGCCGAGGCGCTGCGCCAGGCCATGGCCCTGGGCGACGCGGCGTGGGAGGACGAGATCGTCGCCAGCTTCCACCTGCTGAAGCGGCAGTTGGAGCGGCGGGAGGCCACGGAAGCCTGGCTCGATGCCTATGAGGCCCGGCACCACCGCTTCCACCGCGCGCTGATCGCCGCCTGCCCGCTGAATGCGCTGAAGGGCTTCTGCGAGGCGCTGTATGGCCAGACCACGCGCTATCGCCGCGTGCTGACCGGGGCGGGGTTGCTTACGCGTTCGGTGGATGCCCATCATGTGCTGATGGAAAAGGTCCTGGCTCGCGCCCCCGATGCGCCGGCGGAACTGGCCGCCCATATCGGCACCACGGCGGAAGCGGTGCTGGCGGTGCTGGCGAGCGCCGCCAAGGATGGCGCGGCGGCCCCGACCGCGCTTTGATAGACCCGGCACTGTGCCGGAGGAGGTTTCATGGCCGAAGATCCCTACAAGGTTCTGGGCGTGCCCCGCACGGCGACGGACAAGCAGATCCGCTCCGCCTTCCTGAAACTGGCCAAGACCAGCCACCCCGACCTGAACCCTGGCGACAAGAACGCCGAGGAACGGTTCAAGGCCATCAACGCCGCCCATGACCTGCTGGCCGACAAGGAAAAGCGCGCGCGCTTCGACCGCGGTGAGATCGATGCCTCGGGCCAGGAGACGGGGCCGCCGCAGCCCCCGCCCGGCAGCCGGTACCGCCAGCACGCCGATGGGCCGGCCGGCGCGCGCTACAGCACCGGCTTCGGTGCGGATGAGGACGATCTGGGCGATATCCTGTCCGAGATGTTCCGCGCCCGGGCCCAGGCGAATGCCCAGGCGCAGGCCCGCCGGGCGCGCGCCGGGGCGGACCACCAGTATCACCTGACCGTGCCCTTCCTGGATGCGGTGCGCGGCGGTTCCCAGCGGCTGTCCCTGCCGGAGGGCGGGACGCTGGATGTGCGCATCCCCGCGGGGCTCGTATCCGGGCAGGTGCTGCGCCTGCGCGGCAAGGGCGGCGCGGGCGACCCGCCCGGCGACGCGCTGATCGAGGTGGAGGTGGCCCCCCACCCCTTCTTCCGGCGCGAGGGCAACGACATCGTCTGCGACCTGCCGGTGACGGTCACGGAGGCGGTGCTGGGCGGCAGGATCACCGTGCCCACCATCGGCGGGCCGGTGGCGATGAGCATCCCCGCCGGGTCCGACACCGGCACCCGGCTGCGGCTGCGCGGGCGGGGCGTGCCGGCCCATGGCGATGTGCCGGTCGGCGATGCCTATGTGGTGCTGAAGCTGGTGCTGGGCGGGCCTGACCCGGGCCTGGAGAAGTTCCTGCGCGAGCGCCAGGACGCCCCTGCCCACAACCCCCGCGCCGGGATGGAGGACGCGGCATGATCACGCTGGAAACCCTGACCGTCACCGTGACCGGCCTCGACGCCGCGCAGGTGGAGCAATGGATCGCCCAGGACCTGGTGCGGCCGGAGGGCGCGCCCGGCGCCTGGCTGTTCCGCGACATCGACGTGGAGCGCCTGCGCCTGATCCAGAACCTGCGCCGCGACCTGGCCTTGCAGGAGGAAGCGCTGCCGGTGGTGCTGCACCTGCTGGACCAGCTGTACGACACCCGCCGCCGGTTGCGGCGCCTGCGCGACGCGGTGGAGGAGCTGGCGCCGGCGGAGGTGCGGGAGGTGCTGGTTCAGGCGCTGCGCCGCGCCTGAGGCGCGCAGGCAACACGCCTGTGTGGGCGGGGTTGCGCGGCCGTCATCCCCGCCCCACCCTCCCTTCATCATGACAGGCCGTCCCGTTCGGCCTATCGTCCCGGGCAACAACCGGGGAAACGGAGAACCACCATGCTCGACACCACGGCCAAGCTGCCGCTGAACGACCCCAAGCTGTTCCGCCAGGCCAATTACATCGACGGCGCCTGGGTGCAGGCCGCCAGCGGCAAGACCATCACCGTGCGCAACCCGGCCACGGGCGAGGTGGTGGGCCAGGTGCCCGCCCTGTCCGCCGCCGAGACCCGCGCCGCCATCGAGGCCGCCCACGCCGCCTTCCCCGCCTGGCGCAAGCTGCTGGCGAAGGAGCGCGCCGCCATCCTGATGCGCCTGGCGGCGCTGATGCACGCTAATGCCGACGACCTGGCCGCCATCATGACCGCCGAACAGGGCAAGCCGCTCGCGGAGGCGAAGGGCGAGGTGGTCTATTCCGCCAGCTTCCTCGAATGGTTCGCCGAGGAAGGCAAGCGCGTCTACGGCGACATCATCCCGCAGAACGCGCAGGGGCGCCGCATCCTGGTCTCCAAGGAGCCGATCGGGGTGTTCGCCGCCATCACGCCCTGGAACTTCCCCTCGGCCATGATCACCCGCAAGGCGGGCCCGGCCTGGGCCGTGGGCTGCACCGGCGTGATCCGCCCGGCCAGCCAGACGCCCTTCAGCGCCCTGGCCCTGGCCGAACTGGCCGAGCGCGCGGGCATGCCCAAGGGCGTGTGCAACGTCATCACCGGCCCCTCCGGCGAGACGGGCGGCGAGCTGACCGCCAACCCGCTGGTGCGCAAGCTGTCGTTTACCGGCAGCACGGAGGTCGGGCGCATCCTGCTGCGCCAATGCGCCGACACCATCAAGAAGACCAGCATGGAGCTGGGCGGCAACGCGCCCTTCCTGGTCTTCGACGACGCCGATCTGGATGAGGCGGTGAAGGGGGCCATGGCCTCCAAGTACCGCAACACCGGGCAGACCTGCGTCTGCGCCAACCGGCTGCTGGTGCAGGATGGCGTGTACGACGCCTTCGCCGCCAAGCTGAAGACGGCCGTCGAGCAGCTGAAGGTCGGCAACGGCATGGAGCCGGGCGTGACCCAGGGCCCGCTGATCAACGCCGATGCGGTCGCCAAGGTCGAGGAACACATCGCCGACGCCACCGCCCATGGCGCCAAGGTGCTGACCGGCGGCAAGCGGCACGAGAAGGGCGGCAACTTCTTCCAGCCGACCATCCTGACCGATGTGCCGAAGGAAGCCCTGATCTTCCGCGAGGAGACCTTCGGCCCCGTCGCGCCCCTGATCCGCTTCAAGACGGATGAGGAAGGCATCGCCATGGCGAACGACAGCGAGTTCGGCCTGGCCGCCTATTTCTACGCCCGCGATGTCGGCCGCATCTTCCGCGTGGCGGAGGGGCTGGAGGCCGGGATCATCGGCATCAATGAGGGCATCATCTCCACCGCCGAGGCGCCCTTCGGCGGCGTGAAGCAATCCGGCCTCGGCCGCGAGGGCAGCAAGTATGGCGTCGAGGACTATCTCGAGATCAAATACATGGCGCTGGGCGGCCTGTAACGGCCGCGTTCCCGGCGGAACGGAGGGGGGCGGTGCCTGGCGGCGCCGCCCCTTTTTCATGCGCGGCACCCGGCGCGATAGAAAGCGACAATGCCCGCCATAGGTTACAATTTATCACCTAACACTTGATGAACAGTAATCCATCGTGAAAATACGGCCCGCATCCTCCGGGCCGGTCATCAGACCCGGCCCGGCACCGACAACCAGGCGCGCCGCCGAAGCCGGGACATCTCCATGGTCACGACCCCCTTCCTGCCCAGCGATCCGCTCTATCGCTATTCCTGGCACCTGAAGAATGTCGGCGGTGCCGACCAGGGCAATGGCGTGGCGGGGGTGGATATCCGCGCCGAGCAGGCCTGGACGCGCTACACCGGCAAGAACGTGCTGGTCGCCGTACTGGATGACGGCGTGGAGGCCACCCACCCCGACCTGGCCGCCAACATGTGGACGCGCCCGGGCACCATCACGGTCTCCAGCGACCCCAACCTGGCCAATGGCCTGCCCGTGGCATCGGGCCGGGACAGCGCGGGGGACAATCACGGCACGGCGGTGGCGGGCGTCATCGCGGGCGTGGCGAACAACGGCATCGGTAGCACCGGCGTGGCGCCGGATGCGCGCCTCGTCGGCTATCGCGTGCTGGGCGACGGGTCGGCCAATTTCGCGGATGCGCTGCTGCAATCCCTGGCCGATGGCGCGCAGGTGCTGAACAATTCCTGGGGCTACACCGTGCCCATGCTCAGCACGGAGGCCGCCACGCTGGCGGCCGCGCTGCGCGTGGCCGGCGAGGGGCGCGGCGGGCTCGGTTCCGTCATCGTGAAATCGGCGGGCAATTCGCGCACCATCACGCTGAACGGCGAACCCGCGCCGGCCGATGCCAATCTCGACGCGCTCTCGGCCTCCCACACCGCCATCGTGGTGTCGGCGCTGAACAACACGGGCATCATCTCCGACTACTCCACCCCGGGCGCCAACACGCTGGTCTCGGCCTTCGGCGGGCCGGGCGATGGAGAGATCGTCAACAAGAACAGCGTCGTCACCACCGACCGGGTGGGCAGCGTCAACGGCTACAGCGATGGCGACTATACGGGGTTCAACGGCACCTCCGCGGCGGCCCCCATCGTCTCGGGCGTGGTGGCGCTGATCCTGGAGGCCAACCCCACCCTGGGCTACCGCGATGTGCAGGAGATCCTGGCCTATACCGCGCGCCAGACCGACTACAACGCCGGCATCGGCGCGGATGCCAGCTTCAGCCGCACCCCCTGGGTCACCACCCACACCACGAACGCCAATGGCGGCGGGCTGAATTTCAGCCGCGACTACGGCTTCGGCATCATCGACGCGGGGGCGGCCGTGCGCCTGGCCGAGACCTGGACCCAGGCGCGGACGGAGGCGAACTACGTCACCGCCAGCCTGGCCGCCACGGGCGCCGCGGCGGGTACCAGCATCACCACCGGCGGCCTGCCCACGGCGCAGAACCTGGCGCTGACCTTCAACGCCACGGCACCGGCCGGGGCCTCCAGCGGGTTCCGGCTGAACTTCGTGGAGCTCACGCTGGACCTGACCACGGCCAAGGCCGCGAATATCAGCATGGTGCTGACCTCGCCCACCGGCACCGCCGTGACCATGCTGATCAACAGCGGCTTCCTGTATGTGCAGGCCAGCGAGGACGTGGCCGACCCGGCCCAGCCCATCGCCTGGGCGAATGGCGGCTGGACCTTCGCCTCCCCGGCCTTCTGGGGCGAGAGCGGGGTGGGCGCCTGGAACCTGGCCGTGACGGCGGCCGGTGGGGCGGAGGCGGCGGTGTTCAACGCGGCCTCCCTGAAATTGCTGGGCGACGCGGCGGCGCAGGATGGCGCCGCCAAGGTGCAGGTCTTCACCGACGATTTCGCGCGCCTCGCGGGGCTGGACGCCAGCCGCGCCATCCTCGGCGCCCATGGCGAGACCGGGCTGAACGCGGCGGCGCTGAGCCAGGCCGTGACGATCGACCTCAGCGCGCAGGACGGCAACGCGGCGGCCCAGGCCTCCGTCATCGGCGGCAAGTCCATCGGCTTCACGGGCCACACCATCACCGACCTGTGGGGCGGCGGCGGGGATGACGTGCTGGTGGGCGGCGCCGGCGGCAACCACCTGTATGGCGGCTGGGGCCACGACACGCTGCTGGGCGGGGCCGGCGACGACACGCTGATGGGCGGCGCCGGCAACGACCTGCTGGCCGGCGGCACGGGCAACGACACCCTCGCGGGCGGGGAGGGCGACGACACCTACATCCTGGAAGACACGGATACGGTGAACGAGGCCGCGGATGGCGGCATCGACACCGTCTTCGTCACCTTCAACGACTGGGTGGCGGCGCCGTATCTGGAGATCCTGTACCTGGCCATCGGCGCCACGCGCCTGACCGGCGGCTGGACCGACAATGTGCTGGTCGCCCATCCCACCCTGGCCAGCGTGCTGGATGGCGGCGTGGGCGACGACATCCTGTGGGGCGGCGCGGGCAACGACACGCTGACCGGCGGCGCGGGCGACGACATCCTCCGCGGCGGCGGCGGGGACAACGCCATGCTGGGCGGGCTGGGCGACGACATCTATGTGGTCGGCAGCACCGGCGACACCGTGACCGAGAACCCGGGCGAAGGCACGGACATCGTGTTCGTGACCGTCAGCGGCTGGACGCTGGGGGCGAATATCGAGGCCGCCTATCTGACCGGCACCGCCGCCAGCTTGACCGGCAGCGCGGGCGACGACGTGCTGGTGGCCAACGACACCCTGGCCAGCGTGCTGAATGGCGGGCAGGGCAACGACACGCTGTGGGGCCAGGCGGGCGGCGACGCGCTGCGCGGCGATGCGGGGGACGACACCCTGCGCGGCGGCGCCGGCAATGACGTGCTGGTGGGCGGTGCCGGCAACGACAAGCTGGTGGGCGGCGAGGGCGCGGACCGCTTCGTGTTCGGCCCGGGCCATGATGAGCTGTTCGACTTCAACCGCGCCGAGGGTGACCGCATCGATGTCTCGGAGATGGGGGCGCTGGACCTGGCGGGGCTGACCATCCAGGTGATCGGCGGCAACAGCGCCATCTTCCTGGGGGCGGAGCGGATGGATGTGTATGGCGTGACCAACCTGGTGGCGGGGGATTTCCTCTTCGCCGCCTGAGGGCGCGCCAGCCTTGCGCCATCGGCGCCGCGCGCTACATCGGAACCCTCACAGGAGTGTTCCCATGGCCCGCGACTTCGATCTGTTCGTCATTGGCGGTGGTTCCGGCGGGGTGCGGCTGGCCCGCATCGCGGCGGGGCACGGCGCCCGGGTGGGCGTGGCCGAGGAGCGCTTCTGGGGCGGCACCTGCGTGAATGTCGGCTGCGTGCCGAAGAAGATCATGGTGAACGCCGCCGAATACGGCATGTGGGCGCAAGACGCCGCCGCCTTCGGCTGGAACATCGAGAATCACGGCCATGACTGGGCCACGCTGGCCGCCGCGCGCGATGCGGAGGTGGCGCGGCTGTCGGCCATCTATGGCCGGCTGCTGGGGGGCGCGGGTGTCACCAGCTTCGACGCGCGCGCCACCTTCATCGACGCCCACACGCTGGATGTGGGCGGCGAGACCGTGACCGCCGACCGTATCGTGATCGCCACTGGCGGCCAGGCCAGCCGCCTGCCCATCCCCGGCGCCGAGCACGGGCTGATCAGCGACGGGCTGTTCACGCTGAAGGCGCTGCCGAAGCGCGTGGCGGTGTTCGGCTCGGGCTATATCGCCTTGGAATTCGCCTGCCTGCTACAAGGGCTGGGGGCGCAGGTGGATGTGTTCTACCGCGCCGCCCTGCCGCTGACCGGCTTCGACCAGGATATCCGGGAGGTATTGCCGGAGGCGCTGACCGCCCAGGGCATCCGCCTGCACCCCGGCGTGGTGCCCACCGCCCTGTCGAAGGAGGGCGACGCCACAGTGGTGCATTTGCCCGGCGACGCCACGCTGACGGTGGATGCGGCGTTCTTCTGCACCGGCCGCGTGGCCAACACGAAGGGGCTGGGGCTGGAGGCCGCCGGTGTCATCACCGACGCGCGCGGCGCCGTGGTGGTGGATGCCAGCCACGCGACCAACGTGCCGCACATCTACGCCATCGGCGACGTGATCGACCGGCTGAACCTGACCCCCATGGCCACCGCCGTGGGCCATGCCCTGGCGGACACGCTGTTCGGCCACAACCCGCGCAGCGCGAGTTACGAGAACGTGCCGACCGCCGTCTTCACCTCGCCCCCCATCGGCACGGTGGGGCTGACGGAGGCGGAGGCGGCGGCCCGTGGCCCGGCCGACATCTACGTCACGCGCTTCACCCCCATGCGCCACACCATCAGCAAGCGCGAGGGCCGCAAGACCCTGATGAAGCTGGTGGTGGACCAGAAGACGCAGAAGATCCTGGGCGCGCACATGCTGGGCGAGGATTCGGCCGAGATCATGCAGGGCGTCGGCATCGCCATGGTGATGGGCGCCACCAAGCAGGATTTCGACCGCACCATCGGCATCCACCCGACCGCGGCGGAGGAGTTTGTCACGCTTCGCACGCGGACCCGGGTTGCGGGCGGCTGAAGCCCCGGACAGTAGCGCGCGCCATATTTCCGCCATATGGTGCGCCCCCACCCGCCCATCCCATGGGCGAGCAGGAGGAGCGAAACAATGGCACGCGCATGGAGCCCGCAGAGCTGGCGGGACATGCCCATCCGGCAAGTGCCGGATTACCCGGACATGGGCGCACTCACGGCCATGGAGAAGAAGCTCGCCTCCTTCCCGCCGCTGGTGTTCGCCGGTGAGTGCGAGCGCCTGAAGACCTCGCTGGCCGAGGCCGGGCAGGGCAAGGCCTTCGTCCTCCAGGGTGGCGACTGCGCCGAGAGCTTCGGCGATTTCCGCGCGGACCCGATCCGCGACACCTTCCGCGTGCTGCTGCAGATGGCGGTGATCCTGACCTTCGGTGCCACGGTGCCGGTGGTGAAGCTCGGCCGCATGGCCGGCCAGTTCGCCAAGCCGCGCTCCTCCGATACCGAGACGGTGGACGGCATCACCCTGCCCTCCTATCGCGGCGACATCATCAACGGCCCCGAGTTCACCGCCGAGGCGCGCATCCCCGACCCGTCGCGGATGGAATTCGCGTACATGCAGTCGGCCGGCACGCTGAACCTGCTGCGCGCCTTCGCGACCGGCGGCTTCGCGGACCTGCACCAGGTGCACCGCTGGAACCTGGATTTCGTGGGCCAGAGCCAGGCCTGGTCGCAATACCAGGGCCTGGCGCACCGGATCGAGGAAACGCTCAGCTTCATGGCCGCCTGCGGCATGAACAGCGAGAACGCGCCCCAGATCCGCGAGACCGCCTTCTACACCAGCCATGAGAGCCTGCTGCTTCCGTATGAGGAAGCGCTGACGCGCATGAGCTCCACGCACAACAAGCACTATGCGTGCAGCGCGCACTTCCTGTGGATCGGGGACCGCACCCGCCAGCTGGACGGCGCGCATGTGGAGTTCCTGCGCGGCGTGGCCAACCCGATCGGCATGAAGGTGGGCCCCAGCATGGAGGCCGCGGACCTGATCGCGCTGACCGAGAAGCTGAACCCCGCGAACGAGATGGGCCGCCTGACCCTGATCACCCGCATGGGTGCCGCCAAGGTGGCCGAGAAGCTGCCGCCGCTGCTGCGCGCCGTGCGCGACGCCGGCCGCAACGTGGTGTGGCTGTGCGACCCCATGCACGGCAACACCACCACCCAAGCCGGCTACAAGACCCGCAGCTTCGACGCCATCGTCGATGAGGTGAAGGGCTTCTTCGACGCGCATGACGAGGCCGGCACCATCGCCGGCGGCGTGCATGTGGAAATGACCGGCCAGGACGTGACGGAATGCACCGGCGGCGCCAACCGCCTGACCGCCGCCGACCTGGGCGAGAACTACGCCACCTCCTGCGATCCGCGGCTGAATGCCGGGCAGTCGCTGGAACTGGCCTTCCGCCTGGCGGAGGGTCTGAAGGCCCGCCGCCACCCGCCGATCGCCCCGGCCCGCGCCGCCGAATGAGCGATGGCGGGGACGGGCGGCCGGTCATAGCCGAGTCCGACGCGTCGATTTCGGCGCGCACGGACGCCTATTTCAACCGCACCCGCGCCATCGTCGAGAAATTCGGCGATGCGCAGGTGACCTATGCGGTGTTCCTGCGCCGGCCCGTCATCTCCGCCCCGCGCATGGCGGTGGACTGGCTGCGCAGCGTGGCCGCCCGGCGCGGCACCAGCTTCGGCATCGAGGTGCTGCACGAGGAAGGCAGCTGGGTGGGGGCGGGCGACCCGATCCTGTATCTCAGCGGCTCCTTCGCGCAGTTGTCGGACCTGGAGACGCTGTATCTGCAGAAGCTGGGCGCGCCCTGCGTGGCGGCGCACAACGCCTATCAGATGGCCGCCGAACTGCCGACCGCGACCTTCCTGGCCATGGAGGCCCGGCACTGCGCCGGGGCCGAGATGCAGGACATGATGGGCTATGCCGCATCCGTCGGCAGCCGCGCCGCCCAGCGAGAGGGCGCGAAGGGCTTCATCGGCAACGCCAACGACTTCACCGCGCACTGGTTCGGCCAGCCGCGCGGCTTCGGCACCATGCCGCATGCCCTGATCGGCTATGCCGGCAGCACCGTCCGCGCCGCCGAGATGTTCTATGAGACCTATCCCGACGAGAACCTGACGGTGCTGGTCGATTACTTCGGCCGTGAGATCACCGATGGGCTGGCCGTGTGCCGGCGCTTCCCGGAGATCGCGAAGGCCGGGCGCATGTCCGTGCGGCTCGACACCCATGGCGGCCGCTTCCTGGAGGGGCTGGACCCCGCCGAGAGCTACGCCGTGCTGGAACGCCACGCGCCCGCCGCCGTCCGCCGCTATCGCAGCGAGACGGAGCTGCGGCACCTGGTGGGCACCGGCGTGTCCGCCGCCGCCATCTGGCGCATGCGTGAGGCGCTGGACGAGGCCGGCTTCCCGGCGGTGAAGATCGTCGCGTCCTCCGGCTTCGGGGTGGGCAAGTGCCGCGTGATGGCGGAGGCCAAGGCCCCCGTGGACATGGTGGGCACCGGCAGCTTCATCCCCGAAAGCTGGAACGAGACCTACGCCACCGCCGACATCGTGGAATATGATGGCGTGCCGCGCGTGAAGATCGGGCGCGAGTTCCTGTTGCGGCACGCCCGTGCCCGGCAGAAGCGGGATGGGGGCCAGTAGGGGGGCCAGTAAGCCCCCGCCGCTTTGCCGCCATTGAGCTGCCGCAATGGCTGACTAACTCAATCCTGTCAGGTTCCTGGCCTGCCACGGCCCGCCGCGCTCACGCGAATGTGGGGGCGGCGATCTCCTTGCAACCCGAGGGGCGGCTGTGGTGTTCTGATGTTGACGCAACGGCGGCCCACTGGCCGCAATGGAGACGCCATGTTCCGCAAGCTCGCCTTGCCGCTGGTTCTGGTCGGCGCCCTGGGCGCCACTGCCTGCACCAACCCCTATGACCCGACGCAGCGTGCGGCGGGCGGTGCGCTGATCGGCGCCGGCTCCGGCGCGGCGCTGGGCGCCATCGCCGGCGGCGGCCGCGGTGCCGCCATCGGCGCCATCACCGGCGGCCTGGTGGGCACCGCCGCCGGCGTGCTGACCACGCCGCAGCCCGCACCCCAGCCGGCCCCGCCGGCCTACTACGCGCCCTCGGGCAAGTAAGCGAGAAAGGGCCCGGAAGGGCCCTTTTTTGTGGGCAAGGGGCTGAGCAGGGGGCGTTGCCCCCTGGACCCCCAGCAGGGGCGCCGCCCCTCGGGCACCCCGCCCATACCGCGGGGCGAAGCCCCGCACCCCAGGGAGCCGAAAGGCCCCTGGACCCCATCAGTTTGGCGCTGGTGCTGGGAAGGTGTTTCTTATTGATTTTAATAATGAAAATGGCGCCCCGCCTGTCAAGGTAAGGCGCCAATCCATGGGTTCCAAGGGTTGCTACAACCCTTGGCGGGGGTCCAGGGGGCGGAGCCCCTTGGCCTTTTCAGAACGGCAGCTTGAACCCGCCTGGCAGCCCGCCCGGGATATTCAGGCCGGAGGTCGCCTTCTGCATTTCCTCCGCCATCATCCCTTCCACTTTCTGTTTCGCGTCGGCGTGGGCGGCGATGATCAGGTCTTCCAGCACTTCGCGTTCGTCGGCGGCCATCAGGCTGGGGTCGATGCTGATGCGCTTCAGGTCGCCCTTGCCGGAGAGCTTCACCTTCACCATGCCCGCGCCGGCCTGGCCTTCCACCTCGGTGGCTTCCAGCTTGGCCTGCATCTCGGCCATCTTGGATTGCATCTGCTGGGCCTGCTTCAGCATGTTGGTCAGGTTTTTCATCGATCAGTCCTCGTCCGAAGGGGCTTCATCGTCGTCATAGGCCGGCATGGCGTCCGGCGGGGCGAAATCGCGCAGGTCGTCGGGCATGGCGCTGGCGGCAAGCAGCGCGGGCGCCGTCAGGCCATAGGCATCGGCGTGGATGTCGCGCACGTTCTGCACCTCGGCGCCCGGAAAGGCTTCCAGGATGGCCTGCACGAAGGGGTGGGCGCGGGCGGTGGCGAAGCGGTCGGCCTCGGCGGCCTTGCCCTGTTCGCCCAGGGTGGCGGCACCTGCCTCGCGTGAGATGCCGACGACCCAGCGCGTGCCCGTGGCTTTTTCCAGCAGCAGGGACAGCCTGCCGGCTAGGTCGCGCGGGGCGGTGGGGCGGGGGTGGATCTCCAGCCGGCCCGGGGCCAGGGAGACGGGGTGCACCTCGAAGCGCAGCTGGGCGTGCAGGGTGGGGTCGGGCTCGGCGGCCAGCGCCACCACCTCCTGCCAGGTGGTAGGCTGGGGGGCGAAGCTGGGGCCGGGCTCGGGTTCGGGCTCCGGCATGGCCAGGGCCGCGCCGCCGCCGGTCAGCGCCCTCAGGGTGGGCCCGCCGCCGCTGCCGGAGGGGCCGGGCCGGGCCGCCACGGGCGGCATGCCGCCCTCGGTCAGGCGGCGCACCAGGTCGCCCGGGGTGGGCATGTCGGCCACATGCGCCAGGCGGATCAGCACCATCTCAAGCGCGGCGCGCCGGTCCGGCGCCTCGGCGATCTCGGAGACGCCCTTCAGCAGTATCTGCCAGGCACGGCCCAGCACCGGCAGGGTCAGCTTCGCCGCCAGATCGGCCCCGCGAGAGCGTTCGTGTTCGGGCAGCGACAAGTCCTGCGCCAGGCCGGGCACGGTGTGCAGGCGCGTCAGCGTGTGCGTCAGCTCCAGCATGTCGGCCAGCACGACGCCGGGTTCGGCGCCGCGTTCGTGCGCGCGGTCCAGGTGGCCGATCAGCGCGGGCATGTCGCCGGTCAGCGCGGCCTCCAGCGCGTCCAGCACCAGGGTGCGGTCCGCGAGGCCCAGCATTTCCCGCACCGTCTCGCCGGTCACGGCGCCGGCCGAGAGCGCGATCGCCTGGTCGAGCAGGGAAAGCCCGTCGCGCACCGAGCCATCGGCGGCGCGGGCGATGATCGAGAGGGCTTCCTCCTCCGCCGCGACGCCTTCCTTGCCGCAGATATTGGCGTAATGCGCGCGCAGCGTGGCCTGCGGCACGCGCGGCAGGTGGAAGGTCTGGCAGCGCGACAGGATGGTCGCGGGCACCTTGCGCAGCTCGGTGGTGGCGAAGATGAACTTCACCGCCGGCGGCGGTTCTTCCAGTGTCTTCAGCAGCGCGTTGAACGCCGCGTTGGACAGCATGTGCACTTCGTCGAGGATATAGATCTTGAAGCGCGCCTGAGCGGGGCGATAGCGCACGGCCTCCCGCAGCTCGCGCACGTCGTCCACGCCGTTGTTGCTGGCGGCGTCCAACTCCATCACGTCCGGGTGGCGGTCGGCCAGGATGGCGGTGCAGTTGGCGCAGACACCGCAGGGTTCCGGGGTGGGGCCGCCTTTGCCGTCCACGCCGATGCAGTTCAGGGCGCGGGCGATGATGCGGGCGGTGGTGGTCTTGCCCACGCCCCGCACGCCCGTGAGCATGAAGGCATGCGCCACGCGGCCGGTGGCGAAGGCGTTGCGCAGGGTGCGCACCAGCGCGTCCTGGCCCACCAGCTCCGAGAAATCGCGCGGGCGGTATTTGCGCGCCAGCACGCGATAGGGCTGGGCGTCGGCGGCCGGCCCAGGGGCGGCGGCGGGTGCGGCGGCGGGCACGGGTGTGGGGGCTGGCGGCGGGGGCGCGGCGGCTGGGGGCGGCGGGTCATCCATGCCGAACAGCCCGGGGCCTTCGGGCGCGGGCGGTTCGGGGATGGTGTCCGCCGTTGGCTCCGGCGCATCGGCGCCGAACATGTCGCTCGTCATCGACCCTCGCCCGCATGTTCCGGTGGAAGGCCGGCTGAGCGACCCGGGCGAGAACCCGTTACGGCTGCTTCCTTCCGGACCTGACCGGGTTGGCGAGGAGCCCGTCCGCCGCCGACCTTCCGCCCCCCATATCGCGTGCCGCGCGCTTCAGGGCAAGGGCAGCGGAACCGATGGCGCCCATGCGGCGAAAAGGGAGGCATGACCCAACACCTCTCCCGTCGCGCCCTGGCGGCGCTTTCCCTGCTGTTTCCGGACCTGGCGCGCGCCGAAGGGCAGCGGCAGAACCTGACCCGTGGCCTGGCCATCCAGGGGTACGACCCCGTGGCCTATTTCACCGAAGGCCGCGCCCGGCGCGGCCGATACGATATCCGCACGCAGTGGAACGGCGCCACCTGGCGCTTCGCCAACGCCGAGCATCGCCGGATGTTCCTGGCCGACCCGGAACGCTACGCCCCGGCCTTCGGCGGCTTCTGCGCCTATGCGGTGTCCGAGGGCTATACGGCCACGGTCGATCCCACGGCCTTCCGCATCGTCGAGGGGCGGCTGTTCCTGAACTACAGCCACGCCGTGCAGGCGCGGTGGGAGGAAGACCGCGCGGCCCGCATCCAGCGCGGCGAGGCGAACTGGCCGGGCCTGTCGGCGCGCTGAAAAGCCGCTTGGGAATGGGAGCGCCCCGAATACTGTCCAGGTCATGCAAACCTGACGGCGTCCGAGGCGTTATCCCCGTATGAGCACCCCTGACGAACATCCCTCGGGCGCGGCGCCGCCCGGCGTCCATCGCGCCACCGCCACCGATGCCCGGCAGGGCCTGCGGGCAGGCTGGGTATGGCGCGTGCTGCTGGTTTCGGTCGTGATGGCCGCGATCGCCATGGCGCTGGTGTGGGGGCTGACGCCGGAACCGTAACCCCCCACTCGCCGGCCCGCGCGCGATGTGGCAGCGTGGCGGCATGCTCTCATTCCCCGCCAGCCGCCCGAACGCCTATACAGGCAGCCCGCTCGACCGCGCCGCCGAGAAGCGCGAGGACGCGGAATGGATCGCTCACGCGCTCCGAGACCCGGAAACCCTGTTCGCGCCGGTCTGGCGCTCGCGCTCGCTGCTGCGCGGGCTGGAGGACGGGGCGCCGGAGGCGGTGCTGCTGGCCGGCGCCGCCGCCCACCCGCTGCTGGGCGCGGGGCGGGGCACGGGCGGTGAGGATGCTTCCCCCTGGGCCTTCCTGGGCCTGTGGGAGCAGAAGCCGGTCTTCGCCGTGGATGTCAGCCATGAGGACGAGCCGCCGGTGCCCGAGGGCGCGGGCAGTTTCAGCGATCTGCGCCAGGTGGCCGGGCTGCTGCCGGCCGGCGAGGCCAGCGTGCTGGCCCATGCGCGCGGCCTGATGCACTGGCGGGTGAAGCACCGCTTCTGCGGCATTTGCGGTTTCCGCTGCGAGCCGCACAGCGCGGGCCACGTCATGAAGTGCGTGAACTGCCAGACCAGCCATTTCCCCCGCACCGACCCGGCCGTGATCATGCTGGTGGTGCGCGGCGACTCGTGCCTGCTGGGCCACAACATCCGCTTCCCCACCCCGATGTATTCGACGCTGGCGGGCTTCGTGGAACCGGGCGAGAGCCTGGAGGAAGCCGTGCGGCGGGAGGTGATGGAGGAAGCGGGCGTGGCCGTGGGCCGCGTGGTGTATCATTCCAGCCAGCCCTGGCCCTTCCCGTCCTCCATCATGCTGGGCTTCCATGCGGAGGGGCTGACGGAGGCCATCCGCGTGGACGAAACCGAATTGCAGGATGCCCGGTGGTTTTCCCGCGGCGAGTTGTTGCGGCACAAGGAGCTGGGCTTCGGCCTGCCGCGGGTGGATTCGATCGCCCGCCGGCTTATCGAGGATTGGCTGCACGCATGACCATCACCCGTCTCTCCCCCCTGGGTGCGCCCCTGGCGCTGCTGCTGCTGGCGGGTTGTTCCAGCCTTCTCGGCCCGCGCCGCCCGCCCGACCTGCCGGAACAGGCCGTCTGCCGGCAGGAGGCCCGCCGCAGCGAGGAAGTGCGCAATGTGCAGCGGCGCTGGGCGCCCGGCGCCAACGACCTGATGATCCAGAACGAGATGTATCTGGCCGAGGACCGGGCCTTCCGGAACTGCCTGCGCGAACGACATCTGCCGGGCGCGAACGGGGTGGAACTGCCCCAGCGCTGAGCGATTGCCGCCCCGCCGGCCGCCCAGGTGGAATATTGACCCCGCCGCGCGTTGACGCATGCGGGTGCCATCTTCATAAAGCGGGGTCGAAGGGCGCCGCATTCCCGGCGCCGGCGAAGCCCAGACGAAAGTCGAGGAACGAACATGTCGGAAGCGCTTGACCCGCGGGAGGCCACCTATATCGGCCACCGCACGGACGGCACCATCATCAAGCGCCCCATGTCCCCCCACCTGCAAGCCTATGACATGATGCAGGTCACCAGCGCGCTGTCGATCATGCACCGCATCACGGGTATGGCCTGGGCGGTGGGCGCGCTGGTTCTGGTGTGGTGGCTGGCGGCGCTGGCGGCAGGGCCCTCGGCCTTCGCCAAGGTTCAGTGGTTCCTGTCCTCCTTCATCGGCATCCTGTTCCTGTTCGGGCTGACGGCGGTGGCCTGGTACCACACGCTGGCCGGCATCCGGCACATGATGTGGGATGCGGGCCGCGGCTTCGACATGCCCAGCGTGTACCGCACGGGCAAAGCCGTGCTGGTGGGGACCGCCGTGCTGACGGTGCTCACCTGGATCATCGGCATCATCGCGTGGTGAGTGGCATGTCCAAGATCGAGATCAACTCCCTCCGCACCCCGCTCGGCCGCGTCCGTGGCCTGGGTTCCGCCAAGACCGGCACGCATCACTGGTGGATGCAGCGCGTGACCTCGGTCGCGCTGCTGCCGCTGTTCCTGTGGTTCGTCTATGCCTGCTTCGCGCTGGCCGGCGCTTCCTACGCCGAGACGAAGGCCTTCGTCGGCTCCCCGGTGAACGCGGTGCTGTTCCTGGTGCTGATCGGCTTCCTGTTCCACCACATGGCCTCTGGCCTGCAGGTGGTGGTCGAGGATTACGTCCGCCCCGATATCCGGCGCATGACCGTGGTGCTGGCCATCAAGGCGGTTTGCGTGCTGCTGGCCGTGATCGCCGGTTTTTCCGTTCTGCGTGTGGCCTTTACCTGAAGGCCTTCGCCCCTATTTCCGCCTTGTCGCCGGTATCCTCCGGCCCTTGGAACGTTTGAGAGCCTGAGAGCCATGAACGCCATCAGCAAGCCTTCTCAATCCGCCTACCGCATCGTCGATCATACCTATGACGTCGTGGTGGTGGGCGCCGGCGGTGCCGGTTTGCGCGCCACCTTCGGCATGGGCGCGGCGGGGCTCAAAACGGCCTGCATCACCAAGGTCTTCCCGACCCGCAGCCACACCGTGGCGGCGCAGGGCGGCGTTGGCGCCTCGCTCGGCAACATGGGCGAGGACAATTGGCGCTGGCACATGTACGACACCGTGAAGGGGTCGGACTGGCTGGGCGACCAGGACGCCATCGAATACATGTGCCGCGAGGCGGTGCCGGCGATCATCGAGCTTGAGCACTACGGCGTGCCGTTCAGCCGCACCGATGACGGCCGCATCTACCAGCGCCCCTTCGGCGGCCACATGCAGGATTACGGCAAGACCCCGGCAATGCGCGCCTGCGCCGCCGCCGACCGCACGGGCCACGCCATCCTGCACACGCTGTATCAGCAGGCGCTGAAGGCCAATTGCGAGTTCTTCGTCGAATACATCGCGCTTGACCTCATCATGGACGATGAAGGCGCCTGCCGCGGTGTGATGGCCTGGAACCTGGAAGACGGCACCATCCATCGCTTCCGCGCCCAGTCCGTGGTGCTGGCGACGGGCGGTTATGGCCGCGCCTATTTCTCCTGCACCTCCGCCCACACCTGCACCGGCGATGGCGGCGGCATGGTGCTGCGCGCCGGCCTGCCCCTGCAGGACAACGAGTTCGTGCAGTTCCACCCCACCGGCATCTACGGCTCCGGCTGCCTGGTGACCGAGGGTGCGCGCGGCGAGGGCGGCTACCTGACCAACTCCGAGGGCGAGCGCTTCATGGAGCGCTACGCCCCCACCGCCAAGGACCTGGCCAGCCGCGACGTCGTGTCGCGCGCCATGTCCATGGAAATCCGCGAAGGCCGCGGCGTGGGCCCCCACAAGGACCACATCCACCTGCATCTGGAGCATCTGGGCGCCGAGCTGCTGCATGAGCGCCTGCCGGGCATCTCCGAGACCGCGAAGATCTTCGCGGGCGTGGATGTGACCAAGGAGCCCATCCCGATGCTGCCGACCGTGCACTACAACATGGGCGGCATCCCCACGAACCTGTTCACCGAGGTGCTGCGCCCCACCGCGCAGAACCAGGACGCGACGGTGCCCGGCCTGATGGCCGTGGGCGAAGCCGCCTGCGTCTCGGTGCACGGCGCGAACCGCCTGGGCACCAACTCGCTGCTCGACCTCGTGGTGTTCGGCCGCGCGGCCGCGCTGCGCGCCAAGGACACCATCAAGCCCGGCGCCACCCAGGCGCCGCTGCCGCCCAAGGCCGGCGAGAACGCGCTGGACCGCCTGGATCGGGTGCGCCATGCCAAGGGCAGCACCTCCGTCGCCGAGCTGCGCCTGTCCATGCAGCGCACGATGCAGACGCATGCCGCCGTGTTCCGCACCTCCGAACTGCTGAAGGAAGGCTGCGAGAAGATGGCGAAGGTGGCTGCGGGCTACGACGACATCCGCATCGCCGACCGCAGCCTGATCTGGAACAGCGACCTGGTGGAGGCGCTGGAGCTGGACAACCTGCTCGGCAACGCGCTGACCACCATCGTCGGCGGCGAGGCCCGCAAGGAATCCCGAGGCGCCCACGCGCAGGAGGATTACCCCGAGCGCGACGACGTGAACTGGATGAAGCACACGCTGGCCTGGGTGAACGACAAGCGCGAGGTCACGCTCGACTACCGGGACGTGAAGATGCGCACCCTGACCAATGAAGTGCAGGTGTTCCCTCCCAAGCCGCGGGTGTACTGAACCATGGCCACGTTTACCCTTCCCAAGAACAGCACGATCGGCCAGGGCAAGACCCACAAGGCCGAGCCGGGTGCCAAGAACGTCAAGGCGTTCAAGATCTATCGCTGGGATCCGGACACGGGCGAAAACCCGCACATGGACACCTACGAGATCGATCTCGACAAGTGCGGCCCGATGGTTCTGGACGCGCTGATCAAGATCAAGAACGAGGTGGACACGACCCTGACCTTCCGGCGTTCCTGCCGCGAGGGCATCTGCGGGTCCTGCGCCATGAACATCGACGGCCTGAACACGCTCGCGTGCCTCAAGCCGATCGAGGACGTGAAGGGCGAGGTGAAGATCAACCCGCTGCCGCACATGCCGGTGGTGAAGGATCTCGTGCCCGACCTGAACCAGGTCTACGCCCAGTACCGCTCCATCGAGCCCTGGCTGAAGGCCGACACCCCCGCGCCGCCGGATGAGGAGCGCCGCCAGTCCAAGGAAGAGCGCGCCAAGCTGGACGGCATGTGGGAGTGCATCCTGTGCTTCTGCTGCTCGACCAGCTGCCCCAGCTACTGGTGGAACGGCGACCGCTACCTGGGCCCGGCCGTGCTGCTGGCCGCCTATCGCTGGATCGCGGACAGCCGCGACGAGCACACCGGCCAGCGGCTGGACGACCTGGAAGACCCCTTCCGCCTGTACCGCTGCCACACCATCATGAACTGCACCCGGACCTGCCCGAAGGGGCTGAACCCGGCCGAGGCGATCGGCAAGATCAAGCAGCTGATGGTGGAACGCCAGGGCTGAGCAAGCAGGCCAGGGGGCGCCGCCCCCTGGACCCCAAGAGTTTGGTGCCGGTCCTGTAAGCGTATTTCTTATTGATTTTAATCATGAAAATGGCGCCCCGCCTCCCAAGGTAAGGCGCCAATCAATGGGTTCAAAGGGTTGCTACAACCCTTTGCGGGGAGCCCGAGGGGCAGAGCCCCTCGGCCTTCTTACGCCCTTGGAAGGCAGCGCCCCTCGGCCCTCCCCCCCGCCTACAACGCGGGCATTTCCCGCCCCGCTTTCGTCGATCCCGCGCAAATACCGCATCGCCACCTGGCTAACGCGCGTGTCATCCTTCGCCGTATTCACTGAAGAAGGAGTAGCGCCGATGGATCGTCGCACTATGTTCAAGGCGGCCGGCGCGGCCACGTTGGGGGCGGCCTCCGCCCCGGCTTTGGCCCAGGGCAGCCGCACCTTGCGCTTCATCGCGCAGATCGACCTGACCTTCCTGGACCCGCATTTCTCCACCGCCAACATCAGCCGCAACCATGCCTACATGGTCTATGACACGCTGTTCGGCCTGGATGAGAACTACAATGCCAAGCCCCAGATGCTGGAGGGTTTCACCACCAGCAGCGACGGCAAGCAGTGGGACCTGAAGCTGCGGGAAAACCTGTGGTTCCATGATGGCGAGCCGGTGCGCGCGAAGGATTGCGTGGCCAGCCTGAAGCGCTGGGCCGTGCGCGATGCCTTCGGCGGCGCGCTGATGCGCAGCACCGATGAACTCACCGCCGTGGACGACCGCACCATCCGCTTCACGATGAAGCGCCCCTTCCCCCTGCTGCCGGACGCGCTGGGCAAGTTCGTGGCGATGATGCCCGCCATCATGCCGGAGCGCCTGGCCAACGCCGACCCCAACACCCAGGTGACGGAGATCATCGGCAGCGGCCCCTTCCGCTATGTCGCCAGTGAGCGTCTGCAGGGCGCGCGCAACGTCTATCAGAAGTTCGACCGCTATGTGCCGCGCGCCGATGGGCCCGCGATCGGCACCGCCGGGCCGAAGGTGGTGCATTTCGACCGCGTGGTGTGGTCCACCATCCCCGATTCCTCCACCGCCGCCGGCGCGCTGCTGAACAATGAGCAGGATTGGTGGGAATATGTCTCCCACGATCTGGCGCCGATGGTGCGGCGCGCGCGCGGCATCACCATGCGCGTGCAGGATGAGACGGGCACGCTGGGCATGCTGCGCCCGAACTTCCTGCAGCCGCCCTTCGACAACCCCGCCATCCGCAAGGTGGTGATGAAGGCGATCGACCAGACCGCCTGCATGCAGGCCATCGTGGGCGACGACCGCAGCCTGTACCACACGCCGCTGGGCTTCTTCTGCCCCAACACGCCCATGGCCAGCGAGGTGGGCCTGGAACCCCTGAAGGGCCCGCGCGACTACGAGGCGCTGAAGCGGGAGCTGATCGCCGCCGGCTATAAGGGCGAGCGCGTGGTGATGATGGTCGCCTCCGACTATCTGACCATGAAGCTGCAGGGCGACGTGGTGGCCGATTCGCTGAAGCGCATCGGCATGAACGTGGACTACCTGGTGACCGATTGGGGCAGCATGCTGCAGCGGCGCACCAATCGCGGCCCGGTGGATCGCGGCGGCTGGAGCGCCTTCATCACCACCTGGACCGGCACCGACTGGGTCAGCCCCGCCGTGCATATCAGCATCCGCGGCCGTGGCGAGGCCGGCTATCCGGGCTGGAACAACAATCCGCGGCTGGAGGAGCTCTACACCGCCTGGATGGACGCGCCGGACTTGGCGACCCGCCAGGCGATCTGCCGCGACATCCAGCTGGCCTGCATGGAGGAATGCACCTACTACCCGCTCGGCCAGTTCAAGCAGGCCTCGGCCTGGCGCGGCCTGCGGGACGTGCAGCCGGGCTTCACGAAGTTCTGGGGCGTGCGCCCGGCGTGATGGCCATGGGGGCCGGGGGCGGCGTGCCCCCCGCCCTCTCACAGGTTGATCGGCACTTCCACATCCAGCAGCGGCGCGTGCTGCTGGGCGCCATACACATCGGTGTCCCCGATGCCGCCCGCCGGCACCAGCCTGGGCAGCGTCGCCTTGAAGGCATTGGCGCTGTCATAGGGCGTCAGTAGCACGTCGCTTTCCTTCACCCCGTACAGGCGGGCGAACAGGGCCTCGTTGATCACGCCCGTCGCCTTCACGGCGCGGTAGCGGGCCGGATCCTCGAACAGGATGTCGATGGTCACCAGGAAGGGCCCGGCGTTCTTGCTTTTGCAGATCTGCGCGATGTCTCGGATCTTGGGCATCTCAGTTCCTGACGGTTTCGTATTCGATGGGGAACAGCTCGCACGGGTCCTTCGGCGCCAGGGTGTGGAAGACGCTGAACTGGTACATGGGGCCGAGTTCGATGTCGGACGGCGAGAAGGGGAAGGCCATGTTGCCCTCCTTGCACAAACGCTCCGGGAAATCGGCGTGCAGCATGCTGGTGCGGGCCATGGCGATCACGGCGTTGGCGGTGTCCTGGTCCTGGGCCACCACCTCGATCACGAAGCCCAGCTCGTGGCTCGTGATCTGCTTGATGGGTTCCCAGCCCGCCATCACGCCGTCCTTGCCATAGGTGCGGACAACCATGGTGTAGCTGTCGGGCGAGACGCCGAAGGCCGCGGCCTTGGCCAGCACCTTGGCGCGGTGGGTGTCCAGGTAGTCGTCTATCTGGCTGATCAGCACCGGGTCGCGGGTGCCGCAGATGGTGATGGCGCGATAGCCCGCGAGTTCCACGCCCTCCAGCTTCACGGTGTAGGGGCGGGGCGTCCAGCTCATGCCACTGACGCGCACGGCGCGCTCGGTCTCGATGTCGAAGCGCACATTGGAGGTATCGAGCAGCCCGCCCGGCTCCACATGGTGGATGGGGCTGGAATTCTCGTGCAGGGCGAAGTTCGCCACCGACAGCGGGGTGCAGCGGCGGATCGGGTTGGGCGGCTCGCAGATCAGGTAGTCGTCGCGGATGGTGACCAGCAGGCAGTCGGGCTCCTTGGGTGTGGTGGGCTCGGCGCCGCATTCCAGCATCTTGCCGGCGTACCAGCTGGGGGCGGGCTGCATGCCGGCGCGGATGGCCGCCGCCGCCCATTGCGCGGGGTCGCTGCTGCGCCCGGCCAGGATCACTTCCGCACCCTCGTCCAGCGCCTTGATGAAGGGCTCGGGGCCCATCATCGCCACGATGCGCTTGGCGCGGCGGATGCGGTCGGCGTCCAGCTCCGGCATGTTGGCGAGCGGCTTGGTCAGCCCGGCCTCGGCGCGCGCCACCAGATCCTCACGGTCGGGCTCGGCATGGATCAGCGCCATCTTGAAGGAGAGTTTCTCCTCCCGCGCGATCTCGCGCACGATCTCGGCCTGCCAGGCCAGGTGCGGCTCACCGCCCGCGCCGCCGGAGGTGCCGATGATGCAGGGAATTTTCGCGGCCCGCGCCGCGATCAGCATCAGCCGCAGGTCGCGCTTCACCGCGAGGCGTGAGGTGAAGCTGGTGCCATTGCCCAGGTAGAAGGGGCCGGGGTCGGTGCTGCCGGCATCGGCGCCGATCACATGCGGCTCCCGCGCCATGCCGATGCGCAGCGATTCCTCGGCATAGCCATAGCCGAGGATGCCGCTGGTCGAGAGGAGGCGATATTCCTTCACGGTCTTTTCCTTACTGGCGGGTGATCAGGCCTTCGCGGGCGGCGGCGATCCAGCGTGCGTCGTCTTCCCGCATCAGGGTGGCCAGCTGCTCCAGGTTCATCGGCGCGGCCTCATTGCCCAGCGTCGCGTAGCGTTCCTGCATGGCGGGGGTGGCGATGATCTCGTTCAGCGCCTGGTTCAGCTTGCTGGTGATGTCGGTGGGGGTGCGGACGGGGGCCAGCAGGCCGAACCAGCCGATGAAGTCGGCGCCGCTCACCCCCGCTTCCTTCAGCGTCGGCACATCGGGCAGGAAGGGCGACCGCTCGGGCGAGGAGACGCCGATGACGCGCACCTGGCCCGACTGCACCAGGGCGCGGGCGGTGGCCGGGCTGCCCCAGGCCATGGGCAGGTGCCCCGCCGTCAGGTCCGCCAGATAGGCGCCGCTGCCGCGATAGGGCACCTCATTCAGCTCGATGTTCGCGCGCTTGGCGAACTGGCGCGCCGCGAAGGAGGACTGGGCATCGGAAGTGCCCTGGGCCATGCCGCCCTGGGTGGCGCGGGCGTGTTCCAGCATGCCGCGGATGTCGCTGAACGGCGCGCGCATGCTGGACATCATCACCAGCGGATAGCGCGCCAGCAGCGAGACCAGCTGGAAATCCGTCACCGGGTCATAGGGCAGGTTCACCAACTGCCGCGCCATGATGTGGGTGCTGGTCTGCGCGCCGAAGGTGTAGCCATCGGGCTGGCTGCGGGCCACGGCCTCCGTGCCCACCACGCCATTGGCGCCGGCGCGGTTTTCCACCACGAAGCTGTGGCCGGTGCGGCCGGTCAGCGCCTCCGCCAGGGCGCGGCAGGTCACGTCGGTGCCGCCGCCGGGGGCATAGGGCACGACGATGCGCACGGTGCGCGCGGGCCAGTTCTCCTGCGCCGAGGCGATTGCGGGCAAGGCGGGGGCGGTGAGCGCGGCCAGGGCGGCCCGGCGCGTCAGGGTCGGACGGTTCATGAACGTTATCCCGGTTGGCTTCTTGTGATGGGCCGCGCGGTCAGGCCCCGCGCGGCGATGGGGTTCAGGCGGCGGAAGCGGGTTTGACCCGGCGCCAGTCCCCGGCATTGGGCCTGGGCAGGCCCAAATTCTCGCGCAGCGTCTCGCCGGCGTAATCCTGGTGGTACAGGCCGCGCCGCTGCAGTTCGGGCACCACCAGCCGCACGAAATCCTCGAAGGCGCCGGGGGTGTGGGTGGCGGCCAGCACGAAGCCGTCGCAGGCCGGCGTGGTGAACCATTCCTCCATCTGATCGGCCACATCCGTGGGCGTGCCGCAGAAGATGGGGAATTCGCCGATCGTGCCGCGCCCGGAGAAATGCACGAAATCCCGCACGGTCGGGTTCGCCTTGCCCGAGAGCATCACCACCCGGTCGCGGAAACCGGTCCAGGAGATGCGCCGCAACTCCTCGTCGGTGAATTCGGAATCGAGGTCCTTGGAGCCGAAATCGAAGTTCAGCGCCTCCGACAGCAGCACCAGCGCGTCGATGGGCTTGGCCAGGGTGCGGATGTAGTCGCGCTTGGCCTCCGCGATCTCCCGCGTTTCGCCGACGCAGACATAGCAGGCGGGCGCGACGGAGACGCTGGCGGGGTCGCGCCCGGCCTCGGCCACGGCCTGCTTGAGTTCGGCATACTGCTTCCGGCCGGCGGCGAGGTTGGGATAGACGACGAAGATCAGCTCCCCCCAGCGGCCTGCGAACTGGCGCCCGCGCCCGCTCTGCCCGGCCTGGATCAGCACGGGCTGGCCCTGGGGGGAGCGGGGGACCGACAGCGGCCCGCGGCTGCGGAAATACCGGCCCTCATGCTTCAGCGCGCGCACCTTCGCGCCATCGGCGAAGCGGCCGGTGGCCTTGTCCATGATCAGCGCGTCGTCGTCCCAGCTGTCCCAATGGCCCAGCACCACCTCCACGAACTCATCGGCGCGGTCATAGCGCTGGTCGTGGGCCAGGTGCTCGGTGCGGCCGAAATTCCCGGCCTCGGAGCTGTTGAGGGAGGTGACGACGTTCCAGGCGGCGCGGCCCCGGGTCATCAGGTCCAGCGTGGCGAACAGGCGCGCGACGTGGAAGGGCTCGTAATAGGTGGTGGAGTAGGTGGCCCCCAGCCCCAGCCGCTTCGTGGCCATGCCGATGGCGGTGAGGATGGAGATGGGGTCCATCTTCACCACGCGGATGCCGTTCTCCACCGCTTCCCGATGGTCGTCGGTGAAGATGTCGGGCATGGCCAGGCGGTCGTCGAAGAAGGCCAGGTGGAACTTGCCTTCCTCCAGCACGCGGCCGATGCGCTGGAAATACTCCGGCGTCAGGAAATCCATCATGTTGGCGGGGTGGCGCCAGGAACCCGGGGTGATCGAGCAGTTCTGCGCCTGCATGAATCCCACCATCTTGATCTGGCGGGGCTTGCCCTGCGGCATGGGTTCCTCCGTTCATGTCAACGTTTGCGCGGAAAACGCCACGTCTGTGCTTGTTGAGGCAGGAAAACCTGCCGGATCGGACAGCGGGGAGGGTTGCATACGCCAGGCACAAGCGGGGGCATGCGGGGTTGGCCCGTTTTCCTCCGTGTTGCGCGGCGTATGCATGCCCGCTTGGGGCGCAGACTAGGCAGGGGAGAGGGTCCTGTCCAGGGGATTCATGCCAGCGTTCGCATGGTGGAAAAGGCATGTTTTCTGCCGCAGTGCAGCGAGGCGGGTGTGCAAAATCAGGCATTGATTTGCGCAGTCTTTGCGCGATCCGTGCACGCTTCTTGCTTTCCCGCTTTTCAGTCCATGCAAAGCCCGCTATGCCCGATGCATGCCATCATCCCCCGTCCGCGCACCGGCGCCCCGGTCCAGGCCGCAAGGCGCCTCCAAGGGCCGGGCCACCATCGTCACCCTCTCGCAGCTCGCGGGCGTGTCGGCCTCGACCGTCTCCCGCGCGCTCAAGAACGACCCCCGCATCTCCGAGGAGACGCGCAACCGCATCGCGGCGCTGGCCACCAAGGCGGGCTACACGCCCAATGCCTTCGCCCGCACCCTGTCCAGCGGGCGCAGCGGCCTGCTCGGCATCGTGCTGGGCTCCGTGCAGAACCCGTTCTATTCGGAACTGCTGGAGGAAGCGGTGGCCCAGGCGGCCGCCCGCGGCATGCGCCTGCTGATCGTGCACGCCGGCGGCGGGCCCATCGAGGACCGCACCGCCGAGGCCCTGCTGCAATACCAGGTCGATGGCTGCATCATCACCTCGGCCGAGCTGTCGTCCAACGCCGTCAACATCTGCGCCGCCAACGGCGTGCCGGTGGTGATGGTCAACCGCATCCCGCGCCTGCATGCCTCCGCGGTCGCCTGCGACAATGCCGAGGGCGGGCGCGAGCTGGCGCAGTTCCTGTTCGACGGCGGCCACCGCCGCATCGCCATGGTGCAGGCCCCGGCCCGCAGCTCCACGGGCCTGGAGCGCGTGCGCGGCTTCGTCGAGCAACTGCACCAGCTGGGGCTGGAGCCGCTGATGCGCATGGAAGGCGGCGGCAATTACGATGGCGGCTTCGCCTGCGGGCAGGAGATCGCGAAGCTGCCCCCCAGCCGCCGGCCGGATGCCATCTTCGGCATCAGCGACGTGATGGCCATGGGCGCGATGGAC
This sequence comes from Rhodovarius lipocyclicus, assembly GCF_009900765.1. Taxonomy (GTDB): domain Bacteria; phylum Pseudomonadota; class Alphaproteobacteria; order Acetobacterales; family Acetobacteraceae; genus Rhodovarius; species Rhodovarius lipocyclicus. The sequence continues at coordinate 46,593 of NZ_JAAABL010000021.1, forward strand.
GCGCTGCGCATCGCCGGCATCCGCGTGCCGGAGGACATCTCGGTGGTCAGCTTCGACAATATCTCCGCCGCCTCCCACCCGCCCTATGGGCTGACGACCATCGCCCAGCCGCTGCAGGCCATGGTGCACCGGGGCCTCGATATCCTGATGGCACGCATCCGCGACCCGTCGCTGCCGGATGAGGCAGTGCAGTTGCGCGGGCGCCTGATCGTGCGGCGCTCCGCCCGCGTGCCCGGGGGGTAAATGGGCGGCTGAGCCGCCCCGGCCGGTTGTGGCGGGGGCGGGCGGGGGCGTAACTTCCGCCCATGCCCGCACCGCGCAACCTGACCGAACTCGAAGCCGATGTCCGCCGCGACCTGGAGCTGACGGCCCACCCCCGCGCCCCCTGGCTGCAACCGAAAACCGCCGGCGGCGCCCCGGTGCTGGACGCGCTGGTGATCGGCGCCGGGCAGTGCGGCCTGGCCGTGGCCCACGCGCTGAAGCGCGACCGCGTGGACAACATCCTGTGCATCGACCGTGCGGCGGAAGGCCGGGAGGGCCCCTGGGTCACCTATGCCCGCATGCGGTCCCTGCGCAGCCTGAAGGACCAGACCGGCCCGGACCTGAAGACCCCCTCCCTGACCTATCAGGCCTGGCATGAGGCCCGCTATGGCGTGCCGAGCTGGGAGGCGATGACCTGGATCCCGAAGGAGAACTGGAACGACTATCTGCTGTGGTTCCGCCGCGTCACGGCCATCCCGGTGCGCAACGGCGTCGAGGCCGGGCTGATCACCCCCACCACCACCGATGACGGCCTGCCGGCCCTGCATGTGCAGACCAGCGCCGGCCCCATGACCGCCCGCAAGATCGTGCTGGCCACCGGCCAGGAGGGCGTGGGCGGCTGGTGGATGCCGCCCCATATCGCCGCCCTGCCGCCCCGCTACCGAGCCCACACCAACCAGGAGATCGACTTCCGTGCCCTGCGCGGCAAGGTCGTCGCCGTGCTGGGCGCCGGGGCCTCCGCCTTCGACAACGCGGCCGTCGCGCTGGAGAACGGCGCCGCCGAGGTGCACCTGTTCTGCCGCCGCGCGGAGCCCATGGTGGTGCAGCCCTATCGCTGGCTGACCTTCGCGGGCTTCCTGCGCCATATGGGCGAGATGCCCGATGAGTGGCGCTGGCGCTTCATGAGCTACATCCTGGGCCTGCGGGAAGGCTTCGCGCAGGAGCACTACAACCGCGTGCTGCCGCACCCGAACTTCCTGATGCATATCGGCCGCAGCTGGGACAGCGTGCGGGTGGAGGATGATCGCGTCATCATCGGCACCCCGCGTGGGGACTTCACCGCCGACTTCCTGATCACTGGCACCGGCGTGCGGATGGACCCGGCCATGTGCCCGGAACTGGCCGCCTGCGCCCACAACATCGCCGCCTGGAACGACCGCTACACCCCGCCGGCCGAGGAAGCCAACGAACGGCTGGGCCAATTCCCCTACCTGGCGCAGGACAGCAGCTTCATCGAGAAAGCCCCGGGCGAAACCCCCTGGATCCGCGACATCCATCTGTTCGGCATCGGCACGACCATGAGCTTCGGGCCCGCCGGCAGCAGCATCAACGCCATGTCCATCGCAGCGCCCCGCGTGGCGGCGGGTGTGACACGCGGGTTGTTCGAGGCCGACCTGCCGCGGCTGTACGCGGATCTGCGGGCGTATGACACGGTGCAGGTGGAGTTGCAGGCGGAGAAGATCGCGGCGGAGTAGAAGGCCGAGGGGCGCTGCCCCCAAAGGGCACAAAGACCGAGGGGCGCTGCCCCTCGGGCTCCCCGGCAGGAGCCGAAAGGCCCCTGCACCCCATCAGTTTGGCGCTGATTCTGCCAAGGTGTTTCCCATTGAATTTTATAATGAAAATGGCGCCCTACCTGCCAAGGTAAGGCGCCAATTCATGGGTTCAAAGGGTTGCTACAACCCTTTGCGGGGGTGTCGGGGGCAGCGCCCCTGACCGGGGGTCCAGGGGGCGGAGCCCCTTGGCTTTTCACCCCCCAAGTATCGCCAGCGCTTCCGCCATCAGGCCCGGGTCCCCCAGCGCCAGCACATCCCCGGCCGAATCCAGCGTCAGTGCGCGGCCGTGCCAATCCGTCAGGCTGCCGCCCGCGCCCTGGATCACGGGTGCCAGGGCGGCCCAATCCCAGGGTTTCAGGGTCGATTCCGCCACCACGTCGATCGCGCCCAGCGCCAGCAGGCCGTAGCCATAGGCATCCCCGCCCCAGGTCGCGCGCTTGCAGGCGGCGCGCAGGGTTTCGAAGCGCGGCAGGTCGTGGGCGGTGAAGATGTCGGGGGCTGTGCAGCTCAGCTCCGCCTCGGCCAGGGTGGCGCAGGGGCGGCAGCCGGCGGTGCCGCCGAAGGGGCCGGTGAAGACCGTGGCCTGCCCGGCCACGCCCAGCCAGCGCTCACGCGTGGCGGGCTGGTCGATGATGCCCAGCACGGGCTTGCCCCGGTGCAGCAGCGAAATCAGGGTGGTGAACAGCGGCCGGCCGGTGATGAAGGCGCGGGTGCCGTCGATGGGGTCCAGCAGCCACACCCATTCGGCGTCGGCGCGGTCGGGGCCGAATTCCTCGCCCCAGATGCCGTGGTCAGGGAAGCGCTGGCCGAGGAATTCGCGCAACGCCACCTCGGCGCCGCGATCGGCGGCGGTGACGGGCGATTCGTCGGCCTTGCCCTCCACCGCCAGCGGGCGGCGAAAATAGGGCAGGATGACGCGCCCGGCCAGATCGGCGGCCTCGGTGGCCGCCGCGACGATCCCGGGCGCGACGGTCATGCTCAGGGCAGCGGGACCGGGTTGGCCGCCAGGCTGCGCAGATAGGCGATGACGTCCGCGCGCTGCTCGATGTTGCGGATGCCGGCGAAGGCCATGCGCGTGCCGGGGACGGTGGTGCCCGGATGCGCCAGGAAGTTGTTCAGCGCCTCATAATCCCACGGGTGGCCCGCCTTGGCGCGCATCGCGTTGGAGTAGCTGAAGCCTTCATGCGCCGCGTGGTCGCGGCCGACCACACCGTACAGGTTCGGGCCCACCGCGTTGCGGCCGCCTTCGGTGAAGGTGTGGCAGGAGCCGCACTGGCGGGTGGCGATGGTGCGGCCGTTGTCGGCGTTCGCCGCGGCCAGCAGCGGTACGATCGGCGGTTCGGCCGGCACCTCGGCCGGGGCGGCGGGGGCGCCACCGGCGGCGGGCGCGCCCTGAATGGTGATGGCCGCGTGTTCCAGCTTGTGCGGGTGCACCAGAAGTTCACCCAGGAAGCCCGCGCCCATGAAAACCACACCGGCCACCAGCGGCGCGGCGAAGATCTTGTTCAGCTCCAGATTCGCCATCGGGACCCGTAACCTTCCTGCATGCATGCCACCGCGCGAAAACGCCCGCGCGATCCTTGTCTTATTGCTGCACCACAGCCCAGCTTGGCAAGGGGCGGAGGGCTTCCTAAGACGCGCCGCACCATATAGGCCTGCTCGGAAGCCTTCAATCTCCCCCGATGAACCGCAAAGGTGCTGTTTCGTGAACCCGATCATTGTCATACCGGCACGCATGGGCAGCAGCCGGCTGCCCGGCAAGCCTCTGGCCGACATCCATGGCCAGCCCATGATCGTGCATGTTCTGCGCCGCGCGCTGGAGGCCGGGATCGGCCCCGTGGCCGTCGCGGCCGGTGAGCCCGAGATCGTCGCCGCCGTGCGGGCGGCCGGCGGCACCGCCGTGCTGGTGGCTGAGGATCTGCCCTCCGGCACGGATCGCGTGAAGCGCGCGGTGGATGTGCTGGACCCCGAGGGCCGGCACGACGTGGTGGTGAATTTGCAGGGCGACGCGCCGACGCTGGCGCCGGAGCTGCTCTCGGCCGTGCTGCGCCCGTTGGCGGACCCGGGGGTGGAGATCGGCAGCCTGGTCGCCCCCATCGCCGATGCGCGGGAAGCGGCGAAGGACAGCTACGTCAAATGCGCCTGCGCCTTCGCGCCGGGCCAGGATGTGGCGCCAGCCCCCTATTTCAGCCGCGCGGCCGTGCCGTGGGGCGAGGGGCCGCTGTGGCACCATATCGGTGTCTATGCCTATCGCCGGGCGGCGCTGGAACGCTTCGTCACCCTGCCGGAAAGCCCGCTGGAGAAGCGCGAGAAGCTGGAACAGCTCCGCGCCCTGGAAGCTGGCATGCGCATCGCCGTGGCCCGCGTGCCGCACGGCCCCTTCGGCGTGGACACGCCCGAGGATCTGGAACACGCCCGAGAGCTGCTGAAAGCCTGAACCATGCCCATCATCGCCTTCCAGGGCGTCCCCGGCGCCTATTCCGACCTGGCCTGCCGCCACGCCTATCCCGGCTGGACCACCATGCCCTGCGCCAGCTTCGAGGCCGCCATCGAGGCGGTGCGCGACGGCGCGGCCGAGCTGGCCATGCTGCCCTGTGAGAACAACCTGGCCGGCCGCGTGCCCGACATCCACCGCATGCTGCCCGACAGCGGCCTGTTCGTTGTGGGCGAGCATTTCGAGCGCGTGGAACACTGCCTGCTGGCCAACAAGGGTGCCACCATCGCCGGGCTGAAGCGCGCGCATTCGCACCCCATGGCGCTGGGCCAGGTGCTGAAGGTGCTGAAGGAGCTGAAGCTGGAGGCCGTGATCGAGGCCGACACCGCCGGCGCCGCCAAGCTGCTGGCCGAGGCCGGCGGGCTGGAGGACGCGGCGATCGCCAGCTCCCTTGCCGCCGAAACCTATGGGTTGGAGATCCTGCGCCGCAATGTCGAGGACGCGGCGGACAACACCACCCGCTTCTACGTCATGTCCCGCGACGCGCGGCTGCCGGCCGTGGGCACGCCGCGCTGCGTGACCACCTTCGTCTTCCAGGTGCGCAGCATTCCGGCCGCGCTGTACAAGGCGCTGGGCGGCTTCGCCACCAATGGCGTGAACCTGACCAAGCTCGAATCCTACATGCTGGGCGGGCGCTTCACCGCCGTGCAGTTCCTGTGCGACGCCGACGGCCACCCGGAGGAACCCGCCATGGCCCGCGCGCTGGAGGAGCTGCGCTTCTTCAGCCATGAGCTGCGCGTGCTGGGCACCTACACCGCCCATCCCTACCGCATCGAGAACGAGAGCAACTGAGCCATGGCGATCCTCCTCTCCACCAAACTGAACGCCATGGAAGCCTGGCGCGACGCGCTGCTGGCGCTGGACCCCACGCTCGACATCCGCATGTTCCCCGATGCCGGCAAGCCGGAGGACATCGAGGCCGCCGTGTGCTGGACCGCGCATGACATGGCCGAGCTGCGCCGCTATCCGAACCTGAAGCTCATCGTCTCCATGGGCGCTGGCGTGGACCACCTGCTGCGCGCCCCGGGCCCGCCGCCGGGCGTGCCGGTGGCCCGCCTGAAGGACGAGATGCTGACCACCGCCATGGGCGAGTGGGTGCTGCTGAACGTGCTGCGCTTCCATCGGCAGGACCTGGAATACCGCGCCCAGCAGGAAGCCCGCATCTGGAACGAGCTGCCCGCCCCCTTCACCGCCGAGCGCCGCGTGGGCTTCCTGGGCCTGGGGCAGCTGGGGGCGCACGCCGCCCAGCTATGCCGCCACCTGGGCTTCCCGGTGCTGGGCTGGACGCGCAACCCGCGCCAGGTCGAGGGCATCCGGTGCTTCCACGGCGACGCCGGGCTGCGCGACATGCTGCGCCAGACCGACATTCTGTGCTGCCTGCTGCCGCTGACGCCGGACACGCGCGGGGTGATCAACAAGGACACGCTCGGCCTGCTGCCGCGCGGGGCCTATGTGATCAACTCCGCCCGCGGCGGGCATGTGGTGGATGCCGACCTGCTGGCGGCCCTCGACAGCGGCCATGTGGCCGCCGCCGCGCTGGATGTGTTCGAGCCGGAACCCCTGCCGGCCGACCACCCCTATTGGGGCCACCCGAAGGTGCTGGTCTGGCCGCATGCCAGCAGCATCACCATCCCGCGCAGCGCCGCACCGCAGGTGGTGGAAAACCTGAAGCGCCTGAAGGATGGGCGGGAACTGATCAACCTGGTGGATTTCAGCGCGGGGTATTGAGGGCGTAGCCCAGGGGGCGCCGCCCCCTGGACCCCCGGCAGGAGCCGAAAGGCCCCTGCACCCCATCAGTTTGGCGCCATACAGTGCCAAGGTGTTTCTTATTGATTTTAATAATGAAAATGGCGCCTTACCTGCCAAGGTAAGGCGCCAAACGCATGGGTTCAAAGGGTTGCTACAACCCTTTGCGGGGTCGCCAGGGGCAGCGCCCCTGGCTGGGGGCCCGGGGGCAACGCCCCCGTATCCTCACTCCGGCTTGATATTCGCCTGCCGGATCAGATCCCCCCACCGCTGTGTCTCGCTGGCCAGGGTGGTGCGCAGTTGGTTCGCGTCGCCGGTCACCAGTTCCACCCCTTGTTCGGCCAGGCGCGCGCGCAGGTCCGGGTCGCTGGTCGCGGCGCCCAGGGCGCGGCCGGCCTTGGCCAGGATGGGTTCCGGCGTGCCGGCGGGCGCGAACAGCCCTTGCCAGAAGGTCACTTCATAGCCCGGCAGCGTGTCCGAGATCGGCGGCAGGTTAGGGAAGTTCGGCAGCCGCTGGCCCAGGGTGACGGCGATGCCGCGCGTGGCCCCTGTGCTCAGGTGCGGCACGGCTTCCAGCACGGCGGAGAACATGGCCTGCACCCGCCCCTGGGCCAGGTCCAGCGCGCCGGGCACGCCGCCGCGATAGGGCACGTGCAGCACGTCGATGCCGGCCTGGCGCTTGAACAGTTCGATCGCCAGGTGGTTCACGGCGCCGGTGCCGCTGCTGGCCCAGGTGATCTCGCCGGGCTTGGACTTCGCGTAGGCGATCAGCTCCGCCAGGTTGGTGGCGGGCACGGAGGGATGGACGTGCAGGATGAAGGGCGTGCGGAACACCATGCCCACCGGCACCAGCTCGCGCTGCGGCTCACGCGGGGTCAGGGTGGGCTGGAAGGCGGGGTTGATGGCCAGGGTGGTGGTGCCCATGCCCAGCGTGTAGCCATCCGGCCGCGCCCGCACGACGGAGGTGGTGGCGACCGAGGTGGCCGCCCCCGGCCGGTTTTCCACCAGCACCGCCTGGCCCAGCTCGCGCGTCATGCGCTCGGCGACGAGGCGGGAGGAGGTGTCGGTGACGCCGCCGGGCGGATAGCCCTCGACGATGGTGATGCTGCGGGTGGGCCATTCGGCGGTCTGGGCGCGGGCCGAGGCGAAGGGGGCGAGGAATGGCGCGGCCAGCAGGGCGCGGCGCCCCGCGATGGGCAGGGTCATGGTGTGGTTCCTTGGACGTGTCGCCCTGTGTCCGGGCGTGATGGCGCATGGTGGGGGCGGAAGCGGGCGGCGCGCAAGCGGGCATCGGCGCTTGTGTTGGGCGGCTGGAATTCTTACTCTTACCCGTAAGAGTAAGAGGTTCCGATGCGCATCACCTCCAAGGGCCAGGTCACCATCCCGGCCGCCATCCGCGAACAGGCCGGGCTGCTGCCCGATACCGAGGTCGAATTCGAATTCGACGGCAAGGCGGTGCGCCTGCGCCCCGTCCGCGCCCGCAAGGCCGAGGGCCGGGGCGCGCGGCTGGTCGCGCATCTGCGCGGCCGTGGCGACGTGGCGATGAGCACTGACGCCATCATGGCGCTGACCCGCGAGGATTGATTGGCCGTCCTGGTCGACAGCAATGTCCTGCTGGATGTGATGACGGAGGACCCGGCCTGGTTCGCCTGGTCCTCCGGCGCGCTGGCGGAGGCGGCCGATGGCGCCCGGCTGGTCATCAACCCGGTGATCTACGCGGAGGTCTCGGTGCGGTATTCCCGCATCGAGGAGCTGGACGCCGCCCTGCCCAGAAGCCTGTTCGACCGGGAGGCACTGCCTTACGAGGCCGCCTTCCTGGCCGGGAAGTGCTTCCTGGCCTACCGGCGCCGGGGCGGTGAGAAGCGCTCGCCCCTGCCGGATTTCCTGATCGGCGCGCATGCGGCGGTGGCCGGCTATACGCTGCTGACGCGCGATGCGGCGCGGTATCGCAGCTACTTCCCGAAGCTGGCCCTGATCACGCCTTAATCCGCGCGCGGATGCGCCCCGCGCCACGTCTCCAGCAGCTTCGCCGCGTCCACCGCCGTGTAGCGCTGCGTGGTGGACAGGCTGGCATGGCCCAGCAATTCCTGGATCGCGCGCAGGTCCCCACCGCCGCCCAGCAGATGCGTGGCGAAGCTGTGCCGCAGCGCGTGCGGTGTGGCGTGTTCCGGCAGCCCGGCCAGCCGGCGGTAGTTGCGCATGGATTTCTGCGCGATCGCGGGGTCCAGCCGCTTGCCGCGCGCGCCCAGGAACAGCGGCTCGTCAGGCGCGGCATCGGGGCGATGGGCCAGCCAGCCCGCCATCGCCTGCCGCACGGCGGGCAGCACGGGCACGATGCGCGTCTTGCCGCCCTTGCCGGTGATGCGCAGCGGCAGCTCCGCGCCCGGCAGCGGCGCGTCGCGGATGTCCAGGCCCAGCGCCTCGCTGATGCGCAGGCCGCAGCCATACAGCAGGGTGAACAGCGCCACGTCCCGCGCGGCCTGGAAATCCGGGCGCTCCGCATTCGGGGTGGCATGGACCAGGCCGACCTCGGCGGCCAGGGCCCGGGCCTCCTGCGCCTCCAGCGCGCGGGGCACGGGGCGCGGCAGGCGCGGGCCGCGCAGGCCCGAGAGGGTGGGCGCCGCCATCCCCTCCCGCCGCGCCAGGAAGCGCAGATAGCCGCGCACGGCCGCCAGTTGCCGCGCGCGGGTGGCGGCGCCCGCCCCCTCCTGCGCGCGCTGGGCCAGGAAGCCGCGGATATCGGCGGGCTTCAGGGCCGAGAGGGAGGCGAGGTCCGGCTCCCGCCCCTGATACCGCGTCAGGAAGCCCAGGAACTGCGCCACGTCGCGCTGATAGGCCTCCAGCGTGTGGGGGCTGGCGCGGCGCTCATCGGCCAGCCAGGCCAGGTAGCGGTCGAGCATCATGGGCTTGGCATCATCGGCTGAGCGCCGCGCCGATGGCGCGCCCCAGGAAGATCAGGCTCTCCAGCCCCGTGCCGGGCAGCATCTCCGGCTCCCGCGCGCCGAGGGCCAGCAGCATGGGCTGCGCCGAGGGGATGCGCGCCAGCGCGTCGCGGCGGATCAGGGGCGCTGCCTCCCGGTGGAACAGCTCGGTCTCGCGCGGCACGGGGCGCAGGATGGCCTCGCGCCCGGCGGGCAGCACGCGCTTCAGCGTGCCGGCCGGCAGCCGCGCCACATGGGCGCGGGCCGTGCGCTCGCACCCCACCAGGCAGGAATCGAGGCCCAGCAGCGCGGGCCATTCCTGCGTCACGCATTCCAGCGGGTCACGCGCGCGCATCAGGGCCAGCACCGCTTCCTGCGCGCGGGCGGCCAGGCCCGTGCCGGCGCGGCCGCTGGCCAGGGCCTGCTGCATGTCGGCCGCGCCCGCACGCACGCGGTCGCGGGCGGCGGCCAGCATGGCGGCCATGTGGTCGGCCATCGCCTCCCCATGCACGCGGGCAGGGGGGGCCAGCACCAGGTACAGCTCCGGGTTTTCCGCCAGAAAACCCGGGTTCGCACGCAGCCAGGCCTCGACATCCTGCCGGGTCGGGAGGCGCGCGGTCATGGGTTCAGCGTCCTGCCCGCGGCGCGCGATGCGCGGCGCGGATGAGCAGGCCGCTCACGGCGTTCCCGGGCGTCAGAGAATGCTCTGGCCCGTCTTGGCCCAATCGGCCAGGAAGGCTTCCAGCCCCTTGTCGGTCAGCGGGTGCTTGAACAGCATGCGGATGGTGGCCGGCCCCATGGTGGCCACATGCGCGCCCAGCTTGGCGGACTGCAGGATGTGCACCGGGTGGCGCACGGAAGCGACCAGCACCTCGGTCTTGAAGGCGTAGTTGCGATAGATCTGCACCACGTCCGCGATCAGACCCATGCCGTCCTGCCCGATATCGTCCAGCCGGCCGACGAAGGGAGAGATGAAGGTCGCCCCCGCCTTGGCCGCCAGCAGCGCCTGGTTGGCCGAAAAGCACAGCGTGACGTTCACGGGCGTGCCTTCATCGGCCAGCGTGCGGCACACGCGCAGCCCGGCCTCGGTCAGCGGCACCTTCACGCACACGTTCTTGGCGATGCCGCGCAGATAGCGGCCCTCGGCTAGCATCGTCTCGAAATCGGTGGACACCGCCTCGGCGGAGACCGGGCCCGGCGTCAGTTCGCAGATTTCCGCGATGACATCGGCCATCTTGCGGCCGGACTTGGCGATCAGGCTGGGGTTGGTCGTCACGCCATCGAGAAGGCCGGTCTGCGCCATGGCGCGGATCTCGGACACATCGGCGGTGTCCACGAAGAATTTCATGGGTGGTCGGTTCCCTTGGGGGGTGGAAATCTGACGGCCCGGCCCGGGTTGCCCTCGGACCGGTCCTGACCCCATGTGCATAGCCCATGCCACCATCCTCGGCCAGTTTGTTCCCGGAAAAGCCGCCCCACGGCGTGCCCGTGCTGCTGCCGCTGCCCCTGGGCGGCACCTATGATTACGCCGTGCCGCCGGGGCTGCATGCGGAACCGGGCAGCTTCGTCGTGGTGCCGCTGGGCCCGCGCCGCATGCTGGGCGTGGTGTGGGACCGCACGCCGGATGCCCCTGCGCCCGCCATCAAGCTGCGCCCGCTGATCGAGGTGCTGCCCGCGCCGCCCATGCGCCCGGCGCTGCGCCAGTTCATCGATTGGGTGGCGAACTACACGCTCAGCCCGCCCGGCGCCGTGCTGCGCATGGCCATGAGCGCGCCCACGGCGCTGGAAAAACCCGCGATTCGCGCGGGCTGGCGCCCCACCGGCACCGGCGTGGGCCGCCTGACGCCCGACCGCGCGAAGGTGCTGGAGGCCCTGGCCGCCCATTCCCCCCAGCCCGGCGAGGCCCTGCCCGCCACCCCCGCCGTGCTGCGCGGCATGGCCAAGGCGGGGATGATCGAACCCGCCCTGCTGCCCGCCGCCCCGCGCTTCACGCCCCCCGACCCGGAGCACCCCGGCCCCGCCTTGTCCGAGACCCAGGCCGGGGTGGCGGAGGCCTTGCGGGCCCGGGTGGCGGCGCATGAATTCTCCGTGACCCTGCTGCGGGGCGTCACCGGCTCGGGCAAGACGGAGACCTATCTGGATGCCGTCGCGGAGTGCCTGCGCCACGGCCGCCAGGCGCTGGTGCTGCTGCCGGAGATCGCGCTCTCCTCCCAGTGGCTCGCCCGCTTCCGCGCGCGCTTCGGCTGCGCGCCGGCGCTGTGGCACAGCGAGCTGTCCCCGGCGGTGCGGCGCGACACCTGGCGCGCGGTGGCGGAGGGCTCGGCCCCCGTGCTGGTGGGCGCGCGCTCCGCGCTGTTCCTGCCCTTTCCCGATCTCGGCCTGATCATCGTGGATGAGGAGCACGAGACCGCCTTCAAGCAGGAGGACGGCGTGGTCTATCACGCGCGCGACATGGCGGTGGTGCGGGCGCGATTCAGCGAGGCCCCCTGCGTGCTGGTCAGCGCGACGCCGAGCCTGGAGACCATCGCGAATGTGGAGGCCGGGCGGTATTCCGAACTGACCCTGCCCACCCGCCACGGCGGCGCCAGCCTGCCGGAGATCGAGGTGCTGGACATGCGCGCCCACCCGCCCGAGCGTGGCCGCTTCCTGGCGCCGCCCCTGGTCGAGGCGATCGAGGCCACGCTCGCGCGCGGGGAGCAGGCGATGCTGTTCCTCAACCGCCGCGGCTACGCGCCGCTGACGCTGTGCCGCACCTGCGGCCACCGCATGCAGTGCCCCAACTGCACCGCCTGGCTGGTGGAACACCGCGCCCAGCGCCGCCTGCAATGCCACCATTGCGGCCATGCGGAGCCCATCCCCGTCCGCTGCCCCGAATGCAACGCGGAAAACAGCCTGACCGCCATCGGCCCGGGGGTGGAGCGCGTGCAGGAGGAAGCGGCCCTGCTGTTCCCCGATGCACGGCGCCTGGTGATGGCCAGCGACAACATCCCCGGCCCCGCCGCCGCCGCCGAGGCCGCCCGCCGCATCGAGGACCGGGAGGTGGACCTGGTGATCGGCACCCAGATCGTCGCCAAGGGCTGGCACTTTCCGCATTTGACGCTGGTCGGCGTGGTGGATGCCGACCTGGGCCTGGCGGGCGGGGACCTGCGCGCCGCGGAACGCACGGTGCAGCTGCTGCACCAGGTCGCCGGCCGCGCCGGCCGGGCGGAGGCCCCGGGCCGCGTGCTGTTGCAGAGCTTCTCCCCCGAACACCCGGTGATGCAGGCGCTGCTGCACCATGACCTCGGCGCCTTCGTGGCCGAGGAGAAGGCCCAGCGCGCCCCCGGCCACTGGCCGCCCTATGGCCGCCTCGCCGCGCTGATCGTCAGTGGCGAGGACCCGGTGGAGACGGCGCGCATCGCCCGCGCCCTGGGCCTGGCGGCGCCCGAGATGCCGGGCGTGCAGGTGCTGGGCCCCGCCCCCGCGCCGCTGGCCATGCTGCGCGGCCGCCATCGCCACCGCCTGCTGCTGAAGGCCCCGCGCGGCATCGCCGTACAGCCCCTGCTGCGCGCCTGGCTGGCGCGGGTGGAGGTGCCCAACGCCGTCCGCGTGCAGGTGGATGTGGACCCGGTGAGTTTCCTGTGAGCGCCCTTGCCGCCATCCCCGCGCACCGCCATCCTGCGCGCTGTTGGGACAGGGAGCGGACAGCGTGACAACCCCCGCGCGGATACTGGTCACGGGCGCGACGGGCTTCGTCGGCGGCCACCTGCTGCCCGCGCTGCGCCAGGCCTTTCCGGCCGCCACGCTGATCGCCGGCCTGCACCACGACCCGGCACCGGGCTGGGACGAGGCCCTGCCCACACCGCTCGACTCCGAGGCGGCGCTGGCCGAGGCGTTGGCCGAGGCCGCCCCCGACGCCGTGGTGCATCTGGCCGCGCAATCCAACGTCGCCGAAAGCTTCCGCGCGCCGGAGGCCACCTGGAACGCCAACCTGTTCGGCGCCCTGCGCCTGGGCGGCGCCATCCTGCGCGCGGCGCCGAAGGCCCGGCTGCTGTTCGCCTCCACCGGCGAGGTCTACGGCCTGTCCTTCCAGCGCGCGGAGCCGCTGGACGAGGACGCGCCGCTGGCACCGGGAAACCCCTATGCCGCCGCCAAGGCCGCCGCCGACCTGGCGCTGGGCGAGATGGCGCTGCGCGGCCTGCGGGTGGTGCGCATGCGGCCGCTGAACCATGTGGGGCCGGGGCAGGGGACGGCCTTCGTCGTCTCGGCCTTCGCCCGGCAGGCGGCGCGGATCGCGGCGGGGCTGCAGCCGCCGGTGATGCAGGTGGGCGCGCTGGAACGCTGGCGGGATTTCCTGGACGTGCGCGATGTCTGCGCCGCCTATGCCCTGGCGCTGGGCCGGTTCGACGATCTGCCCCAGGGCGCCATCATCAACCTGGCCAGCGGCACGCCGCGCAAGGTGGGGGATATCCTACACGCGCTGCTGGCGCGCGCCGGGGTTTCCGCCCAGGTCGAGGAAGTGGCCGCCGCCCTGCGCCCGAACGACCTGCTGCGCTCCTGCGGGAATGCCGCCCGCGCGCGGGAATGGCTGGGCTGGGCGCCCGTGATCCCGTGGGAGACGACGCTGGACGATGTCTACGCGGATTGGCGGGCGCGGGTTTAGACACCCTTCAGCCCGCCGCCTGCTCCTTCGCCAGCGCGGCCGCGATCGCCGGTTCCCCGAACACCTTGGCCATCAGCGCGTTCAGCGCCGCCAGGCCCGAGATGTCGAGCTTCAGATACCCGGCGAAGCTGGCCAGCAGGGCCAGGAACAGGTCGGGCGCCGTGATCCGCCCATTGCCCATCAGGGTCGCGTCCGGCGCCACATGGCGGTCGGCGAATTCCAGCGCCGCCATGGCGCGTTTGATGCTGGCCGCGCGCAGCACGGCGGCGGCGGCCGCATCCCCATCCACCATCCGCTCCGGCTGGAACGCGACGGAGAAGCTGCGCCCCATCTGCAGATGGCACCAGGCCAGCCAGGACAGGGCGATGGCCCGCTGCGGATGGGCGGGCGGCAGCAGGCCGCTGGCCGGCGCCATGTCCGCCACCCAGGTCAGGATGGCGGGCAGTTCGGTCACGGTGCCGCCGCTGGGCAATTGCAGCGCCGGCACCTCTCCCTTCGGGTTGATGGCCAGGTAGTCCGGCGTCTGGTGCTCACCGCCGCGCAGGGAGATGAAGCGCACATCCACCGGCAGCCCCGCATAGGCCACGGCCATATGGGCCAGCGTGCCGCTGGTGCTGGCGGAGGTCCAGAGCGTGGCGACCGGTGATGTCATGGCCTTACGCCAGCCCTTCGGCGGCCAGGGCCCGCTGCACGGCCGGGCGGGCCAGCATGCGCGCGTAATGGGCCGCGACCTTCGGCGGCAGTTCCTTGCCCATCCGCGCCACCCACCAGAAGCTGACATAGAACAGCGCGCTGTCGGCGAAGGAGTAGTCGCCCGCCACATAGTCCTGCGTCGCCAGCTTCGCCTCGAACCAGGCCAGGCCCTTTTCGAAGATCTGCTGGCCGCGCGCCTTGATGGCGTCGCCGTCGCTCTCGGTCGGGCCGAAATTGGTGGGGCGGAACATGCGGCTGAACCCCTGCATGTGCAGGCTGGCCACGCAGTAGTCGGTCGCCTCCAGCGCGCGGGTCAGGCCCTCGGTGGTGGCGGGCAGCAGCTTGGCGGCCGGGTTGCTGGCGGCCAGCCAATAGGCGATGGCGGGGTATTCCGTCAGCACGCTGTCGTCGTCGCGCTGCAGCGCCGGCACCTTGGACTTCGCCGTGACGGCCACGAATTCCGGCTTGAACTGCGCGCCTTCCTTCAGGTTCACCAGCACCGCCTCATAGGGCGCGCCGATTTCCTCCAGCAGCACATGGATGCCGAGCGAACAGGCGCCCGGGGAATAGAACAGCTTGGTCATCAGAAGGTGGCCTCCGTTTCGAGTGCTTTTTTCACCGCCGGGCGGGCCAGCATGGCCTGGTAATGCGCGGCGAGCTTGGGGGGCAGGGGCGTGGCGGTGCGGTTCACCGTCCAGGCCTCCAGGAAGAACAGGGCGGTGTCGGCCACCGTGTACTGTTCGCCCATGTACCAGGGGCCCTTGAAGGCGGCTTCCAGCACCTTCAGGTAGCCTTCGCGCGCCTCGGTCGCCTGGGCGATCACGCGGGCCTCGTCGTCCTTGTCCTTCGCGAAGCGGCCGACGCGGAATTCGCGCGTGTAGCCCAGAGGGTGCACCGTGCCGCAGATATAGTCCATCACCTCCAGCACCTCGGCCTGGCCATCGAGGTCGGCGGGCAGCAGCCCGGCCTCGGGCGCGGAGCGGCCCAGATACAGCGCGATGGTGGGGAATTCGGTCAGCAGCTTGCCATTGTCGCGGATCAGCGCCGGCACCTTGCCCTTCGGGTTGATGGCCAGATAGGCGGGCTTCAGGTTGTCGGCCTGCTTCGTGTTCACGAAGGCCAGCTCGAAGGGCTTGC
The DNA here is from genome assembly GCF_009900765.1 of Rhodovarius lipocyclicus. Lineage (GTDB taxonomy): Bacteria > Pseudomonadota > Alphaproteobacteria > Acetobacterales > Acetobacteraceae > Rhodovarius > Rhodovarius lipocyclicus. Next base: position 62,040 of record NZ_JAAABL010000021.1, read on the forward strand.
CGATCTCATTGAGGATGATGTGCAGCCCGACGCTGCAGGCGCCGGGGGCAAAGAACAGCTTCATGTCTTCCGCGACCTTGGTTGCTTGGCACGGACGCTAGCCAACCGGCGGGCGTGGCGGAAGGGTCAGAGGAACCACGAAATCGCGGCATAGCCCGCGACGGGCGGGGGCACCCGCCGGGCGGCGCGGGCATCCACGCCCCCCAGCGCCACCGCCGGCCGCCCCGCGCGGCGCGCCAGCCACGCCCAGCCATGCGCGCCCAGCCCCCGC
>NZ_JAAABL010000022.1 GCF_009900765.1 Rhodovarius lipocyclicus
GGCCGGGCGGGTGCCGCGGGCGCGGGCGTGGCCGGGCGTTGCGGCGCGGCCGCGCGCGGGGGCTCAGGCGCCCGGGGGGCGACGGGCGCAGGAGCGGCGGGCGTGCTGGGCGCGCCCAGCATGGATTGCGCCAGGCCAGGCCCGGCGCCGGTCACGGCAACCGCCAGCAGGGCGGCCGAGACCACCCCCCCAACACCCGAGCCTGCCAGCCAGCGCTTCATGCGCCAGAATTGGCAAGCCAAGCCGCGCCGGGTCAAGCGGCAGGCGCCGCGTCGGCGCCCTCCTCCGCATCGGGCATGGCGCGCACGAAGGTCCGCCAGTCATCCTTGCGGGTCGCGGCGCGTTCAGAGCCATCGGGCATCTTGGCATACAGGCTCAGCACGCCCTGGCCCCACCAGTAGTCGAACTGCTTCACATCATGCAGCACGAGGGCGGAGCCGCGCTCGAACACGCCATCCTTGATGCGCGGCAGCATCTTCGCCAGCCACCACCAGCAGCCCACGGCCAGGATGGCGGCGCCCAGATAGAAATGCACCAGCCAGGTGCCCAGGAAGCTGGTGACCAGGATGGTGGCGGCGGGCCACACATTCTCGGTCATCCGATAGACCGGGCTGCCGGGGCTGTTCATGCGCCGGATATGGATGCCGAGCTTCACGCGCTCCGCCGCCAGCAGTTCTCGCAGGCGGGCCAGTTCCGGGGTGTCGGTCGCGGTGGTGCTCATGGCGCCTCGTTAGCCTGAACCGGGGCGCGCGCCAAATGGCCCCCCGAGGGAACGGGCCGCCGCAACCCATTTATGCCAAGCACCGCATGGCACAACGCCGGTTTCTGGGCTATTCCGCGCGGTCATGGACCAGGCTTCCGAACCCGCCCGTTATGATTTCACCACGGCCGAGCCGCGCTGGCAGGCCGCGTGGAACGACCGCGCCAGCTTCGCGGCACCCGATGTGCCGCCCGAGGGCGCGAAGAAATACTACGTGCTTGAGATGTTCCCCTACCCCAGCGGCAAGATCCACATGGGGCATGTGCGGAACTACACGCTGGGCGACGTGGTGGCACGGTACAAGCGGGCGACCGGCCACCTGGTGATGCACCCGATGGGGTGGGACGCCTTCGGCCTGCCGGCGGAAAACGCGGCGCGCGACCGCGGCGTGCACCCCGGCGCCTGGACCTACAACAACATCGCCAACATGCGCGCCGAGCTGAAGCGCATGGGCCTGTCGCTGGACTGGTCGCGCGAATTCGCCACCTGCGACCCCGAATACTACGGCCAGCAGCAGGCCCTGTTCCAGGACCTGATGGCCGCCGGCTTCGTCGAGCGCAAGGAAAGCTGGGTCAACTGGGACCCGGTGGACAACACCGTGCTGGCCAATGAGCAGGTGATCGACGGCCGCGGCTGGCGCTCCGGCGCGCCGGTCGAGAAGAAACTGCTGAGCCAGTGGTTCCTGAAGATCACCGAGGCCGCGCCCGACCTGCTGGAGGCCCTGAACGGCCTGGACCGCTGGCCCGAGCGCGTGAAGCTGATGCAGGCCAACTGGATCGGCCGCAGCGAAGGCGCGCGCGTGCGCTTCGAGCTGGCCCAGGCCGTGGACGGCGTGACGGATGTGGAGGTGTTCACCACCCGCCCCGACACGCTGTTCGGCATGTCCTTCCTGGCGGTCGCCGCCGAGCACCCGCTGGCCGCCGCCGCCGCCGCGCGCAACCCCAAGGCCGCCGAGTTCATCGCTGAATGCCGCGCCATGGGCACCAGCGAGGCCGCGATCGAACAGGCCGAGAAGCGCGGCTTCGACACCGGCTTCTTCGTGAAGCACCCGTTCAACGGGATGGAATACCCGGTCTGGATCGCGAATTTCGTGCTGATGGAATACGGCACGGGCGCCATCTTCGGCTGCCCCAGCGGTGACCAGCGCGACCTGGACTTCGCGCGCAAATACGGCCTGCCGGTGCTGCCCGTGGTGCTGCCGCCCGATGCGGACCCCGCCACCTTCAGCATCGCCGATGTCGCCTATACCGACGACGGCCGCATCTACAATTCCGGCTTCCTGAACGGGCTGGCGGTGCCGGAGGCGAAGAAGGCCGCCATCGCCGCGCTGGAGGAAAAGCGCGCCGGGCGCGGCATCGTGAACTGGCGCCTGCGCGACTGGGGTGTCTCCCGCCAGCGCTATTGGGGCTGCCCCATCCCGGTCATCCATTGCGATGCCTGCGGCGTGGTGCCGGTGCCCAAGGACCAGCTGCCGGTGAAGCTGCCGGAGGATGTGGATTTCTCCCGCCCCGGCAACCCGCTGGACCACCACCCCACCTGGAAGCACGTGAACTGCCCGAGCTGCGGCCGGGCTGCGGTGCGTGAGACGGATACCTTCGACACCTTCGTCGACAGCAGCTGGTATTTCGCCCGCTTCTGCTCGCCCCGCGCAGCGGAGCCGCTGACCAAGGCCGCCGTCGATGCCTGGCTGCCGGTGGACCAGTATATCGGCGGCATCGAGCACGCGATCCTGCACCTGCTCTATGCCCGCTTCTTCACCCGCGCCCTGAGCGGCATGGGCAAGGTGGCGACGCCCGAACCCTTCGCCGGCCTGTTCACCCAGGGCATGGTCACCCACGCCTCCTACCGCGCCGCCGACGGCCGCTGGCTGTACCCGGAGGATGTGGCGGTGGACGCCGAGGGTGTCGCCACCGAAAAGGCGACCGGCGCGGTCGTTGCCATCGGCCGCGGCGAGAAGATGTCGAAGTCGAAGAACAACACCGTGGACCCCGGGGCGATCATCGACCGCTACGGCGCGGACACGGCGCGCTGGTTCATCCTGAGCGACAACCCGCCCGACCGCGATATGGAATGGTCGGAGGCGGGCGTGGCCGGCGCCGCGCGCTTCGTGCAGCGCGTGTGGCGCCTGGTGACCACCAGCCTGCCGCTGCCGCCCGCCAGCGAAACCCCCGGCGAAACTCCCGCTGGGCGCAAGCTGCGCCAGGTGACGCACCGCTCCATCGCCGCCGTGACCACGGCGCTGGAAACCTTCGCCTTCAACGTGGCGGTCGCGCGCATCCATGAATTCGCCAACGCGATCGCGGAGGCACCCGCCGACGCCGCCGGCGCGAAGCTGGAGGCGCTGGAAGCCCTGCTGCGCCTGACCGCGCCCATGATGCCGCATCTGGCCGAGGAGCTGTGGTCCGCCCTGCACCCCGGCACCACGGATCTGGTGGCCGAACTGCCCTGGCCCGAGGCCGACCCCGACTTGCTGAAGGCGGATACGCTGACCCTGGCGGTGCAGGTGAACGGCAAGCTGCGCGCGAATATCGAGGTGGCGCTGGACGCCAGCGAGGATACCATCTTCACCACGGCGCTGGCCGAGGAGAATGTGGCCCGCGCCATCGATGGCAAACCGATCCGCAAGCGCATCCATGTGCGCGGGCGCATCGTCAATTTCGTGGTGTAGGCATGACCGCTCGGCGCGCGCTACTGCTGGCTTCCCCCCTGCTGCTGGCCGCCTGCGGCTTCCGGCCGCTGCACCGCCCCGGCGCCATGCCGGGCGGCGAGGCGCTGGCCGACCAGCTTGCCTCCGTCCGGGTGGCGCGGATGGGCGAACGCCAGGGGCAGCTGCTGCGCCGCGCCCTGCAGAACCGGCTGGAGGACACGCGCCCCGGCACCCCCGCGCAGTTCGAGCTGCGGGCCGGCACACGTGGAGACGCCGATGTGCAGGGCTATCGCTCCGACGGCGGCATCACCCGCATCCGCATGACCATGACCGCCGATTTCGTGCTGGTGCGCCTGGGCGCCGAGCAGGAGGAGGTCATGCGCGGCACCAGCCGCAAGTTCGACGCCTTCAACCTGCCGGACCTGCAATTCTTCGCCGCCGACATCAGCCGCGAGGCGATGGAGCGCCGGCTGGTGGAGGAACTGGCCGAGGATATCGCCCGCCGCATCGCGCTGGAGCTGCGCCGGCGTGGCGAAGCTTGATCCCAAGCGCCTCGACGCTTTCCTCAAGGACCCTGGCGAGACCCGCGTCGTGCTGCTGCACGGCGACGACGCCGGGCTGGTGCGGGAACGCGCGGAGGCGCTGAGCCGCGCCGTCACCGGCGGTGACGAGCTGGCCGTGGCCGACATCCCGCGCGAAGGCGCCAAGGACACCGCCCTGCTTGCCTCCGAGGCCGCGACGCGCCCCCTGCTGGGCGGCCGCCGCCTGGTGCGCGTGCGCGAAGCCACCGACGCCTTCACCAACGCCGCCAAGGCGGCCCTCGAAGGCCCCGGCCCGGGGCTGGTGGTGATGGAGGGGCCTGAACTCCAGGCGCGCTCCCGCCTGCGCACCTTGCTGGAGGCCTCGCCCAAGGCCGCCGTCATCGCCTGCTGGCGGGAACGCGGCGCGGAGCTGGCCGCCAGCGCGCGGCGCATCCTGGAGGAGCTGGGCATCAGCGCCGATGGGCCCGCCATCGACTGGCTGGTGCAGAACCAGGGCGAGGACCGGCTGCTGCTGCGCCGCGAATTGGAAAAGCTGGCCCTGTATGTCGGCCCCGGCGGCCGCGCCACCGAGGAAGACGTGCTGGCCGTGGTGGGCGAGGCCAACACGCTGAGCCTGGATGAAGCGCTGAATTCCGCCTTCGCCGGGGATGTGCCGGCGGCCGACCGGGCTTTGGCCTCGGCCATCAGCGACGGGGCGGTGCCGGTGCAGATCATCCGCGCCGCCCTGCGCCACACCCAGCGGCTGCTGGAAGCCAGCATGGCGGTGGCCGATGGCTCCTCTCCCGGTGAGGCGCTGGGCGCGCTGCGGCCGCCGGTGTTCTTCCGCACGAAGCCCATCATGGAACGGGCGCTGCGGAACTGGCGGATGCCGGCACTGGAAGCGGTGGCGAACGCACTGCTGGAAGCGGAAAAACGCACCAAGACCACAGGCATGCCGGATAAGGCAGTGGCACGGCAGGCCGTGCTGGCGATCGCGCAGCGGGGCGCGGCACGAAGGTAGAAGGCCGAGGGGCGCCGCCCCTCGGGCACCCCGCCCATACCGCGGGGCGAAGCCCCGCACCCCGGGGAGCCGAAAGGCCCCTGGACCCCAGCAGTTTGGTGCTGGTCCTGGGAAGGTGTTTCCCATTGAATTTTATAATAAAATTGACCTCAAACCTGCCAGGGTAAGGCGCCAAACTCATGGGTTCAAAGGGTTGCTACAACCCTTTGCGGGGGTCCAGGGGGCGGAGCCCCTTGGTCGCGGCCGTCTTCACCCCGGCCCTTTCCAGCCATTCGCATGCGCCACCGCCGCGGCGGTCACGTTCACGATGCCGCGCGCGGTCACGGAGTTCACCAGCACTTCCACTGGTTTGTTCATGCCCAGCAGCAGCGGCCCCACCTGCAGGCCTTCGGCGGCGGCTTTCAGCAGGTTGAAGGCGATGTTCGCGGCATCCAGGTTCGGCATCACCAGCAGGTTGGCGGGGCCGGTCAGGGTCGTATCCGGCACGGACTTGCCCAGGATGGTCGACACCAGCGCGGCGTCGGCGTGCATTTCGCCGTCCACTTCCAGCCCGGGTTCGGCGGCCTGGATCAGTTTCAGGGCCGCGCGCATGCGCCGGGCGCTGGGCGCCTGGGAGGAGCCGAAGGAGGAGTGCGACAGCAGCGCCGCGCGCGGCGTCAGGCCGAAGCGGCGGATCTGGGCGGCGGCCAGATGCGTCATTTCCGCGATCTGCTCGGCGCTGGGTTCCAGCAGCAGGTGCGTGTCCACGAAGAACAGCGCGCCATTGGGCACCAGCACGGCTGTGACGGCATACACGCGGGAGACAGCGGGGCTTTTGCCGATCACGTCCAGCGCGTGGTGCCAGTGGCGCATCCAGTCGCCATTGCCGCCGACGATGGCGGCATCCGCCTGGCCGGTTTCCAGCAGCAGGCTGGCAGCGACCGTGGGGCGGGTATAGACGCGCCGGCCGGCATTGTCGGGCGGCACGCCGCGCCGGCCGACCTTGCGGGTATAGACGGCTTCGAGCGGGCCGAAGACGGCCTCGTCCTTCATCGGGTCCAGCACGCGCACGGAGCGGTCCAGGTCCATGCGCAGGCCCATGGAGGCGACGCGCGCCGCGATCACGTCGCGCCGGCCGATCAGGATGGGTTCGGCGATGCCGTCATCCAGGATGGTCTGCACGGCGCGCAGGGTGCGCTCGTCCTCGCCCTCGGAATACACCACGCGGCGGGGGGCCTTGCGGGCGGCCTCGAACATCGGGCGCATCAGGTTGCCGGAGCGGAAGACGAAGCGTTCCAGCTCCCGCTGATAGGCGTCGAAATCCTTGATCGGGCGGCGGGCCACGCCGCTGTCCATGGCGGCGCGCGCCACGGCCGGGGAGATTTCAAGGATCAGCCGCGGGTCGAAGGGCTTGGGGATGATGTAGTCGGGGCCGAAGACCGGGGCCTGGCCGCCATAGGCGGCGGCCACGACTTCGCTGGCCTCCATGCGGGCCAGGGCGGCGATGGCCTCGACGGTCGCGACCTTCATTTCCTCGTTGATCGTGGTCGCGCCCACATCCAGCGCGCCGCGGAAGATGAAGGGGAAGCAGAGGACGTTGTTGACCTGGTTCGGATAGTCGCTGCGGCCGGTGGCCACGATCGCGTCCGGGCGGGCGGCGCGCACGGCCTCGGGCAGGATTTCGGGTTCGGGGTTGGCCAGCGCCAGGACCAGCGGCTTGGGCGCCAGCTTGCCCAGCCATTCGGGCTTCAGCACGCGCGGCGCGGACAGGCCGAGGAACACGTCGGCGCCATCCAGCACGTCCTCCAGCGTGCGCAGGTCGGTGTCCTGCGCGTATTGGGCCTTGTAGGGGTCCATCGTGTTGCGGCCCTTGTAGACGAGGCCGTCCACGTCGCAGACCCACACGTTTTCCCGCTTCAGGCCCATGGTGACCAGCAGGTTGAGGCAGGCCAGCGCCGCAGCGCCGCCGCCGGTGTTCACCAGCTTCACATCGGCCAGGTTCTTGCCTTGCAGCAGCAGGCCGTTGCGGATGGCGGCGGCGACGATGATGGCGGTGCCGTGCTGGTCGTCATGGAAGACCGGGATGTTCATCTTCGCGCGCAGTTCGCGCTCGATCTCGAAGCATTCCGGGGCCTTGATGTCTTCCAGGTTGATGGCGCCGAAGCTGGCTTCGAGCCTGGAGACGGTCTGGACGAACAAGGCGGGGTCGCGTTCCTCGACCTCGATGTCGATGGAGTCGATGCCCGCGAATTTCTTGAAGAGGACGGCCTTGCCTTCCATCACGGGCTTGGAGGCGAGCGCCCCGATGGCGCCGAGCCCCAGCACGGCGGTGCCGTTGGTGATGACGGCGACCATGTTGCCGCGGGTGGTGTAGTCCCAGGCGGCCTCGGGGTTCTTGGCGATTTCCTCGCAGGCGGCGGCGACGCCGGGAGAGTAGGCCAGGCCCAGGTCGCGCTGGGTGGCCATGCGCTTCGTCGGCTCGATGGCGAGCTTACCGGGCCGCGGCAGGCGGTGGTAGTCGAGCGCGGCTTTACGGAAGTCTTCGTCCATCGGGGTCCCCCAGTCCCGCACAGAATGCGGCCGGAGAGGGGCCGAGGCAACCTTGCTGGGGTGCGATGCGGTATGCGTGGGGGAAATGGAAGCTTGGCTTGCATGGAAGTGGGGGGCTATCTTGCATGCAAGAGCTGTCCCGCCAGACGAATCCCGGCGCACAGCGCCGGGCGGCGCCCATCAGGCAGTGATGCGAGGAGATGCCCGCGGCGCGCCGTAAGCCAAGCCGCCGGAGGCGGCGCGTCACGCCGAAGGCGTGCCTGCGGCACGACGTTTGAGGACACAATAAAAATATGCGGTCGAGAAGATTCGAACTTCCACGGGGTTTCCCCCACCAGCACCTCAAGCTGACGCGTCTACCATTCCGCCACGACCGCAAACGTGGCGGGCTTCTACCGCATGCGGCGGCGGCTTACAACCGGGGGGCCGCCATACCATAATGCGGGCATCATGCCTGAAAGCCTCCTGTCCGTTCCGCCGCTCCTCATCCCCGCCGGCACGCCGCGCGCGGGGGTGGAATGGAGCGTCTCCGAAGGGCTGACCCCCTACACCCCCGCCATCGCCGCGATGGAGGCCCGCGCCCACGCCATCCATGACGGCACGGCAGGCGAATGCGTCTGGCTGGTGGAACACCCCCCCACCTACACCGCCGGCACCAGCGCGAAGCCGGAGGACCTGAAGGATGCCCGCTTCCCCGCCGTGCCCGCCGGCCGGGGCGGGAAATGGACCTATCACGGCCCCGGCCAGCGCGTGGCCTATGCCATGCTGGACCTGACACGCCCGCACGGCCCCGTGCCCGCGCGCGATATCCGCGCCTATGTCCACGCGCTGGAGGAATGGATGATCCGCGCCCTGTGGCGCTTCAACATCCGCGGTGAGCGGCGGGAAGGCCGCGTGGGCATCTGGGTGGTGCGCCCCGGCGGCGCGGAGGAAAAGATCGGCGCCATCGGCGTGCGCGTCACCCGCTGGGTCTCCTGGCACGGGCTGGCGCTGAACCTGGAACCGGATCTGAGCCATTTCGGCGGCATCGTGCCCTGCGGCATCGCGGAACACGGCGTCACCTCCCTGCACGCGCTGGGGGTGCTGATCACGATGGAAGAGCTGGACAGCGCGCTGATGTCCGCCTGGGACGAGGTTTTCGGATGATCACCATTTGGCACAACACCGGCTGCTCCACCTCCCGCAAGGTGCTGGACCTGCTGCGCGCCGAAGGGCACGCACCCCGCATCGTCGAATACCTGAAGACCCCGCCCAGCCGGGCGGAGATCGCGGCGGTGGTGAAGCAGCTGGGCATCCCCGCGCGCGGCCTGCTGCGCAAGAAGGCCCCGCCCTATCAGGAGCTGGGGCTGGATGACCCGAACCTGACGGACGACCAGGCGCTGGACGCGATGGCCGCCCACCCGGTGCTGATCGAACGCCCGGTGGTGATCACGGACAAAGGCGCGCGGATCGGCCGGCCGGTGGAGGCGGTGCGGGAGGTGCTGTAACGGCGACCTCCCGCCCCCTCCATCACACCACCTGCAACAGCCCCGCGAACAGCTTGCCGCGCTCGGCCAGGCTGTCGATGAAGATGTGTTCCTCCAGCGTGTGGGCCAGCGCGCCGCGCACGCCCAGCCCGTCCAGCGTGGGGATGCCCATCGCCCCCGTGAAGTTGCCGTCCGAGCCGCCGCCGGCCGATTGCGAGGGCACGTTGAAGCCGAGGCGCTCGGCCAGCGCCTGCGCCTTGCTGTGCAGCAGCATCACGCCGTCATTGGGTTCCCACACCGGGCGGGTCACGCCGCGCTTCACCTCGAAGGACACGTCGTTGCCGCTGGCGCGCAGGGCCAGCATCTTCTCCACCGCCGCGTCCAGATCCTCCTGGCGCTTGGCCATGGACAGGGCCTCGGCATCGCAATGGGTGGTCACGCAGTTCACCCAGGTGCCGCCCTGCAGCACGCCGACCGAGAAGGTGCAGGCCTCGGTCGTCATGTCCTCGATCGCCAGGATCTGCTTGCACATCTCCTTGATGGCGCTGCGGCCTTCGGCCAAACGTGCGCCAGCATGGCTGGGGCGGCCGGTGGCGCGCATGTTGAAGCGCGCGATGGCATAGCGGCCGGTCACGACGCCGCCATCGGGCCGCGCGGGCTCGGGCACCAGCACCACGGCATGGCGGGCGGCCTCGGCCTCGATCAGGTCACGGGTGGCGGGGCTGCCGATTTCCTCGTCGGAGGTGAACAGGAAGGTCACGGGGCGGGAGGTCTGGATGCCGGCGGCGCGCAGCTGCTTCACGGCCTCCAGCGCGATGTAGTTGCCGCCCTTCATGTCCTGGATGCCGGGGCCATAGGCCTTGTTGCCCTCACGCCGGAAGTTCAGCTGGCCGTTGATGGTGCCCATCGGGTGGACCGTATCCAGGTGGCCCAGCACCAGGATGCCCTTCTCCTTCGACGGGTGGTCGAACTTGGCGCGCACGCAGTCGCCCAGGTTCATGCGGCCGGGGATGGTCTCCACCGTCGCGCCGGCCAGCGCCAGGTCGCGGGCGGCGACGCCCATCATCCGGTTGACGGCGGCGGCGTCGAAAGTGGGGCTTTCGGTTTCGATCCAGGGGCGCAGGCCATCCAGCATGCGGTCGGAATCGAAGGGCAGGTCGAGGGCGGCGGTGTCGGGTGTCATGGGGGAAGCTTGCGGTGGGTGCGGCCGCTCTGCAAGCTGGTGGCCATGCGCATTCTTCTCCTCAACGGCAACACCACGGCCGCGATCACCGAACTCTGCGCGGCCGCCGGGCGGGCCGCCGCGTCACCGGGCACGGAGGTGGTGCCCCTGACCCCCGCCCTGGGCCCGGCCGTGATTTCCAGCCGGCTGGAGAACGCCATCGCGGCCCACGGCATGCTGGAGGCGATGGCCCCCTACGCCGGCCCAAAGGGGGAAACGGTGGATGGCGTGCTGCTGGCCGTCAGCTACGACACGGCGCTGGAGGCGGCGCGCCAGCTGATGCCCTGCCCCGTGCTGGGCATGACGGAGGCCGCGTGCCTGGTGGCCATGACCACCGGCCGGCGCTTCGGCCTGGTCACCTTCGGCGGTGTGGAGATGTACCGGGAGCTGATCGCGCATCATGGTTTCTCGGGGCGGCTGGCCGGGCTGCTGGGCGTGGCGGCGACGCCGCAGGATGCGCTGGCGGACCCGGGCGGCGTCGCGGCCAAGGTGAATGCGGCGATCGTGACGCTGGTGGCCCAGGGCGCCGAGAGCATCATCCTGGGCGGCGCCGCCCTGGCCGGGATGGGCGCGCGGCTGGAAAGCCCCGTGCCGCTGCTGGATGGCATCGCCTGCGGCGTGCGTCTGCTGGAAGGGCTGGCGGGGCTGGGCCTGCCGAGGCCCGCGGCGGGCAGCCTGGTGCCGGTCAGCGGGCGTGTCAGCCAGGGGCTGGGGGCGGCGCTGGAGCGGGCGCTTCAGGGCTAGAGCGGTTTCCGTTCGCGCCGGCTCACGGCAACCGCTCTAGCTATTTGTTTTCACGATCATCTTTACCCGATCAGATGATTCCATCTGATCGGATGATGATCTGGCCAACAAGTAGTCCGCCAATCTCCGCGCGGGCGCCGGCAGGCCCGGGCGCATCACCAGCCGCAGGCGGCGCGCGGCCCACTCATCCGTCAGGCGCAGCATGGGCAGGCCGGGCCAGCGCCGGGCGGTGCGTTCCGGCACCACCGCCACCCCGGCGCCGAGCGCCACCATCCGGCACACCGCCCCCAGCCCATGCACCCGGGCGCGCAGGCGCATGGGGCGCCCGGCGCGGCGGGCATGGCCCAGGATATGCTGGTGCAGGGCGCTGTCCCCCGCCAGGCCGATGAACTCCGCCCCCAGGCATTGCGCGAAGCCCAGCGCCCCGCCCCCCGCCAGCGCATGGCCGGGCGGGGTGACCAGCACCAGCCGGTCGTCGCGGAAGGGGTGGCTTTCCAGCCCCGACAGGTCGGCGTGGTCGGCGGCGATGCCCAGCTCGGCCAGCCCCTCCGCCACCGCCTGGGCCACGGCGGTGCTGGGGCGGTCGTCCAGCTCCACGTCCAGGCTGGGATGGGCGGCCAGGAACCCGGCGAGGAGGTCCGGCAGGATCTCGCTGGCGGCGGCGGTGTTGGCCAGCATCCGCACATGGCCGCGCAGCCCGGCGGCGTATTCGCCCATCTCGCCCCGCAGGGCGTCGAGCTGCCCCAGCATGGCCCGCGCATGGGCCAGCAGCGCCAGCCCCGCCGGGGTGGGCAGCACGCCGCGCCGCCCGCGCTCCAGCAGGGGCACGCCCGCCTGTTCCTCCAGCCCGCGCAGCCGCGCGCTGGCCGAGGCGAGCGCCAGCCCCGCCCGGGCGGCGCCGGCGGTGATGCTCCCGGCCTCGTTCACCAGCAGGAACAGGCGCAGGTCGGTCAGGTCGAGGTGCATGTGTGCCTTCGGTCAGGACGAATCCTGGCTTCGCCAAAGCCGCATTGTGCGCGGGGCGCGCGCCGGGGCAAGTTTTCCCGCATGACCGAGCATATCCTTCTGATCGCCCTCACCTTCCTGCTGGCCGGCTTGGTGAAGGGCGTGATCGGCCTCGGGCTGCCCACGGTGGCGATGGGGCTGCTGGGCGCCGCCATGCCGCCCGCCCAGGCCGCCGCCCTGCTACTGGTGCCTTCGTTCGTGACGAACATCTGGCAGTTGTTCGCCGGGCCGCGCTTCCTGCCGCTGCTGCGGCGGCTGTGGGGGATGATGCTGGGGATCGGGGTTGGCACCTGGGCGTGCTCGGGCCTGATCGCGGGCGGGGCGGCGGGGCTGGCCACGGCCGGGCTGGGGGCGGCGCTGCTGGCCTATGCCGCGATCGGGCTGGCCAGGCCCGGGCTGCGGGTGGCGCCGGGCATCCAGGGCTGGGCCGGGCCGCTGGTGGGGCTGGCCACCGGCGCCGTGACGGGGGCCACCGGCGTGCTGGTGATCCCGGCCGTGCCCTATCTGGCCGCGCTGGGGCTGGAGCGCGACGAGCTGGTGCAGGCGCTGGGCCTGTCCTTCACCACCTCCACCCTCGCGCTGGGGCTGGGGCTGGCTTGGCATGGGGCGCTGGCGGGGCCACAGGGGGCATCACTGCTGGGGGTGTCGCTGCTGGCGCTGGCGCCCGCCCTGCTGGGCATGGCCCTGGGCGGGGCCTTGCGCGCGCGAGTGCGGCCAGAGGTGTTCCGGCGCGGCTTCTTCATCGGGCTGGCGGTGCTGGGGGCGGAAATTCTGTGGCGGGGGCTTTAGTCTGGGGAGAGCCGCGCGCGCTCGATCACCGCGGCCCAGCGGGTGGCATCCGCCCGCAGCCGCTGGCCCAGATATTCCGGCCCGGTGTCCGAGGGCTCGATGCCCAGCGCGTTCAGCCGGCCGGCCACTTCCTCATTCCGCAGCACCTGGCGCAGGGCGGTGTTGAGCTTGGCCACCACCTCCTCCGGCGTGCCGCGCGGCGCGAAGAAGCCGTGCCAGCCCACCGCGTCGGCGTTGGTCAAACCGGCCTCGGCGAAGGTGGGCACATCCGGCAGCGCCGCGGTGCGGGTGGGAGAGGACACGACGATGCCCTTCAGCCGCCCGCCCTTCACATGGTCGGTCACGGCGCCGATGTTGATCATCACGCCTTGCAGGGAACCGCCCATCAAATCCTGCACCGCCAGAGCGCCGCCGCGATAGGGCGCGTGGGTCCAGCGGACCTCCGACGCATCCTGCAACTGCTGCTGCAACAGGTGGGACAGGCTGCCATTGCCCGGGGTGCCGACGGCCACGGGCTGGCTCTTCGCCAGTTCCACGAATTCCGCCAGTGTATTGGCCGGGCTGTTCGCCGCCGCCACCAGGATCTGCGGCACGCGCGTGGCCTCGGCCACCGGGGCGATATCCTCCACCGGGTCGAAGCTCAGGCGGCGGAACAGGCCCTTGTTGACGGACAGGCTGTCGCTGCCGGCACCCAGCACATAGCCATCCGGACGGGCGCGCACCACGGCCTCATACCCGATGTTGGAGCCAGCGCCGGGCAGGTTTTCCACCACGATGTTCTGCCCCAGCACCGGGCCCAGATGGCGGGCGAACAGCCGCGCCACGATATCCTGGCTGCCGCCCGGGGCCACCGGCACCAGCAGGCGCACCGGCTTTTCCGGATAGCCCTGCGCGCGGGCCAGGCGAGGGGCCGCCAATGCGGCGGCGGAAGCGGCGATGAGGGAGCGGCGGAACATGACCGTGTAATTAGTCCGTAAAAACGACTTGTCAACGTTATTTGAATTCAGGCACAGTGCCAGCCGAGGAAAAACCATCACACGGCCGGAGTGCCCCCCATGTCCCTTCAGCTGGGCCAGATCGTGCCCGATTTCGAGGCCGAGACCACCACGGGCCCCATCCGTTTCCACGAATGGCTGGGCGGCAAATGGGCCGTCCTGTTCAGCCATCCCAAGGATTACACGCCGGTCTGCACGACCGAGCTGGGTGAGACGGCCCGCCTGAAGCCCGAATTCGACAAGCGCGGCGTGCAGGTCATCGGCCTGTCGGTCGATACGCTGGACCGCCATGCGGGCTGGGAAGCCGACATCGCGGAAACCCAGGGCCACGCCGTGAATTTCCCGATCATCGCGGATTCCGACAAGAAGGTCGCCACCCTCTACAACATGATCCACCCGGACGCCGACCCGTCGGTGACGGTGCGCGCGGTGTATGTGATCGACCCGAACCGGAAGCTGCGCCTCAGCCTGCTGTACCCGCCCTCCACCGGCCGGAACTTCCAGGAGATTTTGCGCGTGATCGACAGCCTGCAGCTGACGGACCGCGCGAAGCTGGCCACCCCGGTGAACTGGCAGCCCGGCCAGCGCGCCATCATCGTGCCCAGCGTGTCGGACGCGGACGCGAAGACCCTGTTCCCCCAGGGCTGGGAGGCCGTGAAGCCCTATCTGCGCTATGTGGATGTGAAGTGAGGGGGCGCCGCCCCCTCAGATCACGAAGCTGATCGGCTCACTCGGCGCGGGGGTCAGCCCCGCGCCCACCGCCCGGCGCACCAGCTTGTCCAGCGTGATGGCGTCGAAGCGCGCCAGCGTCTCCTCCTCCATCTCGCTCCAGAACGGCGCCACCACCTGGGTGAACAGCGCGCTGCTCTCGCCCTCGGCCTCTTCCTCCTTCGCGGGCAGCACGGCGCGGATGATCTCCCCCACCGAAATGCCCCGCCGCGGCCGCGCCAGGCGATAGCCACCCGAAGGGCCGCGCGTGGAATTCAGCACCCCCGCCCGCGACAGCGGTTGCAGGATGGGCTCCAGCCCGCGCCGGGCCAGGCCCAGGCGTTCCGCGATATCAGCGGCGGAAACGGTGCCGCGCCCGCCATGCAGGGCCACATCCACCACGACCGCAATCGCCAGCGCCGGTCTGCTCTGCAGCAGCATTCCTGAACCCCCTCTGTGAAACGCCTCGATTTCCACCCATAATACACTCTCTCGGTTCGTGATAAGGGAGAACCGCCGGTGGATACGCCAGTCGAAACCAAAAAATCCCCGATCGCGGCCGGATTGCTCGGCGCCATCGGCAACACGCCGCTGATCCGGCTGGAACGCGCCAGCGCGGCCACCGGCTGTGACATACTCGGCAAGGCCGAGTTCATGAACCCCGGGGGCAGCGTGAAAGACCGCGCGGGCCTGGCCATCATCCAGGACGCCATCGCCCAGGGACGCCTCGCCCCCGGCGGCACGGTGGTGGAGGGCACGGCCGGCAACACCGGCATCGGCATCACCCTGGTGGCCAACGCGCTGGGCATCCGCAGCGTGATCGTGATGCCGGAAACCCAGAGCCAGGAAAAGATCGACTTCCTGCGCATGATCGGCGCCGACCTGCGCCTGGTGCCCGCCAAGCCCTACAAGGACCCGGGCAATTACGTCCATGTCTCCCGCCGGCTGGCGGAGGAGAATGGCTGGACCTGGGCCAACCAGTTCGACAACCTGGCGAACCGCGAAGGCCACCGCCTGACCACCGGCCCCGAGATCTGGGAACAGGCCGGCGGCCGGATCGACGCCTTCACCACCAGCTGCGGCACCGGCGGCACGCTGGCCGGCATCGCCATGGCGCTGAAGGAACGCGACCCGTCCATCCGCGTCACCCTGGCGGACCCGATGGGCAGCGTGCTGTATTCCTGGAAGACCCACGGCACGCTGGAAATGTCCGGCAGCTCCATCACCGAGGGCATCGGCCAGGGCCGCGTGCCCGCCAACCTGGAAGGCGCGCCGATCGACGACGCGCTGCAGGTGACGGACGAGGAAGCCCTGGCGCAAGTGTTCGACCTGACCCAGCACGAAGGCATTTGCATTGGCGGCAGCGCCGGCATCAATGTGGCGGCCGCGATCAAGGTGGCGAAGCGGCTGGGGCCGGGGCACCGTGTGGTGACCATCCTGTGCGACGGCGGCGCGCGCTATCAATCGAAGCTCTTCAACCCGGAATTCCTTCGTTCCAAGAACCTGCCGGTGCCGCCATGGATGCTCTGACGCCCCCCTCCGCGACCTTCCGCAACCGCATCTATGACAGCGTGCTGGACACGATCGGGGCCACCCCCCTGGTGCGCGTGCCGCGCCTGACGGCGGAGGACGGGCTGAAGGCCGAGCTGCTGCTGAAGCTGGAATTCTTCAACCCGGCCGGTTCCGTGAAGGACCGCATCGCGCTGGCCATGGTCCGCGCGGCGGAGGCCGACGGCACCATCCAGCCCGGCCGCTCCGTCATCATCGAGCCGACCTCCGGCAACACCGGCATTGGCCTCGCCTTCGTCGGCGCCGCGCTGGGCTACCGCGTGATCGTGACGATGCCCGAGGGCGCGTCCATCGAGCGCCGGCGCATGATGCGGCTGATGGGGGCGGAGCTCATCCTCACCCCCTCGGCCAAGGGCATGGCGGGCGCCATCGCCCGCGCCGAGGAAATCGCGGCCGCCACCCCTCACGCCTGGATCGCCCGCCAGTTCGACAACCCCGCCAACCCGGACATCCACGCCGCCACCACGGCCGAGGAGATCTGGGCCGACACGGCGGGGAATGTGGACATCATCCTGGGCGGCATGGGCACCGGCGGCACCATGACCGGCATCGCCCGCGCCCTGAAGCCACGCCGCGCCGGGCTGCAGGTGCTGGGCATCGAACCCGCCGAAAGCGCCATCCTGCACGGCGACGACCCCGGCCCGCACGGCATCCAGGGCATCGGCCCCGGCTTCAAGCCGAAGGTGCTGGAGCTGGAGCTGCTCGACGGCGTGGAAACCGCCACCGAGCGCGAGGCCATCGCCACCGCCCGCCGCGCCGCCCGCACCGAAGGCCTCGCCGTCGGCATCAGCTCCGGCGCCTGCCTGGCGGTGGGGCTGCGCCTGGCGGCCCTGCCGGAGAACGCCGGCAAGCGCATCGTCTGTATCACCCCCTCCTTCGCGGAACGCTACCTCTCGACAGCACTGTTCCAAGGATTGGAGTGATGGAGCTTATCGAACTCGGCCGATCGATCCGGGAGAGAGACCCGGCGCGGCCTACCTGGTTCGAGGTCATCTTCAGCTATCCCGGGGTCCATGCCGTGCTGTGGCACCGGCTGGCCCACCGGCTGCACCAGTGGGGCCTGCCGGGGGCGGCGCGCTTCACCTCGCACTTCGCGCGCTTCCTGACCGGCATCGAAATCCACCCCGCCGCCCAGGTCGGCCGGCGGCTGTTCATCGACCACGGCATGGGCGTGGTGGTCGGCGGCACCGCCATCATCGGGGATGACGTGACGATCTACCAGGGCGTCACTCTCGGCGGGCTCAGCCTGAAACCCGGCAAACGCCACCCGGACGTGCTGGACGGCGCGGTCATCGGCGCGGGCGCCCATGTGCTGGGCCCCATCACCGTGGGCCGCCAGGCCCGCGTGGGCGCCAACGCCGTGGTGGTGGAAGACGTGCCCGAAGGCGTGACCGTGGTGGGCATCCCCGCCCGCTCACCCCAACGCTGCGACGAGCCCACCGTGGGCTACGGCATGCCACGCCACACGGACGCCGACCCGCTGGGCGAGGAAATCGCGCAAATCCGGGCCGAACTGAACGCCCTCAAGGCCCGGATGGAACAGCCCCTGAAAGCGGTGGGCCGGTAAGGCCAGGGGTGCGCTGGACGGGGCGGTCGGACGTGAGGGGGGCAAAGCCCCTCTCACGTCCGACCGCCCCGCCCGGCGCATCCTGTCCTGATCAGCCTTCCGGCTTCAGGAACGGCTCCACCTTGCCTTTGAGGAGTTGGGTCAGCGGTTTGCCGCGGCGGTCCACGGTTTTGCCCAGGCTGACGCGCACCCAACCTTCGGAGACACAGTATTCCTCGACGTTGGTTTTTTCGACGCCGTTGAATCGGATGCCCACGCCGCTTTGCAGCAGTTCCGCGTTGTGGAAGGGGCTGGAGGGATCGACCGAGAGGCGGTCCGGCAGGGTGTTGTCGCTCATGCGCGGTTGGTGCCGCGTTGCCGCGCCGGATGCAAGGGGTGGATCGGCGCAAGCGCCTCGCCCCGCAGTTATTGCAAATGACTCTCATTAGCGATAAACCACTCCATGCCGAAGCCGGGCAGCGGAAACCCTGGGTGCGCCTTCGCGCCCACATGTAACGAATAGAGTATTCTGGCCGCAATAATTCCCATTGACCGAATCATTGCGCATTCATAAATAAAAATCGGGGCATATCGCAGATCAGAAGTTGCAGTAACGATGGTCGTTCGTTTCCTTTACTGGATTCTGAACATGCTTCCGCTTGCCCTTCTGGTGTGTGATCTCATCAATCACGCATTGAGGCTCAATCCAGTGACCGAAAAGACTTTCCGCCATACCCTCCTCACCGGCGGGTCGGTGTTGGCCATGGCCCTCGCCGCGCCAGCGGGCGCCCAAACCGGCGTCCAGCTCAACCCCGTGCTGGTCGAGGCCCAGGCGCCCACCGACACCACCACCGTGGACAGCGCCCGCCTCAACCTCGAAGGCAGCGGCAGGCTGGATGACGTGCTGCGCACCATCCCCGGCACCTTCACGCGGGAAAACGCGCAGCAGCCGGGTGTCGCCGTGAACATCCGTGGCTTCGAGGGGTCCGGCCGCGTGAACATGTCGATCGACGGCGTGCGGCAGAGCTTCCGCTTCACCAGCCATGAGGCCGGCGGCTTCACCTATATCGACCCCAACCTGCTCGCCGGCATCGACATCACCCGTGGCGAGGTGACGGGTGTCGGCGGCGGCGCGCTGGCCGGTTCGGTGAATTTCCGCACCCTGAACGTGGATGACGTGGTGCGCCCGGGCCAGACCTATGGCGGGCTGGCCCGGCTGTCCTGGGGCACCAATGGCACGCTGTTCAGCAACATGCTGGCGGCCGGCGTGCGCACGGAACATGTCGGCTTCGTCGGCGCCATCAGCAAGCGCAACTCCAACCTGTATCACGACGGCTATGGCCATGCGGTGGCCGGCACCAGCCAGGATCTGCTCTCGGGCCTGGTGCGGGCCAACTTCACCAACGGGGCGCACAGCCTCTCGATCGGGTCGGTGTTCTACGACAACTATTTCTACGCCAATTCCTATTGGCAGGACGTGACCAACCGCACCGTCTCGGCCAATTACCGCTACAATCCGGGGCATGAGCTGGTCGATCTCAGGGTCAACGCCTACTACAACCAGCTGGGCATGCGCTACACGGGCGGCAGCAGCACCAGCGCCCTGGGCCGGGAGATCCAGGACGATGGCGTGGGCTTCGACATCTCCAACACCTCACGCGGGCATCTGGGCCGCATCGCGGTGCGCAGCGTGAATGGCGTGGAGTATTTCCACGACGATGTCAGCGGCACCAATGGCGGCGTGAACCCGGCCAGCGGCACCAGCGCGCTGCTGGGCGTGTTCACCAACACCACCTTCAGCTACGGCATCGTCGATCTGACCGCCGGGCTGCGCTACGATCATTACTGGCTGAACGGGTCGGGCGTGACCAGCACCAGGGCCGGTTCCTACAGCGTCAACACCTCCACCGGCGCGGTGGACCCCAAGGTGACGCTGGCGGTGAACGTCACCAACTGGCTGCAGCCCTATGTCAGCTGGGGCCGCTCCATGCGCGCGCCCACGGTGCAGGAGACGATGCTGGGCGGCAGCCATCCGGGCACCGTCTCCGGCAGCTACCTGCCCAACCCCAATCTGCGGCCCGAGGTCTCCCAGGGGTGGGAATTCGGCGTGAACATGCGCCGCCAGGCCCTGCTGACGGAGCGCGACAGCCTGCGTTTCCGCGCCAACTACTTCATCAAAAACGTCGAGGACTATATCGCCGCCAGCTATGTCGCGGCGTCGCGCGCATACCGTTTCAGCAACATCGCCGGCAGCACCCAGGTGAACGGGTTCGAGCTGGAGGCGCGCTACGATGCGGGCCTGGCCTTCGGCGGCGTCAGCTACACCAACATGCATTCCAACCTGCCCAGCCAGATCCCAGGCCTGGGCGCCAGCCAGTACATGCCCGACCATGTGCTGAGCGTGGATGCCGGCGCACGCTTCCTGCGGGAGCGCCTGACGGTGGGCGCGCGGTACAATTACGTCTCGGGCGGCACGGTGGCCGGCACCAACAGCAGCTTCACGGCCGGCGTCGCCAGCCAGGGGGGCAAGCCGTACAACATCGTCAACCTGTTCTCGAACTATCGCATCACGGATGACTGGGACGTCAGCTTCCGCATCACCAATCTGCTGAACGAGGCCTATACCCCCTTCCTCAGCACCACCGGCACCGGGCAGGGGCGCACCTTCTACCTGGCGACGCAGATCCGGTTCTGAGCGCACTGGCATGCGGCTTGCTGGGCAGGCCGCATGATCTCCGATCCCGTCCGCCTCAGCATCGCCTCGGCCCATGTGTGGCGGGACACGCCCATGCCGGATGGCGGGCCGCCGCTGAATGACGACGCGGCGATGCCCATCCAGGGCCACACCACCTTCGACGAAATGCTGCGCGCGCTGAACCCGCTGCAGCATATTCCCGTGGTCGGCAGCATTTACCGCGCGGTGACCGGGGATGAGATCCAGCCCGCCTTCCGGGTGCTGGGGGGCGCGCTGTTCGGCGGCGTGCCGGGCATGATGAGCGCGGCCGCCAGCGCGGCGGTGGAGCAGTTCCAGCCGGTGGCGCGCATGCGCGCCCATCTGGCCGGCCAGCCGGACCCGCTGCTGAGCCCCGGCATGAGTGGCACCGCGCTGGCCTATGCCACCAGCCCGGAGCAGGCGATGGCCGCCTATCGCCGCTGGACAGCCGCCCCAGGTGACAATACCGCTGTGGCATGAACCAGATGACGCCCGATATCGCGCAGGTCTCGCCCGAGGGGCTGTTCCGTTTCCAGGGGCAGACCTGGCGCTGCGCCCTGGGCCAGGGCGGCGTGCGCCCGGACAAGAGCGAGGGCGACGGCGCCACCCCCGCCGGCCCGCTGCGGCTGCTGCGCGTGCTGTACCGGGCGGACCGGGTGGCGCGGCCGGTCAGCGCCGTGCCGGTGGAACCCATCGGGCCCGAGGATGGCTGGTGCGACGCCGCCACCCACCGCGACTACAACCGCCCCGTGCCCCTGCCCCACGATGCCAGCCATGAGCGGCTGTGGCGCGAGGACGCGGTGTATGACGTGATCGGCGTGCTGGACTGGAACATGGCGCCGGTGGTGCCGCACCGGGGCAGCGCGATCTTCCTGCATGTGGCCAGGCCGCATTTCGCGCCCACCGAGGGCTGCGTGGCGCTGGAACTGCCGGTGCTGCGGGATGTGCTGGCGCGGGGGCTGAAGGGCCTGTTCGTGGATCAGCGCCGGTAGAACGGCACCAGCCCCTGCGCCCGCAGGGCGTGGTCGGCCGCGAACAGGTCCGCGTAATGCAGCACATGGGCCTCGGCGCTGTCATTGTGGAAGGGCGCGTCGGTGGCGTGGGTCGCCACGGTTTCCACCACGCGCTGGTCGAAACCCAGCTCCCGCAGCAGCATCGCGCCGATCACCCCATGCGGCATGCGCCCCGCTAGCGAGGATTTCACCACCTTGCCCTCCGCGTCGCGCGCGGCCAGCAGGGGCTTGTCCACATCATGCAGGATCAGGATGGGCAGGATGATCGCGGGGTCCAGCGCGACGCCCCAATCGGCCTCCGCGCGCGGGATCAGCGCCTGGCCGGCGCGCGTCACCTCGTTCACATGCTTGGCCAGCGGATAGCCGGGCGCCTTGGCGGAGAAGGGAATCTCCCCCAGCTCCGCCCATTCGGAGGACGTCCAACTGGTGACCCAGGCGGTGACGACGCGATCGGCGGTTTCGGGCGGCAGGGCATCGAGCCCCGCCAGCCAGTCATGCACCGCGGCGCGTTGGGCGTTGCTGCCCTGGGTGACGCGGTACATGGCGGTCAGGCCAGCCCCAGCGCCCACAACAGCACGCCCTTCTGGGCATGCAGCCGGTTCTCGGCCTCGTCGAACACCACGCTCTGCGGGCCGTCGATCACCTCATCGGTGATCTCCTCGCCGCGATGGGCGGGCAGGCAGTGCATCACGATGGCGTCCGGCGCCGCGTGCTTCAGCAGCGCCGCGTTCAGCTGATAGGGCTTGAGCAGGTTGTGGCGGCTGATCTCGCCTTCCTTCTCGTCGCTCATGGACACCCAGGTGTCCGTCACCAGGCATTTCGCGCCGCGCGCGGCGGCGACGGGGTCGTTCGTCAGCTCGATGCGCGCGCCCTGGCCACGGGCCCAGTCGATCAGCTCCTGCGGCGGGGCCAGCTCCGGCGGGGTGGCGATGCGCAGGATGAAGTTGAAGCGCGCGGCGGCCTGGATGAAGCTCTGGGCCACATTGTTGCCGTCGCCGGTCCAGGCGATCACCTGGTTCTCGATGGAGCCCAGATGCTCCTCGAAGGTCAGCACATCGGCCATCAGCTGGCAGGGGTGGCTGACATTGGTCAGGCCGTTGATCACCGGCACGGTGGCATAGGCCGCCAGTTCGCGGATCTTCTCCACATCCGTGGTGCGCAGCATGATCGCATCGACGAAGCGGGACAGCACGCGGGCGGTGTCGGCCGGGGTCTCGCCACGGCCCAGCTGCATGTCGCGGGTGGTCAGGATGATGGGCTCGCCGCCCAGCTGGCGGATGCCCACCTCGAAGCTGACACGGGTGCGGGTGGAGGGGATCTCGAAGATCAGCGCGATGGTCTTGCCGGCCAGCGGCTTGTCGGCGAACTCGCCCTTCTTGGTGCGCTTGGCCAGGTCGATCATGTGGCGCAGCGTGCCACTGTCGATGTCCATCAGCTCCAGAAAGTGCCGGGGGGCGCTGGGCCCCCCGACAGTCGTATCCTGCTTCAGTGCAGCACTCATGCCTGCCTCCCTAGCGGGCGGCAGGCATCCTTTGCCTCGTGGCGCATAGCCGCCACACCAACCCTATGCGCCATCACTTCGCGGCGACCTTTGCCTCGCTGGGCGTCAGGCGGCGGCAGGTGCGGTCGAGCAGCGACAGCGCCTCCTCCACCTCGGCATCCCGCACGATCAGGGACGGGGCGAGACGCAGCACGTTCATCCCCGCCGAGACGGTCAGCAGCCCCTCGGCCACGGCGGCCGCCTGGGCGTCGCCGTTGTTGACCTCGGGCTGCAGCTTCATGCCCAGCAGCAGGCCGGCACCCTGGATGCCCGCGATCACCGTGGGGTGCTTCGCGGCAAGGTCCAGCAGCCCGTCCCACAGCTTGCGGGCGATGCGGTCCACCTCGGGCAGGAAGCCCTCGGCCAGGATCACATCCAGCACGGCGTTGCCCGCCGCGCAGGCCAGCGGCCCGCCGCCATAGGTGGTGCCATGGGTGCCGGGCTTGAGATACTTCGCCACGGCTTCCTTGGCGAAGACGGCGCCGAGCGGGAAGCCGCCGCCGATCCCCTTGGCCGCCGACATCACGTCCGGCTCGATGCCGGCCCACTGGTGGGCCCACAGCTTGCCGGAACGGCCCATGCCGGTCTGCACCTCGTCGATCGCCAGCAGCAGGCCGAACT
The DNA here is from genome assembly GCF_009900765.1 of Rhodovarius lipocyclicus. Classification (GTDB taxonomy): domain Bacteria; phylum Pseudomonadota; class Alphaproteobacteria; order Acetobacterales; family Acetobacteraceae; genus Rhodovarius; species Rhodovarius lipocyclicus. The sequence continues at coordinate 23,410 of NZ_JAAABL010000022.1, forward strand.
CGTCGCACACCTTGCGCAGGTCGCGCAGGAAGCCGAGATCGGCCGGGCGCACGCCGCCCTCGCCCTGGATCGGCTCGATCATGATGCCGGCCGTTTCCGCCGTGATGGCGGCGCGGACGGCGTTCATGTTGCCGAAGGGCACATGGCTGAAGCCCTGCACCGGCGGGCCGAAACCCGCCAGATACTTCTCGTTGCCGGTGGCGGACAGCATGGCCAGGGTGCGGCCGTGGAAGGCGCCCTCGAAGCAGATCATGCCGAAGCGCTCGGGCTGGCCGTTCTCGGCGTAATATTTGCGCACGGCTTTCACCATGCCCTCATTCGCCTCGGCGCCCGAGTTGCAGAAGAACACGCTGTCGGCGAAGGAATTCGCCACATGGCGCGCGGCCAGCTGTTCCGCCTGCGGCACCCGGTACAGGTTGGACACGTGCATCACACGCGCCGCCTGTTCCTGGATGGCCTGCACCAGATGCGGATGGGCATGACCGATGGAGGTGGTGGCAATGCCCGAGCCGAAGTCCAGGAATCGTCGCCCATCCTCCGTCCACAGCTGCGCCCCCTGGCCCCGCACGAAAGCGAGGTCGGCACGGTTGTAGGTCGGCATCAAAGCGGGGATCACGTCTGGCTTCTCCCGAAGCATCCCGCGCGAAGGGCGGGTGTCGCTGCTTCGGGGCGGGAAGCGGCCGAGAGTGGAGGAAAATCCCCCATCCGTAAAGGATACCACTCCGACTTGCGGTATGACGTTTCGCGGGCGAGCATCATTCCCATGAAGCTCCCGGCCCATTCCCGCTACGCGCACAGCGCGATCATCCACCGCGCGCCCTATTCCTGGGCGAATGGCACCAACCTAGCCTTGCTCGTCGTCAACAACATCGAGCATTTCGCCTTCCGCGCCGGCATGGGCAGCGACAGTACCGGCCTGAACCCGGTGCAGAACCAGCGCCCCTATGCCTGGCGGGACTACGGCAACCGCGTGGGCCTGTGGAACCTGCTGGATATGCTGGATGAGCTGGCGATCCCGGCCGGGCACAACTGCAACTCCGCCGTGCTGGACCATTGCCCGGAAATCGCGCCCGCGCTGCTCGCGCGCGGCGACGAGATCATCGGCCACGGCCGCACCAACGCCGAACGCCAGGACGGCATGTGGGAGGAGGACGAGCGCCGGCTGATCCTGGAATCGCGCGACGTGCTGGCGCGGCACAATGGCGGCCGCCAGCCGCGCGGCTGGCTCGGCCCCTATATCGCGCAATCGGCCGTGACGCTCGACCTGCTGAAGGAAGCGGGCTTCACCTATGTCATGGACTGGCCGGTGGACGACCAGCCGATCTGGATGAACACGCGCGATGGCGGGCGCATCCTGTCCGTCCCCTACTCCGTCGAGCTGAACGACAGCCCGGCCATGGTCGCCCGCCACCACACGGGCCGCGAATTCGCCGACATGATCGTGGACCAGTTCGAGGAAATGCTGATCCAGAGCGAAAAGCGCCCCCTGGTGATGAGCGTGGTGCTGCACCCCTTCATCATGGGCCAGCCGCACCGGCTGCGGCCGCTGCGCCAGGCGCTGCGCCACATCATGGCCCAGCGCGACCGCCTGTGGGTGACCCGCCCCGGAGAGCTGGCGGACTACGTCGCCGGCCTGCCGGCAGGCACCGTCCCGTGACCCGGGATTTCGAGGGCTATGGCCGCAACCCGCCCGAGGCCCGCTGGCCCGGCGGCGCGCGGCTGGCGCTGAACTTCGTCATCAACCATGAGGAAGGCGGCGAGCGCAGCGTGCCCGACGGCGACCCCGCCACCGAGGCCGCGCTGACCGAGGGCAGCACCATCCCGCCCCAGGGGCGCGACCTGGGCGCGGAATCCATGTTCCAGTACGGCAGCCGGGTGGGGTTCTGGCGGCTGTGGCGGCTGTTCCAGGCCGCCGGCCTGCCCTGCACCGTCTTCGCCGTGGCGCGCAGCCTGCAACGCACGCCCCAGGCCGCCGCCGCGATCCGCGAGGCCGGGTGGGACGTGGCGGGCCACGGCCTGCGCTGGGTCGGCCACGCCGACATGGATGAGGCGACGGAGCGCCAGGCGCTGACCGAGGCCACGCGCATCATCGAGGACACGACGGGGCAAAGGCCGCTCGGCTGGTATTGCCGCTACGCGCCCAGCCTGAACACGCGGCGGCTGCTGGGCGAACTCGGCTATCTGTACGACAGCGACGCCTATGACGATGAGCTGCCCTATTGGGACCGCTCGATCGGCAAGCCGCGGCTGGTGGTGCCCTATACGCTGGTGAACAACGATTTGCGCTTCCAGCGCGCGGCGCTGACCACCGGCGAGGAATTCGAACGCTATATCATGGGCGCCATCGAGATGGCGCTGCATGAGCCGGGGTCGCGCATGCTTTCGGTCGGGCTGCACAACCGCATCATCGGCCACCCGGCGCGGGCCATCGGGCTGAAACGCATTCTGGACCGGGTGAAGGCCATGCCCGATATCTGGGTCTGCCGGCGCGTGGATATCGCGCGGCATTGGGAGAAGGAACACCCGCCGTGAAGAACCTGCCGCACTGGAGATCCCTGCTGTACGTGCCGGCGGCGCGGGAGAAATTCATCGCCAAGGCCCATGAGCGCGGGGCGGACGCCATCATCCTGGACCTGGAGGACAGCATCGCGCCGGCGGAAAAACCCGCGGCGCGCGCGGCGCTGGCGGGTGCGGTGCCTCGGGTTTCGGCCAATGGCGCGGATGTGGTGGTGCGGCTGAACCGCCCGCTGGAGCTGGCGGTGCAGGATATCCAGGCCGCGGTGATGCCCGGGGTGCGGGCGCTGATCTGCACCAAGATCATGGGTGCGGACCATGTGAAGCTGCTGGCGGAACTGATCGAGAGCGCCGAGGCCGCGCGCGGGATGGAGATCGGCCAGACCGGGATGGTGGTGCTGGCGGAGGATGCGGCGGGGGTGCTGCGGGCGGAGGAGATCGCGCGCGCGCACCCGCGCATCGTGGCGCTGGGGATCGGCGGGGAGGATCTGGCGACGGATCTGGGCGCGGAGGCGACGCCGGATGCGCTGGATTTGCCGAAGCGGCTGGGGGTGCTGGCAGCCCGGGCGGCGGGGGTGCTGCCGCTGGGGTTCATCGGGACCGTGGCGGGGTTGAGCGACCTGGAGGGGTACCGGGCGATGCTGCGGCGGTCGCGGGCCATCGGGTTTGCCTGCGCGAGCTGCGTGCATCCGTCTCAGGTGGCGATCATCAATGAGGAGTATGGGGCCAGCGAGGAAGAGCTGGCCCGGGCGAAGCGGATGATCGCGGCGTTTGAGGTGGCGTTGGGGCAGGGGCTGGGGGCGGTGAGTTTTGAGGGGCAGATGATTGATTTGCCGGTGGTGGAGAGGGCGCGGCGGTTGGTGAGGAGAGTTTGATTTTGGTAACGTTGGGTTTTGCACCTTGCATGGTTGCATGCGTGCATGCAACCATGCGTGTATGTCACGTTCTCCAATTGGCGCCGTAGAGCTACAGCTCTTCGCAGAGCCGAAAGAGCCACTTCAGGTCAGGATCCCATCCAGTGTGAAGCGACGCTTCAAGGCAACAGCCGCGATGCGTGGCCTTGAGCCTAACGAATTGTTCGTGGAGGTTTGGGATCACTACGAGAGAACAGCGGGCGTTGCCTCGCGTGAGGACACCCAATGACGAAAGCCGAAGAGATCGGGCCTGCCGAGAGCCTGCTTGCCGCCGCTGGCGCCGAGCGCTTTAGCACGATTTTGGCAGATCCGCCGTGGCAGTTCATGAACCGAACCGGGAAGGTCGCCCCCGAGCATCGTCGATTGAATCGGTACGGCACGATGGATCTGTCCGCCATCTGTGCCCTACCCGTCCAGAACATCGCCGCGCCGACCGCGCACCTCTATCTTTGGGTACCAAACGCGCTTCTGCCGGATGGGCTACAGACCATGAAGGCCTGGGGCTTTACCTACAAGGCGAATATCGTTTGGCGGAAGATCCGCAAGGATGGCGGAAGCGATGGGCGGGGCGTCGGCTTTTACTTCCGCAATGTGACCGAGTTGTTGCTGTTCGGGACACGTGGAAAAAATGCGCGCACACTCCAGCCCGGCCGCACACAAGTGAACTATCTTGAAACTCGAAAGAGGGAGCACTCACGCAAGCCCGATGAGATTTACAACATCATTGAGGCTTGCAGCCCTGGTCCGCGCATCGAGCTATTCGCGCGTGGTGTGCTGCCAGGCTGGACGTCCTGGGGCAACCAAGCGGACGAAAGCTACCAGCCGACCTGGGCAACCTATTCTCACAATTCGGCTGCTCAGCGGAGGCTCTTTGCGGCCGAGTAGCTGTGCCTAACGCTCCTCATTATCGCTTCCAGCGGTAGGAGAAACGCCAGTTGGCACCTTTGACCGAATTTTGCGTTTGGCATCCCGCGCAGTCTTTGCTTCTATCGCTGCTTGGAGCGCTTCGTCTCCATCATCAATAAAGAGTTCCGGCGTAATCGCGAAGGTCAAGATAGGGCAACCGCCGCCACCTCCACCGTCCAGTCGCGGCCAAAGCTTGGTATGGTGGGTCGTACTGTTGCCGTAGCTCTGGCCCTTTCCAAGCTTGTCGAAAAGGCCTTGGAGTTCCGAAGCGCGCGTCAGGATGACCCCAACGTCGATCGCACGGAGGTCGAACAATAGGCGAAAATTGTTAAGGTCCCGATCAAAAAATGGGTCTTTATTGTTCCATTCAAGTTCAAGCGCGACGCGTCCTTTAAAACAATCAACAAGATGAGTCGGGCTGACATACTCCTTCTCATCGACCACGATCTTTGTCTCAAACTTCTTCTCTTTCCAACCTCGAGAGCTAAAGGCTCCGTTGATCTGCTGGGAGATTGGCGAGAGGCCGCCGCCAGCCAATAGCACTTCCGACTTCTTGAGGCGGAAGGCTCGAAGGATCTCGATGATGTCCTGCCATTCGTCCGGGCATGCGGTCTGTAGGACGCCGGTGGCATTCCGCCACTCGCGGACTTTATAAAGGGTGCGGAGGTCTTCGGGGACAAGATGTTCTGTGGACACGCCCCATCGTGCCTCGGTCAGCGATCGGAAGCTAGAGCGTTGACTGAACGTCAGCAGTATTCACCCCTCCATATCCACATCCTTGGTCTCAGGCCCCAACACCAACGCCACCAGCGTCAGCACCGCCATCGCGCTCAAATACACCCCCACCCAGAACGGGCTCCCGGCGCCATAGCTCCACAGCGCCACCGCGATGAACGGTGCCACCGCCGCCCCCAGAATGGACGACACGTTGTAGGAAATGCCGGACCCCGTGTACCGCACGCTGGCCGGGAACAGTTCCGGCAGCAGCGCGCCCATCGGCCCGAACGTCAGCCCCATCAGCGAAAAGCCCAGCACCAGCCACGCCATCACCCCCACGAAGCCGCCGGCCAGCATCGGCACCCACACCAGCCCGAACACCGCGATGGCCAGCGTGATCCAGATCATGGTCTTGCGCCGCCCCCACCGGTCTGCCCAGGGGCCGGAAACCAGGGTGAACACGCCGAAGAACACCACGCCCACGATCATCATCAGCACGAAGCTGCGGTAATCGTACCCCAGCCCCGGCAGCGCCGCCGTCACGCCCGCCCGCCCGTAGCTGAGGGAGAAGGTGGTCATCAGATAGAACAGCACATAGGTGGCCAGCATATAGAAGGTGCCCAGCACCAGCTCCTTCCAATAGGTGGTGGCGGCGGCGGCCAGCGGCAGCTTGTGCACCCGCCCGTCGTCCACGGTCTTCTGGAAGGCCTGGCTCTCCACCAGGTGCAGCCGCACCCACATCCCCACCACGACCATCACGACAGAGAACAGGAACGGCACCCGCCACCCCCAGCTCATGAACTCGGCCGAGGGCCGGGACGGATCGCCAGAGGGCATGAGCGCCGCGATGATCAAAAACAGCCCATTGGCGATGATGAAGCCGATGGGCGCGCCCAGCTGCGGAAAGGTGCCATAGATGGCGCGCTTGCCCGGCGGCGCGTTCTCGGTCGCCACCAGCGCCGCGCCGGACCATTCGCCCCCCAGCGCGAAGCCCTGCGCCAGCCGCAGCAGCACCAGCAACGCGGGGGCGATCCAGCCCGCCATCTCCCAGGTCGGCAGCAGGCCGATCAGGAAGGTGGCGATGCCCATGGTCAGCAGCGCGCCCACCAGCGTCACCTTGCGGCCGCGCTTGTCGCCGATATGCCCGAACACGATGGCGCCCAGCGGCCGGGCCACCATCGCCGCGCCGAAGATGGCGAAGGAAGCGAGCAGCGCCGCCGTCTCATTCCCCGCCGGGAAGAACAGGTGCGGGAACACCAGCACCGCGGCGGTGGCATAGACGTAGAAATCGTAGAATTCGATGGTCGTGCCGACCAGGCTGGCCAGGATCACGCGCGATCGCGGATTGGCCGGCGCGGCATCGATGGTGGTGGCGGACATAGTGGCTCTTTCGGTGCGGGGCGTGCCCTCGCTGGCCTGTCTTGTCGCGTTCCCGTTGCATTGCTGCGGGCAGGCAGGGCCCGCCGACATTTCCGGTCGCGCCAACGCGCCCCGCAGCAATGTTCCGCCGAGGCTAGTCGCTGAAATGTCATGCGGCCAGCGCGGGCCGCGCTGGGCAGCCCCGCCCCCGACGCAGGCCCGAAAACATCACCGCCCCGCCTTGTTTTCACCCCCGTTCACTGGAACGTTACCAGTATTCCGAGGTTGGAGAGCCCGATGCGCCTTGCCGTTGCTTTGCTCGCTGCGGTTGCGGCTTTCGCCCTGCGAAGTCACGACGCCGGGGCCGCGCCCCGCCCCGCCGACTGCGAGCTGACGGTGAACGGCCGCACCTATATCCGCGGCCAATGCCAGTTCGACGCCGAGGCCGATGGCAGCTTCCGCGTCAACGGCCAGGACTACTTCGCCACCGTCAACGTCACCGCCCCCGGCGTTGCGGATGCCAGCTGGAACGCGGACCCCGCCTCCACCCACGCCCATACCCGCATCGGAGAGGTCCGCCGCCAGGGTGCCTGCTGGGTCGGCGCCAATGCCCGCATCTGCGCCCGGGCTTTGCCGCCGGAGGCCCTGCGCACCGCCCAGGCCGCCCAACCCGACGGCTTCGCCCTGTGGCCCATCACCCCGGGCCTGACGGCCTGCATCGGCCCGCAGGGCGCGCTTGCCGCAGGCACCCGCATGGTGCTGCGCAACTGCCGTGTCCCGGCTGATCTGCTGGTTCAGCGCGGCCCCGACGGCGCGCTGACCCTCTCCAGCAACCTGTGCCTCGGCATCGAGGCCCCGGGCATGGGCCGCCCGGCGGAGCTGATCGCCGAGCCCTGCGCCGCCAACTCCCCCCGCTGGACCAGCCAGGCCACCTCCACCGAGGAAGCCGTGGTCCGCTCCTCCGAGGGCATGTGCCTGACCATCCCGGCCATGGCGCGCCCCGAGACGCCCTTCCCCTACACCGTGAACGTCGCCCCCTGCGCCGCCACCGCCACCAAGTTCATCCTGTCCCGAGGCTGAGACCCATGAAACCCATCCTGATCATCGCCGCCCTGCTTGGCTGGGCCGGCACCGCCCAGGCCCAGCAGGAGCCCTTCGGCCAGAACATCGGCGCCTGGCGGTTCTCCCAGGCGCCGCACCAGACCCGAGTGATCTGCCGGGCCTTCGCGGGGTCGGAGAACATCGTCGGCCGCACCGGCGATGGCGAGATGTATGTCTCGGTGCCCGCCAATGGCATTCCGCGCGGCCCTTATCGTGAATCCACCCTCATCGCCGGCGGCGCGACAGAGCCGGTGGATGCCGTCTCGGACGGGCAGCGCTTCGTCCTTCCGGTCGATAAGGACCAGATCGGCCGGATTGTCCGGGCCGGTGGCTATCAGTGGCGCGCGATGGTGGACGGCCGGATCCGCAGCGGCACCGTGATGTTCGACCGCGATGTGGGCGCGGCGGTGAGCCGCCTGCAGGAATGCAGCCGCGCGAACGGGGGGCGTTAAAGCAGGTCTTCGATCTCGACGGCGGTCGGCGCCCAGGCGCCCGGCCGCGTGCAGGCCAGCGCCCCGGCGGCGTTGGCCCGCCGCAGCGCCAGCCCCATGGGCATGCGTGCATCCAGTGCCGCCGCCCAGGCCCCGCACCAGGCATCGCCCGCGCCCACGCTGTCCGTGACCGCCACGGGAAAGGCCGGGACGTCGAACCGCCCCTCCGGCCCGGCATAGGCCGCGCCGCGCTCGCCCAGCGTGCGCGCGACGCCGATGCCCAGCGTCTCCGACAATGCCTCCGGCACCGTGCCCAGCTGCGCGGCCAGCCAGGCGGCCTCCGGCTCATTCACCACCAGCCAGCTTAGCGCGGCCAGCTCCGGTTGCGCGGCGGCGGGCGCCAGGTTCAGCATGCAGCGCGCGCGGCGGATCAGCGCGGCATTCTGCTCGGGCGGCACTTCCATCTGCAACATCACCAGCGCGCCCGGCGGCACGTCTTCCGGCGCGCGGGCCAGAAGGTTGGCGCCGGGCGCCACCGTGATCTGGTTGCGCCCCGCCGCATCGACCACGATCGCGGCCATGCCGGTCGGCGCCTCCACCTCGGCCAGATGCGTGGCCACGCCGGCGGTTTCCAGCGCGGCGCGCAGCATGGCGCCATTCGCATCCCGCCCGACCGCACCATGGAACGCCACCCGCGCGCCGGCCCGCGCGGCCGCCACCGCCTGGTTCAGCCCCTTGCCGCCGGGCGCCACGGCGCTGTCCTGGGCCAGGATGGTCTCGCCGGGGGCGGGCAAGGCGGCGGCACGAAAGATCAGATCGGCATTGGCCGAGCCGAACACCACCACCGTCACGGCCGCATCAGCCCCAGTTCCAGCGCGCGCTCATACAGCGCCTCGATCATCGGCGCGAAGGGCGCGCCCAGGTCGATGGCGGGCTGCATGCGCTTCAGGCTGCGGGCCTTGGTCAGGCCGACCTCGGCCCAGGCGGGGGCGCCGCAATCCACCTGTTGCAGAAAGCCCTGCAACCGGTCGCAGCCCATGGCGAAGCGGGCCTCGGGCGTCTCGCAGGCTTCGAATTCCCGCCACAGCGCGTGCATGCGGGCCGATTGCGCGGGCGGCAGCGTGGCGAACAGCCGCTCGGCAGCGGCCTGTTCGCGGGCGGCCTGGGTTTGCAGCCCCTGCTCATCGAAGGCGAAGGTGTCGCCCGCCTCGATCTCCACCACGTCATGCACCGCGATCAGGGACAGCACCTGGCCGAGGTCCGGCGCGGGCGTCACCTCCGGGTGCAACAGCACGGCGATCAGGGCGACGTGCCAGGCGTGCTCGGCGCTGTTTTCCGGCCGCCCTTCGGTGAAGGCGGCGCGGTGGACGTGTTTCAGGCGGCTCGCCAGGCTGAAGAAGCCCAGCAGCGCCTCACTCACGCCCGAGGGTCTCCATCAGCTCGCGCCATTCGCGCTTGGACAGGCCGGAGGCCGGCTGCTCCACCGCCTCACCCGCCAGCAGGCGCTTCACCACCGACAGCATCTGCGCCGACAGCGTGACGGCGCCCATGCGGTAATCGCGGAACGCCTCATAGCAATGCGGCACCCAGGCCTTCACCGTGTCGATCATCGCCTCGGCATAGACGCGGATCTCGTACTGGGCATGCGCGTCCGCCCGCAGGGACAGGAAATGCAGCAGATTGTGCAGATCCGTCTTCCAATACCACTGGGTATAGGTGTTGAGGGTGAGGTTCATCCGCGCCAGTTCGCGCGCCAGGCCGGAGCGTTCGGCGCTCAGCGTCGCGCCCGTCTCATCCTCGTTCAGCATCTCGATATAGTGGTCGTAGTTGCGCCCGGCGTCGTCGCGCAGCAGGCGCAGGACGTGGGCGGCTTCCTCGCCCTCCAGCACGTCGCCGCGGCCCTGGCGGTTCACGGCGCTTTGCGCGGCCAGCTGCGCCGGGGCGGGGATGTAGAATTCCTTGTCCAGCACGGAATAGCGCGCCGAATACTCGTTCACATTGGCCGTGCGATGCCGGATCCACTGCCGCGCCACGAAGATGGGCAGCTTGATGTGGTACTTGATCTCGCACATTTCGAAGGGCGTGGAATGGCGGTGCCGCATCAGATAGCGGATCAACCCCCGGTCCTCATTCGCCGCCTTGGTGCCCCGCCCGTAGGAGACACGGGCGGCCTGCACCACCGCCGCGTCGTCGCCCATGTAATCCACCACGCGCACGAAGCCGTGGTCCAGGATGGGGATGGCCTGGGCCAGCATCGCCTCCAGCCCGGCCGAGACCGGGCGCGCCGTGGGCGTGCGCTGGGCGGCGGCCTCGGCCATTTCGGCTTTCTGTTCGTCGGTCAGTGCCATGGCGGGGCCCTTTCGAATATCGCGTCTGTGTATCGCCTCTCGCGCCGTTTGGTAACCTGGAGCCCGCCCGCGGCGAAGCCGGGCCGCACAGGCGGAAAGGACGATCCATGCGGCATGAGGGCGCGAACCGGGCGGGGCTGCTGCTGGGGGCGCTGGGCACGGCGGCGGTGCTGGCCGCCCTGCCCGGGCCCGGCCAGATCCCGACGCTGCTGGCCGCGATGCTGACCGGGGCGGCCTTCGTATGGCTGGATTTCGGCTTCACGGGCGGCTTCCGCGCCTTTCTGGGCCAGGGCGATGGGCGGGCGCTGGGAGCGGCCTTCATCGTGCCCGCCGTGGCGGCGCTGGTGGTGCTGCCGGGCGGCGTACTGCTGCCGGGGCACGGCCGCTTCATCGCCCCGGTCGGGCTTTCCCTGCTGCTGGGGGCGGCGATGTTCGGGGTGGGCATGCAACTGGCCAATGGCTGCGGCTCCGGCACGCTGGTCGCGGCGGGGCAGGGTTCGCGGCGGATGGGGGTAGCCCTGCCCTTCTTCTGCCTGGGCGGGGTGCTGGGCAGCCTGGCCCTGCCCACCGCGCTGCGCTGGCCGGAACTCGGCGCGATCGACCTGGCGGAGGCGCTGGGCCCCTGGGGCGCGCTGCTGGCGGCCGAGGCCCTGTTGCTGGCCATGGCGCTGGTGGTGCTGCGAGGCGCCCGGCCGGAGCCCGCGCGGCTGCGGGCCGGGGCCATCATTGGCGCGCTGGCGGCGCTGCTGTTCCTGCTGTCGGGTGAGCCCTGGGGCATCACCATGGGGCTGACGCTGTGGGGCGCGAAGCTGGCGCAGGCAGCGGGGCTGCCGCTGGCGGGCAGCGAGTTCTGGTCCGTGCCCTGGGCGGCCGAGGCGCTGGCGGGCCCGGTGTTGGGCTTCACCGCCTCCCTGACCGATGCCGGGCTGCTGCTGGGGTCCCTGCTGGCGGCGGCCTGGGGCGGCGGGCTGCGCTGGGGCACACCGCTGCGCTGGCGCGGCACGCTGGGGGCGGCGCTGGGCGGGCTGCTGATGGGGGTGGGCGCGCGGCTGGGCTTCGGCTGCAATGTGGGGGCCTTCGTGGGGGGCGTGTCCTCCGGCAGCCTGCATGGCTTCGTGTGGTTCGTGGCGGTGTTGCCGGGCTGCTGGCTGGGCATGCGGCTGCGGCCGCGCTTCGGCCTGGGCTGAGGCCCCGGCGCGCGGATTTGGACTTCCTGCGGCCTCCCCCTCGATTTCGGCGGGCCGGCACGCTATATACCGTCCGTCACCTTCGGGGACTATGGCGATAAACGCCGTGTGGAATAAGCGTTACGGACCCGGGGGCAGTGCCCGGCGTCTCCACCATTCATCCGCCCATATCGGGGGTGCGTGTGGGGACGAAACAGCTTCGACGTGCGCGGTAAAGACACGGTTTTTGCCCGGCATTGTACCGCCGTCATCGGGCTAAATCACAAGTGCCAACGATAACAGCCGTGAGGCTGTGGCGCTCGCTGCCTAGGAATAGGTAAGCGCGGTCCGGGGGGAACCGGGCAACAGAATCCCCCCACTCTCCAAGCCCGCCGGAAGGCGGGCTTGGAGAGTGGTTGTTTTGTGCCCTCAGACGCCGGGCGTGGCCTTATTTGGTGCCCTCAGACGCCGGGCGGCGGCATCCGCCGCCTTGGCTTACGGCGCGCCACAGCCGCGCCAGGCCGGAAAGCCTGGTGGGCGCCGCCGGCCGCCGTGCGGCCGGGAAGCAGCCGGACGGCTCAGAAGCCGGCGGCCAGGATGTAATAGGGCGGCTGGCGGTATTTCGGCCGCAGGTCCGGCCGGTCCTGGAACCGCGTGAAGCCCACGCCGCGCAGCATCTCCCGCGCCTCGGCCGCGCTGTAGTGGTGAAAGGTCTTGTGGGGGGTGAAGATCCGCTTCAGCCACACCTCCGCCGCCCCCACGAAGCCCTCCGGGTCCGGCTCCGCCACCAGCAGCACCCCGCCCGCCCGCAGCCGCTGCTTGGCCGTGCCCAGCAGCGCCACCAACGCCTCCCGCGGGATGTACATCATCACGCCGAACAGCATGGCCAGGTGAAAGGGCGGCTCCGTCAGCGGCAACTGGCTGATGTCGGCCACATCCGCGCCCACCCCCGGCTCCGGGTTCACGATGGTGATGCTGGCGCCCGCCGGCAGCACCGCCCGCGCCTTGAACCCGCGCGCCGTGCCGCCGATGTCCAGCACCCGCGCCCCGGGCGGAATATAATCCCGCACCACCAACGCCACCGTGCTGTCATGGCTGGAAGGCGAGGCCGGGTTGAACACCCCCGCGCCGCCGAAACCGCTGGACATGGCCGTTCCCTCTCCTGGCAATACAGCCTAGGGAACCCACGCCCCCGCCCGCATCGCCCGATCGGGTGACACCCGCGCGATCGTGAAGATCAGGCGGCTTCCAGCAACCCGTCCCGCCGCAGCCGGTCCAGGAACTCCGGCGCGCCCTCGCCCAGCTCGGCGGCGGTGGCACCCTCGGTCAGCGCCTCCAGCCAGCCCAGCTGCGCCTCGGTCAGCGGGATGTGGCCGCCGGTCCAGTGCAGGGCGGCCAGCCCATCGGGGGTGATGGCCACATGGTGGTGCATGCCGTCCGCCAGCCGCAGCCGCTGGGCAGGGTCCAGCGGCGCCAGGAACAGCCCGCGCGCCGGCAGGGGCTGCCGGTCCTCGTTCAACTGGTCCAGCAGCATCACCGAGACACGTTCCGCCTGCGCCTGGCCCGCCACGCCGCGCAGCCGCTCCGCCATCTGTTCCAGCAGCAGGGCCACGCCATCGGGCCCGCCGAGCCGCCAGGTGGGCACGGCATGGCGCAGGGCCACATTCTCCGCTTCCTCGGCCGTCAGCAGCTGGCGCAGCATGTCGGCCCAGCAGATCTCCATGAAGCCCAGGGTGATGTGCAGGGAATGCTCGCCCGGCTCCGTCGCCGCGTCGTGCATGATGCCGCGCGGGATATACAGCGCCGCCCCCGGCTCCAGAATGAAGGTGTGCGGCTCGCCCTCGGCGGCCAGGTCGCCCGGCCAGGGGGTGTTGCGGGTGGGATATTCCATCCCCGGCTTGTCCCACACCCGCCAGCGCTTGCGGCCGGAGACCTGCATCACCAGCACGTCATGCGTGTCGTAATGGGTGCGGAAGCCCTGCGCGCCCGGCGGCGTCAGATAGATGTTGGTCTGCAGCCCGTGCAGGAAGAATTTCTCCAGCCCCCGGCAGAAGCGCGCCAGCGGCGGGTGCGTGTCCTGGAACTGGGACAGCACCAGCGACGCGCCCTTGTCGAAGCGGTGGAACAGGCGCGGCAGGTCCACCCGCCCGTCGGGCAGGGCGTATTCCTCCAGCGGCACGGCGGCGCTGCCCTGGCGGCTGTCATCGGCCATGGCCACGCGCGGGTTGCGCGCACCGTCGGTGCGCAGATACGCATCCACATCGGCCAGCGACAGCAGATGCGCGAAACGCTGCGCCCCCCTGGAGGGGAAATGATGCCATCCCGTGCCCTCACGCAGGGCCAGCACCGCCTCCGGCGCCATGCCGCCGAAGCCGAGGGCGACCGCCTCCTCCGTCAGGGACAGATCGGGCCCGGATTGGGGGGCATCATGCGGCATGGGCTCAGTAACCCCGGCGGCCACGGCCGGGGCCGTCGCTCGGGTCGCTGTCGGTCAGGCCGGTGCGGTAGCCGCCGCGATAGCCGCCACGGCCATTGCCGGGGCCATCGTTCGGGTCAGCGTCCGTGATGCCGGTGCCACGGCGATACCCGCCACGGCCATTGCCCGGCCCGTCGCTGGGGTCGGAATCCGTGATGCCGGTGCGATAGCCGCCGCGATAGCCGCCACGGCCATTGCCGGGGCCATCGTTCGGGTCAGCGTCCGTGATGCCGGTGCCACGGCGATACCCGCCACGGCCATTGCCCGGCCCGTCATTCGGGTCCGCATCGGTGATGCCGGTGCCGCGATAGGCCGGGGCGGGGGCATAGGCGCCGGGCGGCGGCACGCAGGCGGCGGTGGTGCCGGCGGCACCCAGCACGCCCAGGCGCAGAACCATGCTGCGGCGGCCCAGGCGAGGCTTGTCTTCGTTGTTCTGGTCGCTCATGGGCGCGCGTCCTGCCTTGTCTTGGATTGGGTGGGATCGTCAAACGAGTGTGGCCATGGGCGGCGCCCGCCGTCCATGGCTCAAATCAATAGGCCCGCCCGACCGGCGGGCCGGCCTCAGCGGCCGCGGCCGCGGCCCGCGCCGTCCGACGGGTCGTTGTCGGTGATGCCGGTGCGATAGCCGCCACCGCCCCGCCCACGGCCCGCGCCGTCATTGGGGTCATTGTCCGTCACGCCGCCGCGCCGGCCGCCACGGCCGTTGCCGGCGCCGTCATTCGGATCGTTGTCGGTCAGGCCAGTGCCGCGCCGGCCGCCGCGCCCGTTGCCAGGGCCGTCGCTGGGGTCGCTGTCGGTGATGCCGGTGCCACGGCGGCCGCGCCCACGGCCCGGGCCGTCGGACGGGTCATTGTCGGTCAGGCCGGTATAGGGCTGGGCCTCGGCGGCGGAGGGGGCCAGGGCGCTGGCGGCGGCGGTCGCGGCCCCCATGGCCGCGACACCGCGAACCACCAGCAGGCGCCTGCCCAGCGCGGGTGTCTTTTTCTCTTCTTCGGCCATTGGGTGGTCCCTGTCTGGTCTGCCTGGATGGCACCGGCGTGATTGAGTTGCTGCGGAATCTCCACCAGCGGAGGCTCGCTGACAAGTGTTTCCAAAAACTTGCGGCAGCACTGTGGCAGGAAACCACCCAAATCGACGTCCGGACGGAATGAAATTGCGTCGGCATACAGAATTCCGATGATGTTTTGATTGGCTCGCATGATGCACCGCCGCAACACCGCACATGCGACGCAGTCTCGCGGTTGCGAAGTTCTGCCCCTTGCCCTCGGCCGCGCCGCCATCGCACAACAGATGCGATCCGGGAGTGCCCTCATGACCGACACTACTTCGCTCTTTCCGCCCCTGTACCGAGGGCTGGAGCCGCTGCGGGCGGACCGCCACGGCGCGCTGCGCCTGCGCGACGCGGGCTATGGCTTCGCCGCCGGCGTGGCCGCCGTGCCGGTCGCGATGGAGGAAATGGCCATCGCCGGCCGCCACCACCCCATCGTGTTCTCGGCTGAGGCGCCCTTCATGCCGGTCGCCATCATGGGGCTTGAGGCCGGGCACAACCCGCATGTGGGCGCCGATGGCCGCTGGCCCGCCGGGCTGTACCTGCCGGCCTATCTGCGCCGCTACCCCTTCTTCCTGGCGCGCCTGCGCGACGGGGCGGAGGAGATGGCCCTGTGCATCGACACCTCCGCCCCCCAGCTGGGCGAGGAAGGCGAACCCCTGTTCATCGACGGCAAGCCCGCCCCCGCACTGGACCGCGCCTTCGCCTTCACCCGCGACCTGGAGCTGGCGCTGCAGAAAACCCGGCGGATGAGCGAGGCGCTGACGGGCCTCGGCCTGCTGCAGCCCGCCGCCGTGCAGTTCCAGCGCGACGGCAAGCCGCTGAAGATCGACGGCTTCCGCGCCGTGGAGCGCGCGGCCTTCGACAGGCTGGACGGCGCACAGCTGGCTACCCTGCGCGACCAGGGATACCTGGAGGCGATCTACGCGCATTTGTTCTCGGTGGGCGGCCTGCCGGAGATGGCGGCGAAGGGCTAACCCAGCTCGAAACTCGCCACGCCGAACAGCCGCGCCCGGTCGATCGCCGGGGCGGGGCCGGCATACATCCGCGCCGTCTCGAACACCTTCTCCATCCCGGCCGCGCGCGCGAGCGCCACGGCTTCCGGGTGGTCCTCCGGCACGTCCAGCGTCAGGGGGCCAGGCACCCGGGCGGCCAGGGCCAGGAACAGCGCGCGGGCGCCCTCGGCATCCGGGGCCAGCAGCGGGCCGATCTTGTGGCCCTCCCGGCAGGGGCGCAGCACGGCCAGCCCCGCGCCGCCCGGCAGCGCCACCGCCGCATGGCCCGGCGTGTCGATCCAGGCGCGCAGGAAGGCCGGGCGCGGCGTGCCGAAACAGGCGGCATCGAGTGCCACCAGCGCCGCGAAATCCACGCTGGCCGCCGGCACCACGCCGCCAGGGGCAGGTGGCAGCGCGGGCGCCGCCACCGTGTAGCGCGCATTGTTCCAGGCCAGCGCGAAACCGGATTTGCGGTAGTTCGCCTGCTGCGCCACCACCCCATCCAGCCCGATGACGCGCCCGGCCAGCCGCGCCATGGCCGCCCGCCACAGCGCCAGCCCATGGCCCTGGCCACGGGCGGCGGGGTCCGCGATGTAGAAGCCGATGAAGCCGAACCCCTTCCCATAGCGCACGGCGCTGATGCAGCTGCGCGGCACGCCCGCTTCCTCCAGCATCAGAAAGGCGCCCGGGTCCTCGGCCAGGAAGGCCGGGGCGTCGTTCAGGCCGGGGTTCCAGCCCTCCCGCGCGGCCCATTCCATCGGCAGGGCGATATCGGCCAGGGAGTGGATATGCGGACGGATATTCGGCATGGCTGCATCATACCATCCCGCGCGGGCTTCCTATATGGTGGGCGCAAATGGCTCTCGACGCAGCATACACCACCCCCGATCCCGCCCTGCCCGAGCTTCTGGCCGAACGCCCGATGCTCCGCATGGACCCCTCCGCCGGCCTGCTGATGGAGGAGGTGCCGCTGGCGCGCATCGCCGCCGCCGTGGGCACGCCGACCTGGGTCTATTCCGCCACCACGCTGCGCGCCCGCGCCCGCGCGCTGATCGGCGCGCTGAAGGACGCGGCCCTGCCCGCCGAGGTGCATTTCGCCGTCAAGGCCAACCCCAACCTCGCCATCCTCTCCCTGCTCGCGGCCGAGGGCTGCGGCGCGGATGTCGTCAGCGAGGGTGAGCTGCGGCTGGCCCGGGCGGCGGGCATCCCCGGGCACCACATCGTCTTCTCCGGCGTCGGCAAGACCGAACGCGAGATGCGCCTGGCCATCGCCGAGGACATCCACCAGATCAACCTGGAATCCGCCGAGGAAGCCGTGATGCTCTCGGCGCTGGCGGAATCGCTGGGCCGGCGCATGCGCGTGGCGCTGCGCGTGAACCCGGATGTCGATGCCGGCACGCATGAGAAGATCACCACCGGCAAGGCCGAGAACAAGTTCGGCGTGGCGATCGAGGAAGCCCCCGCCCTCTATGCCCGGCTGTGCGCGATGCCGGGGCTGGAGGTGATGGGGCTGGCCGTGCATATCGGCAGCCAGATCACCGGCGGCGTGCGGCCCTATGTCGCGGCCTATCGCCGCCTCGGCGAACTCGTCTCGGCGTTGCGGGCCCAGGGGCTGGCCGTGCCGCGGGTGGATTGCGGCGGCGGGCTCGGCATCGCCTATCGCGACGAGCAGCCCGCCTCCCCCGCCGCGCTGGCGGGCGCGATCCATGAGGGGCTGGGCAATCTCGGCCTGCAATTGATGGTGGAGCCCGGGCGCTGGCTGGTGGGCCCGGCCGGCATGCTGCTGTCCCAGGTCGTGATCGAAAAGCATGCCCCCGGCCGCCGCTTCGTCATCCTGGACGCCGGGATGAACGACTTGGCGCGCCCGGCCATGTATGGCGCCTGGCACGGCATTCTGCCGGTCTCGCCGGTGGCCTATCGCGGCGCCGTCACCCCCGCCGATGTGGTGGGCCCGGTCTGCGAAAGCTCCGACACCTTCGCCACCGCGCGCCCCCTGCCGGCCCTGCCGCCCGGGGAGCTGGTGGCGCTGCTGGACGCGGGCGCCTATGGCGCCTCCATGAGCAGCACCTACAACGCGCGCCCCCTGGCCGCCGAGGTGCTGGTCGAGGGCGACAAATGGGCCGTGGTGCGTGACCGCCAGGGCTTCGAGGCCCTGCTGGCCGGCCAGCGCCGGCCCGACTGGCTGGCGCCTGCATGATGGTGCCGCCGGGCCTGGAACGCCGCATCCTCCTCGCGCGGGTCGCGCTGGGGTGGGAGGCGTTTTGGCCCGGTGCCTGGCCCATCCTGGGGGTCGTGGGCGTGTGGGTGCTGTTCAGCCTGCTGGATGGCCCGGCGCTGCTGCCCGGCTGGCTGCACGCCGCCCTGCTGGCGGTCTTCGCGCTGACGGTGCTGGGCCTGCTGGCCCGCGCCATCCGCCGCGCCGCCTGGCCCGCCGAGGACGCCGCCGAACGCCGGCTGGAACGTGCCTCCGGCCTGTCCCACCGCCCGCTGGCCGCCCTGCGGCATCAGGCGGAGGGCGGGGACGAGGTCTCCCGGGCCCTGTGGGCGCGGCATCAGCAACGGGCGCTGGCGCAGCTGACGCGGCTGCGGGTGGGGCTGCCCCGCCCGGGGCTGGCGGCGCGCGACCCCCGCGCCCTGCGCGCGGCCCTGCTGGTGGGGCTGGTCGCGGGCGTGTTCATCGCGGGCGACGACCTGGAGGGCCGGCTGTGGCGCGGCCTGCTGCCCCGGCTGGAAGCCGGCAGCCCGCCCCTGCCCGCCCGCATCGAGGCCTGGATCACGCCCCCCGCCTATACTGGCGCGGCCCCCATCTTCCTGACGCTGAAGGGCGGCACGCTGCACGCCCCCGCCGGCAGCCGGCTGAACCTCTCCTTCTCCGGCCCGCCGGGCCCGGCGCCGGAACTGTCGGGCGCGGTGGAAAGCCGCGCGCTGCGGCAGCTGGACAGCACCAATTTCTCCACCGAGGCCGCGCTGGACCACAGCGGCGCCCTGACCCTGGCGCGCGAGGGCCGCCCCGTGGCCCAATGGCGGCTGGAGGTGCAGCAGGACGCCCCACCCCGCGCCAGCTATCCCGAGCCGCCCGCGCGCGGGCAGCGGGGCCTGGCCATCCGCATCCCCTGGCGGGCGGTGGACGATTGGGGCGTGGTGTCGCTGCGATTCTCCGCCCGGCTGATGGAACGGCCCGAGGCCGCGCCGCTGGAACAGGACATCCCCCTGCCCGCCGGCCAGCCGCGGGATGCCCAGGGCGTGGCCCAGCCGGACCTGTCGGCGCATCCCTGGGCGGGGCTGGCGGTGCGGCTGCGCCTGGTGGCGCGCGATGGCGCGGAGCAGGAAGGCACCTCCGAGGAAGTCGAGCTGACCCTGCCGGAGCGCAGCTTCAACCACCCCGTCGCGCAACAGCTGGTGGCGATCCGCCGCGACCTGTCGCGCAACCCGCTGGCGCGGGACAATGCCCGGCGCGGGCTGGAGGCGCTGGCCGCCCAGCCCGACGCCTTCGAGCAGGACACGACCACGGCGCTCGGCCTGCGGGTGGCGCGCAACCGGCTGTTCGCGCGCATCCCCGGCGCGATCGAGGAAGCCCAGGAACTGATGTGGGACATGGCCCTGGCGCTGGAGGAAGGCCGCGACGCCCGCACCGCCCGCGCCCTGCGCGACGCCGAGCAGGCGCTGCGCGAATCCATGGAGGAAGCCGAGCGCCAGGGCGACCAGAACGAGCAGGAACGCACCGAGGTGCAACGCCGCATCGAGGAACTGCGCGAGGCGATCCGCCAGCACCTGGAAGCCATGGCCGAGCGCCTGCAGCGCGAGAACGCCGAGGCGATGCCCGAAAACCCGCGCAACCGCGGCCCCGAGCAGCGCGAGCTGCAACGCCGCACCGAACGCATGCGCGAGGCGACGCGCGAAAACCGCATGCGCGACGCCCAGCGCGAACTCGCCGAGCTGGAGGAGATGCTGCGCAACATGGAGCAGGGCCGCCCGCCCCGTGGCGAGAACGCCGAGCGCCAGCAGCGCCGCGAGCGCGGCCGCCAGCAGGTGGGCGTGGTGCAGGACATGGTGCGGCGTGAGGGCGAGATGCTGGACAGCGCCCAGCGCCGCGCCGAAACCGCCGAGCAGCGCGAGCGCGACGCCCGCCGCAACGCCCGGCCCTTCGGCGCGCCCCAAACACCCGGGGCGGCAGCCCCCCAAGCCACCGCCCCCGACCCCGCCGCCGACGCCCGCCGCCAGCGCGCCCTGCGCCGCGCCCTGGGCGAGCTGATGCAGCAATTCGGCGACCTGACCGGCGAAGTGCCCGAACCCCTAGGCCGCGCCGACCAGGCGATGCGGGAGGCCCAGGAAGCGCTCTCCGGCAACCAGGACGCGCGGGACGCGCAGAACCGCGCCATCCGCGCCCTGCAGGAAGGCGGGCGGCAGATGTCGCAGCAATTGCAGCGGCAATTCGGGCGCGATCCCTCGGACGGCGAAGGCGAGGGCGAGGAATCCGACATGGCCGGCAACCCGGCCGAAGGCGGCCAAGGCGACGGCACCAGCCGCGACCAGGGCGACGGGCGCGACCCGCTGGGCCGCCGCACCCGCGAAGTGGGTGGCAACGCCGACCAGGGCAGCGATACCAAAGTGCCCGATGAAGCCGAACTGCTGCGCAGCCGGCAGATCCTGGAAGAACTGCGCCGGCGCGGCGCGGAACGGGACAGGCCCCGGGAAGAACTGGATTATATCGAGAGGCTGATGCCGAGGTTTTGAGGAAGGCTCCGAGGGGCGCTGCCCCCAAAGGGCGTAAAGGCCGAGGGGCTCTGCCCCCAAAGGGCGTAAAGACCGAGGGGCGCCGCCCCTCGGGCTCCCCGCCAGGAGCCGAAAGGCCCCTGGACCCCATCAGTTTGGCGCTGGTCCTGCCAGCGTCTTTCCCATTGATATTTATAATATAATTGGCGTCCCGCCTGCCAGGATGAAGCGCCAAACTCATGGGTCCAAAGGGTTGCTACAACCCTTTGCGGGGATGCAAGGGGCGGCGCCCCTTGCCGGGGGTTCCAGGGGGCGGAGCCCCATGGCCTGGCCCCCTCACCCTTTCCGCAGATACCGGTACCGGTACATTTCCCCCATTCCCATCCGCGCGTTCAGTGCCAGCGATGCCACGTTCCCGGCCGAGACCTGGCTCCATTTCCAGATCGCCCCGCGTTGCGCGGCCCAGGCGGCGCCGGCGCCCATGATGCGCGCGGCCAGGCCTTGGCGGCGGAATTCCGGCCGCACGGCCAGGTCGAACATGCCGCACAGCATGCCGTCCGCCACCACGAACAGGCTGGCGGCGGGGGTGCCTTGTACTTCCAGCACCAGCCAGGCGGCGGGGATGGCCAGCAGCTCGGGCATGCGGGCTTTCTCGGCGCGGCGGGCTTCCAGCTGGTATTCGGCGGTGGCGACCACGGCCATCCAGTCGGGCTCCGGGCCGGCCAGCACGCGCACGGCGGCGTCCGGCCGCACCATGGCGCCCAGCGAGCCCAGCAGCACCAGGGTCTCATCCTGTTCGGTGTAGCCGCGGGCGTGCAGCAGCCCGGCCAGCCCCGGCGGGTCCAGCGGGGTGGAGCGGAAGCGGCAGGGGATGCCGCGCGCGGCCGCCCGCGATTCCATGCGGGCGATGCGCGGCAGCAGGGCCGCGTCCGGGTCCGGGTTAAGGGAGACGATGGAGTTGGCCCGGCCGGTGCCGCCCAGAAAGGCCCGGAACAGCAGCGGCCCGTCGAAGGCCTGATAGGGCGCGGGCACCGCGTTCAGGCAGGCCTGCTCCAGCGCACGCAGGTCCGGCGGCGCGCCGGGGGTGGACCACAGGGTGGAGGCGAAATCCTCGATCACCGGGCGGGCCTGGTCCGTGCACCGGCATGCGGGTGGGCGGGCCGCATGAAGAAAATGCACAAAGCCCGCACTGCCCGCACTTGGAAATCCTGTCCCAACATTTCCGAATGATGCGCCAAGTCAAAGCCCTGGCGCATCACTCATTCAAGGGATGGACATTGCTGGCCCGCGACCAACCCCTGGTTGGCCGTTACATCCGATACATGTAGCGGCGGGAATCGTCGAATGGATTACGTCACCCGCTGCGCCACCAGATCCTCCACCACCGCCGGGTCGGCCAGGGTGGAGATATCGCCCAGCGCATCCACCTCATTGGCCGCGATCTTGCGCAAGATACGGCGCATGATCTTGCCCGAGCGCGTCTTCGGCAGGCCGGGCGCCCATTGGATGGCGTCCGGCGTGGCGATCGGCCCGATCTCCCGCCGCACCCAGTTGCGCAGTTCGGTGCGCAGGTTCTCGCTGGGCTCCTCGCCGGCGTTGAGGGTGACGTAGCAGTAGATGCCCTGGCCCTTGATGTCGTGCGGCATGCCGACGACGGCGGCCTCCGCCACCTTGGGGTGGGCGACCAGGGCGCTTTCGATCTCGGCGGTGCCCATGCGGTGGCCGGCCACGTTGATCACATCGTCCACGCGGCCGGTGATCCAGTAATAGCCGTCCTCATCCCGCCGGGCGCCGTCGCCGGTGAAATACATCCCCTTGAAGGTGGAGAAATAGGTCTGGATGAAGCGCTCATGGTCGCCATAGACGCTGCGCATCTGGCCGGGCCAGCTGTCGGTGATGACCAGGTTGCCCTCGGTCGCGCCTTCCAGCAGCTTGCCTTCATTGTCCACCAGGGCGGGCTTCACGCCCGGCAGGGCGAGGGTGGCGGAACCGGGCTTCTGCGCCACGGAACCCGGCAGCGGAGAGATCAGGATGCCGCCGGTTTCGGTCTGCCACCAGGTGTCCACCACCGGGCAGCGCTCCTCGCCGACCACGCGGTAGTACCACAGCCAGGCCTCGGGGTTGATCGGCTCGCCCACGCTGCCCAGCAGGCGCAGGGATTTGCGCTGCCACTTCTTCACCGGGTTCTCGCCTTCGCGCATCAGGGCGCGGATGGCGGTGGGCGCGGTGTAGAAGATGTTGACCTGGTGCTTGTCCACCACCTGCCAGAAGCGGGACACGTCCGGGTAGTTCGGCACGCCCTCGAACATCAGCGTGGTGGCGCCGTTCGCCAGCGGGCCATAGACGATATAGGTGTGCCCCGTGACCCAGCCGACATCGGCCGTGCACCAGTAGACCTCGCCCTCGCGGTAGTCGAACACCACCTCATGCGTGAAGCTGGCCCACACCATGTAGCCGCCGGTGGTGTGCAGCACGCCCTTGGGCTTTCCGGTGGAGCCGCTGGTGTAGAGGATGAACAGCGGGTCCTCGGCGTTCATCGGCTCGGGCGGGCATTCGGGGCTGGCATGGCGGGCGACGGTGGCCCACCAGTGGTCGCGACCCGGCTGCATGTTGACCGGCGCATCGGTGTTGCGCGCCACGATCACGTGCTTGATGGAGGGGCATTCCAGCAGCGCCTCATCCGCGTTGGCCTTCAGCGGCACGGAGCGGCCGCCGCGCCGGCCCTCGTCGGCGGTGATGAGGGCCACGGAATTGCCATCCTGGATGCGGCTGGCCAGGCTGTCGGGGCTGAAGCCGCCGAACACCACGGAATGGATGGCGCCGATGCGCGCGCAGGCCAGCATGGCCACGGCGGCATCCACGATCATCGGCATGTAGATGGTGACGACGTCGCCCTTGCCGATGCCCAGCTTGCGCATGGCCGAACCCAGGCGGCAGACGCGGTTGTACAGCTCGCGATAGGTCACGCGCTCATCCATCATGGGGTCGTCGCCTTCCCACAGGATGGCCACGCGGTCGCCATGCCCGGCCGCGATGTGGCGGTCGAGGCAGGAGACGGAGGCGTTCAGCACCCCATCCTCGAACCACTTGATCGAGACATTGCCCTCGAAGCTGGTGTTCTTGATGCGGGTGGGGCGCACCATCCAGTCCAGCCGGGCGGATTCGCGGCGCCAGAAGGTGTCGGGATCGGCCGCGGCCTCGGCCACCATCGCCTCGCGCTGCGCCACGGAGACATGGGTGTTCGCCGCCGCATCGGCCTTGATGCCGATCAGCTCCTCATGCTGCGCATGCAAATGGGTGTCCATGGACCCCGATCCTCCCTTTGTTGGGGAGGTTATCCGAGCCTGCGCGGCACTGCGTCAACAGGCAAAAAATTACCCCGTGGAAGGGTTCCACGGGGCCAAGTTTCGTCAGTCCGGGAGAATAATAAGGCTAGTCAACCGGTTCCGGGATCGAGATCGGAACCGGGAGATGCTGGGCCGGACACGGCCCGGATGGGCATCGGCGAGGGAAAGGCAACCGGCGCGCTCGGGGTGAGGGCCCCATGGGACAATTCCCTGAGGTGCGCCGGCCGCCTTCCCTCCCCGCCGCCGGATGCCATGGGCGGGGAGGGAAACGGGTTGGCCTGGTTCAGTTCACCCGGGGCGCCTGGGTGGCGCCGTGGGCGGGCTGGGCCGGGCGGGCCGCCTGGCTGGGCACCGCGTGGGCCGGCCGGGTGGTGGCCTGGCCGCTGACGCTGCCGCCGGGCACCGCCGGGGTGGCGGGGCGCGCCGCCTGGCTGGACGGCACCGCCGGGGTGGCGGGCGTGGCCGGGCGCTGGGCCTGGGTGGCGGGCACCGCCGGGGTCGCCGGCGTGGCCGGCGTCACGGCGGGCGCCTGGCTGGTCACCGCCGGGCGGGCGGTGGGGGCCGGGCTGGTGCTCCCGCTCGTGCCGCCCTGGGCGAAGGCCGGAAGGGCCGTACCCATCAGCAGCGCAGTGGCGAGAGAGTAGCGAGAGAAGGTCTTGAGCACCGTATCCTCCTATGAGTTTGGTGTGCGAGGAGGATATTCACCGGCACCAGGGGCACGGATACGGCGCGCCCGGGGTGATGTGGTGGCAGGTGCGGCCATGGCGTGGCGATGATGGCCGGGCGCCATATTCGGGCAACAGAAGCGTTACCTTGTCGCTCTCATCCTATTGATTTTGTTGAAATCACCGGGCGTGAAGCCCGAGTGATGCGGCCTTTCAGGCGCTCCAGCGCCAGATAGACCACGGGGGTGGTGTACAGCGTCAGCACCTGGGACAGCATCAGCCCGCCGATGATGGCGATGCCCAGCGGCCGGCGCAGCTCGCTGCCCGCCCCCGTTCCGATCGCCAGCGGCACGGCGCCCAGCAGCGCCGCCAGCGTGGTCATCAGGATGGGCCGGAAGCGTTCCCGGCAGGCGGCCAGGATGGCGGCGGCGGGGGTCGCGCCTTCCTCGCGCTCATGCTCCAGCGCGAAATCCACCATCATGATGGCGTTCTTCTTCACGATGCCCATCAGCAGGATCACGCCGATCAGCGCGATGACGGTGAAGGGCGTACCGGTGGCCAGCAGCGCCAGCAGCGCGCCGATCCCGGCCGTGGGCAGGGTGGAGATGATGGTGATGGGGTGCCAGGGGTCCTCATACAGCACGCCCAGCACCAGGTAGATGCACAGCACCGCCGCCAGCACCAGCAGGCCCTGGCCGCTCTGCACCGAGCGGAACACCCGCGCATTGCCCGCGAATTCGCCCCGCACGCTGGGCGGCATGCCGATGTCGCGCTGCGCCTGTTCCAGCAGCGCCGAGGCCTCCCCCAGCGCCACACCCGGGGCCAGGTTGAAGGTGATGGTGGAGGCCGGGAACTGCCCCTGGTGCATGATGGCCAGCGGCGCGCTGGCGCGTTCCAACCGCGCCACGGCGCCCAGCGGGATATGCGTGCCGTTCGGCCCCGGCAGGAAGATGCGCATCAGCTGGTTCGGGTCCTCGGTCAGCGCCGGGTCGATCTCCATCACCACGCGGTACTGGTTGCGCGTGCGATAGATCACGCTGACCTGCCGTTGGGAAAACGCGTCGTTCAGCACCGCGTTGATGCCCTGCACCGTCAGCCCCATCCGCGCCGCCGCGTCCCGGTCCACCACCAGCCGGCTGATCAGCCCCGCCCGCTGCTGGTCGGAGGAGACATCCTGCAATTGCGGGATCTCCTTCAGGCGGCGCACCAGCACCTCCGACCAGTTCTGCAATTCATCGAGGTCGGCGGCCAGCAGCGCGTATTGGAACTGCGCGTTGCCCGAGCGCCCGCCCACATTGATGTCCTGCACCGCGCGCAGGAAGGTCTGGGTGCCGGCGATGCGCGCCAGCGGCATGCGCAGGCGGTTGATCACCATGTCGGCCGTCACCCCCGGGCGTTCCGCCGCGGGCTTGAGGGAGATGAACAGGCTGGCCGAGCTGGCCCCGGCCCGCCCATTGCCCCCGCCGACGGAACCGCCCACGGCGGCCACCGCCGGGTCGTTCATGATGATCTGGCTCGCCTGCGCCTGCAGCCGCATCATGGCCTGGAAGGAGGTATCGGGCGCCGACTGCACCGCGCCGAAAATGAGCCCGGTATCCTGCTGCGGAAAAAAATCCTTGGGCACGATGACATAGAGCCACACCGTGACCCCCACCAGCGCCACGGTGAACAGCAGCGCCAGCCGCGACCAGCGCAGCACCACCGCCAGGCTGCGCATATAGGCCTCGATCACCGCATCCATGCAGCGCTCGAAGACGCGGCCGAAGCGGCCGGGGGGTTTGTCCGCCCCCGCGCCCAGCCGCCCGGCCACCATGGGCGTCACGGTCAATGAGATGACGGCCGACAGCGCCACCGCCACCGCCAGCACGATGGAGAATTCGCGGAACAGCCGCCCCACCACCCCCGGCATGAACAGCAGCGGGATGAACACCGCGATCAGCGAGACCGTGATGGACACCACGGTGAAGCCGATGCGCCTGGCACCCTCCAGCGCCGCCTGCAGGGCGGGCATGCCGCGTTCCCGCAGGCGGATCATCGTCTCGATCATCACGATGGCGTCGTCCACCACGAAGCCCACCGAGATGGTCAGCGCCATCAGCGAGAGGTTGTCGAGCGAGGCGCCGATCAGCCACATCGCCGCCAGCGTGCCCAGCAGCGAGAGCGGCACCGCGATGGCCGCCGCCAGCATCGCCGACAGCCGCCGCAGGAACACCGCCACCACCAGCACCACCAGGACGATGGAGATGGTGAGCGTGTGCTGCACATCGGTCACGCTGGCGCGGATGGTCTCGGTGCGGTCTCGGATGATGTTGATGTCGATGCCCGCCGGGATCCAGCGTTGCAGGGTGGGCAGTATCTCGCGGATGCCGTCCACCACCTCGATCACATTGGCGTCCGGCTGCTTGAACACGATCATCAACACGGCGGGGCGGCCGTTGTAGTTGCCGCCCTGGCGGCGGTCGCGCACGCCCGGCCCCACCCGCGCCACATCCGACAGCCGCAGGATGGCGCCGTTGGAGGCCCGCAGGATCAGGCTGGCGTAATCCTCCGGCCGGTCCAGGCGGTCGTTCACCGTTATGGCGCCGCCCTGGGTGCTGGTCTCGAACAGGCCGGCGGGCTGGGTGACATTGGCGCCCACGATGGTGGCGCGGATGTTTTCCAGCGACACCCCGGCCGAGGCCGCCGCCGCCGGGTCCACCTGCACGCGCACGGCGGGCTGCTCGGCCCCCGTCACCACCACCTGGGCCACGCCCGGCACGCGGGCGATGCGCGGGGAGACGATGCTGTCCACCGCGTCATAGACCGCCGAGGATTCCATCCGGTCGGAGGTGATGGCCATGATCAGCACCGGCGCGTCGGCCGGGTTGGCGCGGCGGAAGGTGGGCGGGTTGGGCAGCCCCGCCGGCAGGTCGGTGCCCGCCGCGTTGATCGCGGCCATCACGTCCTTCGCGGCCTCCGCCACCGGGCGGTTCAGGTCGAACTGCACGACGATGGAGGTGCTGCCGAGCGATGAGGTGGAGGTGAGTTCCGTCACCCCCGCGATGGCCCCCAGCCGCCGTTCCAGCGGTGCGGCGACGGAGGCCGCCATCACCGCCGGGTCCGCCCCCGGCTGGCTGGCATTGACCACGATGGTGGGCAGATCGACGCGCGGCAGCGGCGCCACCGGCAGGGCGAACCAGGCGACGATGCCCAGCAGCGCCAGGCCGATCGCCAGCATCGTCGTCGCCACCGGCCGCAGGATGAAGGGGGCCGAGATGGACATCTCAGCCCTCGCGCGGGACCGGGGCGCGGCGCGGTGCCGGCCGCAGCCGTTCCAGCGCCAGATAGATCACGGGCGTGGTGTACAGCGTGATGATCTGGCTCAGCAGCAGCCCGCCGATGACGGAGACCCCCAGCGGCAGGCGCAGCTCGCTGCCCGGGCCGCTGCCCAGCACCAGCGGCACCGCGCCCAGCAGGGCGGCCATGGTCGTCATCATGATGGGGCGGAAGCGCAGCACGCAGGCCTCGCGGATCGCGTCGAAGGCGGTCATGCCCTCGTCGCGCTGCGCCTCCAGCGCGAAGTCGATCATCATGATCGCGTTCTTCTTCACGATGCCCATCAGCAGCACGATGCCGATCAGCCCCACCACCGACAGGTCGAGCCCCATCCACCACAGCGCCAGCAGCGCGCCGATGCCCGCCGAGGGCAAGGTGGAGAGGATGGTGATGGGATGGATCGCGCTTTCGTACAGCATGCCGAGCACGAGATAGATCACCACCACCGCCGCCAGGATCAGATAGGGCTCGCTGGCGAGCGACCGCGCGAATTCCGCGGCATCGCCCGAGAATTCGCCGCTCATCGTCTCGGGCATGCCCAGTGCCGCGCCCGCGCGCTCGATCGCCGCCACCGCGTGGCTGAGCGACACGCCCGGCGCCAGGTCGAAGCCCAGGGTCACGGCCGGGAACTGGTCCTGCCGCGTCACGGTCAGCGGCCCCGCCTGGCGGGTGATGGTGGCGATGCCCGACAGCGGCACCTGGTAGTTGCCGCTGGAACTGGCCGAGGTGGCCGCGACCGTCGCACCCGCCGTGACGGTGGTGGCCGCCGCCCCGCCGCCCGCGCCGCTGACGGCACCGGGCACGCGCAGCAGGCCGATCAGCGCCGGGTCGTCCCGCAGGGCGGGGTCCACCTCCAGCACCACGCGGTACTGGTTGGCCTGGCCATAGATGGTGGAGATCTGGCGCTGGCCGAAGCTGTCGTACAGCACGTCGTCCACCGCCTGCATGGTCACGCCCAGCCGCGCCGCCTGGTCGCGGTCCACCTGCACCGACAGGCGCAGCCCGCGGTCGCGCAGGTCGCTCGACACGTTGCGCAGCTCCGGCGCCTCATGCAGGCGGGCCACCAGGCGCGGGGTCCATTCGGCCAGCCGGGCGGGGTCTGAATCGCTCAGCGTGTACTGGAAGGCGGTGCCGCTGGCCCGCGCGCCGATGCGGATGTCTGGCACGGACTGGATCTGCGCCGAAATGTCCGGGATGGCGGCCAGCCGCGCGGAGAGGCGGTCCGCGATCTGCTGGGCGTTGGCGGTGCGTTCCGCGCGCGGGCGCAGCACGGCGGTCAGGCTGCCGAGATTCTGCGCGGCGTTGATGCCGCCCGCCCCCGCCACCGCCGTCACGCGCACCACATCCGGGTCCTGGCCCACGATGCGCGCGACCTCCTGCTGGCGCTCCATCAGGCGCGCGAAGGAGGCATCCTGCGCCACCTCCGTCGTCACGGTCAGCAGGCCGGTATCCTGCGCCGGCAGGAAGCCCTTGGGCATCGCCACATACAGCCACACCGTGCCGCCGAGCGTGAGGAAGGTGAGCAGCAGCATCATCGCCTGGTGGCGCAGCGCGAAGTCGAGCGTGGTGGCGTAGCGGTCGCGCAGCCAGTCGAAGCCGCGCTCCGCGATGCGGGGCAGCAGGCCGGGCTTCATCTCGGCCGAGGGGCGCAGCAGCAGCCCCGTCATCATCGGCGTCAGCGTCAGCGACACCACCATGGAAACGAGGACGGAAATGGTGAGCGTCAGCGCGAATTCGCGGAACAGCCGCCCCACCACGCCCGTCATGAACAGCAGCGGGATGAACACCGCGATCAGCGAGACGGTCAGCGACACCACAGTGAAGCCGATCTGCGCGGCACCCTTGAAGGCGGCGGCGAGCGGCTTCTCGCCCTTCTCGATCAGGCGGACGATGTTCTCGATCATCACGATCGCGTCGTCCACGATGAAGCCCGTCGCGATGGTGAGCGCCATCAGGGACAGGTTGTCCATCGAGAAGCCGCACAGCCACATCACGCCGAAGGTGCCGATGATGGACAGCGGCAGGGCCACGGCGGGCACCAGCGTGGCACGGGCGCTGTGCAGGAACAGGTAGATCACCATCACCACCAGCACGACCGACAGCACCAGGGTGAACTGCACCTCATGCACCGAGGCGCGGATGGTCTCCGTCCGGTCGGCCACCACGGTCAGGCGCACGCCGGGGGGCAGGGCGTTCTGCAGGGTGGCCAGCTGGTCCTGCAGCCGGTCCACGGTGGCCACGATGTTGGCGCCGGGCTGGCGCTGCACGTCCAGCAGCACGGCGCGGTTGCCGTCCAGCCAGGCGGCGTTCAGCGTGTTCTCCAGCCCGTCCATCACATTGGCGACATCGGACAGCCGCACTGGCGCGCCGCCGCGCCAGGCGATGATGACATGGGCGAAATCGGCGGGCGCCGTGATCTGGTCGTTGGCCATGACGGTGCTGGCCTGCCGCGCGCCGTCCAGCGATCCCTTGGGGCCGGCCTGGTTGGCGGCCACCACGGCGCTGCGGATATCCTCCATCGACAGGCCATAGGCCGCCAGGCGCTGCGGGTCCGCCTGGATGCGCACGGCGGGGCGCATGTTGCCCTGCACCGACACCCGCCCCACGCCCGATACCTGGCTGAGCCTTTGCGCCAGCAGCGTATCCGCCACATCGGACAGGCGATGGATCGGCAGCGTGTCCGATGTCAGCGCCAGGGTCAGGATCGGCGGGTCCGCCGGGTTCACCTTGGAATAGACGGGCGGATAGGGAAGGTTCAGCGGCAGGGTGCCGCGCGCCGCGTTGATGGCCGCCTGCACATCCTGCGCCGCGTCGTCGATGTCCCGCCCCAGGTCGAATTGCAGCGTGATGCGCGACACGCCCGGCCCGGAGGAGGAGATCATCGAGGTCAGCCCCGCGATCTGGCCCAGCTGGCGCTCCAGGGAGGCGGTGATCTGCACCGCCGCTGTCTCCGGCGAGGCGCCGGGGAGCTGGGTGGTGACCTCGATGGTGGGGAAATCGACCTCCGGCAGGGCGGAGACCGGCAGCTGCATATAGCCCAGCACGCCGCCCAGCAGCATGGCGATGGCCAGCAGCGTGGTGGCGACAGGCCGGGCGATGAAGGGGGCGGAGACGTTCACGGGCTGGGAGCGGGCGCGCTGGGGGCGCCGCGCCGTTCCCGCCTGCCCTGGCCGGGCTGGGGCGCGCCGTCCGGGGCGGCGCCGCCGCGCGGCCCCGGGTTCTGCCCGGCGGGCGGGCTGACGATCACCCGCGTGCCCGCATCCAGCCGCAACGCGCCGGAGGTGATGACCTGCTCGCCCGCCTGCAAGCCGTCCTCCACCACCGCCAGGCGTTCCGTCAGCAGGCCCAGCGTCAACGGGCGCTGCTGCACCGTGCTGTCCGGTTGCAGCACGAAGGCGAAGGCCCCCTGCGGGCCGCGCTGCACCGCCTCGACCGGGATGGTCAGCACCTGGCGCAGCAGGCCCACGGAAAGGCGCACATTCACGAAGGCACCCGGCCACAACAATCCGTCATCGTTCGGGAAGGTCGCCTTGAAGCGCACCGTGCCGGTGGTGGTGTCCACCTGGTTGTCGGGGGTCAGCAGCGTGCCCTCGGCCTGGGTGGCGCCGTCGCGGCCCACCACCTGCACCGCCACCGGCCCGCGCTGCATCGCCGACAGCACCTGGCGCAGCTGCTGCTGCGGCAAGGTGAAGGCCACGGTGATCGGCCGCATCTGGTTCACCACCATGATGCCCGTGCTGTCGGAGGACCGGACCACATTGCCCGGGTCCACCTGCCTGAGGCCCACCCGGCCATCCACCGGGGAGCGGATGGTGGTGAAATCCAGCTGCGTGCGGGCGGAGGAGATGGCGGCCTCATCGGCCTGGATCTGCGCCTCATACTGCTGGACCAGGGCGCGCTGGGTATCCAGCTGCTGGCGGGAGGCACCGGCGCTGCGCGAGAGCTCGGCATAGCGTTGCAGGTCGATGCGGGCATTGGCCAGCAGGGCCTGGTCCTGGGCGCGCTTGGCCTCGGCCTGGGCCAGGGCGGCGGCGTAGGTGCGCGGGTCGATGCGCGCCACCACGGTGCCGGCCCGCACCTCCTGCCCCTCGGTCACGGCCACTTCCAGCAGCACGCCATCCACCTGGGCGCGCAGGGTGACGGCGTTCAGCGCCTGCACCGTGCCCAGCGCCGCCAGCCGGATGGGGATGTCCCGCGGGGCGGCGGCCACGGCGGCGACGGGGATGGGCGGGCGGCCCTGGCCGCGCCGGGCGGTCTCGGCGGTGGGCTGGGCGAGCCGTGTCCAGTAATACCAGCCCCCGGCCCCGCCGGCCGCCAGCAGGATCAGCAGCAGCCAGGGCCAGGCGCGGCGCTTCCGGCGGGGCGGGGGGGCGGCCATGCCGGGGGTTTCGCTCATCGGGGAATCTCCGGGCATTACGACCATCCTCCACCCAGGGCGCGGAACAGGCCCACCGCCGCCTGGAAGCGCGCCAGCCGCACCTGCACCAGCTGGTTCCTGGCCGAGAACAGGGTCTGCTGCGTGTTCAGCACATTGATCAGCGGCACGGTGCCGACGCGGAACTGGTTTTCCGCGATGGTCTGCGCGGCCTGGGCGCTGCGGGTGGCGGCGGCCTGCAGGCTTTCCTGGTCCGTGGTTTCGCGCAGGGCGACGATCGCGTTCTCGGTATCCACCAGCGCGGCGACGATGGCCTTGCGGTAGTCTTCCAGCATCTCGGTGGCCTGGGCCTCGGTCAGGCGCAATTGCGCGCGCAGCTGACCGAACTGGAACACCGGCTGGGTCAGCCCCGCCGCCAGGCTGAACAGGGCGGAGCCGGGGCGGATCAGATTCTCGATCACCAGGCTCTGGAAGCCGCCGCTGGCCGTGAGGGTGACGGTGGGCAGCAGCGCCGCCCGGGCGCTGACCACGCTGGCCTGGTACTGGGCCAGCGTCGCCTCGGCCTGGGCGATGTCGGGGCGGCGGGTCAGCACCTCGGCGGGCAGGCCGGGGCTGGCCGGGGGCACGCGCAGGTCGCCCAGGGTCAGGCGCGGGGCGTCGATGCGTTCCGGCACCTGGCCGGTCAGCGTGCCCAGGGAGGCGGTGTTCTGCGCCACCGCCTGCCGCAGCGGGGGCAGCAGCGCGCGCTGCTGGTCCACCAGGGTCTGCTGCTGCGCCAGTTCCAGCCCGGCGGAGGTGCCGGCCGCCACCTGGCGTTGCAGCACGGCCAGGATGCGTTCGGCCGCCGCCAGGTTCTGCTGCTGGATGTCCAGCTGCTCCCGCGAGGCGAGGATCTGCAGATAGGTGTTGGCGATGCTGGCCTGGGTGGTCAGGGCCACCACCGCCAGGTTGAAGCGGCTGGCGGAACGGGCCTGGCGCGCGGCCTCCAGCGCCGCGCGGTTGCGGCCCCAGAAATCCAGCTCATAGCTGGCGCTGAGCGTGGCGGCGCTGAGGGTGCGCTGGGTAGCGCTGGCGCGTGCCGGGGTGCTGGTGGAGCCGGGGGTCTGGCTGCGGGTGACGCTGGTGGAGATGCCGCCGGTGGGCAGCAGCGCCTGGCCGGTGATGCGCACCTGGGCGTCAGCCTGGCGCAGCCGGGCCTCCGCCGCGCGGATGTCGAAGCTGCCGGCGGCGGCGGCGGCCATCAGGGCGTCGAGTTCCGGGGAGCCGAAGCCCTTCCACCAATCGGCGGAGGGCCAGGCGGCGGGCGCACCGGTGCCGGCGGTGAATTCCGCGGGGGTGTCGATGCCCGGATCCGTGCCCGGCAGCCGCACGGCGCAGCCGGACAGCAGCAAGGCCGCGCAAAGGGCGCGGCGCGGAGCGGCAGGGGGAAGCATGCTCAATGGGATGCGCTTTCGCTCAAGGCCAGTTTCATCATGACTTCCGACGCGGAGAGCAAGGTGCGGCGTTCCTGGGGCGTCAGGGCACGGGTCATGGCCTGCTCCAGCCAGGCGTGCCTTCGGCGCAGGTCCTGTACCAGAACGGCGCGGCCACGGGGTGTGACGGAAATCATCAAACTGCGCCGATCCGTGTCGCTGCGGTGGCGCTCGATCAGGCCTTCCTTCTCCAGCGCGGCGATGAGGCGGGTGAGGGATTGCGGCTGCAGGCGTTCCGCCGCGGCGAGCTGCGCGGCGGGGAGCGGGCCGGAGCGGCTGAGGGTGCCGAGCAGGCTGAGGGTGGCGATGCTGGCCGAACCCGGCGGGCGTTCGGACCGCAGGCGACGGCCGAGGGCCATCACCCCATGCATGACCGCGAGACCTTCGCCTTGTTCCGGCATGTGGTGGGGCGCCTGTGTCGGTTCGACACTACGCATAGCGTATTATTGGGGGAGGGTCGATAGAAGTGGAGGGGACCCGGGCTGTAACGCGCAACGCCCGCTGACCATGAGGTGAGCGGGTGCTGTGTGCTGGATATGGATGCGGGGACACGCAGCCGGCCTCAGCGGTGTATCGAGGTTCACATCTGGCCTCGGGCCTCAAACGCTACCCGAGCAGCGAATGCACTGGCACCGCCGGCGTGACCTCCCGGGCGATCTCCATAAGATGCCGGTGATGGGTCAGGTAGATGACCTGTCCCAGCTTCGCCAGATCCTCCGGCATCGGCACCGACGGATTTGGACTTCGCCAGACGCGCCCGCAAGCCAACTGTCCACGGGCCCTAGCCGCCCTGCCATGAAATCGGCGTTCGCTTTCGGCTCGAGAAAGCGTTCTTCCGGGGCATCTTCGGCCATTTCCTCAACCCCCGACAGAAAACACCTTCATCACCTCATCGCCGAGGTGGTTGATGACCTTCACCGCGATCCGCCCGCTGGCCGGCTTCGGGAAGGGGCGGGAGACATCGCTGTTCAGGCTGGACCAGGCTTCCTCGTCGATCTCCGCCCGCAGCGTCGTCTTCAGCGCCTTGTAGGGATCATTGGCGCCAAGGAAGTAGGCGTGGCGGACGAAGAAGCTTTCCTCGTTGTAGTCGGTGTCGATCATCCACAGCGCGATGCCCTCCTTGCCCTCGGAGACGACCTCGCCGGTCTGCGGCTTGAACACGTCCACGCCCTCGATCGTCACCTGCACCATGCCGTCCGGCGTTGTGTCGATGCGGATGTCCGGCTCGCCGAAAATGACGAAGAGGTTGCCGGCGCTGGTGGCCTTCAGGTCCTTCGCCATGTGCAAATCGGGGTTCATGCGCGCCTTCAGCACGCGCACCCGGCCGAGCTTGTCGAATTCCGCCGAATGGGCGTCATAGGCGAAGGCGCAGGCGATCAGCACATCGAAGCCGGCATCCCCGGCCTCTCGCGCCGCAGCCACCAGGTCGGGGCGGGAGACGGTGCCGAATTCGGGGCCGATGAAGATGCCGGCGCGGCGCTCGGTCTCGCCCTCCATGAAGCGGCCCTCGGCGGCGATGAGGTCGCCGGGCCAGCCGGTGAGGCTGGTGAAGGTGATGCGGTCGGCCTTGTCGGCCTGCTGCACGCCGGCGCTGCGCAAATTCTCCAGGATCATGCTGGCGAAGTCACGCACCGCCGTGTCGCGGTCCGGGGCGGCGCGGCGGCTCTCGGCGGCGGCGAGGGTGTCGATCAGCTCGTCATCCCAATCCACCGCCAGCGTCCGGTGGGGCGAGAGGCTTTCGACCGTGAAGGGGCCGGCGACGCGGGTGCGCGAGCGGTCCTCATAGGGCTTGTCGTAGAGGTATTCGACATCGGCGCGGGCGGCGATGGAGGCGTCGATCTCCTTCTGGCGGGCGATGCGCGCCTGCCACCAGGCGGCATGGGCTTCCTTGGCCACGGCGGGCCATTCGGCCGCGGCCTCACGCGGGATTTCCCATTCCTGCCAGCCCTTGCCGAGGGCCTGGTTGAGCGTGGCGCGGAGCGGTTCCAGCACCGTCTGCGCCTGTTCCCAGATCACGTCGATCTCGGCGTTGTTGGCGATGGATTTCAGGGTGATGTGCGGCACGCGCTCATAGACGAAGCCCTGGCGCAGGCGGCCGGCGGTCGGCGTGGTCTTGGGCGCGGTGCGGGTGACTTCGCCTTCCTTGCGCTGGCCCTCGGGGCTGTCGGCCAGCAGGTAATAGGGGTAGCGCGCGCCCATCAGGCGCGAGCGGGCCAGCGCCAGGGAGACGCGGGAGGTGTCGATGGTGATCCAGCGGCGGCCCCATTGCTCGGCGACAGTAGCGGTGGTGCCAGAACCGCAGGTGGGATCGAGGACGAGGTCGTCAGGATCGGTGGTCATCAGAATGCAGCGCTTAATCGCCTCTGATGCCGTCTGAACGACATAGACTTTCGGGTCGGCCCGGCTTTGAACGCCACCAATGTCAGTCCAGACATTTGTAACTGGGAATGCTGGATAGTCGTCAAGATAGCGGACATAACGCAGGCCACTCCCCATAATCTCGATTCGATCGGATCTGATGAGACGCGGGAAAGAGCTCTGCTCAGTCTTCCAGTATCCTTTAGGGAAAAATGCACGACCCTGAAACTTTACTTCATAACGCGTGCCAGGACTTTGGCTAGTCAAATCACTCGTTGTGAAGAGGCGATGATCGCCCATGGCTTGGCGCCGAGGGGAAACCTGATAGCGGGCCGCGCCCTCCTCACCTGCTGTTTTTATCCGTAAACTTTGCCGAAACTTCAACGAAGATCTTTGTTTTGAATACCAGAGAATATAGTCCGAAACAGAGGACAATTCATTTGAAGACTGAGCGGAGGTTTTTGTGAATGTAATCTGACTGACAATCTGATCTGGGCCAAAAACTTCGTCCAATATTGCTCGCACGCGATGTACATTCTCGTCGCCGATCTGTACGAAAATCGACCCACTCTCATGCAGCAGGTCGCGCGCCACCGTCAGCCGGTCCCGCAGATAGGTCAGGTACGAATGGATGCCGTCGCGCCAGGTGTCGCGGAAGGCGCGCACCTGCTCCGGCTCCCGCGTCACATGGCTTTTGTCGCCATCCTTCACGTCGCGGCTGGTGGTGCTCCACTGGAAGTTGCTGTTGAACTTGATGCCATAGGGCGGGTCGAAATAGATGCACTGCACCTGCCCGCGCAGCCCCTCCCGCTCCGCCAGGCTGGCCATCACTGAAAGAGAATCGCCCAGGATCATGCGGTTCGACCAGTGCTGGTCGTGCCGGTAGAACTCCGTCGCCGCCGCGCTGTCGCGCAGCCCGTTGAAGTCGGAAAACAGGTCCGGCATGGCGCCCGGCGCCTCTTCCGCCCGCCGCCGGCTCTGACGCTTCAAATCCTCGATCAGGACCTGCGGGTGCACCTTTTCCTGGATATACAGCGGCGGCGCCTGCACGATCAGGTCGGACCAGTCCTGCTCATCCTTGCCGCGCCAGACCAGCTGCGGGTCCAGGTCGCGGTTGCGCCGTTCATAGGCGAGTTGGATGGGCGTCTTGTCCTCCGCCCGCATCACGGATTCGAACTCGGCGGTGGGGATGTTCTTCCGCGTGGCGTCGTCGTGGCGATAGCTCTGCACCGGGCGGCCGGGGCCGGCGGCGGACGGGCGCGGCGGGGGCGCGGCGCGGGTTCCCGGCGCCTGGGCCATGACGGCGGCGCGCGGCGCGG
>NZ_JAAABL010000023.1 GCF_009900765.1 Rhodovarius lipocyclicus
ACTACATCGAGCGCTTCTACAACCCCAGGCGACGGCACTCGACCATCGGGTATCTCAGCCCTATGGAGTTCGAGCGCTTGGCCAGTTCAGGCTAAACTCGGTGTACATCGAACCGGCAGCAGGCCAGTTCGGCAGCTGGGTGGGGCTGCTGGCGGCGCTGGTGGGGCTGCTGGTGGTCTGGCTGCCCTTCGGGCTGATGCGCCTCATCCTCGGCCGCCGGGCCGATCTGTGGCTCGGCGGCGGGGATTGGCTGCTGGCCGGGGCGCTGGGCGCCTGGCTGGGGCCGGCCTTGGCGCTGGCCGTGCTGGCGCTCAGCTTCGCCCTGTCCGCGCTGCTGGGGCTGGTGGCCCGCCAGCGGCGCATTCCCTTCGCCAGCGTCTGTACCCTGGTGCTGGCCTGCGGCTGGGCCTGGGGGCTACGCTAGCCCCGCGATCTCCGCCTCCAGCAGCGCGATGTCCTGGGGGCGGGACAGGCGGTGGTCGCCATCCTTGATCAGAGTCAGCCGCAGGTCGGTGCCGGTGATGTGCTCGGCCAGCTTCACGGCATGCGGCCACGGCACGTCGATGTCGGACATGCCCTGCAGGATGCGCACCGGGAATGGGCATTCCAGAGGCTCCCGCAGCACCAGGTTCCGGCGTCCATCCTCGATCAGCGTGCGGGTGATGGGATAGGGCGCGCCATATTCGCTCGGGCGGTACCACACGCCCTCACGCGCGATGGTGGCGCGGATCTCGGGCGGGAATTGTGCCCACATCAGGTCCTCGGTGAAATCCGGCGCGGGGGCGATGCCCACCAGCGCATGCACCCGCGCGGGGCGCGCCTTCGCCAGCAGGCAGGCGATCCAGCCGCCCATGGAGGACCCCACCAGGATCTGCGGCCCCGTCGTCAGCGCATCCAGTACCATCTGCGCGTCGCTCGCCCAGCGGGAGATGCAGCCCTCCTCGAACGCCCCGCCCGAACTGCCGTGCCCCGCATAGTCGAACCGGCAATAGGCGCGGCCGGTGCGCTGGGCGAATTGCGCCAGCGCCTCCGCCTTGGTGCCCGTCATGTCGGAATTGAAGCCGCCC
This sequence comes from Rhodovarius lipocyclicus, assembly GCF_009900765.1. GTDB lineage: Bacteria > Pseudomonadota > Alphaproteobacteria > Acetobacterales > Acetobacteraceae > Rhodovarius > Rhodovarius lipocyclicus. The sequence goes on from NZ_JAAABL010000023.1 coordinate 1,068, forward strand.
AGGAACAGGATGCCCGGGGCCCCGCCGCCGTCGCTGGCCGCGATGCGGCGATAGGCGATGGGCGTGCCGTCAGGCGCGGGGATGGTGCCGGTGTCTTCTTGCATGCGGTCTTTGTAGGGCAGGGCGCGCAGGCGGCCAAATCACGCAGCCCTCATTACGCAGGCAGGCGCAGATGGTCCCGCAGGGCCGCGACCTGGCGGGTCAGATCGCCCATCCCCTCCAGCGTCATGCCTGATGCTTCGAGGATGCAGGCTTGCAACTCGGGCAGGCTGTCGCGCATCGCCAGCCCCGCGGGCGTCAGGTGCAGGCGCACCACGCGCTCATCCGTGTGATCGCGCCGGCGGGTCAGCAGGCCCTGGGCCTCCAGCCGTTTCAGCAAGGGCGTCAGGGTGGAGGATTCGAGGAACAGCCTGTCGCCGATCTGGCCCACGGTCTGCCCATCCTGCTGCCACAGGCACATCATGGCCAGGAATTGCGGATAGGTCAGGCCCAGCCGGTCGAGCATGGGCTTGTAGACGCGGTTGAAGGCGTGGTTGGCGGAATACACCGCGAAGCACAGCATGTCGTCGAGGGAAGGGGCGGGCATGTCCATCATATAAATCGTGCGCGATATGGTCGCAACCGCCTTGACTGGCGCATGGCGAAGCGATAATGATCGCTCACGACCTAATCGCATCCGATGAAAGGAACGCATCATGTCCGTGAACGTGCTCTACACCACCGCCGCCCGCGCCACCGGGGGCCGTGACGGCGAAACCAAGCTGCTGGATGGCAGCTTCTCCGCGAAGCTGACCGTGCCGAAGGAAATGGGCGGGCCGGGCGGTGAGGGGCTGAACCCCGAGCAGCTGTTCGCCTCGGGCTATTCCGCCTGTTTCCTGGGCGCGCTGAAGTTCGTGGCGGGGCAGGAGAAGATCCGCGTGCCGGCCGACGCAACCGTGACGGCCACCGTGGGCATCGGCCCGCGCTCCGAGGGCGGCTTCGGCATCACCGCGGCCCTGGCGATCTCGCTGCCCGGCATCGAGGCCGCGCAGGCCCAGGCGCTGGTCGAGAAGGCGCACCAAGTGTGCCCGTATTCCAACGCCACGCGCGGCAATGTGGATGTGCAGCTCAGCATCGTCTGAGGCACCGGAGGCGGCCGGCGGTTCCATGCCCGCCGGCCGCGTCTGAACAGGGGGGGGCGGCAGGCGCACCGGGCCTGCCGCCCCCCTTTTTCATTCGGCGGTGATGCCGATCTCGCGGATCAGCCGGCCGAAACGGCCCGCTTCCTCGTTCAGTTCCGTGCGGGTTTCCTCGGCCGTGCCGCCCGCCGGCTTGCCGCCCGCTTCCAGGATGCGCGCCTGCAGGGCCGGGTCGGCCAGCGCCGCCTGAAAGGCCGCGTTCAGCCGCGCCAGCACCGGGGCGGGCGTGCCCGCCGGCGCCACCACCCGCAGGCGGGGAGAGGGGAAGTCGAAGCCCCGCACCCCGGCCTCGCCCATCGTCGGCACATCCGGCAATTGCGGCACGCGGCTGGTGCCGGTCACGCCGAGGGCCACCACCTCACCCGCGCGGATCTGCGCCAGCGCGCTCGCCACCGTGTCGAAGTAGAAATCCACCCGGCCGGCCACGATGTCGGTCAGGGCCGCGGCGCCGGAGCGGTAGGGCACATGCACCATCTGGGTGCCGCTGGCGCGGTGGAACACCTCGGCCGCCAGATGCCCCGAGGAACCGGCCCCCGGCGAGGCGAAGGCCAGCCCCTGCCGGGCCTGCCGCGCGCGTTGCAGCAGCCCCTGCGCATCCGTGACCCCCAGGGACTTCGGCACCACCAGCACCAGCGGCAGCTCGGCCGGAGAGATGACGGGCGCCAGGTCGCGCTCCGCGTTGAAGGGGGGCGGGTTGTACAGGCTTTGCGCGGTGGCGCAGATCGGCGGGCAGACGGCCAGCGTGTAGCCATCGGGGCGCGACTGCGCCATGGCGACGATGCCCACGGTGGCGCCGCCGCCCGGGCGGTTTTCGACCAGCATCTGCTGGCCCAGCGCGGCGCCCGCGCGCTCGGCCACGATGCGCGCGATCAGGTCGGTGCCGCCGCCGGGGCCGAAGGGCACGATCAGCCGGATGGGCCGGTCGGGGAAATTCTGGGCCGCCACCGGCAGGGCCAGGGCACAGCTCAGGGCAAGCCCGCCGATGAGCGAGCGAAAACGATGTCCAGTCACGCGATACCTCCAGGCACTCGATGAAGCGCCGGCATTTCCCTGCGATCGGGTGGTGGCGGTTGACCCGCCTGGCTTTGCCCTCACCCGGGGCGGCGTTCAGGCCGCCACGAAACGGATCAGCACATTCCCCGCCGCCGCGATGTCGGGCACCGCCAGCCCGCCCGGCGTCCGGATGGTGGCGAAGCCCGCGACGCGCGAGAGGTCGGCCACGGCGAAGTCGATGGCCACGCCCGCCGGGCCTTCCACCGCCGGGCGCGGGGCGTCGCCGAATTCCGGCGCCCAGTCGGTCAGCACGCGGAACACGCCCTGGCCGGTGGCGAATTCATGCCCACCGCGCGCGGGCCGCGCGGGGCCGAACATGGCCGTCAGCCGCGCCAGCAGGGCATCGGGCCGCGGCGCCCAATAGGTGACGGCGGCGATGTGCCTCGCGCCATTGGCGTGCACCATCCATTCCGGCACCCACAGCAGTTCCGGCTTGTGCTGCTGCGCCAGGAAGTGGGAGGCGCGGGGCAAAGCGGGGTCCACCAGCATGCCCAGCGACACCACCGCCTCATCCCAATCCCGCCCCGGCGGCTTCACCTTGCGCCGGAAGCCCAGATGCCCCTGATAGGGCACGCCGCGCGCGGCCATCGCCTCGCCATCGGCGGCGGCCCCCTGGCTGTGCAGGGCGACGAGCGCGATGCCCTCGCGCTCCGCCAGCGCGTCGCGCATGTGCCGGCCGAAGCGGAAGCCGCCGACATCCATCGCGTCGATCAGGCTCTCGTCATAGATGCCCATCAGTTCCAGCGCGGAGCGTTCCAGCACCGCGAGGCTGGTGCTGGTGCCCCAGGGGTGCAGCCCCACGGGCGTCAGCGTGAAGCCGAGGCCGGCGTAGAACCGCCGCCCCGCCTCGATATCGCGCAGCAGCACCAGCGGGTGGTCGATGCCAGGAAGCGTCATGCGGTGAATCCATACGGATGGCGGTAGCGGGAGGTGGCGCGGGCGGGGTTGCCCGCGACAGTGGTGAAGGGCGGCACGGAGGCGAGCACGACACTGCCCGCCGCAACCACGGCGCCGAGCCCGACCTCGATATTGCCGAGCAGCGTGGCCCCGGCCCCCAGCACGGCGCCGCGCCGGATTTTCGGGTGGCGGTCGGCGCCGCCCTGCATCAGCGTGGAGCCCAGCGTGACGCCGTGCCAGATGCTGCAATCATCCTCGATGACCGCGGTTTCCCCCACCACCACGCCGATGCCGTGGTCCAGGAAGATGCGGCGGCCCACCCGCGCGGCGGGATGGATATCGGCGCCCAGCGCGGCGGCGGCGGTCTTCCAGCCCATGGCCAGATCGTGCCGCCCCATGGCCCACAGCCGGTGCGCCACGCGATGCGCCGCCAGCATGTGAAACCCCCGCCCGCCGAGCCAGGTGCCCGCCAGCCCCCCGGGCTCGAAATTGCGGGTGGTGATGGCGTCCAGGTCCGCCAGGGCCGTGGCGGTGTCCTCGGGCGTCAGGGCCTCGCGCGCCAGGGTCTCGGTGGCCTCGGGTTCCATCCATACCGGGCGGATCAGCCGCGCGAGCAGCGCCGCGAGGCCCGCCGCCGGGGTGGCGGCGCGGGCGGTGGCGGTCAGCGCGGGCGCCAGCAGCGGCTCCGCGATGCGCTCCGCCTCAGCACCCAGCCTTTGCCAGATCTCAGCCGACATAGCCGAAGGCCACGGCCGGGGCGGCGGCGGTTTCCACCCACACGCTTTTTGTCTGGGTATAGGCGGCCAGGGCCTCGCGCCCCGAGGAACGGCCGAAGCCCGACCGCCCGAAGCCGCCGAAGGGTGAGGCGACGTTGATGGTCTTGTAGCTGTTCACCCAGAAGGTGCCGGCGCGCACCGCCGCCGCCATCCGGTGGGCACGCGCCACATCCTGCGTCCAGACCGCGCCCGCCAGGCCATAGGGGGTGGAGTTGGCGATCGCCACCGCTTCCTCCTCCGTGTCGAAGGGCAGTACGGCCAGCACGGGGCCGAAGACTTCCTCCCGCGCGATCGCGGCGTCGGGGGCCACGCTGTCCAGGATGGTGGGGGCGAAGAAGAAGCCGCCGGTCGATTGGAACTCCACCGGGCAGCCGCCGCCCGCCGCGATGCTGGCCCCGGCCGAGGCGGCCTCGCTGACCATGGCGCCGATCTTCTCGAACTGGCGGCGGTTGTTGATGGGGCCGATCTGGGTGGCGGGGTCGGTCGGCAGGCCGAAGGGGATGCGGTTGGTGGCGGCCGCCAGCCGCGCGACGAATTCCGCATGCGCCGCGCGCTGCACCAGCAGGCGGGAGCCCGCGACGCAGCTCTGCCCCGCGCCGCCGAAGATGGCGGCCTGGGCGCCGGCCACGGCGCGCGGCAGGTCGGCATCGGCGAAGACGATGTTGGCCGACTTGCCGCCGAGTTCGAGGATGCTGGGGACGATGTTGCGCGCGGCGGCGGCCGCGATCTGCGCGCCGGCCTCGGCCGAGCCCACGAACACCACCAGGCGCGTGTCGGGGTGGGAGACGGCGGCGGCACCCGTGGTGGGCCCCGCGCCCGCGAGGATGGAGATCAGCCCGCGCGGGATGCCCTCGGCCTTGTCGCACAGCGCGCCGAGTGCGACCGAGGTCAGCGGCGTCAGCTCCGACGGCTTCAGCACCACGGCGTTGCCCGCGCAGATGGCGGGCGCGATCTGCCAGCCCGCCGTGAAGACGGGCGCGTTCCAGGGCGTGATCTGCACCACCGTACCGAAGGGTTCCGGCCGGGTGTAGTTCAGGTGGCTGGTGGGCACGGGGATCACCTCCCCATGCAGCTTGTCGGCCCAGCCCGCGTAGTATTCGAACATCTCCGCGACCTTGCCCACCTCGCCCATCGTGTCGCGGATGGGCTTGCCGGCGGACAGCGTCTCCAGCTCCGCCAATTCCTTGGCGTGGGCGCGGACCAGGCGGGCCACCTCCCACATCGCGCGGCCGCGGGCGGCGGCGGTCATGGCCATCCAGGCGCGCTGGGCGGGGCGGGCGGCGTCCATCGCGGCCTGCACCACCGGGGCGCCGGCATCGGCGTAGGTCAGGAACACCTGGCCGTTGGCGGGGTTCACCAGATCCAGCGCCGCGCCGGTCCCGGGCAGGATCCCGCCCGCCACGAAGCTGCCGACCTTGCCGCCGGGCAGCAGGGAGGAAAGGAGTTCGTCGATGCGGCTCATGTCACTTGCTCCGGTAGTCGGCCATCAGGGTGAAGTCGGCGCTGTCGGGGATGCGGCCCTGGCGGGCTTCCTGCCAGATCTCGCCCGCGCGGGCGCAGAGGGGAGCGGGGGAGCCGGTCTCGGCCGCCAGTTCCAGCGCCAGGCGCAGATCCTTGCGCATCAGCCCGGCGGAAAAGCCGCTGTCGAAAGTGGCGGGGATGACCCAGCGCGGCACCATCGCTTCGCTGATCGCGCTGCGGCCGGTGGCGGCGTTCACCACCTTCAGCGCCTCCTCGGCCGACAGGCCGGCGCTTTCGGAAAGCCGCAGCGCCTCGCCGGTCGTGACCAGGTGGGCGGCCACCAGCATGTTGTTCACCAGCTTGGCGATATTGCCGGCCCCCGAGGCGCCGACATGCACCGCCTTGCCCGACAGCGCCTCGATCACCGGCCGGGCCAGCTCCAGGTCGGCCTCGGCGCCGCCGATCATCATGGTCAACGATCCGCTTTCGGCGCCCGAGGGCCCGCCGCTGACCGGCGCGTCCAGCAGGCCATGCCCGGCCTCGGCCAGCCGGGCTGCCAGGCGCCGCGTGGTGCCGGGGTCGGAGGTGGAGGTGTCGATCACCACCACCTTGCGGTCGCCGCGTTCCAGCAGCCCGCCGGGGGCGGTCACCACCGCCTCCACATCCTTGGCATAGGGCAGGGAGAAGACCAGCGCGTCGGCGCCGTTCAGCACCTCATGCAAGGGCAGGAAGCGCACGCCCGCGGCCTCGATGGCCGGGCGGCGCGCTTCGGAAATATCGTGGCCCAGCACGGAAAACCCCGCGCGCAGCAGGCTGCTGGCCATGCCCAGGCCCATATTGCCCAGACCCACGACGCCGACCTTGGTGATGCTCATCCGAAACCCTCCGTTGGCGGGCAGCTTCGGGCCGGGCATGCGTTGCCACAAGCAGAGGTTTTAGAACGATCCGTTGCCGTTCAGGCAACGAACACCGGCATCTCCCGCCGCAGCCATTGCAACAGGCGCGAGGCAGCCTCCGGCAGGCGGCGCCCGGCGCGCACCAGCAGATGCGCGCTGGCCTCGGCCAGCAGCGGGTCATGCAGCGGCAGGGCCACCAGCCGGCCCTCCGCCACATCGGTGATGGCGGCGAAGCCGGGCATGAAGCTGACGCCCAGCCCCGCGATCACGAAACGCCGCTGTAATTCGAAGGAAGCGGTCTCCAGCCGGGCCGCCAGGCGGAAGCCGCCATCGGCCTCCACCCGCGCCAGCAACTGCCGCACGCCATGGTCGGGCGGGTTCAGCGCGGCCGGGATCTGCGAGAAATCGCGCAGGCGCGGCGCGGCGAGCCCCGCCAGCGGATGGTCGGGGGGCAGGATGGCGGCCAGGGGCTGGCGGGCGATCGCCACCGCCTCCAGCGCCGCGTGCGCGGGCGGGTTGTAGGCCAGGCCGATATCAGCCTCGCCCTCGGCCAGCGCGGTCAGGATGCCATCCGTGGTGCCCAGCGCCACGCTGGTGCCGATGCCCGGATGCGCGCGGGAAAACCCGGCCAGCCCCTGGTCCACCAGCCCGGGCAGGAACCCCGCGCCGACGCACAGCCGCACCAGCCCCTCCTGCCCGCCGCGCAGCCGGGCCAGGCGGTCTTCCAGCAGTTGGGCCTCCTCCTCCTGCCGCTGGGCGTGTTCGGCCAGGATGCGGCCGGCCTCGGTGGGCGTCACGCCGCGCGGCAGGCGCTCCAGCAGGGCCTCGCCCAACTCGGCCTCCAGCTCCGCCACCTGGCGGCTGATGGCCGAGGCCGCGACATGCAGCGCCTCCGCCGCGCCGCGGATGGAGCCCGCGCGCACCACGGCCAGGAAGTATCGCAGCGCGCGGTGGGTCACGGAGCCTCCGGTTCGGACAGCATTAACTGCCGTTGGCGGACATTCGGGGCAACAGCGGCGGCACCACGCCCGGAGAAGCCATGTCCAGCACCCTCGGTTCCGCCAATTCCTATACGTCGACCAGTGGCAACACCAGCGTGCCCGTGATGTCTAGCTCCCTGACGAGCGGCTAGGGCCTTTCCTCCTCGGCCTCGCGGGAGATCTTTTCGCGGCAGAAGAAGGTGGGCGGCAAGCTGGCGGCGCTGGTCGCCGGCAAGCCGGAATACAGCCAGGACAACCGCAAGCCCGGTGATGTGTTTTTCCATGTGGACGGCACCACCATCGGCCACACGAACATGACCTCCTCCGATGTCACCAAGAAGGTGGATTCGGTGGATGGCGTCGGTGTCCGCAGCATGCCTTTGGCCCGCGACAGCAACACCGCCATCGTCTTCCGCTTTCATGACGAGGGGCTGGCGCTGAGGGCCGCCAAGATCGCTGAGGAATGGGCCAACACCTACAATGACGGGGCCTATGGCACCAATGGCGTGGGCTATTCCGGTGGGCTGACGGCCGGCATCGGCATCACCGGCCGCGTCATCGGGGCGCTGATGGGGGCTTCCAAATTCGGCACTGGCGCGCGGGCGCGGCTGTTGAAATACCGCAACCGCACCGGCATGGCCCCCAAGCACGTCATCTGCTCGGAGATGTGCATCCTCGCCTTCCAGCTCTGCATGGCCGAGAACGCCGCGGGCTTCATCAGGTTGGACGCCAAGCACACCCTGCCGTCCAACCTGTGCGACCACTTCATCAGGAACCCCGCCCACTGGTCCGTGGTCGCCTACAAGACCATCTGAGGTAAGGCGCGCTACCGGCCCTGGAAGACTGGCGCGCGCTTTTCCCGGAAGGCGGCCAGGCCTTCCTTGATGTCCTGGCTTTTTTGGGTGGCGGTGGCGCGGGCGGCGCAGGCGGCGGCGTCGAATTCCCCGCGTGAGATCTCGTTCAGCGCGATCTTCATGCCCTGCACCGCCAGCGGCGCCATGGCGGCCAGCCGCTCGGCCAGCGCCGCCACGGCCTCGTCCAGCGCCTCGGGCGCCACCATCTCCGTCAGGTAGCCGATGCGCAGAAGTTCGGGCGCCTGCAGCTTCTCGGCCGTCAGGAACAGGCGCTTGGCGGCGTTCAGCCCCAGGCGCGACACATAGCGCACCATGCCCGAGGGGTAGTAGTGCAGCCCCAGCCGCGCGGCCGGCATGAACATCTCCATCGTGTCGATGCCGATGCGGAAATCGCAGCACAGCGCGAGGTCGGTGGAGCCGCCATACACGCCGCCATTCAGCCGGCAGATCACCGGCACGCGGCAGTTCTCCAGCTTCGTGCCCACATCCTCGAAGGACAGTTGTGGCCCACCGGTGGTGACGGCGGCGTCCGGGCGCTCCGCCAGGTCGCCGAGGTGATAGCCAGCCGAGAAGGCGCGCCCGGTGCCGGTGAAGACCAGCACGCGGATGGCGGGGTCGGCGTTCACCTCGTCGATCGCGGCGGCGATGGCGGCCAGGTCGGGCGGTTCGATGCGGTTCAGGTGGCGCGGGCGGTTCAGGCGCAGGGTGGCGATGGCGCCGTCGCGCGTCAGGATGGGGGTGCTGGCTTCGTCGGTCATTGTGGGTTCCGTTTCCGGCCGCGCAGCATGACGGGCGCGGATGGTGCCGACAAGCGGGCGGGTCCTCCGCTTGGCGGCGCGGGGGGGCGGGCGCAGTGTAGGCCCATGATCATCCGGATGTCCGAACCCACCGATATTCCCGCCATCGCGGCCATCTATGGCCATTGGGTGGCCCATGGCCTGGCCAGCTTCGAGCTGGACCCGCCCGACGCCGCCGAGATGGCCCGCCGGCGCGAAGCGGTGCTGGCCGGCGGCTATCCCTACCTGGTCGCGGAGCGCGATGGCGAGATCCTGGGCTATGCCTATGCCAGCGCCTATCGCACCCGGCCAGGCTACCGCTTCACGGTGGAGAACAGCATCTATGTCTCGCCCACGGCGCGCCGCGGCGGCGTGGCCAGCGCGCTGCTGGCGCGGCTGATCGAGGAATGCACCGCGCGCGGCTTCCGCCTGATGGTCGCCGTGATCGGGGACAGCGGCAATACGGCCTCCATCGGGCTGCACGCGGCCCAGGGCTTTGCCATGGTGGGCACCATCCCGGCTATCGGCTGGAAGCACGGCCGCTGGGTGGACAGCGTGCTGATGAGCCGCCCGCTGGGTGAGGGGGCCGACAGCCCGCCCGTGTGACCGCTCAGCCGCCCATCGCCACCCGCACCGCCTCGCGCTCCGCCGCGTTCATGTGCAGGCCGAGCTTGGTGCGGCGCCACAGGACATCCTCGGCGGTGCGGGCCCATTCATGTTCGCGCATCCAGGCGATCTCGCGGCAGGTCAGCCCCGCGCCGAACAGGGTGCCCATATCCTGAAGGCCGGTGGCGCCATCCAGCATGGCCGGCAGTTCCCCGCCATGGGTGCGCACCAGCCGCTCCATGCCCGGCATCCAGGGATATCGGCGGGACATCTCGGCGGTGAAGGCCGCCCGGTCCAGCCCGCCCAGATCGCCGCCCGGCAGGGTGGCGGTGGCGGTCCAGGGCGTGCCGGCATGGCCCAGCGCGCGGCCGGCCAGGGTCGTCGCATCCTCCGCCAGGCGGCGGAAGGTGGTGATCTTGCCGCCATAGACCGAGAGCAGCGGCGCCCCCGCATCATCCAGCTTCAGCACATAGTCCCGCGTGACGGAGGACGGGTCATCCGCCCCGTCGTCGAACAGCGGCCGCACGCCGGAATAGCGCCAGACGATATCGCTCAGCCCGATCTGGCGGCGGAACTGCCGGTTCACGGCGGCGATCAGGTATTCGGCCTCGGCATCCGTGCAATGGGCGGTGGCGGCGTCGCCCTCATGCGGCACATCGGTGGTGCCGATCAGCGAGAACTCGCCTTCATACGGGATGACGAACACCACCCGGCGGTCGTCGTTCTGCAGGATATAGGCCTGGGCGCCGTCGTGCAGTTTCGGCACCACGATGTGGCTGCCGCGAATGAGGCGCACCTGACCCGGCGGGGTGGTGTGGGCGGCGGCGAGGGCCTGCTGCACCCAGGGGCCGGCGGCGTTCACGATCGCCCTGGCGGTCACGCGGAACCCGCCTTCCGGGCCGCGCAGCCGCACCTCCCAATGGCTCGGGTGGCGGACGGCGTCGAGGAACTCGGTGCGGGGATGCACGGCGGCGCCCCGGGCGGCGGCATCGCGGGCGTTCAGCAGCACCAGCCGCGAATCCTCCACCCAGCCATCGGAATAGGCGAAGGCATGGGTGATGGCGGGGTTCAGCGGCGCGCCGAACGGGTGTGTCGCGGTGCGGAAGCCCTCCGCGCCCGGCAGCGAGACGCGGCGGGCCAGGTGATCGTACAGGAACAGGCCCAGGCGGATCATCCAGCGCGGCCGCATCTCCGGCCGATGGGGCAGCACGAAGCGCATGGGCCAGATGATGTGCGGGGCCAGGCGCAGCAGCACTTCGCGCTCGGCCAATGCCTCTCGCACCAGGCGGAATTCGTAGTGTTCCAGGTATCGCAGCCCGCCATGCACCAGCTTGGAGGAGGCGGAGGAGGTCGCCTGGGCGAAATCCCCGCGCTCCACCAGCATCACGCGATGGCCGCGGCCCACCGCGTCCCGCGCGATGCCCGCGCCGTTCACGCCGCCGCCGATCACCAGAAGGTCGAAACCGGGAGATTCCATGCCCGCAGGATAGCGTGTGCGGGCCCGCGCGTCAGGCCAGTTCCAGGAAGCCGGTGCGCCCGTGCGGGGTGATGCTGTCCGGCCCCACCTCCAGCAGCGTCCAGCCATTGGGGCTGCCGCCGCGCGCGGACAGGGCCGAGGGCGTGATGAGCTGCCAGGGTCGGCCCTGGTCCCGCAGCAGTGCCGCGCGGTGCAGGTGGCCCGACAGGATCAGCTCCACCCCGTGTTCGCGCAGCAGTTCCAGCGCGGTGGCGGCATGGCGCACGGGCCGGCGATGCGCGGCCCAGGCGGGGTGCAGCAGCGGGTGGTGGGTCAGCACCACGCAGCGCCGGCTTCGGCGGGTCTCCAGCGCCTCCCGCAGCGCGCGCATCCGCCGCGCGGACACACCGCCCGCCGACCAGTCGAAATGCCAATGCGCGCGGCTGACCGTATCCAGGCCGATCACCGACAGGCCGGGCAGTTCCAGCACCATGCAGGCGCGCTGGGGCAGGGCGGCCTGCCAGTCGGCGCGGGGGGCGAAGAAGCGTTCCAGCAGATCCCAATGCGGGATGTCGTGGTTGCCGGGCACGGCCAGTGCCGGAATGTCCGGGGCCACGCTGTCCAGCAGGCGCCAGGCGGCGGTGAATTCCACCCCGCGCGCCGCGCGCGTCAGGTCGCCGCCCACCAGCAGCGCGTCGGGGCGGGCGGCCCGCAGATCGGCCGCCAGGGCCTGGACCAGGGCGGGATCGGCCTCACCCAGATGCAGGTCCGTCACATGCGCCAGGCGGATCATGCGGGCGGGGCGGGGTCCAGGATGCGCAGCGCATCCCCGCGCAGGCGGAACCGCAGGGGAGAGGGCGCCAGCATCATCTCCCCATCCAGGCTGAAGCGCAGCGCGCGCCCGCGCCCGATCACCACCAGGCGCTCGGCGGTGGCGGCCTCGGCGTCAGGGTCCTCAGCCAGGCGGCCACGGAACCAGCGCCAGGCCTGGCGGAGGCGGGAATAGGTGTGGCGGGGGCGGGCCACCTCCAGGTTGAAGGCGGGCGGGGCGTCCGGCGGCGGGGCGGTGACCACCACGACGGAGCCGGCCAGCCGCGCGCCGCCCGGCAGCAGCACCGTCACCCGGTCCCGCCGCAGGAACAGCAGCTTGCGCAGCGTGGCGCGCAGCAGCGGCAGCCAGCCTGCGGCGCCGCCGCCGCGCTGCATCTCCCGGAAGCGCAGCAGCCGCACAGGGCGGCCCAGCAGCGACTGGAACAGGAAGGGATGTTCGTTGACGAAGCCCACCGCCAGGGCGCGGGTGCGGCCCGGCTGGTAATGGGTCGCCGCCCGCACCGGGTCGGGCGGCAGGCCCAGCCGGGCGCAGACGCGGTTCATGGTGCCGCCGGGCAGCAGCGCCAGCGTCACGCCCTGTGCCATGGCACGGGCCGCGAGCGCGCGCAGCGTGCCGTCCCCGCCCAGGGCGAAGACGATATCCGGCCGGGCCTCTGTCGCGAGGCGCCATTGCTCGTCGAGCGATGCCTCGGGCGGGGGACGGACGATGATGGAAAACCCCGCCTGTTCCAGCGCCGCTTCCAGCTGCGGCAGCAGGCCGGGCGCGCGCTGCAGGGTGCCGGCGAAGCCGTTCGCCACCACCGCGCAGCGCGCGCCTTCACGCAGGGCGGGACCGGGCTCCGCCCTTTCATGCAGCATGGCGCTCATCGACCAGCGACGCGGGAGCCCATCTCCCGTTCTCAGCCGCGACGCAGGGTTTCGTAGGTGAAGGCCGGACGGGCGCGCAGCGCGTCCTGCGTGGCGCCCGGCAGGGTCAGGCGGCTGTCGGTGGCGTTCCAGCGCAGCTCGCTCAGCGGCACCGCCACCTGGCGGCCGCCCATGCCCAGGAAGCCGCCGATCTGCACCACGGCGACCGGGCTGTGCGCCACGCCGGAGACCACCACCTCCTCGATCTCGCCGATGTTCTCGGCGCGGTCGTTGTACAGGCGGCTGCCGATCAGGCGGCTGGCGCGTGATTGTTCCGGCGGCAGGGTGATGGCGCCCGCGGTGGGCGGGTTGGCCTGGGCCAAGCGCTCCGCCGCGCGGTCCACCGCGGTGCCGGGCGGGTTGTTGCCGGTGCCGTCGCGGTTGGTCGGCTGGCCGGTCAGGCGGTCCATGGCGCGGCCCACCGCCGTGCCGGGCGGGTTGCCGGGGGCGCCGTCGGGGATGCTGGGCTGGCCCAGGGCGCGGTCCGCCGCGCGGCTGGTGGCGGTGCCGGCGGGGTTGCCGGGCGTGCCGTCAGCCTGGCCGAAGGCAACGGCGGGCAGAGCGATCATACCGGCGGCCAGGGTCATGGCGGCGATCTGGCGCATGGTTCGGGGGGTGTAGGTGGTCATGGTTGCCTCCTCAGAAGGGACGTTCCTTCCCCGCGTGCGGGGTATAGGGAAAGAACGCGAGGGGCGGATGACAGTTGCGGTGTGAGGAGAAAAAACGAATAGTATATTGTGATGGAATAGAAAAAGCCGCCGGATTTCTCCGGCGGCATCAGATGGGGTGCTGTATTCAGCGGCGGAAGATAGTTCGCGCGATGGTTTCGGCCACCGCCATGCCGGCGGCCATGGCCGGGCTGCGGAAATCCAGCAGGGGGGAGGCATGGAACTCCGCCATGCTGCGTTCCCGCAGCAGCAGCGCGGCCTGCGACACCGGGTCCGGCTTGGGCTTGGCCAGCAGCAGCACCGCCACCATGATGACCAGATCAACCCCGGCCAGCACCAGTGACGCCACCAGCGGCCCCTGCGCTCGGTCCAGCGCTATCCAGCCCGCCACATGCAGCATGGCCACGGCCGCGAGGCCGAAAGCCCCCGCCACCGCGTACCAGGCGCTCTGGCGGGCCGCCAGCACAGCCTGACGCCGCAGGCGGAGGCTCTCAGCCTCCGCCGCGGCACCCAGCAGGCGCAGGGACCGCATGTTCAGCGCCGGATCAGCGAGGCGACCAGGAAGCCCGCCAGGGCCGCCAGGCCGATGGCCACGAAGGGTTGTTCCTTCACGGCACCTTCCAGACGGTCAGCCTGGCCGCGCATGGTATCGCGCGCGCTGGCGGCGGCGGCGCCCACCTCGGCGGCGACGGCGGAAACCGCCGGCGTCACGCGCTCACTCATCAGCAATTCGACCTTTTCGCGCAGCCGCGCGATTTCGTCGGAGGCATCGGCGGCAATGGCGTTGACCAAGCCTTCGGTTTGGGGAGCCTGCATCGTTCTTCTCCTGTGTTTTTGATCAGACCACGTGGCTGCGCAGCAGCCAAGCGGCCTTCTGGTGGGCGTCGATCCGCGCCACCAGCATGTCATGGGTCGCGAGGTCACCCGCCTCGTCGGCGGCCTCCGCGATGTCCTTCGCGCGGCCGGCGAGGCCGGTGTTCTCCTCGGCCAGCAGCTTGGCGGCGGCCTCGGTCGACAGGGTGGCGGGGGCGTCCTTGATGGAGGACAGCTCCAGCAGTTCCGCCAGGCCGCGCGGGGCCGGGGCGTCCAGGGCGCGCAGGCGCTCGGCCAGCTCGTCCACGGCGGCGAACAATTCGCCGTACTGCGCCTCGGTCAGCTTGTGCAGGCCGATGAAGTTCGGCCCCCGCGCGTTCCAATGGCAGGCCTGGGTCTTGGCCAGAAGGGCGTAGGTGTCAGCCACGAAGCCCTTGAGGTCGGTGGCGATTCCGCTGTTCTTGCTCATGTCGGGTCCCCTCAACGCCAGATCGGCCGGCCGAGGTTCACGCTGCGGGGCGAGGTCAGGCCACCCGCGGCGGCACCGGCCACGCCGCCGATGGCGGCGCCTGCCAGCGGCGCGCCGGTGGCGGCGCCGATGATGGCGCCACCCGCCGCACCCAGCCCGCCGCCGGACAGCATGCGGTCACCGGGGCTGTGGCCGCAGGCGGCCAGCGTGCCGGCCAGTGCGATGGCGGGGATGATCTTCAGGACGGTTCGCATTGTGGCTCTCCAGCAAAGGTCTTGTGCTGGTAGAACGCCGCCCGATCGTGTCGGTTGCGTGGCCGGGCGAATTCACGAAACGGCGATCAGAAAATCCGCACCATCACCCAGCTGGCCGCCATCAGCCCGCACAGCGCGAGCCCCATGGAAATCCCAGGCCAGCCGGGCCGCACGCCCGCCTGCAGCACCAGCGCATTGGCCGCCAGCGACCCCACCATGCCCGCCGCCGGCTGCCACCAGGGGAATTTCACGAAGCCCCAGGCGAGCAGCCCCAGCCACACCGCGAAGGCGCTGCGCCCCAGCACGCGAAAGGCGCGCTCGGCCGGCGGCCAGTCCGGCCGCAGCCCGGGGGTGGAGCAGCGGTTCTCGATGAAAGCCGCCACGGAGAGCAGCACCAGCGCCAGAAAATAGACCTGCATGGCACCCCTGTGCCCGCCGAATGCAGGGTTTGCAAGGGCCGCGGCAACCCCCATCATGCCGCCAAGCATTCCGGGAGAAGCCTGTGTTCAAGACCGGCAAGGACTATATCGCCACGCGTGAGTTGGAGGTGGCGGTGAACGCCGCCGTCGCGCTCTCACGCCCCTTGCTGGTCAAGGGCGAGCCGGGCACCGGCAAGACCGTGCTGGCGCAGGAGATCGCGCGCGGGCTGGATGCGCCGCTGATCGAATGGCACATCAAATCCACCACCAAGGCGCAGCAGGGGCTGTACGAGTACGACGCCGTATCGCGCCTGCGCGATGGCCAGCTGGGCGAGGAGCGGGTGCACGACATCCGCAACTACATCCGCAAAGGCAAGCTGTGGGAGGCCTTCACCCACGACAAGCGCGCCGTGCTGCTGATCGACGAGATCGACAAGGCCGACATCGAGTTCCCGAACGACCTGCTGCTGGAACTCGACCGCATGGAATTCCATGTCTACGAGACCGGCGAGACCATCCGCGCCACCCAGCGGCCCATCGTCATCATCACCAGCAACAACGAGAAGGAACTGCCGGACGCCTTCCTGCGCCGCTGCTTCTTCCACTTCATCCGCTTCCCGGAGCGCGAGACGATGGAGGCCATCGTCCAGGCGCATTACCCCGACATCCGCAAGGATCTGGCGCGGGAGGCGCTGAATGTCTTCTTCCAGATCCGCGAGGTGGGCGAGTTGAAGAAGAAGCCCGCGACCAGCGAGCTGCTGGACTGGCTGAAGCTGCTGATGATCGAGGACATGCCGGCCGAGGCGCTGCGCACGCAGGACGCCAAGGTGGCGATCCCGCCGCTGTATGGCGCGCTGCTGAAGAATGAGCAGGATGTGCATCTGTTCGAGCGGCTGGCGTTTCTGAACCGGGCGCGGCGCTGATGGAGAGTTTCAATGCATGGATCGGAAGGGTTGTTTGCCTCGTTTTGATATTATCTGCGACCGCATGTGGTGTAAGAGATGAATGGTCTTTCCTTAATCCACAGACGGGTCAAGTCACTGTCTGTGTATCCAATCGGTATAACGTGATGCCTGGCGGGCCCTCGATGGAATCGGGTGCGCGATGTGAGCAGGCCTGTCGTGCACAAGGATATACACAATACATCCTGCGAAGTAACCTCGCTGGATCCTCTGCCATTCCGGAAACACCAGAGCTTCGGCGAGCAATTAGAGCCGCACAGCGGCCACGCTGGGGAGAGAGCAATTTCATCCCCGACAACTGCCGTCCCGCTCAAGGATAACCGGCTATGTTCGCCCCCTTCATCCTCCAACTCCGCAAGGCCGGCCTGCCGGTCAGCCTGACCGAATGGCTGGCCCTCATGGGCGCGATGAAGGCGGGTGTCGCCGGCTACAGCATCGAGGATTTCTACTTCCTCGCCCGTGCCACGCTGGTGAAGGACGAACGCCACCTGGACCGCTTCGACCGCGTCTTCGGCGAGGTGTTCAAGGGCATCGAGGGCTCGCCCGATGGGCTGGACCCCACGGCGATCCCCGAGGAATGGCTGAAGAAGCTGATCGAGAAGAATCTGACCGAGGAGGAAAAAGCTCTGGTCGAGGCGCTCGGCGGCTTCGAAAAGCTGATGGAGACGCTGAAGCAGCGGCTGGAGGAGCAGAAGGGCCGCCACCAGGGCGGCAATCGCTGGATCGGCACCGGCGGCACCTCGCCCTTCGGCGCCCATGGCTACAACCCGGAGGGCGTGCGGATCGGCCAGGAGGAATCCCGCCACCGCCACGCCACCAAGGTCTGGGACAAGCGCGAGTTCAAGGACCTGGCCGACGACGCGGCCCTTGGCACCCGCACCATGAAGCTGGCGCTGCGCCGCCTGCGCCGCTTCGCGCGGCAGGGAGAGGCGACGGAGCTGGACCTGGGCGGCACCATCCGCGGCACCGCGGCCAAGGGGGGCCTGCTCGACCTGCACATGCTGCCGGAGCGCCGGAACGCGGTGAAAGTGCTGCTGCTGCTGGATATCGGCGGCAGCATGGACGACCACATCCGCCAGTCGGAGGAGCTATTCACCGCGGCCAGCAGCGAGTTCAAGCACCTGCGCCACTACTACTTCCACAATTGCGTCTATGACCGGGTCTGGACCCAGAACCACCGGCGCCAGCAGAACATGCTGGGCACCGAGGAACTGCTGCGCCGCTACGGCCCCGACTGGAAGCTGATCTTCGTGGGCGATGCCTCCATGAGCCCCTATGAGATCACGGCCCCCGGCGGCAGCGTGGAACATTGGAACGAGGAGGCGGGCGCCGTCTGGATGCGCCGCCTGACCAGCCATTTCCGCCGGGTCGCCTGGCTGAACCCGCTGCGCCAGGATCACTGGCGCTACACGCAGTCCATCGGGCTGATGTCAGGGCTGGTGGAGGGGCAGATGTTCCCCCTCACGCTCCAGGGGATTGATGGGATGGCGCGGGCGCTTCTGAAGTAGCGTCCTCGGCGGCCAGCCAGTCGCGTTCCAGCCGGCGATAGGCCCGCACCGACAGGGCCAGCATCAGCGCATATAGCAGGATCACCAGGGTGATCGCCGCCCAGGGCTCGGTCAGCAGCAGGGTGGCCAGGGCGAGGACCGCCAGCATCAGCGGCAGCACCATCTGGGACGGCACCTTGATGCGCTTGCCGCTCCAGGCGGGCAGGGTGCTGATGGCCAGGATGCCGGCCCCCACCAGGAAGATGGCGACCAGGATGGGGTGGCGCAGCGCGTGGCCCAGCCCCTCCAGGCCCCAACCCTGGGCGGTGAGGGCGGCGAACAGCGGGAACAGCACCAGCCCGGCCGCGGCGGGGGCGGGCACGCCTGTGAAGAAATTCAGCGCGAACAGGGGCTTGGGCGGCTGGGGCGGCGCGCCGGGGTCATCGAACAGGGCCGCGTTGAAGCGTGCCAGCCGCAGCGCCACGCACACCGCGTAGATCACGCAGGGCAGGAAGAACAGGTGCCCCACCTCCTGCATCGACCACAGGTACAGCACCAGCGCCGGGGCCACGCCGAAGCACAGGAAATCCGACAGGCTGTCGAATTCCGCGCCGAAGGCGGAGGTGCCCTTCAGCAGCCGCGCGATGCGCCCGTCCAGCCCGTCGATGACGGCGGCGGCGACGATCATCGCGGCGGCGGGGCCGAACTGGCCCTCGAAGGCGAAGCGGATACCCACCAGCCCGGCGCACAGGCCGAGCATGGTGAGGATGTTGGGGATCAGCCGGTTCAGCGAGGGCCCGCGATAGCGCGGCCTGCGGGCCAGCCGCTGCTGCAACGCCCGGCGGGCTTTCTCGCGCGCCCTCATGCCAGGGGGGTCTCGTCCAGATGCGCCAGCACGGTCTCGCCGCCGATCATGGTCTGGCCGACGCTGACGATGGGCGTCACGCCGGGGGGCAGGTACACATCCGTGCGGCTGCCGAACCGGATGATGCCGAAGCGCTCGCCGGCGGCCAGCACGTCGCCCGACTTGGCGTCGCACAGGATGCGCCGGGCGATGAGCCCCGCGATCTGCACGCAGGCCAGCATGCGCCCGTCCGGGATGCGGATGGCCAGCGCGTTGCGCTCGTTCTCGTCCGAGGCCTTGTCCATGTTGGCCGACAGGAACTTGCCGTGGTGATAGGCCACGCGCGTGACCATGCCCGCGACAGGGCTGCGGTTCACATGCACGTCCATCACCGACAGGAAGATGGCCACGCGCCACACCGGCTCGGCGCCCATGTCGAGTTCCACCGGCGGGGGTGCCATCTGCACCGAGACGATGTGCCCATCGGCGGGTGCCACCACCAGCCCCTCACGCGGGGGCGGGTACCGTTCCGGGTCGCGGAAGAAGTACAGGCAGAACAGGGTGAAGAGAGCGGCCGGCCAGAACAGCCAGCCACTCACGAGGAGACCGACCACGCTGAGCACAGCGCCGGCGGCGATGAAGGGTGTACCCGCCTTGTGGGGGCGGGCGAACACCATGCGGAGACTTTCGGCGAGCGCCATGGGCGCGGTTTATCCTCTCTTCATCTCGGCCGGGCAAGCTTGGCCTTATGTTGTTGACCATCGGCCCATTCAACGTGGCACCGGACGGAGCATTGTCCCCCCGGGCGCCGGACCTTCGACCCATCGTGCGCTACGCTTGGCGGGGCCATCCCTGCGCGGCGGAAGTGACGGATGCGTCGCTGACCATCAGCGGCTATGCGGGGCGCATTCCCTCCACCGCCGAGCGCGGGGCGGACCGGGCCGCGGCCCTGGCCGCCTGGGAGGAACTGCGCCTGGGCCTGCCCGAGGGCGTGGACCTGCACCTGTTGCCGGATCACCGGATGGTGCTGCGCCGTTCCGCCCCGGCGGTGAACGGCGCCATCTCCCTGGTCAGTGAGATGGTGCGCTTCGCCATGGCGATGGATCCTTATCTGGAGCGGCTGGAGGCCGCGGGTGCCGTGCCGCGCAGTTCCGGCAGCGCGAAGACCTGACCCGGATAGATCAGGCGCGGATCGCGGATCTGCTCCCGATTCGCCTGATAGATCGTCGTGTAGCGGATGCCCCGCCCATACACCCCGCGTGAGATGCGCCACAGATTGTTGCCCGGCTGCACCACATAGCGGGACTGCTCCGGGCTGGGCTCGGCGGAGGGGGCCTCGCGCTGGAAGGGCACCTCGGCGCGGGCGACCACGGCGCCGCCCGCATCCAGCTGGTCCACCCGCAGGCGGTACAGGCCCGGTGCCGGCTGGGTGGCCGGGCTGAAGGCCCAGCGGCCCATGGCATCGGCCTGCGCCTCGCCGATATGGGCGTTGTCGATATAGATGCGCAGTTGCGCCCCCATGGGGGCGGAGCCCGCGAAGCGGATGGCGCCGGCGCTGTCGTAATCCACCACATCGATGGTCAGGCGCGTGGCGATGGGGGCGGCGCCTGCGGGGCGCGGCGTGCCGGCGGCGGCGGTGCCGGGCAGCAGCAGCGCGACCGGCGGCTGCGCGGCGGCGGGGGCCTCGGCGGCGGGCTGGGGTGCCGCCGCCTGGGGTGCCGTTGGTTCGGGGCGCGCGGGCGGTGCCGCGGCGATCGCGGGTGCGGCCTCGGGCACCACCAGCACCACGCTGTCCTCACCAGGCACCAGGGGGCCGCCGGGCGATTGCGCGCGCAGGGTGAATTCCCGCGCGCCGGGCGTCAGCGGGCCATCGGGCAGGATCACCCATTCGCCGCGCGAATCGGCGCGGGCGCGGCCGATCTCACGGCCATTTTCCAGCAGTGTCACCTCGGCGCCCGGCGCGGCGCGCCCGGCCGTGACCAGGCTGCCGCGCGGGGAAAGCCGGGCGATGTCGAAGCGCGGCGGCACCGGGGCCGGGGCCTCGGCGGCGGGCTGGGCTTGCTGAGGGGCGGGCTGCGCGGGGGCGGCCTGGGGCTGCGCGGCCGGGACGGCGGGGGCGGATTGCGGTGCCGGTTGGGCGGCGGGTGCCGCAGCCTGCGGTTGCGGGGCGGGTTGTGGCGCGGGCGCCGGGGGGCTGGCGGCCGGCGGGGCAGGGCGTGGGGCCACCGACGGCGTGCCGCCCACCCAACCCTGCTGCCAAGCCACGAATGCAGCACCGGCCCCCAGGGCCAGCAACCAGATCCAGCGCTGCACCGCACTCTCCTTCGAACAGTCACCCAACCGGGATTTTGGATAAGGCGCGGGGGGCCTTCACGCAATGGTCATGGCGCGGCCATGGCCTGCCGCCGGCCTCAGCGCTGCGGCAGCCCCGCCTCATTCAGCGCCAGATTCTGCTGGGCCAGCTCCGCCGCCGGGCTGTCCGGGGCCACGCTGACCACGCGCTCCCAATCCGCGCGGGCCTGTGCCTCATTGCCGCGCAGCTGGTGCAGGATACCGCGTTCCAGCAAGGCCTCCGGGTTGTCCGGGGCGGCGGTCAGCGCCTGGGTGATGGTGCGCATCGCGTCTTCCGTGCGGTCCAGGTTCCGCAGGGCGGAGGCACGGAACACCATCGCCTCCACCCGGTCGGGTTCCAGCCGCAGCACCTGGTCCAGCTCTTGCAGGGCCTCCGCGTAGCGGCGCATCGCGGCCAGCGCCACGGCGCGGTCGGTGATCAGGTCCGCGTCCTGCGGCTCCAGCGTCAGGGCCATGGTGGTGGCGCCATAGGCGCGGGCGGCATCGCCCGCCATCATCCAGGCCTGGCCAGCCTGGCCCAGCACGGCGGCGCGGGCGGCGGAACCGGCGTGGCTGTCGCGCGCGATGCGCTCCAGCATGTCCGCCGCGCGTTCGGGCGCGCCCAGGCCGATTAGCGCCAGCGCGGTGCAATGCCGCGCGCCCTCGCCGCCGCCCTGGCCAGCCCATTCCTCGGCATAGGCCATGGCGGCATCCGAATCCTCGCGCAGCAGCGCCAGGCAGCGCTCATATTCGGCGCTGTCGGCCAGGCGCGGGGGCTCGGGCGGCACGGGCAGTTCCACCACCGGCGCCTGGTGGGCGCTCAGCCACCACCACGCACCGCCGGCGGCGGCTGCGCACAACAGGGCGCCCGCCAACAGGGCGGGAAGGGGTAGCCGGGGGGGTGTCACAGCTCCCATATACAGCGGCTTGAGAATCACCACACCCCCGGCCGAGGTAACAGATGACCCCAAATGTGCTGATCCTGGGCGGCGGCTTCAGCGGCCGGGCGGTGGCGAAATTGGCCCAGGCCGCGGGATGGCGGGCGACGACCACCACGCGCGGGCAGCCCGGCCCGGGTGCCATTCCCTTTGCGCAGGCCGGGCAGGCGCTGGGCGCGGCCACGCATCTGCTGGTCACCGCCCCGCCCACGCAGGGGGTGGACCCGTTCCTGGCCGCGCATGCCGGGGCGCTGCCCGGCGCGCTGCGCTGGGTCGGCTATCTCTCGACCACCGGGGTGTATGGGGACCGCGCGGGCGGCTGGGTGGATGAGGCGACGCCCCCCGCCCCGGGCCAGCCCCGCAGCCGCTCGCGCCTGGCGGCCGAGAATGCCTGGCGCGAGGCCTGCGCCCGCCACGCCCTGCCGCTGGACATCATGCGCACGGCCGGCATCTATGGCCCCGGCCGCAGCGCGCTGGACGATCTGCGTGCCGGCACCGCGCGGCGGCTGTTCCGCGCCGGGCAGGCGTTCGGGCGCATCCATGTCGAGGATATCGCCCGCGCCGTCCTTGCCGCGATCGACCACCCGCCCATCGGCGCGCGCGTGCTGCATCTGGCCGATGACGAACCGGCCCCGCCCGCCGATGTGGTGGCTTATGCCGCCGCCCTGCTGGGCATCGAGCCGCCGCCGGTCACGCCCTATGAACAGGCCGAGCCCGGCATGAGCGAGATGGCCCGCAGCTTCTGGAGCGAGAACCGCCGCGTGGCCAATGCCGCGACCAAGGCGGCGCTGGGGCTGGAGTGGCGGTATCCGACCTATCGGGAGGGGCTGGCCGCCATCCTGCGCCAAGGGGGCTGACCCTCTTATCCCATCGACGCGATTTCACCCCGACGGCTGGCATCGGCCCAGGCCTCGCGCGCCAGCAGCAGCAGGGCGCCATCGTAATAATGCTGGGCGCGGTTCATGTCCCCCAGCGCCCTGTCCACGCCCCAGCCGGAGCGCGCGGCCATGACCAGCGCCGAGACCGCGCTCACCCCCTCGCCCGCCGGATAGGGGGAGATGGCGCCGGTGCTGAACACCGTCCAGGCCGGCACATAGGGGTGCGCGGGGTCGGACCAGAAGCGCGCGGCACCGTCCAGCAGAGCGGCCTCCGTCCCGCCCGCCCAGATGCTGTTCAGCAGCACCCGCAGCGCGTCATAGCCGAAGCGGTCGCCGCGCCCGGGTTCGGGGGCGATCGCGCCGCCCTGGCCGGGCATCACCACCCAGTCGGCCGGCAGCCCCCAGCGCCCGAAGCGGGATTCCTGCATCAACTGCCGCCCCTGGCCGATCAGCGGCTGCCAGGCCGGGTTCGGCATCAGCTCCGCCAGCGCCTTCAGCGCCGGGAACACGTAGTAGGAGGGGTTGAGCACCACTCCCGCGCGCTGCTCGAACCCCCAGGCGCCGGGCAGCAGCACCGTGCGCCCGCCCACCTGGCGCACCAGCTGGCCGAGGATGGCGCCCGTCACCTGCCGCGCCAGCGTGGCATAGGCGCCGTCGGGCCAGCGGCGCTGGGCCTCTAGCAAGGCCCAGGCGAAATAGAGGTCGGCGTCGGTGGCGTTGTTCAGGTCATCGACCACGCCGCCGCCCGGGCCGGGGCCGGGGCGGAAGCGCCAGGCCAGCAGCCCGTCGCCGCGAATGCCCAGGTGCCGCCGCGTCCATTGCAGCATCAGGTCGAAGCTGGCGCGGTCATCGAGGCGCGTGGCCAGCAGCATGCCCCAGGCCTGGCCCTCGGAATGGGAGATGTTGCCGTTGGCCGTGTCGATGATGCGCCCCTCCGGCGAGAGGAAGCGCGTGCGGAAGGCGGCCCAATGGCCATGGACGGCGCGGGGTTCGAGCGGGCCACCGCGCCCCATGGCGAGCGCCGGGGCGGGCAGCAGCAGGCCGCCCAGGGCGCGGCGGGCGATGGTGAGGTCAGACATCGAAGCTGATCCTCAGCAGCAGGTCCCGGCCCGCCGCCGCGGGTTCATCCAGATGGCCGCCCTCCTGCTCCAGGAGGCGCCGCGCCAGGGAGAGGCGGAGCAAGGGCGCCGGCGGCATGGCCCCGGCCCGCCCGACAGCCCCCGAGAGACGGAATTCCAGCGCGACCCAGCCCGGCTGCCCGTCGGGCGCGCGGCTGACGCGCAGGGCCAGCACCTGTCCGGCGATGGCGAGGGCGCCGAGCATGTCCAGCACATGTTCCAGCGCCTGGGCGATGGCGGCGGGGTGGGCGGCCACCCGCATGGGGGCCAGCCCGCTGCGGTCCAGCAGCACATCCCGCAGCCGCTCGGCATGGCGGGGCAGCAGCTCCTCCAGCATCTGCGGCAGGTCGATGGGGTGGATGGCGTCGGGCTGCTCGGGCCGCGCGCCGATCCGCAGCAGCCCGGCCAGCGAGCCCGGCAGGGTGGGGGCAGGGTTGGCGGGCGCGGGCAGGGCGGGGGCCAGCCGGGCCAGGCGGTCGCTGGCCTCGGCCAGGTTCTGGCGCAGGAAGGCGATCTCGATCTGGCTCGCGCGGGCATGGGCGGCCTGGGCGCGGCGGGCGGCCGCGCGGCGCAGCGCGTGCTCGGCGGCGGCCGCTGCCGTGCGCGCGTCGCAGCGGCACGGCAGCAGGTCCGTGACATGGCTGCGCATGGCGCGGGCGGCCTCGGCCGGGGTGATGGCGTCGGCGACCAGGATGATTTCCAGCGCCAGGGTCTCGTCGCGCATGCGCATGGCGGCCTCGGCCAGTTCCATGGCGCCGGGCTGGCTCAGTTCCAGCACCAGCAGGCCGATCCCCGGCATGCCGCGCAGTAGGTCCAGCACCTCATCGCGGCTGTGGGCCAGCTGGGTGGACAGGTCGTGAGCTCGTAGCGCGTCGTCCGGCAATGGGGCGCCCGCCGGACTGGAAGCCATCAGCAACGCGGCCAGGGCGGTGCTGGCGGGTGCAACCTGCGGCTGAGGAAGTGGTACGGTGTGAGCCATGACCGCGAAACTAGGGGCAAGGGCGGGAGCGGTTCGATAGAGGAATTGCCCCGTTTGGTCAGGTTCTATTCAACTTTCGTTGACAATACTGCCCAGGCGCCGGGCGGGTATGAACAAGGCATCAATATCAATCAGGAATGCGATAAAACCTGACGGACTCACCGAGTTGTGATCTGTATCAATTCTTGGATAAATCCTTCCGGGTGTCGCAGGTCTCCCTTGCGGCACCCGCTCGCGCATTCTGTGCACCCGCAGCAAGCGGGTGGTTCGCCATGGGCTATCGTAATGCTTGCGGCTCGATGCCGGCGCGGCGTGCCGTCTCCCCCCATTTCGCCAGTTCCGCCTGCACGAAGGCGCGGGTTTCGGCGGGGGTGGAGCTGATCACCTCCGCGCCCAGGATGCGGTGGCGCTCGATCACCGAGGGCACGCGCAGGGCCTGGGCGATGTCGCGCGACTGGGTGGTGGCCAGGTCCTCGGCCATGTTGCCCGGGCCCATCACCATGCCCCAGGTCGTGGCCTCGAAGCCGGGCAGCAGGGCCTCGGCCATGGTGGGTACATCGGGCAGTTGCGGGCTGCGGGTCGCACCCGTGGTGGCCAGCGCCTTCAGCGCGCCGGATTGGATATGCACCAGCGCCGCCGGCACGGTGTCGAACATGATGTCCACCCGGCCGGACATCAGATCGGGGTGCGCCTGGGTGCTGCCGCGATAGGGCACATAGGTCATCTCGATGCCGGTCAGGCTGGCGAACAGCACCGGGGCCAGGCGCACCACCCCGCCGGTGCCCGCGAAGGTGACGGCGCCTGCGCCGCGGCGCTTGGCGTGGTCCACCAGCTGCGCGGGCGTGCTGGCCGCGAAATCGCGCGCGGCGCACAGCACCAGCGGCGTGCGCGTGGTCAGCGACAGGAAGGTGAAATCGGCCATCGTGTCGAAGGGCAGGCGGTAGAAGGCGGCATTCACCGGATGCGCCACGCTGACCAGACCCAACGTGTGCCCATCCGCCGGGCTGCGGGCGATGACCTCGGTGCCGATGATGCCGTCGGCACCCGCCCGGTTTTCCACCGCCACCGGCTGGCCCCAGGTGACGGAGAGCGGGTCCGCGATCAGCCGGGCCGTGATGTCGGACACGCCGCCGGGCGTGTAGGGCACCACCATGCGCATAGGGCGCTGGGCGGCGAAGCGCTGGGCGTGGGCGGGGCGCAGGGCAGGCGCCAGCAAGGGCAGCGCCAATGCGGCGCGGCGGGTGATGGACATGTTGTTCCTCCGTGTATTGCCACGGAGCGTGCACCGCGCCCGCCCCCGCGGGCAAGCACGGTTTCTCAGGCGCCGATCAGGCCCTTTTCGCGCAGCAGCGCCTCACCGCGCCGGAACGCCGCGGCCATCTGCGCCACGGGCATGGCGCCCGAGAACAGCAAATGCCGTTCCAGCGCGAAGCTCGACACGCCAGAGATGCCGCCCTGCCGGAACGAAGCGTCGGTCGCGACGATCTGTTCCATGTCCTGGTCGGAGGCGAGGTATTCCGCCGCCTCCAGCCCATGCTCCGCGCCGATGCGGGCCAGCACGGCCAGGTCGCCCACATCCTCGCCATCGTGGAAATAGGCCTGGAACAGCGCCTCCAGCACCGGGGCCTGCACGCCGTGGCGCTGGGCCAGCAGGGACAGGCGGTGGGCGTTCAGCGTGTTGGGCGTGCGGGCCTGGCGGTCCAGGCGGAACTCCAGCCCCGCCGCGTCACCGGCCGCCGTCACCTGGGCGTCCAGTTCCTTCGAGCGTTCCAGGCTGCCGAATTTGGCCGCGCGGTATTCGGCGCGCGACACGCCCTCGGGCGGCATTTCGGGGTTGAGCTGATAGGGGTGCCAGGTCAGCTCCGCGTCCCAGCCGAGTTCCGCCAGCGCGCCTTCCAGGTTGCGCTTGCCGATCCAGCACCAGGGGCAGATCGCGTCGGAAACGATGTCGATGCGCAGCTTGCTCATGCCGGGAATCCCTTGGCCTGGGCGGCCATGCCGCCGAACAGGGCGAAACCGCGTGCCCGCCAGGCGAACAGCGCGTCATCCTCCGCCAGCAGGCGGAAGGGGCTGGTGCAGCGCGCCCATTGAAAGCTGCCCAGCACGATGTAGTCGGCATAGTTGGGGGCGTCGCCGCCCAGCCAGGGCTTGTCCGCCAGCGCGCCGCGCAGGGGTTGCAGCAGCTTGCGGAAGGCCGGCAGTTCGGCGTCGCGCTTGCCCTGGATGGCCTCCAGCGTGCTGCCGAAGCGCGCCTCCCGCGTCTGGCGGAAATAGGCCTGGTCGGTGGGGGCCAGGCAGTCGTGGATGTCCTTCACGATCAGCCGGGCGAGCGCCGGGTGCAGGGCGGTGTCGGCCCAGCTGTTCACGAAGCGCACCAGCCCGGCGGCACCGCCGAACAGGGAGGGACGGTCGGGGTATTTCTCCTCCAGCCACTCCGCGATGCGCCAGGAATCGGAGAGCACCTTCTCCCCATCCACCAGCACCGGCACCAGCCCCTGGCCGGAGAAGGCCAGGCGGTCCTTCTCGGTGAAGCGCCAGGGGGTGCCCTCGGCCTCGAGCCCCTTGTGGGCCAGGGCGAAGCGAGTGCGCCAGCAATAGGGGCTGAAGCGGCGGCCCGGGTCCTCCCCGGCCAGTTCATAGAGCAGGCGCTGCATGTTTCCCCCGTTGCGTGCTGGCGATTGGAGCATCATTTGGGGGTGAGAAGCACAAAACGAAAAGGGGGAGGGGCGCATGCGCTGTCAGGTTGGCATCATCGGAGCAGGGCCGGCCGGCCTGCTGCTGGGGCATCTGCTGCACCGTGCGGGTATCGACGCCGTGGTGATCGAAAGCCGCTCCCGCCGGTATATCGAGGGGCGCATCCGCGCGGGGCTGCTGGAACAAGGCAGCGTGGAGACGCTGGTCGAGGCCGGGCTGGGCGAGCGACTGCTGCGCGAAGGCCTGCCGCATGAAGGCGTGGAGCTGCGCCATGAGGGCGGCAGCCACCGCATCGAGCTGACGCGCCTGACCGGAAAGCGCGTGACCATCTATGGCCAGCAGGAGGTGGTGAAGGACCTGGTGGCCGCGCGGCTGGCGGCCGGGCTGCCGCTGTTCTTCGAGGTCTCGGGCGTGCGGGTGGAGGGGATCGAGGGCCCGCGCCCGGCCATCCACTTCACCCATGCGGACGGGACCGAGCGCCTGGATTGCGACATCATCGCCGGTTGCGACGGGTTCCACGGCATCACGCGCGATGCCATTCCGCCGGCCGCCCTGCGCATCCTGGAGCGCGTCTATCCCTTCGCGTGGCTGGGCATCCTGGCCGAGGCCAAGCCTGCCTCCCACGAGCTGATCTATGCCAGGCACCAGGATGGCTTCGCGCTGGCGACCATGCGCAGCGAGAGCCTCAGCCGCCTCTATCTGCAATGCGCGCCCGACGAGGACCCCGCCGCCTGGCCCGATGCGCGGATCTGGGCCGCGCTGCACCGCCGCCTGGGCCCGGTGCCGGAGGGGCCGATCATCCAGAAGGGCGTCACCGGCATGCGCAGCTTCGTGGCGGAGCCGATGCGCTTCGGCAGCCTGTTCCTGGCCGGGGATGCGGCGCACATCGTGCCGCCCACCGGGGCCAAGGGCATGAACCTGGCCATCGCGGATGTGCGGGTGCTGGCGGCGGCGCTGGACGGCTTCTTCCGCCGCGGCGAGACGCGGCTGATGGAGGAGTACAGCCGCATCTGCCTGGCCCGGGTGTGGAAGGTGCAGCGCTTCTCCTGGTGGATGACGCAGATGCTGCACCGCTTCGACGCGGCCGATGGGTTCGAGCACCATGTCCAGGCGGCCGAGCTGGACTATCTGTTCAGCAGCGAGGCCGCGCAGAAGACCCTGGCCGAGAACTATGTGGGGCTGCCGTATGAGGGGGTGTGAAGCTGATGTTGTTAAAAGCTTTCTCCGATCTTTCCTTGTTCCGGCCGATCACGCCAAACCGATGGAATGAAGGGCGGTGTCGGAAGGTGCGTTGCCCCGATAGAAGCCGAGTTCCCCACATGTTAGTCCACGCGCGAATGCACTTTACCTGTCGGATGACCTGATTGCGGGGCATCATGGTGGTCACGAATCGTGGGGCTTGATGATGGCTGGAGCTGTAGAGGGAGCGCACAAGCGGCACGGCTCTGAAGCGGTAGTATCTCACCTGCTCACTCGCCAACGTGCCCTTTCTGCTTCTGCCGTCGTTGATGCGGCAAGCGTGGAGGCTGCCCGCTCCCTCGCGTATGCCGCTGCCGTGGCGTGGTGGCAGGAGAACGCCAAAGCCCATGGCGCCGGCCGGCTAGCGCATGTCGCCTTGCCCGCCGGGCTGGCGCTCGCCGAGCTGTCGCCTTTTACTGTCGCTGATGCGCGTGCCTTCGGGCGTGATGTTGTTCGCTTACCGGTGCCGGAAGCCGTGGCGGCACTTGGCCGCCTCTACACCCAAGCTCTGCCGCCAACGCACAGGACCAAGCACGGTATCTTCTACACTCCGCCTGCCTTGGTCCGACGCTTGTTGGACAAGGCGCACGCTGCTGGCCATGACTGGCGCGTTGGGCGGGCGATTGATCCTTCATGTGGGGGTGGCGCTTTCCTCGTGGAAGCCGCTGTCCGGATGCTTGCCGCGATGGAGGGGGCTGAACCTGCCATCGCTCTCTCCGCACTCGGCTCCCGGTTGCGTGGCTGGGATTTGGATGGTTTCGCCGCATGGCTGGCCAATCTCGCGGTTGAAGCCGTGGCCCTTCCTTTGGTCGCCGCGTCCAGCCGCCGCCTTGGCCATGTCGCAGAGATACGCGACGCATTGTCCAGTTTCGAGGATGCGGCCGGGATGCACGATTTGGTCATGGGCAACCCACCCTTCGGTAAGGTGAAAGATACGCCCGAGACGCGCGCCCGCTTCGGCCGCAGTCTGCACGGGCATCCGAACCTCTACGGGCTGTTCACCGATCTTGCCGTGCATCTGGCGAAGCCGGGCGGCGGGATCGTGGCCTATCTGACACCCGCGAGCTTCCTGGCCGGCCACTACTTCAAAGCCCTGCGCCGGCTGTTGCATGAGTACGCGGCGCCCGTATCGATTGACCTACTCGAAAGCCGCAAGGATGCCTTCGCGGACGTGCTGCAAGAGGTCGCCCTGTCCACCTTCCGGCGCGGCCGTGCCGAGCGCAGCGCGACATGCGCCGTAGTGCTTGCCGAGCGTGGCGTGCTAACGGTGCAGCCGACAGGCGCCTTGATCCTGCCGGACGATCCTGAAGCGCCGTGGACCCTTCCACGCAGCGCCGCAGATGCCGCCTTCGTGCAGCGTATGCGCGAGATGCCCGCGCGCCTCGCCGATTGGGGCTACGCAGTATCGACAGGCCCGCTTGTGTGGAACCGCCACAAGCCCCGGCTGCACTCTAAGCCGGGAGAGAACCGCGTCCCCATCGTGTGGGCGGAGGCGGTCACGCAGGATGGACGCTTCATCCTTAAGGCGACGAAGCGGAACCACGCGCCGTGGTTCGAGCCGAGCGGGCCGCATGATCCGAACATCGTCACGCGGCCTTGTGTGTTGGTGCAGCGGACCACCGCGAAAGAACAGGGCCGCCGGCTTATCTCGGCGGAGATGCCGGCCGAAGTGATCGCGCAGCACGGCCGCATCACGGTTGAGAACCATCTCAACATGGTGTTGCCCATGGTTGCTAAGCCAAAGGTGCCGGTGTCCGCAGTTGCCGCCTTCCTCTCCACCATGACAGCTGACCGTGTGCTTCGCTGCATCAACGCATCCGTCGCCGTGAGCGCATCAGAGCTTGAAGCTATGCCCCTACCCGCCGCCGGTGACTTGTTAGCCGCGCTCGCTACGCCCGATCCAGAGAAGGCAGTCGCACGCCTCTATGGTGCCGAATGAGCCTGCCGCCGCTAATACCCTGGCAGGACGTTCGCGAACGACTGTTGACGATCTTCCCCGAGGGCACACCGGATCGCCGCAATCTTGTCCGCGACATGGCCGCGAAGACTGTGTTTGTTGCACTCTACATTGGTGCCGTAGCTGGTTCTAACAGATGGCTTGCACCCCGCCATGTAGTTCACATGTCGGATAGCTTGGCTGCGCAACAGACCGACGATGTGCGTAACCTTGTCTACGATGTGCACGGAGGCGCAAACCTTCCCCGCAAGCATGCTGAGAAGCGTTGGTATGCCGACAACACCCGCGAACCCATCCGCGATGAAGTGCTCCGGAACGGCCTAGTTCCATGCAATGCAATAGTGGAGCTTGCAGGGGTGCCGACTACCTCACCCAAGGGCCGCTATGCCCTTCAAGCGGGTTTCGCCGCGCTATTCCGCCCTGGCATGGACGCGCCGCAGATTGAAGCAGCAGCGGTGGAATGGCGGCGGCGGAACCTCTCGGCCGCAGCACTTGCGCGTGCCGCGTTGGTTCGGAACAGCGCCAGCACCGCGAGTGCCAACATTACTGTGCAATGCCCCAACGGCCCGTCCATTATCCTGCCGCCCGGGCCGAGTCCGCTAATTACTAAGGCAGTTGTGGAAGTCTTCGCGCCAATTTTTCTGGGCGATCCGCGCGTGGCGTGGATCAGTGACAGTGCGAACAAGATGCCCTTCCGCGACGCCCCGCTTGAGCGCGCGCTCGGCGTCACATTGGATGCGGCGACGATGTTGCCGGACGTGGTGCTTGTGGACCTTGATCCGCCCGGCCGCGCAGGCGAAGTACTGTTGGTGTTCGTGGAAGTAGTGGCGTCCGATGGCCCGGTGACGGAACAGCGGCAGCGTGCACTGCTGGAACTGATCGCCGCCAGCCCGCGGGCATATCAACCCGAACATGCGGCTTTCGTCACCGCCTATATGGACCGCGGCGCCGATCCCGCGCGGCGCACCATGCCAGCGCTGGCTTGGCGGTCCTTCGCTTGGTTCGTCTCGGAACCCGACAAGCTGGTGCAGATGCATGATGGCAGCACGGCCGCCCGGAAGCTGGCCGCGCTCCTCTGAACTACTCCAGGCTACCGACTGCTATCTTCGCTGAGAGATGCCAGATCGAGGCGATTGCCGGACCCTCACACCTCCCGCAGCCTGCCGAAGGTCGCGGCCTCGGCCTCCGCCAGCAGGAAGGCCGCGGCCTCGGCCTGTTCCACCGCCACCGCCTCGAAGCGCAGGGTGGTGCCGGGCAGGGCCTGGCCCAGCCGGTGCAGGTCCGCGGTGATGATGGTCGCGATCTTCGGATAGCCGCCGCAGCTGTGGCGGTCGGCCATCAGCGCGATGGGCTGGCCATTGCCCGGCACCTGCATGCAGCCGGTGGTGTTGGCGTCCGAGACGATCTCCTTCGCGCCGGCATGTTCCAGGGGCGCGCCTTCCAGCCGCACGCCGATGCGGTCGGCATCGCGCGTGACCGTATAGGGCGTGGTCAGCAGGGTGCGGATGGCCGCATCCGTGAACATCTCCTGATGCGGGCCCAGCACCACGCGCAGGGGGCGGCCGCGCTCGGCGGGCACGGGGTGGGGCAGGGCGAGGTTGCGGCCGGTGCGCGCCTCGACCTGGTTGAGCGGCACCGCATCCCCCGCATGCAGGCGCCGGCCATGGAAGCCGCCGATGGCTGAGCGGGTATAGGTGGACAGGCTGCCCAGCACCGGCTCGATCGCGAAGCCGCCCTGGATGGCCATATAGGCGACATTGCCGCGAATGGCCGCCAGATGGATCACCTGCCCGCGCCGGGCCACATGGCTGCGCCAGAACTCGATGGGCTCGCCATCCAGGGTCAGGCGGCCCTCGGCGCCGGCGAAGGCGAAGCGGATGCTCTCGGCCGCCACGCGGAATTTGGCACCCAGGCGGCACATCTCGAAGGCGGCGTCGCCCGGGTCATTGCCCACCAGCACATTGGCCGAGCGCAGCGACAGCCCGTCCAGCGCGCCGGAGGGGGCCACGCCGATATCCATGAAGCCGAGGCGCCCCCGGTCCTGGATGGTGGTGAACAGGCCGGGTTCCAAAACGTCCAGCGCCGCGCTCATCGGCAGGCCTCCCGCGGGTGCAGGGTGCCTGCGGTGAAGGCCTCCAGCAGGCTGTCATGTTCGGCCAGGCCCACGCGGCGGAACACCACCTCGTCGCCAGCCGAGAGCAGGGAGGGATTGTCCCAGCGCAGGTCGAACAGCGGGGCGGCGGTGCAGCCCAGCACGTTCCACCCGCCCGGGGCCTCCACGGGGTACACATTGGTCATCAGTTCCGCCATGGCGATGGAGCCGCGCGGCACCCGCACCCGGGGCGGCACGCGGCGCGGCAGGTACAGGCTGGGGTCCAGCCCGCCCAGATAGGGATGCCCCGGATAGCTGCCCACCATCAGCGCGGTGTAGCGCCCGGCCAGGTGGCGGGCGATCAGCTCATCGGTGGACAGGCCCAGGCGGGTGGCCGATTCCTCCAGGTCCAGCGCATGCGGCGCCTCGTAGCAGGCGGGCAGCACCCAGCGATGGGCGGGGGCGGCCTCGGCGGCGGTCAGGCCGGATTCCAGCTCCTCCAGCACGGCGGTCAGGGCGCGGGTGGTGAGGTGCACGGGGTCATGGATGATCGCGAGCGAGCGGATGCCCGGCATGGTCGCCACCACCCCCGACAATGCGCGGGCCTTCAGCGCCGCGTCCAGCGCGCGGGCGCGGGCGGAGGCCGCGGGGTCGATCCCTGTGGAAAACTCGGCCACCAGCATGCCGTCGCCGGCCAATCGCAATCGCATCCAGAACCCCCGGAATCCGCACCCAGTCTCGGCGGCCATCTTGGCAGGCTGCCCGGCGGCTGCAAGCTTGGGGCGGGACAGGATTCAGGAGCTTCAGATATGCCCGTGGTGAACATCAACTCCGACATCGGCGAAAGCTTCGGCCCCTGGAAGATGGGCGACGACGCGGGCGTGATGCCGCTGATCAACAGCGCGAACATCGCCTGCGGCTTCCATGGCGGCGACCCGGACGTGATGCTGAAGACGGTGCAGCTCGCCATGTCTCATGGCGTGACGCTGGGCGCGCATCCGGGTTTTCCTGACCTGCAGGGCTTCGGCCGGCGGCAGATCAAGATGTCCGCCAAGGAGCTGGAGAACATGTGCGCCTATCAGATCGGCGCGCTGATGGGGGTGGCGGCCATCGCGGGCGGCAAGGTGACGCATGTGAAGGCGCATGGCGCGCTGGGCAACCTGACCGCCGTGGACATCGACGCGGCCCGCGCGCTGGTGCGCGCCATCAAGGCCATCGACCCCAAGCTGATCCATGTGGGGCTGGCCAATTCCTGCCTGGCCAAGGCCACGATCGAGGCCGGTATCCCGCTGGCCAGTGAGGGCTTCATGGACCGCATGTATGACGATGACGGCAACCTGACCTCTCGCGCCAATGCCGATGCGGTGCACCATGACCCCGCCGTGGCGGTGAAGCAGGTGCTGGCCATGGTGCAGGAAAAGGTGATCGTGACCCGCAGCGGCAAGCGCATCCCGGCCGAGATCCACACCCTGTGCGTGCATGGCGACGAGCCGACCGCGCGTGCCCTGGGCGCTGCCGTGAAGCAGGCGCTGCTGGATGCGGGCGTGCAGCTCAAGACCCTGCCGGAGATGGCCCTTTAACAAGGCCCGCGCCTTCCGCCTCAGCCGGTACGGGGCGGCGGGCGTGGTGGTCCGGCCCGGCGGCGGGGCAGGGCGGGCGCTGGCGCTGCTCGGCACCCGCCGCGCCCTGTTCCTGACCGCCGAGAACCCGCGCGGTCGCCGCTGGCCGGCCGGCCTGAACCGGCGCCGGATGGCCCGGATGGCGACGCTGCTGCCCCGCCCCTGGCTGCCGGCCCACTCCGGGCTGGGGCAGTGGCGGGAGGCGATGTTCCTGGCCCCCGATACGCCCCGCACCCGCCTGCTGGCCCGGCGCTTCGCCCAGGCGGCGGTGCTGGTGCTCGATACGCGCGGGGCACGGTTGCACTGGCTCGCTTGCCCCCAAGCTTGCCCAGATGATCACAAGCTGGCACCAGCCCGCCCATGCTGCGCCTGACGGAGATCCGCCTTCCCCTGGACCACACCCCCGCCGCCCTGGCCGAGGCGGTGCGCGAGCGGCTGGGCGCCCGCCCCCTGGCCTGGCAGGTGGTGCGCCGCGGCTATGACGCGCGGCAGAAGCGCGCGATCCGGCTGGTCTATTCCGTGGACGCGCTGCTGGCGGACGAGGCGCCGCTGCTGGCGCTGAACGACCCGCGCATCCGCCCCGCCCCCGCCATGCGCTATGATTTCGTGGCCCATGCGCCGGAGGGGTTCCAGGAGCGCCCGGTGGTGGTGGGCGCGGGCCCCTGCGGCATTTTCGCGGCGCTGCTGCTGGCGCAGATGGGCTTTCGCCCCATCATCCTGGAACGCGGCCAGCCCGTGCGCGTGCGCACCAAGGACACCTGGGGCCTGTGGCGCCGGGGCGTGCTGAACCCCGAGAGCAACGTGCAGTTCGGCGAGGGCGGGGCAGGCACCTTCAGCGACGGCAAGCTGTATTCCCAGATCCGCGACCCGCTGCTGCATGGCCGCAAGGTGCTGACCGAATTCGTGAAGGCCGGCGCGCCGGAGGAGATCCTGTATCTCTCCAAGCCGCATATCGGCACCTTCCGCCTGGTCTCGATGGTGGAGAACATCCGCGCCGAGATCGAGGCGCTGGGCGGCGAATACCGCTTCGGCACCCGGATGGAGGAAGTGCTGCTGGAGGAAGGCACCCGTGCCGTGCGGGGGCTGCGGCTCTCGGACGGTTCCGTGCTGGCGGCGCGGCATGTGGTGCTGGCGCTAGGCCATTCCGCGCGCGACAGCTTCGCCATGCTGCACGCCGCGGGTGTGGCGATGCAGGCCAAGCCGTTTTCCATCGGCGTGCGCATCGAACACCCGCAGGGGGTGATCGACCTGGCGCGGTTCGGGCCCTCGGCGGGCCATCCGGTGCTGGGGCCGGCCGACTACAAGCTGGTGCACCACGCGGCCAATGGCCGGGCCGTGTACAGCTTCTGCATGTGTCCGGGCGGCAAGGTGGTGGCCGCGGCCAGCGAGCCCGGCCGCGTCGTGACCAATGGCATGAGCCAGTATTCCCGCGCCGAGTTCAACGCGAATGCCGGCATGGTGGTGAATGTGGGCCCCGAGGATTTCCCCGGCGAAGGCCCGCTGGCGGGCATCGAGTTCCAGCGCCGGCTGGAAAGCCTGGCCTTCGAGGCCGGCGGCGGCGACTACCGCGCGCCCGCCCAGCGCGTGGGGGATTTCCTGGCCGGGCGCCCCAGCACCAGCCTGGGCGCCGTGACCCCCAGCTACAAGCCGGGTGTCACCCCCACCGACCTGTCCCGTTGCCTGCCCGACTACGCGGTGGCCGCCATGCGAGAGGCTCTGCCCGCCTTCGGCCGCCAATTGCCGGGCTTCGACATGGCGGATGCGGTGATGACGGGGGTGGAGACGCGCACCTCCTCGCCACTGCGGATCCGGCGCACCGACCTGTGCGAAAGCCCCAACACCCCGGGCCTGTATCCGGCGGGCGAGGGGGCTGGCTATGCCGGCGGCATCCTCTCGGCAGGGGTGGACGGCATCCGGGTGGCGGAGGCGGTGGCGATGGCGCTGTTGGGGCGGGACCTGCCGCAGGAACGCCGCCGCCATGCGGTGGTGACCGAAGGTTGGGGATGAAACTCAAAAAATTCATACACTTCTGACGTGTGTGCGCGCTTCGCGATTAAGACGCGCGCTGAAGCACGCCCGCTAACCTCTTGAAATGCGCTTCCGTCGGCGGGTTTTCCGACTTCGCGCTTGGGTTTTTCCGAAAAATTGAGATTTTGTTAGGGAAAGATGCTTGTGCGGGCCTGCGCCGCCCTTTAACGCTTCCTCAAGAAACGCCCAAAACGCGTTTTTTTAGACAAATAAGGCGCAGCCATGGCCCCCCAGCCCATCGTCACCTTCCTGAACGGTTCCACTCTGGATGCCTTCATCGGCACCACGGTCACGCTCGGCCTGCGTTTCGATAACGCTGCCTCCGGCAGCGACACGGGTTATGCGCCCTATGTGAACGTCATCCTGCCGACCAACGGCGCGGATGGGGCCGGGGTGGGAAATTCCCCGGTCAATGATGGCGTCACCTTCGTCTCGGCCACCTATCTGGGCGCCGCGCTGGAATCGACGCTGATCCAGTTCGACGCCGCGGGCCACGCCACCCACCCCTATGCGAAGGACGCATCGGGCAACGCGCTGGTCATCAACGGCACGCCGGGCGACAGCCTGCTGGTGCTCAAGCTGCCCTTCGGCAGCTTCACCACCACCCAGACGCCCTCCGACATCGACCTGAAGCTGAACATCTCCAACCTGGCGGACCTGAACACGCTGCTGGCGGTAAAGGCCTCGGGCGGCTTCGCCTATGGCGCGGACCCGCTGAACAACCCGGCCGCCGACCCCGTCATCACTGGCCCGACGGCCACGCTGAACCTCGACCCCACCGTCGCCACGCTGGACAAGATCTATCTGGGCCCGGAGCAGGAAACCGCGACCGGCCCCTCCTATCCGCGCACCTGGCTGGTGCAGGGCGATTTCGCGGCGGGCCAGCACTTCACCGGCGTCACGCTGAAGGACCAGATGCCCGATGGCGTCGTGATCCTGGGCGCGCATCTGGAGGACGGGTCGGGCCATGTGCTGCCCGGCACGGTGTCCATCACCGGCGCCTATGGCAGCCAGGTGGTGACCGGCACCTTCGACGGCACCATCACGGGCGGGGCGGTGAAGCCCACCCTGGTCATCGACTACTACGTCACGGAATTCCTCTCGACCGGTGAGCCGGTGCTGGACCCCGCGACCGGCGCCTTCCGCCCGCTGGAGAACAACGCGACGCTGGATGCCGACTGGCAGCCGATCGACGGGCGCGACAGCCTCACGCACATCAACATCGACCCGCCGGGCGCCGAGGACATCGTCACCGCCAAGTCCATCGCCATCCAGAAGGGCGTGGACCTCGTCTCCCCGCAATGGCAGGCCGGCGGCACGCTGGAATATTCGCTGGACGGCCAGGTCTCGAACTATTTCGAGATGAAGGGCCTCGTCGTCACCGACACGCTGGGCGATGGCCAGACCTTCAAGGCGGGCTTCACCCCCACCCTGACGGTGACCGAGCATGGCGTGACCCATACGGTCAGCCTGGTGGGTTTCTATGATGTCGGCGCCAAGGCGGCGGACGGCACCAGCGTCATCACCTTCCGCGTCAGCGAGGCGATGGTCGCGGCGGGCCTCGACGATGTGATGGACGGCAATGGCGGCGCGCTGGGCGGCGCGACCCACGCCACCGACTATCAGCAGGCCACCATCCACATCAATTTCCAGACCACGCTGGACGCCAATTGGACCGGGCCGGTGCCGGGCGACACGATGGTCGACCAGGGCGACCCGGTGAAGAACGACGTCATCTATGGTGGCGACGTGTACAACACCGGCGACGCCATCGCCGATGACAGCCATGCCGGCGTGATCCTGCCGGTCAGCGATGTCGGCAAGAGCATCTACGCCATCAATGGCGACACGGCGCAGGGCAGCACCAGCTTCTCCGTGGTGCCGAAGATCCAGTCGGGCGACCTGATCACCTATCGCCTCACCCTGGATATGCCGCTGACCTCGGCGCATTCGGTGACGCTGACGGACTTCCTGCCGCTGCCCGTGCTGCTGGCGGCCGACCCGGATGTGAACGGCACGGCCAACGCCTTCTCCTTCGCGGGCGTCGGCGCCGTCCCGGGCCTGAACCAGTGGAGCCTCGGCCCCACCGACCAGCTGCACCTGAACGCGGCGGGCGTGATGCCCAGCATCACGCAGAATGCGGCCGGCAACTCGATCACCTTCAATTTCGGTGACATCACCAACAGCGCCTACCCGACCACGCATATCGACCTGCTGTTCACCGTGAAGGTGAACGACGCGGCCTTCGGCGATGGGCTGCTGCTGAGCAACCAGGTCACCTCCTCCGAAACCAACAGCTTCGACACCGTCTCCCAGGACAATGCGATCATCCAGTTCCAGCTGGGTGAGCCGCGGCTGAAGATCGTCAAGGGCGTGGTGGCCGAGGACAACACGGGGGCCGCCGTCCTCACGGCCGCCGCCGGCCCCTCGGGCGTCACCTTCAACGCGCCGGGTTCGGCCACCGCCTTCACCGGCACCATCACCAGCGCGGGGCTGGCCAGCACGCCCATCGACGCCAACCTGATCCGCGCCGACGCGAACGACACCGTCACCTTCGCCATCGTGGTCGAGAATGTGGGCAGCGGCGTGCGCGGTGCCTTCGACACGCTGATCCGCGACAGCCTGCCCACCGGCTTCCACATCCCCGCCGGCGGGCTGAACCTGCAGGTGCATTACGGCGACGGCACGGCCGTGGCCTATACGCTGACGGGCAGCGGCCTGTTCGACGCGGCGGGCGGCATCCAGCTGACCGACCCCGGCCTGCACCAGGGCGCCATCGCCGCCTATGACGCGACCAGCGGCAAGAACGTGGTCGTCATCACCTATGACCTGCAGCTGGACAGCACCGTGGCGGCGGGCGACCGGCTGACCAACACCGGCACCACCGCCTGGTACGCGGCGGAGGAAGGCGGCATCAGCCGCACCTCCACCGACGGCCTGGCGGATACCAACACCGCCTATGTCGATGTCACCCCGCAGGTGGCCAAGACGGTCATCGCCACCTCCAACGCCGATACCGGCACCGCCGAGGGCAACGCCGGCCTGACCGATCTCGCGATCGGTGAGCTGGTGACCTGGCACGTGACCGCCACCATCCCCGAGGGCCAGTCGCACAGCCTGAAGCTGATCGACATCCTGCCGGGCGGCACGGGTTCCGTGACGGGCGGGCCCTTCGAACTGGTGAGCGTGACCGGCGCCACGGTCGGCGCCAACATCACCGGCGCCGGGGTCGCGGCTGGCAGCGTCGGCGTGATTTCCGACAGCAACGGCGACGGCATCATGGATACCGTCACCTTCAATTTCGGTGACGTGACCAACACGCCGGACAACACGCAGAACGGCGCCGACACCATCAGCTTCGACATCGTGGCGCGCGTGCTGGACACGGCCGCGAACTACGCGGGCGAGACGGAGACGAACAAGGCCATCGTCCGCGTCACCGACAGCGTGGGCACGGTGAAGGACACGACGGTCACCAGCTCGGTCGAGATCGTCGAGCCGCATCTGGTGCTCGACAAGACCGCGAGCCGCGTCACGGTCGATGCGAACGACGTCTACACCTACACCGTCACGCTGACGAACCAGTCCAGCAGCTATGGCGCGCCGGCCTATGATGTCTCGATCGACGACATCCTCAGCCAGCTGGCGCCGAATGCCACCTTCCTGCCGGGCACGGTCACGCTGGTCAGCGGGCCTTCGGGCACCACCATCGTCAGCGGCAATGGCGTGGGCGACACCAACCTGAAGGTGACCGCCGCGCAGTTGAACGAGGGCGGGCAGATCAAGCTCACCTTCCAGGCGCAGGCGGTGGCGGGGGCCGTCAGCGGCCAGGCCATCAACAACACCGCGACCGCGACAGGCAGCAGCGAGCCCGGCACCCCCGCCTCTGACCGGCCGTACAATGTGAGCGACCCGGCGACGGTCACCATCGCTTCGCCCACCATCACCAAGTCGGTGTTCGACACCAGCTTCGCCGATACCGGCAGCGCGCAGTACAGCACCAGCAACCAGGATGCGAAGGTGGGCGAGGTCGTCACCTATCGTATGGTGGTGACGGTGCCCGAGGGCCAGTCGGTCAACTTCAAGGTGATCGACACGCTGGCGGACCAGCTGGTCTCCGGTTCCTCCGGCCAGCTGCAATATGTGGCGGGTTCGGCCAAGGTGATCTCGGCCGGCGCCAACCTGTCCGCGGCCGGCGGCATCCTGACGCCCACGGTCTCGGCCGCCGACAGCAACGGCAATGGCACCAGCGACCAGGTCACGCTGTCCTTCGGCACGGTGACCAACACGGCCGACAATGTGGCCGACGCCAAGGACCAGATCGTCATCGAGCTGCAGGCGAAGGTGGTGGATGTCGCCGCCAATGTGGGCGGCGACGTGCTGACCAACAGCGTCAAGGCCACCACCGACTACAGCCAGTCCAACACCGCCACCGCCTCGGTCGATGTGGTGGAGCCGGTGCTGGACGTGCAGAAGACCACGACCTTCGGCACGGGGGACGCGGCGGACATCGCGACCTACACGGTCACGATCCAGCACACCGCCGCCAGCCACGCCAGCGCCTATAACCTGGCGCTGGGCGACATCCTGGCCCCGGGCATCACGCTGGTGGCGGGTTCCGCCACCTCCAGCATGGGCACGATCAGCGAGGCGGGCGGGCATATCAGCCTGAACCTGGCCAGCCTGGCGCTGGGCCAGAGCGTGACCATCACCTATCAGGCGAAGCTGGCCGACACCGTGGTGCATGGCCAGGCCATCACCAACACGGCCACGCTCGACTACGCGAACGATCCTTCCAGCATCCGCACCGCGCATGACCAGGATGACGCGACGATCCACGTCGCCATCCAGGACAGCATCGTGAAGGACCTGGTTGCCACCTCCAACATCTACACGCCGGGCTCCGACGTGGTGGCGGGCGAGACCGTCACCTATCGCCTGACGGTGACGCTGGGCGAGGGCGCGCAGCACCTGAAGGTGATCGACGCGCTGCCCAGCAGCCTCGAATACCTGTCCTCCAAGGTGGTGTCGCTGGGGTCGATCACCGGCAGCACGTTGGCGGTGAATGCCGGCGGCACCTTCGATGCCGCCAGCAGCAAGCTCAGCTTCGACTTCGGCGACGTGGTCAACGCGGGCGACAACGCGCTCACGGCCGGCGACAAGGTGGTGATCGAGGTGACGGCCAAGGTCGCCGCCGGCGCCTCGGCCGGTTCCTACCTGACCAACACCGCGACCGTGGCGCCCGTCACCCCCGCCAACCCCTATGGCGTGACCCCGGGCACGGCGATGACGCCGTCCTCGGACACCGAGACTGTGCATGTCATCCCGCTGGCGGCGCTGGGCGACAAGGCCTTCGTGGACCTGAACGCCGACGGCATCCAGCAGGCCGGCGAGCCGGGCCTGGCGGGCGTGACCGTCAACCTCTACGACAGTGACACGGGCGCCCTGGTCGGCACCAAGGTGACGGACAGCAACGGGCTGTACCTGTTCACCAACCTGCCCCCCGGCACCTATCACGAGGAATGGAGCCTGCCCGCCGGCTATGTCCGCACCACGGACGGCGCGGGCACGGCCGCCACCGACAGCGACCCGAGCCCGGTCACGGGTGTCACGGGGAACACGGTGCTGCTGTCGGGCGTCACGGACCTGACGCATGACGCGGGCTACTACATCCCGGTCAAGATCGGCGACACGGTCTTCGAGGACATGAACGGCAACGGCGTGCAGGATGGCGGCGATGTCGTCCTGGCCGGCGTCACGGTGAAGCTGCTGGATGGCACGGGCACCGTGCTGGCCACCACCACCACCGATGCCTCGGGCAACTACCTGTTCGTGGGGCTGAAGCCCGGCACCTACGCGGTGCAGTTCGACAAGCCCGCGGGCTATGTCTTCACCGCCAAGGATGCGGGCGGCGACGCGGTGGACAGCGATGCCGACCTCGTCACCGGCCAGACGGTCGCCAAGACCTACATCTCGGGTGCCGACGACCGCACGATCGACGCCGGGCTGTACCGCCCCGTCACCATCGGCGACACGGTGTGGGAAGACCGCAACGGCAACAACGTGCAGGATGCCGGCGACACGCCGCTGGCCCATGTCACGGTCAACCTGCTGGATGGCAGCAACGCCATCGTTGGCACCACCACGACGGACGCGAACGGCCAGTACCTGTTCACCGGCCTGAAGCCCGGCGCCTATCACATCCAGGTGGTGCCGCCGACGGATTTCGAGTTCGTGCAGCCCGACCAGGGCGGCAACGACGCGGCCGACAGCGACGCCAGCCGCATCACCGGCATCACCCCGGTGAAGGTCTATGTCTCGGGCGATGACGACCGCACGGTGGATGCGGGGCTGTACGGCCCGGCCACCATCGGCGACCGCGCCTGGGTGGACACCAACGGCAACGGCGTCCAGGACAGCGGCGAGGCCAACCTGGCCGGTGCCACCGTCACGCTGATCAACACCCTGACGGGTGCCGTGGTCGGCACGGCCGTGACGGATGCGAACGGCCACTACTCCTTCACCGTGCCGCCCGCGACCTACAAGGAAATCTGGACGGCGCCCGCGGGCTATGTGCCCACCATCCCCGGCCAGGGCACGGCCGCGACCGACAGCGACCCCAGCCACACCACGGGTGAGACGCCGGCCTTCACCGTCGCCTCCAGCCAGATCGACCTGACGCACGACGCCGGCTTCTACATCCCTGTGAAGATCGGCGACCGGGTGTTCGAGGACCAGAACGGCAACGGCATCCAGGACGCCATCGACACGCCGCTGGCCGGCGTCACGGTCAAGCTGCTGGATGGCAGCGGCACCGTCGTGGCCAGCATGGTCACGGATGCCAACGGCAACTACCTGTTCGACGGCCTGCGCCCCGACACCTATTCGGTGAAGTTCGACGCCCCCGCGGGCTATCACTTCACCGACAAGAATGTCGGCGCCAACGACGCCATCGACAGCGACGCCGACCTGGCGGGCGCCACGCCGAACCAGACCTATTCCTCGGGCGACGTGAACCTGACCATCGACGCCGGGCTGTGGCGCCCGGTGACGATCGGCGACAAGGCCTGGGTCGATATCGACCATGACGGGCTGCAGAACGCGCTGGAGCCGGGCCTTGCCGGTGTCACGGTCAAGCTGATCGACGACCGCACGGGCCTGACCGTCGACACCACCGTGACCGACGCCCAGGGCAACTACCTGTTCGAGGGCCACAAGCCCTCCGACTATCATGTCGAGTTCACCACCCCCGCCGGCTACACGGTCACGACCCCCTATGTGGGCCCGAACCGCGCGGTGGACAGCAACCCGAATGCCCTGGGTGTCGCCCCGGGCTTCCTGATCCTCTCGGGCCAGACGGACCGCACCATCGACGCGGGCTATCAGGGCACGGGCGCGGTCAGCGGGCATGTGTTCCTCGACCAGCCGGACGCCATCTGCAACTACAAGCTGCCTTCGGCGATGTTCGAGGGCATCAAGGTCGAGCTGATCACGGTGACCGGCCTGATCGCCGCCACCGCCTACACCGACGCGAACGGGGATTACCTGTTCAGCGGCGTGGCGCCGGGCAGCTACATCACCCGCTTCACCGCCCCCGACGGCACGGAATTCGTGGCCAAGGTGGCGGGCACGCAAGGGGTGCGCGACAGCGACGCCAACCCCGGCAACGGCATCACCGACGCCTTCACCGTGGTGAACGGCGCCGAGGTCACGCAGGTCAATGCGGGCCTGGCCTATGAGGGCGTGGGCCTGACCGGCAATGTCGCCCAGCACCTGCCCGATGGCGGCGGCAACTACACCTTCGACCAGCCGGGCGCCTATGCCATCGGCGGGCAGGGCAGCTACCACCTGATGGGCAATGGCGGCCTCGCCTACCTCGTCGGCGGCACGGGCGACAACAACCTGCAGGGCGGCGGCGGTTCCGGCGGCTCCATCCTGGTGGGTGGCCACGGCTC
Source organism: Rhodovarius lipocyclicus (assembly GCF_009900765.1). Taxonomy (GTDB): domain Bacteria; phylum Pseudomonadota; class Alphaproteobacteria; order Acetobacterales; family Acetobacteraceae; genus Rhodovarius; species Rhodovarius lipocyclicus. Next base: position 45,482 of record NZ_JAAABL010000023.1, read on the forward strand.
CAACATCATGGAGGGCACCTCCGGCCGCGACATCATCATCGGCGGCTGCGGCCCGAACAACATGCAGGGGCTGGGCAACAACGGCCAGGGTCTGGGCAGCGCCTCCGGCGCCTGGAACTACGACCTGCTGGTGGGCGGCATCTCCAACGACATCATCGAGGCCAATGAAGGCCGCTCGATCATGATCGGCCTGGCCGGGAATGACGAGCTGCACGGCAGCGGCATCATGGTGGGTGGCACCAACACCGGCACTATCAGCTTCGACGGCACGAATTTCGGCAACTACACGGTGGGCGACCACCTGAAGCTCGGCAGCCAGCAGACGACCGTGAACTATCAGGTCGGCGACGGCGTGCAGTGGATCGAGAACTTCAACCCCTCCCGCGGGGACACCATCGAGATCTACGGCTATGGCGCGCCAACCGCGACCGGCATGGTGAACGGCCAGTTCGTGCTGTATTTCGGCACCAACGCCGCCATCGTGATCAATGGCTGGCAGGCCAGCCAGGGCATGCCCGCCGGCATCAACTACCACCCCGACCAGACCTCTATGCCCGGCGCCTTCGGTCATTTCGAGGCACTGGCCCCGGTGGTTCTGCCCGCCGGCCAGGACAGCTTCTACGGCAGCCAGGGCGATGACATCGTGATCGGCACCGACGCGCCGACCACGCTGATGGGCCATGGCGGCGACGACCTGCTGATCGGCGGCAATGGCGGCAACCTGTTCATCGGCGGCGCCGGCAACGACACCGCGGTGGGCGGCACCGGCAACGATATCTTCCGCCTCGGTGAGGGCTCGGACGAGGTCTATGGCGGCGGCGGCAACAATGTGGTGCAGCTGGACGTGCTGCGCGCCGATGCCACCATCACCAGCAACGGTTCGACCACCGTCATCAAGACGGCGGCCGGCGAGCAGGTGCTGCACGACATCCAGTGGGTCAGCTTCGCCGACCAGAACATCCATCTGAGCGGCGTGGCGGACGCGGCGGGCAGCGTGTTCTTCGGCACCGCCGGCAACGACCAGTTCAGCATCGCCAGCGCCAGCGACCTCGTCTCCGAGCACGCCAATGGCGGCTACGACACGGCCTGGGTCGCGGCCAGCGGCTGGACCATGTCGCCCGAGATCGAGGCGGGCCGCCTGATCGGCGCCGCCACCAGCCTGAACGGCAATGCGCTGGACAATGTGCTGGTCGCCAATGCCGACCTTGCCTCCACCATCCATGGCGGCGGCGGCAATGACGAGATCTGGGGCAGCAACCAGAACGGGGACGTTCTGGATGGCGGCGCCGGCGATGACGTGCTGCGCGGCGGCTCGGGTGTCACCACCTTCATCGGTGGCGCGGGCAATGACCAGTTCGTGGTGAACAACGTGAATTCGGTCATCGTCGAGAAGCCGGGCGAGGGCATCGACACCGCCTGGGTCAGCGCCGATGGCTGGCATGTCTCGGACAATGTCGAGATCGTGCGCCTGTTCGGCGATGCGCATTCGGTGGTGCTGGGCGGCAGCGGGGCGCAGGTGGTGGCCAATGCGTCCGGCTCCACCGTCACGGCCGCCGCGGGCGACAACGTGTTCTGGGGCCAGGGTGGTAACGACACCTTCATCGGTGGCGCGGGCAACGACATCTTCTACTCCGGCACCGGGGTGACGCAGATGTTCGGCGGCGCGGGCAACGACCACTTCATCATCAAGAACGCGGCCGACACCGTCGTCGAGAACGCCGATGGCGGCTACGACACCGCCTGGCTGGAAGTCAGCGGCTGGACCGTGGCCGAGAATGTGGAGGTGGCCTATCTCTCGGGCAGCGCCACCAGCATCACCGGCAATGCCAGCGGCACCAACCTGGTGGCGAATAGCACGGCGGCCTCCACGCTGACGGCGGGTTCGGGCTTCACGATCTTCTGGGGTTCCAACTACGGGGACACGATGCAGATCGGCCCGGGCGGCGGCAATGTGTACGGCTATGGCGGCGCGGATACCTTCGCGTTCGGGCCGCATTGGGGCCTGACGCAGGTGTCCGACTTCAACCATGCCGAGGGCGACAAGCTGGACTTCTCGGCCAGCGGGCTGAGCATGGCCGACCTCGCCGTCACCAACTACAGCGACAAGACGCTGATCGAGCACAATGGCGAGCAGATCATCCTGTATGGGGTGACCAGCCTGCAGGCCAGCGACTTCGTGTTCTGAACGACGCCTTCGGGCGGAAGGGAAGGGGGTGCGGGCAACCGCGCCCCCTTCTTGCGTGCGGCATACCAGAAATGCCGAAGCGGCTGGATTTCACCCGGGCTGCCCATCGTGACGTATCGGTGCACCCCCTGTAACCTCCGCGCCCAGGAAACCCCTGAGGACACGCCATGGCCAAGCAGCAAGCCCCCGCACTCGAACCCCGCACCGGCGGCCGCATCCTGGCCGACGCGCTGGTGGCCCAGGGGGCCAGCCATGTCTTCGCCGTGCCGGGCGAGAGCTATCTGGACCTGCTGGATGGCCTCTATGCCAACCGCAACCGCATCAACCTGATCACCTGCCGGTTCGAGGCGGGTGCCGTGAACATGGCCGAGGCCCATGCCAAGCTGACGGGCGAGGTCGGTGTCGCCGTCGTCACGCGCGGCCCCGGCGCCTGCCATGCCTCGATCGGCGTGCACATCGCGCACCAGGACAGCACGCCGCTGGTGCTGCTGGTCGGCCAGATCCCGGTCGAGGAAACCGACCGCGAGACCTTCCAGGAAGTCGATTACCGCAAGATGTTCGCCCCGCTGGCCAAGTGGGTGACGCAGATCGACGATGAGAAGCGCATCCCCGAACTGATCGCCCATGCCTTCGACGTGGCGCGCTCCGGCCGCCCGGGCCCGGTGGTGGTGGCGATCAGCGAGGAAATGCAGAAGCGCCTGGCGACCGTGCCCGATATCGGCCCCGCCGTGGTCACGCCGCCGTACCCGGCGCCCGAGGCCATCGAGGCCATGATGAAGATGCTGGGCAAGGCCAAGCGCCCGCTGGCCGTCATCGGCGGCGGCGCGGGCTGGACGGCCGAGGGCCGCAAGGCCATCCAGAAATTCCTGGTGGCCAACAAGCTGCCGGTGGCCGTCGGCTTCCGCCGCCAGTCCAACTTCGACGGCACCAGCGACAATTACGTGGGTGACCTGGGCGTGGGCGCCGATGCGGGGCTGGTGCAGCACGCGCGCGACTCCGACCTGATCCTGGCCATCGGCACCCGCATCGGTGAGCCGGTGAGCCAGGGCTACACCCTGTTCGATATGGCGGGCGCGAAGCCCATCATCCATGTCTATCCGGACCAGGCCGAGATCGGGCGCGTCTACCGCCCGGCGCTGGGCATCACGACCGACCTCAATGCCTTCGCCGCCGCGGTGAAGGGGCTGAAGGTCTCCAAGCCCGGCTGGGGCGCCTGGACCAAGCAGCTGCGCGCCACCCGCCTGGCCCAGGCCGAGGCGCCGGAATACGAGGGCCCGCTGAACCTGGCCCGCGCCCTGCAGGCGCTGGAGAAGGTGCTGCCCGAGGACACGGTGTTCACCTGCGACGCCGGCAATTTCGCCACCTGGCCGAACCGCTTCATGCACGTCAGCCAGAAGCAGGATTTCCTGGGCCCGACCAACGGCGCCATGGGCTACGGCATCCCGGCCGCGATCGGCGCCAAGATCGTGGCGCCGGAGCGCGAGGTGATCTGCTTCGTGGGCGATGGCGGCGCGCTGATGACCGGCCAGGAAATCGCCACCGCCTTCCACCACCATGTGAACCCCATCATCATGGTGTTCAACAACGGCCAGTACGGCACGATCCGCATGTATCAGGAGCGCGCCTACCCTGAGCGTGTCTCCGGCACGCAGCTGACCAACCCGGATTTCGCCCGCTTCATCGAGGCCTTCGGCGGCCATGGCGAGGTGGTGGAAGCCACGGATGAGCTGGTTCCGGCCTACAAGCGCGCCTCGGCCAGCGGCAAGCCCGCGATCATCGAGGTGCGGATGAACCCCGAGCAGGTGACCAACCGCGCCACGGTGGCCCAGCTGCGCGCCCAGGCGAAGAAGTAGGGCCGGGGGCCTATCTCGGCGGGGGTGGATCGGGCACATCACTGCCATGATCGAAGCCGCCCCCGCTAAGGTGAATCTCTACCTGCATGTCATCGGCCGCCGGGCCGATGGCTATCACGTGCTGGACAGCCTGGCGGTGTTCGGCCCGGCGGCCGATGAGGTCCGCCTTTCCCCCGCGCGCCGCCTGGCGCTGGAATTGCAGGGCCCCTTCGCGGAGGGGCTGCTGGCCGAGGCCGACAATCTGGTGCTGCGCGCGGCCCGCGCCCTGGCCAAGCAGGCCGGCATCGCCCCCGAGGGCACGCTGACCCTGGTGAAGAACCTGCCGGTGGCCAGCGGCATTGGCGGCGGCTCGGCCGACGCGGCGGCCACGCTGCGGCTGCTGAACCGGGCCTGGGGGCTGGGCCTGCCCGAATCGGCGCTGCTGGAACTGGCGCTGCCGCTGGGCGCCGATGTGCCGGTCTGCGTCGCCAGCCGCCCCACCCGGATGGGCGGGGTAGGGGAGGTGATGGGCACCGCCCCCCGCACGCCGCCCGCGCATCTGCTGCTGGTGAACCCGCGTATTCCGCTGTCCACGCCCGATGTGTTCCGCGCCCGGCAGGGCGGCTTCACGCCCATGGCGGCGCTGCCCGCGGCCTGGGCCGATGCGCGCGCCATGGCGGAAACCCTGCGCGGCACCCGCAACGATCTGGAGGAAGCTGCGATCTCCCTGGTGCCGCAGGTGGCGGAGGTGCTGAGCGCGATCGGCGCGCAGCCCGGCTGCCTGCTGGCGCGGATGAGCGGATCGGGTGCCACCTGCTTCGGCCTGTTCGCCCGGGCGGAGGCCGCGCTGGCCGCCGCCGCCGCCATGCCGCATGCCTGGTGGAGCGCGGCTGGCCCCCTTTACGAACCGGCCGCTTGATGGCACTTCACCGCTGTCCCGGCCTTGGTGGGGTGTAGCCAAGCGGTAAGGCAGCGGTTTTTGGTACCGCCATTCCCAGGTTCGAATCCTGGCACCCCAACCACCTCAGCCCGGCAGCAATTCCTCCACCGCTTCCAGGAACATGTCGGCCTGTTCGCGCGTCAGGCACAGCGGCGGGCGGATCTTCAGGATATTCGCGCCGGGGCCGGAGGCGGAGATCAGGATCCGGCGTTCCCGCAGGGCATTCACCAGCCGGCCGGTCTCGGCCGTGGCGGGGGTTTTCGTCACCGGGTCCAGCACCAGCTCGCAGCCGATCGACAACCCCGCGCCGCGCACATCCCCGATGATGGGGCGCCGCGTGGCGATCCGGCGCAGGCCCTCGGTCAGATGCGCGCCGATGGCGGTGGCGTTATCGGCCAGCTTTTCGTCCTGCAGCACGCGCAGCGTGGCGAGTGCTGCCGCCGCCGAGACCGGGTTACCGCCGAAGGTGTTGAAATAGCGTGCGCGCTTGCCGAATCGTTCCAGCAGTTCCGGCCGCAGCGCCAGCCCCGCCACCGGGTGGCCGTTGCCCATCGGCTTGCCCATGGTCACCATGTCCGGCACCACGCCATGGCGCTCGAAGCCCCACATCGTGCCGGTGCGGCCGAAGCCGGGTTGCACCTCATCCGCGATGAACAGCGCGCCCGCGGCCCGCGCCGCCTCGGCCGCCGCCGCCAGGAAGCCAGCGGGGGCCGGGAAGACGCCGTCGGAGGTGAACATGGTGTCCACCAGCAGGGCGCTGGGCTTGATGCCGTGCCGGGCCAGGTCGGCGAAGGCGGCAGCGATGTCGGCCGCGAAACGCGCCGGCATCTCCGCCCCGCCGCGATAGGCATCGGGGGCGGGCACGGTGGCCACATGCCGGCCGAGCGGCACGCCCTCACCCAGCGAGGGCGAGAGGGCCGCCAGCGCCGAGGTCACGCCATGATAGGCCAGCGCGGTCACCACCACGCCCTCGCCGGCCGTGTGCGCGTTGGCGATGCGCAGCGCCAGGTCGTTCGCCTCGGAACCCGAGCAGGTGAACATGCAATGGCCGAGTTCCGGCGGCAGGGTGGCCAGCAGCGCCTCGGCGTAGTCCAGCACGGTTTCGTGCAGGTAGCGGGTGTGGGTGTTCAGCTTGCCCGCCTGCTCGGCGATGGCGGCCACGATGCGCGGATGCGCATGCCCCATGGAGGCGACATTGTTGTAGCAGTCGAGGTAGCGGTTGCCGTGGCTGTCGAACAGCCAGGCGCCCTCGCCGCGCACGACATGCACCGGGTGTTCGTAGAACAGCCGATAGGCGGGGCCCAGCAGCTTCTGGCGCCGGGCCACCATGGCCTGCTCCTCGGGCGAAAGGCCGGTGGCGCGGTTGGGATCGAAGGCGTTGATCATCGCCATCCCCTTGGGCGGGGCGCTGGTATCGGACATGGCGGTCATCCTTGCTGGTTCATGAGGGTTTCGAGCCCGGCCCGCGCGCCGGGCGCGTTGCGCAGGATATAGGCGGCGTTTTCCGGCTGCAGCCGGGCACGCCAATGGGTGATCAGCACCGTCAGCACCATGCGTGTGGCGATCAGCACCGGCAGTTGCGCCACCAGCTCCTCCGGCAGCGGCTGCACGGCCCGATAGGCCGCGACGAAGGTCCGCACCGCCAGCAGGGGATCGGTCCCGGGCAGCAGCAGATAGGCGCTGGTGGTCGCGACCTCCTGCAACAGGGGCGCGCGCACCACGTCGCCGAAGTCGATGATGCCGCAGGGCTGGCCGGCCTCGTCCACCACCACATTGTGGGGGTTCAGGTCGTTGTGGATCGCCTGGGCCGGCAGGCCATGCAGGGGGGGCAGCCGCTCGAACCGGTCCAGCGCGGCTTCGGTCACCCGGCGCAAGGCCGGGTCGGAGATTTCCGCCAGCAGGGGGCGCAGGCCGGGGGCCTCGCGCAGGTCCCACAGCAGGCGGCGCTGTTCCGCCGGGTGGCGGAAGCCCGCGAAGGCGCGGTCCAGCCTCGCGGCCAGCGCCCCCAGCGCCGGGGCGGCGCGCAAGGGGTCCGTGGTCGGGCGGCCGGGCAGATAGGTCAGGACGCGCAGCAACGCGCTGCGCCCTTCCAGCGTGGGGTGGGGGCGGGTGGTGCCGCCCTCCCGGTCGCGCAGCATGCGCGGCACCGGCAGGCCGGGGTCGGCCGCTTCCAGATGCAGCAGGGCGGCGGTCTGGAAATCGGTGATCGCCGGGTCCTCGTCCGGGTGGGCCAGCTTGACCAGCAGCGGAGGTGCGTCCTCGCGCTCCAGGCGGAAGTTGCGGTCGCGCTCGCCGCCCAGCGGCGCCAGCCGGCCGCGCAGCCCCCAGTGGCGGGCCAGCACCTCCGCCAGGGCGTCCTCGTCCAGCCGGGGCGGCGGGGCGAGCATCATCGGGTCGTCGATCGGATGCGGCTGCATGGCGCATGGTGTATCGTGCTTGAGTGTGCATGACAATCTGGCATGCCAAAAGTGACAAAACCGATCGCCTCGCTTATATTGGCCGCATGAACGCCGAGCCCCCCTTGCGCGACACGCTCGACCGCCAGGCCTATCGCGCGGTGCGGGAGGCGCTGATGTCCGGCGCGCTGCGCCCCGGCCAGGGCATCACGCTGCGCGGCCTGGCCGAGACGCTCGGCATCAGCCGCCAGCCCGCCCATGCGGCGCTGCGCCGGCTGGAGGCGGAGGGCGCGCTGGTGGCCTCCCCCAGCTCGGGCACGCTGTTCGTGCCGGTGCTGGGTGCCGCCGATCTGGAGGAACTGCTCGATATCCGCATCCATCTGGAAGGCCTCGCGGCCCGCAAGGCGGCGATGCGCGCGGAGCCCGGGGATGTGGAGCGGATCAGCGCGCTGTGCGATGTGCTGGAGGCGGAGGCCGACAAGGGCGACAGCCGCGGCTACGCGCTGGCCAACCGGGCCTTTCACGCGGCGGTCTATGCCGCCAGCCAGTCGCCGATGCTCTGCGCGGCCATCGAGCCCTTCTGGCTGCGCATCGGCCCCTATGTCGAACTGATGATGCCGCACCGGGAGGTGCTGCTGGCCTCCATCCCCCGCCACCGGGAGATCGTGGCCGCACTGGCGCGCCATGATGCCGAGGCGGCGGCGCTGGCGATCCAGCAGGATCTGCGGGAATCGGCCGAGGGCCTGCTGCGGCGGCTGCGCCAGGGGCCGCCCGCCCGCGCCCGCGCCGTACCGGGCCTGGGCTGACCGCCAGCGCTGTTCACTGATAGAAGGTGGGTATCAACGCCCGCGAGCCCGCCATGTACATCCCGCCCGCCTTCCGCGTGGAAGACCTGCCCGACCTGCACGCCATGATGGGCGCGGCGCGCCTGCCGAGCCTGGTCACCGCCACCGCCGAGGGTTTGATCTCCACCCCGCTGCCGCTGTTCCTGGCGCCGGAGGAAGGGCCCTATGGCACGCTGTATGGCCATGTCGCCCGGGCCAACCCGCACTGGAAGCTGCCGGCGCTGGGTGAGGCGCTGGCGATCTTCATGGGCCCGGATGCCTATGTCAGCCCGTCCTGGTATCCCTCCAAGCGGGAGCACCACAAGGTGGTGCCCACCTGGAACTACGTGGCCGTGCACGCCTATGGCCCGGCGGAGTTCTTCGAGGATGCGGACCGCCTGCTGGAGGTCGTCACCCGCCTGACCCGCCAGCACGAGGCCCCGCGCGCCGAGCCCTGGGCGGTGTCCGATGCGCCGGAGGCCTTCGTGCGCGCCCAGCTGCGCGGCATCGTGGGCCTGCGCCTGCCGATCTCCCGCCTGGAGGGCAAGCGCAAGCTGAGCCAGAACCGCGAGGCCGCCGACCGCGCCGGCGTGGCCGAGGGGCTGGCCGCCAGCGAGCATGAGGGCGACCGCGAGGTGGGCCGGCTGATCCCGCGCTGAGCGGGCGTTCAGCCCGCCTTGGATAGCGCGTCGAACGCCTTGAGGCGCGCGATCAGGGCCGGCATTTCCCGCAGCGGGATCATGTTCGGACCGTCGGACGGCGCGCGGTCCGGGTCTTCATGGCATTCGATGAAGACGGCCGCGACCCCCACCGCCACGGCGGCCCGCGCCAGCACGGGCGCGAATTCCCGCTGCCCGCCGCTGCTGCCGCCCTGGCCGCCGGGCTGCTGTACGGAATGGGTGGCGTCATACACCACCGGATAGCCGGTGGCCGCCATGATGGGCAGCGAGCGCATGTCGCTGACCAGCGTGTTGTAGCCGAAGCTGGCCCCGCGCTCGCACAGCAGGATGCGCTCATTGCCGGTGCTGGCGATCTTGGCGGCCACGTTCACCATGTCCCACGGCGCCAGGAACTGGCCCTTCTTCACGTTGATCGCGGCACCGGTTTCACCGGCGGCCAGCAGCAGGTCGGTCTGGCGCGACAGGAAGGCCGGGATCTGCAGCACGTCCACCGCCTCGGCGGCCGGGGCGCATTGCTCGGGCAGGTGCACGTCGGTCAGGGTCGGCAGGCCGGTGCGTTCGCGCACCTCGGCCAGGATGGCCAGGCCCTGCGCCATCCCGATGCCGCGCTGGGCCTTGCCGCTGGTGCGGTTGGCCTTGTCGAAGGAGGATTTGTAGATCATCGGCACGCCGGCCGCGCTGGCCATTGCGACGATGGCGTCGGCGGTTTCCAGCGCGTGGGCGCGGCTTTCGATCTGGCAGGGGCCGCAGATGAAGGCCAGCGGCAGGCCGTTGCCGATGATGATCGGGCCGATCTGTACGTTCGTCACTCTGTCCTCGCGGGTCTGGCGCCGCGGCTTCTAGCACCAAACCCCTAGAGCAGATACTTGTCGTTCAGCGCTCCAGGCACCTTCACCACCACGTTGACAGCGTCGGTTACCGCCTCGAAATCCGTGGCCTCGCCTGGTTCCAGCACGATGATGTCGCCGGCGTTCCACTCGCGGCCCGCCATGCGCACGGTGCCCGACAGCACCATGGTGACCTCGGTCGCCACCTTGTGCATGTGCAGCGCCTCCGATTCCCCGGCCTTGTAGGTGCGCACGGCCACTTCGCAGGCATCGCTGTGCAGGGCCGTGGGGTTTGTTCAGACTGGAGAGATGTTTGACAGGTGTACGGAGACATCCCTGACGGTTTTGAGATGGGGTGTTTCGTCCCTGAGGTCGAGTGTGGCGAGAGGAAATCGCGAGAAGAACAGCTGCCACACGCCATCCTGGCTGGTGGCCCCGAAGGCCACGTCCAGCCCCTGAAAGGCCTGTGACAGCTTCAGCGGCCACCCCTTGAAGCGCAGGTAGCCATCCCGCCCCACCCGACGCACCAGGTCGCTTGCGTGATACAGCGGCTCTGGCAGCTGC
>NZ_JAAABL010000024.1 GCF_009900765.1 Rhodovarius lipocyclicus
CGGTGAGATCGGCCGCGAACAGCTTGGCGAACAGCCGGAACTGGGGCTCGGAAAGTTTGGAACTTTTGACGTACCGGTTCACAAGTCTTTTCATAGCATTAGCGACCTTTCAGACGCTCGTGCTAGTTGAGACCCATAATTGATATTATTGTATAAATTTACATGAAAAGCCTTCGCAGGCCCCGCACGGCCCCCAAACCGATAAAAAGTAATGGGAGAGTTTGAGAGGGAAAGTCATTTCCCTCTCAACGGGTGCTCGAGGGCGGCGCCCTCGATCTGCCTGTAGAACCGCAGCGCCTGATCCTGAAACCCCAGCCGCCGGTAGAACGCATGCGCCGCCGGCCGGTGCATACCGCTGGTCAGTTCCAGCGCCTCGCACCCGCCTGCCGCCGCCAGTTCCTCCGCCGCGTCGATCAGCAGCCGCCCCAGCCCGGTGCCGCGCTCGTTTTCCTCTACCACCAGGGCGGTGATGCGCGCGATGCGGTACGACCAGTGCAGCGTGTGCATCATGTGCAGCGCGACCAGCCCCACCGGGGTGCCGTCGCGTTCGGCCACCAGCACCGGGTCGTCGCCGGTGGCCAGCAGCCGGGCCAGATTCTGCGTCACCGCCGGGCCTTCCCAGGCATAGCCCAGCTGATGCAGCAGCGGCACCAGCGCCGGGCCATCGGCCGGGATCACCGGCCGGATCGCCAGCATCAGCGCACGATCCCGCCCGACTGGCTGGCCGGGATGCGGTTGCGCCAGGTGCCGGCATCGACATGGGTGATGAAGTCCAGCACGGCGCGGTTGAAGGCGTCCGGGTCCTCGATGTTCATGGTGTGCCCGCATTTCGGCATCACCAGCAGGGCCGAGGATTTGATGGTGCGCTTGAGGTAGATGCTGGCCTCCAGCGTCGGGTCGTCCTCATCGCCGGCGACGATGAAGGTGGGCAGGGCCAGCTTCTCGAAATCCGCCTTCAGGTCGAACAGGGAAGGGCGGCGAAGCTGCACGCCGCGCTGGGTCAGATAGCTGCCGGTGGTGTCGTGCTCGCGCAGCTGGCGCTCGAACTCCGCGAAGCCGCGCGGATCCTTTTCCTCATAGACCAGCCGGGTGGGGCCGCGGGCGTAGATGGCGCCGAAGCGGTCCATGCCCAGCTCCTTGATGCGCGCGGTGTTGGCCTCGGTCTCGGCCTTGAACTGCTCGCGCTTGGCGGGGTCGGCGCCATAGCCGACGCCGGCCGCCGTCAGGCTCCGCGCCAGTTCGGGGTGGCGCAGGCCCAGGTGCAGCGTGGCGAAGGCGCCCATGGACAGCCCCACCACATGCGCGCGGCCAAGGTTCAGCCCCTTGATGACGGCCGCGATGTCATCCGCCGCATGGGCCTGGCTGTAGGAGGCCTCGTCCTGCGGGATGTCGCTGGGGGTGTAGCCGCGCGCGGAATAGGTGATGCAGCGGTAGCGCCGTCCGAAGAAGCGCATCTGCAATTCCCAGCTGCGCCAGTCCCCCGCGTATTCGTGGACGAAGACGATGGGCGTGCCCTCGCCGGTTTCCTCGTAATACAGGCCCACGCCATCATCGGTGGTGATCTTCGGCATCGCGCGCTTCCCTCTTGGCCGGGCGCAGCATGGTGCGGGGGTGACAGGTCGGCAATCCCGTGATGAAACCATGGGCCAGGAGAAACAGCCTCATGCCCGATACCGTTACCGCCCCCGAAAACACCGGTCCGCTCAAGGGCCTGCGCGTGCTGGACCTGACGCGCGTGCTGGCGGGGCCCACCTGCACCCAGATGCTGGGCGACCTGGGCGCCGAGGTCATCAAGATCGAGCGCCCCGAGGCCGGCGACGACACCCGCGGCTTCGCCCCCCCCTTCGTGCCCAACACGCGGGAGAGCGCGTATTTCGTCGGCGTAAACCGCAACAAGAAGTCCGTCACGGTGGACATCGCCAGCGCCCAGGGCCAGGCGCTGATCCTGAAGCTGCTGGAAAGCTGCGACATCCTGGCCGAGAACTTCAAGGTGGGCGCGCTGGCCAAGTACGGCCTCGGCTATGAGCAGCTGTCGAAGAAATTCCCGCGCCTGATCTACTGCTCGATCACCGGCTTCGGGCAGACCGGCCCCTACGCGCCGCGCCCGGGCTATGACGCGCTGATCCAGGCGATGGGCGGCATCATGTCCCTGACCGGTGAGCCCGGCGGTTCCCCGCAGAAGGCCGGCGTGCCGGTGGCGGATTTGTTCGCGGGGCTGTACGGCTGCATCGGCATCCTGTCGGCGCTGAACCACCGGCACGCGACCGGCCAGGGCCAGCACATCGACATCGGCATGCTGGACACCCATGTGGCGTGGCTGGCGAACCAGGGCTCCAACTTCCTGTCCACCGGCGAGAACCCGCCGCGCCTGGGCAACCAGCACCCCAACATCGCGCCGTACCAGGAATTCCCGTCCAAGGACGGCTACCTGATCCTGGCCGTGGGCAATGACCCGACCTTCGAGCGCTTCTGCAAGAATTTCGGCCAGGAGCATCTGCTGGCCGATGAGCGCTTCGCCACCAACCCCAAGCGCGTCGAGAACCGCCAGCTGGTGACGGACACGCTGACGCCCCTGATGAAGTCCAAGACCACCGCCGAGTGGATCAAGGAGCTTGAGGCGCTGAAGATCGCCTGCGGGCCGATCAACACGCTGAAGGATGTGTTCAGCGACCCGCATGTGATCGCGCGCAACATGGTGCTGGAGATGGACCATGCCTCGGGTGCCCGCGTGAAGGTCACGGCCAACCCGGTGAAGCTGTCGGCCACGCCGCCCAGCTACCGCTCCGCCGCCCCGGTGCTGGGGCAGCACAACGCCGAGGTGCTGCAGGGCATCCTGGGCATGAGCGAGGCCGAGGTCGCGGCGCTCAAGGACAAGGGCATCATCTGATGGGCGCACCCTCCCCCTCGATCGGCGGTTTCCTCTCGCCCTTCGAGGGCGGGGGGGTGATGCTGCGATGGCACGAATGGGGGCCGGCCGATGGCCGCCCCGTGGTCTGCGTGCATGGGCTGACCCGCAACGGGCGGGATTTCGACGTGCTGGCGGCGGCGCTCGCCGCCGAGGGCCGGCGGGTGCTCTGCCTGGACGTGCCGGGGCGCGGCATCTCCGCCTGGCTGCCGCTGGGCACGCAATACATCGTGCCGGTCTATGTCGGGCTGATCGCGCCGCTGCTGGCCAGCCTGGGCGAGTATGACTGGGTCGGCACCTCCATGGGCGGGCTGATCGGCATGGGGCTGGCGGGGCTGCCCGGCCCCGGCCCGCGCCGGATGGTGCTGAACGACATCGGCCCCTTCGTGCCCGTCGCCTCGCTGGAGCGCATCCGCGATTATCTCTCCCAGCCGCCGGTGGAATTCACCGCGCTGGAGCAGGTGGAGGCCTATCTGCGCCGCGTCCATGCGCCCTTCGGCCCGCTGACCGATGCCGAGTGGCGCCACATGGCCACCCACAGCGCGCACCGCACGCCTGGCGGCGGCTGGCGCCTGCATTACGACCCGCGCATCGTGGAGCCGATGGGCATGGGCCCGCTGGCCGATGTGGATCTCTGGGCGCTGTGGCCCTGGGTTTCGGCCCGGCCCACCCTGGTGATCCGGGGTGAGAGCAGCGACCTGCTGCTGCCCGGCACCGCCCGCCAGATGGCCGAGCCCGAGACCGTGACGCTGGCCACCATCCCCGGCTGCGGCCATGCGCCCGCCCTGATGGAGGCGGGCCAGGTGCGGCTGATCCAGGACTTTCTGCGGTAAATCGGGCGCTGGCGGGCCTGCCGCTCCTCGCCGCCGGCAGGGCGGCGCGGCTGCTTGGCCCATTCATAAAAAAGGGGGGCCGGAGCCCCCCTCAAACCCTCAGCGCCAGGTGATGGTGCTGACGGAGCAGGTCTCCATGCCCCGGCGGTCCTGCGCGGCGCCGTTCATGTACACCACGCGGATGTCGGTCATGCAGCCCAGGCCGCCCGGCATGTTGATGTACAGGCTGCCGCCCGGGTTCAGCACGCTGGACCCCAGCCGGTCCGGCCCCCAGTTCGAGAGCTGGGAGGAGGAGGCGTAGATCTCACGGATGGTGGTGCCCGTGGCGTTCACCAGCGTGAAGGAGGGGTTGCCGCTGACCGCCCCCCCGCCGATCACGGCACCCGCGCCCGCGCCCGGCTGCTGGTACACGCCGCCGCCGCCGAAGGCGATGCGCGTGATGTTGCAGGCGTTCACCCCCATGCGGGTGGCTTCCCGGCCCGACTGGTACACCACCCGCACATCCAGGATGCAGTCGCCGAAGGTGGGGGTGACGAACACCTGGTTGCCGGCCGGCAGCACGCTGGAACCCAGGATGTCCGGCCCCCAGTTCTGCACGCGGGAGGACGAGACATAGGCCTCGCGAATCACCTCGCCGGAGTTGTTCACCAGATAGAAGCGGTTCTGGGCATGGGCCGGCGCCAGCGCACCGAGGCCCAAAAGAACGGCGAAAGCCACGAAGGCACGGCGCATCAGGCGCATGAGCGAAATCCTCCTTCATTCCGGGGCATGATTTTGCCCCAACACTCTGGAACAAAACCTAACAGCCAGGACACATGTCAGCCAAGCGCCTACACGAAGCGCCCGGGACGTGCATCACTCAGTTCAAGGAGAATCCCGATGCGCCCCAGCCGTTGCCTGCCCGAGCCACACGCCATGATCGTGGCCCCACAACCGGAAGCCGTGGAGGCGGGCACCGAGATCCTGCGCGCCGGCGGCAATGCGCTGGATGCCGCCATCGGCTGCGCCCTGGCCCAGGGCGTGGTGGACCCGATGATGTGCGGTCTGGGGGGCCTCGGCGTCGCGCATCTGTTCGACCCCGCGACCGGCCGGCATGAGGTGTGGGATGGCCTGTCCACCTGCCCCGCCGCCGCGCGGGAGGACATGTTCGCCAGCCGCTTCCAGCGCGAATGCAGCGACGGCTATGGCTATGTGCTGTCGGATTTCGCCAATGAGCTGGGGCATGAGGCGGTGACGGTGCCCGGCATCCTGGCCAATTTCGCCGCCGCCCACGCCGCGGCCGGCCGCCTGCCCTGGCGGGAGCTCTTCGCCCCCGCCATGGCGCTGGCGCGCGAGGGCTGGCTGGTGCGCCCGCATGTCGCGGCCATGTTCCATCTGGATGAGGCGGGCTATGGCCGCCTGCCTTATCAGCGCAAGCTGGCCTTCACTCAACAGGGCGCCGCGCTCTACTGCCGCCCGGACGGCACGCCCAAGCGCGTGGGCGACAAGGTGGTGAACCCCGCGCTCGCCGACACGCTGGAGACCATTGCCCGCGACGGTGCCGATGCCTTCTATCGCGGCGACATCGCGGCCGCGATCGTGGCCGACATGGCGGCCCATGGCGGCCTCATCACCCGCGCGGACCTGGAGAATTTCCGCCCCCGGCGGGAGGCCTCGCTCTCCATCCCCTATCGCGGCCGGCGCATCGCCCTGCCGCCGCCGCCCGCCGGCGGCATCTTCGTGGCGGAGATGCTGCGCATCCTGGAACGCTTCGACCTGGTCTCGCTCGGCCACAACAGCGCCGAGTACATCCGCATCGTGGCCGAGGCGATGCTGATCGCGGGCCGCGACAAGGACGAGCACATCGGCGACCCGGATTTCGCCCCGGCACCGCTGGAGATGCTGCTCTCCGACCAATACGCCGATGCCTGCGCCCTGGGCATCGTGGCCGGCCGCCGCACCAGCCTGACGCGCCTGCCGGAGCCCACGGGCACCACCACCATCTCCTGCGTCGATGCCGATGGCATGGTGGTGTCGCTGACCCACACGCTGGGCCTGCCCTCGGGCGTGATGCCCGGGGGGATGGGTTTCATGCTGAACGGGGCGATGAACTGGTACGACCCGCGCCCGGGCCGGGCGGGCTCCATCGCGCCGGGCAAGCGGCGCTATTCCTCCATGTCTCCCAGCATCGTGTTCGAGGGCGACACGCCCGTGGCCACGCTGGGCGCGCCGGGCGGTGCCTGGATCGGCGTGGCGGTCGGCCAGGCGCTGTTGAACCTGCTCGACTGGGGCATGACCATGCAGGAGGCCGTCAGCGCGCCCCGCTTCTCCGCGACCTCGGAGGTGATCGACCTGTCCAACCGCATCCCCCGCGCGGTGGAACGGGAATTGCGGGCCATGGACTACCAGGTGAAGCGCCACGCCATCAGCTACGCCTTCGCGGCCGTCCACGGGATCTCGATGTGGGACGGCAAGCTGGAAGGCGGGGCGGACCCGCAGCGGGATGGATACCCGGGGGGCGTGTAGCGCGGGCAGGGGAGGGCGCCAGTCAGGGGCTCCGCCCCCGACACCCCCGCCAGGACCGTGCTCGGTCCTGGACCTAGAGCAGTTGGGCGCTACATTCTGGAAACGTGGTTCCTATTGATTTTAATAATGAAAATGGCGCCCCGCCTGCCAGGATGAAGCGCCAATTCCTGGGTTCCAAGGGCCTTTCGGCCTTTGGCGGGGATGCAAGGGGCAGAGCCCCTTGCTGGGGGCTCCGGGGGCAACGCCCCCGCCTCACCCCCTCGCCGCGGCGATGATCCCCTTGAAGCGCGCGATCACGGCCGGCAGCCCTTCGAACACGCTGGCCGAGATCAGGAAATGCCCGATCGACACTTCCGCGATCTCGGGCAGGGCGGCGACCGGCGGCAGGGTCTCGAAGCTGAGGCCATGGCCCGCGTGGCACAGCAGCCCTTCGGCCTTGGCGGCCTGGGCGGCGGCGGTGATGCGGGCCAGCTGGTCGGCCCGGCGTTCGGGCGCGCCTTCGGCGTAGCTGCCGGTGTGCAGTTCCACCGCCTGGGCGCCCAGGCGTTTGGCGGCGCGGATGGCTTCCGGCTCGGGTTCGACGAACAGGCTGACCTCGACGCCCGCGGCGGTCAGCCGCGCGATGGCCTCGGCCAGGAAGGGGGCGGGGTTCAGCACTTCCAGGCCGCCCTCGGTGGTCAGTTCCTGGCGCTTCTCGGGCACGATGCAGCAGGCCTCAGGGCGCAGTTTCTCGGCGAAGGCGACCATTTCCTCGGTGGCCGCCATCTCGAAGTTCAGGCGGCAGGGCACCTCGGCGCGCACGGCCAGCACGTCCGCGTCGCGGATGTGCCGGCGGTCCTCCCGCAGGTGCATGGTGATGCCGTCGGCGCCCGATGCCATGCACAGCCGCGCGGCCTCGACCGGGGAGGGGAAGGTGCCGCCGCGCGCGTTGCGCAGGGTGGCGACGTGATCGACATTGACCGAAAGGCGCATCAGGAACTCCGATGTTCCGCGAGGGAGCGCGCCAGCCGCAGCGCGGCCAGCAGCGAGGAAGGGTTGGCCACGCCCCGGCCCGCGATATCCAGCGCGGTGCCGTGGTCGGGGCTGGTGCGGATGATGGAAAGCCCGAGCGTGACGTTCACGCCGCCATCCATGTCCAGCGTCTTGATCGGGATCAGCGCCTGGTCGTGATACAGGCAGATCGCCACATCCATGCGCGGCCGGGCATGGGCGGTGAACATGGTGTCCGGCGGCAGCGGGCCGCGCGCGTCGATGCCGAGCGCTTGTAGGGCCGCGACGGCGGGGGCCACGATCTCGATATCCTCGCGCCCCATGGTCCCGGCCTCCCCGGCATGGGGGTTCAGGCCGGCGATGGCCAGGCGGGGCCGGGCGATGCCGAAATCCCGCACCAGCCCGTCATGGGTGATGCGGGCGGTTTCCACGATCAGCTCCGGCGTCAGCCGCGCGATGGCGCTGCGCAGCGATTCGTGGATGGTCACCGGCACCACGCGCAGCTCCTCGCTGGCCAGCAGCATGACGGGGCGGGCGGCGACGGGGGCCAGCGCGTGCAGGAATTCCGTGTGGCCCGGATAGGGGAAGCCGGTGCCGGTGAGGACGGATTTCTGGATCGGGTTGGTGACGACCGCGCCCACGCGCCCAGCCTGGGCCAGGGCCACCGCGGCCTCGATGCTGGCGATCACGGCGGGGGCGTTGGCCGGGTCCAGCACGCCGGGGCGGGGCCGGGCGGGCAGGGGGGTGTGCAGCACCGGCAGGCCGGCGGCGAAGGCGGCGGGGGCTTGCTCCGGACTGTCCACGCGCACCACCGGTACGCCCTGGATGGCCTCGGCATCGCCCAGGAACACGAAGCCCGGGCCCCCCGCGCCGCGCAGCGCGGCCCAGGCCTTGGCCGCGACCTCCGCGCCGATGCCCGCGGGTTCGCCCATGGTGAGTGCGAGCGGCTTCACAGCCCGCGCATCCGCTGCAGCAGCGCGTCCACATCGGCCTCCCGCTGATAGATCCCGAAGCCGAAGCGCAGCCGGTCGCCGCGCCGGTCGGTGATGATGTTCGCGGCCTCCAGCCTGGCCTGCCAGGCCTCGGCGTCGGGCAGGGCGAAGGTCAGGAAATTGCCGCGCGCGGGGTCCGTCACGGGCACCACCAGCCGGGCCGGGGCCAGCCCGGTGCCGTCCAGCCCGGCCACGAAGCGCGCCTGCAGCGCATGGGCATGGGCGTGGATCACGGCGGGGCTGGCCTTCACGCTGGCCGCCCAGTTCAGCGCGGCATGCAGGCGGTAGAGGCCCGAGGGATCGAAGGTGGCGCCCATGAAGCGGCGCCCGTCCTCGGCATAGGGCACGCCGGATTGCGCTGCCCCCAGCGCGCCGAAGGCCGCGTACCAGCCGGTGTCGCGCGGGCGCGGCAGCCAGCCGGGCGGGCAGTGCAGGAAGCAGCAGCCCTCCCCGCCCATCGCGTATTTATAGCCCCCGGCCAGGTAGAAGGCGCGGCCCGCCACCGCCGAGAGATCCACCGGCCGCGCCATGAAGGCGTGATAGCCGTCGATCACCAGCGCGGCCTCGCCGGCGGCGCGGGCCAGATCCTCGAACCCCTCCAGCGCGGCGCCGGAGGAGAAGAACACCTCGCTGACCCAGATCAGGTCGAAGCCCCGGGCGGCGGCCTCGGCCAGCTTCGGCAGGCAGTCGCGCGCGGGTTCGGCGGCGATGCGGGTGACCTGGGCCAGCCCTTCCTCCTCCAGCCGCGCGATCTGGCGGGAGAAGCTGTGGAATTCCGCATCCGTGGTCAGCACCCGCACCGGCCGCCCGATCGGCATGGCCGACAGGATGCGGGTGGCGAATTCATGGGTGTTGGGCGCGAAGCACAGGCTGGACGGGTCCGGCAGGCGCAGCAGCCCGGCGATCACCTTCGCCAGCTCCTGCCATTTATGCGCCAGGATGGGTTCCCACTTGCCGTCGATCAGCCGGGCGGCGTTGTCCCAGGCCTGCATGTGCGCGGCGCGCGTGGCGTCCGGCCAGGGGTGGTGGCTGTGAGCCGCGAAATGCAGGCGCGGCGGGCCATTGGGCCCGGGCTTCAGAAAGGCGGAGAAATGCGCGGCCAGATCGAGCATGGGCGGAACATGTCCGCTTGGCACGCTTCTGGCTAGACTGCCGCGGCGCATTCACGGAGCGGCCGCCATGACCCAGGGCATCACCACCGATTTCAGCCGCCGCATGAGCTATGGCGACTATCTGAAGCTGGACCAGCTGCTGACGGCGCAGGACCCGCTCTCGGGCCAGCATGACGAGATGCTGTTCATCTGCATCCACCACGTGCAGGAGATCTGGCTGAAGCTGCTGAACCATGAGCTGACGCTGGCCATGGACTGCATCCGGCGCGACGCGCTGCGCCCGGCCTTCAAGGCCATGGCGCGGGCCGGACGCATCCAGCGCCAGCTGATCGAGGCCTGGGACGTGCTGAGCACCATGACCCCGCACGACTACCTGGCCTTCCGCGACAAGCTGGGCAGTTCCTCGGGCTTTCAGTCCTGGCAGTACCGGCTGCTGGAATTCCGCCTGGGCGCGAAGGACGCCTTCATGCTGAAGCCGCACGCCCACCGGCCGGACCTGATGGCGGTGCTGGAACAGGCGATGGCCGAGCCCTCGATCTATGACGAGACGCTGCGCCTGCTGGCGCGCCGGGGCCTGCCGGTGCCGAAGGAGGTGCTGGACCGCGATGTCAGCCTGCCGCACCAGGAGAATGAGGGCGTGACCGCCCTGTGGACCAGCATCTACGAAGGGGCGGAGGACGGTTTCGACCTGTACGAGCTGGCCGAGGAGCTGGTCGACTTGGAGGACAATTTCCAGACCTGGCGCTTCCGCCACATGCGCACGGTGGAGCGCATCATCGGCTATCGCATGGGCACCGGCGGGTCGGCGGGTGTGGCCTATCTGCGCCAGGCGCTGGAGCGCCGCTTCTTCCCCGAATTGTTCGAGGCGCGGACGCGGATCAAGGCGAAGGGCTAGGGCCGATCGACAATCAGGTTCGGGAGGCGGCTGGCCGGGGATTTTTCGCGCCAGGGAGGAAGAAGCCGCCGCCAATGCTGGGGCATTGGCAAGGGTTCTGACGCTGCTGGCGTGGAAAAGCACCACCAGACGCACCCGCAACTTGAATGTCGATTGGCCCTAAGGCGGGCCGGGAGGGGGCATCCCCCTCCCGGCGCGGCTTCAGCCGAGATGCCCGGCCAGCCAGGCCTTCATCTGGCCCTTCGGCATCGCGCCCACCTTGGTGTCCACGGGCTTGCCGTCCTTGAACAGGATCATGGTGGGGATGCCGCGCACCGCGTATTCGTTCGGCGTCATCGGGTTCTCGTCGATGTCCACCTTCGCGATGGTCAGCTTGCCCTGGTATTCCTTGGCGATCTCGTCCAGCACCGGGCCGACCATGCGGCACGGGCCGCACCATTCGGCCCAGAAATCCACCAGCACGGGGCCGGGGCTTTCCAGCACATCCTGCTTGAAGCTGTCATCGGTGACGGGCTTGGTCAGTTCGCTCATGGCGGGGGTCCTCGAAACGCGCTGAGAGTGAAAGTCGGTCGCCGGGTGGCATTGGTCAAGGTGCGCGTGGCCGCTACGCGCCGGGCGCATGCATATCCAGCAAGCCATCCGGCAGGGGCATGAGGCGCGCGGCATAGGTCCACAGCAGCGCGCATTCCACGGCGCGGCCCGGAAAGGCCAGCCGCAGCAAGGCCCTGTAGGCCGCCATCTGCTTCAGATAGGCGGGCGAGACATCGCCCACCAGCGCCGGCGGCGGGCGGTTGGTCTTGTAGTCGATCAGCAGCACCCGCCCCGCTTCCACCAGCAGCCGGTCCACCTGGCCGGCATAGAGCTGGCCGCCGATGCGCCCGGCGATCGGCGCCTCCGCCAGCGAATCCGGGCCGAAGGCGGCGGCGAAGCGCGGATCGTGCAGCAGCGCCGCGACCTCGGCCGCGATGGCCTCCTGCTCAGCCGTGACAATTCCATGACCCGGGCGGGCCAGGAAGCGCCGGGTGGCGGCGGGCCGGTCCTCGAGCGGCAGCAGCGGCAGATGCTGCAACAGCGCATGGATCAGCCGCCCGCGCAGGAAGCGCCGGGCCGCCGGGTCGCCGGGCGCGTGCGGGGCGGCGGCGGGCGGGCCCGCCTCCTCATCCAGCAGGGCGGAGGGCGAGAGCGCGCCGGGCACCCGCTCCAGCTCCGCCGGGATGGCGGACCAGGGGGGCAGGGTGGCGGCGCGGGCGGCCTCGCGCGGGGGTTCCTCGCGCGGGGGCTCGGTCTGCGGGGTGGCGAAGGCCAGGGCCTCGCCGACGAAACCCTCGGCGGGGGCGCCGAAATCCCCTGGCGCGAAGGGCGCGGCGGTGGCGCCCAGCGCCTCGAAGCCCAGGCGGATCTGGTGGTACCAATCCTCGTCCCGCGCGCCCTTCTCCCCGGCCCAGCCGCAGACCAGCAGCCGGTCCTCGGCGCGGGTCAGGGCGACATACAGCAGGCGGTTTTCCTCCTGCTGGCGGGCGCGGGCCTCGGCCTCGGAGAGGCGGTCCACCGCCTCCGGCCTCGGCTTTTCCTGCGCGGGGGCCCAGAGCGGCAGGGGGTGGTTCAGCCCTTCCTCCAGCCAGCGCAGGCCGCTGTCGTTGGGCGCGCGGCGCACCGTGTCGGGCAGGATGACGATGGGCGCCTGCAGGCCCTTGGCGCCATGCACGGTCATCAGCCGCACCAGCCCCTGCGCCTGCTCGGCATCGCGCTTCACCTCGGCGCCGCCCTGGCGCAGCCAGTGCAGGAAGCCTTGCAGGGAAGGCGGGTGCCGCCCCTCATGCACCAGGGCGGCGTTCAGCAGCTCGTCCAGCCCCTCGGCGGCCTCCGGGCCCAGCCGCGCCAGCAGCCGCGCCCGGCCGCCATCGGCGCCGAGCAGTTCGGCCAGCAGCGCATGCGGCGTGGCGCGGTCCGCCCGCGCGGCCCAGCCGGCGACCCATTCGGCGGCCTGGGCGAAGCGGCCGCCCTGGCCGCGATATTCCATCAATTGGGCATGCAGCGAGGCATCGCGGCCCCGCGCCAGCGCGAACAGCTCCTCCTCCGTCAGGCTGACGGGCGGCAGGGGGGATTTCAGCAGGGCGGCCAGTTGCAGGTCGTCGCGCGGCATCAGCAGCACGTCCAGCAGCGCCAGCACGTCCATCACGCCGATCTGCGCGGTCAGCGCGATGCGGTCCAGCCCGCCCACCGGCACCCGCGCCTGCTTCAGTTCCCGGATGATGAGGCGCGCCAGCGCGTTGCGGCTGCGTACCAGGATCAGGATGTCGTCTGGGCGGACGCGCCGGCCCTGGGGCTGGTCCGGGCCATCCGATCGGGCGGGCAGGGTTTCCGTATCCAGCATGTGGCGGATGCGGGCGGCGATGGCGGTGGCCAGCCGGGCCTGGGCATGGGCCTCGGCCTCGGTTTCCTCGGGCACCGCCCAGGGGGCGGGGGTGCCGGTCTTGGCCGCCAGTTGCAGGGGCCACAGCTCCACCAGCCCGGCCGCGCCCTGGCGGTGGGGGATGTGGCGCAGGGTGGCGCCGGGCTCCACCACGCCATCGCGCGCGGTGCCGCTGGCGAAGCAGCCATCCACCAGCCCCAGCACGGCGGGGGTGGAGCGGAAGGACACATCCAGCGGCACATCCTCGAACCGGCCCGCGGCCCCGCGCACCCGGGCGGAGAAATGCCCCCGGCTGTCGGAGAAGCCGGTGGGGTCGGCGCCCTGGAAGCCGTAGATGGATTGCTTCACATCCCCCACCGCGAAGACGCTGCGCGGGGTGTCGCCGGCGCCGGGGTTCGCCCCTTGGCCCGCGAAGAAATCGGCCGACAGCGCCTTCACGATGCGCCATTGCGCCGGATTGCTGTCCTGCGCCTCGTCCACCAGGATGTGGTCCAGGCCGCTGTCCAGCTTGAACAGCACCCAGGCGCTGCCGGGGTCGCGCAGCAGGTCGCCGGTGGCGGTGATCAGGTCGTTGAAATCCAGCTGCGCCCGGCTTTCCTTGGCCGAGCGGTAGGCCGCCAGCACCGGCTCCGCCAGGCCCAGCAGGGCCAGCGTGCTGTCCACCATGCCGGCCGCGACCTGGGATTGCCGCAGGCGCAGGATGCGCTCGGCTTCCCGCGTCAGGATGTCCTGGGTCTCGGCGGCGGTCTTGGGCATGCCGGTCTTGGTGGCGAAGCTTTTGCGGATGGCGCCGTCGTTGGTCAGCAGGATGCCGGCCCAATCCGTGAAGCGCGCGGCGCGCCCCGCCCCATCCAGCGCCAGCCAGGCCGAGAGCTTCGCCCCCCGCTGCTGGTCATTGGCGTTGCCGGAGAGCTTCAGCATCGCCGCCGCGCGCGCCAGGGCGGTGTCGTCGGCGGCCAGGCATCCGGTCTCCAGCGCCGTGTCGGCATCGGCGGGCGCGCCCAGCGCGTTGGCCAGGGCGGCGCGCAGCAGGGCCAGGCCGCCCACCTCCTCCAGCGCCGCGCCGATCCGCGCGGCCTCCCCCGCCATATCCTTCACCAGCTGGGCGAAGCGGTCGGCGGAGATCTTCTCGGCCAGGGATTCCAGCGCGGGCGAGCCCCTGGCCAGGATCTCCTCCCGCGCCTCGGTCAGGGTGGCGGCGGCGTCGCGTTCCTCCAGCACCGAGAATTGCGGCGGCAACCCGGCCTCCAGCGGAAAGGCGCGCAGCAGGGACTGGCAGAAGGCATGGATGGTGCTGATGCGCATGCCGCCCGGCAGTTCCAGCACCTCGGCGAACAGGCGGCGGGCCAGGTCGGATTCGGCGGGGCTGGGGCGGTGGCCCAGCAGGCGGGTCAGGGCGCGCAGCAGCTCCGCGTCCTCCGCCACCGCCCAGCCGCCCAGGGCTTTGTTCAGCCGTTGCGCCATCTCGGCGGCGGCCGCCTTGGTGAAGGTCAGGCACAGGATGCGCCCGGGCGCGGTGCCCGCCAGCATCAGCCGCAGCACGCGGTCGGTCAGCAGCTTGGTCTTGCCCGACCCGGCCGAGGCCGAGACCCAGGCCGAGGCCAGCGGATCGGAGGCGCGGGACTGTTCGGCCTCGGCGCGCTGCGCGGGGGTGAGGGCGGTGTTCATGCGCCGGGCTCCCATTCGGCCACGCGCGCCAGATGCGCGTAATCCTGGTTGCGGCTGGTGCGGCCGGGGTGGGGGCGGGCGGTGAAGGGCTTTTCGCCGGCCAGGTAGTCGGTGGCCAGGTGCAGCATGGCGGCGCGCGCCTGCTCGACCAGATCGGCCACCTTGTCCAGCGCCAGTTCCTTGCCGGCCTCCCGCCCGCCGGTCAGGCGCCAGTAGAGCAGATGCGTGGCCTCGGCCGGCGGCAGGCCCTGGAAGCCGCCATCGGCGGCCAGCACGGCTTCCAGCGGCAATTGGGGGGCGGTGCCGTCATTCACCTCCCGCGCGGTGGGCAGGGTGCCGGTCTTGTAGTCCAGGATCGCCACCGAGCCGTCCGAGAGCTGGTCCACCCGGTCCGCCCGGCCATGCAGGGTGATGCCGTGCACCACCGCCTCGGCCTTCAGCTCCACCCGCGTGCCGATCACGCCGCGTTCCGCGCGGTGGGTGGGCTCGTGCTCCAGCACATAATCGCCGATGCGGGCCAGGCGCGGGCGCCAGAAGGCCGCGACCGCCGGGCGCAGCGCGGCGTTCGCCAGGGCCTGTTGCGCGGCGGCGGTCCAGGCGGCGCGGGCGCTGTCCTCGCCCGGCCATTTCGCGGGCAGGGCGGTCAGGAAACGCGCCATCGTCTCATGCACCAGCTCCCCGTATTCGGCGGGGCCGATCTCGGCCTCCAGCGGGTCCAGCGGGCTGAGGCGCAGCACCCGCTTGGCGTAGAAGGAATAAGGATCGGCCAGCAGCAGCCCGGCATCGGTCACCGACAGCTTGCGCGGCCGCTCGCCCGCGGGCGGCGCGGGGCGCGGGCGGCGGGCGGGGGTGATTTCGCCCTCCGGCTGGTCCAGCGCGGCGGCCCAGGCCACGGCGGGGTTCTCCGGCAGGCTCAGCCCCTGCGGCCAGTGCGCGTTGCGCTGCCCGGCCAGGAAGGTCTCCAGCCGCGTCAGCCAGCGCGCGGGCACGGTGGGGGAGCCGCCGCGCCGGGTGGCGCGGGACAGCACGACCTCCTTGGCCGAACTCGCCGTCAGCAGGAAATCGGCGGCGACGCGGCCGATGCGGGATTCCGGCGAGGGCAGGCCGAATTGCCGCCGCATGGGCCGGCCCATCCAGGGGCCGGGGTCGGTGGCCAGCGGCCAGATCGCCTCATCCAGGCCGCCCAGCACCACGCGGTCGAAATGCAGCAGCCGCGCTTCCAGCAGGCCCAGGATCGCCACGCGCGGGTGCGCGGAGCGGCTGCGCGGTCGGCGCGCCACACCCTGGCCCAGCGCCGCCTCGAACAGAGGCGGGAAGCGGTTGGGCGCGATGGGCGGCAGGGCGGCGAAGGCCACCTGCATGTCGGCCAGATGGTTGGCCAGGGCCTCGCCTTCCTCCCCGGCATACAAGGCCAGGCCGCCCGGCAGTTCCGGGGAGCTGGCCAGCCGCTCTGCCGCCGCCAGCAGGTCCGACAGCAATTGCGCGGGCGGCAGGGCGGGCGAGGATGGCAGGGCGGAGAAACCCTCCATCGCGCTGGCCAGCGCCTCCAGGATCTCCAGCGCATTGGCGGGGGCTTCGGGTGAAAGCGTGGCGCGCAGCCCGGCCAGCCCCGGCCCCGGGCGCGGGCCGCGCATCGCCGCCAGTTCCAGCGCGCGGGCGGCGGGCAGCCAGGTGTCGCGCCCCATGCCGCCCGCGGCCAGCGGGTGTTTCAGCGCCGAGAGTGTCGCCACCGGCGCGAAGCCGGTGCGCACCATCTCCGCCACCAGCCGCAGGAACACGCCCGCTTCCGAGAGATGCAGGGGCTGGCCCGCGCTGTCCTCCGCCTCGATGCCATGGCGGGCCAGGGCGGCGGCGGTGCGGCGCGCCAGGTCGCGGTCGGGCGTGACCAGCGCCGCCGAGGCGCCCGGCTGTTCCAGCGCGCCGCGCAGCAGCAGCGCCACCGCGCGGGCCTCGTGCTCCGCATCCGGCGCGGTCTGGCGCGAGAGGCCGGTGAGGGCCGGGGCGTGTTCATCGGGCCGGCGGGATTGCCAGGCAGGCAGGGCGGCGGCGGGGCGCAGCGCATTGCCCAGCAGCCCGGCGCGCGGCAGCGGAACTTCGCCCTCATGCCAGGGCGGGAAGGGGCCCAGCCCGGCGCCCATCATCCGCAGCAGCCGCCGCTGGCCGTGGAAGGGGTGGGTGGGGGCTTCGTCCAGCGCCTCGGGCTCCAGCGAGGCGGTGGCCGGGTCCTCCGCGTGCAGCACCACGAAGCCTTGCGGCAGTTCCGCCGCGATCACCTGCAACAGCCGCGCGGCGGCGGGGATGGTGCCGCCCGCGCCGATGCCGGCCGCGACCACCAGCCCCTCGGGCGGGCGGGCGCGCCAGGCCTCGGCCTGGGTCGCCAGCGCCAGCACCCGGCGCACGCCGATATCCAGCAGCTGCTGGTCCTCCAGCCATTCCTGCCAGGCCTCGACCACGCCGCGCAGGAAGGTGGTGGTGATGCGCCAATGGACGGCGAGTTCGCCCTCCACCAGCCCTTCCAGCCGGCCGAGCCAGGCGTGTTGCAGGGCGCGCGGGTCCCGCAGCAGGTCCAGATCGGCTTCCTCCAGCGCGATCTCATCCAGCAGGGCCGCGAGTTCCCCCGCCAGGCCCCAGGCCTGTTCCGGGCTGGCCGGGCCGCCGCGCGCGGGCGGCAGGCGCTGCACCAGGGCCGCGAGCTCGCCCTGGCGGCGCAGGGGCTCCACGGCGGGGGGCAGTTCCAGCAGGGCCGGCAGGGCCAGCTCGTCGGCGTCCTCGGTGGACAGCCCCGCCAGGGCGCGCATGCGCGGCAGCAGCAGGGCGCCGCCCTCGGGCGGGGCGAATTCGGCGCGCAGCGCGCGGGCGCTGCGGCGGGTGGGCAGCAGCAGGGTGGCGCGGGCGAGGTCCTCCGGCGCGGGCAGGCGGGCGCGCAGGCCGGCGGCCAGGGCGGGCAGAAACGGGACGCCGGTGGGAATCGTCAGGATTCGCATGGACGCAGTATAGACCGGAAGGGGCGCTGCCCCCTCCGGTGTCCCCGCGGGACGTTTTGGGGAGGCCTCAGAGGGTCTCCCAGGCCGGCTTCCGCCGCTCCCGGAACGCGGCGATCCCCTCCACCGCATCCCCCACCGCGCAGCGCGCGAAGGCCTGCGCCCCCGCCTCCGCATAGCCTGCCGGCGAGACCGCCCCGAGGGCCGCCAGCAGCGTCTTGGTCTCCGCCATCGCCTGGGGCGAGCCCTTCAGCAGATCCTTGACGATGGCCTCCAGCCCCGCATCCAGCGCGGCCTCATCGGCGAACACCTCATGCACCAGGCCGATTTTCGCGGCGGCGGCGGCGTCCAGCACCTGGGCCTGCAGCACCAGGCGCCGGGCCTGGCTGGGGCCGGTGCGCCGCGTGATCCAGGGCAGGATCTGCGCCGCCACCAGCCCGCGCAGCGTCTCCGGCGCGCAGAACCGGGCGGAGGCATCGGCGATGGCGATATCGGCCGCGCAATTCAAACCCAGCCCACCCGCGAAGGCACTGCCCCGCACGCGCGCCACCACCACCTGCGGCAGGGAGGCGATGCGCAGCAGCCGCGCGCCCATGGCGGCGTTGCGCTGCAACTGCGCCTCCAGTCGCTGTTCGGCGGAAAGCTGGTCCTCCGCGACCTCCACCAGATCGAGCCCCGCGCAGAAATGCCCGGCCGCGCCGCGCAGCACCACCACCCGGAAGGCCGGGCTGGCCTCCAGCTCCGCCAGCGCCTTGTCGAGTTCGGCGACCAGCGCCAGCGACAGCGCGTTGCGCCGGTGCGGGCGGTTCAGGGTGATGTGCATCACCGGGCCGGCGCGGGTGATCAGGATGGGCTGTTCCATGATGTTTCCTCGGTTGCTTGCTTCCGGCGATGCGCTGGCCCGCGCCCCCGGTCAACCCAGCAGGGCGGTGAGCGGCGGGGAAAGCCCCACGGTGGGCGTGGGCTGGCCATAGGGGGCCGCCACCGCATCGAAGGCCGCGATCAGCGAGCAGTCCAGGCTGTCCAGCACCGGCACCCCGCTGGCGGCGGCCACGCGCGGGGCGAGCCCCGCCAGCCCCGCCCCGCCCAGCACCACGGCCCCCGCGCCATCGGCGGCGGCATCCCGCGCGGCCTGGGCCAGCAGGGCGATCGCGCCCTGCGGGTCGGCCGCGATCATGCCGCCGGTTGGGGCCACCGCCAGCACCGAGACGCGATCGGGGCCATGGCCGCGCACCAGGCAGAATTCCTGCAGCATCGGCACCCAGGCGGCACCGCCGGTGATCAGCGCCACCCGCCCGGCCTGGCGGAATGCGATCCTCAGTGAGGCATCGGCCATCGCCACCACCGGCACCGGGCTGATCTCCCGCGCGGCCTCCAGCCCCGGGTCGCCGAAGCAGGCGATGACGACGGCGCCGGTGTCGGGCGTCAGGTGTTCCGCCAGCGCGTCCAGCACCGCATGCCCCGCGATGGCCGAGGCCGCGCGGGAGGCGATGTAGCGCGCCCCGAAGCGCGCCGTGGCCCCCACCAGAGTCGCCGACAGGCCGAGGCGCGGCAGCGCGGCCCGCGCATGGCGCAGCACCAGGTCGGTGATGGCGGCATCCGTGTTCCCGTTGATGACCAGTAGCTTCATGGGCGGGCAGTCCTGCATCCGTGCTGGGCATGCGCAGTCTGCCCCGGGGGATCGGTGCCGCCAACGGCGTTGCTGCCCGCCCCCCCGGCGCGCGAAATTGGGGCGTTCCGGCCGGGCCCTGCCCACGGCCTCGCCCGCCGGGACCGATAACGGGAGTGCCACATGTTATTCTACCTGCTCCGCCGGGTTCTCTATGCCATCCCCATCGCGCTGGCGGTGGGCTTCGTCTGCTTCATGCTGGTGCAGATCGCCCCGGGTGACCCGATCAACGCCATCGTGCCGCCCGACGCGCCGGCCGATGTGGTGGAGCAGGTGCGCCGCGACTACGGGCTGGACAAGCCGCTGGCCATCCAGTTCGTGCTGTGGCTGGGCAAGGTGGTGCAGGGCGACCTGGGCCGGTCGCTGGCCACCGGCCGGCCGGTCTGGGCGGATCTGCGCTCGGCCATCGGCAACACGCTGATGCTGGCGGCCTTCGCCTCGGGCCTCGGCTTCCTGATGGGCGTGGTGCTGGGCGGGCTGGCGGGCACCTTCCGCGGTTCCATCATCGACCGCGCGGCGGTCACCACCGCTGTCGCCGGCGTGTCCGTGCCGCATTACTGGCTGGGCATGGTGCTGGTCGTGATCTTTTCCGTGCAGCTGAACGTGCTGCCGGCCATGGGGGCGGGGCCCGGCGGCAGCGACGACTGGGCCTGGAACTGGGAGCACATGAAGCACCTGGTGCTGCCCGCCATCACGCTCGCCGTGATCCCGATGGGCATCGTGACACGCACGGTGCGCGGCATCGTGGCCGAGATCATGAACCAGGAATTCGTCACCGCCCTGCGCGGCAAGGGGCTGGGCGGCTGGGGCGTGTTCATCCATGTGGTGAAGAACGCGGCGCCGAACGTGCTGGCCGTGATGGGCCTGCAGCTGGGCTATCTGATGGGCGGCTCCATCCTGGTGGAGACGGTGTTCTCCTGGCCCGGCACCGGGCTGCTGCTGAACAGCGCCATCTTCCAGCGCGACCTGCCGGTGCTGCAGGGCACGATCCTGGTGCTGGCGATGTTCTTCGTCATGCTCAACCTGTTCGTCGACCTGATCCAGACCGGGCTCGACCCGCGCATCAAGAGGGGCTGAGGCCATGAGCACCGCAACCACCGCCGCGGCCGCCGAGCTCGCCGTCCAGGCCCGCCAGGCCGCCTCCGCCTCCGATGGGTACTGGAAGGGCGTGCTGCGCCGCGTCAGCCGCGACCCGGTAACCATCGCCTGCACCCTGGTGCTGCTGCTGATGTTCCTGGCCATCGTCTTCGCGCCGCTGGTCGCCCCGCATGACCCGTACCAGGGCAGCATGATCCGCCGCCTGCGCGCGATCGGCACGCCCAACTACCCGCTGGGCACGGATGAGCTGGGGCGCGATATCCTGACGCGGCTGCTGTATGGCGGCCGCCTGTCCTGGTTCATGGGCATCGTGCCGGTGGCGCTGGCCTTCGCGGTCGGCACGCTGCTGGGGGTGACCGCCGGCTTCATGGGCGGGCGCGTGAACATGCTGATCATGCGCGTGACGGACGTGTTCTACGCCTTCCCCTCCGTGCTGCTGGCCGTGGCGATCTCCGGCGCGCTGGGGGCGGGCATCATGAACGCCATCCTGGCACTGACGCTGGTCTTCGTGCCGCCCATCATCCGCGTGGCCGAAAGCGTGACCCAGGGCGTGCGCAACCTGGATTTCGTGGATGCGGCCCGGGCCTCCGGCGCCTCGGGCTTCACCATCGTGCGGGTGCATGTGCTGGGCAATGTGCTGGGGCCGATCTTCATCTATGCCACCAGCCAGGTCTCGGTCTGCATGATCCTGGCCTCGGGCCTGTCCTTCCTCGGCCTGGGCACCCGCCCGCCGGAGCCCGAATGGGGCCTGATGCTGAACACGCTGCGCACCGCGATCTATGTGCAACCTTGGGTCGCGGTTCTGCCCGGCGTCTGCATCTTTATCACCTCCATCTGCTTTAATCTGGTCAGTGACGGGCTGCGGCAGGCGATGGACGTCAAGGGGTAATGAATTCCCGCTTGGGCGGACTCGCGCAATCGGGCATAATGATGGCGCACCCAAGAAGATGAGCCGGGTCCCCCACTACCTCGAGCCCGGCTTGAGTAACGCCGGAGGGCACTACGCCCTCCGGCGTTTGCTTTTGTGGGCCGCGCGACTCACGCCTGAGTGATGCAACCTGTGCGTGCATGTGTTAACCAATCCCGATGCGCCCCTGGCTTCCATCGCTGCTCTGCCTGCTGCTGCCGCTCGCGGCCTGTTCCGGCGGTTCCGCCGATGCGATGACGGAGCGCACGGGCCTGTCCGCCCTGTTGCCCGACAACCCCCTGAATGGCCTGTTCACACGCAGCCCCCTGGCCAGCCCATGGCCGGAGGACGAGGCCGAGGGCCCCGCCCTGCGGCTGACGCTGGGCCGGCGCAGCGCGGGGGCGCGGATGGTCCATCAGCAGGGCGCGCGGCAGATGTGGCGCACCCGCAGCGGGGTGGTGGTGGCGCTGGACGGCGCGCGGGTAGTCGCGACCTCCGGCCTGCCGACCCTGCTGGCCGCCACCCGCTTCGACGGGCCGGACCCGCTGGCCGAGCCGCTGCGCCTGCGCGGCCACCCCGCCGAGGCGCGGCGCGTGCTGGACCTGATGAGCGCGAGCCGGGAGCCCGCGGGCATGCGCTTCGGCGTGGCGCTGCAATGCCGGCTGAGCGCCGCCACCCAACTGGCCGAACCCTCGGCGGAGGAGGGCGTGGAGGAAGGCTGGCTGGCCATCACCGAGCGCTGCCGCGCGGAGGGCCTGCGCCCCATCACCAACCGTTTCTGGGCGGACCCGCGCACGGGCGAGATGCTGTACAGCGAGCAATGGGTGGGCCCGGGCCTGGCCTATCTGCGCATGCGCCACCTGGCGGCCAGCCCGCCGCCGGCCCCCGCCGAGGATACTGCC
The DNA here is from genome assembly GCF_009900765.1 of Rhodovarius lipocyclicus. GTDB lineage: Bacteria > Pseudomonadota > Alphaproteobacteria > Acetobacterales > Acetobacteraceae > Rhodovarius > Rhodovarius lipocyclicus. The sequence goes on from NZ_JAAABL010000024.1 coordinate 21,871, forward strand.
GAACCGCCCGAGGCCGAGCCGCAGGCCCTGCCCCCGGTGCCGGGCCCGGAGCCGGAGGCTATCCCAGGCTGAGGCGCTGCTCGATCAGCCTGCCCTGGAAGCGCTCGATCCCACGCTGCCAGCCCCAGCCGATCGCCACCGGGCTTTCCACCCCCACCAGCACCAGCCGCGCGCGGTCCCGTGGCAGGGCGGCTTCCAGCGCCGCGCGGGCGGGGGCGCCCTGTTCCAGCAGGGCGGGGCTGAAGCGCAGCTTCAGCAGGTCCAGCCCGAACAGGCCGGGGGGCAGCAGGGGCAGATCCGTGTGGTCCAGGTCGTCCAGCGCGGTGCGATAGCCGCGCAGGGCCGCGAAGCGCAGCGCCAGGCCGAAGGCCTCGGGGTCCGCCACGATGTCGCGCAGGGCGAAGGCGATGGTCAGCGCCCCGCGATGCGGGCCCAGCATCGCGTCCAGCCGCAGGAATTCCTCATCCATCAGGTTTTCCGGCAGCAGGGTCAGGCCGCGCGGGGTGAAGCCCATCATTTCCTCGGGCCGGGCCCATTGCGCCAGGGTGCGGCGGGCCATGCGGGCGCGCAGGCGCCGGCGCAGCCAGGGCACGCCCTCCAGCCGCATGCCGGGCAGCAGGGCCTCCAGCAACGCCGATTCGCTCAGGCGCTGCTCCTTCCATTCCTCACGCGGGGCGGGGCCGCCATCCCGCAGCAGGCACACCGCCTGCCACCGCTGGTGCACGCTGAGGTCGGCGGGCGCCAGCGCGGCCTCGGCGGCCAGCACGTCCTCGGCGCGCGGCGGCTGGTCGGGTGCGGGGCGGGCGGGGCGCTGCATCCAGGTGCGGCCCTCGGGTGCGGGGGCCACGGATTGGGACAGGCCCAGCGCCCCCTCCAGCGCCGAGAGCAACGCCGCCGCCTGGGCCGGCAGGCGCAGTTCCTGGCAGCAGGCGGTGGTGGCCGGGTCGTCGCCCAGCAGTTTCTCCATGGTGGCGCGCACGGTTTCCAGATGTTCCGCCGGCGGCGGAGAGACCGCCATCAGGTCCCCGTTCGGCAGGTCGTACAGCCGGGCGCGGGTGGGGCGCAGCAGCGGCAGCAGGGCTTCGCGCAATTGCCGCTGATGGTGGGCGCGGTTGAAGCCGGCGGGCAGGGCGGACAGGCGCAGGTGCAGCAGCCGGCGCTCGACGCCGCTGGCCACGCTTTCCCGCGCCAGGGCGGCCAGGGCCAGCGCATCCTTCTGCGCGCCGGCGGGGTTGGGCAGCACGGCGTTCATGCGCCCATCCCGTGGCACAGGGCGAAGCCATGGTGTTGCGACAGGGCCAGGGCCTCACGCGAGGGAGGGCCGCACAGCACCAGCCGTTCCGGCGCGGGGCCGGGGGCCTGGGCCAGCGCGCCCTCATAGGGGGCGAGCACCAGCCCATCCCCGCCCGGCAGCCGGCCCGGTTCCATCAGCCCCGCCAGCTCCGCGCCCATGCCCCACCAGGCCAGGCCCCAGCCGGCCCGGGCGGCGGCGGCGGCCCAGGCGGCGCCTTCGGGCAGGGCCGCGAGCGGCAGCACCAGCGCATGGCCCTCACCGGGCGGCGGCCGGGGCAGGTCGGGCGGGGTGGGCAGCCAGGGCATGTCCAGCAGCAGGGGCAGGCTGGCCTTGCGCCCGGTGGGCCATTGCTGGCCGCGCGCCAGCCGCAGCAATCGTGCGGCCAGCAGGGATTCGGCATGGCCGGTCCAGTTGCGGGCCATGCCGGGCAGCAGCGCGCCCGGCGCGGTGCCCCAGCGCTGGGCCAGCAACACCGGCTGATGGCCCCGCATATGCCAGACGGTGCTCAGGGGCAGGGCAGTGGCGGCGGGCAGGGCCTCGGCCCGTTCCTCCAGCCCGGCCAGGCTGGGGGGCGGGGCGGGGCGATGGGGCTCGGAGCCACCTTCCTGCGCCACCGCCGTGTCCAGCACGGGCAGGTCGCGGGGGAATTCCAGCAGCTGGGGGGCCAGGCCCATGCGGTCCAGGTTGCGGGCGGCGCGGGCGGCCGCGGCCGGGCTGGTGCCCAGCAGCCAGAAGCCGCCACCGCGCGGGCGCCACACCAGCCCATCCCCGGCATTGGCCGCTTCCTCCAGCAGGGCGGCGGCCAGCGCGGGCTGCCGCCCGCCCACCAGCACGCCGGCGCAATCCCCGACCTCGCAGCGGCGCAGGGCCTCGGCCAGCGCGGCGGAGCGGGGAGGGGAGGGGGGCGGCGGTGTTTCGGCGGAGGTGGCGTTGATCTGCATGGTGAACCCGGTGCGTGGGCCCAGCATGGGCCGGAATGGTTAAGCGAAGCTTCCCCATCCGCCCCCACGCACTCACAATGCCTTGCAATAGCCATCAAGCGATCGCCATGATCGATCCTCGTTATTGTCCCGGTAGCGCTTTACCCGCCATAAGGCATTGATGGTGTCAGCCCGTCCTCTTCTCACGAACCGAACGCCCGAAATCCTGGCCGCCGCCGTCCGGCAGCTCAAACGCGGCACGGTGCTGGTGGTGGGCGACGCGATGCTCGACCGCTACGTCTATGGCCGCGTTACCCGCGTCTCGCCCGAGGCCCCCGTGCCCGTGCTGGCGGTGGAGCGCGAGCTGGCGCTGCCGGGCGGCGCCGCCAATGTGGTGCGCAACCTGACCGCGCTGGGGGCGGCCGTCGCCTTCGTTTCCGTCGTGGGCGACGACCAGCCGGGCAGCGACCTGACCGGGCTGATCGGCGGCCAGCCGCGGGTGGAACCCTGGCTGCTGGTGCAGGGCGGCCGCGCCACCACCACGAAAACCCGTTTCGTCGCCGCCGGCCAGCACATGATGCGCGCCGACCACGAACACCCCACCGCCATCCATCCCCGCCTGGCGGAGCGCCTGGTGCGCATCGCCTCCGACGCCATCGCCGCCACCAGCGCGGTCATCCTGTCCGACTACCAGAAGGGCGTGCTGGCGGGCGATGTCGCCCCGCGCATCATCGCCGCCGCCCGCGCCGCCGGCCGCAAGGTGGTGGTGGAACCCCGCGGGCAGGACATGTCGCGCTTCAAGGGCGCCGACCTGCTGGTGCCGGACCGCGAGACGCTGGCCGCCGCCTGGGGCGCGCCGGTCGTGACGCGGGAGGATCTGATCGCCGCCGCCGAGCATCTGCGCCAGGAGCACGGCTTCGGCGCCGTGCTGGTGCCCCGCTGCCCGGAAGGGCTGACGCTGGTGCATGGCGACGGCCAGGTGCTGTCCCTGCGGGCCGAGGCCTCGGAACAGAACGACAATGCCGGCGCGGGCGACGCCGTGGTGGCGCTGCTGGGCGCGGCCCTGGCCGCGGGCCTGCCGCTGGTGGTGGCGGCCCAGCTGGCGGCCGTGGCGATCGGGGTGGTGGCGCGCAAGGCCGGCATCTCCGTCGTGCGGGAGGATGAGTTGCTGGAGGCCCTGACCCCCGGCGTGCTGGCCCGGCGCAAGCTGGCCTCCATCCCCCTGGCGTCGGAGATGGTGGAGCGCTGGCGGCATCGCGGCTGGCGCATCGGCCTGCTGCATCTGAGCAACGGCGCGGCCGAGGCCTGGTCGCTGCCGCTGATGGAACAGGCGCGCGGCTGGTGCGACCGGCTGCTGGTGGCCGTGAGCGACGAGGCCGGCCTGTCCCTGGCCGATTGGCCGGCGGTGGACCTCGTGACCAGCTGCAACGGCCAGTCCAATGAGGAATTGCTGCGGCTGTTCCGCCCCGATGTGCTGGTGCACGGCCCGCATGCCGTGCCGCTGGGCATGGATGACGAGAACCTGCTGGCCGAATGGGGCGGAACGCTGAAGCGCACAGAATTGGCGCGCGCCGCCGAATAGGGGACGCCCGCTCCCCAAAGAAAAACCCCGGCGCCGCGAGGCACCGGGGTTTCTTTTTGCCCTGAGGGCGCCACCCGGCTGGGCGGCACCCCTGGGACAGAGCGCTTAGGCGCTCTGCTTCATGATTTCCTCGGCGACGTTGCGCGGCACCGGGTCGTAGTGGTGGAACTGCATGGAGAAGGACGCACGGCCCTTCGTCATGCCGCGCAGGTTGGAGATGTAGCCGAACATCTCCTTCAGCGGCACGTGGGCGCGCACGATGACCGAGGTGCCGGCCATGTCCTGGCTCTGGATCACGCCGCGGCGGCGGTTCAGGTCGCCCACGACGTCGCCCACATGGTCCTGCGGGGTGGTCACTTCCACGTCCATGATCGGCTCCAGGATCACCGGGCCGGCCTTCTTCATGCCTTCGCGGAAGCAGGCCTTGCCGGCGATTTCGAACGCCAGCGCGCTGGAGTCCACGTCATGGTACTTGCCGTCGACCAGGGTGAACTTGAAGTCCACCGTGGGGAAGCCGGCCAGCACGCCGGTGTCGGCCTGCACCTTGATGCCCTTGTCCACCGCCGGGATGTATTCCTTCGGGATCGCGCCGCCGACCACGGCGTTCACGAACTCGATGCCCTCGTTCCGTTCCTTCGGCTCGAAGGTGATCTTCACCTCGGCGTACTGGCCCGAACCGCCCGACTGCTTCTTGTGGGTGTAGGTCTCGGTGTGGGACTTCGTGATCGTCTCACGATAGGCCACCTGGGGCGCACCGATGTTCGCGTCCACGCCGTATTCGCGGCGCAGGCGGTCGATGATGATCTCCAGGTGCAGCTCGCCCATGCCGGACAGGATGGTCTGGCCGGTTTCCTGGTCGGTCTTCAGGCGCAGGGAAGGATCCTCGCCGGCCAGCTTCTGCAGGCCGAGCGTCATCTTCTCGACGCCTTCCTTGGTCTTCGGCTCGACCGAGATGTCGATCACGGGCACGGGGAAGGCCATGCGCTCCAGCACCACGGGGTCGGCGGCATCGGCCAGCGTGTCGCCGGTGCCGGTGTCCTTCAGCCCCACGAAGGCCGCGATGTCGCCCGCGAACACTTCCTTGATTTCCTCACGCTTGTCGGCGTGCATCTGGAACATGCGGCCCACGCGTTCCTTGTGGCCCTTGGTCGTGTTCAGCACCTGGTCGCCCGAGCGCAGCACGCCGCGATACACGCGCACGAAGGTGAGGTTGCCGTACTTGTCGTTGATGATCTTGAAGGCGAGGCCGGCGAAGGGCTCGGTCTCGTTCGCGGGGATCACGCGGCGCTCGGCGGTCTCGTCCTGGCCTTCCTCGGGGGCGACCTTGATGCCCTCGATGTCCACGGGGGAGGGCAGGTAGTCCACCACCGCGTCCAGCAGGGGCTGCACGCCCTTGTTCTTGAAGGAGGAGCCGCACAGCACCGGGCGGAACTCGCCGCTGATCGTGCCCTTCTTGATGGCGCGCTTCAGGATGTCCGTCGGAACGTCGCCGTCCTCCAGGTACTTCTCCATCGCCTCGTCATCGGCGGCCACCACGGCTTCCAGCAGCTTCTCGCGCCACTCGGCGGCCTTGTCCTTCAGGTCGGCCGGGATTTCGACGATGTCGAACTTCGCACCCAGCTCATCGCCCTGCCACACCACGGCGTTCATCTCGACCAGGTCGACGATGCCCTTCAGGCTGTCCTCGATGCCGATCGGCAGCTGCAGGGCGACCCAGTTGATGCCCAGCTTCTCGGTCAGCGTGTCGGCCGCGCGATAGAAATCGGCGCCGGTGCGGTCCAGCTTGTTGACGTAGATGATGCGCGGCACGTTGTAGCGGTCGGCCAGGCGCCAGTTCGTCTCGGACTGCGGCTGCACGCCGGCCACGCCCTCGATGATGAACACCGCGCCGTCCAGCACGCGCAGCGAGCGGTTCACCTCGATGTTGAAGTCGATGTGGCCCGGGGTGTCGATGACGTTGATGCGGTAGTCCTTCCACTCGGCCGTCACGGCCGCGGAAGTGATCGTGATGCCGCGCTCACGCTCCTGCGCCATGTAGTCGGTGGTGGTGTTGCCGTCGTGGACCTCACCGATCTTATGGGACTTGCCGGTGTAGTAGAGAATCCGCTCCGTCGTCGTGGTCTTGCCCGCGTCGATGTGTGCGGTGATGCCGATGTTGCGAATATGATCGAGCGGGGTGCGTGCCACGAGGGCCTCCATGACCAAAGAAACGGGCATGCGCGTTTCACCGCACGGCCCGTGGGCTGCTACCTGGGAATTGTAATTCGGGGCGGGGTTTGCACGTTGCGGGCTGATTTGTCCAGCCATCTTGCGGCATGGCGCCCCTTGCGCGACACATGGGGTGCATGCGCCTGTAGCTCAATGGTCAGAGCGGACCGCTCATAACGGTTTGGCTGCAGGTTCGAGTCCTGCCGGGCGCATTTCTTCGAGCGGCTGTAGGCCGCTCGAAGAAATGCTGGCTTTTTTTGCCCTCAGACGCCGGGCGCGGCCATCCGGCCGCTTGGCTTCGCCGGACTGCCGGCGGGCCGCGTTCGCGGCCTTGAGATATTTTATGCCCTCAGGCGCCGGGCGCGGCCGGTGGGGCAGGGGCTCAGGCTTCCGCCCGCGCCATCTCCAGCACCGCGTCGCCGATCGCCAGCGACGACGTCAGCCCCGGGCTCTCGATCCCGAACAGGTTGATCAGGCACCGGTGCCCATGCACCCGCGGCCCCTGGATCAGGAAATCCTGCTTGGCGACCTCCGGCGGCACGATCTTCGGGCGGATGCCCGAATAGCCCGGCGCCAGCGACCCATCCGGCAATTCCGGCCACCAGCGCCGGATCGAGGCATAGAACCCCTCGCCCCGCGCCGGGTCCACCTCATACTCCAGCCCGTCCACCCATTGCACATCCGGGCCGAACTTCGCCTGCCCGCCCAGGTCCAGCGTCAGGTGCGTGCCCAAGCCCCCGGCCACCGGCACCGGATAGATCAGCCGCGTGAACGGGTTCTTCGCCGACAGCGTGAAATAATTGCCCTTGGCGTAATAGGCGCGCGGCACCAGCGCGGGGTCCAGCCCCGCCAGCGCCCCGGCCAGCTTCGGCGCATGCAGCCCGGCGCTGTTGATGAACAGCTTCGCCCGCAGGCGCATCGGCTCCGGCCCGCCAATCTCCAGCTCCGCCCCCGCATCCGTCAGCCGCCCGCCGGTGACCGGGGAGAAGAACACGCTGACGGCCCCCGCATTCTCCGCGTCGCCCTGCAGGCTCAACATATACGCATGGCTGTCCAGGATGCCGGTGGAGGGGCTGAGCAAGGCCGCCGTGCAGCGCAGGGCGGGCTCCATCGCGCGCGCCTCCTCGCTGGTCAGGAAGGTCAGGTCGTCCACCCCATTATCGGCCGCCCTGGCCTGGATGGAGGCCAGCTGCCCCGCCTCCGCCTCATCGGTCGCCACGATCAGCTTGGTGCAGTTGGCGTGGGGAATGCCGCGCTCCCGGCAATAGGCGTAGAGCTTGCGCTTCCCCTCCACGCAGTAGCGCGCCATCAGGCTGCCCTTGGCGTAGTAGATGCCAGCGTGGATCACCTCGCTGTTGCGGGAACTGGTTTCCGTCCCGATGCCCTCATTCGCATCGAGAAGGATCACTTCGCGGCCTGACATTGCAAAGGCTCGCGCGATGGCAAGGCCGACCACGCCGGCCCCCGCCACCACCACATCGACGTCTTCCATGCCCGCACCATAGACGCGACAATGGCCGCCGCAACTGCCCTGGGGCCCGCATCATGACCTATATCGGCCAGTCCATCCGGCGGGTGGAGGACGCGCGCTTCCTGACCGGCCAGGGCCGCTATGTGGCCGACCTGCCGGCCCCGGGCGCCCTGCACATGGCGGTGCTGCGCAGCCCCCACGCCCATGCGCGGATCCTGTCCATCGACACCTCCGGCGCCGAGGCAGCACTGGTCCTGACGGCGGCCGACCTCGCCGGCACCCAGCCGCTGCCATGCCCGGCCAATATCGGCGTGCCGCTGGCGCTCGCCGAGCGCCCCATCCTGGCCGATGGCCTGGTGCACCATGTGGGCCAGGCCGTGGCCTTCGTCATCGCCGCGACGCCCGAGGCCGCGCGCGACGCCGCCGAGGCCATCCTGGTCGATTACGACCCGCTGCCCGCCGTGACGGACCCGCACGCGGCCCTCCACCCCGGCGCCCCGCAGCTGCACCCCCAGGTGCCCGGCAACGCCGCCTTCGACTGGCAGAAGGGCGACGCCCCGGCCACCGAGGCCGGGCTGGCCGCCGCCCATCACGTCACCCGCCTGTCCCTGCGCAACCAGCGCGTGACCTGCGCGCCGATCGAACCCCGCGCGGCGCTGGCCACGCCCGACGGCACGCTGCACGTGAACGGCCAGGCCGTGCACGGCATGCGCCGGCAGCTGGCCCAGGCGCTGGGCCTGCCCGAATCCGACCTGCGCCTGGTGGTGCCCGATGTCGGCGGCGGCTTCGGCGTGAAGAACGTGCCCTTCCCGGAGCACGCGGGCGTGCTGATCGCCGCGAAGCGCCTGGGCAAGCCGGTGCGCTGGGTCTCGGAACAGGCGGAGGATTTCGCGGCCTCCGCCCATGGCCGCGCCTTTCACAGCGACGCCGCCCTGGCGCTGGATGCCGAGGGCCGCTTCCTGGCCCTGCAAGTGGAGGCGGTGGCGGAACTCGGCGCCTTCGCCTCCCCCAACGGTCCGGCCTGCCCGACCAGCTCGGCCGGCACGGCCTTCGGCGGCGGCTATGTGATCCCGGCCATCCATGCCCGGGTGGTCGGCGCCTATGCCAACACCGCGCCCATCGAGGCCTATCGCGGCGCCGGCAAGCCCGAGGCCAACCACATCATCGAGATGCTGATCGAGGCCGCGGCGCGGGAGACGGGCATTCCCGCCGCCACTCTGCGCGCCCGCAACCTGGTGGCGCACCACCCCCACACCACCGCTATGAACATGACCATCGCCGATGGCCAGTTCCCGTCCAACCTTGCCGCCGCCGAGGCCGCCGCCGACCGCCAGGGCTTCGCCGCCCGCCGGGCCGAATCGGCCGCGCGCGGCAAGCTGCGCGGCCTGGGTGTCGCCTGTTTCATGGAAACCGCGCGCGGCGCCTTCGGCGAATGGGCGCGGCTGACGGTGGCGGGCGGCCGGGTGGAACTGGCGATCGGCACCCATTCCAACGGCCAGGGGCATGAAACCAGCATGCCCCAGATCGCGGCCGACCACCTCGCTTTGCCGCTGGAGGTGTTCGACTATGTCCAGGGCGACACCGCGCGCATCCTGAAGGGCGGCGGGCATGGCGGCGCCCGTTCCCTGCACCAGGGCGGCCGCGCCCTGGTCGAGGCCGCCGCCGCCCTGCTGGCGCTCGCCCGCCCTGAGGCCGCCCGCCTGCTGCAATCCCCGCCCGAGACCCTGGAATACGCCGAGGGCCGCTTCACCGCGCCCAACGGGGCCAGCGTGGCGCTGCTGGACATGACGCTCTCGGCCGAGGCCGAGCACGACAGCGGGTTGTGCACCTTCCCCCACGGCGCCCAGGTGGCGGAGGTGGAGATCGACCCCGACACCGGCGAGACCACCCTGTGCCGCTACATCGCCTGCGACGATTACGGCACGCTGGTGAACCCCATGCTGACTGAGGGCCAGTTGCAGGGCGGCCTGGCCCAGGGCATCGGCCAGGCGCTGCTGGAACGCATCGCCTATGACGCGGATGGTCAGCTGCTGTCGGCCACCTTCATGGACTACTGCCTGCCGCGCGCGGCGGACCTGCCGATGATCGAGGTGCGCTTCCAGCCCGGCAGCCCGGCCAGCGTGAACCCGCTGGGGGTGAAAGGCGTGGGGCAGGCCGGGTGCATCGCGGCACCCCAGGTGGTGATGGCCGCGGTGCTGGACGCGCTGGCGGCGCGGGGCGTGACCCGGCTGGATATGCCGGCGACGCCGGAAGCGGTGTGGAAGGCGCTGCATGGGTGACGGTCCGAGAGGGGCTTTGCCCCCCTCGGGCTCCCCCCACCAGGAGCCGAAAGGCCCCTGGACCCCAGGAGTTTGGTGCCGGTCCTGAGCAGGAGTTTCCGCTTAAATTTTATCATGAAAAAGGCGCCCCACCTGCGAAGGTCAGGCGCCAAACGGATGGGGTGCAGGGGCCTTTCGGCTCCTGCCGGGGGTCCCAAAAGGAGGATTGGGGGGCGGCGCCCCCTGGCCTGTTGCTTGTCCAGGGGGCAGGGCCCCCTGGAAGCGCCCCATCAATCCGGCCGGATGTTGTATTCCCGCACCACCCGCGCCCAGGTTTCCATCTGCTCGTCCAGGAAGCGCCCGAATTCCTCCGCCCCGGCGCCCGAGACCTTCACGCCCAGCTGTTCCGTCAGCCGGCCGCGCAGTTCCGGCCCTTGCAGGGCGGCGCGCAGCACGTCCTCCATGCGTTTGCGGATGGGTTCCGGCGTGGAGGCGGGGGCCAGCACGCCCCAGAAGGCGCGGGCGTCCACCCCGGGGATGCCGAGCTCGGCCAGGGTCGGCACATCCGGCGCGCCGGCGAAGCGTTCCGCCCCGGCCGAGGCCAGCGGCCGCACCATGCCTTCGCGCAGCGGGGTGGCGAAGGCGGTGGGGGTGGTCACGTACAGGTCGGCCTCACCGGTGGCGGCCGCCGTCACCAGCGGCCCGCCGCCGCGATAGGGCACGTGCTGCACGACGAAATTGCCGTTCTTCTGCGCGATGGACATGCCCAGATGCGCCAGGCTGCCATTGCCGATGGTGCCATAGGTGATGGTGTCCGGCCGGGCGCGGGCGGCTTCCAGCAGCTGCTGCCAGTTCTGCCAGGGGCGGGTTTTGTGGGCCATGATCAGGTTGGGCGTGGTGCCCACCAGCAGCACCGGCGCCAGGTCGCGCTTGGTGTCGAAGCCCAGATTCGGGATCAGCACCGGGTTCACCACATGGGTGTCGAACACCACGGCCCAGGTGTTGCCGTCGCCGGGCGCGCGGGCCACCACCTGCGCGCCCAGCGCGGCCGAGGCACCGGGCCGGTTCTCGACCACCACCGCCACACCATAGGCCTGGGCGATCGCCGGTTGCAGCAGCCGCGCGACCAGATCCGTACTGCCGCCCGGCGGGAAGCCCACCACCAGCCGGATCGGCCCGCTCTGGGCCAGGGCGGGGGTGGCGAGACCCAGTGGGGCACCCAGGATGACTCGGCGCGATAGCTGCATGTCGTCGTGTTCCTTGCTTTTCACTGTTTTCCCGGCTCCGTGCGGGCCTTGGCCGCCGTCAGGGCACGGCGGATCTCGGCCTCGCACATCGCAAGTTCCTGCACCGCCTGGCCCCGGGCCGTGCGGCCCTGCTCGGCGATGCGCAGGCTGTCCTCGATGGTGCCCACCAGCGCGGCGTTGGCGCGCTTCACGGCGTCCATGTCGAACACGCCGCGTTCCAGTTCGGTCCGCGCCTCGGCATTGCCCTGGCGCAGGGTCTCGGCATTGGCGGTCAGCAGCTGGTTGGTCAGGTCGGTGGCGGCCTTCACGGCGGCGCCGGCTTCCTTCATGCGATGGATGGCCAGCGCCTGGGCCAGCTGCTGGCGCCACAGCGGCACGGTGTTGGCCAGCACGGACTGGATGCGCGCCGACAGCGCCTTGTCGTTTTCCTGGATCAGCCGGATGGAGGGCAGGGCCTGCATCGCCACCTGCCGCGTCAGGCGCAGGTCATGCACGCGCCGGTCCAGTTCGTCGCGCGCGGCGCGGGCATCGCGCAGCTTCTGCGGCGCCAGCGGGTCGGGGCCGGTGCTGGCGGCCTCCAGCGCCGGGATGGTTTCGGTGTCCGCGCGTTTCAGGGCCAGCTCGCCGGCGGCGATATGGTCCGCCAGGGCATGGAACCATTCGAGCGTGGCGGTGTAGAGGCGGTCCAGCCGCTCAACATCCTCCAGCAGGCGGGTGCGGTGGTGGTCCAGCTTGTCGCCGATGCTCTCGATCTGGCCGCGCACCGTCTCATACCGCATGACGATGGAGCCGACCCCGGCCTTGGCGCGGCCGAACAGGCGGGCGACCAGGCCGGGCTTCTCGCCCAGCTTCGTCACGTCGAAGCCGCGCAGGGCGGCCAGCATGGCGTTCAGGCTCTGCCCCGCCTCGCCGGTCTCGGCGTTCTTGGCGCCTTCCAGCATGGCGTTGGCTGCTTCCTGCGCGCGGGTCTGGGTGGCGGCGCCGAAACGCAGGATGGTGGCGGGCTCCGCCAGGTCGATCTGGGCGGCCAGGCCCGCGATGGCGGCCTCGCGCGCAGGGTCGGTCTGGGGGGCGGTCTGGATGTCGTTCATGGGCGTTCCTCCCGCAGGCGCTCGCTCAATACCTTGACCTGGATGTCCAGCGCCTCGGTTTCCTGGGCGCGTAGGCGGGCGCGCCAGTCCTGGGCGGCGGTGGCGATCTCGGACAGCAGGGGGGCCATGCCCTCCGGCGGTTCGGCCCCGGCTTCCAGCCGCTGCGCCATGCGTTCCAGCCCATCCACATGCATATTCAGGAATCGGCGCGCTTCATCGGCCGAATCCGGGCGGCGCGCAATATCCATAAGCAACTCTGAAAGTGCCAGCACGCCGCGGTCGAGATTCCCGCCCGTGGGCAGGGCCAGGGCGCGGGCGTGCAGCGCCGCCAGGCGCGTCTCGGCCTGTTTCAGCGCGGGCGGCCAAGTGCTGAGCGGCGGTGTGCTGAGAGGCGGGGGCGGCGGGGCCGGGGCTGGTTCCGGCGCCTGTTCCGGCAGGTCCTCGGTCAGCAGCCGGGCGCCGGCGAAGGCGCCGAAGCCCAGCAGCACCGCGGCCAGCGGGTGCAGGTGCGCGGCCATGCCCGCCGCGACGGCGGCGGCCACGCCCACCAGCAGGGCGCCCCGGCGGGAATCCCCCCGGCGGCCACGGCCCAGCCGCGTCGCCGCCAGCACCAGCAGGCCGAGGCCGAGCGCCGAGCCCACCAGGCTGGTCGGCCGGCCGGCGAACAGGCTGATGAGCAGGTCCAGCGCCAGCGGCCAGCCGAAGGCCACCACCAGCCACACGCGCCAGCCGCGCCAGAAGGGGTTCATGCGCGCATCCTCACCGGCGGAACAGGGCGATGAAGGCCGGCAGCCACAGGCACAGCGTCATCAGGCCGAAGCCCAGCGCGTAGCGCAGCGGGCGCGGCAGGCCCGGCAGCAGCGGCGCCAGGGCCCGTTCCGAATTCTCCCCACGGCGGCGTTTGCCCATGCGATCGCGCCCATTGCTGCACGGCGCTTACATCGCCCTTGCGAAGGGCGGCATCAAGCCATTGCGTGAACGGGCGACCATAATGGGCGCCGGGCCCGCCCCGCCGGCCCGCGAACGGTCACGCGACTGAAAAGGAGGGGAGGGGGGCTGGACAGGATCAGGAGGGTTCCTGTATCTCCCGGCCCGTCGCCCGGATAGCTCAGTTGGTAGAGCATGCGACTGAAAATCGCAGTGTCGCTGGTTCGATTCCGGCTCCGGGCACCATGCATTTTGTAGTTCCTTTGTTATCAATAGGTTCTAGTTCGTTATTGTCCCACTTCAGCGTGCCAGCGCTGGGTGGGACTTTTTCGTTTGCGGCTGACGCCTGAGACAGCCGCGCCATAGCGCTGGCCGCCATCACACGCTGCGCTGCCGCCTGCGTGTACCGCTGCACCTCCTTTAGGGTCCGATGGCCAGTGATGGCCATGATCTCATGTGCCGTCGCGCCGCGCTCCGCCAGGCGGCTCGCAGCCGCCTTCCGCAGGCCATGCGCGGAGCAGTGCGGGAGGCCAGCATCACGGCACCATTTGCGGAAGCGGTTGCCGAAGGAATCGGCCTGGAACGGGCCACCCCTTTCGCTCTCCAGGAAGGTCAGGCCGGTGGAAGGGCAAGCCTCGATGGCTTCCACCAGCTCCGACACTACGGGCAGGCTCAGCCGAACCGGCCGGCGCCGGCGGCCCTTCACTTGCGTGAAGCTGATCCAGCCGTCGCGCAGATGCTGGCGGCCCAGAGTGATGATGTCGCTGCGGCGCTGGCCGGTGTAGAGCAGCAGGGCAAGGGCGAGATAAGCCTTGGAACCCAAGGGGTGCGCTCGCTCGAATTGCTCGACCTCATCCACTGTCCAGGTGTGGTAGCCATCGGGGTTGTTGCTCGCGAGATAAGGCACGCGCAGCGCGGGGTTGGCGGCGATCTTGCCATTCGTCTCCGCTACGCTGAACACCGCGCGCAGGGCCTTCAGCAGGCCATTGGCGGCCTCGGGGCGGTCGGCCATGTCATCCCGGATCTTCAGGAAGTGCCGTCGCTCCATGCGGGCCGCAGGCTTGGTGCCGTTGGCGTCGCGGAACTTGTCCAGGATCAGGCGCTTCACATGCTGCGAGCGCGGGGCGAGGCTCTTGAAGCTGGCCGAGCTGTAGTAGGCGATACAGAAGTCATCGATGCTGCCTGGCAGCACGGTGCCTACCGCAGGCTTCCCACGCCCCTTCTTCGCCGGCTTCGCCTCCAGGGCGGCGCGATACTCGGCCTCGAATGCGTCCGTGCCAGGCTGCGCGCGCAGTCGAACCTTGGGCTTGCCAGGCACACGCAGGTAGACCCGGACGTTGCCGTGACGGTCAGCGTCCTGAACCACATACCGGTATGTGCGCAGCAGCTCGATCATGCATCGTCCCAGGGGTTCGGCGTCGCACCTTGCGCCACGCGCTTATCCTCGATCCAGCCATCGAGGTCGGCCTTGTCCCATGCCTCTATCCCGGCCGTGACGCGGATCGGCGCCGGCATGCGCTCCGCGCGGCGCTCAGCATCGAAGGCCGAGGGCGACATGCCCAGGTAGGAGGCGGCCAGCTCGCGCCGGAGTAGGCGCGGCCAGGGCGCCAGGGTAAACTGGGCGAACCACCGGCCGGCCTCACGACTGTTGGTGAACGTGCCGTGGCTCAGATCCTGCACGATCGGCGGCGGCACCTGAAACAGGCGGCACATTTCCTCGACGGTGAAGCGCCGGCTGTTCAGCACCTCGGCATCCTCCGGGGAGACGCCGAAGGGCTGCCATTCTGCCCCCCCTTCCAGGATGAGGGCCTTGCCGGCGTTGTGCGTGCCCGCGAAGCCCTGGGTGAACTGCGTGCGCAGGCGCGTGAACATGTCCTGCCCCAGGGAGCCGGGGAACTTGATGGCGCCCGAGGGCGTCACCTGGTTGCGCCACTGAGACCCGGTGAAGTCCTGCAGGGCGATGGCGCTGCCCAGCACTTCCCGCGCCCGGCTGATGCGGCTGCGGCCAAGCAACCCATCGTCGCTCCGGTCGCGGAGGTGGAATACCTCGCCTGAGAGGTAGCGGCGGGCCCGGCCGTGATCCTCCACCACGTCATAGACAAGGCGGCCGGACATGAGCTGATAGACCTGCACCTTGCCCCAGGGCAGGGGGCGCAGCGCCAGCGGCCGGCCGGCGCCGTCATAGTCGATGGCCAGCACCGCGTTGCCGTGCAGAAGAACCTGCGCGACCATCCATTCCATCATGTCCGGCCAGGTCTGATCGTCATTCGGGCGGATGGTCAGGCGCGTGACCGGGTGGTTGGGCAACTCTTCCCGCCCCTTGTCCACGATGCGGTAGACGCGGGGCGTGCAACTCGCCAGCACCGAGGCGATGGCGTTGATGCAGGCCATGACCGCCGCAAGGTTCATCTCGGCCGTGTGGGGGGTCACATAATGGCCGGCAGCCGTGGGCGTGATGCCGAAGGCGGCGGCAAAGCCCGGCGGGCTGCTGCCGGCGCTGCGGGCCTCCTGGCGGCCCGTGAGGCGGTTCCAGGCGGAACGGATCATGCCAGCACCTCCACCAGGCGGCGGCGCCACGCGGCCCCAGCCTGGCCCGCGCTGCGCGCCGCCACGCTGGTGCCCGCATAGGCCGGATGCGCTTGCACGATGCTGACTTCTAGCAGGTCCACATCCACCAGCTCGCGCTTGTCGGCCGAGGGCCACAGGTCACGCTTGGCGATGAAGCTGAAAGACATGCCGCCCAGGTCGCGGCGCTCCGCCAGGGCCAGCATGTCGCGGCCCAGGGCGGTATCGGGCACGTCCAGGCTGAAGGTCAGCCCACGGCTATCGGCCGCCAGGCGCAGGGTGCCGGATGAGGTGCGCCCCAGCAGCCTGCCGGGGTCGTGGTCCACCAGGGCAAGAATGTCCGTGGCGGCGGCCAGGCTGCGCGAGAACGCGCCCGGCTGGATGACTTCGGAGAAGCCGCCGATGCGGGCGGCCTCCCCGAAGACGGCAGCATAACCCTCCAGCTTCCGGCCCGCCGCCCGATATTCGGTGGCGAACCGGCGCTCGGTGCCGTTCGGGAAGCGGGCCGGGACCATCACGCGATGATGTCCGTGATGGCCGCGAAGGACTGCGGATGCCGCACGGCAATATCGCAGGTCAGCATGGCGCGGATCTGAACATTGCCCTTGGCATAGGCGGTGGACTCGTAGGGGTTCACCAGGATGTCCAGCTCGGACCACATGCCGATCAGCAGGTCGGACCAGTTGCCGTAAATCAGCGGCGACAGGCCGGTGCCGGTGCCCTTCGTCAGGTTCGACGGCACGTTGTTGCTGACGGCCGGCGGGCTGCCCTGGAACACCACGCTCAGCCCATAGGGGCGGTCCTGGCCATCCTTCAGCTTCCGCGCGGCCCGGACCACCTTCGTGTTGGTCAGGAAGCCCGTGCCGCTGGCGTTGGCGTCATCGAGCTGGCCCATCAGATCGGACACAGCATCGAGGGTCAGCGCCCCGCCGTTGGTGCCCAGGGCCACGCTGCCAATGCCCGAGGTGTTCAGGATGCCCCGAGGCTGGGCACCGCTGCCGCTGCCATTGATGGCGGCGCCGTCCAGCGTCTCGGCCAGCACCTGCGCCATGTCGTTGCGGGCGAGCGCCTCGACATCAGGCGAACTCTGCTGGGTCATGTTGCGCGACCATTCCATGATCGCGCCGGCGTGCTTGGGCGACAGGCCGATGCTCTCGAACTGCGGGTCTGAGGCGGTCAGGGCGGTGTTCTCGGCCACCCAGCCGGCCGTGACGCTGCCCTTGCGGCGCGGGATGGTGACGTTGCCGGTCAGGCCACTCAGCACCGTGGCGCCAAGGCCGCGCACGCGGGTGGTGTTCCGCAGGCGCTCGATGAAGAGGTCCGGCCGGTAGTCGGTCGGGATCAGCGTGCCGCCGGGCCCTCCGCCCGGGGTGGTGGTGGTCAGCACGCGGGACTCGGCGGGGGCGCCCATGTGCCAGAACACGCCCTGCGCCTTCCGGCCGGAGCGGCGCTCCATTTCCTGGCTCGCTTCGCGGGCGCGGCCGGCGGCCTGGTCGGTGCCGCCCATCTGCGCGCGGATGGCGTCCAGGATGCCGACGCCATCCAGAAGGGCGTCAAGCTGGCGATCCCCGGTGCCCAGCGGCTGGCCGGCCGCGCGGCGCTCGGCATCGTCCAGCACGGCCTGGCGGTCGATGCGAGTGTTCAGCGTGTCCAGCTCGCCCTTCAGCTTGTCGAACTGGGCACGCTGTTCGGTGTTGAGGTCGGCTTCGCCGGCGGCGTCGTGGATCTGGCGCAGCTCGGCAGAGAGGGCGGCGCGGCGTTCAAGAAGTGCGCGGAGGGTCATCGGGCGCGGTCTCCAGGTAGGGAGAAGCCGTCGCGACCGGCGTTTCAGCGGAGCGCGCAGCGAGACGCTGGCGCAGCATGTGTGTGGCTTCGGTGAGCAGTGCTGTACGCTCCTGCCCAGGCCGGAAAATCACGCGATCATCCCCCCGGCGCGTATTCGGCGGCCGGAAGAAGAAGCTACCTCGGTCGCTGATGCAGAGGCGCATGCCCGAGATCACCAGCGGCCCGAATTCGACGGTCAGCCTTGCCACGTCAGACTGCGTGCCGGCGGGCGGCAGCGCGGTCAGCAGCGGCTCAAAGGCGACGATGGAGGGGGCGGAATTCATGCGTCCCCCCGGTGTTCAGCCAGGCGGTCCAGACCGGTCCGGATGGCCAGGCTGGCATTGATCTGGAGGGTGGCCAGCGCATTGCTGCGGGCGTTGCCGAATTCCTCGCGGATCGTCTTCCAGGTGGCGTCACCCTCAGGAGTGCCCCAGCCGCCGGCCTGGTCCACCGCAGCAAAAACGGTCTGAAGGGTAGCCTCGCTTCCCCGCTCCCAGCCCGTGATCCAGAATTCCGCGTCCTGGTTAGGCGTGGCCGGGGGCGGCCCGCCCAGGGGCCGGACGAAGCCGTAGCGCCGGTTCACAATCTCGATCACGACATCGTTGCTGTGCGTCTTGCCCGGCCGGTAGACGCCGGCACGGCAAAGCGCCTGGTGAAACCAATAGTCGTTACGAATGTCGTGATCGCGGGCCGAGAAGAAAACTCGGCCCGATGGGTCAAACTCCTTGAGCTGGGAAGGAATAAAACCGTAGGTCTGCTCCAATCCCTCCACTACAGCGTTACTCAGTCGCGCGGCAAGCAGCAGCTCGGCGCCGCCGGCATGTAGCGCACCGACAATGGCGGTACGGTGGAGGGCGCGGATATCGAAGAGCTTGGCGCTCCCCTCGATGTCGTCATGCTCCGCTTCCGGCAACAAGCCTTTTGCTCCCAAATACAACGCGTTACGGACCGTCAGGCCCGCCGCCGAAGCCAGCTCCGCACTGGTGAAAAGCTCCGGCGGTGTGTCGCGGCGACGGCGTGCCATGGTTCCTAGATTGCTACAGTAACTGACTTAAAGCACGTCGATGCGCCGTTCCGCAAGCTTTGCGATGGGGGCGGAGCCCTCAAAGGCACCTAGGCGGCTGACCTCGGGCGCTGTTTCCGTTCGACGTCGCTGTGCTTCGCGAGATCGGCCAGCAGGGCCGCGTGGGCTTCCTCCTGGGTCGGGAGCGCATCCAGCGCAGTGGCACGCTCCCGAAACTCGATATCGGTCTGGAACTTGGGCCGATGCCCGCTGGTGAACGCATCAAGTTCCCGCGCCCTATACTCCAGGAAGAGAGCAAACCATTCTAAAGCCTCTCTCCTTTCGCTGTTATCAGCGATGGTGGGGGCGAGCATGGAGAGTATCTGTGTGCCGTAGAGCAGCGGCGTTACGAAGGCATCGAGGTCGGCGGGATTGATGCTGCGGCGGCCGTGATATGTGTCGTCCGGCGCGGGCGTGCTATGGGCGCGAGTAGCCATGATCCGAAAGCTCCAGCTTCGGGTTGAGGTTAGGCCGGGTGGGGAGCTGCTACTCCGCACTCGGCCGATGCTGGCAATCGACCAACAATGATGGTAGATAGGTGAGGCGATGACGTCCCGTCAACTAGCATTGTTGGTAGATGATAGCATGACAAGAACTGCTAGTATTGGAATTAGGGTTAAGCCCGAGCTCAAGGCTCAGATAGAGGCGGCGGCCAAAGCGGATGGGCGCACAATGGCTCAGTGGATCGAGCGCCTTATCGTTAGAGAGCTGCAAGCTATGACGACAGATGGCGACAAATGACGCCGCAGCACTGGCGAATCGTATATTCAGTTTGCTAGGCCGCCTGCAGGGGAAGCAGGAGACTTAGAGATGAGTTTAAAGGTTGGCGATATCGTAAAGCTTAATTCAGGTGGACCACTGATGACGGTGCATTCGGTGAATCAGAGCAGTGGAGAAATTTGGATTAACTGCACGTGGTTTGGTAACGGTGAAGTTAACACCGCTGCATTTCTTCAGGATATGCTGAAGAAGCACAGTTAATGCCGAAGTAGGCGAGAGGGCGGTTTCGATGGAGCCGACTCTCGCCTTTACCCTAGTACTAATCCGGTGAATTCAAAGCTCGGTGCCGGTGGCTCCCTGCTTGCCAGTCCCATTGCCATCACAGACGCGATCAGAGGATCAATCCGGCCGTGCGCCCGGGCCTTGGTCAGCTTCCGGTTCCCGGCCGGGTCGGTATCTACAACGGCATTGCTCACCGCCCAGCGCAGCAGGGCGTTGCCACCGTGGCACAGCTCCTCCTTCAGCACGGCGGCCTCGAAGGCGTTGATGGAAGGGCTCATATCCTTGAAGCCCTGGCCATGCTCCTTCAGCGGCAGGGTCACGCCCTCGCGCTCCATCACCGCCTGCAGATCCTTCAAGCCCCACCGGTCATGCCCCACGGCGGCCAGCTCCAGGCCCTCCGTCTCTCGCGCGATCCATGTGACCAGCCAAGGGCGGTCGATGGCCCGACCGGGCATCGGCACCACCAGGCCGCGGTTGATCCACTCGCGATAGGGCGCGCGGTCCTCCTGCATCTTCCGGTCCAGGTCGGCATCGGGCAGGAAGGCGCGCACGGTCAGCTTGCCCGTCTCCGGCCAGAACAGGGCCAGCGCCGTCAGGTCGGCCGCACCAGAGGATAGGTCGAGCGCGCCATAGCAAGGCCCCCGGGCCTCGGCATCGCCCGAACAGGCGTCCCAGTCATTCGCGTGAATGAAGCGATCATCGGGCGCGACCGGCTGATTCAGCGTGAAGGCCCTGAAGGACGCTTCCTTGCTGGGAACCCGCCTGGCCTGCATCGCCTGGCTTCGCACGTCCTCCAGGCTCCGGAAGTCCCCCAGCGCCGGGTTGGCCGCCGCCCAGGTTTCCTCTGCCCAGGGGTCAGCATCCAGGGGCGCGGTCCACACGAAGGACCGAAAGGTGGGGTCGGGAATGGTGCCATCCGCCACGCCCTCGCCGTAGCGTAGCAGCTCTTCCAGGGGGTTGTTCGTGTCGGGCGAGCGGGTGGAGATGGCCAGCAGCAGCGACTCAGCGTGGGCGCCGGCGCCCGTCGCCAGGGCGTCGAACAGGTCGCGGCCGCGCCACTGCGCCACCTCATCCGCGATGGCGAAAGTGGGTGACAGGCCATGCGCCTTGCGGGCATCCGCCGAAAGCGCGGCGAACACGCTGCCCGTCTTCACGTCCTCGACGGTGCGGTTGAAGTCGCGGAACACCAGCCGGTCGCGCAGCTGCGGCTGTTCCAGCGCGAAGGCGCGCAGCTCGGAATAGACCAGGCTCGCCTGGCCACGATCAGCCGCCGCCGACAGCACCTGGCCGCGCGGCACCGCTTCCGGCCCACAGAGATGCGCGAGCGCGAGGGCGCCGGCGAGGCCCGTCTTACCGTTCTTCCGGCCCATGCTGATAACGCCCGTGCGGACGATGCGCCGGCCATCCGGGCCGGTGGCATACAGCTCATGCAGGATCTCGCGCTGCCACTGGCGCATGACCAGCGGCTGCCCCGCCAGCGCGCCGGAGGTGACGTTCAGGCCCTCGATCCACCGAATGAGCCGTTCCGGACGCGATATGCCGGGTGCTTCCCAGTTGGGGCGGCCTGGCACGACATTGGTCCGGGGAGCGGTGACGCCCGAGACCGCAAAAAGGTCCGCTTTCGCCCCCTCTTTGACCTTGGGAGGCTTCGCGCCGGGGCCACGCTTACCCATCGGCTCCGCTCCGCATGACCGCCACAACCACCTGATTTTGGCCGAATTTCACAAAATCCGAACTAACTAAAAGCTGACTTGCCCTGACGGTCTGGCCCCCCCTTTGGAGAGATTTTGATGCGAGCATCAGGGCTTCCCCCGGGTCGGGTTGAGGCCGTTCTGCGGCCTGTTCCACCAGTGCCCGGCCTGCCTCGGCCGCCCATCGGTGTCGCACCAGGCCCGAGGCTCACCACCCTGCCGCCGCTGGTTGTGGCATTGGGTGCACAGGCCGCGCAGGTTGGACGGGTGGTCCGCGCCGCCCTTGCTGCGCTGGAGGATGTGGTCCACGGCCACGGACTGGCGGCCACAGCCAGGCGTGCGACAGGTCGGGTCGCGCTTCAGCACGATGGTCCGAAGCCTGTGCCATTCCTTGCTGCGATAGAACGGGTCGCTCATCTGCCCCTCCTGATGGTGCGTGCGAGGCGGCGCAGCTCGGCCAGCAGCTCGGACTTGTCGATGTGGAACTGTTCGGGGTCACGGTGGCTGGGCGACAGGCGGGCCAGCCGGGCGGCGATGCCCTCGATGGTATAGAGGGGGCAGGGGGGGGTAGGGTTCCCCGCTTCCTTTTCCATGCGTGCGCGCGTGTGGGCGATCAATGGTCTGACCCCGCCCTACCGCGCCCCCCTGCCCCCCATTGGTCGGACTCGGAGGGTCGCAGCCCGATACCTCGCACCAAGCGGTCGCCACGCACCTTGGCGTAGCGCAGGCCGGGCGTCCGCTCGATCATGCCGCGCAGACGGCGGTTGTCGCTGTCCGGCTCCCCGTTCTCACGGCACCATTGCTGGAAGCTGGACAGAAGGTGCGTCGGCTTGGTGAACAGGGTGTCGTCAAGGATGCAGCATTCGGCCAGCCAGCGTCCGAAGTGGTCTTGCACCTCGAAATACTCATCCGTGGCGGCCTGCACCGCTGCCGGCCGGGTCAGGCCCTCGGCCTGCCATGCCATGCAGCCCTCGATCATCCAGGCGAGGATGGCGGGCCATTCGTCCCGCAGCTTGCTCTCCAGCTCGCGGTCAGGCGTGGCGGGCTGATGGAGGAAGGGCACGATGTTGAAGCGGCGCTTGGCAGCATCATCCACGTTCTTCAGCACCGGCTTGTGGTTGCCCACGAGGGTCAGCTTGAACTGCGGCGTGAAGGTGAAGAAGTCCTGCCGCATAAAGCGCGCGGTGATAGGGTCGCCGCCCGTCATCTGCTTGATGCGCGACTCAGCCCAGGCCCGGCCTTCCTCGGTTTCCGTGGCGGTCACCAGCCTGGCGCCGCGCAGCATCGCCAGGTCGGTCGGGTGCTTGTCGCCCAGGGAGGCGGTGAAGGTGTCCATGGCCGCCACGACGGCATAATCGCCCATGATGCGCGCTACGGTGTTGAGGAACACGGACTTACCGTTGCCGCCCGGCCCATAGCCGAACAGCAGGGCGTGTTCCTTCGTGTCGCCCGTGAGGCAGTAGCCGCACCAGCGCTGAAGGAAGGTCGCCAGCGCAGCGTCGTGGCCGGTTGCTTCATCGAGGAAGTGGAGCCAGCGCGCCGGCGGGCCACCCTGGCGGTCGGGCCCCACGGCGGTGATGCGGGTCATCATGTCCGCAGGCTTGGCATGGCGCATGCGGCCCGTGCGGAGATCCACCACACCGCCAGGCGTGGCCAGCAGATAGGGGTCAGCATCCCAGGCTTCGCTGGTGACGGCATGAGCGGGGTCACGCTGGGCGAAGCGCTCGACCCCGCCGGAGAAGGCAGCGCGGCCGGTGATGGCCTTCGCCTTCATGTCCGCATCGCGGTTGGCGTCGGCCGTCACTTCGCGCGCGAAGCTGAAGGCGGCATGCTTACGATCGCGCTGCCAGTGGGTGCCGGTCCACTGGAACCAAGCCCCGGTGTCGTGACAGTAGCGGAGCTGGTCGCGGAAGCGCTCGGTGAATGCCATGGCCACCCCGTGTTCGGTCAAGAGGGTCGGTTCGCCGGAGGTCGGCTGCTGGCTGGGAGTTTCGGCCGGCGCCGCCCGCGCGGCCGCGTCCGCCAGCTTCATAAGGGCTTCGGTTGTGCCGCCCGCAGTGACCCAGTCCGACACATCGCCCTTCGGGGGCAGGTCGGGCAGATCGATGATGCGGACGCTCTGGGCGCCGGCCGTCTGGGCGACGGCGGCGGCATGATCGCGGCCAGCCTGATCGTTGTCAGGCAGGATGATGATGTGCCGGCCTTTGAGCCAGCGCGCGAAGCTGGCGCGCCATTTGCCGGCGCCGCCTGGGTTGCAGGTCGCCACCAGGCCGAGACCGCGCAGCCGGTCCACGTCCTTCTCGCCTTCCACAATGAACACGGGCACGTCCGTGGGCGCGGCGAGCAGCTCGGGCAGGCGGTAGGGCACCAGCTCCACCCCCTTCACACCCCATAGCCACCCGCCCTTTCCGTCCGGTCGGCGCTGCCTGAAGTCCTTCGGGTCGTGGCGGGTAACCTGGAACAGCAGCTCGCCATCGGCGCTGATGTAGTCGTAGGCGGCCACCAGCTTGCCAAGGCGAGCGCCGCCCCCGTGGGACTGCTGCCGCTTCTCGGGCTGGGCCTTCTGAGGCCCGTTGAGCCATTCGACGGCGGCCGCCTTGTCGAGGTCCAGCTTCCACTGCACCAGGTCCAGCACGCCGCCGCCCCGGTTGGCCTCATGGTCGAACCATGTGCCAGCGGCTTGCCCGTGAAGGCGAACCACCAGGCTGCCGCGACTTCCGAAGCGCATTTCATCGCGGGAGGACAGCTGCTTGTTGGGCTCGCCCAGCAACTGGCGCGCTACGGGCCCGATGAGGGCTTGGTAGGGAACACCGTCAGGCATGTGCGGCGTCCTGCCAAGAAATCAGGTCTTGGAGTGGGACACCTTCAATGCTAGAAGTAGCAATATCAAGAGGTTGGGAAGCATCCCACTTTCCGCTAACTACTTGGATTTGCGGGTGCGAATAGCCCCGGCTCCGGGCACCACTCCCCATCCCTCCTCCGGCCATTCGCGGTCAGTCGATCATCGGCACCACGAAGATGCCGCCGATCACCACGGCCATCAGCAGCGCGAAGCTCAGCTTGCCGTGCCGTTCCATGAAGTCCGAGGCCTGGTCCCCATAGCGCTGGCACAGCCACGCGATGAGGAAGAAGCGCGATCCGCGCCCGATGATGGAGGCGAGGATGAACTTGCCCATCCCGAACTCCACGGCCCCTACCGCGATGGCGACCACCTTGTAGGGAATGGGCGTCAGCCCCTTCAGCGCGATCGCCAGAAAGCCCCAATGGGCCGCGTGTTCCTTGAACGTCTCGAACGCGCCCATGGCGTCGTAGAATTCCAGGATGGGCACGGCGGCCAGATGGAACAGCTCCCGCCCGACATAATAGCCCAGCACCCCGCCGCCCACGCTGGCCAGCGTGCAGACCAGGGCGAACCACATCGCCTTTTGCCGCTGCGCCACGCACATGGGCACCAGCAGCAGGTCGGGGGGGATGAAGAAGATGCTGCTCTCGGTGAAGCTCAGCCCCGCCATCCACCAGGTGGCCTTGCGGGAGGAGGAGAGAGCGAGGAGCCGTTGGTACCAGGAGGTGAACATGAACTCCGCTTTGCCGGTAGGCTGCCTGATCACCAGGCCGTGAGATTCAGAGAGGCTGGCATCAGCCGACGCAACTCTCCACTCAATAGTGACGCTTGCAAGCCGCTGCATGGGATTCCGTGCGAGGATTCGGCGAAACCGTCGCCGCCGGGCCAGGCCGGAACACGGTTTTCATGATGAGGCATTCATATGTGGAATCTCCCCTTGGCCTCTGTGCCATGGCGGGCATGACCAATTCCTTGCCGGTGGCGGGCATGGCCTGCCCGCGCTGGCCCGGCGGCGCCCCCTCTGCTACAGCCCTTGCATGCTGAATTTTTCCGATTTGCGCGTTGTCGTGCTGGGCGATGTGATGCTGGACCGCTTCCTGTACGGCGATGCGGGCCGGCTCTCGCCCGAGGCGCCGGTGCCCGTGGTGCGCAGCCGCCGGACGGACAGCATGCCCGGCGGTGCCGCCAATGTGGGCCGCAACCTGCTGGCGCTCGGCGGGCAGGTCACGATCATCGGCCTGGTGGGTGAGGATGCGGAGGGGGCCGAACTCTCCGCCCTGCTCGGCCCCGCCGCGCGGCTGATCCCCTCCGCCCGGCGCACCACCAGCAAGCTGCGCGTGATCGCGGCCCATCAGCAGGTGGTGCGGGTGGATGACGAGGACCCCGCCCCCGCGACCACCGAGGAACAGGCCGCCCTGCTGGGCGCGCTGGCCGCGGCCCTGCCGGGGGCCGGGGCGCTGGTGCTGTCCGATTACGGCAAGGGCGTGCTGACGCCGGCGCTGGCCGCCCAGGCCATCGCCCTGGCCAAGCGGGCCGGCGTGCCCTGCCTGGTGGACCCCAAGGGCCGCGACTACACCCATTACGCCGGTGCCGACGCGCTGACCCCCAACGCCCGCGAACTGGCCGAGGCCACGGGCCTGCCCGTCGCGTCCTCGATGGAATGCGAGGCCGCGGCCCGCGCCCTGCTGGGGCAGGTGGATGCCGCGGCCATCCTCGTCACCCGCAGCGAGAAGGGGATGATGCTGGTCCCCCGCGACGCACCGGCCCTGTCGGTGCCCGCGGAGGCGCATGAGGTGTTCGATGTCTCGGGCGCGGGCGACACCGCCATCGCCACGCTGTCCCTGGCCGTGGCCTCGGGCCGGTCTCTGGGCGCGGCCATGCGCCTGGCCAACGCGGCCGCCGGGGTGGTGGTGGGCAAGCTCGGCACCGCCACCTGTTCCGTGGCGGAACTGGAACTGGCGCTGCGCCGCCAGGAAGGATCGGGCGGCGTCACCCTGACCTGGCCGCAGGCCGCCGCCCTGGCGCGGGACTGGCAGCGCCAGGGCCTGCGGGTGGGCTTCGCCAATGGCTGCTTCGACCTGCTGCACGCGGGCCATGTGCGCATGCTGGAAGCCGCGCGCCGGCATTGCGACCGGCTGATCGTGGCGCTGAACGAGGATGCCTCCGTCGCGCGGCTGAAGGGTCCCACCCGCCCGCTGAACCCGCTGGAGGACCGCGCGGTGGTGATCGGCGCGCTGGCCGCCGTGGATGCCGTGATCGGCTTCGCCGAGGACACGCCGCTGGAAGCCATCCTGGCGCTGCGCCCCGACCGCCTGTTCAAGGGCGCGGACTACAGCATCGCCCAGGTGGTGGGCGCGCCGGAGGTGGCCAGTTGGGGCGGGCAGACCGTGCTGCTGGACCTGCTGCCGGGCCGCTCCACCACCTCCCTGGTGCAAAGGGCGCAACAGGGGCGCTGATCCGCGCCGCTGGCCCTCGAAGTGCCGCCATGGCACGCTATATGTCAGTTCGAGAACTGCATATTTTCAGGGTGCCAAGGAGATGATCCGCTTCACGCTGCGTTGCGACGCAGGGCATGAGTTCGAGAGCTGGTTCCGCAACAGCGAGGCCTATGACAAGCAGGCCGGCGCCGGGCTGGTGGATTGCCCGGTCTGCGGTTCCGCGAAGGTGGAGAAGGCGCTGATGGCGCCCTCCGTGGCCAAGGTGCCAGGCGCCAAGGGCCGGCCCGAGGCCGTGCCGATGACCGCCGCCCCCGCCCCCCCGGACATGCCCGCCAAGGCCGCCACGCCCAAGGCCGTGCCCGCCCAGCTCGTCGCCCTGCTGCAGCGCATGCGCGCCGAGGTTGAGAAGAACTGCGACTATGTCGGCCCCGAATTCGCCGAGGAAGCCCGCCGCATCCATTACGGCGACGCCGAGGAGCGCGGCATCTACGGCGAGGCCACCCCCGAGGAGACCGAGGCCCTGCGCGAGGAAGGCATCGAGGTGGGCAATATCCCCTGGATCCCGCGGGCGGACGGCTGATGATCAGCCACATCTGCCTGGGCACCGCCGATGTGGAGCGCGCAGCCGCCTTCTATGACGCGGTGCTGGCGGAGATCGGGCTGGCGCGGAAATTCCTGGAACCCGATTGGGTGGCCTGGAAACACCCCGACCACGCCAGGCCGCTGTTCATCCTGACCATGCCCTTCGACGGCCAGCCGGCCACACCGGGCAATGGCACCATGGTGGCGCTGCTGGCCCCCAGCCGGGGCGCGGTGGATGCGGCCCATGCCCGCGCCCTGGCGCTGGGCGGCGTGTGCGAGGGCCCGCCCGGCCTGCGCCCCCATTACCACCCCCATTACTACGCGGCCTATCTGCGCGACCCGGACGGCAACAAGCTGTGCTTCGTGTGCCATGACGAACCGGCCCCTTCCGCCTGAACCCGGCGCGGGCTTATGCTGCCCGACCGAATAGGGGAGACGCGCAATGAACGCGACAGATATCAAGGCCGCCCGGGCTGCCCATGTGGCCGCCACCGTGGACCGCATCCGCGCCATCGAGGCCGCCGAGGGTGTCACGCCCGCCAGCCTGGCGAAGTTCCGTGAGGAGCTGATGAAGCTCGCGGCGCAGGAGCATCTGTTCCCCGCCGCCGAATTCCCGCCCCCGCCGAATGGCGAGAAGGGCAGCAACCGCTATCTGATGCAGATGGACGATGGCGGCACCTTCGCGCTGTATCTGAACGCGCTGAACCCCGGCAACGAGACCAAGCCCCACGACCACACCACCTGGGCCGTGGTCGTCGCCGTGGACGGGCAGGAACTGAACAAGGTCTATCGCCGCACCGATGACGGCTCCGACCCCGAGCGCTGCGCGCTGGTCGTGGACCATGAGGTGATGGTGGAGCCCGGCCGGGGCATCGCCTTCATGCCGGATGCCATCCATTCCATCCACACCACGGGCGCCGTGCCCACGCGCCACCTGCACATGTACGGGCTGGCGCTGGAGAAGCTGGACGGCCGCAAGGCGTACATGGCCGATACCGGCGAGATCGTGCCCTACAACAAGAACTTCATGAAGCCGACGCAACAGGCGGGCGCATGAAGCAGGTCTCCCCGGCCACGCTGAAGGCGTGGATCGGGGGCGGTGAGGAACTCGCCATTCTCGACGCGCGCGAGGAAGGTGAGTTCGGCCGTTCCCACCTGTTCTGGGCCATTCCCTGCCCGCTGTCGCAGAAGGAGCTGCGCGCGCCCAAGCTGGTGCCGCGCCGCGCCACCCGCATCGTCTGCACCGATGGCGGGGAGGGCTACGCCACCACCTTGGCGCAATGGCTGGCCCATCAGGGCTACACCGACGTGCAGGTGCTGGAGGGCGGCGGCCCGGCCTGGAAGGCCGCCGGCCATGTGCTGTTCTCCGGCGTCAACGTGCCTTCCAAGGCCTTCGGCGAATGGGCCGAGCACCATTACGGCACCGAGAGCCTGGACCCGCCCGAACTCAAGGCGCTGATGGATTCCGGCCAGCCGATGGTGATCCTCGACAGCCGCCCGCTGGAGGAATACCGGCGCATGTCGATCCCCGGTGCCGTGAACGTGCCGGGCGGCGAGCTGGTCTATCGCATCGGCGAATTCGCGCCCGATGCGGACACCACCATCGTCATCAACTGCGCCGGCCGCACCCGCAGCATCATGGGCGCCGAGAGCCTGCGCCGCGCGGGCGTGCCGAACCGGATCGTGGCGCTGCGCAACGGCACCATGGGCTGGGAGCTGGCGGGCTTTTCCTGCGATCGCGGCAAGACCGCCAGCTACAGCCCGGGCACCCCGCCCGGGGCCGAACTGGCACTGGAACGCGCCAGCAACTTCGCGCGCGAGACGGGGGTGAAGACCATCGGCGCGGCCGAACTGGCCGCGCTGCGGGCCGATACCTCCCGCACCACCTATCTGCTGGATGTCCGCGCGCCCGAGGAATACGGCGCGGGCCATCTGCCGGGTTTCCGCCACGCCCCGGGCGGGCAGCTGATCCAGGCCACCGACCAGTGGGTGGCGGTGCGCCGGGCGCGCATCGTGCTGACCGATCTCGGAGACGGCGCCCGCGCCCGCATGTCCGCCGCCTGGCTGCGGCTGCTGGGCGGGTGGGAGGTGTTCGTGCTGGACGGCGCGGGTGACACCACGCTGGAAACCGGCCCCGAGCCCATCCCCGCCGTGCCGCCCGCCCCCACCATCACGGTGGCGGAACTCGCGGCCCGGCCGGGCGCGCATGTGATCGACCTGGCGCGCAGCGTGGACTTCCGCGACGGCCATATCCCCGGCGCGGTCTGGGGCGTGCGGTCGCGCCTCTCGGCCCCGCCTTCGGGCGTGCCGCTGGTCGTCGTGACCGCCCCGCGGGAAGCATTGGCCCATCTGGCCGCCGCCGATCTGGCGGCGCTGACCTCCGCCCCCGTGCGGGTGCTGGCGGGCGGCACCGCCGCCTGGGCCGCCGCCGGCCACAGGCTGGAGGCCGACCGCCTGGTGCCGGACGATGCCGCCTGCATCGACTTCTACCTGCGGCCCTATGACCGCAACTCCGGCATCGAGGAGGCGATGCGCGAATACCTCTCCTGGGAGATCGACCTGGTGCATGAGGTGGAGCGCGACGGCGATGCTGGCTTCGGCCGGCTTTAGAGGGCCAAGCGCGCCCCCGGCGGGGCCCGGGACGTGATCCAGCAGGGCGGGTCACGGTTCAGGCGGCTGCTGGGGGGGCTGCTGAACGCGGCGCTGCCCCCCCATTGCCTCTCCTGCGAGGCGCCGGTGCTGGAGCAGGGCACCCAATGCGCCGCCTGTTTCCGCAAGCTGACCTTCGCGGTGGCGCCCCTCTGCCGCCGCTGCGGCATCCCCCTGCCGCATGCGGGGCTGGACATCTGCGAGGCCTGCGACCGCCGCCCGCCCCTGTATGCCCGCGCCCGCGCGGCGCTGCTGTACGATGACGGCGCGCGCGCCCTGGTCCTGCCGATGAAGCACGGCGACCGCACGGAACTCGCCCTGCCGCTGGCCCGCCACATGGCCCGCGCCGGGGCCGAGCTGCTGCGCGAGGCCGACCTGTTGCTGCCGGTGCCGCTGCATTGGCGCCGGCTGTTGGCGCGGCGCTACAACCAGTCCGCCTTGCTGGCCCGCCACCTGGCCCGGCTGGCCCGCAAGCCCAGCATCCCCGACGCGCTGCGCCGCACCCGCGCCACCCGCCCCCTGGGGGAGCTCGGCGCCATCGCCCGCCGGGCGGAGCTGGATGGCGCCATCCGCCTGGCCCCGCGCCACGCCGCGCGGGTGCGAGGGCAGCGCGTGCTGCTGATCGACGATGTGCTGACCTCCGGCGCCACGGCCGAGACCTGCGCCGCCGTGCTGCTGGCCGCCGGGGCCGCGCGGGTGGATGTGCTGGCGGCGGCGCGGGTGCCGCTGCGGGGGTAGGGCACGGGCAGCGGGCCCCCACCAGGGGGCGCCGCCCCCTGGACCCCCGCCAGGACCGTGCTCGGTCCTGGACCTAGAGCAGTTGGGCGCTGATCCTGGGAAGGTTTTTCCCATTGATTTTTATCATGAAAATGGTGCCCCACCTGCCAAGGTAAGGCGCCAATCTGATGGGTTCCAAGGGCCTTTCGGCCTTTGGCGGGGAGCCGAGGGGCAGGGCCCCTCGGTGGGGGTCTCGGGGGTGTTCAGACCGGACACATCCCTGACTGATGTTCGGAGAGATGGTTGACGGTTTTTGGGTGAGAGTTTCGCGGGAGCGGAGCGATGCCCTGGAAGCCTGTATCGATCATGGACAGTCGCCG
>NZ_JAAABL010000025.1 GCF_009900765.1 Rhodovarius lipocyclicus
GCCTGATCCTGACCAATGACGAGGCGCTGGCGAAGAAGATCAACTCCGCGATCTTCCCCGGGCTGCAGGGCGGGCCGTTGATGCATGTGATCGCGGCCAAGGCGGTGGCCTTCGGTGAGGCGCTGCGCCCCGAATTCCGCGCCTATGCGAAGCAGGTGGTGACCAATGCCGCCGTGCTGGCCGAGACGCTGAAGGGGCTGGGCTTCGGCATCGTGACGGGTGGCACGGACAACCACCTGATGCTGGTGGACCTGCGGCCGAAGGGCGTGACGGGCAAGGCGGCCGAGGGCGCGCTGGGCCGGGCGCACCTGACCTGCAACAAGAACGCCATCCCCTTCGACCCGGAGAAGCCGATGGTGACGTCGGGCGTGCGGCTGGGCTCGCCCGCCGCCACGACGCGGGGCTTCGGGGAGGCGGAGTTCCGCCAGATCGGGCAGATGATCGGGCGCGTGCTGGAAGGGCTGGCGGGGGCGAACAACCCCGACGGCAACGCGGCCATCGAGGCCGCCATCGGCGCTGAGGTCCAGGAGCTGTGCCGGCGCTTTCCGGTTTATTGACAGCCGTCGCACCGCTTCAGGGCGATGTCGCGCACGGACAATTCCGGTCGCATCGCCCATGCAACATTTCCGTCATGCGGGGCCCTGCCCCGAGGAGTCCAAGCAACCATGCCCAGCGGGCCTGAAGCAGATTTCATCGTGGTGGGCGCGGGCTCGGCGGGCTGCGTTCTGGCGGCGCGCCTGTCGGAGGATGCGGGCAGCCGTGTCGTCCTGCTGGAAGCCGGCGAGATGCGCCGCAGCCCGATTTACACTTGGCCCTTGCTGCAAGGCTTCGCCTTCAGCAACCCCGCCAGCAACTGGGGTTATGAGACGGAGCCGCAGGCCCAATTGGCCGGCCAGCGCCTGGCCTGGCCGCGCGGGCGCATGGTGGGCGGCAGCCACGCCATGAACGGCATGCTGTATGTGCGCGGCAACCGGCAGGACTATGACCACTGGCGCCAGCTCGGCAACCGCGGCTGGGGCTATCGGGACGTGCTGCCCTATTTCCGCCGGTCGGAGGACCATGAGCGCGGCGAGGATGCCTATCACGGCACCGGCGGGCCGCTGCATGTGCGCGGCGCCCGGCGCAGCAACCCGGTCTTCGCGGCCTTCGTGCAGGCGGGGGTGCAGGCGGGCTTCCCCGAGAACCCGGATTTCAACGGTGCGGAGCAGGAAGGCTTCGGCACCTTCGACTTCACCATCCGCAAGGGGCTGCGCTGGACCACCGCGCGCGGCTTCCTGGCCCCGGCGCTGAAGCGCGGCAACCTGCGGCTGGAAACCGGCGCCCAGGCCACGCGCCTGCTGTTCGAGGGCCGGCGCGCCGTGGGCGTCGCCTTCCGTCAGAGCGGGCGGGATGTCGAGCTACGCGCTCGGCGGGAGGTGATCCTGGCCGGCGGCGCCATCAATTCCCCACAGCTGCTCATGCTGTCGGGTATCGGCGACGCGGAGCATCTGCGCAGCCTTGGCATCGCGCCGCTGCACCACCTGCCGGGCGTGGGCCAAAACCTGCAGGACCATTGCGACGCGGAGATCGACACGCTCTGCACCCAGCCCATCAGCGTGGTGGACCGGCTACAATTCGAGCGCGCCACGGCCGATGTGCTGAAGGCGCTGCTGCTGCGGCGCGGCCCCTTCACCGAATCCCCCATGGAGGCCGGGGCCTTCCTGCGCGTGGACCCGGCCGCCGCCGCCCCCGATTGCCAGGTGCATTTCAAGCCCTTCGCCGGCCGCTTCAAGGATGCGCGGCTGCGCCTGCCCTTCCGCCCGCCGAACCCGGCGCGCGGGGAGCTTTCGGCCATCTCGCTGCGCGTGGGGCCCATCCGCCCCGAAAGCCGGGGCGAGCTGCGGCTGCGCTCGGCCGACCCCTTTGCGCATCCGGCGATGGACCCGCGCTATCTGACCGCGCCGCATGACATGTGGCTGGTGCGCGAGAGCCTGAAGATCATGCGCCGGGTGATGGCCCAGCCCGCCCTGGCGCCCTTCCGGGGGGCGGAGCTGCGCCCCGGCGCGGCGGTGAGCACCGATGCGGAATGGGAGGACTACATCCGCGCCAACCTGCTGACCGTGCACCACATGGCCGGCACGGCCCGCATGGGCGCGGACCCGATGGCCGTGGTCAGCGACGAATTGCGCGTGCACGGCATCGAGGGGCTGCGCGTCGCCGATGCCTCGGTGATGCCCACGCTGACCTCCGGCAACACCAACGCGCCGACCATCATGATCGCCGAGAAGGCCGCGGACCTGATCCGGGGCCGCGCCCCCCCGCCGCCTGCCGAACACATCTGACACCCCCAGCCCGAAAGCCACGGAAGCCCATGGAACCGAACCGCCGCCAGCTCCTCAGCGCCGCCGCCGCTTTCCCAGCCATGGGGGCCGCACCGGCCCTGGCGCAAGGCAACCGCCGCGTGCTGCGCTGGACGCCCAACGCCGATCTCTCACAGATCGACCCGATGATCTCGACCGCCAACCTGCTGCGGGCGCACGGGTATATGGTCTATGACACGCTCTATGCCATCGACGCCCAGGGCACGCCCCGCCCGCAGATGGCCGAGGGGCACACTGTCTCCGCCGACGGGCTGATCTGGACCATCCGCCTGCGGGAGGGGCTGCGCTTCCACGACAATGAGCGCGTGCGCCCGCGCGACTGCGTGGCCAGCCTGCGCCGCTGGGGCGCGCGGGACGGGCTGGGCGGCACGCTCATGGCCTCGGTCGATGTGATGGAGGAGGTGGACGACCGCACCCTGCGCATCGTGCTGAAGCGCCCCTTCCCCCTGCTGCTGGACGCGATCGGCAAGATGGCGATGAACGTCGCCTTCATCATGCCCGAGCGCCTGGCGCTGACACCCCCCACCACCCCGGTGCGGGAGGCCGTGGGCTCCGGCCCGTTCCGCTTCGTGCCGGGCGAATGGGCCCCGGGCAACCGCGCGGTGTGGGAGAAGTTCCAGGGCTATATCCCCCGGCAAGAACCGCCCAGCTGGGCCTCCGGCGGCAAGGTGGTGCATGTGGACCGGGTGGAATGGGTCACCATCCCCGACGCCGCCACCGCCGCCGCCGCCCTGTCCACCGGCGAGATCGACTGGTGGGAGGAACCCACCGCCGACCTGCTGCCGCTGCTGCGCCGCAACCGCGACGTGCGGCTGGTGACGCTGGACAATATCGGCTCCATGCCCTTCCTGCGCTTCAACGCCCTGCACGCCCCGTTCAACCGGCTGGAGGTGCGCGCGGCCGTCGCCGCCGCGATCCGGCAGGAGGATTATCTGCAGGCCATCGCGGGCTCGCCGGATTTCTTCTCCACCTGCAAATCCTTCTTCCCCTGCGGCCTGCCGAGCTCCACCGGCGCGGGCGGGGAGGCCATGACCGGCAGCCTGGAGCGCGGCCGCCAGGCGTTGCAGAGCGCGGGCTACAACGGGGAGAAGATCGTCATCATCTCCCCCACCGATGTGCCCACCGTGCAGCCCATGGGCCAGATCACCTTCGACCTGCTGCGCCGGCTGGGGATGAACGCGGAGCTGATCTCGATGGATTGGGGCTCCATGCTCGCCCGCCGTGGCTCGCGTGAGGCACCGGAGCGCGGGGGCTGGAGCATCTTCCACACCTGGCTGCGCGGCTCCGACGTCGCGAGCCCCGCGCTGAGCTTCCTGACGCGCGGGGATGAGGCCAACCCATTCCCCGGCGGCTTCCGCAGCGCAACCCTCACCGCCCTGCGGGAGGAATGGTTCAACGCCCCCGACGACGCCACGCGCCTGGCCATCACGGCGCGGATCGAACAGGCGGCCTTCCAGGAATGGCCAATCGTGCCGCTGGGCCTGTTCCGCCAGCCCACCGCGCACCGGGCCAACATCACCGGCATGCTGGAAAGCCCCGCGCCGCTCGCCTGGAACATCCGCAAGGAATAGCCGCTTCAACCCAAGGATTGCCCGCATGCACGAGACATCCCTCCCTCGCCGCGACCTTCTGGGGGGCCTGCTGGGCCTGGGCGCGGCCCTGGCACCTTTGCCCGCCCTGGCGCAGGACGCCTACCCGGCGCGGCCGGTGCGCATCATCATCCCCTGGCCGCCGGGCTCCCTGACCGACATGTCCACCCGCCTGGCGGCAGACCAGCTGCAGGCGGAGATGCGCCAGCCCTTCGTCATCGACTACCGCCCCGGCGGCAACGGCATGATCGGCACCGAGGCCGCGGCGCGCGCGGCGGCGGATGGCTACACGCTGGCGCTGGGCACGGCGGAGACGATCTGCATCAACCCCACCCTGTTCCGCAACGTGCCCTACAACGCGGCGCGGGATTTCACGCCGGTGGCCTCGCTGGCGGTGCAGCCGCTGGTGCTGCTGGCCAACCCGGGCTTCGCGGCCAATGACCTGCCGGCGCTGATCGCGCGCGCTAAGGCTGAGCCCGGCGCCGTGCGCTTCGGCTCCTGGGGCGAGGGCAGCAGCGCCCATCTGGCCATGGAGATGCTGAAGGCCGCCACCGGCATCGACGTGCTGCACGTGACCTATCGCGGCTCTCCGCAGGTGGTCAGCGACCTGGCGGCGGGGGTGATCGACATCGCCTTCGCCGGGCAATGGGCGATGCAGGAGCTCGTGCCCTCCGGCCGGGTGAAGGCGCTGGCGGTGACGGCACCCCAGCGCGTGGCCCTGGCCCCCAGCCTGCCCGCCGTGGCGGAGACGGTGCCCGGCTATGCCGTTTCCCTATGGTACGGGCTGATGGCGCCGACCGGCACGCCGGAGGCGGTGATCCAGAAGCTGAACGCCGGGGTGCAGCGCGCCCTGGCGGTGCCCGAGGTGCGGCAGCGGCTGGAAGGGGCGGGCGGTTCGGCCATGCCGCTGTCCGTGCCCGCCTTCGCCGCCTTCCTGGAGGCCGAGACCGCGCGCTGGCAGGCGGCGATCCGCAGCTCCGGCGTGCAGCTGTCGATCTGACCGCCGGCCTTATGCGGGGGTGGCCAGCCACTCCCGCACGGCATCGCGGATGAAGGCCGTGTCGGCCGCGTTGCCCATGGGGTTGCCCGCGCGGTGGCCCCAGATGCTGAGGATGGGCAGCAGCTTGCCATGGCGCAGATGCGGCAGTTCGGCCGCGTTGTCCGCCACGCGGAAATACAGGTCGGTGTCGCCCGGCATCAGCAGCACCCGCGCCTGGATGGCCCCCAGCGCCCGGGGCAGATCCCCCCCGTAAGCCTGGCCGATATCCCCCGCATCCCAGCATTTCAGCTGCGCATACAGGTTGGCGGCGCGGCGGATGGCCCAGCGCGCCTCCCACTGGTTGCGCAGGAAGCTTTCCAGGTCGGGCTCCGAGGCCAGGTGCAGCCCGGCGCGGTAGAAATCCTGGCTCAGCGCCCAGCCGGCATAGCTGCGGGCAAAGGCGCGGACGGCCGCCACCGGCTCCGCCGAGAAGCGCCCCTGGCCCTGGTATTCGGGCGCCGCTTCCAGAATGGCCATCAGGCTGCGCAGGAACACCTGGTTGTGCGGCGAGGTGCGGGCGGTGCCGCAGATGGCCACGATGCGCTCCACCGCCTCCGGGAATTCCGCCGCCCAGTGATAAGCCTGCTGCGCGCCCATGGACCAGCCATAGACGCAGGCCACGCGCTCCACCCCGAACACCTCCCGCAGCAGGCGCCGCTGCGCGCGCACATTGTCGAAGGCGGTGACGAGCGCCGGGTAGTCATCGCTGTTCGACGGGCTGCTGGACAGGCCGTTGCCGAACATGTCCGGCTGGATGATGAACCAGCGCGTGGGGTCCAGGATTCCCTCCGGCCCCAGCAGCCATTGCAGTTCCGGGCTCTGCGCCGAATAGCTGGTGGGATAGACGATCACATTGTCCCGCGCGGGGGAAAGCGTGCCATGCGCCCGCCAGTTCAGCCGCGCGTCCCGCAGGGTGCCGCCCGCCGACAGCGGCAGGTCCCCCAGCGCGAAAATGCCTTCCTTGATCGACCAATCCATTGGGGCTTCCCGTGCATGCGCGGCACGCCGGCGCCACGTCCTGGCCGCAGTCTGCACGGCGGGTGGGCGGGGCGCCAGCGGCCCCCCTCACTCCCCCGAGGGTCGGGAATGTCCTGAATCGCGGCATCTCTGACATTCCTGCCGTGGCGGCAGCCCGGCACTCTGCCCCCCTGGGCGCGCCGGTGATGCGCCCTTGTGAGGACCGTCAGAGCATGAGCGCGACAACCGCCGCTTCCCCCCTTTCCCCGCCGCGCACGGACCAGCGCACCCAGCGCCTGTTGCAGGCGCCCGTCGTGCCGCTGCTGCTGCGCATGGCCTGGCCCAATGTGCTGATCATGCTGGCCCAGGCCGCCACCGGGCTGATCGAGACCTGGTGGGTGTCCCGGCTGGGCACCGCGGCGCTGGCGGGCATGGCGCTGACCTTCCCCGCCGTCATGCTGATGACCATGATCTCCGGCGGGGCGATGGGTGGGGGCATATCCTCGGCCGTGGCGCGCGCGCTGGGGGCCGGCAGGCGTGACCAGGCGGACGCGCTGGTGCTGCACGCGGTCTTCATCAACCTGGTGCTGGGCCTGGCGATCTCCGCCCTGTTCCTGCTGTTCGGGGAGAACCTCTACCGCGCCATGGGCGGCGAGGGGGAGGAGCTGCGCGCCGCCATGATCTATTCCGACACGGTGTTCAGCGGCGTCGTCTTCATCTGGCTGATGAACGGGCTGGCCAGCGTCATCCGCGGCACGGGCAACATGGCCTATCCGGCCACGGTGATCTGCGTGGGGGTGGTGTTCCTGGTGCCGCTCTCGCCGCTGCTGATCTTCGGCTGGGGGCCCATCCCGGCCATGGGCATCGCGGGCGGGGGCGTCGCGCTGCTGCTGTTCTTCGTGGGCGGCACCATCGCCATGGCCTGGTACATCCTGTCGGGGCGCAACGTCGCGCGGTTCCGCTGGGTGCGGCTGCGCTGGGCGCCGCTGAGCGCCATCCTGCGCATCGGCGCGGTCTCGGCCATCACCTCGGTGCTGACCAACATCACCATTGGCGGCGCCACCGGGCTGGTGGCCGCCGCCGGCGGGGTGGGCGCCATCGCGGGGTTCGGCACCGGCGCGCGGCTGGAATACCTGCTGGTGCCGCTCAGCTTCGGCATCGGCGCGCCGCTGGTGGCGCTGGTGGGCACCAATATCGGGGCGGGCCAGCGGGACCGCGCGCTGCGCATCGCACTCACCGGCGGCGCCATGGCCTTCCTGATCACGGAGGGGCTGGGCCTCTGCGCCGCCATCTGGCCGGAGTTGTGGCTGCGCCTGTTCAGCGATGAGCCGGAGATGCTGGCGGCGGGCAGCCAGTACCTGCGCGTCGTGGGGCCGGCTTATGGCTTCTTCGGGCTGGGGCTGACGCTGTATTTCGCCTCCCAGGGGGCGGGGCGGCTGTTCTGGCCGCTGACGGCGGGCTTTCTCCGGTTGGCCATCGCGCTGGGCGGGGGCTGGGCCGCGATCCGGCTGACCGGCTCGCTGACCGCGCTGTACGCCACGCTGGCGGCGGCGCTCGTGGTCTATGGGCTGGCGATCGCGGTGGCGGTGCGCTCGGGCGCCTGGTTCAGGTGAGGGCGGGGCGCTGGGTCTCCGCCACGCGGCGGAGGACCTGGGGCGGCTGGCCGAAGGCGCGGACGAAGGCGCGGCGCATGCGCTCCCGGTCGGCGAAGCCGGTCTCGCGCGCCACCTCGTCCAGGCTGCGCCGGCCTTCCTCCATCATCATCCGCGCGGCCTCCAGCCGCAGATGCTCCACCGCCTTGGCGGGGGATTGGCCGGTCTCCTCGCGGAACAGGCGGCTGAACTGGCGGGGGCTGAGGCTCGCCGTCTCCGCCAGTTCCTCCACCGAGAGCGCGTCGCGCAGGTTCTCCTTCGCGTGGATGAGGGCGCGGCGGATACGGTCGGAGCGCGGCTCCAGCTCCAGCAGGGCGGAGAACTGGGACTGCCCGCCGGGCCGGCGCAGATACACCACCAGGCTGCGGGCGGTGGCCTTGGCGACCTTGTGGCCGAAATCATGCTCGACCAGGGCCAGGGCCAGGTCGATGCCCGCACTCATCCCCGCCGAGGTCCAGATCGGGCCATCGACGGTGAAGATCCGGTCCTCCTCCACCTTCACCAGGGGGTAGCGGGCCTGCAGGGCGCGGGCATGGGCCCAATGGGTGGTGGCGCGGCGGCCGTCCAGCAGCCCGGCCTCCGCCAGCACATAGGCGCCGGTGCAGATGCCCGCGACCCGGCGGGAGGATCGGGCGGCGGCGCGCAGATAGCGCAGCAGCCCGGGCGTGCCGGTCCGCGCATCGGCCGAACCGCCGGTGATGGTGGTGTCGGCGAAATCGTCGTCCCAGGGCTGGGTGTCGATGGAAAAGCCCAGCGTGTTGCGCACCGGCCCGCCGCGCTCGGACATCACCCGCACCTCATAGGCGCGGCGGCCCAGCACGGTGTTCGCCATCTCGAAGGCGGACATGGCCGCCAGGCCCATCACCTGGAAGCCGTCATAGACGAGGTAGCCGATGCTGGGCATGAGGCCTCCATGGCGTAAATCGCCGTATACGTCGATTTACGCCATGCGCGGCGCGGCCCGTCAAGCCGCCTGGGGCGTGGCGTAGCGCGGCGCGACGCGGGAGGTGGAGAGGTTCGGCATCATCGCCTGGCGCGCGGCCTCGAAGGCCTCCCACTGGGCGCCGTCCTGCAGGGCGGGCAGGGTGGCGAATTCGCCGCGGTCGAAGCCCACCAGCGCGGCCGCCACCAGGTCGGTCGCGGACATCACCATCTCCGGCGGGACATTGCCGACATCGGCGCCCGCCGTTTCCCAGAATTCCGTGGCGGTGGCACCCGGCAGCACCACCTGCACGCCGAGGCCGGTGCCCGCGAATTCCTTCCGCAGGGATTGGCTGAAGGCCAGCACGAAGGCCTTGGTGGCGCCATAGACGCCGTGGAACACCTCCGGCGCCACCGCCAGCACGGAGGCGATGTTCGCCACCCGCCCGGCCCCGCGCGCCAGGAAGCCCGGCACCACGGCACGGGTCAGCCGCGTCAACGCCGTGACGTTCAGCGCCACCATGGCATCCAAACGCGCCGGATCGGTCTGCGCCAGCGTGCCGGTGGCGCCGATGCCCGCATTGTTCACCAGCACGGTGATGCCCGCATCGGCGGCCAGCGTGGCCTCCAGCGCCCGCAGCTGCGCGGGGTCGGACAGATCGGCGGCGATGCCGCGCGCGGCCACGCCGTGGCGGGCGCGAATGCGGGCGGCCGTAGCCTCCAGCCGTTCGGCGTTGCGCGCCACCAGGATCACGTCATGGCCGCGCGCCGCCAGACCCTCCGCGAAAAGGGCGCCGATCCCTGTCGAGGCGCCGGTGATCACCGCTGTACCCTTGCTGGCCATGGGCCTGCTTCCTTGCCTGTGGTGCCGCGAGCGGAATGCCGCGGCGGTTGGGCGCAGGTTAGGGCAAGGCGGGTTTGTCCCAAATGTCATTGATACCACTTTTCAGGACATTCACGCCTGTCTCCGCCGCCGCCTGGATGGGCAGCTTCTGCCCGGTAGCGGTGCGCGGCCCTTCCCGGCCGCCCCATGGCGCGCGCCCGCACGCTCGACAGCGCCCCGCCCGGCTGCTGTGCTGGCCATGCCTCAGCCAGGAGCCACCAGCATGAGCGG
Organism: Rhodovarius lipocyclicus; assembly: GCF_009900765.1. Taxonomy (GTDB): domain Bacteria; phylum Pseudomonadota; class Alphaproteobacteria; order Acetobacterales; family Acetobacteraceae; genus Rhodovarius; species Rhodovarius lipocyclicus. Next base: position 9,633 of record NZ_JAAABL010000025.1, read on the forward strand.
ACTGACCCATGAGCAGGCCCATATCCGGGCCCCCGCGCCCGCGGCGATGATGCATCTGGCCGGGCGTTCGGATGCCGAGGGGCTGCGGCACCTGGCCATCCATCTGGGGCTGCTGCTGCTGACGGGCACGCTGGTGGCGCTGCTGCCGGGCTGGTGGAAAACCCCGGCGGTGCTGGCGCTGGGCGTGGTGCAGGCGGCCTTCTTCGCGCCTTTCCATGAGACGATGCACCAGACCGCCTTCGCCAGCCGCCGGCTGAACGCGGTGGTGGGCTGGCTGGCCGGCGCGCCCTCCCTGTTCAACTGGCATTTCTATCAGGCCTATCACCTGGCCCATCACCGCCACACCCAGGACCCCGAGCGCGACCCGGAGCTGATGATGCAGCCCCCGCCGACGCGGTTCCGCGGCTATCTGCTGCGGCTGACCACCCTGCCCTACTGGCGCTCGCGCTTCCGCATCGCGGTGGATGGGCTGCGCGGGGATTTCTCGGCCTATCCCTATATCCACCCCGATGCGGCGCTGCGCATCGTGCGCAGCGTGCGCTGGATGCTGGCCTTCGTGGCGGGGGCGGTGCTGCTGGCCGGGCTGACCCTGGGCTGGCAGGCGGTGCTGCTGTTCTGGGTGCTGCCGCAGCTGTTCGGGCAATCCCTGCTGCGCTGCTATCTGCTGACGGAACACACCTTCTGCTCGCATGAGCGCGACGGGCTGACCAACACCCGCACCATGCTGACCAACCCGCTGCTGCGGCTGCTGATGTGGAACATGCCCTATCACGCGGAGCACCACCTGTACCCCTTCATCCCCTTCCACCGCCTGGCGGAGGCGCATGGGGTGCTGCGGGACAGGCTGGCGCATGTGCATCCGGGCTATGTGGACTGGCACCGGCAGTATCTGGCGCGGATCAGGGGCTGAGGGGCGTCAGGCCCCATCCAGCCGGTTCAACCCGGGCGGCAGCACCGAGGCGATCAGCGCGCGCGTATAGGCATCGCGGGGCGCGTGCAGCACCTCCGCCACCGGGCCCTGCTCCACGATCGCGCCCTGGCGCAGCACCGCCACCTCCTCGCACAGCAGCTGCACCACCGCCAGGTTGTGGGAGATGAACAGGAAGGCCAGCTTGTGGCGTTCCCGCAGGCCCCGCAGCAGTTCGATGATCTGCGCCTGCACCGAGACATCCAGCGCCGAGGTCGGTTCATCCAGCAGCAGGGCGCGGGGGCCGGGGGCCAGCGCGCGGGCGATGCAGACGCGCTGCTTCTGCCCACCCGATAGCTCATGCGGGTAGCGCCACAGGAATTCCCCGCCCAGCCCCACATCGTCCAGCAATGCGGCGACACGGTCGCGGATCTGCCGCCGGGTCAGCCCGCCCTGGATCAGCAGGGGCTCGGCCACGCTGTCATGCACGCTGTGGCGCGGGTTCAGCGCGGAATGCGGGTTCTGGAACACCACCTGCACATCGCGGCGCAGGGCGCGCAGCCGGGCCTCCCGCGCCTGGGTGATATCGGTGCCATCCATCAGCACATGGCCCTCGGCCACGGATTGCAGGCGCAGCAGCACCCGCAGCAGGGTGGATTTGCCGGAGCCCGATTCCCCCACCAGCCCCAGCGCGGCCCCGGGGCGCAGCGCCAGGCTGACATCGTTCACCGCCGCCTGCGCGCCGAAGCGCACCGTCACGCGCCGTGCCTCCAGCAGCGCGGTCATGCCGGCACCATGTGGCAGGCCACGGCATGGGGCGCGCCGCGCAGCTCCGGCTTCTCCTGCCGGCAGATCTCGGCCGCCAGCGGGCAGCGCGGGTGGAAGCGGCAGCCCCGCGGCGGGTCGCGCAGGTTGGGGATGCTGCCCGGAATGCCCTGGGGCATGTGGCCGGGCCGGCGCAGGTCGGGCATCGCGGCCAGCAGGCCCTGGGTGTAGGGGTGGCGGGGGGCCGCGAACAGCAGGGCCGCCGGCGCGTCCTCCACCACATTGCCGGCATACATCACCACGATGCGGCGGCAGGCGGCGCCGATCACGCCCAGATCGTGGCTGATCAGCAGCAGCGTCAGCCCCAGCCGCTCCACCAGATCGGCGATCAGCGCCAGCACCTGGCGCTGGATGGTCACGTCCAGCGCCGTGGTGGGTTCGTCCGCGATCAGCACGCGCGGGTTGCCCGCCAGCGCCTGGGCGATCAGCACGCGCTGGCGCATGCCCCCCGAGAGTTCGTGCGGATAGCGGTCCAGCAACGCCGCCGGGCCGGGCAGGCGCACGGAATCCAGCAGGGCCACGGCGCGGTCGCGGCGCGCGGCGCGCGGCATGGCGGGTTCATGGGCGCGCAGCACCTCCTCCATCTGCCGGCCGATGGTGAAGACCGGGTTGAGGTAGGTGACCGGGTCCTGGAAGACCATGCCCATGGTGCCGCCGCGCAGCCGCCGCAGCCCGGCCGCGTCCATCGCCAGGACATCCGCGCCGTCGAAGCGGATGGCGCCGGAGACCACCCGCGCGGGCGGCGCCGGGTTCAGCCGCAGCAGGCTGCGGGCCAGCACCGACTTGCCGCAGCCCGTCTCCCCCACGATGCCCACGGCCTCGCCCGCCTCGACCGCCAGGTCGATGCCGTCCAGCACATGCACCCGCCCCTCGAACCCATCGAAGGCAAGGCGGTAGTCGCTGATCTCGATCAGGCTCATCCGCGCGCGCTCCGGGGGTCCAGCGTGTCGCGCAGACCGTCGCCGAACAGGTTGAAGCCCAGCACCGTCAGGAAGATGCACAGGCCCGGAAAGGCCGAATACCACCACCAGTCGGGCATGTAGCTGCGGCCGGTGGCGATCATGGCGCCCCATTCCGGCGCGGGCGGCTTGGCGCCGAGCCCGATGAACCCCAGCGACGCCGCGGCCAGGATCGCCATGCCCATGTCCATGCTGGCCTTCACCACCAGCGGCCCCATGCAGTTGGGCAGGATATGGCGGAACAGGATGCGCGTGTGGGAGGCACCCATGGTGCGCGCGGCCTCCACATAGGCCTCGGAGCGCAGGGTCAGCGCCTTGGCCTCGATCAGCCGCACATAGCCGGGCCACCACACCACCGCCAGCGCCAGCACCCCGTGCAGGATGCCGGGGCCGAGGGCGGCCACGATGGCCAGCGCCAGCACCAGCCCGGGCACGGCCAGGAACACGTCCGTCACGCGCATGAGGACGGTGCGGACGCGCCCGCCGAAATACCCCGCCGCCACCCCCAGCGGCACGCCCACCAGGGCGGCGAGGCCCGTGATGGTCAGCCCGATCCAGAAGCTGGTGCGGGTGCCGATGACCACGCGGGTCAAGATGTCGTTGCCCATCTCATCCGTGCCGAACCAATGCGCGGCGGAGGGCGGGCGCAGCCGGTTCGCCAGATCCACCGCGCCGCGCGCGTGCTCCGGGTACGGCACGATCCAGGGGCCGATCAGCGTCAGGATGCAGAAGGCCAGCACCAGCACCAGCCCCAGCAGGGCCGAGGGGCTGCGCGCGAAGGTCCAGGCGAAGAAGCGCAGCCGGCGCAGGCTGCCCGCATGTTCCAGCCGCAGGCGTTGCAGGGTGGCGCTCATGCGCCGCGCGTCCGCGGGTCCAGCCAGCCATAGGCGAGGTCGACCAGAAGGTTGCTCAGCATGAACAGGAACCCGATCACCAGCGTGACCCCCATCACGGGTTTGAAATCGGCCGCGATGGCGGAATTCACGGCGTAGAGGCCGATGCCCGGCCAGTCGAACACCGTCTCCACCAGCACCGTGCTGCCCAGCATCCAGCCGAAGCGCAGGCCGATCATCGCCAGCGTCGGCAGCATGGCGTTCTTCAGCGCGAGCCGCCCCACCAGCCGCCCGGGCGCCACGCCATGGGCGCGCGCGGCGGTGATGTGGTCGGAGCCCAGCACCTCGATCATCTCCGCCCGGTTCACCCGCAGCACGGAGGCGAGGCACGGCAGCGACAGCACCAGCGCCGGCAGCACCGCATGCCGGGCGGCATCCAGGAAGGTGCCCCATTCCCCCGCCAGCAGCGCATCGAACAGCACCATGCCCGTGAGGGTGGGCGGCGGGTCCGCCGCGATGGACAGCATGCCCCCGGTCGGCAGCCAGCCCCACCACACCGCCACCACCAATTGCAGCAGCAGCGCGATCCAGAAGGCCGGCAGCGCGACACCCGAGACCGCCAGCACCCGGATGCCGTGGTCCAGCCAGGATTGCCGCCGGACCGCCGCCAGCATGCCGAGCGGTATCCCCACCGCGCAGGCGAAGCCCATGGCCAGGATCACCAGCTGCAGCGTGGCCGGCACATAGCGCGCCAGATCCTGCGCCACCTCATTGCCGCTCTGGATCGAGCGGCCGAGGCGGCCATGCAGCAGGTCGTCCGCATAGCGCAGGAACTGCTGCGGCAGGGGCCGGTCCAGCCCGTATTCCCGGCGCAGCGTCGCCACCATCTCCGGCGTCGCATCCGGCCCGGCCGCCAGCGCCGCCGGGTCCGCCGGCGTGACGTTGGAGATCACGAAGGTGATCAGCACCAGCCCCGCCAGCATCATGCCGACATAGGCCAGGCGCCGGGCCAGATAGCGCAGCATGCTCATCCACGCGCCGCGTAGAGCGGGAACAGATCGACCTCGCCCGTCAGGTTCAGCGGCTGGTTGGCGAAGCCGCGCACGTAATTGCGCATGGCCCAACGCTGGTTGGCCGTCATGCAGAACACCGCCGGCTGCAATTCCAGCACGCGGCGCTGGATGGCGGCATACATCTCCCGCCGCTTCGGCGCGTCCAGCTCCACGGCGGCCTCGGCCACCATGGCGTCGATCCGCGCGTCGCGCAGGTGATGGATGCCCCAGAACTGCCCCGCCGCGCTGGATGCGTATTGCGACGCCACCGTATCGGGGGAGGTGGTGACGGGCGTGACATAGACCGCCGTCATCGCCGCCGCCGTGTCCGGGTTGGCGCCGCGCCCGATCAGCGTGGGCCAGGGCTGGCCCACCAGGTTCACCCGGATGCCCAGCGGCTGCAGCGCGTTCAGCAGCACCAGGCCGATCTGGCGCTGCACCTCATGGCCCGCCACATGCAGGTATTCCAGCTCGAACCCGCCCTGGGGGGTGGCGCTTCGCGCCATGAAGGCGCGGGCCTTGTCCAGGTCCCGCCGCGGCATGTCGAGCGCGATGCGCCCGGCCGTGACCACCGGAAAGGGCCCATCCAGCAGCCTGGCATCGCCCTTGTGGATGGTGATCAGCGCGTCGTAGTCGAAGGCATGCGCGATGGCCTTTCGCAGGTTCAGGTCCGCCGTCGGGCCCTTCTGCGTGTTCATCATGATGAAGAAGGGCGCGGCGCCGGGATCGTTGGTGACCACCATGCCCGGCACGCGCTCCAGCTGCTCCAGGTCATCGGGCGTCAGGCCGGCCGCGATATCCACCTCGCCGCGCTGCAAGGCGGCCTTGCGGGGGGCGGATTCGCGCATCACGCGGAAGATCACGCCGGCGGGGCGGTCGGCCTCGGCCATCGGCCAGCCCTTCCAGTACTCCGGCACCGCCTCCAGCGACATCACCGTCTGGCCATCCCAGCGGCGGATGCGGAACGGGCCAGAGCCCGCGGCATTGGCCGTCAGCCATTTCTGGCCGTCGTCGTCGCCGTCCACATTCGCCAGCACCTGCTTCGGGTTCACGATGAACCACAGCGGCAGGAAGGCGATGAAATCCGGATAGGGGCGTTCCAGCGTGAAGCGCACCGTGCGCGCGTCCAGCGCCTCGATCTTCTCGGGCTTCAGATGGCGCGACAGCATCCAGGAGATGCCCTTGTTCAGCCGCAGGCCCCGCGCGAAGGAAAAGCGCACCGCCTCCGCATCCAGCGCGTCGCCGTTGTTGAACTTCGCGGCCGCCGCCAGCTTGAAGGTCCAGGTCAGGCCATCCGCGCTGGTTTCCCAGCTTTCGGCCAGCCACGGGATCACGCGGGCGGGCGTGCCGTCATAGCGCACCAGCGCATCGTACAGGCAGCGCTGCATCATGCGGGTGGACCAGTCATAGCGCTGGTGCGGGTCCAGGATGGGCACCGGCTGGTTGCCGGAGAACACCAGGATGCGGCGGTTGCCCTCGCGCTCGAAGCCGAAGGCGGGATCCAGGGAGGAAGCGGCCACCAGGCCGCCCGCGCCCAGCAGGAAATCGCGGCGTTGCATGTCTCGCTCTCCTCTCACTCGGCGGCCCGCTGGGCCGCCCGGGGGGTGACGTAGCCTTCCTGGATGTCGCGCTCGATCAGTTCCGCCGGGCGCTCCCCGGCCGGGCCGAAGCCGGAGCCGCCGCACAGGCGGATCTCGATCATTTTGCTGGTGTCGGTCAGCGTCACCAGCTCACCGGTGCCGCAATCGCGCAGCAGGTTGCCCTCGCGGTCCAGGATGGCGCCGCGCGCGGCCCCGCCCTGGGCGCCGCCGAACAGGCCGGGGGCCTGCACGCCCACCCCCTCGGCGGCGACGGAGGCCTGGGTGGGCAGCCCGTCATCATGCAGCTTGCGCATGCGGGTGCGGGTGCCGAGCCCGCCGCGATGCCGCCCCTGCCCGCCGGAATCGGCGATCAGCGACTTCTCCACCACCAGCACGGGGGACCGCGTCTCGAACAGCTCGATGGAGGTATTGGCGGCCGAGGTGGGCCACAGCAGCGCCGACTTGCCATCCCCGCGCGCGCCGGCCCCCTGGCCGCCGCCCATGAAGAAATGGTCCGAATACAGATGCCCCGAGGCATCGCGCCCATGCACCTTGATGGAGACCGGCAGGCCGGTATGCGCCTGCACGCGGTCGGGGGCTGCCTCCGACAGGGCGCGGAACACGTTGGGCGCCAGGTACCAGCCGGTGCGGGTGCGCAGCGCCACCGCCGCCGGGCGGGTGCAGTTCAGCACCGAACCCTCCGGCGCCTTCACCGTGATGGGCCGGTAGCAGCCGGCATTGCCGCGCACCTGCGGGCTGAGGATGCATTTCAGCGGATAGGACCCATGCGCCTCGGTGTAGCTGTAGGTGCAGTTGAGCCCGCCCGCCGGCAGCTGCGGGGGCGCGCCCGCGAAATCCAGCTCGATCTCGTCGCCCGAGACCGTCAGCTTCAGCGGGTAATGCAGGGTCTGGCCCAGCATGTTGTTGCTGACAGTGGAATGATACTCGCCATCCGGCAGGGCGCGGATGGCGTCGCGCATCGCGCGCTCCGCCCGGCCCTGCACCACGGCGGCCAGCGCCCGCAGGTCCTGCATGCCGTAGTCGCGCATGAAGTCCAGCAGCCGCTCGCCGCCCTGGGCATTGGCCGCGATGAAGGCGTGCAGGTCGCCCAGCACCTCCTCCGGCTTGCGGACATTCTCGGCGATGATGTCGAACAGCGTGTCGTTGGCCTCGCCCGCGCGGTACAGCTTGGCCATCGGGATCTGCAGGCCCTCGTCGAACACCTCCTGCGCCTTCAGCCCGTCCTTGATGCCGCCGATGTCGCCCACATGGCCGACGGTGCCCAGCAGCGCGACCATGCGCCCGTTCATGAACACCGGGGTGACGATGGCGATGTCGTACAGATGCCCCGCGCACAGCCAGGGATCGTTGGTGATCAGCACATCGCCCGGGCGCAGCGTCTCGGCCGGATATTTGGCCAGCATCGCCTTCACCGCGCGCGGCAGGGTCAGGTTGAACACCGGCATGGCGCGCGGCGAATGCGCCAGGGATTCGCCATCGGCGTCCAGGATATCGCAGGCGAAATCCTGCGCCTCGGAGACGATGAGGCTGAAGGCGGTGCGGCAGATCGCGTGCCACATCTCCTCCACGATCGTGACCAGCCGGCTCCACATGATCTCGAGCGAGACCGGGTCCGCCTCGATCAGCGCGCGGGCTTCCTCGATGGGCGTCAGCGGCGTGATGCGCGCGGCGACGGGGGCCGAAACGCCCACCGCGATGCGCAGCATGCCCGCCGCCCCCACCGTCACGCTGTCGCGCGGGCCGATGATGGTGGTGGCCTCGCGTTCCTCGATGATGGCCGGGCCCCGCACCACCTGCCCGGCGGGCAGGGAGTAGCGGTCATAGACGGGCGTGTCGTGGAAGGCATCGCCGAACCAGGCCATGCGGCGGCCCTTCAGGGCCACCCCGCCCTCCGGCGTGCCGGCCTGCACCACGGTCAGTTCCGGATAAGGCCCGACGGCGCGCACGCGGAAGGAAATGACCTGCGCCGACACCCCCTCATAGACCGAGGTGAAGCGCGCGGAATACACGCGGCGGAAGGCCTCCATCACGGCGGGCAGGCTTTCGGCCGTGATCGGGCCCGCGGGCAGCGGCACGTTGATCTCATGGATCTGGCCCGACAGGCGCATGTCCGCGCTGCGCTCGATGGCGATGTCGGCGGCGGAAATGCCCGCACCCGTCAGCATGGACGCCGTCTCGGCCGAAAGCTCGGCCAGCACGGCCTCCATCGCGGCGGGCGCGCCCGGGTCATCGAGCGCCACCGGCAGGGAGCGCACGCCCTCGAAGGACAGGGGCGCGGCCAGGAAGCCTAGCGCCGAGGCGGCGCCGGAAGCGGGCGGGATCAGCACCTCCTCCACGCCCAGGATGCGCGCGACCTCCACCGCATGGGCGGGGCCGGCGCCGCCGAAGCCCACCATGGCGTAGCGGCGCGGGTCCTTGCCCTTCTCCACGATATGGATGCGCGCGGCGGCGGCCATGCTCTCGGTCACGGTGCGGTGGATGCCCCAGGCGGTCTCCACCGCCGACAGCCCGATCCGCCCGCCCACGGCGGCCAGCGCGGCCTCCGCCGCCGGCTTGTCCAGCGCCATGCGCCCGCCCAGGAAGAAGCCCGGGTCGTAATAGCCCAGCACCAGGTTGGCGTCGGTCACGGTCGGCTGCGCGCCGCCGCGCCCGTAGCAGGCCGGGCCCGGATCGGCGCCAGCCGAATGCGGGCCCACCTTCAGCAGCCCCACCTCGTCGATCGCGGCGATCGAGCCGCCGCCCGCGCCGATCTCGATCATGTCGATCACGGGCGCCTTGATGGGCAGGCCGGAGCCCTTCTTGAAGCGGTGCAGCCGCGCCACCTCCATCATGGGCGAGACCTCGCAGCGGCCGTCGGCGATCATGCAGGCCTTGGCGGTGGTGCCGCCCATGTCGAAGGAGATCACATCCCGCTTGCCGACCAGCCCGCCGAAGAAGGCGGTGGCGAGCCCGCCGCCCGCCGGCCCCGATTCCAGCAGCCGGATCGGGAAGGCGCGCGCCACATCCGGGGAGACGAGCCCGCCCGCCGACTGCATCAGCCGGAGCGCGCCCCGGAAGCCGCCGCTCCACAATTCGCGCTCCAGCCGCTTCAGGTAGCGGTCCATCAGCGGCTGCACATAGGCGTTGGCGCAGGTGGTGACGAAGCGCTGATACTCCCACAGCTCGGCCACCACCTCCGAGGATAGGGAGAGCGCGATGTCCGGGAATTCCTCGCGGATCGCGGCGGCGGCGGCTTTCTCGTGCGCGGGGTTGCGATAGGCGTGCAGGAAGCAGACGGCGATAGCCTCGGCCCCGCCCTCCACCAGCTCGCGCGCCGCGCGCTTCACCGCCACCAGATCGAGCGGCGTGACCACGGCGCCGTCGCGGTCCATGCGCTCGGCCACTTCCAGCCGGCGGCGGCGGGTCACCAGCGGGTCCGGGTATTGCAGGAACAGGTCGTAGATGTCGTAGCGCTGCTCGGTGCCCATCTCGATCACGTCGCGGAAGCCCGCGCTGGTGATCATGCCGAGTGTGGCGCCCTTGCGCTCGATCAGCGCGTTGGTCACCAGGGTGGTGCCGTGCACGATCTCGCTGATATCGGCCAGGGCGAGGCCGGCGCCGGCCACCAGTTCCGCCAGGCCCGCCAGCGCGCCCTCGGACGGGTCATGCGGGGTGGTCAGGCATTTGTGCAGCCGGATGGTGGAATCGCTGCGGTCCAGCAGGATGAAATCCGTGAAGGTTCCGCCAATGTCGAAACCGATCCGGTAACGAGACGCCGCATCCGCCATGTTCCAGCACACCCATGCCTTGCCGGGCCGCGCCCCTGGCACGCCCGGTATTCCCGATCCCCCGGGGATACAGGAGTGCGCCTGGCGGTCCCATAAGGTCGGACCCTTACCCGGGCCGGGGCGGGCTGTGCGAAAATCAGGCGGTCGGCCCGGAAATTGGGCAGCTATCGCCCCCGCGCGATCACCAGCCGCCGCAGCAGCTCCGCCGGGGAGCTGGCATTGAGCTTGGCCATGACCCGGCCGCGATGGATCTCCACTGTGCGATAGCTGATGCCCAGCCGCCGGCCGATCTCCTTGTTGCCGGCGCCGTCCAGCACGCCCGCCAGCACCTCGCGCTCCCGCGGGGTCAGTTGCTCGGTCTGGCCCGGCAGGCGTTCGAGCAGGGCGTGGGGGGAGGCCTCCTCGGGCACCGGCGGCAGGGCGCGCGCGGCCAGGGAGACGAGCTGCAGCCGCACCGCGCCCGCCACGATGCGCCGGGCGGTGACCACCGGCTTGCCGGTGCGCAGGGCCATCTGCGCCGCCATCGCCTCCGTGTAGCCCACCGAGTGCATCAGGATCAGGTTGGCGGCCGCCAGCCGGTCCACCGCCTCATCCAGGTCGGTCAGGTCGTCCTCCCGCATCACGGCCCGCGCATCCTGGATCAGCATGCCGTGGGAAAAGCCGCGATGCTGCTGGGCGATGGAATGCAGCACGCCCAGCCGGGCCTCCCCCATCACCAGCGCGGCCACCCAGGCATCGACCACCTGCTGGGCGTGCACGAAGGGCGTGCGCAGGCGATAGGGCTGGAACAGGCTGGTGCTGAGCAGCACGATCAGGTCGAACCCCTCCCCATCCAGCCGGTGCAGCAGGGGTTCCAGCCGGCGGGCGAGGAAGCCCGCCCCCAGCCTGGTGCGCCCGCCATCGGCCAGGCGGGTGTACAGCACCGGCTCCCGTGGTCTGGGGGCGCCGGCGGCGATGGCCGCGGCGTCCAGCCCATCCAGCACGCCGTATTCGCGCGCCTCCACCTCGGCCGGCGCGGCGCCGGCCAGGGCGAGCACCTCCGGCACCACATCCTCACGCGGGGATTGGCCGATGGTCACGAAGGCGATGCGTGGCGGGGCCATCCCCTCTCCCTGCGCTGCTGGGGGGATTATCCGGGCGGGAGGCGCGCGGGGCCAGCCCTTCCTCAGGCTTGCGCCGCGCCGCCCTCGATCATGTCGCGTTTCTCCGCGATCTGCGCGGCCAGGCTGTCCATCAGCGCCCGCACGCGCGGGGTGTGGCGCAGGTCCGGGTGGGTCAGCAGCCACAGGTCGGAGGCATATTCCGGCCGGGGCGGCGCCAGCCGGGTCAGCGTGGGCCACAGGTCGCCGATGAAGCAGGGCAGATGCCCCACCCCCACCCCGGCCGCCACCGCCTGGGCCAGGCCCAGCACCGTGTCGAAGCGCCCGGCCAGGCGCTCGGGCGGCACCATGGCGCGGGCATGGCGCACCACCTGCAGCCCGGCCAGATTGTCACCCAGGCACACCCAGTCGGCCTCGGCCTCCGGGTCATGCGGCGGGGGGGCCATGACGGAGCCGTACAGCGCCCAGGCGATGCGCGCGGCGCGGCGGCCCACCAGCGTGTCGGGCGGGTTGTCGGTGGCGCGCACCGCCACGTCCGCGTCGCGGCGCGACAGGTTCAGCGCGGCGTTGCCCGTCACCACATCCAGCCGGATGGCCGGGTTGGCGTGGCGGAAGCGCGCCAGCATGGGCATCAGCAATTCCATCAGCAGGCTGTCGCTGGTGGCCAGCCGCACCTCGCCCGAGGGCACCGGCAGGCTGCCGGACAGGCGGCGGGTGACGGCGGTGATGTCCTCATCCACCCGGGCGGCCAGGGCGGCCATTTCCTCCCCGGCGGGGGTCAGGGTGTAGCCTGCGCGGTGGCGCTCGAACAACGGCGTGCCCAGCAGCGCCTCCACCTGGCGCAGGCGGCGGAAGACGGTGGAATGGTCGATGCCCAGCCGCGCCGCGGCGGCGGGCAGGTTGCGGGTCTCGGCCACCGCGGCGATCAGGCGGAAATCGTCCCAGGCCAGGGTCCGGGCAGGTTCCTTCACGCGTCTCCCCCCTCGCATGCGGCAGGCCGGCGGCACGGTTCCCCGCACCGCCGGCCGGATGTTAGCGCCCCAAAGGGGCGTGCCGGAACCGGGCCGGTTCAGACGGCCACAGGGCCGCCCAGCACCGGCACCGGGGTGCGGCGCAGCGCCAGCGCGCCGTCGCCGGCCAGGGCCTGCACCACCGCGCCCACGATCAGGAAGGCCGGATATTCCCAGCCGCCATTGGGCGCGTTGAACACCCAGCCATTGCCGATATGCACCAGCAGCGCGCCGCCCAGCACCGGCAGCATCACGACCGCCACGGCCCGGGCATACAGGCCCAGCAGGATGGCGACACCGCCGATCAGCTCGGCCAGCACCACCGGCCAGGCCAGGGCGGAGGGAAAGCCCACCTGCGCCATGAAGGCGGCGAAGCCGGGCACGGTGAAGACCGCGATCTTCAGCCAGGCATGGGCGATGAACATCACCCCCAGCGAAAGGCGCAGCAGCAACAGGGCATAGGGGGCGAGGCGAAGGTCGATCATGGGAATTCTCCGGTTCGGGATCCCGTCCCGGAATGGGGCGGCGATCATGCTGGGGCGGAGAATGAGCCACGCTTTCGCGCAATTCCACGGCCGATACAGCAAGACTTCCATTGCATCCATGCAATCGGATTGCGCTGGCTTTCCGGGCGCCGGCAGCCAATTCCTATGGCCATCGGCGCAGCGAGGCTGCCCTTCAGGAGATTGCGATCATGACCACCCACGGCATCCACCACGTCACCGCCATCGCCGGCAAGGCGCAGCAGAACCTGGATTTCTACACCCGGGTGCTGGGCCTGCGGCTGGTGAAGAAGACGGTGAATTTCGACGATCCGGGCGCCTATCACTTCTACTACGGCGACGCGGCCGGCAGCCCGGGCACCATCCTGACCTTCTTCCCATGGGAGCACGCGGCCCCCGGCCGCGCCGGGGTGGGAGAGCTGCAGGAGACGGTGTTCCGCATCCCCCAGGCCGCCATCGGCTACTGGACCGCCCGCCTGCTGGGCCACGATCTGGAACGCGAAACCCGCTTCGGTGAGACGCTGCTGCGCTTCCGCGACCCGGACGGGCTGCGCCTGGCGCTGCTGGGCATCCCCGGCATCGAGGCCGAGCCCGCCTGGGCCGGCGGCGAGGTGCCCGTGGAGCACGCCATCCGCGGCTTCCACAGCGTCAGCCTGATGCTGGAGAAGACCGAGGCGACCGGCGCCATCCTGACCGATGTGTTCGGCTTCCAGGAAGTGGCGAGGGAGGGCGACACCACCCGCTATGCCGTGCCGGGCACCACGCTCGGCGGCATCGTGGATCTGCGGGCGGTGGGCGGCTTCCTGCCGGCGCGGCTGGGGCGCGGCTCGGTGCACCACCTGGCCTTCCGCGCCGCCGACGACGCGGAGGAGATGGAGATGGCGCGCAAGCTGATGGCCAATCACGGCCTGCGCACCACGGAGCAGAAGAACCGCGACTACTTCCGCTCGGTCTATTTCCGGGAGCCGGGGCACGTGCTGTTCGAGATCGCGACCGACATCCCGGGCTTCGCCGTGGATGAACCGGCGGAGAGCCTGGGCGCCGCGCTGAAGCTGCCGGCCTTCCTCGAAGGGCACCGCGCGCAGATCGAGGCGGCGCTGCCCGCCCTTGCCTGAACCGTCATGGCGGGCCGCCGGCGCGGCCCGCGGAGGACGCCCCATGACCACCGATTTCATCCATGTGTACGAACCCGGCACCGATGCCGCCCGCCCGCCCCTGCTGCTGCTGCACGGCACCGGCGGGGATGAGCGGGACCTGCTGCCGCTCGGCCGGCTGGTGGCGCCGGGGGCGGCGCTGCTCTCGCCGCGCGGCCGGGTGCTGGAACACGGCATGCCGCGCTTCTTCCGCCGCCTGGCGGAGGGGGTGTTCGACGAGGACGACCTGCGCCTGCGCAGCGATGAGTTGGCCGGATTCATCCGCGCCGCCCGAGCGCGCCATGGCCTGGCGGCGCCGGTGGCGCTGGGGTTTTCCAACGGCGCCAACATCGCGGCCGCCCTGCTGCTGCGCCACCCCGGCCTGCTGGCGGGCGCCGCGCTGCTGCGGGCGATGGTGCCCTTCGCCCAGCCGCCCGCGGCTGATCTCTCGGGCACGCCGGTGTTGCTGCTGTCGGGCGTGTCGGACCCGATCGTGCCCGCCGCGAACAGCGCCCGGCTGGCCGCGCTGCTGCGCGCGGACGGCGCGGCCGTGACCCATCAGGAACTGCCGCTGGGCCATGGCCTGTCGCGGATGGACAGCGCGCTGACAGGGCAGTGGCTCACCACGCTCAACGCGGGGTGACCATCGCCAGCATCTCCCGCAGCAGGCGGTCGCGCAGCGCGGGCGCGATCGTCTCCGGCATGAACAGCAGGTGGAACCAGATGGCGCCGGAAGCCATCTCCACCGCCAGTTCGATGTCCAGGTCCAGGCGCACCTGCCCCTCCGCCCGCAGACGGCGCAGGATGCGGCGGCCCATCTCCAGCCGGGGATGGGTGATGCGCGCCAGCATCACCGCCCGCAGCGCCAGGTCGTCCTGCGCGGTCACGGCCAGGCTGCGCAACAGGTTCTGGTTCCAGGGCCGGTACAGCCGCTGGATGCTGGCATCCAGCCAGGCGCCCAGCGCCTGCTCCACCGGCAGGCCGGGCTGCTCGCCGTCGGGGTCGCTCAGCTCGTCCATGTAGTACAGGTCGATCATCAGCTCGGCGCGGGACGGCCAGCGGCGGTACAGCGTCTGCTTGCCCACCCCCGCGCGGGCCGCCACCCCCTCCATGGTGAAGCCGCCGCAGCCGAGCTCGGCCAGCAATTCCCGCGCGGCGGCCAGGATGGCGACATCCACGGCCGGGTTGCGCGGCCGGCCCGGACGGCCGGCGACAGGCGGCGCGGATTGCGATTGACTTACGGAACGCTGCGTCTTCTTATTCAATCCACGAGGTCCTGATCGGCTTTGCAACACGCTGGCACCACCCGGCGGGGGCCGCAATCTCCGGGCCCACGGGGAAGGAATTGCCAGCACCTGAGGAGGTGTTGGGAATGGTGAGTGACGAGCTCGGCTTCATGCCGGCCGCGGAATTGCAGCGCGCCTACGCGGCGCGCGACCTGTCGCCGGTGGAGGTGACACAGGCGCTGCTGGCGCGCATCGAGGCGCTGGACCCCAAGATCAACGCGATCACGATGCTGACGCCGGAGCTGGCGCTGGCCCAGGCCCGCGCGGCCGAGGCCGCCTATGCCCCCGGCGGCACCCCCCGCCCGCTGGAGGGCGTGCCCGTCACGCTGAAGGACATGCACCCGACCAAGGGGCTGGTCACCGGCGGCGGGTCGCTGGCCACCAAGGATTGGGTGCCCACCGAGGACGCCCCCTGCATCGCCCGCCTGCACGCGGCGGGCACCATCACGCTGGGCAAGACCACCGTGCCGGAATTCGGCTGGAAGGGCGTCAGCCAGAGCACGCTGAACGGCATCACCCACAACCCGTGGAAGCACGGCTACAATGCGGGCGCGTCCTCGGCCGGGGCGGCGGCGGGGGCGGCGGCGGGGTATGGGCCGCTGCACCTGGGCTCGGATGGCGGGGGCTCGGTGCGGATGCCCGCGCATTTCTGCGGCGTGTTCGGCATGAAGCCGACCTATGGCCGCATCCCCTACTGGCCCGTGCCCAACAACGACTACGCCACCCATATGGGCCCGCTGACCCGCACCGTGCTGGACGGCGCGATGATGCTGAAGGCGATGGCGGGGCCCCACCCCTGGGACCATACCTCCTGCGAGACCCCGCCCGCCGATTACCCGGCGCTGCTGAAGGCCGACATGCGCGGCAAGCGCATCGCCTACAGCCCCGACCTGGGCCATGCCCGCGTCGATGCGGATGTGGCGGCGCTGGTCGCCCAGGCCGTGACCGCCTTCGAGGACATGGGCGCGACGGTGGAGCTGGTGACCCCCGCCTGGGGCACGCAGGGGCCGGAACTCGCGCGCTTCTTCTGGCCCGCCGGCTATCTGGCCCGCGCCAACCTGTATCTGGACACCTGGCGCGAGAAGATGGACCCCGGCTTGGTCGCCATGATGGAGGCGGGCCGCGGCTTCGGCGCCGAGCAGTACCATGTGATGCGCGCCCGCAAGCTGGAGTATGTGGAGGCGATCCACCGTTTCTTCGCCGACTACGACTTCCTGCTGACGCCCGCCGTCAGCACCGCCGCCTTCCCCGCGCATCTGTTGCAGCCGGAGGACTGGCCGCAGCACCCGTGGGATTGGCTGATGTGGGCGGAATTCTCCTATCCGTTCAACTTCTCGGGCAATCCGGCGGCCAGCCTGCCCTGCGGCTTCACCCCGGCCGGCCTGCCAGTGGGGTTGCAGGTGGTGGGCCGGCGGTTCGACGATCTGGGCGTGCTCCAGGCCTCCGCCGCCTTCGAGGCCGCGCGGCCCTGGGCGCAGCACCGCCCGCCCGTCTCCGTCCTGGCCACGGAGGCGGTGGCATGATCGGGCGCCGCACCCTTCTGGGCTCCGCCGGCGCCATGGCCGGCCCCGCCCTGGCCAGCGCGCAGAACCAGCGCGTGCTGAAATTCGTCCCGCAGGCGGACCTGGCTTTGCTGGACCCGGTGCAGACCACGGGCCTCGTCACCCGCAACCACGGAATGCTGGTGTTCGACACGCTGTATGGCGTGGATATGGAGCTGCGCGCCCACCCGCAGATGGTCGAGGGCCATGTGGTGGAGAATGACGGGCTGCTGTGGAAGCTGACCCTGCGCCCGGGGCTGAAATTCCATGACGGCGAGCCGGTGCGCGCGCGCGACTGCGTGGCCAGCATCCGGCGCTGGGCCTCCCGCGATGCCTATGCCGCCTCGCTGATGGCCGCCACCGATGAACTCTCGGCGCCCGACGACCGCACCATCGCCTTCCGCCTCAAGCGCCCCTTTCCGCTGCTGCCGGATGTGCTGGGCAAGCCCGGCTCCAACATTTGCGTCATCATGCCGGAGCGCCTGGCCAGCCGCGACGGCTTGCAGCAGATCACGGAGATGGTGGGCAGCGGCCCCTATCGCTTCGTCGCCAATGAGCGCGTGCCCGGCTCCCGCGCCGTCTATGCGAGGTTCGACGGCTATGTGCCGCGCCCCAGCGGCACGCCGAGCTACCTCTCGGGCCCCAAGCACGTGCATTTCGACCGGGTGGAGTGGCTGACCATCCCCGATGCCGCCACCGCCGCCGCCGCCCTGCAACGCGGCGAGATCGACTGGTGGGACCAGCCCATCTCGGACTTCCTGCCGCTGCTGCAACGCAGGCGGGACATGAAGGTGGAGGTGCTGGACACCTTCGGCTTCCTGCCCATGCTGCGCTTCAACCACCTGCTGCCGCCCTTCGACAATCCGGCGATCCGCCGCGCGCTGCTGGGGGCGATCAAGCAGGCCGACTACATGATCGCCGTGGCGGGCGAGGATCGTAGCCGCTGGCGGGAGGATGTGGGCTTCTTCACCCCCGGCTCCCCCATGGCCAGCGAGGAAGGGCTCGGCGCCCTGCGCGGCCCGCGCGATTTCGAGGCGGTGAAGCGCGCCCTGCAACAGGCGGGCTATCGCGGGGAGCGCATCATCTTCCCCGTGCCCACCGATTTCGCGGCGCTGAACGCGATCAGCGAGGTGGCGGGCGACATGTTCCGCCGCGTGGGGCTGAACCTGGACTATCAGGCGCTGGACTGGGGCACGGTGCTGCAGCGCGTGGCCTCCCAACAGCCGGCGGAACAGGGCGGCTGGCACATCTGGGCGAACTACACGCTGGGCGTCAGCGGGGTGAACCCGGCGGCGGCGGCCTATCTGCGCGGCATCGGGCGGGCGGCCACCTTCGGCTGGCCCACCAGCCCGGGGCTGGAGGCGCTGCGCGACCGCTGGTTCCAGGCGCCGGACCTGGCGGCGCAACAGGCGATCTGCCGGGAGATGCAGGCGCTGTGCTTCCAGGAAGTGCCCTACCTGCCGCTCGGCGCCTTCTACCAGCCCACGGCCTATCGCGCGGACCTGACGGGGATGCTGAAGGGCTTCCCGCTGTTCTGGAACGTGCGGCGCGGCGCCTGAGCATCAGGGGGCGGGGTCACACCCGCCCCAGCGCGCGCTCCACATACATGTCGGCCAGCGGCGCGTATTCGCCCCACAGCCGCCGCAGCGCGGCGGTGGGGTCGGGGGCGCTGTCCACGCGCAGGTCGGCGTAGGGGAAGCTTTCACGGTCCACCACCAGCAGCGAGGCCGAGACCAGTTCCCGGATCTCGCCGCCCGCCGCCGTGCCGGCATCCAGCGCCGCCAGCAGGCGTTCGGGCAGCGGGGCCGCGGGGTCGGCATCGAAGGCTGCGACCATGGCGGCCGGCACCTGGTCGTTCTTCAGGATATTGCCCACGGCCACGCTGTCGGCACCCTGCGCGGCACCCAGGATGGAGGTGATCCCCGCCCCCGAGAAATGCGCGCTGGCGCCATCGCGCGCCAGCACCGCCAATTGGCGGATGGCGTGGTGCGGCGTGCTGGCCACCAGGGCGGCGATGGTCTCGGCGGGGGCGCAGCCTTCGGCCAGCAGGGCCAGGCCACGGGGGCCGAGGCGCGGGTCGGTCAGGTTCTGCGTCAGCACCACGCCCACCCCGGCACGGGCGAACAGGCAGCGGCTGCCGACGGCGGGGGAGGAGGTGGTGATGACACCGCCCAGCATCCCGGTGCGGGCGCAGCGGCCCGCCAGCGAGTAGGTCATGGCTTCAGCTTTCCGCAAGGCCGCGAATGCGGCCCGGCGTCCGAGGGCAAAACATCATTCCGCATAGCCCGGGTTCACGCGGTCCAGCAGGCGCAGCATGGCGGGCCAGGCGCGCACGCCCGTCTCCTTCGGCTTGCGCTGGCTGCTGTACTGGCTGGCGGTGTGCAACTGCACCTCCCGCGACGGGGTGATGATCTTCCCGCCGGAGGCCATCACATCCATCTGCACCCGGGCCGCCTGCTCCAGGTAGT
Organism: Rhodovarius lipocyclicus; assembly: GCF_009900765.1. Classification (GTDB taxonomy): domain Bacteria; phylum Pseudomonadota; class Alphaproteobacteria; order Acetobacterales; family Acetobacteraceae; genus Rhodovarius; species Rhodovarius lipocyclicus. The sequence goes on from NZ_JAAABL010000025.1 coordinate 28,618, forward strand.
AGTACAGGTAGAAGGCGCCGGGCACCGTGTAGCCGCCCGTCAGCAGCCCATGGTTGCGCAGCACCAGCGCGTAGTGCGGGCCCAGATCGGCCACCAGCCGCTCGCGCTCCGCCAGGTTCAGCGCGATGCCTTCATAATCGTGGTAGCCGATGTGGTCCGCGAATTCGAGCGCGAACTGGTTGATCGGCAGCACCCCTTCCTCCAGGCAGGAGAGTGCGACACCCGCCCGGGTGTGGGTGTGGATCACGCAGTTCACATCCGGCCGCGCGGCATGGATGGCGCTGTGGATCACGAAGCCCGCGGCGTTCACCGGCTTGCCGGATTCCAGCGATTTTCCCTCATGGTCGATCTTCACCAGGGAGGAGGCCGTGATCTCCGAATACAGCGCCCCGAAGGGGTTGATCAGGAACTCGTTCGGGCTGCCGGGCACGCGGACCGTGGCATGGCCGAAGATGGTGTCGTCCATCCCGAAATGCGCGATCAGGCGATAGCAGGCGGCCAGGTCCACGCGCGCCTGCCATTCCGTGTCGCAGGCATAGGCCGGCGGCGCGCGGTCCTCGATGGTGGTGTCGGGCTTGTCGAGCATCGGGGCCTTCCTCAGCCGGGGTTGCGCAGGTTTTCCCGCAGGGTGCGGCCGGCGTATTCGCGGCGGAACACGCCGCGCTTCTGCAATTCGGGGACCACCATGCGGCCGAAATCCTCATAGGTCAGCGGAAACACGGCCGGCGGCAGCACGAAGCCGTCGCAGGCGCCGGAGCGGAACCAGTCCTCCATGATGTCCGCGATCATGGCGGGCGTGCCCGCGATCAGCCCGCGCGGCTTGCGGGCGGCCTGGGCATAGCTGATGCCCTGGGCGGCCGCCGTCTGCTTCATGCGGTCGCGTGAGCCCTGCACGCCCGCGCTGCCGGCCCCCTTGTCGGCGGCCTCCGGGCTGTCGATGTCGCTCAAGTCCACGCCCAGCAGCGCGGAGTTTGAGGCCAGCACCAGTTCCGGGTCCACGATGGACTCCAGAAATTCCTTCTTCTCGATGGCGATCGATTCCGTCTCTCCCACCACCACCGACAGGGAGGGCAGGATGACGCATTCCTCGGGCGCCCGGCCATGGGCGCGCAGGCGCTTCACCATGTCCTCGCGGAATTCCAGGCAGGCTTCCTTGGTGGCCGGGGAGCAGAAGACCATCTCGGCCCATTTCGCCGCGAAATCCCGCCCGCGCGGGGAAGACCCGGCCTGCAAGATCACCGGCCGCCCCTGCGGGCTGCGCGGCATGGACATCGGCCCGCGCGTGGAGACGTATGGCCCCTTGTAGTCGGCGTAATGGATCTTGCTGGTGTCGGCGTAGACCCCGCTCTCGCGGTCCAGCACCAGCGCGTCCTCCTCCCAGCAATCCCACAGCGCGGCGCAGGCGGCGACGACATCCTCCGCGCGGTCATAGCGCATGGCCTTGTCGGGCATCTCGTCATAGCCGTGGTTGCGCGCCTCGGCATTGTGGCTGGAGGTGACGACGTTCCACGCCACGCGCCCCTTGCTCAGCAGGTCCAGCGAGGCCAGGCCCCGCGCCAGCCAATAGGGGTTGTTGAAGGTGGTGGACAGCGTGGCGCCCAGGCCCAGCCGGGATGTCACGCGCGCCATGATCGGCAGCACCGTCATCGGGTCCAGCAGGCTGACCTGCCCGCCGCGGCCGACATAATCCGCGAAGGTGTTGCGATACACGTCGGGGATGCCGAGGCCATCGGCGAAGAAGCCCGCGTCGAAGCGCGCGTCCTCCAGCAGCTTGGCCATGTATTCGAAGCGCGAGGGCTCGAACAGATCGTCCAGCGTGGCGGAGGGGTGGCGCCAGCCGCTGGCGAAGCTGGCGGTGGGCCCGGTCTTCAGATAGGCGACCAGGTGCATCTTGCTCATGAGCGGCGTTCCTCAACCATGGCGGATCAGTTTCTCCAGCCCGATGACCTTTTCCAGCACCAGCACGAAGACCAGCGCCACCAGCGTCAGCACCGTGGCCATGGCGGCGACCGTCGGGTCATCGAAATCGCGGACATGCTCATAGGCCGCGATGGGCAGGGTTCTCGTGCGGGTGTCGGCCAGGAAGACGGCGATGGAGAAATTGTCCGTCGCCTCGACGAAGGCGAAGATGGCGCCCGCCAGCACCCCGGCCTTCAGCTGCGGCAGGGTCACGCCCCAATAGGCGCGCAGCGGCGTGGCACCGAGGTCCCGCGCCGCTTCCTCCGGCCGGCGGTCCAGCCCGGCATAGCTGGCGTTCAGCGCGCGCAGCGAGAAGGGCAGGCAGAACACCGAAAGCCCGATGGTCAGCCGCGTCATCGCATCGCCCACCCCCAGCATGCCGAACAGGCCGAGAAAGGCGATGCCGGTGACCACGCCGGGCACCACCACCGGGGCGGTCAGCGCGGCGCCGAGCCACGCCTGACCCTTGCCCCGCGCCATCAGATGCGCGGTGGGCAGGGCCACCAGCAGCGTGGCGGGCACCACGATCGCCGCGATCACCAGCGTGGCGCGCAGGGCGGGCTGGAACTGGTCGGAATCGAAGAAGGCCCGGTACCAGCGCAGCGACAGCGCGCCCACCGGCAGGCGGAACATCGTCGCGTCGTTGAAGCTGTAGAACACCACGAACAGCACCGGCGCCAGCAGGAAGCCCATCACCAGCGCCAGATACAGCGTCCACAGGGCGCGCCCGAGCGGCCCGCGCCTCATGTGAGGCCTCCGGTGGCGAAGCGGCGCAGCAGCAGGCGCTGCAACCCCGCCATCACCAGCAGCGCCGCGCAGGAACACACCAGAAAGCCCGCCGAGACCACCGCCGCGAAGGGAATGTCGAAGGCCACAAAGATCTGGTCGTAGATGTAGTTCGCCACCAGCCGCACCCGCCCGCCGCCCAGCATCAGCGGGAACAGGAAGGCGCTGAGCGCCAGCGCCAGCGACAGCGCCATCCCCTCCGCCACCGCGGGCAGGGACAGCGGCAGCGTGACCCGCATGAAGGTGCGCGCGGGCCCGCAGCCCAGATCGCGGGAGGCTTCCTCCAGCGCGCGCGGCACGTTGCGGATGCCGCCCACCACCGTCAGCACGAAGAAGGGCAGCAGGAAATGCACCAGCGCGATGCCCACGCCCAATTGCCGGTACAGGATGCGGAAGGGCTGCTCGATCAGCCCGGCATTCAGCAGCAGGCTGTTCAGCAGGCCCCGGTTGCCCAGGATCACCATCCAACCATAGGCGCGCGTCACGCTGCCCGACAGGAAGGTGGCGACCAGCACCGCCAGGAAGAACACGCGCAGGAAGCGGCTTTCCGTCCGCGCGATGAAATAGGCCAGCGGATAGCCGATCAGCGCCGTGATCAGCGTCAGCAGCACCGCGAAGCCGAACGTGTCCAGGAAGACCGGCACCTGCCCGCCGCCCGCCAGGAAGCGGAGGTAGTTGTCCAGGCTCAGCGGCCCCGCCACGCTGGCGGTGCCCGGCACCTGGCGCAGCAGCCCGGTGGCGAAGAAACTGCCATAGGCCCCGGCCAGCACGGCCAGCACCACCATGGCCGGCAGGGCGACAAGGTTGCGCTTCATGCCGCCAGCACCACCGCCTGAGAGGGCTCGGCCAGCGCCACGCCCACGCGCGCGCCCGTCACCGGCGCGCCGGGGCGGCGCGGCACCGCCACCTGCAGGGCCCCGCCGGGGCAGGCGATCTCGCACAGCGCCTCGGCGCCGGTCATGGCGACGAAACCCACCTCTCCCACCGCGCAGGCCGCGGGGTCGCCCGGTTCCACCAGCCGCAGCGCGCCGGGGCGCAGGCCCAGCAGCGAGCCGGGCGGCGCGGCCGCGGGCAGCGGAAAGCGGCCGATACCGGGCACGACGAATTCCTGCCCCTCGGCCTGGCCTTCCAGCAGGTTGGTCATGCCGGTGAAGCTGGCGACGAAGCGCGTGGCCGGGGCGTCATACACCCCCGCCGGGCGGTCGAACTGGTGCAGCCGCCCCGCATTCATCACCGCCACCCAATCCGAGAGGATGAACGCCTCCTGCTGGTCATGCGTCACGACCACGGTGGTGATGCCCAGCCGCTGCTGCAGCTTGCGCAGCTCCACCTGCATTTCCTCACGCAGGTTGCGGTCCAGGGCGGAAAACGGTTCGTCCAGCAGCAGGATGCGCGGGCGCACCACCAGGCAGCGGGCCAGCGCCACGCGCTGCTGCTGCCCGCCCGAGAGCTGGGAGGGCATGCGCTCCGCCATCGCGGAAAGCTGCACGGCGGCCAGGGCATCGCGCACGCGGCCCGCGATCTCGGCACGGGGGATGCGCTGCATCTTCAGCCCATAGGCGACATTGGCGGCCACACTCATGTGCGGGAACAGGGCATAGCCCTGGAACACGGTGGCGGTGGGCCGGCGTTCCGGCGGCAGGGCGCCGATATCCTGCCCCTCCACCAGGATGCGCCCGGCATCGGCCGCGACGAAGCCCCCGATCGCGCGCAGCAGCGTGGTCTTGCCGCAGCCGGAGGGGCCGAGCAGCGTCAGCAGCGCGCCGCGCTCCAGCCGAAAGCCGATCTGCTGGATGGCGGCATGGGCCCCGTAATGCTTGGTGAGGCCCGAAACCTCCAACCCGGCGGCGGAGATACCGCCGGGTTCCTTCTCACCGATCAAGAGGCGACCTCACGGCTGAAGCGCTCATTCCAGGCGCCGATATTGGCGTTGATGATGTCGTCGTCGTAGCTGACGCGATCCTCGGGCTTGGGCAGGGTGGCCGCGATCTCCGGCAGGGTGCTGGCACCCGGATGCACCGGGCCCATGCCCTGGCCCTGGGCGATCACGTCCTGCATGTCCTTGCTCAGGCAGAAGTCGATGAAGCGGGCGGCGGCCTCACGCTTGGGCGTGTTCACCAGCATCATCGAATCATACATCATGGGCGAGGGCGGGGGGCTGATCATGCGGGCCTGCACGCCGGCATCGGTCACGCGCTTCAGCGCGGCCGGGGGCGCCACCAGCACCGCCAGTTCGCCCTGCGCCAGCGCCTGGCGGGCCGTGGTGTCGGAGGAATACCAGGTGACCACATTGGGCTTCAGCCGCTTCAGCGCCTCGAAGCCCGGCTCCACATTGGCGATGCCGCCGCCGTTCAGCGTGGCCGCCACCAGCAGCATGCGCGCCTGGTAGCTGTTCATGGTCGGCACGCCCAGCTTCTGCGCGAAGCGCGGCGCCCACAGATCCTGCCAGGAGGCGATCGGCTCCCGCACCTGGTCCGTGCGCCAGACGATGCCGAGCTGGTAGAAATACACGCCCAGCCAATGGCTGGCCCGCGCGCCCGCCTCGATCTGCGCGGCGTTGGAGATGGCGGCCATGGGCAGCGGCAGGAACAGCTGCGCGTCGGTCTTCGCGCGCTCGGCCACCGAGGCGGTGGTGAACCACACGTCGATGGTGGGGGCCGCGCGCATGCTCTGCAGCCGCACCAGCCCCTCACCCGAGGTCGCCTGGGTGACGGCGTTCACCTTGATGCCCGTCGCCGCCTCGAACCGCTGGGCGACCGTGCGGACGGAGGAGGTCCAGGTGGTGCCCCAGATCTGGATGGTGATGTCGCGCGCCTGGGCACGCGCCAGCGACGGCGCCGCCAGCAGACCCCCGGAGGCGCCCAACAGGTGACGCCGCCCCATGATGAATTCAGCCACGAAACTCTCCTTCTGCGGTCGGTGAAAGGGTCTCGTGTGCGGTGTGTCCTCGTAGTCTTTTCGTTAGCCCCGGGGGTTTGGCCCGGTGGCGGGTGTCGTCGCGGCCGCGAGGCTGCGGGCATAGGCGTTGCGCAAGTGGCGCCGCGCGATCTGTTCGGCCTGCGGCCCGTCGCCGGAGGCGATGGCGGCGGCGATGCTGCTGTGGTCGTCCAGCGCCAGCTGCGTCTCGTCGGCCGTCATCAGCCGCATCAGCCGCGGGCTGGCGAAGAACATGCGATAGCTCTCGGCCAGCGCGGTCAGGCGCGGGGAATGGGCGGCGGCCAGCACGGCGTCGTGGAAGGCCGCGTTCAGCTCGATCCGAAGATCGAGCTCGGAGGGGTCGCGGCGCTTGCTTTCCTCCGCCAGCGCCGCGATGCGGGCGGCCTGTTCCGGCGTGGCGCGGGTGGCGGCCAGGCGGGCGGCGCAGCCCTCCAGCGCCTCTCGCGTCATGACCAGCTCCTCCAGATCCGCCAGCGGGTCCACCACGATCACGCCGGCGGGCTCGGCCGGGCGCAGCAGGCCGGCGGCCAGCAGGCGCGTCAGCGCCTCGCGCACCGGGGTGCGGCTGACGCCCATGCGCGCGGCGATATGGGCCTCGCTCAGGCGCGAGCCGTGGCCGATCTCGCCCTCCACGATGCGGCGGCGCAGCTGCTCGAACACCAGCTCCCCGGCATTGCGGGCCGGGGGCAGGCGCCAGTCGTCGGCGTCCAGGCCGGAAGGCTGCATCAGGCGGCCTCCAGCCCGGCCACGGCGCGGGCGCGGGCGATGGCGCCGTCCCGGTCGAAGGTGGCGAACAGCGCGGCTTCCTGCGCGTGCACCGGGGTTTCGGCGAACATCTGGTACGCCTGGGCCCGCCCGGCATAGGGCGAGGCCGTCAGGTCGTTCAGCAGGGCCAGGGTGCGCAGCCGGGTTTCGGCCGAGTGGTTGCCCACGCGGAAATACTTCTCGATGTCGGGCGCGGTTTCCGGGCTTTCCAGCATGGCGCGGTCGGGCAGCATCACGGGCGTGCCGCCGGCGATGTCGCGCAGCAGGTTCACCATGGGCGAGTAGTTCATCGAGCAATAGACGCGCCCGGCATTCTGGATCGCCTGGTTGGGCATGATGAAGCCGGCCTCGGTGGTCTCGCAGGCGGCCTCCGCACCCAGCAGATAGGCGTCGATCGTGGCCTTGAAGACCATCAGCTGGCTGATGCGGCTGCGCACCGGCGGCAGCTTGATGGTGCCCGCCTGCTCGGCTGCCAGCAGGGCCGCGCCCACCAGCAGGTCGGCCTTGGCCTGGCAGCGCGCCAGATAGGCCTGGGCGGACCAGCGGCTGAACTCGCTGCGCAGCAGGGCGGCGAGCTCCGGCTGGCGGCTGAACAGCACATTCTCCCACGGGATGAACACGTCATCCATGACGATCAACGTGTCCAGCTCATCGAAGCGCGCGCCCAGCGGCTGGTCGAAGGGGTCGAAAGCGTCGCCGTGGCGCGACAGCGGCGCGCGGCACAGGTGCCGCACCCCCGGCGCGTTCAACGGCAGGATGCAGGAGATCGCGTAGTCCCGGTTCTCCTCCACCCAGGCGCCGACGGTGGGCTTGATGAAAGCGATGTGGCCATAGGGCGCGCCGGTCTCGAACTTGGCGCCGCGGATGACGATGCCGGCGTCGGTTTCCTTCACCACCCGGGTGTTCATGTCCAGGTCGTGCTGCTGGAAGGGCTGCAGCGAGCGGTCGCCCTTGGGGTCGGTGTTGCCGCTGGTCAGGAACAGGTTCTCGCGCTGCAGCCGGTGCAGCCAGCCCATCGCGGCCTTGGCATAGCGGGTGTCGTACTTGTCCAGCAGCGGCTGGCGGTTGGCCAGCACGAACAGCGGCGTGACCGTCTCATCCCCGAAGCGGTCCATGGTGGGGCAGATGTCGCCCAGGATGGCGGCCGTGATCAGCCGGCGCTTGGACAGCTCCTCCCGCGTCGTCGGGATCTGGTAGATGCGCGCGCCGCGCCCGCCCTCGGGCAACTCGAAGGTCATGAGATCCGCGTAGAGCGGGTCATGGTGCATGTCGTAGATGCGGGCCACCGCATCGACCATGCCCTTCAGTGCCGGGTGGTTGGGCACATCCGTGACCCGTTCGCCGGAGATCCAGACCTGGCGGCCGTCACGAAGGCTTTCGCGATAATCGTCACCGGTCAGGAGGGGCATCGGCTCGGTCGCTCCAGGCTGCGTATCGGCAGGTTGTGGACGGTATACGTATTCGTTCGCCTTCGTATCGTCAACGCCAGGATTGCCGCGCCGGCAGGCGTCCGGGGCGCCAGCCGGGCGCGCAGGCGGGCATTTGCCTGGATATTGGGCGGAACAGGCCGTCAGATCGGCAGCTCGGCGGTGTTCTTCACCTCCTCCATCACCGTGTAGGTGTGGGTCTGGCGGATGCCCGGCAGCTTCACCAGGCTGTCGCCCAGGAAGCGGCGATAGGCCGCCATGTCCCGCACCCGCACCTTGATCAGGTAATCGAAGCCACCGGCCAGCATGTGGCATTCCTGGATTTCGGGGATGCGGCGCACGGCGGCGGCGAAATCCTCGAACACGGTGGTGCTGGTGCGATCCAACGTCACCTCCACGAAAACCAGCAGCGCGCGCTCCAGCAGGGCGGGGTTCAGCCGCACGGCATAGCCCTCGATGATGCCCTCCCGTTGCAGGCGGCGCACCCGCTCGCTGGTCGCGGCCTGGCTCAGATGGGCCTGGCGGGCCAGCTCCACATTCGGCATGCGGCCATCCTTTTGCAGCAGCCGCAGCAGGCGCCTGTCGGTATCATCCATCGCCGAACCTTTCCTGGTGGATCGTGCCACGCAGCAGGAAACATTCGGCAAATCGGGTCAAGATACGAAACCTGTTCGGCACATCACCCGTTAAGCGAGGGTCCATGCCGCCATTCGACGCCTTCGCCGAAGCCCTGCCCCCGCAATCCCCGTCGCGGGCGCGCATCACCGCCGCCTGCCGCCCGCCCGAACCCGAATGCCTGCCGCCCCTGATCGCGGCCGCCACCCTGCCCGCCGAAACCTCCGCCCAGGCCACGGCGCTGGCCACGCGCCTCGTCACCGCGCTGCGCGCCAAGGGCACGCGCGGCCCGGTGGAGGGGCTGGTGCACGAATACTCGCTCTCCTCGCAGGAAGGCGTGGCCCTGATGTGCCTGGCCGAGGCCCTGCTGCGCATCCCCGATGCCGCGACGCGCGACGCGCTGATCCGCGACAAGATCGCCCCCGGCGACTGGCGGCGGCATGTCGGGCACTCGCCATCGCTGTTCGTGAACGCGGCCACCTGGGGGCTGGTGATCACCGGCAAGCTGACCGCCACCACCGCCGAGGCAGGGCTGGCCCAGGCCCTGACCCGGCTGGTGGCCAAGGGCGGCGAGCCGCTGATCCGCCAGGGGGTCGCCATGGCTATGCGGATGATGGGCGAGCAGTTCGTCACCGGCCAGACCATCATGGAGGCCCTGACCCGCGCGCGGCGGCTGGAGGCGCGCGGCTTCCGCTATTCCTACGACATGCTGGGGGAAGCGGCGACGACCGCCGCGGACGCCGCGCGCTACTGCGCCGATTACGAGGCCGCGATCCATGCGATCGGCCAGGCCGCGGCGGGGCTGGGGCCCTATGAGGGGCCGGGCATCTCCATCAAGCTGTCGGCGCTGCACCCGCGCTATTCCCGCGCCCAGCGCGGGCGGGTGATGACGGAGCTGCTGCCGCGCCTGCGCGCCCTGGCGGGGCTCGCCCGGCGCTACGACATCGGCCTGAACATCGACGCGGAGGAAGCCGACCGGCTGGAACTCTCGCTCGACCTGCTGGAGGCGCTGTGCCTGGACCCGGCGCTGGCGGGCTGGAAGGGCATCGGCTTCGTGGTCCAGGCCTATCAGAAGCGCGCGCCCTTCGTGCTGGATTGGGTGATCGAGCTGGCGCGGCGCAGCGGCCACCGGCTGATGGTGCGGCTGGTGAAGGGCGCCTATTGGGATGCCGAGATCAAGCGCGCGCAGGTGGATGGGCTGGCGGATTTCCCGGTCTTCACCCGCAAGGCGCACACCGATGTCTCCTACATCGCCTGCGCGCGGAAGCTGCTGGCGGCACCCGATGCGGTGTTCCCGCAATTCGCCACCCACAATGCCCGCACGCTGGCCACCATCCACGCCCTGGCGGGCGAGGGTTTCCACCCCGGCCAATACGAATTCCAGTGCCTGCATGGCATGGGCGAGCCGCTGTACGAGGAGGTGGTGGGGCCGGACAAGCTCGGCCGCCCCTGCCGCATCTACGCCCCCGTCGGCACGCATGAGACGCTGCTGGCCTATCTGGTGCGGCGCCTGCTGGAAAACGGGGCCAATTCCTCCTTCGTGAACCGCATCCAGGACCCGGCGGTGCCGGTGGCGGAACTCGCGGCCGACCCGGTGCCGCTGGTGGCGGCGGGTGGCGGCGCGCCGCATCCGCGCATCGCCCTGCCGCGCGAGACCGTGGCCCATGGCGGCGCCCGGGGGCTGGACCTGGCCAGCGAGGCCACGCTGGCCGCCCTGGCCCCCGCCCTGCGCGCCGCACAGGACTGGCGCGCCGGCACGGATGGCCCCTGGCAGCCCGTGCGCAACCCCGCCGACCACCGCGACATCGTGGGCCAGGTGGCCCATGCCGCGCCCGCCGCCATCGAGGCCGCCCTGGCCGGTGCCGAGGCCGCCTTCCCCGCCTGGTCCGCCACCCCGCCCGCCGAGCGCGCCGCCTGCCTGGACCGCGCCGCCGCCCTGCTGGAAGCGCGCATGCCCGCCCTGCTGGGGCTGATCGTGCGGGAGGCCGGGAAATCCCTGCCCAACGCCGTCTCCGAGGTACGGGAGGCGGTGGATTTCCTGCGCTACTATGCGTCGCAGGCCCGGGGGTTCGGGGCGGGCCATGTGCCGCTCGGGCCCATCGCCTGCATCTCGCCCTGGAATTTCCCGCTGGCGATCTTCCTGGGGCAGGTCTCGGCGGCGCTGGCGGCGGGCAACACCGTGCTGGCCAAACCCGCCGAGGAAACGCCCCTGACCGCCGCCGCCGCCCTGGCCATCCTGCATGAGGCCGGGGTGCCCCTGGCCGCCCTGCACCTGCTGCCCGGGCTGGGCGAGGTCGGCGCCCGGCTGGTGGCCGATGCGCGGGTGTGCGGGGTGGTCTTCACCGGCTCCACCGCCGTCGCGCGGCTGATCCAGCGGGAGCTGGCCCGGCGCCTGAACCCCGATGGCCGCCCGGTGCCGCTGATCGCCGAGACCGGCGGGCAGAACGCGCTGGTGGTGGACAGCTCCGCGCTGGCGGAACAGGTGGTGGGCGATGTGCTCGCCTCCGCCTTCGACAGCGCGGGGCAGCGTTGTTCGGCCCTCCGCGTGCTCTGCCTGCAGGAGGATGTGGCCGACCGCATCCTGGCCATGCTGAAGGGCGCGCTGGCGGAGCTGGCGGTGGGCAACCCGGAGCATCTGGCCACCGATATCGGCCCGGTGATCACGCCCGGGGCACGGGATGCCATCCTGGCCCATATCGGGCGCCTGCGCGCCGCCGGGCTGCCGGTGCACCAGCCGCCGCTGCCCGAGGCCTGCGCCCAGGGCAGCTTCGTGCCGCCCACCATCATCGAGCTGGACGACCTCTCCCGCCTGACGGCGGAGGTGTTCGGCCCCGTGCTGCATGTGGTGCGCTGGCGGCGGGAGGGGCTGGACGCCCTGCTGCGCGCCATCGACGCCACCGGCTACGCGCTGACCTTCGGCGTGCACAGCCGCATCGAGGAGACGATCCAGCGCGCGCTCGGCCTCTCGGCGGCGGGCAATGCCTATGTGAACCGCAACCTGATCGGGGCGGTGGTGGGCGTGCAGCCCTTCGGCGGGCATGGGCTGTCGGGCACCGGGCCCAAGGCGGGCGGGCCGCTGTATCTGCGGCGGCTGCTGGCGGCGCGCCCCCTGGATGCCGGGCTGCCCGGCCAAGCCAGCCACACCCCCTGGCGGGACTGGCTGGCCGCCCACCACCCCCAGGCGCTGCCGGGTTTCGAGGCGATGCTGGCCGCCACCCCCCTGGGCGTGGCGCTGGACCTGCCCGGCCCGGTGGGCGAGCGCAACCAGTACCGGACCACTCCGCGCGGCGACGTGCTGTGCCTGGGGCCGGACGCGGCGGCGGCGATCGCGCAGATCGGCGCCGCCCTGGCCACCGGCAACCGCCCCGTCGTGCCGGCCGGGCTGGATGTGGAACTGCCCGGCTGGATCGCCCGGGGCGAGGCCGGTGCCGCCATCCTCTCCGCCGCCGGGCCGGGGGCCCTGATCGCCCTGAACCAGCGCCTGGCGGCACTGGAGGGGCCCATCCTGCCCCTGCTGGTGCCCGGCGCGGATGGCGCCTATCCGCTGGACCCGCTGGTGCTGGAGCGCAGCATCAGCACCAATACGGCCGCGGCGGGCGGCAATGCCAGCCTGATGAGTCTTGAAGGTTAACCCGCCTCACCGAAGCGATACCCCACCCCGGGCTCGGTGCGGATCAGCCGGGCGGCCTCGCCCAGCTTCTGGCGCAGCTGGCCGATATAGACGCGCAGATACTGCGTGTCCTCCACATGGGCGGGGCCCCAGACGGCGGCCAGCAATTGCCGCTGCGTCACCACCCTGCCCTGCCCGGCGCGCGCCAGCGCGGCCAGCAGATCCCATTCGCGCGGGGTCAGGTGCAGCACCGCGCCATCCACCCGGGCCAGGCGATGCGGCATGTCCACCTCCAGCGGGCCGGCGCGGATCACCTCCGGCGGGGCCTCGGCGCCGGAGGCCCGGCGCAGCGCCGCCCGCAGCCGTGCCAGCAGCTCCGCCAGGGCGAAGGGCTTTTCCACATAGTCGTCGGCGCCGGCATCCAGGGCGGCCACCTTCTCCTCCTCCCGGTCGCGGGCCGAGAGCACGATGACCGGCGCCGCGCTGAACCCACGCAGGCGCGGCAGCAGCGCCTTGCCGTCCATGTCCGGCAGGCCGAGGTCCAGCAGCACGGCGCGGGGGGCGCGCTCGGCCGCCAGGCGCAGGCCCTCGGCACCGGTCAGGGCGCGCAGGGGGGTGTAGCCCGCGGCCTCCAGCGCGGGGGCCAGGAAGCGGTGGATCTGCGGTTCGTCATCCACCACCAGGATGCGGGGCCGGGCCAGGTCGCTCATACGGGGAACCTCATGACGATGCGGGTGCCGCCCCCGCCAGGGAAGGCCGGGCTTTCGGCCGCGATCCGCCCGCCCATGGCCGCCACCAGCCCCCGGCAGATGGCCAGCCCCAGCCCGGTGCCGGCGGCGATGCGGTCGGTGCGGGAAGCCCGGTGGAACGGGTCGAAGATGCGCGGCAGGTCGGCGGCGGGAATACCCGGCCCGTCATCCTCCACCGCGATGGCCAGGTCGTGGCCCTCGCGCCAGGCGCGCACCCGCACCGTGCCGCCCGGGCCCGAGAATTTCAGCGCATTGTCCATCACATTGCCCAGCACCTGGTCCAGCAAGGCGGGGTCCAGCGGCGCCAGCGGCAGGGGCGGTACCTCCCGCGTGATGGTGCGGCCGGTCACGCGTTCCAGCCTGCCGGCGGCGGCCTCGATGGCCTCGGGGATGTCGGTGGGTTCGCGGCGGGGCACCACCTGGCCGTTCTCGATCCGCACCATGTCCAGGATATTGGCGATGTAGCGGGCCAGCCGCGCCGTCTCCTCCTCCGCCGTCAGCAGCAGATCGTCGCGGGTGGCCGCACTCAGCGCCGCGCCGCTTTCGCGCAGCGTGCCCAGGGCGCCGCGGATGGCCGTCAGCGGCGTGCGCAGGTCATGGCCCAGGGAGGTCAGCAGGGCGGTGCGCAGCTGCTCGGTCTCAGCCCGGGCGGTGCCGCGGGCCTGTTCCTCCATCAGCTGCGCGCGCTCGATCGCCACCGCCGCCTGGTCCAGCAGGGCCGAGAGGGTGCGCTCGCGCTCCGCATCCGGCGCGGGCGGACGGATGCCCACCAGCCCCACCACCCCATGGGCGGTGCGCATCGGCAGGAAGCGCCAGGCGGCATCCGGCAGCGTGTCCGTACCGGTGCCGGTGGGCTTGCCGTGCCGCAGCGCCCAACGGGCGGCGGCCATGGCGCCCTCGTCGGGCTCGGCCTCCACCGGCACGGCGGCGCGCACCACGGGCTCCGGCCCGTCATCGGGGCCGAGCGGCGGCAGGGGCAAAATCACCACGGCCGAGCCTCCCACCGCGCGGGCCGCTTCCTGGGCCACGGCCGGCAGCAGCTCCGGCAGGCCGCCCGGCCCGCCCAGGCGGCGGCTGAATTCCAGCAGGCGGCGCAGCGCGCCCACCCGCGCGCGGGTGATGCGCATCGACCGCCCCAGCCGCCCCGTGGTGCCCGCCAGCAGCAGCGCCACCAGCGCGAACACCACCGCCCCCACCACATCCTGCGGCCCGGCGATGGTCAGCGTGTAGCGTGGCGGCAGGAACAGGAAATTCCAGCTGAGGAAGGACAGCGCCGCCGCCAGCAGCCCGTGCCAGGGCCCGAACCCCACCGCCGCCACCACGATCGGCACCAGATAGACCATGCCCAGCGCACCCTCCGGCACGCTGCCATCGGTGGCGACCCCCACCAGCGTGGCCAGCGCCACCAGCACCGGCACCGCCAGCCAGGCCAGCCATTCCGGCGCGCGCGGCGGCCGGGCCCGGGAGCGCGCGGCGGCGGCCGGGCGGGGCACCAGGTGCAGCACGAAATCCTCCGCCCGGCGCAGCATCTGCGCCGACAGCGTGCGGCCCGTCAGCCGCCGCCACAGCGCCGGCCGGCCGCGCCCCATCACCAGATGCGTGGCGTTGCGCGCGCGGGCATGGGCCAGGATGGCGCCTGGCATGTTGCCCGCAGCCACCGTCTCCACCTCCGCCCCCAGGCTTTCCGCCAGGCGCAGGGCCGGGCCGGGGTCCAGCGGGTCCGCCCGGCCGGGCTGTTCCACATGCAGCGCGATCAGCGGCGCGCGCAGCGCATCGGCGATGCGCCGGGCGTGGCGCACCACGCTCTCGGCCGCCGCATCCGAGCCGATCAGCGCCAGCACCCGGTCGCCCGAGGGCCAGGGCCCCGCGATGGCGTTGGCGCGCATCCAGCCGGTGATGTCGGCGTCCACGCGCTCCGCCACGCGGCGCAGGGCCATCTCCCGCAGAGCGGCCAGATTGCCCTCCCGGAAAAAGCCGCGCATGGCGCGCTTGGCCTGATCGGGGCGATAGATGCGGCCCTGTTTCAGCCGGTCCAGCAACTCGGCGGGCGGGATATCGACCAGTTCCACCGCATCCGCACCGGCCAGCACGGCATCGGGCACGGTTTCCGCCACGCGCACCCCCGTGATGCGCGCCACGGCATCGCCCAGGCTTTCCAGATGCTGGACATTCATGGTCGTCCAGACCTCGATGCCGGCCGCGCGCAGCTCCTCCACATCCTGCCAGCGCTTGGGGTGGCGGCTGCCCGGGGCGTTGCTGTGCGCCAGCTCGTCCAGCAGCAGAATGGCGGGGCGGCGGGCCAGGGCGGCGTCCAGGTCGAACTCCTCCAGCACCTGGCCGCGATGGCCGAGCGTGGCACGCGGCAGCACCGGCAAGGCACCGATCTGGGCGATGGTCTCGGCCCGGCCATGGGTCTCGACAATGCCGATCAGCACGTCCTCGCCGCCGGCGGCACGGCGATGGGCCTCGGCCAGCATCTCGAAGGTCTTGCCCACGCCAGGGGCGGCACCCAGGAAGACCTTGAGACGGCCGCGCCCCTCCTTCGCGGCCAAGGCCAGCAAGGCGTCAGGGTCGGGACGGGGAGGCTCGGGGGCACTCATGCTGGGGGGAGGATAGAACAGGGCAAGGCAAAGACCGAGGGGGCACCGCCCCCTCGGGCTCCCCCGCCAGGAGCCGAAAGGCCCCTGGACCCCATCAGTTTAGCGCTGGCCTTGGGAAGTTTTATATCATTGAAATTAATAATAATTTGGTGCCCCACTTCCCAGGACAAAGCGCCATTTCATGGTTTCCAAAGGCCTCTCGGCCTTTGGCGGGGTTCCAAGGGGCAGCGCCCCTTGGTGGGGGTTGGGGGGCAACGCCCCCTACCGCGCCCCATCCAGCGCCAGGTTCAGCTTCAGCACATTCACCCGCGCCTCCCCCAGCACGCCGAAGGTCCGCCCTTCGATATGCTGTTCCATCAGCCCCAGCACCCGCTGCGGCGTCAGCCCCCGGGCGGCGGCGATGCGCGGGATCTGCGCCATCGCGTTCTCCGGGCTGATATGCGGGTCGAGGCCAGAGCCAGAGGCGGTGGCCGCATCGGCCGCCACCCCGCGCCGGCCTTCCAGGCGGCCGGTCACGGCCTCCAGCAGGGCGGCGCTGGTGGGGCCGAGGTTGGTGGCGCCGGAGGCCCCGCCATCATAGCCCTGCCCGGCGTTGGAGGCACGCGGGTGGAAATAGCCCGGCCCCTCGAACCCCTGGGCGAGCAGCTCGGAGCCCACCACCCGGGCATTGCGCTCGATCAGGGAGCCATTGGCCTGGTGGGGGAACACCAGCTGGGCCAGGGCGGTGAAGGCCAGCGGCACCGCCAGCCCCAGGATCAGGGTGAAGCCGCCCAGGAACACCAGGGCCGGACGCAGCAGAGCGATCATGGTCAGAACACCCCCATCACGGAGAGAAGCAGGTCGATCAACTTGATGCCGATAAAGGGCGCGGCAACGCCGCCGAGCCCATAGATCAGCAGGTTCCGCC
Source organism: Rhodovarius lipocyclicus (assembly GCF_009900765.1). Lineage (GTDB taxonomy): Bacteria > Pseudomonadota > Alphaproteobacteria > Acetobacterales > Acetobacteraceae > Rhodovarius > Rhodovarius lipocyclicus. The sequence continues at coordinate 44,973 of NZ_JAAABL010000025.1, forward strand.
GCAGCAGGGCGGCGGCCCCCACGGGCGCGTAGCGCACCCCGCGCAGCGCCAGCGGCACCAGCGCCACGATGATCAGCGCGTTGAAGATGACGGCCGAGAGGATGGCGCTCTCGGGGCTGGCCAGCCCCATCACGTTCAGCGCCGCCAGCCCCGGGTATTGCGCCACGAAGATGGCGGGCAGGATGGCGAAGTATTTCGCCACGTCATTGGCGATGGAGAAGGTGGTCAGCGCGCCGCGCGTGATCAGCAGCTGCTTGCCGATCTCCACCACCTCGATCAGCTTGGTGGGGTCGCTGTCCAGATCCACCATGTTCCCGGCCTCACGCGCGGCCTGGGTGCCGGTCTGCATGGCCAGGCCCACATCGGCCTGGGCCAGGGCGGGCGCGTCGTTGGTGCCGTCGCCCGCCATGGCGACCAGGCGGCCTTCCTTCTGCGCGTTGCGGATATAGGCCAGCTTGTCCTCGGGCGTGGCCTCCGCGATGAAATCGTCCACCCCGGCCTCGGCGGCGATGGCGGCCGCCGTCAGGCGGTTGTCGCCGGTGACCATCACGGTGCGGATGCCCATGCGGCGCAGCGCGTCGAACCGGGCGCGCATGCCGGGCTTCACGATGTCCTTCAGCTCGATCACGCCCAGCATCCGCCCGTCGCGGGAAACCGCGAGGGGCGTGGCACCCGCGCGGGCGATGCGCTCCACCGCTTCCTTCAGCGCGGCCGGCGGCTCGATGCCCAATGCGCGGGAGAGGCTGTCCACCGCGCCCTTGCGGAAGCTGCCCTGGCCCGGGATGTCCAGGCCCGAAAGCCGGGTCTGGGCGGTGAAGGGCACCACCGTGGCGCCCTCCGGCCGGGTGGCCGTCAGGCCGTGGCGCTCGCGGGCATAGGCCAGGATGGAGCGGCCCTCCGGCGTCTCGTCGGCCAGCGAGGCCAGCAGGGCGGCCTGGGCCAGTTCGGCCTCGGCCACGCCGGGGGCGGCGAAGAAGCCCGCCGCCTGGCGGTTGCCCAGCGTGATGGTGCCGGTCTTGTCCAGCAGCAGCACATCCACATCGCCCGCGGCCTCCACCGCGCGGCCGGAGGTGGCGACGACATTGAACCGCACCAGCCGGTCCATGCCCGCGATGCCGATGGCCGAGAGCAGCCCGCCGATCGTGGTCGGGATCAGCGTGACCAGCAGCGCGGCCAGTACGGGCACGGAAGGCGCCACGCCGTTGAAGCTGGCCAGCCCCACCACGCTGGCGACGGCGACCAGGAACACGATGGTCAGCCCCGCCAGCAGGATATCCAGCGCGATCTCATTGGGTGTCTTCTGGCGGGAGGCGCCCTCGACCAGCGCGATCATGCGGTCGAGGAAGGAGTTGCCGGGGGCGGCGGTGACGCGCACCACCAGCCAGTCCGACACCACCAGCGTGCCGCCGGTGACGGCGCTGCGGTCGCCGCCGGATTCGCGGATGACCGGGGCGCTTTCGCCCGTCACCGCCGCCTCGTTCACGCTGGCGATGCCCTGGATCACCTCGCCATCGGCGGGAACCAGGTCCCCGGCCTCGACGAGAACCACGTCGTTCTCGCGCAGTTCCGGCGCGTCGCGCCAGTGCCACAGGGCGCGGTCGTCGGGGCGGGCCAGCAGCTTGGCGCGGGTCTCGCCCCGAGCGCGGCGCAGGCTTTCGGCCCGCGCGCGGCCCCGGCCCTCGGCCACCGCCTCGGCGGCGTTGGCGAACAGCACGGTCAGCCACAGCCAGACGGCGATGCCGGCCTGGAAGGCCCAGGGGGCGCCCCGCCAGGCCGCCAGCGCGGCCAGCAGCGTGACCAGCAGCGATACCACCTCGGTGACGAAGATCACCGGGTTGCGCAGCAGGGTGACCGGGTTGAGCTTGCGCAGCGCGTCGAGCACCACGCGGGAGAGCGGCACGGCCGCCATGGTCTGGGTGTGCATGGGAACCTCAGAAGGTCTGGCCGGCGAGCATCGCGAAATGCTCCGCCAGGGGACCGAGGAAGAGGGAGGGCAGGAATTGCAGCCCGCCCAGGATCAGGATGACGCCCGCGAGCAGCCCCACGAACAGCGGCCCATGGGTGGGGAAGCTGCCCGCGGATTGCGGCAGGCGCGGCTTGGCGGCGATGCTGCCCGCGATGGCCAGCACCGGCACGATCACCGCGAAGCGCCCCAGCAGCATGACGATGCCGAGCGTGGTGTTCATCCAGGGCGTATCCGCCGTCAGCCCGCCGAAGGCCGAGCCGTTGTTCCCGGCCGCCGAGCTGTAGGCGTAGAGCAGCTCGGACAGCCCATGCGGCCCGGCATCCTGCACGGAGGCGAGCGCCACCGGCAGCACGGCCGCCACTGCCGTGAAGCCCAGGATGCAGAGGGGCACGATCAGCACCGCCAGCATGGCCAGCTTCACCTCCCGCGCCTGCACCTTCTTGCCCAGGTATTCGGGCGTGCGGCCCACCATCAGCCCGGCCACGAACACCGCCAGCAGCACGAACACCAGCATGCCGTACAGGCCGGAACCCACGCCGCCCGGCAGCACCTCTCCCAGCTGGATCAAGAACAGCGGCACCAGCCCGCCCAGCGGCATGAAGCTGTCATGCATGGCGTTCACCGCGCCGTTGGAGGCACCGGTGGTGATCACCGCCCACAGGGCGGAGGCGGAGGTGCCGAAGCGCACTTCCTTGCCCTCCATGTTGCCCAGGCCCTGGGCCACGCCCTGCGCCAGGTGCAGCGGGTTGCCCCCGGCCTCGGCGGCATAGGTGGCGAGCGTGCCGGCGACGACGAACAGCATCATCACCGCGAAGATCGCCCAGCCCTGCCGGCGGTCGCCCACCATGCGGCCGAAGGTCAGCGCCAGGCCCATGGGCAGGGCGATGATGGCCCAGCTCTGCAGGAAGTTGGTCCAGGGGGTGGGGTTCTCGAACGGGTGGGCCGAGTTCACGCCGAAGAAGCCGCCACCATTGGTGCCCAGCTGCTTGATCGCGATCTGGAACGCCGCCGGGCCCATCGGGATGGTCTGGGTGCCGCCCTCGACGGTGTTGGCGGTGACATAGGCCGACAGGCTCTGCGGCACGCCGCCCGCCACCATGAAAGCCGCGAAGACCAGGCACAGCGGCAGCAGTAGATAGAGCGTGACGCGCGTCAGATCCGCCCAGAAATTGCCGAGGTCGCTGGCGCCGCCGCGCGCGAAGGCGCGGATCACCGCGAAGGCCAGCGCGATGCCGGTGGCGGCGGAGAGGAAATTCTGCACCGCCAGCCCCGCCATCTGCGACAGGTAGCTCATCGCCGCCTCGCCGCTATAGGCCTGCCAGTTGGTGTTGGTGACGAAGCTGATGGCCGTGTTGAACGCCAGCCAAGGCGGCACGCCGTCGAGGCCCTGCGGGTTGAAGGGCAGCACCCCCTGCAGGCGCAGCAGCGCATACAGCAGCAGGAAGCCCGCCAGGTTCACCGCCAGCATCGCCAGCACATAGGCCCGCCAGCCCATGCCGCGCGCGGGGTCGATGCCGGCCGCGCGGTACAGCAGGTTTTCCACGGGGGCCAGGACGCGCCACCGCCCCTCGGCGATCGCGGCCATGGCGCCGCCCAGCGGCACCGCCGTGGCCGTGACGGCCAGCAGCACGAGCGCGATCTGCGCCCAACCGATCCAGCTCATGATCAGAAATCCCCCGTCAAAGGGTTTCCGGGCGCAGCAGCGCCCAGAACAGGTAGAGGAGAAGGCCCAGCGCCACCGCGCCGCCGAGGAGAAGCTCCAGCATGGCGGTCAGACCCGGTCGCAGGCGAAGGTGTACAGGGCCATCAGGGCGAAGCCGCCGAGGCCGAGGAGAATGAGGGTGATGTCGAGCATGATGTTCCCGCTGGCGGTCCGGGCATGGGCCGGCGCCGGGCGGAGATTCAGCCAGGAGGCCGCAAGGGTGCGATGGGGAAGGACGGCGGGCGGCGTAAAGAAGGCGTAAGGAAGCGGCCTCGACCGCCGGGCCGGGCCAGGGCAGAGAGGGTTCACGCCCTGGCAGAAGGATATCCGATGCGCCCAGACCCGACGCTGCGTCCGCTCCCGCTGCCGGCCGGGGTTCCGGGCGGCCTGTTCCTGACCGCCATGCCCGGGCGCTTCGGCCCGGTGGAAGCCTTCACCGCCGCCCTGGCCGGGCAGCGGATCGGGCATGTGCTGTGCCTGACGGGAGAGGCGGAGATCGCCGCCAAATCACCCGGCTATGCGGCACTGCTGGCCGGGGGCGGGCTGCCGGCCCGGCTGCATGCCCATCCCATCCCCGATTTCGCCACCCCCGCCGATGAGGCGGCCTTCGCCGCCTGGGCGGGGCGGGCCGCCGCCCTGCTGATGGCCGGCGAGCGCGCCGTGCTGCATTGCGCGGCCGGCATCGGGCGCACCGGCACCGCCGCCCTGTGCCTGCTGCACCTGCTGGGCGAGGACGCGGCGCGCGCCGAGGCGCTGGTGCAGGCGGCGGGCTCCGGGCCGGAAACCGAGGCCCAGCGGGAGTTTGTGGCGCGCTTCGCCCTCAATCCCCCGGGCGCAGCCCGGCCGACTGGATCACCTGCCTGAACTTCTCCAGCTCCGCCGCCTGGAAGGCCGCGAAATCGGCCTGGCCACGGAAGGTGATCGGGGTGGCCAGACGCTCGAACCCGTCGATCACGGGGGCGGCGCCGAGGGCACGCTGGCAGGCGGCCTCCAGCCTGGCCAGGGTGGCGGGCGGCGTGGCGGCGGGGGCATAGAGCCCGGCCCAGATGGAATAGACCATGTCCACGCCCTGTTCCCGCAGGGTGGGGGTTTCCGGGAATTCGGCGGTGCGGCGCTCGGCCATCACGCCCACCGGCACCAGGTTGTTGGCGCGCAGCCCCCCCGGCAGGTCGGCATAGATCGACACGTCGTTGCGCAGCAGCGCGATGATGGATTCGGCGCTGCCCCGGAAGGGCACATGCGTCATCTGCGTGCCCGTCCGCTGGGCGAGCGCCGCCATCACGATGTGCGGGATGGAGCCAGGCCCGGCCGAGCCGTAGTTGAAGCCGCTGTCGCGCCGCGCGCGGGCGATCACGTCGGCCACGTTGCGGATGCCGCTGACGGGGGCCGCCATCATCATCACCGGCGCGTCGCCCAGCAGGCAGACCGGCGCGAAATCTGCAACGCGATAGGGCAGGTCAGCGCGGAAATGGGGCTGAATGGCCATGGGGCCGGTGGTGGTCAGCAACAGGGTGGTGCCATCCGGCCGGGCGCGCGCGACCTCGGTCGCGCCGATGGCGCCGGCGGCACCGGTGGTGTTCTTCACCACCACCTGGGTTTCCAGCACCGCGCCCATTTCGGGCGCGATCAGCCGCGCCATGCGGTCGGCGCTGCCGCCCGCGCCGAAATTGACCACGATGGTCGTGGCATTCTGCGCCAGGGCCGAGGCCATGGCGCAACCGTAGAACAGCAAACCCAACAGGCATTGGCGCAAGCGACGGATCCTTTCGGAACAGGGGCGATCCGTTCGCCTAGCAACCTTGGGGCCAGTCAGGCGGCGCCGCGCGCCTCCGCCATCAGGCACAGGATCTCGAACATCATGTTCGCGCCGATCAGCGCGGTGCAGCCGCCCTGGTCGAAGGGGGGGGCCACCTCCACCACATCCGCGCCCACGATGTTCAGGCCGCGCAGGGCGCGCAGCATGCGCTGGGCCTCACGCGGGGTCAGCCCGCCGATCTCGGGCGTGCCGGTGCCGGGCGCGAAGGCGGGGTCCAGGCTGTCCACGTCGAAGGTGAGGTAGGCGGGCTTGTCGCCCACCACCCGCCGGGCCTCGGCCATCGTGGCGTCCACGCCCAGCGCCTCGAACTCCTCGATGGTGATGATGCGCACGCCCTGGTCGCGGGCCCATTCCATATCCTCGGGGTCGAACAGGGAGCCGCGGATGCCGATCTGCACGATCCGTTTCGGGTCCAGCAGCCCTTCCTCGATGGCGCGGCGGAAGGGCGTGCCGTGGGTGAAGCGCATGCCGCCGAAATAGGTGTCGTTGGTGTCGGAATGGGCGTCGAAATGCACCATGCCGAGCGGCCCCAGCCCCGGTTCCGCCCGATGGATGCCGCGCAGGATGGGCAGGGAGATCAGGTGGTCGCCCCCCAGGCACAGCGTCCAGGCGCCGGCCGCGCGGATCTCGGCCACGCGGTCCTCGATCATGGCCAGGGAGACCATCAGGTCGGCGGGGTTGGTGGGCGTATCCCCCGCATCGGCCACGCGGCACAGCCGGCAGGGCTCCACCCGCGTCACCGGGTGCACGCGGCGGATGATGGAGGACATGTTGCGGATCTCACGCGGGCCATGGCGCGGCCCGGCACGGTTGGTGGTGCCGAGGTCGAACGGCACGCCCAGCAGCGCGATATCCAGCGTCGAGGCATCCTCGACCTGCGGCAGCCGCATGAAGGTGACGGGGCCCGCGAAGCGCGGCGTCGTCATGCCGTCCATCGGTTGCGGCCAGGCGGATGGCTCGGTCATGTCGGTCTCCGGTTCAGAAGGCCGCAGGCTAGAGCAGAGGCGGGCCGGTTGGAATCGCCCGGCGGGCATGCGAAGCCCTGAACAGCAAGGAGAATGTCCGTGAGCGTCACCATCCATGGCATCAAGAACTGCGACACCATGAAGAAGGCCCGTGCCTGGCTGGACGCCCATGGCGTCGCCTATGCCTTCCACGACTACAAGACCCAGGGGATCGCGCCCGAAAAACTGCGGGAATGGTGCGCGGCCCTGGGGTGGGAGGTGCTGCTGAACCGCGCCGGCACCACCTTCCGCAAACTGCCCGATGCCGAGAAGACCGGGCTGGACGAGGCGCGCGCCATCGCGCTGATGGCGGCGCAGCCTTCCATGATCAAGCGCCCGGTGCTGGATGTGGATGGGGTGCTGACCGTGGGGTTTTCGCCGGAGCGTTACGCGGCGGTGTTCTAGCGGTTTGTTTTCGCGATCATCCTGACCCGATCGGATGAGACCATCCGATCGGGTGATGATCTAAGCCGCCCTCACATCCGCCACGAACCCGCCCACGGTCTTGGTCAGCTGTTCCGACTGCCGCGCCAGTTCCGACGCCGCCCCCAGAACCTGCGCCGCCGCCGCACCCGTCTCGCCCGAACCCTGGCTCACCGCCGCGATGTTCTGGCTCACGGCATCCGTCGCCTGCGCCGTCCGCTGCACCGTCCGCGCGATCTCGCCGGTGGCCGTGCTCTGCTGCTCCACCGCCGCCGCGATCGCCA
>NZ_JAAABL010000026.1 GCF_009900765.1 Rhodovarius lipocyclicus
TACCGCTGGCGTCATCTCATTGAGAACTTCTTCGCCAAACTCAAGGAATTCAAACGGATCGCACTGCGTAGCGACAAAACAGACAGCTCATTCGCCGCCATGATCTATCTCGCCGCAGCCGTCATACAGTCACGTGGAATCTCAACAAGCCCTATAAAAATCAAATGGAAAGGCTGGGTGCCAATTCCCTGGGGTGCAGGGCCGCTATGGTCCTGCCGGGTGTCCAGAGGGCGGCGCCCTCTGGTGGGGGTTTACGGGGGCGACGCCCCCGTTCCCTCCGCGAACAAGGCCGCCCCCGCTTGCCGGATCGCGCGCCTGCGGGGAAAGTTCCCGGATCAACACGGAAACGCCCCATGAAACTCTCCTATTCCGGCGCCAGCCCCTATGTCCGCAAGGCGATGATCTGCGCCATCCTGCGCGGCATCGACGGGCAGTTCACCGATCTCGGCCTGCGGACCACGAATCCGGCGCTGGCGGCGCTCAACCCGCTCGCCAAGATCCCCACCCTGGTGCTGGATGACGGCACGGTGCTCTACGACAGCCCGGTGATCTGCGAGTATCTGGACAGCCTGGGCACCGCGCCCAAGCTGTTCCCGCCCCCCGGCCCCGCACGCTGGAAGGCATTGCAGTTGCAGGCGCTGGGCGACGGTATCCTCGACGCCAGCCAGCCCCGCCGGCGCGAAATCGCCCTGCCGCAGGATGAGGGACGGCGCGAATACATCGCCACCCAGCGCGGCAAGGTGGAACGCGCGGTGGAGGCGCTGGAAGCCGAAGCGGAACAACTGGGCGAACTGACCACGATCGGGGAGATCACCATCGCCTGCGCACTCGGCTACCTCGACTTCCGCTACCCGGATGAAGCGTGGCGCGAGGGCCACCCGAAACTCGCGGCCTGGTACGCCAAGGTGCTGGCTCTGCCGGCGATGGCGAAGACGATGCCGGTGGGCTGAGAGGAACGGGGGCCTTGCCCCCGAACCCCGGCCAGGGGCTCCGCCCCCGGCACCCCCGCAAAGGGTTGTAGCAACCCTTTGAACCCATGAGTTTGGCGCCTTACCTTGGCAGGCGAGGCGCCATTTTCACTATTAAAATCAAGCGAAAACCCCTGCCGAGGACCAGCGCCAAACGGATGGGGTGCAGGGGCCTTTCGGCTCCTGCCGGGGGTCCAGGGAGCGGGCGCCCCCTGGGTGGCGCCCGCTCCCCGTCAGGCTCGCTTGATATTCCAGAACAGCGGCGGCCCCTTCAGCACCCCGGTCAGCGACCGGCGATAGGCGGTCGGCTGGAAGTACTGTCCCGCCGGCACATAGGGCACCTTGTCGAAGGCCGCGCGCTGGATCTCGCGCGTCGCGGCCTGCTGGGCGGCCAGGTTGGGCGCGTCGAACCAGGCGTCGCGCGCGGTTTCGATCTCGGGAATGTCGGGCCAGCCGAACCAGGCGCGGTCGGCATTGCCGCGCAGGGCGTTGTGGCCGGCCGGGTTCCAATGGTCGATCGCGGACCAGAAGGTGAAGAAGCCGCTCCACCCGCCCTGGCTCAGCGGGCTTTTGGAGGCACGGCGGTTGATCACGCTGCCCCAGTCGGTGGCGACGTATTCCACGTCGAAGCCCATGCGGCGGAACAGGTCCGCGCCCACCAGCCCGGCGGCGTTGATCGAGGCGAGGTCCGTCGCGTTCATCAGCACCAGTTTCTTGCCGATGGCGCCCGCGGCTTCCAGCTCCCGCCGTGCCTGGTCGATGGACTGCTTGAAATTATCCAGCCCGATGTCGGAGGCGAGCGGCGAGGCCGGCGCGAAGAAGCCCACCCGGTCCTTCTTCCATTCGGGCGCGTTGCCGATGACGGAGGTCATCACGTCCATCTGGTTGAAGGCGGTGACGACGGCGCGGCGCACGCGCACGTCGTTGAACGGCTCGGTCAGGTGGTTGGGGCGGAAGGTGCAGATCAGCCCCATGATGTCCGCGATCTCGACCACGATGTTCCGGTTGCGCTGGAGCAGCGGGTAGAGGTCGGCGGTCGCCTGCTCCCACCAGTCGATCTCGCCCGATTGCAGCGCGGCGGAGGCGGTGGAGGGATCGTTGATGATGTGCCATTCGGCGCGGTCGAAGTTCACGATCTTCGGCCCGGCGGTCTGGCTGACGGCGCCCGAGCTGCGCGGCACATAGGCCGTGTTCTTGGTATAGGCCGCGCGCACGCCCGGGTTCCACTCGTCGCGGCGGAACACGAAGGGGCCGGAGCCGGTGGCGTCGGTGATCTGCGTGAAGGGGTCGGTCTGGGCCACGCGCTCGGGCATGATGAACAGCACGGGCGTCGTGACCTTGGCGAAGGCGTCCAGCATCAGCGGGAAGGGCCGGTTCAACCGGATCTCGAACACCTTGTCGCTGGGGATGCGGAATTCCGCCAGCCGCGCCAGCAATTCCTGGCCGAAGGCATCGCGCCGGGCCCAGCGCTGGATGGAGGCCACGCAGTCCCGCCCGCGCACCGGCTCCCCATCATGGAATTTCAGGCCGTCGCGCAGGGTGAAGCGCCAGAGCAGCCCGTCATTCTCCACCACATGGCCTTCGACCATCTGCGGCTGCGGCTTGAAGTCCAGGTCCAGCCCATAGAGCTGGTCATAGACCATGTAGCCATGGTTGCGGGCGATGTAGGCCGTCGTCCAGAACGGATCGAGGGTGGACAGGTTCGCCTGCGGAATGTGGGTGACGCGCCGGGCATTGGCCGGCTGGGCGGAGGCCGGGGCCGACAGGCTGGCCGCGGCAAGCCCGCCGGAACCGGCGAACAGGTCTCGACGCTTCATCTTAAACTCCCTGTTTTCATGTGATTGCCGGCAGCTTCGCCCAGGACGTTCCCGAAGGAAAGGCGATAATGGAGGAGGCCGAGGCAACCTGGGCCAAGCGTGCAGCCGCGCGCGCGGCACCGCAATGATCAGCCTTGGTTTGTGCGGCGCGGCCCGGGCGGCTATTTGAACAGCATGCATGCACGTCTTGCGCTGATCGCCCAGTTCTTCCGCTTCGGCGTGGTGGGAACGGTGGGCTTCCTGGTGGATGCCGGGGTTCTCTGGGTGGTGATGGCGCTGGGGTCCGGGCCTTATGGCGGGCGCATCCTGTCCTATGTGGCGGCGGCCAGCGCCACCTATGCGCTGAACCGGGCCTGGACCTTCCGCTCCGCCGCGCGGGGCGCGCCGGTGGCGCGGCAATGGGGGCTGTTCCTGGCGCTGAACCTGTTGGGCTTCGCGGCCAATTACGGCACCTACGCCACCCTGCTCTCGACGACCGAGGCGGTGGCGCGCTGGCCGGTGCTGGGGGTGGCGGCGGGGTCGCTGGCCGGCATGTTCATCAATTTCGGCCTGTCCCGGCGCTTCGTGTTCCGCCAACCCGCGGCAGACAAAGCATGACGCGCAAAGACCGTTCGGCCTGCTATTCATCATTCGGAACATTGCCGTGCGGCGCTGCTTCTGGCAGCGGGCAGGAACTTCAGCACCGGTAAAGCCGGCCGGGACAGAGCGCCCCGGCTCGGCGCGCATTTTGGAAGGGATTGGGCATGGCACAGCATGAATGCTTGAGCGGGAGGCAGCGCCCATGATGCCGCCTCGCCCAGGGCTGTTCCTGCCCAACCCGCTGAAGGACACCCCGCTGGCCAAGGCGGTGGCCGCCTGCCGCGGGCATTTCGTGCTGGTGGGCGCCTTCTCCGGCGTCTCCAACCTGCTGCAGCTCACCATCTCCATCTACATGATGCAGGTGTTCGACCGGGTGCTGGCCACCCGCAACCTGAACACGCTGCTGTACCTGACCATCATCGCGGTGGTGGCCATCCTGGTGCTGGCGGTGCTGGACGCGGTGCGCGGCGCCATCATGCAGCGGCTGGGCCAATGGATGGAGACCAAGGTGGCGCCCGAGGGCTTCGCCCGCGCCCTCGAATCCCATCTGCGCGGCCGCCCCTATCGCATGGAGGCGTTGCGGGACCTGGCGGTGTGCCGGGGCTTCATCTCCTCCCCCGCCATGCTGGCCATCTATGACGTGCCCTGGGTGCCGATCTACCTGGCCTTCATCTTCGCCCTGCACCCCATCATGGGGTTCGTGGCGCTCGGCGGCGCCGTGCTGCTGTTCTGCCTGACCCTGCTGAATGAGGTCATCACCTCCAACCTGCTGAAGGAGGCGAACGTCTCCGCCATGGCCAACCAGCGCCGGGCGGATGCCATCGCCCGCAACGCGGAGGTCATCGACAGCATGGGCATGCTGCCCGCCGTGCTGGCTCGCTGGCGAGAGGGCGTGACCCGCATGCTGCCCCCGGCCAGCGCCGCGGCCGACCGCGCGGCCTGGATCATGGGCAGCACCAAGTTCATCCGGCTGTCGGTGCAGATCGCGGTGCTGGGGCTCGGCGCCTATCTGACGCTGCAACAGGAACTGACCTCGGGCGGGTCGATCGCGGCCTCGATCATCATGGGCCGGGCGCTGGCGCCCGTCGAACAGCTGATCGGCGGCTGGAAATCCCTGGTGGCCGCCCGCCAGGCCTGGCGCCGGCTGCAGACCTTCCTGGCCCTGCCGCGCCTGCGGCCGGAGGGCATGGCCCTGCCCACCCCCACCGGCCAACTCTCGGTGGAGCGCGCGAGCTTCGCCTTCCCCGGCCAGAACATGCCGATGGTGAAGGGGGTGGCCTTCGAACTCGCGCCGGGCGATTCCCTGGCCATCATCGGCCCGTCGGCCGCCGGCAAGACCACGCTGATCCGCATGCTGATCGGCGTGGCCCAGCCCAGCACCGGCACCGTGCGGCTGGATGGCGCGGACGTGTTCATGTGGCAGCGCGAGGATTTCGGCCGCCATGTCGGCTACCTGCCGCAGGATGTGGAGCTGTTCGACGGCACCGTGTTCCAGAACATCGCCCGCATGGGCGATTCCGCGCCCGAGGCCGTGTTCGAGGCCGCGCGGCTGGCGGGTTGCCATGAGATGATCCTGCGCCTGCCCCAGGGCTACGACACCGAGATCGGGGATGGCGGCACCTTCCTGTCGGGCGGGCAGCGGCAGTTGATCGGGCTGGCGCGCGCCATGTTCGGCCGGCCGAAATTCATCGTCCTCGATGAGCCGAACTCCAACCTGGACGGCGACAGCGAGGCCGCGCTGACCCGCGCGCTGGAGACGCTGAAGGGCATGGGCACCACCGTGGTGCTGGTCAGCCACCGCCCCGCCCTGGTGCAGGGCGTGGACAAGGTGCTGCTGCTGAAGGATGGCGCGATCGAGATGTTCGGCCCGCGCGCCGAGGTGCTGAAGCGCCTGATGGCCCCGCCCCGCCCCACCGAGGCCCCGCCGCCAGCCGCCATGGGAGGGGTCGCCTGAGATGAGTGACGTGATCGAACGCCCCGAGGGCGAGGCCCCCGCCCCCCGGCCGGAAGCCCCCACCCCGGCCCTCGCCCGGCGCGGCCCCATCGACCTGCCCTTCGACCCCATCCTGGACGCGCCGCGCCCGCGCACCCGCATGCCCGTCATCCTGGGCCTGGTCGTGATGGTGGGCTTCTTCGGCGGCTTCATGCTGTGGGCCACCCTGGCCCCGCTGGCCGAGGCCTCCATCGCCTCCGGCGTCATCAAGGTGGAAGGCACGCGGCGCACCCTCTCCCATCTCGAAGGCGGGATCGTGCGGGATATCCTGGTGCGCGACGGCGACACGGTGCAGGCCGGCCAGGTGGTGATGCGCCTGGATGACGTGCAGTCCTCCGCGACGCTGGAGGCGCTGCGCGCCCAGCGCTTCCAGCTGCTGGCCCAGGATGCCCGGCTGGACGCGGAGGCCGAGCGCCGCCGCGAGATCACCTTCCCGCCCGAACTGCTGAACAGCACCCACCCCCGCGCGCGGGAGGCGATCGTGGGCCAGCGCGCCTTGTTCGAGGCCCGGGCGGCCAGCCTGGACAGCCAGCTTTCCGTGCTGGAAACCCGGGTGAACCAGCAGCAGGCGGTGTTGCAGAGCGCGGAGGGCCAGCTCGTCGCCACCCGCCGCCAGCTGGTGCTGATCCGGCAGGAGGAGGAGATGCGGCGCGGCCTGGTGAACCAGGGCCTGTCCCGCCTGCCGGAACTGCTGGCGCTGCAACGCGCCGCCGCCGGCCTCGATGGCCAGGTGGTGGACCTGCAATCGCAGATGCTGCGCGCCAATGCCGCCATCGCGGAGGCCCGGCAGACCATCCGCCAGCTGATCGACCAGCGCCTGCAGGAGGTGAACACCGAAAGCCGCGACGTGGCTTCGCGCCTCGCTGAGGCGATGGAGCGCGAGCGCGCCGCCGAGGACGTGTCCGACCGCCGCGAGATCACGGCGCCCGAGGCCGGCACCATCGTGAACCTGCGTGCCTTCACCCAAGGGGCGGCGCTGCGCGGCGGCGACCCGGTGATGGACCTGGTGCCCGCCCAGGACCGGCTGGTGGCCGAGGTGAACGTGCAGCCCATCGACATCGACGTGGTGCACCCGGGCCTGCAGGCCGAGATCCGCCTGCCGGCCTTCCGCCAGCGGCTGGTCCCCTATCTGCACGGCCATGTCACCTGGGTGGCGGCGGACGTGACGCAGGACCAGCAGACGCGGCAGAGCTTCTATCGCGCCTATATCACCATCGACGCGGAACAGCTGGCGCGCCTGCCCAGCGTGTTCCTGGTGCCCGGCATGCCGGTGGAAGGGCACATCATCCTGGGCCAGCGCAGCTTCTGGCGCTACATGACCCAGCCCATCCGGGACAGCATGACCCGGGCCTTTCGGGAACAGTGAGGGAGATCGCGAGTGTCATTGACCGATAAGCCGGCCGTGTTCGCCGATGGCATCATGGATGCCTCCGTGCATTACGGCGTGGCGCGCATCACGCTGGCGCAGCTGGGGCCGGACGGAAAGGCCCAGCCCTCGGGCCAGATGATGGTGCCGCTGGTGCAACTGCCGGCCATGGCCAATGCGCTGGCCGCGCTGGTGCGCCAGATCGAGGCGAAGCTGAAGGACGCCCCGGCCCAGCCGGGCGCCCAAGCGGGGGCCACGCCCGCCGGCGAGGCACCGGCCGCCATGCCGGGTGCCTTCACCTTCGGGGGCCGCTGAGGCTCAGCGGCGGGCAGCCCCTGGGGGCGCCTCAGCCCCCGCTTCAACCCCTGCCTCAGCCCCTGGGCGGCTTGCTCTTCTCCCAGACCTCGGCCTGGGCCAGCAGGGCCGCCGCCTGGGCCAGCACCTTGGCTGCCCGGGTATGGCCCAGTTCGAAGGCCTCCGCCGCCAGGCTGGCGATGCAGGCCTGGATCGCTTGCGGAGAGGAGGAGACGTCCTCGCTCAATTCAGGCAAGGCTGGGTTGGAAACGCGCACTGATGACACCCCCGTACTGTCAATTCACAATACCGTGGAGGGCCACACGCTTGCCAACCACAGGAAGCCGTTCCCTTCATCACGAATTCGTGAATGTTGCATATATGAAACCACCCGCCGAGGGCCGCCATGGCTGACGCTTCGGATTTCCTGGCCCTGACGGCCGCCATGGCCCGGCCGGGCCAACCCGCCCCGCTGTTCCTGGCCTTGCAGCAGGCGCTGGGCCGCCACCCCGGCCACCGCCTGTTCACCGTGATGCGCCACGACGCGGCGGCGGGGTTCAACGCCCGCATCTACAGCTCTCGCCCCGCCGAATATCCGGTCGGCGGCCGCAAGCAGGTGCGCGACACCGCCTGGACCCGGCAATTGCTGCGCCGGGGAGAGCCCTTCATCGGCTACGACGCGGCCGATATCCGCGCGACCTTCGCCGATCACGAGCTGATCCTGTCCCTGGGCTGCGAGAGCGTGCTGAACCTGCCGGTGCTGTGGGATGGGCGGGTGGTCGGCACGGTGAACCTGCTGGCCGGGGCTGGGCACTACCAACCCGCGATGGCCGCCCCCGCCATGGCGCTGGCCGCCTGCGCGGCGCCTGCCCTGCTGATCTAGGCCACCCCGCGCCCCGGGCTGCGGTCCCGGCTGCGGGAGCCATCGGGGTGGAACAGCCACACCGCCCCCTCCCACTCGCCGAAATCCACGCCCTCATATTCGGTGGCGTAGGTGATACCCAGGAAGGTGCGGGCGACCACCCCCGCCGTGTAGGTCTGGATGGAATCCGAAGCCCGCACGGTGGCCCCCGTATGCCCGGCCAGTTCGCGCATCAGCGCCCGGCCATTGCCGGTGAAGCCCGTGCCGTCCGAGGAATCGGCCGCCGCCGCGCAGGCATAGACATCCAGCATCGCGCGCGCCGCGAAATTCGGCGCCAGCGCCGCGAAATCCGACACGGTGCTCCAGGTCAGATCCGTGCTGCCCAGCTGCAGCCCGAAGCCGCCGCCCATATAGGACATGGCCGCCCGCTCATCCGCCACCCCGGCCTCATAGCCATGGCAGCAGATGCTGAGGCGGCTGAGCTTGTTGCTGCCCAGTGCCGCGCCGATGCGGGTGACCAGGCTCGACAGCGGGGTCGTCGTGCCCACGATGATGTCGCTGGGGCGGGGCCGCTTGAAACGGGCGCCGATCCGCGTGTCCAGCACGCGCAACTCGATATTGGCCATGCCAGGGGCCCTCCGGGTTCGGAGAGAGTATGGCCCGGCCCGGCCCACCGCCGCATGGCCTGATTGCATGACGCGCCGCGCCCCCCGCCCACACGAATGCGAGCGCTTGCACTTCCCCGCCGCTCGCGTAGCGTGGTGCGCAAAGACATCGGGAGGGAAAATCTTGTACGACGCTCGTCCGCGTGATCCGGCCAGCCTGCGCCGCCTGCTTGCCCCGCGCTCCGTCGCCGTGGTGGGTGTCTCGGCGGAGCCCACCAGCTTCGGCGCGCGCACCATCACCAACATGCGCCACTTCGATGGCCCGGTGCACGCCGTGAACCCGAAATACGCGGGGCAGGAGCTGCACGGCTTCCCCTGCGTCGCCACCATCGACGACCTGCCGGAGGGCGTGGACAGCGTTGTGCTCTGCATGCCCCGCACCGGCGTGGTGCCGAGCCTGGAGGCCGCCGCCCGCCGCAATATCGGCGGGCTGACCATCTATGCCTCCGGCTATGGCGAGACCGACCTGCCCGAACGCGCGGAGGAGGAGGAGGCGCTGCGCGAGCGTGCCCGGGCGCTGGGCATCCCCCTGCTCGGCGCCAATTGCCTGGGCTTCGTGAACCATGTGGCCCGCCTCGGCGCCACCTTCATGCCGGACTATGTGAAGATGACGGCCCCGGCCGGGGGCGTGGGCGTGGTCAGCCAATCCGGCGCGCTGGGCTATGCGCTGATGCAGGCGGCCGAGCGCGGCTTCGCCATGTGCCACATGGCCACCGCCGGCAATGCCACCGACCTCGACGTGTGCGACTTGGCGGCCTTCCAGCTGACCCTGCCCGAATGCCGCTCCGTCGCGCTGGTGGTCGAGGGCCTGCGCAGCGGCGCCAAGCTGTTCGAGCTGGGCCGCCTGGCGCGCGATGCCGGCAAGCCCATCGTGGTGCTGAAGCTGGGCCGGGGTGAGACCGGCGCCAAGGCCGCCATGAGCCACACCGGCAGCATGGCGGGCAGCACCGCCGCCTGGTCCGCCGCCTTCCGCCGCGCCGGCATGCTGGAGGTGGAGGATTTCGACGGGCTGCTGGAAACCGCGGGCTTCCTGGCCAAGGCGCCGCCGCCCAAGGCCCGGGGGGTGGCCATCGCCACGCCCTCGGGCGGGGCGGGCATCCTGGCGGCCGACCATGCGGAGTATATCGGCCTGGACCTGCCGCAGCCCATCGAGGCCACCGCCCAGGTGCTGCGCGCCGCGATCCCGGATTTCGGCAGCCCCCGCAACCCCTGCGACCTGACGGCGCAGGTGGCCACCAACCCGGCCATGTACGACGCCTGCATGCGCGCCATCCTGGCGGACCCGCAATACGGCGTGGTGGTGATGCCGGTCGTCTATCACAACCCGGCCCCCACCGCGACGCCGAACCGGATGAACACGATGCGCCCCCTGGCCGCCGAGGCCGGCAAGCCCATCTGCATCGCCTGGATCCCGGAAAGCCTGGAGGGCGCCGGCCCCTACGCCGTGGACACGGCGCCGGAGCTGTCGCTGTTCCGCTCCATGCGGCGGCTGATGAAGGCGATCAGCATCTGGCACCGCTGGCATGACGGCGCGCTACCCGAGGCCGCTCCGCCCGGACCGGCCGCCCAGGCCGCCGCCGCCGCCATCCCCCCCGGCGCCCGCACGCTGATGGAGGCCGAGGCCAAATCCGCCTTCGCCGCCGCCGGCCTGCCGGCCATGGGCGACATCCGCGCCGCCACCGCCGAGGAAGCGGTCGCGGCCGCCGAACGCCTCGGCTACCCGGTGGTGCTGAAGATCGACAGCCCCGACATCGCCCACAAGACCGAGGTCGGCGGCGTGAAGCTGAACCTGGCCTATGCCGAGGCGGTGCAAGCGGGCTTCGACGCCATCATGGCCTCCGTCCGCGCCCATGCCCCGCAGGCGCGCATCGCGGGCGTGCTGGTGCAGAAGATGGCGGAGCGCGGGCCCGAACTCATCCTCGGCGCCCGGCGGGACCCGCAATTCGGCACCACCGTGCTGGTGGGCCTCGGCGGCGTGCAGGCGGAGCTGTGGAAGGACGTGGCGCTGGACATCGCCCCGGTCACGCCCGAACGGGCGGAGGCGATGCTGCGCTCGCTGCGGTCCTTCCCGCTGCTGGATGGGTTCCGGGGGGCGGCGAAGGTGGATATCGCCTCGGTGGCGGGCACCATCGCGCGGTTCTCGGAACTGGCGGCGGCCTTGGGGGACAGGCTGGAAGAAGCGGAAATCAACCCGCTGGTCTGCCTGCCCGGTGGCAGCGTGGCACTGGATGGGTTGATGAAACTGGGGGGGTGAAGGGAGCCGAAAGGCTCCTGCCGGGGGGCGCAAAGCGGAGCGCGAGGGGGCGGAGCCCTCTCGCAACGCCCCCTGCGCTGGACAAGCACAGCCTTAGGGGCCAAACGGCTCTACCAAACACCCAAGCCTTTGCCAGGGAGCAGCCCCTCATGGCCGCCGATACTTTCGACCGCATCGCCGACATCATCGCCGAAACGGCGAATGTGGACCGCGCCACCATCACGCCTGAGGCGCATGTCATCAACGACCTGGGCATCGACAGCCTGGACTTCCTGGACATCGTCTTCGCGATCGACAAGGAATTCGGCATCAAGGTGCCGGTCGAGGCCTGGACCGAACAGGTGAACACCGGCAAGGCCCCGGCCGAGCAGTTCTTCATCATGAAGGGCCTGGCCGACCGCATCGACGAGCTGGTCGCGGCCAAGGGCTGAACGCCCGCCATGATCCTCGAACGCTTCGCCATGATCGACCGCATCATCGCCCATGATGCGGAAACGCTGTCGGCCGCCGCCACGCTGCCCCTGGAAAGCCCGGTGTTCGAGGGCCACTTCCCCGGCTTTCCCATCCTGCCCGGGGTTCTGATGATCGAGACCATGGCCCAGGCGGGCGGCTGGCTGATGGTGGCGCGCCTCGGCTTCGAGCGCATGCCCCTGCTGGCCAAGGTGAATGAGGCCAAGATGCGCGGCATGCTGCGCCCGGGCGATGCCATCACCATCGAGGCGAAGCTGGTCCATGACGGCTCCGGCTATGCCGTGCTGGCGGGGCGCATCAAGGATGCCGCCGGCAAGCCGGTGGCGGATGCCGAATACACGCTGCGCACCCTGCCCTTCCCCGAGGCGAGCCTCGCCGCCCTGGTGCGGGCACGCGGCACAGAATTGGGGTTGCCATGACCGTCGCCATCACGGGGCTCGGCCTCGTCTCCTGCCTGGGTGAGGGCCGTGAGGTCCACAGCGCCTGGCCGAATGCCCCGGTGCTGGACGAGACGGGCTTCGCCCCCTTCCCCATCCACCCCCTGCCGCCGCTGAAGCTGGAGGAGCACATCCCCCGGCGCGAGTTCCGGCAGATGGAAGGCTGGCAGCGGCTGGGCACCTATGCCGCGGGGCTGGCCATCGCCGATGCCGGCGCGAAGGAGCTGGTGGCCGGCATGGACCTGATGGTCGCGGCCGGCGGCGGTGAGCGCGACACCGCTCTGGACGCCGCCATCCTGGCCGAGATCCAGGATATCCCGCCCGCCGAACGCGAGGCCTGGCTGAACAAGCGCCTGGGCGAGGGGCTGCGCCCCACCCTGTTCCTGGCGCAGCTGTCCAACCTGCTGGCGGGGTCGATCTCCATCCTGCACGGGGTCGCCGGTTCCTCCCGCACCTTCCTGGGTGAGGAAGCGGCGGGCGCCGAGGCCCTGCGCGTGGCCCATGCCCGGGTGGCCTCCGGCACCTCCCGCCTGATGCTGGTGGGGGCCGCCTGGATCGCCGGGCGCTGGGACAATCTGCTGACCTACGCCCCCTGGCTGCACCAGGGCAGTTGGGCGCCCACGGCGCGGCGCGAGAAGCTGGTGCCCGGCAGCGGTGCCGCCTTCCTGGTGCTGGAGCCGCTGGCGGCCGCGCTGGAACGCGGCGCCCGCCCCGTGGCCCTGCTGGAGGATGTGCGCACCGACATGGGCGACGCGGCCGGCCGCGATGCCCGCCTCGCCGCGCTGAGCGACAGCCCCGCCACCCTCTCGGCCGCCCCGTTCGGCGGGCCGGGCGAGGCGCGCGCGGTGGCCGACGCCACCGGGCACCTGATGGAAGCGGCCTTCCCGATGGCGGTGGCGCTCGCCGCCCTGTCGGGGCAGGAGAGCGTGGTGACCGGCTTCGGCCATCGCCACGGGGAATTCGCGGCGCGCGTGAAGGGGCTGCCGGCATGAAGGACGTGGCTTTGACCGACCATCTGGGGCGGCCGCGCGTGGTCGTCACCGGCATGGGGCTGATGACGGCGCTGGGCATGACGCTGGCCGAAAGCTGGGCCGGGCTGCGGGCCGGGCGCTCCGGCGTGCGGGACATCACGCGCTTCGACACCACCGGCATGCGCACCCGCTTCGGTGCCTGCGTGGACCTGCCGGGCGACCTGCCGGGCCGCCCCCTGCCGGCGGGCGAGCGCGTGGCGGCCCTGGGCACCCTCGCCTTCGACGAGGCCCTGGCCCAGGCCGGGCTCTCGGGGCCCATTCCGGGGCCGCTCTGCCTCGGCATGCCGCCCATCGAGATCGAATGGCCCGCCCGCGCCGCCCTGCGCGCCGGGGCCGAGGGCCCGGACGGCGCCGCCATGGTGCTGGCCGGCGCGCGGCACCCTGAACTGGTGGCGGGCGGCGAGCTGTTCTCCCCCGCCGTGGCGCTGGCCCGGCGTTACCGCACGCGCGGCATCCCGCAGGCCGTGACCACCGCCTGCGCCTCCGGCGGCACCGCCATCCAGCTGGCCTGCGAGGCGCTGCGGCGCGGCGAGGCCCAGGTGGCGCTGGCCGGCGGCGCCGAGGCCTCCATGACGCCCGAGACGCTGATCCGCTTCGCGCTGCTGCACGCGCTGTCCAACCGCAACGATGCCCCCGCCGCCGCCAGCCGCCCCTTCAGCCTGACGCGCGACGGCTTCGTCATGGGCGATGGCGCCGGGGCCCTGGTGCTGGAGACGATGGAGCACGCGCTGGCGCGTGGCGCCACCGTGCTGGGCGAGATCCTGGGCGTGGGCGAGCGCGCGGACACCTTCCACCGCACCCGCTCCTCACCGGACGCGGTGCCGGTGGCGGGGGTGATGCAGGACGCCATCGCCGATTCCGGCCTGCCGCCGGAGGTGTTCGGCTACATCAACGCCCACGGCACCTCGACGCCCGAGAACGACAAGACCGAGGCCCTGGCCATCCACATGGTGTTCGGCGAGGTGGCACCGCCCACCTCCTCCACCAAGAGCATGATCGGGCACACGCTGTCGGCCGCCGGCGCGATCGAGGCGGTGATCTGCCTGCTCGCCCTGCGCGACCAGATGCTGCCGCCGACGATCAACCAGGACGATACCGACCCGGCGCTGGGGCTGGACGTGATCCCGAACCAGGCCCGGGCCGTGCGTGGCGTGAAGGCCGCGCTGTCGAACAGCTTCGGCTTCGGCGGGCAGAATGTGTGCGTGGCGGTGGGGGTGGGGCTGTAGGGGCAAAGCCCCTCTCAACCCTTACCCCGCCAGCTGCGGCAACTTGCTGGCTTGGGGGCTGCCTTCCGGCGCGGCTTCCTGTTCGCGCCGCAGCGCCACCAGTTCGCCTTCCATGATATTCGCCGCGCGCTGCAATTCCCGCAGGCGGCGCCGCGCGGGCACGGCGGCGGCCCAGCCCAGCACCGAGCCCAGGATCAGGAACAGCCCGGCCGTGCCCAGCACAGCCAGCCACAGCGGCAGGGCCAGGCTGGCATCCAGCGGCCACAGGCGCAGGGCGACATCCTCACGGTTGCTGGCGGCGAACAGGGCCAGCAGCAGCAGAAACGGCAGCAACAGCAGCCAGCGCATGGGTCAGGCCTTGGTCTTGGCGGGCCGGGCCGGGGGTTTGGGCGCGCCGGCCTGCGGCGGGCCGCCATTCACCACCTCGCGCAGCTCCTTGCCCGGCTTGAAGAAGGGCACGGCCTTGCCGGACACCTCCACCGACTCGCCGGTGCGCGGGTTGCGGCCCGTGCGCGGATCGCGTCGCTTCACGGAGAACGCGCCGAAGCCACGCAGTTCCACGCGCCGTCCCTCGGACAGGGTCGCGGTGATTTCTTCGAAAATCGTCGTCACGATCGCTTCCACATCCGAGTGCCGCAGATGCGGGTTCTCGGCGGCAAGCTGGGCGATGAGTTCACTTCTGGTCATGGCTTCCCCCGAGTTGCATACCCGAGACCGCAACGGCCTCGCCAAGCGCGAAATCGCCAGCCACCCACCGGGTGCCGCGCGCATGCGAACCGCTCTCAATCATGGACTAAAACGCTGGCGCATGGCTTACAGCATGTCAATGTTGCAGCGCGGCTCGCAGGCCGCCCTCACCGAAAAACGCACGGAACAGGGCCTGGCCCAGGCTTTCGGCACCCGCATCCAGCATCCGCTCGGACCAGCTGCGGCTGCGCAGGGTGCGCACGGGCAGATCCTCGGGGATCTCGCGGCTCTCGGCCAGCCAGGCCCTGGCCTCGCGCTCGCCGCCCAGGGCGTCGATCAGCCCGGCGGACAAGGCCTGGCGGCCCGAAAACACGCGGCCATCCGCCAATTCCCGCACTCTTTCCTCGGACAAATGGCGGCCCTGGGCCACCATCGTGACGAATTGTGACTGCATGTCGAGCACGACGGATTCGAGCGCCGCGCGCCCTTCGGGGCTGAGGGGCCGGAAGGGACTCGGCTGGTCCTTCAGGATGCCGGAGGCGATGGTCTCCGCCCGCACGCCCAGCCGCGCCATCAGCTCGCTCGCCTCGAAGCTCTGCAGCAGCACGCCGATGGAGCCGGTGACGCTGCCCTCCCGCGCGAAGACGCGGCTGGCGGGCAGCGCGATCATGTAGCCGGCGCTGGCCGCGGTGGTGCCCATCACGGCCACCACGGGCTTGTCGGCGGCCAGCCGGCGCAGCGCGTCATGCAGGGATTGCCCGCCCACCACGCTGCCGCCCGGGCTGTCGATGGCCAGGATCAGCGCGCGGGCATTGTCGTCGCGCCGCACGCGCTCCAGCGCCTCCAGCACCCGCCGGTCCTCGGTGATGGTGCCCCGGATCTCGAGGCGGGAGACGTAATCGCCCCCCAGCCCGGGCACCAGCCCATGGGACATCCCGCCGGGCAGCAGCGCCCCCAGCGCCAGCGCGCCCAGCAACACGGCCAGCACGCGCCAGCGCAACAGCCTGGATTTCAGGCGCCGGCGGTCCAGCAACAGATCGGCTTCAAGAGTCATGGCGGCAGAATGGTCTTTCCCCCCGAAGGTTGCCACCCCTGTCATGGAAAGGCCTCTGCGCGCCTGCCCCGGTTGCCAGCCCGCCCGCCCAGGGCTATGCGCGCCACTTCTGGCAGGAGTTGAGGCCGAGATGCGCGTGAAGGATGTGAAGAAGGTCGTGCTCGCCTATTCCGGCGGGCTCGACACCAGCGTGATCCTGAAATGGTTGCAGACCACCTACCGTTGCGAGGTGGTGACCTTCACCGCCGACCTCGGCCAGGGTGAGGAGCTGGGCCCGGCACGCGACAAGGCGTTGCTGCTCGGCATCAAGCCCGAGAACATCTTCATCGACGACCTGCGCGAGGAATTCACCCGCGACTTCGTCTTCCCGATGTTCCGCGCCAATGCCCTGTATGAGGGCTGCTACCTGCTCGGCACCTCGATCGCGCGGCCGCTGATCGCCAAGCGCCAGATCGAGATCGCGGAGAAGGTGGGCGCCGATGCCGTCAGCCACGGCGCGACCGGCAAGGGCAACGACCAGGTCCGCTTCGAGATCGGCTACTACTCGCTGAAGCCGGACGTGAAGGTGATCGCGCCCTGGCGCGAATGGGACCTGACCAGCCGCACCCGGCTGCTGGAATTCGCGGAAGCGAACCAGATCCCCATCGCCAAGGACAAGCGCGGCGAGGCCCCGTTCAGCGTGGACGCGAACCTGCTGCACAGCAGCAGCGAGGGCAAGATCCTGGAGGAGCCCTGGGACGAGCCGCCGGAGATCGTCTGGCAGCGCACCATCCGCCCCGAGGACGCGCCCGATGTGGCCACCGAGATCACCATCGAGTTCGAGCGCGGCGACGCCGTGGCGATCAATGGCGAGCGGATGTCTCCGGCCACGCTGCTGACCAAGCTGAACGCGCTGGGCAAGGCCAACGGCATCGGCCGGCTGGACCTGGTGGAGAACCGCTTCGTCGGCATGAAGTCCCGCGGCTGCTACGAGACGCCGGGCGGCACCATCCTGTACGTGGCGCACCGCGCTATCGAGAGCATCACCCTGGATCGTGAGGTCGCGCACCTCAAGGACAGCCTGATGCCCAAGTACGCGGAGCTGATCTACAACGGCTTCTGGTTCTCGCCGGAACGCCGGATGATCCAGGCGATGGTGGATGAGAGCCAGGCCAGCGTCTCCGGCACCGTCCGGCTGAAGCTGTACAAGGGCAACACCATCGTGACGGGCCGGCAGTCGCCGAACAGCCTGTACTCGATGAAGCACGTGACCTTCGAGGACGACCAGGGCGCCTACGACCAGTTCGACGCCCAGGGCTTCATCAAGCTGAACGCGCTGCGCCTGCGCCTGGGTGCGATGGCGGGCCGCAAGGGCGGCGCGCTGTAACCTTCGGGCCTTGGTCCGGATGCGGAAGGGAGGGCCCTGGCCCTCCCTTTTTTTGTGTCCCCTCCCCGGCGGGGCAACCCGCAGGGCCGGCCGGCGTTCTTCTCTCATGACACGCACTGAGAGGAAGACGCACATGTCCCGATACACGCTGATCCTGGCCGGCGTCCTCAGCCTGGGCGCCGTGGGTGCGCAGGCGCAGAGCGGCGGGCCCTCCCCCAACCTGCCGATGAACCACCCGGTGATGACGCCGATGGCGGCGCCCGCCCCGGTGCCGGTGCCCCCGGCCGCCCCGACCCTGGTGCTGGGCCGCCCCAGCCCCGCGGAGCCTCTGGCGGGCGTGACCCTGCCCACCCAGCGCGTGGGCGACGGTGCCTACAATGGCGGCGGCGTGGTGCTGGAGCACATGCCCGACGGCACGACGCGCCAGGTCCAGTAGCGCCCTACCTGCCCCGCCCGCGCGGCAGGTAGGCATAGCCCGAGACGCCCAGCACAAGGCAGAAGGCGATCAGCCCGAAGCCGGCGCGATAGGCGGCCTCGGGGCGCATGCCCCCCACCTCCGGCCAGGCGCCGACCACCCAGCCCACCCCCAGCGGCAAAGCGGCGCTGCCCAGCACCTGGGCCAGGTTCAGGGTGGTCGCGGCGCGCCCGGCCATGTGGTCGGGGAACAGGGCGCGGTTTTCCGCCACCACCAGCACCGGATAGGCGCTGGTGACGCATAGCCCCACCAGCAGCAGCGTGGCCGCCCACAGCGGCAGGCCCGGCACCAGCGCCAGCGCGGCCAGCAGGGCGGCGCTGCTCAGCGCGCCCGTCACCACCGTGCGCAGCCGCCCGCCCAGGGCGCGTTCGATGCGCGGCAGCGGCAGCAGCCCGGCGGGCAGCCCCGCGACCATCGCCAGCAGCACCCAGCCGCGCCCCGTGGCGTCCAGCCCCTGCACATCCCGCAGATAGGGCCCGGCCCAGACCGTCAGCACCGTGGCGGCGGCGGCGTAGCCCACGGAATGCATGCTCAGCAGCCGCCCCAGCCCGGGGGTGGCCCAGACGGTGAACTGGCCGATGAAGGCCTCCAGCAGGGTTTCGCGCACCTGGCGGGGGGGCGTGCCCTCCGGCGCATCGCGCGCGTCCCGCCACCACCAGATCGTCCCCGCCACCGTCACCAGCGCCGTGGCCAGCAGCGCCCCGCGCCAGCCGCTCCAGACCGCGAGGATGGCCAGCGGCGGCCCCGCCACCACCAGCCCCATCTGACTGAGGGCGAAGCCGCGCGTCAGCAGGCGCGTGCTCTCGGCCCCCTTGGCCCAGCTGGTGCACAGCACCACCAGGGACATGAAGGCCGCCGAACAGCCGATACCCATCAGGAAACGCGCCAGCCACAGCTGCGTGGCGTCGTGGGCGAAGGCCTGCAATGCCGCCCCCGCCACGGCGGCGGGCGCCAGCCACAGCGTCAGCCGGCGTGGGCCGATGCGGTCCAGCGCGATGCCCACCGGGATCTGCCCTGCCATCAGCGCGAAGAAGAAGGCCGCCCCCGCCGCCCCCAGCGCCGCCGGCGGCATGCCCAGATCCCTGGCCACATCCGGTCCCAGCGCGCTGAGCGAGGCCCGGTGCAGCTGGGAAATCGCCGTCATGGACGCGGCGAGGAACATGATTCTGGTCGCTGGCTGCACGGTTCCGCCCCTTGGTGGGGGCAGTCTAGGGGGGCTGGCGCCGCCTCGCTACGCCAGGCGCCGAAGCATCGCCAACACCTCCGCGTCATCCCAGGCGACATCGCCCTCGGCGCGGGCCACTTCCTCGCCGTCGCGCCCGAGGATAACGGTGGTGGGCAGGCCCCGCGCGCCGAAGGCCCGGGCGGCCGCCCCGCGCGGGTCCAGCGCCACCGGCAGGTGCCGCACGGCCGTGCGCTCATAGAAGCCGCGCACCTGCGCCGCGCCCCCCCGGTCGGAGGACAGCGGCAGCACCACGAAGCCCTCGCCCGCCAGCAGGCCCGCCGCGCGGTCCAGCGAGGGCATTTCCGCCACGCAAGGCGGGCACCAGGTGGCCCACAGGTTGATCAGCAGTGCCTTGCCCTGGAAATCCTTCGCGGAACGGCTGGTGCCGTCAGCCTCCAGAAAGGCGAAATCGGGCGCCGGGCGCCGCCCGGGGCGGATCTTCTGCAACCCGTTGCCAGTGACAATCCCGGCCGGATAGGCCGCACCCGCTGGACGCGGGGCGAAGGGGATGGCTAGAACCGCTCCCAGCGCCGTCCTCCGGCGCATGGCTTGCAAAACTTGCGAAGGGTGCATCTTCCAGTGTCCATCCCCAATCACGACGGTGCCGGCAACCAGATGTGGGGGGGCCGCTACGCCGAAGGCCCCTCCGCCATCATGCGTGAGATCAATGCCTCGATCGGCTTCGACCGCAAGCTGTGGCAGCAGGACATCCGGGGCAGCCTCGCCCATGCCGGCATGCTGGCTCATGTAGGGATCATTTCGGCCGATGACGAGGCCGCCATCCGCCAGGGCATGGAATCCATCGCCCAGGAAATCGCCGAGGGCCGCTTCCCCTTCGACGAGACCCTGGAGGACATCCACCTGAACATCGAGGCCCGCCTGACCGAGCGCATCGGGGAGGCCGGCAAGCGCCTGCACACCGGCCGCAGCCGCAACGACCAGGTGGCGACCGATTTCCGCCTGTGGGTGCGCGACGCGCTGGATGGGCTGGCGGAGCAGATCGAGGACTGTCTGCGCGCCTTCGTCTCCGTCGCCGCCGAGCACACCGGCACGCTGATGCCGGGCTTCACCCATCTGCAGCCGGCCCAGCCCACCACCCTCGGCCACCACATGCTGGCCTATACGGAAATGCTGTCGCGCGACCTTGGCCGCTTCCGCGATGCCCGCACCCGCATGAACGAGTGCCCGCTGGGCGCCGCCGCCCTGTGCGGCACGGGCTTCCCGATCGACCGGCACATGACCGCGGCCTCCCTCGGTTTCGACCGCCCCACCCGCAACAGCCTGGACAGCGTGGCCAGCCGCGACTTCGCCCTCGAATTCCTCTCGGCCTGCGCGATCTGCGCGACCCACCTGTCGCGCTTCGCCGAGGAGATCGTGATCTGGACCAGCCCCGCCTTCGGCTTCATCCGCCTGGGTGACGGGCTGACCACCGGCAGCTCCATCATGCCGCAGAAGCGCAACCCGGACGCGGCGGAGCTGGTGCGCGGCAAGACCGGGCGCATCAACGGCGCGCTGGTCGGCCTGCTGACGGTGATGAAGGGCCTGGCCCTGACCTATGCCAAGGACATGCAGGAGGACAAGGAAGGCGTGTTCGACGCCGCCCAGTCCCTGTCGCTGTGCCTGGCCGCCACCGCCGCCATGGTGCGCGACATGAAGCCCGACCTGGCCCGCATGGCCGCCGCCGCCGGCGCCGGCTTCTCCACCGCGACCGACCTCGCCGACTGGCTGGTGCGGGAGCTGAAGATGCCCTTCCGCGACGCCCACCACGTGACCGGCCGCCTGGTCGCCAAGGCCGAGCAGATGGGCGTGGACCTGTCGGGCCTGACCCTGGTCGAGATGCAGGAGGTGGAGCCCCGCATCACCGCCAGCGTGTTCGGCGTGCTAAGCCCGGCGGCGAGCGCCGCCAGCCGCACCAGCTTCGGCGGCACCGCCCCCACCAACGTGGCCCGCATGGTCAAGGAATGGCAGGAGAAACTGGCATGAGACTGCTGTCGGCCTTGCTCGCCCTGGCCCTGCTGGCCGCCTGCGGCCGCGCGGGCCCGCCCCGCCCGCCGGGCCCGGCGGACCAGGTGGTGTATCCGCGGCCTTATCCGTCGCGGTAATCCCCCCTTTCCTTCCCGGCCCCGGCCGCTACTCTGGCGGGCAATAATCCAAGTCGGGAAGGAAACTACATGCTTACTCGCCGCCGCGCGCTGGCCAGCGTCTTATCGTCTCCCGTGATCGTCCCCGGCCTGGCCGCCGCCCAGGCCCAGTGGCCCGAAAAGCCCGTGCGCGTCATCGTGCCCTGGCCCCCGGGCGGCTCCACCGATGTGCTGACGCGGCTGTATTGCGAACAGCTCCAGGCCAAGACCGGCCAGTCCTTCCTGATCGAGAACCGCCCCGGCGCCGGCGGCAATATCGGCACCGACGCGCTGGCCAAGGCCCACCCGGACGGATACAGCATGGGCCCGGTCACGGTCGGCGGCTGGACCATCAACCCCTACCTCTACGCCCGCATGCCCTACAGCCCGGACCGCGAGCTGCAGCCGATCTCCATGCACTGGTCACTGCCCAATGTGCTGGTGGTCTCCACGGCGCATTGCCCGGCGACCAATCTGGCGCAATTCGTGGAATGGGCGCGCGGGCGGCAGGGCGGCGTCAGCTATGGCAGCCCGGGGGTGGGCACCACGGCGCATCTGTCGGGGTCCTACCTGTGCCAGCGGCTGGCGCTGGATGGGCAGCATGTGCCTTTCCGCGGCGCCGCGCAGATCACCCCCGCCATGCTGGCGGGCGACCTGACCTTCGCGCTGGACAATCTGGCCAGCTACATCCCCATCATCCAGGAAGGACGCATGCGCGCGCTGGGCGTTTCCAGCGCCGAGCGCTGGTCCACCTTGCCGGATGTGCCCACCCTGTCGGAATCCGGGGTGGCGAACTTCCAGGTGGAAAGCTGGTGCGCCTTCGCCTTCCCGGCGAATGTGCCCGCCCCCATCGTGCAGCGCGCCAGCGCCCTGATGCAGGAGATCGGCCGCGACCCCAACGTGCAGGCGCGCGTGCTGCGGGCCGGGGCGAAGGCGCTGGGCAGCACGCCCGAAGCCGTATGGGAGCGGGTGCGCGCCGAACGGCCGACCTGGCAGGAGATGGTGCGGATCTCCGGCGCCAGGATGGAGTAGCCGGGGCTACCCCTGCGCCCGCCCCGCCTGCTGGTCGAAGGCCCGCCGGCCTTCCAGCTCCGCCCGCAGGCGGGCGGTCGCGGCCTCCCCGGTGACGAAGGTCGCCCGGTTGCCCTTGCCTTCCGCCACCGCGCGGAAGGCCTCCCCGCGTGAGATCGCCTCCAGCTCCTGCCGCAACCGGGCCAGGATGGGCGCGGGCGTGGCGGCCGGCGCGAAAGCACCGTTCCAGATCGTGAAATCCGGTTCGGTGATGCCGAATTCCGCATTGGTCGGCACGTCCGGCAGTTCCGGCAGGCGGTGCTTGCCGATCACCAGCAGCGGCCGCAGGCGGCCGGATTGGAAATGCCCCTCCGCCACCGGATAGTCGGCGGAGCCGATCTGCACATGGCCCGCGGCCAGGTCGGCCACCTGCGGCGCGGTGCCGCGATAGGGCACCTTCAGCAGATCCAGCCCGAAATGCCGGGCCAACTGCTCGACCGCGAGCTCGGAGACCGCCCCGCTGCCGGTGGTGCCGAAGGAGACGGGCGGCTGCGCGCGGTCGCGGGCGCGGGCCAGCAGCTGCCCGAAATTCGCCAGCCCCGTGGAGC
Organism: Rhodovarius lipocyclicus; assembly: GCF_009900765.1. Taxonomy (GTDB): domain Bacteria; phylum Pseudomonadota; class Alphaproteobacteria; order Acetobacterales; family Acetobacteraceae; genus Rhodovarius; species Rhodovarius lipocyclicus. Next base: position 22,510 of record NZ_JAAABL010000026.1, read on the forward strand.
TGTGGGCCCAGAGCACCACCGCCGATTCCACCAGCAGGCCGAGCGGGGCGAAATCGCGCAGCGGGTCGAAGGGCTTGGGCGCGTCGCCCAGCGCCGCGATGCTGCCGATCACGGCCGTGGTGTTGGCGAACAGCAGCGTGTAGCCATCCGCCTGGCTGCGCGCGACATACTGCCCGCCCAGCGTGCCGGTGGCGCCGGCGCGGTTGTCTATCACGACCGGGTTGTTGAGCCGCGACGCCAGCTCTCGCGCCACGACGCGGGCGAACACGTCGGTCGGGCCGCCCGGGGGCCAGGGCACCACCAGTTTGATGGGACGCGACGGCCAGGCCTCATCGGCCCAGGCAGGCCCCACGGCACAGCCCATCGCCGCCATCAGGCCCAGCGCCTGGCGGCGGCGCGGAAGGAGGGTGACGGCGGGCGGTGCTTGGCGGGCCATGATCGGCTCCCTTCGGGTGTGACACGGCGGCGCGGAAATCCCGCACCACATCCGTGGTTTATATTTTCACGCCAGAATATGAGTCAATTAGCCATTCAACGATTCAATGCGTGCCGATCCAACGCCGCGTAGATGTCCCCGCTGTTCGCCTCCATCGGCAACGCCAGCAGCCAGGCCTCCAACGCCGCCGCGTCCAGGGCGGCGGGGTGCGCCATCTCCAGGCTTTCCCCCAGCGAGGCATTGAAGGCCCGGTACCCCAGCGCCACGCAACGCCGCAGCGCCACCACCGCCACATCGCGCTGGATAGTGGTGAACTCGAAACTCAGCGCCGGCACGGGGCAGGAGAGCCCGGCCAGCGCCGCCGCCTCGAAGCCCTCGATGTCGATCTTGATGAAGTCGGGTTCGCCGTATTCGGCGATCAGCGCGTCCAGCGTCGTCACCGGCAGGGTCAGGGTGGCGTCCCAGCTCTGGCCCTCCCAGCCAGGAGCGCCGGCGGCGGCGGCGATGAATTCGGCGCTGGCGGTGGCCACGGTGGGGTTGGCGGTGTTCAGGTGCAGGGTGGCCTCGCCCGGGGCCTCGCCCACCAGGGCGCGCACCAGCGTGGCATCGGCCCCGCGCAGGATCATCCGCAGCGCCCGCGCCAGGCGGGGCTGCGGTTCCACCGCCACCACCCGCGCGCCCAGCCGCGCGAAACACGCCGCCCGGTCCCCCACATGCGCGCCGACATCGAAGGCGAGGCCACCCGCCTTCACGAAGCGCGCATAGAAGCCATCCAGCGCCGCCCGCCGCGCCGGGGCGTGATAGAGCCGGACGCTGCGGCCGACCGCGGCTGCCCCAACCGTGGCATGGCTCACGGCAGGAACACCACGGCGGCGCCGCCCGCATGATCCGGCGGCACCATCAGCCCGCCATCCGGGGTTTCCACCAGCGGCAGGCCCAGGGCGCGCACCGCCGCGTTGCCGTCGCTGGTGCGCAGCACCATACCGGCCATGAAGGGCAGCGCTGGCGCCGTCACGCCCGGCAGCACGCTGGGCAGGGCGGCGGGCTCCAGGATGCGCACCACCGTCTCCAGCTTCGGCGACTCGGGGCCGGCCACGCGCTCGGCGCCCGGGAAACGCAGGCGGAAGCCGCCCGCCGGGTCCGGCTCGAAGGGCACGCCCGACAAGCGGGAGAAGCGGGTGGCGGTCTCGGCCGGGTTTTCGGCCGCCATCACCAGCGCCAGCAGCGCGTCGGCCTTGTTGGCATGGTCCATCCAGCGCGGCTGCCAGACCAGCTCCGGCGTCATGTGCTGGATCAGCTGGATGCGCCCCTCGGGCGCGTCGGGCAGCGGCAGCCGGGCGAAGCGGGCGCGGCGGGGGTCGCCCGCCTCCACCGGCCGTTCCAGCCAGGCGACGCCGGGGATGGGAATGCCGGCGGCCTGCATGCGGGCCAGGTTGGCCTCGGCATCCGCCACACCCAAGGCCAGGATGTGCAGCCCCGCATAGCGGTCCAGGAAGCCGCCCAGCTGGTTGTCGAACAGGGCGGGGTCCAGGATCGCCAGCAGCTCGATATAGCCATGGCGCAGGAAGGCGCAGCGGTTGCCGGTGCCGAACCGCTCCACCGGCAGGTCCGGCCGGCGCTTGCCCGATTGCTGCGCGATGGGCGACAGCGCGAAGCCCAGCTTCTCATAGGCCGCGACCAGCGGCCCCAGCTCCCGGGCGCAGACGCCCAGGTGGTCGAGCGCGAGGGCGATGCTCATGCCGGGTTCTCGTACTTGTCCAGCTGCCAGGCCTCGGGCTCGGCCAGCGCTTCCTCATACCAGCGGTGCATCAGCGGGTGGCCGCGCATCTGCTCGATATAGCGGTGCGAGGTCTCGGAGAGTTCCGGCTGCCAGGTCAGGAAGCGGCACACGACGGGCGCGAACATGATGTCCGCCCCGCTGATGTCCAGCCCGAACAGATAGGGCCCGCCCGAGATCTCCAGGCATTCGGCCCACAGCGCCTCGATGCGCGCGATATCGGCCAGGGCGCCGGGGGTGCGGCGCTGGCCGGGGAATTCGCGGCCCAGATTCATCGGCATGGCCATGCGCAGCTCACGGAACCCCGCATGCATCTCGGCCGCCACCGAGCGCGCCATGGCGCGCGGCACCGGGGCGAGCGGCCACAGCGCCGCGTGCTCGGAGCAATATTCGATGATCGACAGGCTCTCCCACACGCGGGCGCCATGGTGCTCCAGATAGGGCACCAGGCCGGCGGGCGTGGCCTCCTTGATCGCGGGGGTGGAACCGCCCGCGAGGGGGATCACCACCTCCTCCACATCCAGCTTGGCCAGGTGCACGGCCAGCCAGCCCCGCAGCGACCAGGAGGAATAACGCTTGTTACCGATGAACAACCGGCCGTCAGACATGGAAAACCCTCCGTAACCTCATGCCTTTGATGGCACGCGGCGCCGGAGGGCTCAACAGAGCCGGACGCGGGGCTCTCAGCTCTGGGCGTCGGGGCTCAGCACCATGCAGGGGCCACGGCCGCGGGCACGGTCGCAAGCCTGCTGGGCGCCGTTCTGCGACAGGCCGATGATGCGAGCGCGGAACAGGGTGGAACGGCCCACCCGCACCGGCTGCACATCCACCCGGCCGCCAGAGGAACGCGCGGTCTCGGCGGCCGCGCGCGCCTGGCGCTCGTCGTTGAAGGCGCCGACCTGGATGGCCCAGCTGGACTGGGTGGTGGCCACGGCCGGGCGCAGGGCGGGGCTCAGCGTCGGCATGGTCGCGGCCTGCGCGGTGCCGATGAAGCCCAGGCTGCGAGCGAAGCCGCCGCGCGGCGCCGGGGGGGCCATGGCCAGCTGCGGGGCCCGCGTGGATTCGGTACGGGCGGCGCTTTCGGCCAGGGCGGCGGCACCCTCGGGCGTGCTGCCATCGGGGATCGGGTCCATCCGGCCGGCGATGATCGTCTGCGACGGGGGCGTATAGCCCGCCAGCGCGCTGCCGCCCGTATAGGCCGCGCTGCCGTCGGAGGAAGCGCGGGAGGCGCTTTCGGCCAGGGCCGCGGCGCCACCGGGGGTGGAGCCATCGGGGATCGGTTCCATCGCCACCACAGGGCCGCGCGCGGCGGGCGCCGCGGAGGCCACCCGCACGGGCGCGATGGTGGGCTCGGGGTCCGGCGCGCGGGCGTACTGGGCGCCCTGGTCGCGGATGGCGCGCTGCGCGGCCAGGGCCGCCATGGTGCTGGAATCCATCCGGCGCGGGCCGGGCGGCACGTTCACCGGGATCTCGGCCGCCGCGTACACCTCGGGCGCCGCGCGGCGCACCGGGCTGTGGCGGATCACGCTGGGGCCCAAGCGCGCGACGTAGTTCCGCGTCTCCTGCGGCAGGGATCCACGGTTGTAGAGGTAGTTCTCCAGCCGGCGCGGGCCGGCGTTGTAGGCGGCCAGGAAGCCCGGCGAGCCGTACAGGTCGTACATTTCCCGCAGATAGGCCGCACCCGCCATGATGTTGTCATAGGGGTGGTAGGGGTCGTCCCCCAGATCGTAACGGGCCTGCAATTCGCGGTAGGTGCCGGGCATGACCTGCATCAGCCCCATGGCGCCCACGGGGCTGGTGGCGGCGGAACGCCCGCCGCTTTCCTGGCGCATCACGTCGCGGATCCAGCGCTCGGGCACATCGTGCCGACGGGATGCCTCGCGGATCCACGGGCCCCAGGGGTCGCTCGGCGGCCCCGGCGGATCATAGGGGCGCGTCTGCGCGACATGCGCCACGGGCCGCCGGCCGGTCGCGGCCTGCTGGCTGCCGCAGGCGCTCAGCGCCGCCAGCACCACCAGTGCCAGGCCGGCCCTGGCGGGGCCACCCATGCGCGCGGCGTTGCCGCCAATGACAGCAGAAGCACGAAAAACATCGAGCATCCAGAACACTCCCCTGGCCTGCCCCAGGATGGTCGGTGGCCCCCACCCCCATGGGAACCACTCGGGACAGGCGATCCCCCCCGGATAACCCGGAAAAGTGACTCATTCTTATCGAAACATGCCCCCACTATGCAACATCGCGAATCAATCCGTGCGTGGATTCTCCCGCGCCAGCTCCAGCGCCCGGGCATAGACGGCCTTGCGCGGCAGTCCCTGCGCCAAGGCCACGCTGGCCGCGGCATCGCGCAGGGACATACCAGCCATCGCCGCCAGCAGGGCCGCGTCCAGGTCCTCGGCGCCCTGCCCGGCATCCTCGGGCGGGCCCAGCAGCAGCACGACCTCCCCGCGCGGCGGGTCGGACTCGGCGCCGGCCAGCAGGCTGGCCAGGGTGCCGCGCCGCACTTCCTCGAAGCGCTTGGTCAGTTCGCGGGCCAGGGCGGCGGGGCGTTCGGGGCCCAGCCCCTCGATCAGGGCGGCCAGGGTCTCGGCCACCCGGTGCGGCGCCTCATAGAAGATCAGCGTGGCGGACAGCCCGGCCTGCTCCATCGCCTTGATCCGCGCGATGGCGGCCTGGCGGGGCCCGGCGCGCGGCGGCAGAAAGCCCTGGAACATGAAAGGATGCGGCGGCAGGCCCGACAGGGTCAGCGCCAGCACCGCGGCACTCGGCCCCGGAATGCCGGTAACGGGCAGCCCCGCCTCGATCACCGCCCGCACCAGCCGGAAGCCCGGGTCGCTGACCAGGGGTGTACCCGCGTCGCTGACGAGCGCAACCTTCGCCCCAGACCGCAATTTCACCAGAATGCCAGGGATCTCATCGTCCTCGTTGTGGTCGTGGAGAGGACGAAGCGGTATGGAAAGCCCGTGACGGACAAGCAGCTTCTGGGTAACCCGCGTGTCCTCGCACAATATCACCTCCGCCCCGGCCAGGGTTGCCACGGCGCGGGGGGAGAAATCATCCATGTTGCCGATCGGCGTCGCCACCAGGGCGAGGCCGCCGGGCGGAAGGGGAGTTCTTGATGCGTCGTCCAACTCGGTATCCGGCATGTGGGAATCTGGCTCCGATGTCCTGGGGGCACCCCTTGGCGCGGGCCGCCCTGCCCATGCTGATGCTGATGGCCCTGATCGGCTGCGCACCGCAAGTGCGCCAGCCGGCGCCGGTGTGGCAGCCGGGCCCGCAATCCCAGCTGGGCTGGCAGCCCGGCCCGGCCCAGGCCCCCGCCCTGCCCGCCACCCCGCAGGCGGCGCGCAACCGGGTGGGGCTGCTGCTGCCGTTGTCCGGCAGCAACGGCGCGCTGGGCCAGGCGATGCTGAACGCGGCGCAGCTGGCGCTGTTCGACCAGGCCGACCCCAGGGTGGAGTTCCTGCCGCAGGACACGCGCTCCACCAGCACCGGCGCCGCAGAGGCCGCGCGTGAGGCGCTGGCCGGGGGTGCGACCGTGCTGGTCGGCCCGCTGACGCTGGGCGAAACCGCCGCCGCCGCCCGCACCGCGCGCGCGGCCAGCGTGCCGATGCTGGCCTTCACCAGCGACGAATCCCAGGCCGGCCAGGGCGTGTATGTGCTGGGCGTGACCCCCAGCCAGGTCGGCCGCCGCATCGTCCAGGCGGCCCAGGGGGCGCAGCGCATCGGTGTGCTGGCGCAGGAGGATGAGTTCGGCCGCCGCCTGACCGCCGCCATCCGTGACGCCGCCGGCGCCGCCGGCATGCAGCCGCCGGTGGTCCAGCTCTATCGCGGCGCGGGCACCGAGGCCGCGCTGCAGGCCTTCCTGGCCGCGGCCAATGCGGCGGGGGGCGTGCAGGCGGTGGTGCTGGGCGTGTCGGGCGTGCAGTCCCGCGCGCTGGCCCAGGGGCTGGCGGGCAGCGGGCTGAATCCCATGCCGCGCCTGATCGGCACGCAGCTGTGGGTGGGCGACAGCTCCATCGCGCAGGAACCCGCCCTGGCCGGCGCCCTGTTCGTGGGCCCGGACCCCACCGTGCGCGCGGGCTTCGACGACCGCTACAACGCGGCCTTCGGCAGCCGCCCGGCGCGGCTGGCTGGCACCGCCTATGACGGCGCGGCCCTGGCCAGCCGCGCGGCGCGTGAGGGCGGGCGCGAATTGCCGGTCGGCGAGGCCTTCCAGGGCGCCGACGGCCCCATCCGCCTGCTGCCGAATGGCGAGCTGGCGCGAGGCTTGGCCATTCTGGAGGTGCGGCGCAACGCGGAACCGGCGCTGCGCGAACCCGCGCCCGTCCCCGCCGCGGCCGGCAGCTAGCCCGTGCTGCCCCTGGGCCGGCTGCTGCGCACGGCGGCGCTGCTGGGCGCCATGCCGCTGGCCGTGCAGGCCTTGTTCCTGGCCACCGAGCGCATCCGCCCCGGCGAGGCGGCGCTCGCCTGCCTGGCCATCCTGGCCATGTCGGTGGCGCTGGCCTGGTTCTGGCTGATGAACATCCAGCGCCTGGCCGATGCCCTGCGCCTGGCCGCCGAGCAGGGGGACCCGCTCTCGGCCCCCTTCCACGCCCCGCGCCTGCCGGCCGTGACCGATATCGAGGAAGCCCTGCTGCGCCTGGCCCGCAGCCTGGAAGCGCGCGCCGAGCGCGAAGGCCAACTGCGCGCCGCCGACGCCACCATCGTGGAGCGCCTGCCGGACCCGCTGATCGTGCTGGGGGAGGACCGGGCGCCGCTACGCGCCAACGCCGCCGCGCGCCAGCATTTCGGTACGCGGGGCGAAACCCCCTCGGGCGGGGACCTCGGCGCCATGCTGCGCCACCCGGCCCTGTCGGCCGCCGTGGAGCGCGCCCTGACCGAAGGCCAGGCCCAGATCACCGAGCTGCGCCTGCCGGTGCCGGTGGAGCGCGATATCGTGGCCCAGTGCATCCCGATGGACCCGCCCTTGTCCGATGGCGGGCGGCTGGTCATCGTGCTGTCCGACCGCACGGAGGCCCGGGCGGTGGAGCGCATGCGCGCCGATTTCGTCGCCAATGCCAGCCATGAATTACGCTCGCCGCTTGCCAGCCTGATCGGCTTCATCGAGACGCTGCAAGGCCCCGCCGAGGACGATGCCGAGGCCCGCGCCCGCTTCCTGACCATCATGGCCAGCCAGGCGGAGCGGATGAAAAGCCTGATCGACGACCTGCTGAGCCTGTCCCGCATCGAGCTGACGGAGCACCAGCCGCCCCAGGGCAAGGCCGATCTCTCGGCGCTGATCCGCGCGGAGGTGGCGGCGGTGGAACCCATCGCGCGCGGCGCGACGCTGGAGGTCTCGGCCCCCGAGACCCTGCCCGTGACCCAGGCGGATGCCACCCAGCTGTCCCAGGTGCTGCGCAACCTGATCGAGAACGCGCTGCGCCACGGCAAGCCGGCCGGTCTGGTGCGCATCGCGGCCAGCCGCGTGACCGGCGGCGCCCGGCTGCCGAACCGGCCGGGCGTGCTGCTCAGCATCACCGATGACGGGCCGGGCATCCCCAAGGAGCACATCCCGCGCCTGACGGAGCGTTTCTACCGCGTGGATGCCGGGCGCGGGCGCGCCAGCGGCGGCACCGGGCTGGGGCTGGCGATCGTGAAGCACATCGTGAACCGGCACCGCGGCCAGCTGCTGATCGAAAGCGAGCCCGGCCAGGGGGCGTGCTTCAAGGTGTGGCTGCCGGCGGAGTAGCGCGCCCCTACCCGTTCAACAGCGCGTCGATATCCGCCTGCGACATGTCGGGCTGCGCCTGGGCGGCCTCGCTGACGGTGCTGCGCTCGTTGCGCACCTCCACCTGCGGCAGGGCGGCCGCCAGGGTCGAGCCGGGCACGATCTGCTCCAGCATCGTCTCCACCTGTTGCAGGTGCTGGATGGCGCGGCGGATGCGCTGGCCGGTCACGTCCTGAAAGCTGCAGGCCTCGAAGATGGAGTTCACCCGTTCCGACAGCGCCTCGATCGAGGCTTCGTCCTTCCGGCCGCTGGTGATCCAGTCCTGGATGGCCTCGGTGGCCTCCATGATGGTGTTGGCGGCGGTCTCGGTGGCCTGGACCACCGCCTCCAGCTCCAGCCCGCTGTTGCGGGTGCTGGCGGCGGGGATGGCGACCAGCTGGGCGATCTGCTCATGCACCTGGCCCAGCTTGGCGGAGATGTTCTCCTCCGCCATGTCCGCCATCTGGGAGGATGCGGCGACCTCGGCGCTCAGCTCCGCGATGCGGCGGTCCACGAAGCTGCGCAGTTCGCCGAACAGCGGCGCGATCTCGGCGCGGATCTGGCCGGCGATATCCGGGGCGTGCTGGGCCTGGCTGTGCATGGGCGGCTCCGGGCAAAAGGTCATGCCTTGTCCTAGCCTGCCTCCATGAACGTTTGGTTGCCGCCGGTGCGCGGGCTTTGCCGCATTGACCCCGGCCGGGGGTTGCGCCATTCCCGCCTGCATGTCCGCCCATCCAGAACTCCGCTCCATCAAGGCCTGGCCCATTGAGGAGGCCGCCAAGCTCGCCGACCGCCTGGCCAAGGCCGGGAAAACGGAGGCGTTGTTCGAGACGGGCTATGGCCCCTCCGGCCTGCCCCATATCGGCACCTTCGGCGAGGTGGCGCGCACCAGCTGGGTGCGGCACGCCTTCACGCAGATCACCGGCCTGCCCTCCCGCCTGCTCGCCTTCAGCGACGACATGGATGGCCTGCGCAAGGTGCCCGACAACGTGCCGAACAAGGAGCTGCTGCAGGCGGCCCTGGGCAAGCCGCTGACGCGCGTGCCCGACCCCTTCGGCACCCACCCCAGCTTCGGCCAGCACAACAACGCCCGGCTGCGCAGCTTCCTGGACGCCTTCGGCTTCGCATACGAGTTCGGCTCCTCGACCGAATACTACACCGGCGGGCGCTTCGACGCGGCGCTGCTGCGCATGGCCGAGATCCATGAGCAGGTGTGCGACATCATCCGCCCGACGCTCGGCCCCGACCGCCGCGCCACCTATTCCCCCTTCCTGCCCATCCACCCCGAGACCGGGGTGGTGATGCAGGTGCCGATGGAGGAAGTGCGCGCCGACGGCACGCTGGTGTGGAAGGACGATGAGGGCCGCCGCTGGGAAACCCCGGTCACCGGCGGCCATTGCAAGGCGCAGTGGAAGGCCGACTGGGCGCTGCGCTGGTTCGCGCTGGGCGTGGACTATGAGATGTCGGGCAAGGACCTGATCGACAGCGTGCGCCTGTCCTCGGCCATCTGCCGGGCGCTGGGCGGCGAGCCGCCGCTGAACCTGACCTATGAGCTGTTCCTGGATGACCAGGGCCAGAAGATCAGCAAGTCCAAGGGCAATGGCCTGACCATCGAGGACTGGCTGCGTTACGCCCCGCCCGAGAGCCTCAGCCAGTTCATGTACAACCAGCCGACGCGCGCCAAGCGGCTGTTCTTCGACGTGATCCCGCGCGCGGTGGACGAATATCTGCAGAACGCGGAGCGCACCCGCGCCCTGCCGATGCCCGACGCCGCCGCCAACCCCGCCTGGCACATCCATGGCGGCGCGGTGCCGGCAACCGCCGCCAGCCCGCTGACCTTCCAGACCCTGCTGAACCTGGCCGCCGTCAGCGCGGCGGAGACGCCGGACGACCTCTGGGCCTTCGTGCGCAACTACGCGCCCGAGGCTTCGCCCGCGACCCACCCCTTCCTGGATGTGCTGGTGGAGCGCGCGGTGGCCTATTGCGCGGATTTCGTCCGCCCCGGCCTGAAGCCCCGCCCGCCGACCCCCGAGGAACGCGAAGGGCTGGAGGACCTGATCCTGCGCCTGAGCGACGCGCAATACGCGATCGAGGACATGCCGGCGGGCGCCGAGCGCGCGAAGGCCATCCAGGACATCATCTACGACGCGGGCCGGCGCGAGCCCTTCGCGGTGCCCAACAAGGACGGCTCCATGGGCGTGGGGCGCGGCTGGTTCAACGCGCTGTACCAGGTGCTGCTGGGCGCCGATGAGGGGCCGCGCTTCGGCTCGGTCGTCGCGGCCTATGGCATCCCGCGCACCATCGACGTGGTGCGGGCGGCGCTCGACAGGTGATCGCAGCCCTCAAGCGCTACGGCGCCACGGTGTTCGGCCTGGCGCTGCTGGTGGGCGCCATCTTCGTGGTGCAGCGGGAATTCCGCTCCCTGTCGGTGGAGCAGGTGCGCACCGCGATGGGCGCCATCTCCCACCACGCGCTGTGGATGGCGGCGGGGCTGACCGTGCTGGCCTATCTGGTGCTCGCCATCTACGACAAGCTGGGTTCCATCTACGCCGGCAAGCCGGCCAGCTGGTCGCGCAGCCTGATGGCCAGCTTCTGCGGCTATGCGCTGGCGCATAATCTGGGCTTCACCGCCGTCTCGGGCGCCGCGGTGCGGCTGCGCTTCTATTCCGCATGGGGCTATTCGGCGCTGGAGATCGCGAAGGTGGTGGGCTTCACCTCCCTAACCTTCGGGCTGGGCGGCATGGCGCTGGGCGGGCTGGTGCTGGTGCTGGAGCCGGAGGTGCTGCCCTGGGCCGGCGGGCATATCCCGCGCTGGGCCCTGCAGAGCCTCGCCATCCCGCTCTGGATCATTGTCGCGGCCTATGTGGTGCTCTCGCGCTTCTTCCGCGTGGTGCGCGTGTTCGGGCATGAGGTGGAGCTGCCGGGCCTGCGCATGGCGCTGGCCCAGACCATGCTGGCCACGGTGGATGTGGCCGTCACCGCCGCCATCTTCTATGTGCTGCTGCCCCCGGCCGAGGGGCTGACGCTGATCCGCTTCATCGGCATCTATCTGGCGGCCTATTCGCTGGGCATCGTGGCCTCCGTGCCCGGGGGACTCGGGGTGTTCGACACCGCGATCCTGATCGGCCTCGCCCCCTATATGGGCACGGCGGAGGTGATCGGCGCGCTGCTGGTGTTCCGCCTCTATTACTATATCGCGCCGCTGTTCATCTCGGGCTTCCTGTTCGCGGGGTTCGAGATCAGCCAGCGCCGGCACATCCTGGCCCGCTTCACCCAGGCCTCCCGCGGGGCTGAGGCGCTGGAGGCCCCGGCCATGGCCACGCTGGTGGTGCTGGCGGGCGCGCTGCTGCTGTTCCTGGGCGCGCTGCCGGCCACCGGGGAGTACCGGCTGATCTGGGGCAGCGCGACGCTGGCCATCGCCTCGCAATTCGCGGCCTCCGTGCTGGGCTCGGCGCTGGTGGTGCTGGGCTATGGGCTGGTGCGGCGGCTGTCCATCGCGTGGTGGCTGTCCATTATCGTGCTGCTGCTGGGCGGTGCCATCGCCTGGATGCGCGGCGAGGCTTGGTTCGGCTGGGCGCCCTTCCCCGCCATCGCGGCGCTGCTGGCGACCATGCGCGGTGCCTTCTACCGCAGTTCGCGCCTGCGCACGGAACCCCTGAGCAGCCAGGCCATGCTGCCCATGGCCGCCGTGGTGCTATGCGGCATCGCCCTGGCCCTGGTCGGGCGGCGGGCGGAGATGCGCGACAGCTCCTGGTGGGAGCTGGTGTTCGAGAGCTGGGTGCCGGACGGGCTGCGCTTCACCGTGGGGCTGACCGGGGTGCTGCTGCTGGTGGGCCTCGCGCGCCTGCTGCGCCCCGCGCGCATCCGCGCCCTGCCCTATGACGCCGCGGCCCGCACCCTGCTGGCCACCTGGCGCGGCTTCGTGCCGCCCGAGGCCGATGGGCTGCTGCTGGGCGAGGCCGGGCGGGCGGGCGTCGCCTTCTCCCGCCAGAAGCCCATCTGGGTGGCGCATGGCGACCCGGCGGGCGACCTGGCCGACCGGGTGAGCGTGATCTGGCGCTTCCGCGACGCCTGTGAGCGCGCGGGCGTGCGGCCCGCCTTCTGGGATGTGGGGCCGGAATGGCTGCGCATCTATGCCGATATCGGGCTGACCGCCCTACCGATGCCGGGGCGCGAGGGCCGCTATGTCGCCTGCCACGCGGAGCTGGACCTGGACCGGCTGATGGCCCGGCATTAACGCATGCGGGACTTCAGCCGGATCATCTCCCCATCCACGGCGAAGCTGCCATAGCCGTGGTGGTGGATCATCCGGCGTTCCTTCAGCGCCGGGTCGGTCCAGGCTTTCGTCACCTCCAGCACGAACATGTTGAAGGCGTTGACCATCCGGGTGTTCACCACCCGGCATTCCAGATTGGCGAAGCATTCCGCGATCAGGGGCGGCTTCACCGTGGCGGCGGGCAGCGCCGTCAGCCCGAAGCGGGCGAATTTGTCGGTATCCCGGCCCGAGCAATTGCCCACCCCCACCACCTGCTCCGCCAGCGCGACGGAGGGCACGGCGATCACGCATTCCTTCGTCCGCCGCAGCGCCGCGAAGCTGTGGTTGCCGCCGCTGACGACGCAGCCGATCAAAGGCGGCTCGAACTCCATCATCATGTGCCAGGACATGGTCATCAGGTTGGGGCGGCCGCGCGCGGCTGTGGCCAGCAGCACGGTGGGGCCGGGTTCCAGCAGCTGATAGGCTTTGCCGAGCGGCAGGTCGCGGTGGGTCATGGGGATGAGGCTGGACCCGCCGCCCCGCGCGCTCAATCATTGATTAGGCCAGTATCGTTGACTTGACCTCGCCGCGCCCCGGGGCGACTGCCGCAGCATGATGATGCACCGCCGCAACCTGCTGGCCGCCGGGCTGGCAACCCCCGGGCTGGCCTTCGCCCAGCCGCTGTTCACGCGCCCTGTCCGCCTGCTCGTGCCCTTCGCGGCCGGCGGGGCGGCCGACAGCGCCGCCCGCGCCATCGCGCCCCGCATGGGAGAGCTTCTGGGCCAGCCGCTGGTGGTGGAAAACCGCACCGGCGCCAGTGGCTCGATCGGCGGCGGCGAAGTGGCCCGCGCCCCCGCCGACGGGCATACCCTGCTGCTCGACGCATCCTCCCACATCGTGAACCCCGCGCTGCTGCGCGGCCTGCCTTTCGACTACGCGACGGCCTTCGCGCCCATCTCCATGGTCACGCAATTCCCGCAGGCGCTGGCGGTGAAGCCCGGCTTCCCGGCCGCCACGCTGCTGGAGTTCATCGCCCAGGCCAAGGCGCGGCCGGGGGCGATCTCGCTGGGCACCCAGGGCAATGCCACCGCCGGCCATATGGGCGTGCTGCGCTTCATGGAACGCGCTGGGATCGAGGTGGTGCACGTGCCCTATCGCGGCGGCTCCGACGCCGCGCGGGACCTGGCCTCCGGCACGCTGGACGGCGTGTTCATCACCGTGCTCAGCGCGCGGCCGGTGGTGGAAAGCGGGCGGGCGCGCTTCCTGGCCGTGGCCAATGCCCAGCGTTCCGCCCTGCGGCCCGATGTGCCGACCTTCGCCGAGGCGGGGCTGGCGGGGGTGGAGCTGTCCGAATGGGTGGGGCTGTTCGCCCCCGCCGGCACGCCGCAACCCCTGCTGGGGGCGATCTACGCCGCCCTGCGCGCCACGCTGGAGGAACCCGCGGTGCGCGAGCGCCTGCTGGGGCTGGGCGCCGAACCCGTGGGCAGCAGCCCGGACGAGTTCAGCGGCTTTGTCCTGCGCGGGCGCGAGGAGATGGGTGCGATGGTGAGGGCCGCCAATGTCCGCCTGGACTAAGCGCGCCCTGCTGGCGCTGCTGCCCGGCACCGCCTTGGCGCAGCAGGTGGCGATCCCGCCGGAATTCGCGGCCCTGCCCGGCCAGCCCGTGGCGGCACTGGCCATGCACCCGGCGGTGGGGCCCCGGCTGCGCGTGATGTCCGCCGGGCGCCAGCGCCAGTTGAGCGACGCGCTGCGGGGCGAGGGCCCGCCGCTGGCCTGGCATGGCGGCTGGCTGTCCTCCTGGGCCAGGCTGGGGGAGAACCGGGCCTTCCTGGCCTATGACCCGCATTCCGAGCAGGTGGCGGTGATGCTGTGGGTGGGCAACGGCAACAGCCTGTCGGTGCCGCCGCTGCGCTCCCCCTGGCCGGAGGGGTTGCGGGAAGGGATGCGCGGCTTCAACCCGCAGCTAGAAGCGCAGATGCGCTGGGAATGACAACGAAAAGGGCGGCTGGGTTGCCCCGCCGCCCTGAACGTTCAGGCTTGCGCCCTGGCCTTCAACTGCCTCGGCTTTACGCCTCGGCGGCTTCCGCCACTTCCGGCTTCGGCCCGCTGCCGAGGCCCTTGGCCGCCACATCGCGCTCCACCAGCTCGATCACCGCCATGGAAGCGGCGTCACCGTAGCGCACGCCCGCCTTCAGCACGCGGGTGTAGCCACCGGCACGCGCCTTATAGCGGTCGGCGATGGTGGTGAAGAGCTTCTCCACAACCGCCTCGTCGCGGATCTGCGCGATGGCCTGGCGGCGCGCATGCAGCCCGCCACGCTTGCCGAGGGTGATGATCCGCTCGACATAGGGACGCAGTTCCTTGGCCTTGGGCAGAGTCGTGGTGATCTGCTCATGCTTCAGAAGGCTGGTCGCCATGTTGCGGAACATGGCCAGACGGTGGGCGGAGGTGACGCCCAGCTTCCGATTGCCCATACCGTGTCGCATACTACTCTCCTTAGGCCCGTCAGAAGGGCTCTTCGATCTTTCGGGCGAGATCCTCGATGTTCTCGGGCGGCCAGCCGGCCACGGACATGCCGAGGCCCAGACCCATCGACGCGAGAACTTCCTTGATCTCGTTCAGGGATTTGCGGCCGAAGTTCGGGGTCCGGAGCATTTCCTGCTCCGTCTTCTGAACCAGGTCGCCGATGTAGACGATGTTGTCGTTCTTCAGGCAGTTCGCGCTGCGGACCGACAGTTCCAGCTCATCGACCTTGCGGAGCAGGTTGCGGTTGAACGGCAGGTCGTCCTCGACCTTGGCCGTCTCGCGCTCACGCGGCTCATCGAAGTTGATGAACAGCTGCAGCTGGTCCTGCAGGATGCGGGCGGACACAGCCACCGCGTCATCCGGCGCCAGGGTGCCGTTCGTTTCCACGTCGAGCACCAGACGGTCATAGTCCGTCTGCTGACCCACGCGGGTGGGCTCCACGCGATAGGCCACGCGGCGCACCGGGGAGTAGATCGCGTCCACCGGGATGTAGCCGATCGGCGCATCCTCGGGGCGGTTCTGGGAGGCGGGCACATAGCCGCGGCCGCCCTGGACCGTGAACTCGATGTTGAGGGTCGCGCCCTCATCCAGCGTGCACAGCACCAGCTCGGGGTTCGCGACCTCGATGTCGGCGGTGGTCTGGATCTGGGCGGCGGTCACTTCCCCAGGGCCCTTGGCCGTGAGGGTGACGCGCTTGGGCCCATCGACCTGCATGCGGATGGCGAGCTGCTTCACGTTCAGGACGATGTCCGTCACGTCCTCACGCACGCCGGGGATGCTGCTGAACTCATGCAGCACGCCGTCGATGCGGATGCCCGTCACGGCCGCGCCCTGCAGAGAGGACAGCAGCACGCGACGCAGCGCGTTGCCAAGCGTCATGCCGAAGCCGCGTTCCAGCGGCTCCGCGATGATGGTGGCGGTACGGGTGGGGTCCTGCCCCGGCTCCACGTCCAGCCGTTCCGGCCGGATCAGGGAGCGCCAATTGCGGTCCAGCACTGCGGTATCTCCGAAGGGTTGCGCGGCCGAGCCGCCAGGTCAGACCCGAAGGTCAGACGCGGCGGCGCTTGCGGGGACGGCAACCGTTGTGCGGGATGGGCGTCACGTCACGGATGGTGGTCACGTAGAAACCCACGGACTGCAGAGCGCGCAGGGCGCTCTCACGGCCCGAACCGGGGCCGCTCACCATGATCTCGAGCGTCTCCATGCCATGCTCACGCGCCTTGCGGCCCGCGTCCTCGGCAGCCATCTGGGCGGCATAGGGCGTGCTCTTGCGAGAGCCCTTGAAGCCCTGGGTGCCCGAGGAGGACCAGGAGATCGCGTTGCCCTGGGCGTCGGTGATGGTCACGATCGTGTTGTTGAACGTGGCCAGCACATGCGCGACGCCAGAGGAGATGTTCTTCCGTTCCTTCTTGCGAGGACGGGAAGAGGAGGTAGCGGGACGCGCCATATTACTTCGTCACCTTCTTCTTGCCGGCAACGGCCACCGCCTTGCCCTTGCGGGTACGGGCATTGGTGTGCGTGCGCTGGCCACGGACCGGCAGGCCACGACGGTGCCGAAGGCCCCGGTAGCAAGCCATGTCCATCAGACGCTTGATGTTCATCGCCACTTCGCGGCGGAGGTCACCCTCCACGCGGAAATCATGGTCGATCAGCTCACGAATCTTCAGAATCTCGTCGTCAGTCAGCTGGTTCACCCGGCGCTCGGCAGCAATGCCGAGGCGCTCGCAGATGTCCTTCGCGTTCTTGGGACCGATGCCATAGATGTAGCGCAGTGAAATCTCCACCCGCTTGTTCGTGGGGATGTTCACGCCGGCGATACGCGCCACTGTCCTGCTCCTGTCTCAGTTAGGGCGGCGGTGGCCGTGGGCACGGCACCAACCATGAGAATACGGGTTCACGCGACTAAACGACGCCGAGGCATCGATGCCGGAGGAAGGCGGCGCACTACACCCGCGGGGGGAAAGAGTCAACTGCATGTCAGCTCCGCAACAGGGCCGAGAGTTCCCCGGTCACCTGATCCATCTCTGCCATGCCGTCCACGGCCTTCAGCTTGCCCTGCGCCCCGTAGAAGGGGAGCAGCGGCGCTGTCTGCCGATGATAGGCCGCCAGGCGGGCGGCGACGGTCTCAGCCTTGTCGTCCGCGCGGCGGGTGAATTCGGTGCTGCCACAGGCGTCACAGACGCCGGGCTGCTTCGTGGGCTTGAAGGTATCGTGATACCCCTCGCCGCACTTCGCGCATGTGAACCGGCCGGAGATGCGCTCCACCAGGGCAGCGTCATCCACCTTCAGCTCGATCACATGGTCGATCTGGATGCCCTTCTCCTTGAGCATGGCGTCCAGCGACTCGGCCTGCGGCACGGTGCGCGGAAAACCATCCAGGATGAAGCCACGGGCCGCGTCGGGCTGGTCCACCCGGTTGGCCAGCATGGCGGTGATGATGGCGTCAGGCACCAGGTCACCGCGCTCCATGATGGCCTTGGCCTGCAGGCCGATGGGGGTGCCGGCCTTGACCTCGGCGCGCAGCATGTCGCCCGTCGAGATCTGCACCAAGCCAAAGGCTTCCTCCAGGCGCTTGGCCTGGGTGCCCTTCCCCGCCCCCGGCGGGCCCATGAGAATCAGGTTCATCAGCGCGTCCTCGGGCCACGGCCGCCCAGCCGGGCTTTCTTGATCAGGCCTTCATACTGGTGCTGGAACAGGTGGGATTGCACCTGCG
Organism: Rhodovarius lipocyclicus; assembly: GCF_009900765.1. Classification (GTDB taxonomy): domain Bacteria; phylum Pseudomonadota; class Alphaproteobacteria; order Acetobacterales; family Acetobacteraceae; genus Rhodovarius; species Rhodovarius lipocyclicus. Next base: position 39,963 of record NZ_JAAABL010000026.1, read on the forward strand.
CCACGGTATCCATCGTGACGGTCACCAGGATCAGCAGCGAAGTGCCGCCGAAATAGAACGGCACGCCGTAGTTCGAGATCAGGATCTCCGGGATCAGGCAGACCACGCAGAGATAGATCGCACCCAGCACCGTCAGGCGCGTCAGCACTCGGTCGAAATATTCGGCCGTGTTGGCCCCGGGGCGGATGCCCGGCACGAAGCCGCCGTTCTTCTTGAGGTTCTCCGCCGTCTCCTGCGGGTTGAACACCACGGCCGTGTAGAAGAAGGCGAAGAAGATGATCAGCGCCATGTACAGCAGCATGTAGGCGGGACGCCCATGCGCCAGCTGCGCCGCGATCCATTCCACCCAGGTGTTCGCCGTGGCTTCCTGCGAGAAGCCCGCGATGGTCGCCGGCAGCAGCAGCAGGGAGGAGGCGAAGATCGGCGGAATGACGCCGGACGTATTGATCTTCAGCGGCAGGTGGGTCGACTCGCCGCCGAACATCCGGTTGCCGACCTGGCGCTTGGGATATTGCACGGGGATGCGGCGCTGCGCGCGCTCCACGAACACCACCAGCGCGATCACGGCCAGCGCCGCTGCCAGGAAGAAGATGATGAAGAAGGTGGACAGCGCGCCCGTGCGGCCCAGCTCCAGCGTGCTGATCAGCGCGGAGGGCAGGTTCGCCACAATGCCCGCGAAGATGATCAGCGAGGTGCCATTGCCCACGCCACGCGCCGTGATCTGCTCACCCAGCCACATCAGGAACATGGTCCCGCCCACCAGCGAGATCATGCAGGAGAAGCGGAAGAACATGCCTGGATCGGCCACCGCCGCCCCGGTGTTGCCGCGGATCCCCTCAAGCCCCACGGCGATGCCATAGGCCTGCACGATCGCGATCAGCAATGTGAGGTAGCGGGTGTACTGGTTCAGCTTCTTGCGGCCCGACTCGCCTTCCTTCTTCAAGGCTTCCCAGCTGGGAATGGCGGTGGTCAGCAGCTGAATGATGATGCTGGCGGAAATGTAGGGCATGATGTTCAGCGCGAACACGGTCATGCGCCCCAGGGCACCGCCCGTGAACATGTCGAACATGCCCAGGATGCCGCCGCCATGCTGGGAGAGCATCTCACCCATCACGGCTGCATCGACGCCAGGGACCGGCACATAGCTGCCGAATCGATAGACGATGAGCGCGCCCAGCGTGAACCAGATGCGGTTCTTCAGCTCCGTCGCCTTGGCCAGGACGCCCAGGTTCAGACTGCCCGCCAGTTGTTCCGCCGCTGACGCCATGCGTCCCTAATCCCCGGAAGTTCTCAAAGATACGGCGCCCGAGAGAATCCCGGGCGCCGCCCCTATTACACCACCCCGCGCAAAAAAGCGCGGGGGGTCCGCATCAAGCTTCGCTGGCTTCCGCCGGCGCGTTCAGCAGGGTGATCGTGCCGCCCGCCGCCTGAATGGCCGCAACGGCCGTGGCGGAGGCACCGGACACCGTGATGGTCACGGCGCGGGTGATCTGCCCCTGGCCCAGCAGGCGGACGCCCGCCAGCTTGGCACCGGCGCGCACGACGCCAGCGGCACGCAGGTGCTCCTCGGTCAGCGCCTGGTCGCCCGGCAGGCGGCCCTCGGCGATGGCCTTGTCCAGCGCACCGATGTTCAGCGGCGCGTATTCCTTGCGGAACAGGTTGACGAAGCCACGCTTCGGCAGACGCCGGTAGATCGGGAGCTGACCGCCCTCGAACCCGTTCAGCGACACGCCGGTACGAGCCTTCTGACCCTTCACGCCGCGGCCGCCGGTCTTGCCCTTACCAGAGCCGATACCGCGACCGATGCGCTTGAACTTCGGGCGGGCGCCCTCGTTGTCGCGGATCTCGTTGAGCTTCATCTCAGCTCTCCACCTTCACCAGGTGCGCGACCTTGCGGATCATGCCCCGAACGCTGGGGGTGTCCTCGAGCTCGCTCACGCGGTTCATCTTGTTCAGGCCGAGGCCGATCAGCGTCTCGCGCTGGCCGGGCTTGCGGCCGATGGGCGAACCCACCTGCCGCACCTTCACCTTACCAGTCTCGTCAGCCATTGGCCGCCTCCACCACCTCTTCGCCCTTCTTCGCGCCGAGGATGTCGCTCACCTTCTTGCCACGGCGGGTCGCCACGGCACGAGGGGAAGTCACACGCTCAAGCGCGGCGAAGGTGGCCTTCACCATATTGTGCGGGTTCGTGGTGCCCGTGCACTTGGCGACGACGTCGCCAATGCCCAGGCTCTCGAACACCGCGCGCATCGGGCCGCCGGCGATGATGCCGGTACCCTGGGGGGCGGCCCGCAGGATCACGCGGCCGGCGCCGAAGTCGCCGATCACGTCATGGTGCAGGGTGCGACCCTCACGCATCGGCACACGGATCATCGTGCGCTTGGCACGCTCCGTGGCCTTGCGGATCGCTTCCGGCACCTCGCGGGCCTTGCCCGCGCCCCAGCCGACCCGGCCCTTCTGATCACCCACGACGACCAGAGCGGCGAAGGAGAAGCGACGGCCACCCTTCACCACCTTGGCCACGCGGTTGATCGTGACCAGCTTGTCCTTCAGGTCGTCCTGATCGCGCTCGGGCTGACGGTTCTCGTCGCGACCGCGGCCTCGGCCACGGCCACGCCGGTTCTCCTGATCGCCCGGTTCGCCACCGCTGCGCGGTTCACGTGCCATGTCGCTGCTTCCTCAGAAGGACAGGCCGCCCTCACGGGCAGCCTCGGCCAGCGCCTTGACGCGGCCATGATACAGGTAGGGCCCACGGTCGAACACCACGGCCGTGACGCCAGCGGCCAGGGCACGTTCGGCCACCAGCTTGCCAACGGCGGTCGCCGCATCCTTGTCCGCCCCGGTCTTCAGGGCGCCGCGCATGTCCTTCTCGATCGAGGACGCGGCGGCGACCGTACGGCCGGCCTTGTCGTCGATGATCTGGGCGTAGATGTGCTTGCCGGAGCGGAACACCGAGAGGCGGGGACGACCGCCGCTCTTCAGCTTGAGCTGAAAGCGGAGGCGCTGCCGGCGGCGATCTTCCAGAGAGAGCTTCTGGGCCATTACTTCTTCTTACCCTCCTTCCGGAGGATGACTTCGTTGTCGTACTTCACGCCCTTGCCCTTATAGGGCTCGGGGCCGCGGAAGCCACGGATTTCGGCGGCAACCTGACCAACCTTCTGCTTGTCGATGCCTTCCACCTTGATGGCGGTCGGCTTCTCGCAGGTGATCTTGATGCCAGCGGGCACCGGGTAGCGGATCTCGTGGCTGTAACCGAGGTTCAGCACCAGATCACTGCCCTGCACCGCCGCACGGTAACCAGTGCCGTTGATTTCCATGGACTTCGTGAAGCCCGTGGACACACCGGTCACCATGCCGTTCACCAGACTGCGGGTGGTACCCCACAGCGTGCGGCTGCGACGATCCTCGCCCCGCGGCTTCACAGCCACGGTGCCGGGAGCGATTTCCACATCCACCTCATCCGTGAGGGGGAGGGACAATTCGCCGAGCTTGCCCTTCGCCACCAGCGTCCGGCCCTGAAGGGCAACGGTAACGCCGGCCGGGACAGGCACGGGGTATTTGCCGACGCGCGACATGCTTCCCCCTCCCTTAGAACACGCGGGCGAGCACTTCGCCGCCAACATTGGCAGCGCGCGCTTCGACGTCGCTCATCACGCCCTTCGGCGTGGACAGGATCTGGATGCCGAGGCCGTTGTAGAACTTCGGCAGCTCCTTGATCTTCGAATAGACGCGGCGGCCGGGCTTCGACACGCGCGCAATCTCCTTGATGGCGGGCTCACCCTCGGCATACTTCAGCTCGATGTCGAGCTGAGAGATACCGGTGCGGATGTCCGTCTTGCGCCAGGCCCGGATATAGCCTTCGCGCTTCAGAACATCGAGCACATCCGCCTTCAGCTGGCTGGCCGGAGCCACGCAACGCGACTGGCGCGCATGCTGAGCGTTACGGATGCGGGTGAGCATATCCCCGAGCGGATCGGACATGGACATGCGGCTATTCCTTACCAGCTAGCCTTCACGACACCGGGCAGCTGCCCGGTGTTCGCCATTTGGCGAAGCATATTACGGCAGAGCTTGAACTTGCGGTAATTGCCGCGAGGCCGGCCCGTCACTTCACAACGCAGGCGCACACGCACCTTCGCGCCATTGCGCGGCAGTTGCGCCAGCTTCAGCGTGGCCTCGAAACGGTCCTCGATCGGCAGATCGCGGTCCATCACGATGGCCTTCAACGCCCCACGCTTCTTCGCGTGGGTCGCCGACAGCTCAGCGCGCCGGTTGTTCTTCTCGATGGACGAAGTCTTCGCCATTTCGGTTCTATCCTCCGGAACCTTTCCCGGCTGGCGGATCAACTGATCCGGGCCGGGAGGTTTTCCAAATGCCTTACTTCGTGAACGGAAGCTGGAAGTGCGTCAGCAACGCCTTCGCTTCCTTGTCGGTCTTGGCCGTCGTCACGAACGTGATGTCCATGCCACGCACCTGATCCACCTTGTCGTAGGCGATCTCGGGGAACACGATCTGTTCCTTCATGCCGAAGGTGTAGTTCCCCCGGCCGTCGAAACCACGGTTGCCCGGGATGCCACGGAAGTCACGCACGCGGGGCAGCGCGATGGTCACCAGACGGTCGAGGAACTCGAACATCCGGGCGCTGCGCAGCGTGACCTTCGTGCCAATGGCCTGACCTTCGCGGATCTTGAAGCCAGCGATAGCCTTCTTGGCGCGCGTGCGCACCGGCTTCTGGCCCGAGATCAGCGCCAGGTCGCCCACGGCGGCGTCCAGCTTCTTCTGGTCGCCGGCGGCTTCGCCCACGCCCATGTTGATCACGATCTTCGTCAGCTTCGGCACTTCCATCGGGTTCTTGAACCCGAATTCGGCCTGCAGCTTGGCGCGCACTTCCTCACGGTAGAACTTCGCCAGACGCGTCTCGCCAACGCTCGCGGCCGCGGCGCCAGGCGCCGCGGGAACGTTGTACTGGCCACGGCCGCCCTCGGCGGGCGCCCCGGCCTTGTCCTTGCCCGCCGGAGCGGAGCCCTTCTTCGTCCCGCTCATGCGTCGAGAACCTCACCCGAAGCCTTGGAGACGCGGACCTTGCGGCCGTCCTCCAGAACCTTGAAACCAACGCGCACGGGCTTGTCGGACTTGGGGTCGATCAGCGCCAGGTTGGAGAGCTGAATCGGAGCCTCCTTCTGGATGATGCCACCCGGCTGCGCCATGCCAGCGGGCTTCTGATGCCGCTTGGCGATGTGCACGCCCTGAACCAGCGCACGGCCCTCGGTCGGGAACACGCGCAGCACTTCGCCGCGCTTGCCCTTGTCACGACCCGTCAGGACCTGAACCTTGTCGCCCTTCTTGATCTTGGCGGCCATGGTTACAGCACCTCCGGCGCCAGGCTGATGATCTTCATGAACTTCTTCGCGCGAAGTTCACGGACCACCGGGCCAAAGATACGCGTGCCGATCGGCTCGTTCTGCTTGTTCAGCAGCACGGCGGCGTTCTTGTCGAAGCGGATGGCGCTGCCATCGGCGCGGCGAACGGGATAGGCGGTGCGCACGATCACGGCGCGCTGCACTTCACCCTTCTTCACCTTGCCGCGGGGAATGGCTTCCTGCACGGCGACGACGATCACGTCACCGACGGAGGCAACCTTCCGCTTGGAACCGCCCAGCACCTTGATGCACTGCACGCGGCGGGCGCCGGAGTTGTCGGCGACCTCCAGGTTCGTCTCGACGGAAATCATGCCGCGACCCCTTCAGCCCCAGGGGCAGACGCAGGCAGCTCGAAGCCGGCCGGACGGGCCACCTCGGCGCCGTTGCAGGCGATCAGCAGCCAGCTCTTGCGCTTGCTGATGGGACGGCACTCCTCGATCGACACCACGTCGCCTTCCTTGGCCAGGTTGGCATCGTCGTGCACGGCGTACTTCTTGGAGCGCCGAATGAACTTCTTGTAGAGCGGATGCATGATGCGACGCTCGACCAAGACGGTGATCGTCTTGTCCGTCTTGTCGCTCACTACCCGCCCGGTGAGGACGCGCTTCGGCATGGCCGGGGTCTCCTCTTCCTTAGGCTTTGGCGGCCGCGCGGGAGCGCTCGGCCTGGAGAGTCTTCACACGAGCGATATCGCGCCGCACCGCCTTGATGCGACCCGTACCCTCAAGCTGGCCAGTAGCACGCTGGAAGCGCAGATTGAACTGCTCCTTCCGCAGATCCAGCAGCATGGCTGCCAGTTCGTCCGTGCTCTTGACACGCAGATCAGTCGGCTTGGTCATTTCTACGCCTCCGCGCCACCCAGGCGCGTCACGATCTTGGTCTTGATCGGCAGCTTCGCCGCACCCAGACCCAGCGCTTCACGCGCCGTGTCCTGGCTCACGCCGTCGATCTCGAACATGATGCGCCCCGGCTTCACGCGGGCCACCCAGTATTCGGGCGCACCCTTACCGGAACCCATGCGAACTTCCGCAGGCTTGGTGGAGACCGGCACATCGGGGAAGATGCGGATCCACACGCGGCCCTGGCGCTTCATGGCGCGAGTGATAGCACGACGGGCGGCTTCGATCTGCCGCGCCGTCACGCGCTCGGGCTCAAGGGCCTTCAGGCCAAAGCCGCCGAAAGACAGGGAGAACCCGCCCCTCGCCACGCCCTTGATGCGGCCCTTATGGGCCTTACGATACGTTGTACGCTTCGGCTGAAGCATTTTTCACATCCTCAGCGTTGCGGAGCCTGCTCCGTGGCGCGCTTGTCCTGCGCCATCGGGTCATGCGCCATGATCTCGCCCTTGAAGATCCAGACCTTCACACCGCAGGTGCCATAGGTGGTCTTCGCCGTGGCGACGCCGTAATCGATATCGGCACGGAGCGTGTGCAGGGGCACGCGGCCCTCGCGGTACCACTCCATGCGCGCGATCTCGGCACCGCCCAGACGGCCGGAGCAGTTGATCCGGATACCCAGGGCACCCAGACGCATCGCGGACTGCACGGCGCGCTTCATCGCGCGGCGGAAGGCCACGCGGCGCTCCAGCTGCTGCGCGATGCTCTCGGCCACCAGGGTGGAGTCGAGCTCGGGCTTGCGGATCTCGAGGATGTTCAGCGAGACCTCGGCGCCGGCGAGCCGGGCCAGGTCCTTGCGCAGAACCTCGATGTCCGCGCCCTTCTTGCCGATCACGACGCCCGGGCGGGCGGCATGGATCGTCACGCGGGGCTTCTTGGCCGGACGCTCGATCACGATACGGGACACGCCCGCACCCTTCAGCCGGGAATGCAGCGTTTCACGCAGCTTCACGTCCGAATGCAGCAGGGAGGAATAGTCCCGGCCGGCGAACCAACGGCTGTCCCAGGTACGGTTGATACCGAGCCTGAGGCCGATCGGATTGACTTTGTGACCCATAGGTTACGCGGCCTCCTGCTTGACCGCCTGTTCGGCGACCACAATCTTGAGGTGGCTGAACCACTTTTCCACGGTCGAGGCGCGGCCGCGGCCACGCGCGTGGAAGCGCTTCATCACCATGGCACGACCCACCTCGGCGCGGGCCACCACCAGGCGGTCCACGTCTAGCTGATGGTTGTTCTCCGCGTTCGCGATGGCGCTCTCGAGCGTCTTCTTCACGGTCTGCGCGATACGGCGCTTGCTGAAGGTCAGCGTCGCGACCGCGTTCTGCGCCGGCAGGCCACGGATCATCGCGGCAACCAGGTTCAGCTTGCGAGGGCTGACCCGGATGTTGCGGGTGATCGCTTCGGCCTCGGTGTCCGGGAGCCCCCGGGGATGCTGCGGCTTGCTCATATCAGCCCCGCTTCGCCTTCTTGTCGGCCGAGTGACCACCGAAGGTACGCGTCGGCGAGAACTCGCCGAACTTGTGCCCAACCATGTTCTCGGTCACCTGCACCGGCAGGAACTTCTTACCATTGTAGACGCCGAAGGTGAGGCCCACGAACTGGGGGAGCACCGTGCTACGGCGCGTCCAGATGCGGATAACCTCGTTGCGGGTGGAGGCCCGCGCGGCCTCCGCCTTCTTCAGCAGGTAGCCGTCGACAAACGGCCCCTTCCATACGCTGCGCGGCATTGCCCTCAGCCCTTCGTGGCGTTGCGGCGCCGGACGATGAGCCCGTCGGTCCGCTTGTTGTTGCGGGTCTTGGCACCCTTGGTCGGCTTGCCCCAAGGCGTCACGGGGTGACGGCCACCGGAGGTACGACCCTCGCCACCGCCATGGGGGTGGTCGACGGGGTTCATGGTCACGCCGCGGTTGTGCGGGCGGAAGCCCATCCAACGCTTGCGGCCGGCCTTGCCGATTTCCTGGTTGCTGTTGTCCGGGTTGGACACAGCGCCGATGCTGGCCATGCACTCACCGCGCACCAAGCGCAGCTCGCCAGAGCTCAGCTTCAGCTGCGCGAAACCAGCGTCCTTGCCCACGAGCTGGGCGAAGGTGCCGGCGGAACGCACCAGCTTGGCACCCGCACCCGGCTTCAGCTCCACGTTGTGCACGATCGTGCCAACGGGGATGTTGCCCAGGGGCGCGGCATTGCCCGGCTTGATGTCGACGCGCTCACCGGAGATCACGGTGTCGCCCACCTTCAGGCGCTGCGGCGCCAGAATGTAGGACAGCTCGCCGTCCGCGTACTTCACCAGAGCGATGAAGGCCGTGCGGTTCGGGTCGTATTCCAGGCGCTCGACGACAGCGGACACGCCGAACTTGCGGCGCTTGAAGTCCACCACGCGATAGGCCTGCTTGTGCCCGCCCCCACGGAACCGCACGGTCGTACGGCCCGTATTGTTACGGCCGCCGGAGCTGTGCTGCCCCTCGGTGAGAGCCTTGACCGGCTTGCCCTTCCAGAGCTCCCGGCGGTCGATCAGAACCGTGCCGCGAAGGCTCGGCGTGACCGGATTGAAATGCTTCAGCGCCATGGTTTTACGCCAGCCCCGTGGTCAGATCGATGCTCTGGCCTTCGGCCAGGGACACGACGGCCTTCTTCCAGTCCGAACGCTGGCCGGGACGGCCCTTGAAGCGCTTGGACTTGCCCTTGACGACGATCGTGTTCACGGCCGTGACGGACACGCCGAACAGGCCTTCGACAGCCTGCTTGATCGTGCGCTTGTCAGCGTCCATGGCGACCTTGAACACCACCTGGTTCTTCTCGGAGAGGGCGGTGGCCTTCTCCGTGATGACCGGGGCGATGATCGTCAGATACTGCAGCTCACGCGACAGCGGCGCGGGGGCGGCAGGCTTGGAGACGGTGCTCATGCCAGGCGCTCCTTCAGGGCTTCAACGCCGGCGCGCGTCACCGCCAGAACATCGTGCTTCATGATGTCATAGACATTCGCACCGATGGTCGGCAGGGCCTGCAGGCCGGGGATGTTGCGCAGCGCGCGGTCGAACTCGGGGTTCACCGCGGCGTCCACCACCAGGGTGGACGTCCAGCCCAGCGCCTTCGCCTTCTTCGCCATTTCGGCGGTCTTGGCGACGGAACCGGCATCCTCCAGCACCACCAGCTTGCCGTCAGCCTGCTTCTGGCTGAGGGCGGCGATGAGGCCGAGGCGGCGGACCTTCTTGTTCAGCGAGTAGCCATGGTCGCGGACCACCGGACCGTGCACCACGCCGCCCTTGCGGTACTGCGGAGCGCGCAAAGAGCCCTGGCGGGCGTTGCCCGTGCCCTTCTGCTTGTACGGCTTCTTGGTGGTGCCCGAAACCTCGCCCATGCCCTTGGCCTTGTGGGTGCCGGCACGGCGCTTGGCGAGCTGCCAATGGATGACGCGCGCCAGGATATCGGCCCGCAGGGCGGCTGCGAACAGCTCGTCCGGCAGGTCGATGTCGCCAGCGGGGGCGTTGTCGAGGGTGATGACCTTCACTTGCATCGTCGTATCCTCAGGCCACCGCCGCCGGGAAGGGAGCATCGGCCGGACGGGCGCGCTTCACAGCGTCGCTCACCAGCACGTAGCCACCCTTGGCGCCCGGAACGGCACCCTTGATGAGCAGAAGGCCCTTCTCCACGTCCACACCCGCGACCGTGAGGTTCTGGGTGGTCACGCGCTCGACACCGAGGTGACCGGCCATCTTCTTGTTCTTGAAGGTCTTGCCCGGATCCTGACGGTTACCGGTCGAACCATGGGAACGATGGCTGATGGACACGCCGTGCGACGCCTCGAGGCCCGAGAAGTTCCAGCGCTTCATCGCGCCGGCAAACCCCTTGCCCTTGGTGACGCCGACAACGTCCACGCGCTGGCCGGCCAGGAAGTGCGCCGGAGAGAGCTTGGAACCCGGGGCAACCAGCGCGTCGCCGGCCACACGGAACTCGACAAGCTTCATCGGCGCCTCGGCACCAGCCTTGGCGAAGTGGCCCTTGTTGGGCTTGGAGACATTCTTCGGCTTGGCCTTGCCAAAGCCGAGCTGAACGGCGGCATAGCCGTCAGTCTCCTCGGTGCGCTGCGCGATGACGCGGACGTCATCCACATGCAGCACAGTGACGGGCACAGTCGTGCCATCGTCCTGGAACAGCCGGGTCATCCCCAGCTTGCGGGCGATCAGCCCAGTTCGGCCGTAGTGGGCCATGGCGGCACGTCCCTCAGATCTTGATCTCGACGTCCACACCGGAGGCCAGGTCGAGCTTCATCAGCGCGTCCACGGTCTGCGGAGTGGGGTCGACGATGTCGAGCAGCCGACGATGCGTACGGATCTCGAACTGTTCGCGGCTCTTCTTGTCCACGTGCGGAGAACGGTTCACGGTGAACCGTTCAATCTGCGTGGGCAGCGGGATGGGCCCGCGCACCTGCGCACCGGTCCGCTTCGCGGTGTTCACGATCTCCCGCGTGCTGCCATCCAGCACGCGGTGATCGAACGCCTTGAGGCGGATGCGGATGTTTTGGCTGTCCATGACGTGCGGCCTTACTTCGTGATCGAGGCCACCACGCCGGCGCCGACGGTGCGGCCACCTTCGCGGATCGCGAAGCGCAGGCCCTCATCCATCGCGATCGGCGCGATCAGCGTCACGTCCATCGAAACGTTGTCGCCAGGCATCACCATCTCAA
>NZ_JAAABL010000027.1 GCF_009900765.1 Rhodovarius lipocyclicus
CGGCGCGGGGGCCGGCGGGGCCGCCACGGGGGCGGGCGGCGCCGGGCGCGGCGGCGGCTCTGGCGCGCAGGCGACGGCCAGAAGGGGCAGCGCCATCGCGGCGGGAAGGATAAAGCGCATGGGGGAGTCTCCGTTACGTCCGCAACATGAACACCCGCGCGCCCCGCCGGTTGCATCGGAATCGTCGCGAGACGCTTGATTTTCCGGCCCCAGGCCGCGATGTTCGCAGTCGCACCCCATGACCATTCATCGCACCCGCAGGCCCCAGTTCTTCTACACGACGGCGCCGCTGCCCTGCCCGTACCTGCCCGGACGCACGGAGCGGAAGATCGTGACCGAGCTCTCGGGCCCTGGCGCCGAGACGCTGCACGACCGCCTGTCGCGCGCGGGCTTCCGCCGCAGCCACAACATCGCCTATTCGCCGGTCTGCCCGGGCTGCCAGGCCTGCATCCCTATCCGCATCGTGGTGGCGGAATTCTCGGTCAGCCGCACCCAGCGCAAGCTGCTGCGCCGCTTCCAGGGGGTCACGGCCCACCGCATGGCCGCCCGCGCCACCGCCGAGCAGTTCGCCCTGTTCCAGCGCTATCAGCAGGCCCGCCATTCGGATGGCGACATGGCGGCGATGGGTTTCTACGACTACCGCGCCATGGTGGAGGACACGCCGATCTCCTCCGGCCTGGTCGAATTCCGCGACGAGGCCGACCAGCTGCTGGGCGCCTGCCTGACGGATTGGCTGAGCGACGGCCTGTCCGCCGTCTATTCCTTCTATGGGCCGGAGCAGGCGGGGCTCGGCACGCTGGCCATCCTGTGGCTGATCGAGGAAGCGCGGCGGATCGGCCTGCCTTACGTCTATCTGGGCTATTGGGTGCCGGGGTCGCGCAAGATGGCCTACAAGGCGGGCTTCCAGCCGGCCGAGATTTTGCAGGGCGGCGGCTGGCGGCGGATGGAACCGCAGGACATAGGCTAAAGCGCCTCCAGAAACCGCCGCGCTTCCTCCCGCATCGCCGCCAGCTTGCCGGGCGCCATCTTCCGCAGCGTGGACAGCGGCATGGCCATGCGCGCGTTGCCCTCGAACCGCGCCGCGTGGCGGGCGATGAAATCCCAGTAGAGGAAGTTGAAGGGGCAGGCCCTGGGCCCGGTCTGCGCCTTCACGTCATGCGCGCAGCCCCGGCAATGGTCGCTCATGCGGTTGATATAGGCGCCGCTGGCCGCGTAGGGCTTGCTGGCCATGATGCCGCCATCGGCCCAGATCGCCATGCCATGGGTGTTGGGCAGTTCCACCCACTCGAAGGCATCGGCATAGACGGCCAGATACCACGCATTGACCGCCTCCGGCGCGATGCCGGTCAGCAGGGCGAAATTGCCCGTCACCATCAGGCGCTGAATATGGTGGGCATAGGCGAGTTCGCGCGTCTGGCGCACCACCGCCGAAACGCAGGCCATCGAGGTGGGCGCGCCCCAGTAGAAACCGGGCAGGGGCCGCCCTGCCCCCAGCGCGTTCATCTCCCGGTATTCCGGCATTTTCAGCCAATACAGGCCACGCACATATTCCCGCCAACCGAGGATCTGGCGGATGAAGCCCTCCACGGCGTTCAGCGGCGCATGGCCCTGGCGCCAGGCGCGCTCGGCGGCCTCGCACACCGCGCCCGGCAGCAGCAGCCCCAGGTTCAGGCTGGTGGAGAGCAGGGAATGGAACAGCGTCGCCTCGCCCTCGGCCATCGCATCCTGCGCCTCGCCGAAATGCGGCAGGCGGGTCTCGATGAAATGCGCCAGGGCGCGTTCGGCATCCCGGGCCGTGACGGGCCAGTTGAACCCCTCCAGCGTGCCGAAATTCCCGCCGAACCGCTCCGCGACCAGGGCCAGCACCTCCCGCGTCGTCTCATCGGGGGCGAAGCGCGGGGGTGCGGGCGGGCGCAGCCCGGGCGCCAGGGGGTTGCGGTTGTCGGCGTCGAAATTCCAGCGGCCGCCGGCGGGTTCGTCGCCCTCCATCAACAGGCCGGTGCGGCGGCGCATCTCCCGATAGAAGAACTCCATGCGCAGCTGCTTCCGCCCGTCGGCCCATTGCCGGAACCAGGGCAGCGGGCACAGGAAACGGCCATCCGCGCGGATCTCGACCGGGATGCCCAGGGCCTGCTCCCAGCCCAGCATGGCCTGGCGCACCCGCCATTCGCCGGGCTCGGTGGCGATCACGGCCTCGGGGCGCAGCTCCGCCACGGCGCGCGCCACCTCGGCACCCAGGCTGCCGGTATTGGCGGGGTCGTCCAGCCGCACATGCCGCACCGTGACACCCCGGACCGCCAGCGCGCGGGAGAAATGCCGCATCGCCGACAGCACCAGCGCGATCTTCTGCGGGTGATGGGGCACATAGCGGCACTCCTCCATCACCTCGGCCAGCAGCACCACGTCATGGGCGGGGTCCAGATCCTCCAGCGCCGACAAGGTGCGGCTGAGCTGGTCCCCCAGGACGAGGCGCAGCCGCATCAGCCGGGCGCGTAGATCACGGTGCTGCCGTCATCGCCCTTCACGCGGTATCCCACCCAGCGCCCGGCGGCGTTGTAGTCCAGCACCGCCTCCACCTCGCCCGTCGTGGACCAGCGCGCGCCCCCGCCCGGCCGGCTTTCCTGGCGGAAGGTCACGTCCATCAGCTTGCCGGTGGTGGTGCCGAAGATCGGCACGCGGGTGTAGCGCTGGGGCTCCCACCAGGACAGCGGCGCGGCGTTGGCGGCCAGGCGCTGCGGCCCGTCCGGGCCGCCCTGCAGCAGCACGGCGTCGGCCCTGGCCTCGCCGCGCACATCCACGATCTGGCCGTTGCGGTTCAGATGGCTTTCCACAGAGACGAAACGCCCATCGCGCGTGACCTCGGTGTAGCGGTGCTCGAACCGGTACACGACCACCCCCAGCACCCGGGGCGTGACCGAGACATCGGAGACCGCCACCAGATCCCCGCCCCGGCGGGAAAAGGTGACGGTATGGCTGCCGATCTCGGTGCCATTGCGCATCACCTTCCACAGATAGGCCGGCGGCACGTCCTGGGCATGCGCGCCTGCGGGCAGGGCCATGGCCAGGGCAGGCAGGGCGCGGCGGGGCAGGTTCATGGGCGACTCCAACAGGCTCATCCCCTCCCTTTCACCCCCGCGCGACGGCCGGCAAGTCCGCGCATCGGCCATTTCCTGCAATCGTCATGCGCCCGGGACAGTTGGCACCGCCTTGCGAGATGGCAAGCGGCGCGGGGCCATGCCATGATGTTCGCAGAGATGCGACAACTTCTTTTGCTCCGTCACGCCAAGTCTTCCTGGGATGATCCGGCCCTGCCCGACCATGCCCGGCCGCTGAACGCGCGCGGGCGCCGGGCGGCCCAGGCGATGGCGGCCGAGATGCAGCGGCTGGGCCTGTCGCCCGATGTGGTGCTCGTCAGCTCCGCCCGCCGCACGCTGCAAACCATGGAAGCGCTGCATCCCTTCGAGGGCAGCCCGATCGTGAACGTCATGGATGGGCTTTACCTGGCCCCCTGGCGCGGCATGCTGGAGACCCTGAACGCCGTGCCCGACACCGCGCGCTCCGTGCTCGTGATCGGCCACAACCCCGGGCTGCACGAACTGGCGCTGGAACTGCTGACACCCGACCACCCGCAAACCCGCGCCCTGGGCCGCCTGCGGGAAGCATACCCGACCGGCAGCCTGGCGGAATTCAGCCTGGCCGCGCCCTGGCACGGGCTCTCACCCGGGGGCGCGCGGCTGGTGCGCTATGTGGTGCCACGCGACCTGCCGGAAGCCGCGGCGCTCGCCAATGAGGGCGAAGGCTAGTCCCATGGAGATCTCCCTGCCGCCAGGCTATCTGGCGCGCTTGCGGCGCAACCCGGCGCTGGCCGGCTTCACCCCCGCGCGCCCGGCCTGGCACCCGCTGGAACAAGGCAGCTTCCGGGGCCGCAGCGCGGAGGTCGCGCGCGATGGCCTGCACCTAACCTATATAGAAGGCGGCCTGCCCACCGAGGGCCGCGCCACCCCGGTGCTGCGCCTGCGGCTGGAAGGCGAGGGCGCGGCCGAACTCGGCGCCCGGCTGGCCGAAACCGCCCCCGCCCTGCCCGCTTTCTGGAGCCTGGAGCAGGAGGCCGATGTGGCCTCGGGCTTCGCCCTACCCGACCCGCCCTCGATCGCCGAGGAAACCTCCCTGCCCCACGCGCTGGCGGCGGCCTTGCGCGGGGGGCTGGCGCTGCTGCTGCACCACGCGCCCAGCTGTCGGCCGGATGCCCCGGCCCATGGCGTGCATCAGACGCGCGTGGCCACCCGGCGCATGCGCAGCATCATCAAGCTGATGCGCCCCGGCCTGCCCGACCCCGGCCTGCCGGAACGCTTCGAGCGGGAATTGCGCGACCTGGCCGCGGCCCTGGGCCCGGCCCGGGACTGGGACGTGTTCACGGGCGGCATCGGCGCCCAGCTTGCGGCCGCCATGCCCGGGGAAAAGCGCCTGCGCCCCCTGCTGCGCCGCGCCGAGGCCACCCGGCGGGACGCCTATGCCCAGTTGATGCCGCATCTGGCGGGCCCGGGCTTCCGCGCCATGGCCTGGCAGGGCGTGGCGCTGATCGAGACGCTGGAGGCCCTGCCCCGCGCCGACGACCTGCACGGCTTCGCGGCCCAGGTGCTGACGCGCCGGCACCGCCGCCTGAAGCGCGCGGGCGAGCACATCGAGGCCCTGCCGCCTGAGGAACTGCACGCGCTGCGCCTGCTGGCCAAGCGCCTGCGCTACGCGGCGGAGCTGCTGGCCCCGCTGTGGCCGGGCCAGGCCACCAAACGCTACACCCGCCGCCTGTCGCGCCTGCAGGATGCGCTGGGGCTGGCCAATGATGCCTCCGTGGCGGCGGCGCTGGTGCGCAGCCTGGGCGTGCGCAACTGGGCCGGGGGTGCCGCGGAGGGTTTCGCCCTCGCGCGCGGGGCCGGCAGCCGCGATCTGGCGCTGGAAAGCTGGGCCGGCTGGCGCAAGTGCAAGCGGTTTTGGCCCAGCGAGGGTTGAACTTGCTGTGATGAAGTCTGAGCTTCATCCCCTAAATGGTTGATTGCTCACAGCTTTGAAATATGACGAAACAAGCGGGTTGCCAGCCCTGCCGAGGCTGGGTTAACCGGTGCCCTATGCGTCGTCGCCGCATCTTCAAGCCCGCGAAAACCCCGCGCCGTATGGGCGGAGCTTTTGCGATTCTCGCCACCGCAGCCACCCTCGCGGTGCTGACTGCGGCCCTGCGCCCGAGCGACCTGTTCGGTTCCGCCCCACGCACCCAGGATTGGCGGGCCCTGCCCGCCGAAGTGGCGGTGGTGGATGGCGAAACCCTGCGGCTCGGTGATCGCGTCATCCGGCTGTTCGGCGTGAACACGCCGCCGCGCGGCACCCCCTGCGGGGCCGTCAGCGATTGCGGCGCGGCCGCGACCGCCGAACTGGCCAGGCTGACGCGCGATCGCGCGCTGGAATGCCGTATCCATGGCCGGGACAATTTCGGCCGTGGCCTGGGCATCTGCCGCGCCGAAGGGGTGGAGGTGAACGCCTCCCTCATCGCCGCGGGCTGGGGCAGCGCCGATGCGTCGGCGGTGCCGGCCCTTGGCCCGCTGGAAGCGTCCGCCCGCCAGGGCCGGCGCGGCATGTGGGCCGAACCTTCCCGCTGACAGCAAATTTGTTCGCCTCCCGGGCCATTCCCGGGGGGTGATGGACAAGGTCGCGCCAAGGACTAAGGTGCGTCGCAACATGGTTTCGCGCCGGTTGTTCGGCGCGCAAGGAATAGGACCAGGGCCGCATGAGCATGCAGAAAACCGGGAGCGTGACTGTCACCCTCGATGGGTCGAACAAGACGGCAAGCCTGCCGCTGTACGAAGGTAGCGCCGGCACGCCAGTGGCCGATATCCGCAAGATCTACAACGATCTCGGCATCTTCACCTTCGATCCCGGCTATGGCGAGACGGCCAGCTGCGAGAGCAAGATCACCTACATCGACGGCGACGCCGGCGTGCTGCAGTACCGGGGCTACCCGATCGAGCAGCTGGCCGAGAAGAGCGACTTCGTCGAGGTCTGCTACCTGCTGATGTACGGCGAGCTGCCGACCCAGGCGCAGCTGGAAGCCTATCGCGCCGGCGTCACGCGCCACACCATGGTGCATGAGCAGATCCGCCGCTTCTTCGACGGTTTCCGCCGCGACGCCCACCCGATGGCGATCATGTGCGGCGTGGTGGGCGCGCTCGCCGCCTTCTATCATGACAACCTGGACATCAACGACGCCAAGCAGCGTGAGATCGCGGCCTTCCGCCTGGTGGCGAAGGTGCCGACGATCGCGGCGATGGCCTACAAGTACTCGCAGGGCCAGCCCTTCGTGTACCCGCGCAACGACCTCTCCTACGCCGGCAACTTCCTCTACATGCTGAACTCGGTCCCGGCCGAGGAATACAAGGTGAGCCCGACGCTGGAAAAGGCGATGGACCTCATCCTGATCCTGCATGCGGATCACGAGCAGAACGCCTCCACCTCCACGGTGCGGCTGGTCGGCTCGACCGGCGCCAACCCGTTCGCCTGCATCGCGGCCGGCATCGCGGCGCTGTGGGGCCCCAGCCATGGCGGCGCCAATGAGGCCGTGCTGAAGATGCTGGCCGAGATCGGCGATGTGAAGAACATTCCGCAGTTCATCAGCGAGGTGAAGGACAAGAACTCCCACACCAAGCTGATGGGCTTCGGCCACCGAGTGTACAAGAACTTCGACCCGCGCGCGAAGATCATGAAGGAAACCTGCCACAAGGTGCTGGCGGAGCTGGGCGTGAAGAACGAGCCGCTGCTCGAACTCGCGATGGCGCTGGAGAAGATCGCGCTGGAGGACGAGTACTTCGTCTCCCGCAAGCTGTACCCGAATGTGGATTTCTATTCGGGCATCATCCAGAAGGCGATGGGCATCCCGACCAGCATGTTCACGGTGATCTTCGCCGTGGCCCGCACCATCGGCTGGATCAGCCAGTGGAAGGAACTGATCGAGGATCCGGCGCAGCGCATCGGCCGCCCCCGTCAGGTCTACACGGGCGGCGTGGACCGCCAGTACACGGACATCGCCACCCGCGGCTGAACCGCCCTGCGATGATGTCGATGAGACGGCGTGGCCCACCGGCCGCGCCGTTTTCGTTTGTGCGCCACCCCGTCCGCCAACCAGAACAAATACGGGGCAATGCTTAACTCATCTCTAAAGATGGATGCGGCCATTTTATGCCAAAGCATTAAATTTTACCCAGTTAGCGGGCATCTGGCTTTGATATGCAACTTTTAAGGGTAATTCTTAACCTGCAGTAGCAAACTTTGCTTCTCAGCAGGAGGTCGTTGTGATCATCTCGCGCATAGGTTGTGTTGAACAGGCAGAGCACTCGTAGATCGCATGCGCGATATCCCCCCGCCCCCCAATGCCCTCTCGATGGATGCCCGTGTCCGTCGATCCCTCTCGGCCTGGCCACAGCGCCCGCCGGGGATGCCGCGCACGATCAAGCAGCCCGGCACCTGGTTGCGCGCAAGGCCGGACAATTGGGTCGAGGGCACCCAGCCCTTCATCAAGCTGCCGGGCAGCCGCCACTTGCGCACCCTGCCCGATGGGCTTTGGCTGCATTTCTCGACGGACCCGGAAGACCCCTACGCGGACATCCTGTGCGTGGAGGCCTGTTCCTCCCTGTCGAACCTGCTGGACAAGCGCAGCCGCTTCGCGCCTTCCACCGGCAGCCTGCAAGTGTTCTGCCCCCTGCCCTGGCTGCTGGCCCCGGCGCTGCCGGAAACCCACCTGCCGCGCTGGCGCCTGATCACCATGTTCCAGACTGAACCGACCGCCGCCGTGGTGCTCTCGGTGCGCGACGTGCGCGTGCTGTATGGGCTGCGGAATGAGCATTATCGGGGCTTCTGCGAGACCCAGATGCCGGCCCCGCATGAGTTCTTCTACCCCATGGAGGCCCTGATGGACGAGGAAGGCCACCAGAACCCCGCCATGCAGGCGCTGGTGGCGCGCACCAGCGCCGCCGCCAATTTCATGCAGTTACCAGAACCCATTGAAGTGCCTTCTGAGCAAGCGCGCCCCGCAGCCCCCAGCCCGGCCAGCACCATCCGGCGCAAGCGGCGGCTTTCGGCGGAGCCACCCTCCATGCGCTTCATCGACAGCATGTACCAGGAAAAACGTAAGGCCTGACTTTAGAAAAGCCCCATTAGTTACTGAAATACCCAGGAAACCTTGCCTGCAGCCGCGGCGCTTCCGCCAGGCTGCCTGACAGGTGGCGGCGCATCGCCGCCTCCGCCGCCGCGGTATCCCCCGCGGCGATCGCCGCGATCACCGCGCCATGCTCGGCCAGGATCGCTTCCGGCTTGCCTTGCTCCGGCAGGTGCAGCCGCCGCAGCCGGTCCAGATGGCCCGAGCGGCTGGCCACCAGCGCCCGCAGCCCGCCCACCCCGGCCGCCTCATGCAGCAGGGCGTGGAAAGTCTCATCCCCCGCGCTGAAACCGGCCATGTCGTCCGCCAGGAATTCACCGCGCATCCGGGCCAGGTCGCCCTCCAGCCGCGCCGGCAGGCCGGGGTCGGCCTTTTCCGCCAGCCGGCGCACCACCGCGCATTCCACCGCCATGCGCAGGAAGGCGGCCTCCCGGCACTGATGCAGGTCGATCCGCGCAACGCGGGTGGCCGATTGCGGCACCACCTCCACCAGCCCTTCCTCCCCCAGGCGGATCAGCGCCTCCCGCACCGGGGTCTGGCTCACGCCCAGGGAGGTTGCCAGTTCCTGCCGCGACAGCCGCGCGCCCGGCAGCAGTTCCAGCGCCACGATGGCGCGGCGCAGGGCCTGATACGCGCCCTCGGCGGCCGAGGGGCGGGCGGGGATCGGGGGAAGTGCGCTGCCATCCATCACGGAAAACTCGCCTTGCGACTGAGAAACTGATATATTAGATTTCAAACCATAAAATCAAACGTCCAGGACACCCCATATCATGCGCCTGCCTCGCCGCAGCCTTTTTGCCATCGGCCTAGCCGCGCCCGCCGCCGCGCAGGGCTGGCCCAGCCAGCCCGTGCGCCTGCTGATCCCCTTCGCCGCCGGCACCACCGACACGGTCGCCCGCCTGGTCACGGCCGAGATGGCCAAGACCCTGCCCGCCACCATCGTGGCCGAGAATCGCCCCGGCGCCGGCGGCGCGCTGGGGGCCGAGGCCTGCGCCCGCGCGGCCCCCGATGGCTACACCCTGTGCATGGGCACCATTTCCAGCCACGCCATCAACCCGGCGATCATGGCCCGCCTGCCCTATGACGTGGCGCGGGATTTCGCGCCGGTCACCCAATTGGCGGCCCAACCCAACGCCATCGCGGTCAGCAACAATTTCCCCGCGCGCGACATCCCCACCCTGATCGCCCGGCTGCGGGAACGCGGCGATGAGGCCTTCGGCACCTCGGGCGTCGGCACCTCCGTGCATCTGGCGGGCGCGCTGTTCGCGCAGATGGCGGGCGTCAGCCTGACCCATGTGCCCTATCGCGGCAGCGCGGGCGTCGCCACCGCGCTGATGTCGGGCGAATTGCCCATGGCCTTCGACAACCTCTCCTCCGTGCTGCCCCTGGCGCAGGAGGGCAAGCTGCGCGTGCTGGCCGTCACCTCCACCACCCGCAACCCGGCCGCCCCCGGCATCCCGGCCCTGGCCGAGACCCTGCCGGGTTTCGAGAGTGTCTCCTGGCACGGGCTGTTCGCGCCCGCGGCCGTGCCCGCGCCGATCATCGCCCGGCTGCACCAGTCGGCCGTGGCCGCGCTGGCCACCCCGGCGGTGCGGGACCGCTTCGCGGCGCTCGGCATCACGCCCGTGGGCAGCACGCCCGCCGACTTCACCCGCTTCATCGCCGCCGAGACCACCCGTTGGGGTGGGGTTGCGCGCGCGGCCAACATCCGCCTGGATTGAACCCATGAGGAAAAGTCCACCAATGAGAAAAAGCCCGGGGGAGCTCCGCTCCGCCCGCTGGTTCGGACCTGCCGATCTGCGCAGCTTCGGCCACCGCTCCCGCGCCATGCAGATGGGCCTGTCGCCCGAGGAATGGCGCGGCAAGCCCATCATCGGCATCGTCAACACCTGGTCGGACATCAACCCGTGCCACACCCATCTGCGCGCCCGCGCGGAGGACGTGAAGCGCGGCATCCTGATGGCCGGCGGCCTGCCGATCGAACTGCCGGCGATCTCGGTTTCCGAGAGCTTCCAGAAGCCCACGACCATGCTCTACCGCAACTTCCTGGCGATGGAGACGGAGGAGCTGTTGCGCTCCCACCCCATCGACGGCGCGGTGCTGCTGGGCGGCTGCGACAAATCCACGCCGGGCCTGACCATGGGCGCCATCAGCATGGACATCCCCACCATCTTCGTGCCCGCGGGCCCGATGCTGCGCGGGCATTTCCAGGGCAAGACGCTGGGCTCGGGCTCCGACAGCTGGAAATACTGGGATGAGCTGCGCGCCGGCACCATCACGGAGGCCGATTGGGCGGGTGTGGAGGCCGGCATCGCCCGCAGCCACGGCACCTGCATGACCATGGGCACGGCCAGCACCATGACGGCCATCGCCGAATCGGTCGGCCTGACCCTGCCGGGCGGCAGCTCCATCCCGGCCGCCGATTCGGGCCATATCCGCCTGTGCTCGGAATCCGGGCGGCGGATCGTGGAGATGGTGTGGGAGGATCTGAAGCCCTCGAAGATCCTGACCAAGCAATCCTTCGAGAACGCCATCGCGGTGGCCATGGCCATGGGCTGTTCGACCAACGCCATCATCCATCTGATCGCCATGGGCCGGCGTGCCGGGCTCGATGTCAGCCTGGATGACTTCGAGAACTATTCCCGCCGGGTGCCGGTCATCGGCAATGTGCGCCCCACCGGCAGCCAGTATCTGATGGAGGATTTCTTCTACGCCGGCGGCATCCGCGCCCTGATGGGCAATATCCGCGAGCATCTGCACCTGGATTGCCTGACCGTGACCGGCAAGACGGTGGCCGAGAACATCGAGGGTGCGCGCGTCTACAACGACGACGTGATCCGCACCCAGGACCGCGCGATCTACCGCGAGGGGTCGCTGGCGGTGCTGAAGGGCAATCTCTCGCCCGATGGCTGCGTGATCAAGCCGGGGGCGATGGACCAGAAGTTCCTGAAGCACAGCGGCCCGGCGCTCGTTTTCGACGACTACCCCAGCATGAAGAAGGCGGTGGAGGACGAGAACCTCGACATCACGCCCGACCATGTGCTGGTGCTGCGCAACGCGGGCCCGCAGGGCGGCCCCGGCATGCCCGAATGGGGCATGCTGCCCATGCCGAAGAAGCTGCTAAAGATGGGCATCCGCGACATGCTGCGGCTGTCGGATGCGCGGATGTCCGGCACCTCCTATGGCGCCTGCGTGCTGCATGTCTCGCCCGAGAGCTATGTGGGCGGCCCCCTCGCGCTGCTGCGCACGGGCGACATCATCACCATCGATGTGGATGCCCGCCGCATCGACATGGAGGTGAGCGAGGAAGAGCTCGCCGCCCGCCGTGCCGCCTGGACGCCCCCACCGAAGCGCTATGAGCGCGGCTATGGCTGGATGTTCAGCCAGCACATCCAACAGGCGCATATCGGCGCCGATTTCGACTTCCTGCGCACCGATTTCGGCGCGCCGGTCTCCGAACCCGTCATTTATTGAGGGCCGCGATGAACCCCGAAACCCGCGCGAAGCTGAAGCGCGTCTCCACCGCCACGCTGGCGACCGCGCTGTTCAAGCGCGGCCTGCGCCAGCAGATGATCCAGGGCGTGCAGCCGCTGCGCACCTTCGGCGAGAGCATGGTCGGCCCCGCCTTCACCCTGCGCTATATCCCCGCGCGGGAGGATCTGAACACGCTGGATGCCTTCCGCGACCCCAACCATCCCCAACGCCTGGGGGTGGAAACCTGCCCCGCCGGCCATGTGATGGTGATGGACAGCCGCAAGGACGCCCGGGCGGCCAGCGCCGGGGGCATCCTCGTCACCCGCCTGATGGCGCGGGGCGTGGAGGGTGTCGTCACCGATGGCGGCTTCCGCGACAGCGCGGAGATCGCGGGGCTCGATATCTGGGCCTTCCACACCCGGCCCTCGGCGCCCACGAACCTGACGCTGAACCACGCCATCGCGCTGAATGAGCCGATCGCCTGCGGCGACGCGCCGGTCTTTCCGGGCGACATCCTGGTGGGCGACGCCGATGGCGTGATCGTGCTGCCCGCGCATCTGGCCGAGCAACTGGCCGAGGAAGCCACTGAAATGACGGCCTATGAGGATTTCGCCACGGAGCGGGTGCGGGCGGGCCATACCATCCGCGGCCTGTATCCGGCGACGGACCCGGCCAACCTGGAACTGTTCAAGGAATGGCGTATGGCGAACGGGCGCTGAACGCGGGGTTACACACTCTCAATATCCATCCCCTGGCAAGTGCTGGGGGAGTGCGTGCATCATAGGCGCATGAATCGTCGCCTGCTGATGGTCGGCCTGCCGGCCCTCATCCTGTCGCGTGGGGGCTCGGCCAGCCCCACGCCGCAGTCCACGCTGCGCAACCTACGCCTGCTGCCCGGCGACGAGGCGGGTGTCAGTTGCCGCGCGCAGATGGTCAGCGAACCCAACGGGGCGCTGTGCCTGCGCATCCGCCTGCGGGATGTGGGGCAGGTCGTCCTGCCCTCGCACTATGGCAATGCCCGGATCGTCGGCCGCCTGACCGCCCAGGGGCGGGAGGTGCTGCTGGCCAGCTTCGAGGGCAACCACGGCACCGGCGTGTCCCAGCGCCTCGGCGCGCTGATCGGCATGGATGACAAGCGCCGCCTGCGCGTGCTGGGCATCGAGACGTTGGAAGCGCAGGACAGCCAGATCACCAGCGCCAACCGCAGCGTGCTGGGTGCCGTGACCGGCACGCCACGCGGCTTTGCCGTCAGTGTCGTGGTCCGCACGGATCTGGACCATCCCAACCACCGGGTGCCCAGCCGCGTCGCGCGCTGGCGCACGGAGCTGCCCTGGAGCGGCTGCGGCGCGATCCCCGCCCCGCCCGCCCCCGCTGGCGCGCAGGAAGAACACGAGCGCATCGACCGCGCCCGCACGGCCGCCGCCGCCTGGCTGGCCGAGGCACCGCGCACCGATTTGCGCGAGGCCCCCTTCGAGGATTGGGGGCTGTGGAATGTCGGGCTGATCGAGCAGCCCGCTTAACCCAGCAGCAGCACAACCCCGGTCAGCGCCGCAGCACCCCCGGCCACGCGCAGCACCGCGGGCCGGAACCGCCCGGCCAGCAGGCCCGCCGCATGCAGCAGCGCGGTCGCCGCCAGGAAGCCCGCCGCATAGGCCAGGCCGCCCGCATTCTCCGGGATCTCGGCGCCATGGGCATGGCCGTGGAACAGGGCGAACAGCCCGGCCAGCCCCATCGCGGCGGCCACCGGCGCCCGGGCGCCCAGCGCCACCACGGCACCCAGCACCAGCACGGACAGCGCGATGCCCGTCTCGACATAAGGCAGCGCCACGCCGGCCGCGCCCAGTGCGCCGCCCACGGCCATCACCGCCAGGAAGCTGCCGGGCACCAGCCACAGCGCCCGCCCACCCAACTGCGCCGCGAACACGCCCACCAGCACCATGGCCAGCACATGGTCCAGCCCCAGCATGGGGTGCGCGAAGCCATGCTCCAGACCGGCCGCGCCCAACCCCGGATGGGCCATCGCCGCGCTGGGCAGCAACGCCGCCATCGTGAACATCACCGCCCGCCACATGCCGCTCATGGCCTCTCCCCGCGCTTCGGATTCCTGAAGGCAGCTTGGCACGGGCGCGCGCGGGCCGGAACGGCGGAGCGCGCATTTCCGGCCGGGCCGCCGCGCGAAACGCCCAAATTCGCGCCAGCGCTCAGCCCGGCAGCAAGGCGGCGATCACCACCTCGCGGCTGTCGCGGTCCTCCAGCTCCCGCGTCGTGGCCACGCGGAAGTGGCGCAGGGGGGGCATCCCCTCTCGCGGCAGATAGGCGCGGCCAGGATCGGCCAGCAGCACCCGGGCGCCCTGCCCCGCCATGGCGCGCAGCCAGGGCAGGATATGCGCGGTCATCGGCGCCTCGTAGCACACGTCGCCCGCCATGATCACATCCCAGCGGCAGGGGCTGCCCACCAGATCCGCATCCAGCGCCGTCACCGCCACGCCATTGGCGCGCGCGTTCAGCGCGGTGGCGGCGACGGCCAGCGGGTCGATCTCGCTGGCCTCGACTAGCGAGGCACCCGCCATGGCCGCCGCGATGGCCCCGATACCGCAGCCCGAGGCGAAATCCAGCACCCGCTTGCCGCGCACCAGCTCCGGGTCGTCCAGCAGCATCCGCGCGAGCGCGAGCCCGCCCGGCCAGGCGAAGGCCCAGAAGGGCGGCTCGATGTTGTTCTCGGCCAGCCAGGTTTCGGTGGCCTGCCAGATGGGCGTGATCTCGCTGGCCAGATGCAGCGTGATCTCGGGCACCAGCGCGTCGTGGCCCGGCACGGTATGGGCCAGGATGAAGGCTTCGGGCGTCACAACCGCCCGATCAGCACGGCCAGCGTGACCAGCAGCCCGACATCGCGGTTCAGCTTGAACAGGCCTAGGCAGCGCGCGGGGTCATGGATATCAACCCGCGCCACCTGCCAGCCCAGCAGCACCGCCGCTGGCACCAGCGCCGGCGCATACAGCCAGGACAACCCGCCCGCCCAGCCGGCCAGGCTCAGCAGCAGCATCACCAGGGAATAGCAGACGATCAGGAAGGGCCGCGTCGTGTGCTCGAACCGGCGCGCGGTGGAGCGGATGCCCACCAGCACATCGTCCTCGCGGTCCTGATGGGCATAGATCGTGTCGTAGCCCAGGATCCAGAAGAAGGCCGCCGCGTGCAGCAGGAAGGGCGCCCAGCCATACACGCCGGCCGCCGCCGTATAGCCCAGCGTGGCGCCCCAGCCGAAGGTAATGCCCAGCACCGCCTGCGGGTAGTCCGTCACGCGCTTCGCCAGCGGATACACCACCACCGGCCCCAGAGAGGCGACGCCCAGCCAGATGGACAGCCCGTTCAGCTGCACCAGGATGGCCAGCCCCACCAGGCACAGCGCCGCCAGGAACAGCAGCGCCCGCTTCACCGACACCGCGCCCGAGGCCAAGGGCCGACCACGCGTGCGCTCCACGCTGCGGTCCAGCTCGCGGTCCCACAGGTCATTCACCACGCAGCCCGCGCCGCGCATGATGATGGCCCCCAGCGCGAACAGCAGCGCCAGCCACAGCGCCTGCCACAGGGCCGAGGCGCCGAGCGCGATCCCCCACCACCCCGGCAGCAGCAGCAGCCACACCCCGATGGGCCGGTCGAGCCGCATCAGATTGGCATAAGGCCGCGCCGCGGGCGGCAGCCTCGCCATCAGGTCCCAACGGATATCGGTCCAGCCTTGCATAAGGACGATGAATCCGTGATGGGTGGCCCCGTGTCCATCCCCCGTCTCTACACCGACGCTCCGCTCGCGCCCGGCGCCGAGCTACCCCTGACCCCCGCCCAGGCGCACCACCTGGGCGCCGTGCTGCGGCGCGCCCCCGGCGAGCCCCTGCACGCCTTCAACCCGCGCGACGGCGAATGGGCGGCCGAGATCACCGCCCTGCGCAAGGACAAGGGCGCGATGCGCCTGCTGGAGCGCGTGCGCCCCCCCGCGCCGGAGCCCGGCCCCAGCCTGATCGTCGCCGCCCTGAAGCGCGAGCCCATGGACTGGCTGGTGGAAAAGGCGACGGAGCTGGGGGTGGCGCGCATCCAGCCCGTCCTCACCCGCCGCACGGTCGCCAGCCATGCGAACACCGAGCGCCTGGCCGCCATCGCGCGCGCCGCCGCCGAACAATGCGAACGCCTCTCGGTGCCGGAGGTGAAGGAGACCCAGCCCCTGCACACCGTGCTGGACGCCTGGCGCGGCGGGCGCATCCTGGCCGCGGCGGAGCGGCGCGAGTCCGCCCCGATCGCGGCCCTGGCCGTGGGCAGCGAGGCACTGCTCATCGGCCCCGAAGGCGGCTTCACAGGGGCGGAGCTTGACGACCTTGCCGCCCGCCCCATTGTATCGCTTTGCCAACTTGGCCCGCGTATCCTGCGGGCGGAGACGGCGGCGGTAGCGGGGCTGGCGGCGCTTCAGGCGCTGGCCGGGGACTGGGCCGGTTAGTAGTTCAACGTTCTTGCAGGAAGCCAGTCATGTCCAACCCCGGCGAAGCCGACCCCACGCCGGTCGAGAATGCGCGCCAGCTTGCCGAGTGGTTCGCCGCCGGCGAGAAGCCGCGCAGTGCCTGGAGCATCGGCACCGAGCACGAGAAGTTCGGCTTCCGCCGCGCGGACCTCACGCCCCCCGCCTATACCCCCCGGGGCATCGAGGCGATGCTGCACGGCCTGATGGGGCTGGGCTGGGAGCCGATCGAGGACCAGGGCCATGTCATCGGCCTGAAGCGCAACGGCGCCTCCGTCAGCCTGGAGCCGGGCGGGCAGCTCGAACTCTCGGGCGGGATGATGCCCGACCTGCACGCCGCTTGGGATGAGCTGAAGGCGCATCTGCGGGAGGTGCACCAGATCGCGGGGCCGCTCGACCTCGGCTTCTCGCTGCTGGGCTTCCACCCGCTGGTGACGCGCGACGCGATGCCGTGGATGCCGAAATCCCGCTACAAGATCATGCGCCGCTACATGCCGCTGAAGGGCAAGCTCGGCCTCGACATGATGCTGCGCACCTGCACCGTTCAGGTGAACCTGGATTTCGGCACCGAGGCCGACATGGCCGAGAAGCTGCGCCTGTCGCTGGCGTTGCAGCCGGTGGCGACCGCGCTGTTCGCCAATTCCCCCTTCATCGAGGGCAAGCCCTCCGGCCTGCTCTCCGCGCGCGCCAATGTCTGGACGGACACCGACCCCGACCGCACCGGCATCCCGGCCTGCGTGTTCGAGCCGGGCTTCGGCTTCGAGCGCTTCGTGCAGTATGTGCTGGACGTGCCGATGTATTTCGTGGCGCGCGAGGGCGAATTGATCGACGTGGCGGGGCAGAGCTTCCG
Organism: Rhodovarius lipocyclicus; assembly: GCF_009900765.1. Classification (GTDB taxonomy): domain Bacteria; phylum Pseudomonadota; class Alphaproteobacteria; order Acetobacterales; family Acetobacteraceae; genus Rhodovarius; species Rhodovarius lipocyclicus. Next base: position 17,023 of record NZ_JAAABL010000027.1, read on the forward strand.
CGACTTCATGGCGGGCCGCCTGCCCGGCCTGCCCGGCGAGGTCGCCACCATGGGCGACTGGGCCGACCATGTGACCACCGTGTTCAGCGATGTGCGGCTGAAGCGCTTCCTGGAGATGCGCGGCTCCGACGCCGGCTCCCCCGCCATGTTGCAGGCCCAGCCCGCGCTGTGGGTGGGGCTGATCTATGACGACGCCGCCCAGAAGGCCGCCGCGGCGCTCACGCGCGACTGGACGCTGGAGGACGTGCGCCAGCTGCGGCTGGACGCGCCCAAGACCGGCCTGCAGGCGCGCATCAAGGGCCGTAGCGTGCGGGAAGTGGCGGCCGATGTGCTGGCCATCGCGCGCGATGGGCTGAAGGCGCGCGGCCTGGGCGAGGACGTCTATCTGGCGCCGCTGAATGAGATCGTGGCCAGCGGCAAGACCCAGGCCGACCGGCTGCTGGACCTGTTCCACGGTGCCTGGAAGGGCGATGCGGGCAAGGCGCTGACAGCGACCGAGGCATGAAAAAGGGGGGCCGGAGCCCCCCTTATTTCTTCACCCAGCTGATCGTCACATCCCCGCTCACGAAGGTCTGGCACGCCATCCGGTATCCGGCGTCCAGGTCTTCCTGGGTCAGGTGCTTCAATTCCTTGGGCTTCACCTTGTCGGCGTGCTCGATGCCGACATCGATATGGCAGCGGCAGGTGCCGCACAGCCCGCCGCCGCATTTGAACGGCACGCCACCCTTCTCCCGGATCGAGACCCGCAGCAGGTTGGCACCCTTATCCGCCTGCACCACCTTGTTGTCGTTGGTGGCGAACGTCACGCTGATCCGCTCGGCAGCCTCCATCAGGCGGCCGCGGCCTTCAGCTCGGCAGGCATGTTGCCGTAGGTGGTCAGCGTGCGCAGTTCCTTGCGGGCATCCTCGACACTGTCGAAGCTTTCCAGGAACTTGGTGGGCACGGAGTTCACCGGCCCCGTCTCGTCGATGATCCGCACGCGGCTGGCGGCGGATAGTTCGGCGATGACGAATTTCGCACGGATGTTGCCGCAGAACAGATAGTCCCACGCCTCCACCGGCGTCAGGCCCGGCCCGGGCTCGGTGCGGAACTGGCCGGGCTTGCTGGTCAGGATCACGTACATCGCGCTCACTCCTGCTCGATCGTCAGGTCATGCGTCAGCCACAGCTGGCACATCAGCCGATACCCTTCGTCGAGCTTGGCGCCGAGGCGCTCACGCTCCTTCCAGTTGGGTTCCGGCAGATGCTCCGCCCCCGCGATGACGCGCGACGTGCACTTGGTGCATTTGCCCATGCCGCACCCGTATTTCAGGTGCGGAAACGGGAACTTCTTGATGCCGGCGCGGACGACGAGGTTCGCGTTGTCGGGAACCTCGCCGGTGTGATCCTCGCCGGCCCTGCGGACAGTGACCTGCGGCAAGGATCAGGCCGCTTGCGCCACGGTGCCCTGCTCGGGCTCCACGTAATCGCGATACAGCGCGTTGGTGTAGAGCAGGCGCATCTCGGCGCCGATCTCGCAGATGCGCAGGCACTTCTGCTGCAGCTCCACCGTGGTCGCGTGCTCCAGCACGATCTGGTAGCCGCGCTCGCCATGGATCTCGTCGGAGACGATGTGCAGGTCGAAGAACTCCACCTCCTCGTCGGTGAAGCCATACTTCTCGCGCAGGGTCGGGGTCTGGCGGCGATAGATGCTGGGCACCTGGCTTTCCAGGCCCACCACCAAGCCGGCGACGGCCACAATCGGGTGCTCGCGCTGGGCCACCGTGTAGCACCAGGCCTGCAGGGCGCGGGTGGTGGTGGACATGTTGTCGGGGTCGATCACGCGCTCACGCGTCGTGCCGCAGGCCTCGGCGAAGCGGATCAGCAGGTCGGTGTGGCGGGTGCCGCCGATCTCTTCCTCATACATGTTGGCCAGCAGGAAGTCCTTGGCCTCCAGATACTCGTGCGGCATGCGGGCATAGACCAGCGCCAGGTATTCGGCGAAGGGGCCGACATAGTGGTAGTGGTTCTCGGCCCAACGGGAGAGCTGGGCGCGCGTCAGCGTGCCGGAGGCCCAGGCCTTGGAGAAGGGAGAGCCGTTCGCGCTCTTGCCCTTGATGGCGTTTTCGAGCGCGGTGCGGAACTCGTCGGGATTCATCACTTCGGGCATGGCCTGACTCCGGCTGGCTGGTGGCTGCCCAAACGGTATACAATCTACAAACGGGGCGCAACGGCTTTGTTTGCGCTATCTCAACTCCTCCAGCGAGAGGTTGGCCTCCCGGATCACCCGCGCCCAGCGGTCGCTTTCGGTGGCCAGCAGCCCGTCGATCACCCCTTGCGGCTCCGGCTGGCGCACCTGCACGCCGAAATTGGCGAAACGCTGCTGGAAGGCGCTGCCCGCGGTGGCGTCGGCGATCGCGCCGCGCAGCCGCTCCACCACGGGTTCTGGCGTCGCGCGCGGCACGGCGATGCCGAACCAGGTGCTGGCCTGGATCTGCGGGAAACCCTGCTCGGCCATGGTGGGCACATCGGGCAGCTGCGGCAGCCGCTCGGCGGAGGTGATGGCAATGGCGCGAAGCTTGCCATCGGCCAGCAAGGGCCGCACGCTGCCCACCACGTCGAACATCAAATCCGCATCGCCCGATTGCAGCGCCAGATAGCTGGGGGCGGAGCCGTTGTAGATCACGCTCGTCATGTCCACGCCGGCAGCCAGGCGGAACATCTCGCCCGAGAGCTGCAAGGGATTGCCGCGGCCCACGGCGGCGAAGGTCAGCCCCTCGCGCTTGGCGCGGCCATGCGCCACGAGGTCCGCCACGCTGCGGATGGGCGAGGCGCCGTTCACCACCATCACGAAGGGCATGTCCACCAGGATGGCGATGACGCGCAGGTCGCGCCGCACATCCACCGGCATGCGGGCGTAGATCAGCGGGTTCACGATATAGCCGGCGCCGCTGGTCATCAGGATGGTGTAGCCATCGGGCGCGGCCTGGGCGGCCAATTGGCTGGCAATGATGGTGTTGGCGCCGGGGCGGTTCTCGGCCACCACGGCCTGGCCCAGCGGCGCGCCCATGCCCTGGGCCACGCTGCGGGCCAGCACATCGGTCATGCCGCCGGGGGCATAGGGCACCAGCATCCGCAGCGGGCGCTGCGGGTATTCCTGCTGGGCCAGGGCGGGGCCGGCCGCCAAGGGCAGGGCCAGCGCCGCGCGGCGGGTGGCGCGGATCACGCGGCCAACCCCGGCGCCGCGTTCAGCGCCGCGCGGTATTCGGCGCCCATGCGGGCGCACAGATCGGCCATGCTGGGCACATCCTGGATGGCGCCCACCCCCTGCCCCGCCGACCAGATGTTCTTCCAGGGGCGCTTGTCGTGGTCGCCCACATGCTCGCTGCGGGTTTCTGGCAGGTGGTCGGGGTCGAGGCCCGCGGCCTCGATGCTGGCGCGCAGGAAATTGGCGGGCACGCCGCTGATGGCGGGCGTGTAGACGATGTCGGCGGCACTGGCGGCCAGCACCATCTGCTTGTGGCCCTCGGGCGCCATGCTTTCCTTCACGGCGATGAAGCGCGTGCCGATATAGGCCGCATCCGCCCCCAGCAGCCGGGCGGCCGCGATCTGGCTGCCGGTGGAAATGGCCCCGCCCAGCAGCAGCGGGCCCTGCCAGATCGTCCGCAACTCCGGCACCAGGGCGAAGGCGCTGATGCGCCCGGCATGCCCGCCCGCCCCGGCGGAGACGGCGATCAGCCCATCCACCCCGGCCTCGATGGCCTTTTCCGCGTGGCGGCGGGTCGTCACATCATGGAACACCAGCCCGCCATAGGCCTGGATGGCCTGGATCAGCTCCGGCCGCAGCCCCAGCGAGGTGATGATCAGCGGCACCTTGTGCCGGACCACGGTGGCCAGATCGGCCTCCAGCCGCGCGTTGGAACGGTGCACGATCAGGTTCACGCCATAGGGCGCGGCGCCGGCGGGCAGGCGGGCCTCGATCTCGGTCAGCCAGGCGTCGAAGCCTTCATTGGTGCGCTGGTTCAGCGCCGGGAAGGTGCCGACCACCCCGGCCTTGCAGGCCTCCACCACGTAATCGGGGCCGGAGACGAGGAATTGCGGCGCCGCGACGACAGGCACCGATAGCCTGCCCTGCCAGCTTTGCGGAAGTGGCATGGTTTCAACCCTTTGCGTTATGGCGCTGGCTTGCCGCCACGCCTTGTCCTGGACGTGGGGGCAGCCTACTCCGTCATTTTTGTGTTGCCTAGCGAAACAGCCATGCCACACTCTCAGCCAGAGGAGACAACCATGAAGGGTAAGCCGGGGCGCGCGCTCGCGGTGATGAGCGGGCGTGAGGACAGCACCTCGCGCTCCGCCGTTCCGCTGCTCGATGACGAGGAAGGCATCGGCGCCGCCCATGCGGAGGACCGGCGCTTCGTCTGGGCGCTGGCCCGGGGCCTGGAGATCCTGCGCGCCTTCGGGCCGGAGCGCACGGCCCTCAGCGTCGGCCGGCTTTCGGCCATGACCGGCATGGCCAAGCCCACCGTCTCGCGCCTCACGCACACGCTCGCGGCACTGGGTTATCTGCGCGTGGTGGACAAGCGCGGGCATTACGCGCCCACCCCCGCGGTGCTGACGCTGGGCTACCCGGTGCTGTCGGCGCTGAAGGTGCAGGATGTGGCGACCGCCCCCATGCGCGAACTGGCCGAGGCCACGGGCTGCCTGGTGGGCCTGGGCGCGCGGGACCGCCTTTCGATGGTGTTCGCGGAATGCACGCCGCCCTCCTGGCTGGTCACGCTGCGGCTGGGCACCGGCAGCCGCGTGCCGATGGCCACCAGCGCGCTGGGCCGCGCCTTCCTGGCGGGGCTGGGTGAGGCGGAGCGCGACTACCTCCTCGGCCGCCTGGCCCTGCGCCATGGCGCGGAGTGGGAGGCGCTGGGCCCGCGCGTGGCCGATGGCATCGAGCAGGTGCGCGCGCGCGGCTTCTGCATCGTGGACGGCGAATGGCAGCGCGACGTGCGCACCGCCGCCTGCCCGCTGATCACCGCCGATGGCGTGATGGGCCTGATGGCCGGCGCCCCCGGCTACACCATCACCAACGAGATTCTGGAAAACGAGGTGGGGCCGCGGCTGGTCGAACTGGCCGCGAAGCTCTCACCCCTGATCGGGAGCTAGCGATGCAACACCACGCGCCCAGCTTTCCTTCGCTGGCCATCCGGGCCTTCACCCGGCACCGGCAGGCACTGGCTTTCGAGGATGGGCGCGGGGGTGTCTCGCATGGCGGGGTGCTGGACCTGCTCGGCCGCTTCCAGGCGGTGCTGGCCGCGCGCGGCATCGGGCGGGGGCAGCGGGTGGCGCTGCTCTCGGCGAACCGGTGGGAAAGCTGGGTGGCGGGGCTGGCCGCCCAGGCGCTGGGGGCGGCCACCACCTGGCTGCACCCGATGGGCTCGCTCGATGCCCATGCCTTCCAGATCGAGGATGCCGAGGTCTCGGCGCTGGTGATCGACGCCGACGCCTTCGGCCCGCGCGGCGCGGAGATCGCGGCGAAGCTGCCCAGCCTGGATGTGCTGACGCTGGGCCGGGCCGCCTATGGCACGCCGCTGCTGGGCCTGGCGGATGCGGCCGGCAGCCAGACGGCGCGCGACCTGTCGCGGCCCGACGACATCGCGGCGCTGAACTACACCGGCGGCACCACCGGCCGGCCCAAGGGCGTGCTGCGGGACAGCGCGGCACTGTCGGCCATGGCGCTGACGATCGGCGAGGCCTTCGAACTGCCCGCCACGCCGCGCTATCTGGCCGCGGCCCCCATCAGCCATGTCAGCGGCACCAATCTGGTGCCGTGCTTCCTGCGGGGCGGCTCGGCGCATCTGCTGCCCGCCTTCGACCCGGAGGAATTGCTGACCACCATCGAGCGCGCGCGGATCAACTTCACCCTGACCGTGCCCACCATGGTCTATCGCCTGCTGGATGACCCGGCGCTGGCGCGGCACGACACCTCTTCGCTGGAATTGCTGCTCTACGGTGCCTCCCCCATGGCGCCCTCGCGCCTGGCGGAGGCGCTGGAGCGGATCGGGCCGGTCTTCTCCCAATTGTATGGGCAGAGCGAATGCTACCCCATCGCCGCCCTGCCCCGCGCCGACCATGACCCCGCCCGGCCGGAACTGCTGACCGCCTGCGGCTTCGCCACCGCCGCCAGCCAGGTGGCGCTGCTGGACGAGGACGGCCAGGAGGTGCCCCCGGGCGAGCCCGGCGAGATCTGCGTGCGCAGCCCCATCGTGATGCGCGGCTATTGGAAGCAGCCCGAGGCGACCGAGGAAGCCTTCGCTCATGGCTGGCTGCACACCGGCGACGTGGCCCGCCAGGACGGGCAGGGCCGGCTGTATATCGTGGACCGCAAGAAGGACATGGTGGTGACCGGCGGCTTCAACGTCTATCCGCGTGAGGTGGAGGACGTGCTGGCCACCCACCCCGCCGTGGCGCTGGCCGCCGTGGTGGGCGTGCCCGATGCCCGCTGGGGAGAGGCCGTGAAGGCCTATGTCGTGCTGAAGCCCGGCAGCCAGGTGGCCGCCCAGGAGCTGACGGCGCTGGTGCGCAACGCCAAGGGCGCGGTGCATGCGCCCAAGCAGGTGGAATTCGCCGCCAGCCTGCCGCTGACGCCGCTCGGCAAGCTGGACAAGAAGGCGCTGCGGGCGGCGGCCTGGGCGGGGCAGGCGCGCGGAGTGGCTTAGTCCTGCTCCTCGTCCTCCTCCGGGTCGCGCAGGGGCGCGATGCTCGGCGGGATGGGCATCTGCGAGCCAGGCTTCGGCGCCACCGCCAGCGCCTCGGCCTCCGGCTCGCGCCGGGGCGTCATGCGGTTCCAGGCATCCAGCGCCGCGATCTTGTAGGCCTCGGCGAGCGTCGGATAGTTGAAGGTGTTGTCGATGAAATAGTCCAGCGTGCCGCCCAGGTTCAGCACCGCCTGGCCGATATGCACGAGTTCCGTCGCGCCCTCGCCCACGATGTGCACGCCCAGCAGCCGCCGCGTCTCGATCGAGAAGATCATCTTCAGCAGGCCGCCATTGAGGCCCATGATGTGCCCGCGCGAGGTCTCCCGCAGGCGCGCGATGCCGCATTCATAGGGGGTGCCGGTTTTGCGGACCTCCTCCTCGTTCATGCCGACGGTCGAGATCTCGGGCACCGAATAGATGCCGTAGGGGAAGAAATTGGGCGTCGCCGGCAGCGGCTGTTCGCAGGCATGGCAGGCCGCGACCCGGCCCTGCTCCATCGACATCGAGGCCAGGCTCGGGAAGCCGATGACATCGCCCGTGGCGTAGATATGCGGGATCTTGGTCTGGAAGGTGGTGGGGTTCACCGTCAGGCGCCCACGGTCATCGGCGCTGAGCCCCGCATGCTGCAGGTCCAGCGTATCGGTGGCGCCCACGCGGCCCGCCGCGAATAGCAGCATCTCCGAGCGCACGCGCCGCCCGCCATCCAGGATCGCCACGGGCTGGCCGTTCTCGAACTGGATGTTCTCCACCTTGGAGCCCATGCGGAAGCCCATGCCGCGATCGCGCAGCTGATGGACGAAATCATCCACCAGCTCCTGGTCGACGAAATCCAGGAAGCGCTCGCGCGGCTCCACCAGCGTCACGCGGACATCGAGTGCCGAAAAGATGGTGGCGTATTCCATGCCGATGACGCCGGCCCCCACGACGGTGAGCGAGCGCGGAACCTTCTTCAGCTCCAGCAATTCGTCGCTATCGACCACGGTTTCCCCGTTGAAGGGGATATGGGCCGGGCGAAGCGGGCGCGTGCCCACGGCGACGACGATGCGCGAGGCCTCGATGATGCGGGTCTCGCCCGCCTCCAGCTGCACTTCGATGCGGTTCGGGTCCAGGAAGCGCGCGAAGCCGCGCAGCACATGTACCCGGTTGCGGGCGAACTGGTGGTCGAGCGTCTCGACCTCATGCTCCAGCGTCTTGTGCAGGCGCGACATCAGGTCGCCCGCAACGATATCGGGCTTCACGCGATAGCCGAGGCCGTAGAAGCCGCGCTCACGCCAGCCGGTCAGGTTCAGCACCGTCTCGCGCAAGGTCTTGGAAGGAATGGTACCGGTATGGACCGAGACGCCGCCGACGCGGCGCCCCTTCTCGATCACCAGCACGGAGCGCCCGAATTTGGAGGCCTGCACCGCGGCCCGCCGCCCCGAAGGGCCGCTGCCGATCACCACGAAATCATACCGCATTCAGAATGGCGCCTCGTCCTGATCGGGCGAGCTAGATTACCCTGGAGCGGTTCTTGTCAAGTGTGGGCCGGCAGTTCGGCGTCTCTCCAGGCCAGGGCCGCCTGATAGGCCGCCAGATACGGCCCGATCCGCCCCATCAGAGACCCGCCGAAGCGCGGGTTCAACTCGAACACCAGCGGCAGGCCGTCCCGCACGCGATAATCGAAGCAGCAGGTGCCGTCGGTGAAGCCCACGGCGCGCAGGATGCGCCGGAAGCAGTCCAGATACGGCACCGGCCCGGCCAGCCATTCCGAGGCCAGTTCGCCCGTGCGCATGCCCTTCACATGGGGGCCGGGCGGCATCTCGTAGCGGATCGTGGCCTCGAACAGGATCTCGCCATCCCGCAGCAGCAGATGCGTGGCCCGCTCCTCGCTGCCCGGTACATAGGTCTGGAGGAACTCCAGCTCCGGGTCGATGGGCTGGTCGGGCGGCGCGGCCAGGATGCGGGAATGCGTGCCCCAGGCATCGCAGCGGCGCTTCAGGATGACGGGAAAGTCGCGCGGCGCCGCCAGCATGGGCGGAATATGCACGCCCAGCCCGGCCGCGATCACCGCCCGATTGAAGGCGAGCTTGTCGTGGCACAGCGCTTCGGCCGCGGCGCTGGGGAACAGCGCGTTCCTCGCCCTGGCGCGCTGCAGGATCGGCCGGTCATGCAACGTCAGCGGCACCACGAGGTCGAAGGCCGTGAGGTCCGTGGCCTCGAACGGCGCCATGCTGGGGCACCAGCCGGCCTCGGCGGCCCCCTCTCGCAGGCGCTCTTCCCATTCCGGCCGCCCACCGAACAACACACGCCGCATCAGACAGCCCTCGAACGCCTAACCACCATAGGCTTCCTGATACAGCGCCATGATCTGTTCCGCATCCGGCACGGAGGGATTATTGCCCGGGCTGCCGCTGGCCAGCGCCTGCTTGGCCATGGTGGGCAGCAGGCGGTTCCAGGCATCGGCGTCGATGCCATAGCCGGCCGGGCTCGGCACCTTCAGCTCCGCGTTCAGGGCGGCGAGTTCGTCCAGCAGCTTGGCGCCGGCCACCTGGTCGGCATCGGTGGGCGCGGCGCAGCCCATCAGCCGCGCCGCCTGGGCATAGCGCGGCAGCGCGCTGGCCAGGGAGAAGCGCGTGACCGCCGGCAGCAGCATAGCGTTGGACAGCCCGTGCGGCACATGGAAATGCGCCCCGATCGGGCGGCTCATGCCATGCACCAGCGCCACCGAGGAATTGCTGAAGGCCAGCCCCGCCAGCGTGGCGCCCAGCATCATCGCCTCCCGCGCCGCGCGGTCGCCGGGGTTGTGATAGACGGCGCGCAGATGGGGGCCGATCAGCTTCATCGCACGCTCGGCGAACATGTCCGCCACGGGGTTGGCCCGCTGGGAGACGTAGGCCTCCAGCGCATGGGTGAAGCTGTCGATGCCGGTATCGGCGGTGGTGCGGGGCGGCACGGTCAGGGTCAGCTCGTAATCCACCACGGCCGCCAGCGGCAGCGCGCCGAGCCCCGCGATCAGCATCTTCTCGTCGGTCCCGGTGTCGGTGATGACGGTGAAGCGCGTGGCCTCGCTGCCGGTGCCCGCCGTCGTCGGCACGCAGATGACGGGGGCCGCGGCCAGGTTCGCCGCGTGCGGCACCTTCAGCGCGCGGATATGGGCGGGGGCGTCCGGGTGGGCCATCAGCGCCACGGCCTTGGCCGTGTCCATCGGGCTGCCGCCGCCGAAGCCGATCAGGCTGTCGTAGTCGCCCGCGCGGAAGGCCTGGGCCGCGGCCATCACCACCGTGTCGGTGGGGTCGGGCACTGTCTCGTGGAACACGCCCGCGCGGATGCCGGCCTTGGCCAGCGGGCCCAGCAGCTTCTCCACCGTGCCGGAGGACACCATCCAGGGGTCGGTCACCACCAGCGGGCGGGACAGGCCGAGCCCGGCCAGCACCTCCGCCACGCGGGCGACGGTACCGCCCCCGATCAGCAATTGCCGAGGGGACTGGATGTTCTGGATCATGGCGTTTCCCTTTTCTGGGGACAGCATCGCAGGGCGATGCGGGCTACGCCAAGCCCCCGGCCAGTTCGGACGCGAGAGGCCCCTCGATCATCGCCTCCATCCCGCGCAGCGTCCGCACGGCCTCGGCCCCATCCATCACCCGGTGGTCGAAGGCGATGACCGCCTCCACCCCGCCATCCGCGCCGATCGGCCCGAAGCTGAGGAAGACCGGCATCACGCTGGTGCTGTCCAGGATCAGCGCCCCCTGCCCGCCCAGCGCCGACACCACGAAGCTGCCGCAATAGCGATGCAGCGGCAGCGCCGTCATGATCGCCAGGCGCAGCAGCGGGCGCCGCAGAAACCAGGGCAGCCGCGCGAAGCGCAGCAGGCGGCGCAGCGCGGGGTCTTCGGCGGGCGGGGCGGTCTTGGCACTGGCCAGCCGGTGCGCGATGGCCGCCAGCGCCTCGCCGCCCGGGTCGCGGATGCGGGCGCTGCTGACCAGCGTCTCGCCCCCATGCTCGCGCTCGACCAGGATGCAGGCGGCGGCCGAGTTCAGCTCCACCAGCCCCGGCCAGGGCAGCGACGCATACATCCGCCGCAGCACCGGGCGTTCGCGCGCCAACATGCCGAAAGCCTTGGCGAAGATGACGGGCCAGGGCGGGCGCGGCGCGGCGCAGGCCGCCCGTGCCGCCAGGGCCTGCGGCAGGTGCAGCCGCACCGTGATGATGGCGCGCGGCATCCGCAGCGAAGCCGAGGACACATCCGCCATCATCCGGCGGCCCGGGGAAAACCTCATCCAGCGCATGCGGGCTATTCGGCCCCGGCGCGTGCCGCTGAGGCCTCCGCGTACAGTGCCAGCCGCCGCACCGCGGTCTCGCTGATATGGCCCTGATAGGCGGCACCCATCGGCGGCAACGTGTCCGCGTGGTGGCAGGTGACGCTGTGCGCGCCGCCGGTCGGCACCGGGTCGTCCTTGCGGCAGATCTCGGTGGCGAAGGGGCAGCGGGTGTGGAAATGGCAGCCCGGCGGCGGGTTCAGGGGGCTGGGCAGATCCCCGCCCAGCGGCGTCACATGGCCGCGCCGCCCCGGATCGGGGTGCGGAATGGCGGCCAGCAGGGCGCGGGTGTAGGGGTGACGCGGGTTGTCGAACAGGGCGTTCTTCTCCGCGACCTCCACGATGCGGCCCAGGTACATGACCGCCACACGGTCCGCCATGTGCTTCACCACCGCCAGGTCATGCGCGATGAACAGGAAGGACAGGCCGAAGCGCGCCTGCAGATCCTTCAGCAAATTCACCACCTGCGCCTGGATCGACACATCCAGCGCCGAGACCGGCTCATCGCACACCACCAGCTCCGGCTGCACGGCCAGGGCGCGGGCGATGCCGATGCGCTGGCGCTGCCCGCCCGAGAATTCATGCGGGTAGCGCTGCGCGTGATAGGGCGCCAGGCCCACCAGCCCCAGCAATTCCTCCATCCGGGCACGGCGCTCGGCGGGGGTGCCGATGCCATGCACCTCCATGGGCTCCATGATGGTGTCGCCCACCCGCAGGCGCGGGTTCAGGCTGGCATAGGGGTCCTGGAAGATGATCTGCGCCTTGCGGCGGAAGCGGCGCAACTCGGCGGGGGAAAGGGCCGTGATGTCCTCTCCGTTGAAGCGCACGGTCCCGCCCGACAATTCGATCAGCCGCAGCACCAGCCGCGCGGTGGTGGATTTGCCGCAGCCCGATTCCCCCACCAGCGCCAGCGTCTCGCCGCGCTCCAGGGTGAAGGAGACCCCATCGACCGCCTTCACCGCGCCCTTGCCGGCCGGATAGTGCTTGGCGATGTCGATGACTTCCAGCAGATGCGTCACAGCGGCGCCTCCAGGCAGGCGGCGGAATGATGGGGCGCGACCTCCCGCAGCGGCGGGGGCGAGACGGTGCAGGCCTCGACGCTGAAGGGGCAGCGCGGCGCGAAGCGGCAGCCCGGCGGCCAGGCGAAGGGCGGCGGCACCGTGCCCTCGATGGCGGTCAGCCGGGTCTTGTCCTCATCCACGCGCGGAATGGAGCCCAGCAGGCCCAGCGTGTAGGGGTGCTGCGGATCGTCGAACAGATCGGCCGATGCCGAACGCTCCACCACCCGGCCCGCGTACATCACCGCCACCTTGTCGGCCATTTCCGCGATCACGCCCAGGTCGTGGGTGATCAGGATGATGCCCATGCCGGTCTCGGCCTGCAGCTCCCGCAGCAGTTCCAGGATCTGCGCTTGCACCGTCACATCGAGCGCAGTGGTGGGTTCGTCCGCGATCACCAGCTTGGGCTTGCAGGCCAGCGCCATGGCGATCATCACGCGCTGGCGCATGCCGCCCGAGAGCTGGTGCGGGTATTCGTCGAACCGCCTGGCGGCGGAGGGGATGCGCACCCGGTCCAGCACCGCGACGGCGCGCGCGCGCAGTTCGGCGTTGCTCGCCTTCGGGTCATGGGCGCGCATCGCCTCGGTGATCTGGTAGCCGATGCTGTAGACCGGGTTCAGGCTGGTCATCGGCTCCTGGAAGATCATGCCGATCTCGCGCCCGCGCACGTCGCGCATCTGCCGGGATGACAGGTCGAGCAGGTTGCGCCCTTCCAGCATCACCCGCCCCTCCGTCACCCGGCCCGGATGCGCGAGCAGCCCCATGATGGACAGCGACAGCACGGATTTGCCGCACCCGCTCTCGCCTACGATACCCAGCGTCTGGCCGCGCTCCACCGTGATGGAGACACCATCGACGGCGCGCACCTCCCCCGCCGAGGTGCGGAAGGAGGTGACCAGATTTTCGACCGAAAGCAGCGTCATAGCCAGGCGAAGGTCGGCGGAGAGATCTTCTCCGTGGGCCGGTGCGCCCAATCCTGTTCGGGGGCCTTCGCCACGACGCGCTTCTGCGCTTCGGACAGGTTGGCGGCGGCGGCGGCGAAATCCATGGTCAGGACCTTTCCGTCGCCCACCACCTTCTCGCCATCCACATATACATCCTTCACCGCCCGGTCGCCGGCGGCATAGATCAGCGCGCGCACCGGGTCGTAATTGGGCTGCATGCGCGGGTGGGTGGCATCGACCACCACGAAATCCGCCCGGCACCCCGGGGCCAGCTTGCCGATATCGTCACGGCCCAGCGCGCGGGCGCCGCCGATGGTGGCCGCGTTGAAGATATCGGTGGTGCTGGTGGTGCGCGGGTCGCCCGCCTGGGTGCGGGCCAGATAGGCCACCAGGCGCAGCTCATCCAGCATGTTGTGGGGATAGGTGTCGGTGCCCACGCCCATGTTCACGCCACTGCGGTGATAGCGGCCGAAATCCTTCATGGTGATGCCGCGCCGGGCGAACACGGTCGGGCAATGCGCCACCGTGGTGCCGGTATCGGCCAGGATGTCCATGTCGCGGCGCGTGTGCCAGGGCGTGGAGGGATGGTCGTCCAGAAAGATGCCATGGCCGATCACCGCGCGCTCATCCAGCAAGCCCATTTCATGCAGCCACTGGATGGGGGTGAAGCCGTGGCGGCGGGTGATCTCGTGGAATTCCACCACCGATTGCGCGGCGTGGATCTGCCAGGAAATGCCGCGCGCCCGCGCCTCGGCGCGGCTGTCGCGCAGCAGGCCGGGGGCGCAGGTGTCGATCTGGGCGGGGCAGGCCATGCCGAACAGCCGCCCCGAAGGGTGCTGCTCCGCGCGCTGGATGAGGGTGAACGCCTCCTCCATCGCCTTCTCGCCGGCCTTTTCGTCCCATTCGTATTCGACGACATGGCCATTCTTGGTGAACCAGCGGGCGGATTTGAACATGGGCGCGATGCACACGCGCATCCCCGCCTCCGCCAGCAGATCGAGCCAGCCGGGATGCGCCATGGACAGGTCAGCGAGCGTGGTGACACCGGAGAGCAGCAGCTCGCTCAGCGCCACCCGCACGCAATCCTGCACCGCCGAGGCATCGCCCCGGAAGATCGGCATGTATTCGTACAGCGAGGAATTATACAGGCCCGGGCTGCCCAGCTCATCGAGCAGCCCCTTGTTCATCGGCTCGCTGGTGGGGTGGGAATGGATGTTCACCATCCCCGGCATCACCAGCAGCCCCTTGCCGGAGATGATGGTGTCGGCCGGCCCCTCATAGCCCCGGCCGACGAAGCGCAGCACGCCGCCCTCGAAGGCCACGTCTCCACCGGGCAGATAGGCATGCCGCTTTTCGCCCGCGTCCCAGGCAACGACGAGATCAGCCTCTCGGATCAGCGTGATGGCCATGGCTCAGCGCACCACCCGCAGGTCGAGCCCGCGATAGATGCCGATGCCGTACAGGCCATGGGCCCGCGCGCCTTCCACCCGCTGGGTGGAGAACACCGCGAGCTGGTTGCGCGCCAGCGTCAGCCAGGGGGCCTGCTCGGCCAGGCGGCGCTGGATATTGGCGGTCGCCTGGGCGCGCGCCTCCGGCGTCACGCCACGGCGGGCTTCCTCCAGCCAGGCATCCGTCTCAGGATCGTTCCAGTTCATCCGGTTGGGCGAGGGCCGGTTGCGGCTGTGCCAGTACAGCGACAGTGCGTCTGTGGCCGAGATGTAGGGATAGCTGAGGATGTAGGCGTCGAATTCCTGCGTGGCCAGGCGGCCCCAGGCGACGGTCGCGTCGAACATCTGCACGCGCATCTCGATGCCGACCTGGCGCAGGCCCTGCTGGATGATTTCGGCCGCGCGCTGATTGGCCAGGTTGTTGATGGCATACATCAGGAAGGTGGCACGCTGGCCATCCTTCACGCGCACGCCGTCGGAGCCCATGCGCCAGCCAGCCTCGTCCAGCAGCCGACGGGCGGCGGCGGGATCATAATTCGGCACCATCGCATCGGACTGCGCATCGTAATCCAGCGCGTTCGGGTTCACGATGTTGCGCGCCGGCAGGGCGTGGCCCGACCACACGGCGCGCGCCAGACCCACGCGGTCCACGGCCATATGCGCGGCGCGGCGGATGGCCACGTCGCTGACCACGGGCTTGTCCACCTTGAAGCCCATGAACACGTCCCAGAAATAGTTCTCCTGGGTGGAGGTGCGGATGGTGGGCACGCGGCGCAGCGCATCCCAGAAGGCCTCGGGAATGTACTGTGCGACATCGGCCTGCCCGGCCTGCAGCGCCGCGACGCGGGCGGCCGCTTCAGGGATCACACGCCACACGACGCGCTCCACATGGGCGGGGCCCTGGTTCTGCAGCACCGGCGGGCCCCAGCGATAGGTGGGGTGGCGCGTCAGCACCAGTTCGCTGCGCGGCGTCCAGCTGGCCCAGCAATAGGGGCCGGTGCCGTTGAAGCCCTGCACCCCAAAATTGTCGCCCAGGCGCTCGACCGTGGCACGGTCCACGATAGAGCCGAAAAACTGCGTCAGCTGCGACAGCAGTTCGCCGAAGGGCTCGTTCAGCTCATACTCGACCGTATAGGGATCGACGGCGCGCACTTCCTTCACATTGCCCGCGCGCCAGGCGACCGGAGAGGTCACGCGCGGCGTGGTGCGGCCGATCCAGCGGTTGATGGAATAGACCACATCCTCCGCGGTCAGCGGCTTGCCGTCGCAGAAGGTGACATCGCGGCGCAGATGGAAGGTGTAGGTCTTGCCGTCCGGGCTCACCTCCCACCGCTCGGCCAGGCCGGGGCGGATGGTGCGCATGTCGAAGTCCATGCTCACCAGCGTATCGGACAGCATGGTCAGCACCTCGCCGCCCGCCAGCGCGGTGGTGCGGTGCGGGTCGTAGCGGTCGCTGTCGATCTCACGCATGATGGTGATCTGGTTGCGCGGCTGCTGCTGAGCCGCCGCCGGCAGCGCCACGGCCAGGCCGATGGCCGCCGCGGCAAGGGTCTTCCAACGCATTGTCATCATTCTCTCCCAGAAGTTCCCGGACATAAGGGGGGTCAGATACGCAGGCGCGGGTCGAGCGCGTCGCGCAACGCATCGCCCAGCACATTGAAGGCGAGCACCACCAGGAAGATGGCGACCGACGGTATCACGCTGATATGCGGCGCGATGAACAGGAAGTTGCGCCCCTGCGAGGCCATCGCTCCCAGCTCAGCCACCGGCGGCTGCGCGCCGAGGCCGAGGAAGGACAGCGCCGAGCCTAGCAGGATCACCTGCCCCAGCCGCAGCGTGGCGAAGACGAAGATGGGCGACAGGCAGTTGGGCGCCAGATGCCGCAGGATCAGCCGCGCATCCTTCATGCCGATGGCCCGCGCGGCCTCGATGTAGTCCAGGCCCATCACCACCACGGCCGCGCCGCGCACGATGCGCGCCATCAGCGGGATGGTGGCGATGGACAGCGCGAAGATCACGCTGGTCAGGCCCGGGCCGAAGATGGCCGCCAGCGCCAGGCCGAACAGGATGGCCGGAAAGGACAGCAGGATGTCCATCAGTCGCATCAGCAGCCCGTCCAGCCTGCGGTAATAGGCGGCGAGGAAGCCCACCACCGCGCCGATCACCCCGCCCACGATCAGGGAGGCGAGGCCCATGAACAGCGTCACCTGCAAGCCGTACAGGGTGCGCGCGAACAGGTCCCTGCCCTGCCCGTCCGTGCCGAACCAGTATTCGGCCGAGGGCGGCTGCATGATGGCCATCAGATCCGTCTCATACGGGTCCTTCGGCGCCAGGAAGGGGGCGAAGATCGCGGCCAGCACGATCAGCACGACAAAGACCAGGGACACGGCGGCCCCCGTGTCGCGCAGCATCATGCGCAGGGCCGAGGGGCGGCGCGGGGCGGCCACGGTCGCGCTCATGACAGCCTCACGCGCGGGTCGAGCACCGCATAGAGCAGATCGACGCCCAGATTGATCAGGATGAAGCCGGCCGAGAGCACGATGATGGTCCCCTGCGCCATCGGGAAATCGGAGGACAGGATGGCCCCCACCGCCAGCCGGCCCACGCCGGGCCAGGAGAAGATGGTCTCCGTCACCACGGCACCGCCCAGCAGGAAGCCGATCTGCAGGCCGATCAGGGTGATGACCGGGATCAGCGCGTTGCGCAGCGCGTGGCGCAGCACCACCAGGAATTCGCTCAGGCCCTTGGCGCGGGCGGTGCGCACATGGTCGGCGGTCAACATGTCCACCACGGCCGTGCGCGTCATGCGCGCCACCGGCCCCACGAACACGCCGCCCAGCGTGACCGCGGGCAGGATCACGGCCTGGATGCCGTCCCATGTCCACAACGGCCCGCCACGCCCGGTGAAGGGCAGCAACTGCCACTGGAAGCCCACCAGCCAGATCAGCAGCAGCCCCAGGAAGAACACCGGCACCGACACGCCGCCCACGCTGACCGCCATGATGCAGCGGTCGATCATCGACCCCCGCCAATAGGCCGCCAGCGTGCCGAGCCCGATGCCCAGCGGAATGGACCAGAACAGGGAGGCGAACATCAGCTCCAGCGTCGGGCCGATGGTGTCGCTCAGTTCCTGCGTCACCGCCATGTTGTTGATGATGGACACGCCCAGATCACCCTGCAGCAGCCGCCACAGATAAAAGCCGAACTGTGCCCAGAGCGGGCGGTTCAGGCCCAGCTCCTCACGGATCGCATCGACGACTTCCTGGGTGGCCTGGGGCCCCGCGCGGATCACGGCGGGGTCCGTCGGCACCACCTGCATCAGGAAAAAGCCGATCAGCAGCACGCCCAGCAGCACCGGCACCGCCAGCAGAACGCGCCGAAGGGCGTATCGCGCCATCAGCCAAACTCCGCGTGGCGGTCGAAGATCACCTGGCCGCCACGCAGGGTGATGTGGCAACTGGTGGTCAGCAGCTCCTCGGGCGTGCCCTGGAAGATATCGCGCGACAGCACGGCGATATCGGCATCCATCCCCGGCTCCAACGTGCCGCGCGCACCCTCGGCGAAGGTGCTGTAGGCCCCGTTCACCGTGTAGCAGTGCAGCGCCTGTTCCAGCGTCAGCGCCTCATGCCCGCCCAGCACCGTGCCCTTGTTGGTGCGGCGCGTGGTCATGGTGAACAGGTTGATGAACGGGTCATAGCTGGAGACCGGCGCGTCGGAGGACGCGCTCGGCATCGCCCCTTCCTCGAACCAGGTCTTCATCGGATAGGCGTTCTCGGCGCGCGGCAGGCCGAGGTTCTCCACGTACAGGTCGCCGAACTCATACATGAACACCGGCTGCGGCACGGGCAGGATGCCGTGGGCCTTCATGCGGCGGCGCTGGTCGCGCGTGACGAAGCCGCAGTGTTCGATCCGGTGCCGCCGCGCGGGAGAGGCCCCCGCCTCCTCCATGCCCACCAGCACCTGCTCGATCGCGGCGTCGCCGATGGCGTGGATGTCCAGCTGCCAGCCCTGGCCGTGATAATGCGAGAGCAGGTCGTGGATGGTCTCGGTGGGGAAGGTGAAGACGCCGGTTCCGCCACCGGCGCTTTCCAGATACGGGTCGAAGAAGGCGGCGGTCAGCCCGCCGGCGCTGCCATCGGCGAAGACCTTCACCGCGCCCCAGCGCAGCATGGCGGCGGTGTCGTCGCCCGGCATCCAGGGGCGCATGCCGGCGTCCCAGGCCTTCTTGGCGATGCCTTCCGGGTTGCCGGCCAGCACCTGCCACATGCGCTGCTTCAGGCGGCCCTGGGCCAGGCAATCCTCATAGGCCGCGATCTCCTCCAGATCGGCGGTCATGCCCACATTCATGTCGGTGGCCGACGCGAAGCCGTAGCTGGCCAGGTGCTGGCCAGCGGCCTCGATCGCATCGACCATGCGCGCGCGGTCCGGGCGCGGCATCGCCACCTTGATCAGGTGCATGGCGCGTTCCTGGATCAGGCCCGTCAGCTGCCCGCCCTTGCGCTCGATCACCCCGCCCTCGGGCGTGGGGGTGTTGTGGCCCACACCCGCGGCCCGCAGCGCCGCGCTGTTGGCCACGCCCATATGCCCGCAGGTGCGCACGATGAAGACAGGATTGTCGGGCGCCGCCGCGTCCAGCTCACCGATGGTCGGGTGGCGGTTCACATCCAGCGCGCCGTGGTCATAGCCCCGGCCCAGCACCCACTGGCCCTTCTGCGCAGCATCGGCGCCAGCCTTGATGCGGCCCAGCAGCGTGTCGAGGCTGCGCACTTCCTCCGCGCGCAGATTCACCTGCGTCAGGCCGAGGCCCACCGGCAGAAGATGCATATGCGCTTCGTTGAAGGCTGGAATGGCGAGACGGCCGGCCAGATCGATTCGCTTCGTGTCGGGGCCGGCGACGTGTTCCACCTCCGCCAGGCTGCCAACTGCCAGCACCTTGCCGCCGGCGATCGCCAGGGATTCCGCGGTTCCGGCGCCCAGGCCCCGAAACACGCTTCCCCCCTGCAGTATAATTTCTGCTGTCATATCACCATGCTCATGCGTGAATCATGCATCGTCAACTGTCGCGCTTTTTCCGAACCGTCAGGTCGGCCAGCAGCAGCAGCACCGTGAAGACCACCAGCAGCACCGCCACGGCGGCCATGGTGGGGTCCACATTCTCGTTGATGCCGTCCCAGATCCGGCGCGGCAGGGTGAACACGTCGCGGCTGGCGATGAACAGCACGATCACCAGCTCATCCCAGCTGTGGATGAAGGCGAAGATCGCCCCCGAGACGATGCCCGGCATGATGCGCGGCAGGATCACCCAGCGCAGCAGCTGCGGCAGGCTGGCGCCCATGCCGCGCGCCGCCTGTTCCAGCCGCGGGTCGAAGGCCGCCAGCGCGGTGGAGACGGTGATCACCACATAGGGAATGGCCGTGACGCCATGGGCGATGATCACGCCCAGCACGCGGTCCAGCAGGTCCCACCAGCGGAAATACCGGTACAGGCCGATGGCGTAGACGATGCTGGGCACGATCAGCGGCAGCAGCATCAGCGCCCGCATCAAGTTCACCAGCCGCCGGTCCAGCCGCCAGGCCGCGATGGCGAACAGCGTGCCCGCCACCACCGCCAGCGTGGTCGACCCCAGCGCGATCCAGAAGGATTGCAGGATGGAGCTGAACCATTCGGGCGAACTGAACAGGTTGCGGTAATACTGCAGCGACAGCGTCTCACGCGGCAGCGACAGGAAGCGCTGGTCGGTGAGCGACACCGGCAGCACGATCAGGATCGGCAGCACCAGATACAGCGCCACGATCAGCCCGGTGGAGCGCGCGAACCAGCCGGGTTTATAGGCCCCTTCCATCGCTCAGCCCCCTCCGCCGAACAGCTTGCGCATGTTCACCACGCGCGAGAAACCGCCGAGCGTGACCAGGATGGTCACGACCAGCACCGTCGCCATCATGGTGCCGAAGCCCCAGCGGATGAGGTCGAGGATCTGCACGCTGATCCATTCGGCCACCATCAGCGTCTTGCCGCCGCCCAGGATGGCGGGCGTGACGTAGAAACCCAGCGAGAAGATGAAGACCAGCACCGCCGCCGCCACCACGCCCGGCAGGGACAGCGGCAGGAACACGCGGGAAAACACCACCCAGCGGGAGGCCCCCATGCCGCGCGCGGCCGTCATCAGGCGCGGGTCGATCTCCCGCATCGTGGAGAGCATGGGCAGCACCGCATAGGGCACCATGTAGTGCACCATGCCCACGATGATGCCGAACTCGTTCCAGACCAGCTCCAGCGGCTCCTGGATCACGCCGGCGCCCATCAGCGCGTCGTTGATCAGCCCCTGGCGGCGCAGCAGCGTGACCCAGGCGAAGGCCCGCACCAACACCGAGATCCACAGCGGCACCAGCACGCACAAAATCCACCAGCGCCGCGCGCGCTCGCTGGCCATGGTCACGGAATAGGCCACCGCATAGCCCAGCAGCAGCGCCAGCACCGTGGTGATGCCCGCGATCCGCCCGGTGGTCATCAGCGTGCGCTGCACCGAGCGGTTGGTCAGGATGCGCTCGTAATTGCCGAAGCCGAGTTCCGGCTCGGTGAAGGAGATGGACAGCACCTGCAGGATCGGCGCGACGTAGAACACCGTCAGCAGCAGGAAGGCGGGCATCAGCAACGCCCACCAGCCGGCATTGCGCGGCATTCCCTTAGGAAACATCGTCGTCCTCCACGATCGTCGCGGCCTCGGCCGACCAGCCCAGGCGGATCGCGGCCCCCTCGGCGGGGTGGAAGGGCGCGCGCCAGGCCGACATGGCCAGCCGCAACGGCCCCAGCGCCGTATCAACGATGATGGAGTAGCCAGCCCCCAGATAGGACCAGGAGACGACCCGCGCCTCCAGCACATTGTCGGCCGCCTCGCCTTCCTCCAGCACCTGGATCTTTTCGGGCCGGAGGGAGAGCAGCACGCTGGCCCCCAGCGGGGCCTTGGCCGCGCCCGCCGCCTGGCGGATGCGCAGCGCGCCCACCTGCACGCCGAGCGCACCCTGCGTCACCTCCCGCACCGTGCCGGGCAGGAAGTTGGACTTACCGAGGAAGTCCGCCACGAAGCGCGTGCGCGGCTGCTCGTACAGGGCCTCCGGCGCGCCGAGCTGGATGATGCGGCCGTGGTTCAGGATGGCGACGCTGTCCGAGAGGGACATCGCCTCCTCCTGGTCATGCGTCACGTTGATGAAGGTGCGCCCGATGCGGCGGTGCAGCGCGCGCAATTCCTCCTGCAACTCCGCGCGCAGCTTCTTGTCGAGTGCCGAGAGCGGTTCGTCCAGCAGCAGCAGCGCGGGCTCGAACACCAGCGCGCGGGCCAGCGCCACGCGCTGCTGCTGGCCGCCCGAGAGCTGCTTCGGCAGCCGGTCCGCGAAACGGGAGAGCTGCACGAGATCGAGCGCGCCCTTCACCTTCTCCTCGCGCTCCGCCTTGGCCATGCCGCGCACGCGCAGCGGAAAGGCCACATTCTCGGCGACGGTCATGTGCGGGAACAGGGCATAGCCCTGGAACACCATGCCGAACTGCCGCTTTTCGGGCGGTTCCTGCGTCACCTCCCGCCCATCCAGGAAGATCTGGCCGGAGGTCGGCTCGGTGAAGCCCGCGATCATGCTGAGGATCGTGGTCTTGCCCGAGCCCGAGGGGCCGAGGAGCGTGAGGAAGGTGCCGCGCCCAACCTTCAGGTCGGCGCCCTCCACCGCGACGAAGCCGCCATAGCTTTTCGCCAGGCCGTGCAGTTCCAGCGTCATGCCTTGTAGTCCGGCTGGGTGCGGTCGAGCATGCGGCGCAGCGCCTGCCAGGGCAGCCAGCCCTTGGTCGGGCCGGTGCTGAACTGGGCCGCGGTGCGCGCGACCACCTGGTCCGACGGGACCAGCAGCTTGCCGCCGGTGGACATGGCCGAGACCTGGATCCGGCAGCTCATCTCCAGGTAATACAGCCAGTAGAACGCCTCGGCGACGGTGCGGCCTGCCGTCATCAACCCGTGATGCTTCAGGATCATGCAGGGCTTGTCGCCCATGTCGTGAACGAAGCGGTCGCGCTCGGACATGTTGTCGGTGTCGGCCACGCCTTCGTAGTCGTGGTAGGCGACCTTGCCCGGGAACTCCATGCTCATCTGGTTCAGCGGCAGCAGGCCGCCTTCCAGCGCCGCCACGGTCATGCCCGCCAGCGTGTGGGTGTGCATGACGCAGGCGGCGTCCGGCCGGCCGCGATGCAGCGCGGAATGGATGACGAAGCCGGCCGGGTTCACCGGCCAGCTCGTCTCCTGCAACGGCTCTCCATCCGCATCCACCACCACCAGGGAGGAGGCGGTGATCTCATCGAACAGCATGCCATAGGGGTTCACCAGAAAGCGGTGCCCCTCACCCGGCAGGCGCACGGAGAGATGGGTGAAGACCAGGTCGGTCATGCCGAAATGCGCCACCAGCCGATAGGCGGCGGCCAGATCCTCGCGCAGTTCCTGCTCGGTCTGCACGCGGTTCGGGTCGGGTTTGACGGGAGGCGGGAGCATGTCAGTAACCGATCTCTGGGTTATAGCGGTTGGGCGGCTCGCGCCCCGCCTCGATCTCGCGGATCAGGCCGAGCACATGGACCGCGCGCTCCCGGCGGGAGGGGATGCTGGCGATGTGCGGCGTCACCACCAGGCGCGGGTGCGACCAGACGGGGCTGTCGGCCGGCAGGGGCTCGGTCTCATACACGTCGATCAGCGCGGCGCTCAGCGTGCCGTCGTCCAGCGCGGCCAGCACATCCCCGATCTTCTGGTGCGCGCCACGGGCCACATTGACCAGCATGGCACCCCGGGGCAGCTGCGCGAACAGCGGCGCCGACAGGATATGCCGCGTGGCCGGCGTGCTGGGCAGCAGGCAGACCAGCACATCCGTGCGCGCCAGGAAGGCCGGAAGCTCCGCCTCGCCGGCATAGCTTTTGACGCCCGGGATATCCTTGGCCGAACGCGACCAGCCCGCGACCTGGAAGCCGAGGCCGGCCAGCATCTCCGCCGCCCGGGCGCCCAGCGCGCCGAGGCCCATCACCCCCACCCGCAGCTCATTCGCCGCGGGGTGGGTGAATTCCTGCCAGACATGGTCGCGCTGCTGGGCTGTGATGCGCGGGCCGTCGCGCATCAGGTGCAGCACGGCCCAGCAGACGAATTCGCCCATGCGCTGGGCGGCCCCGCCCGGCGTCATGCGATACAGGGGTATGTGCTTCGGGAA
The DNA here is from genome assembly GCF_009900765.1 of Rhodovarius lipocyclicus. Classification (GTDB taxonomy): domain Bacteria; phylum Pseudomonadota; class Alphaproteobacteria; order Acetobacterales; family Acetobacteraceae; genus Rhodovarius; species Rhodovarius lipocyclicus. The sequence continues at coordinate 40,716 of NZ_JAAABL010000027.1, forward strand.
GGCGGGATCATGCACCACATGATCCACGCCCGCGCCGGTGCTGAAGATACAGCGCAGGCCCGGCATGGCGGCCAGCGCGCCAGGCTCGGGTTCCCACACCAAGGCGTAATCCGCCTGGGCGCGATCGATGTTCGGATCGTCCCAGAACTGCGTCGTCAGGCCCGGGGCCAGTTCGGCGAAGTGGCGCTGCCACTCCGCGAAACCCTTCTCCCCGCCCGACTTGATAACGAGCGTGCTCAACCCGTCACGGTGTCCAGGAAGTCCTGGTTCACGCGCTGGTAGTTGGCACCCCACCAGTTGCCGTCCAACGGCAGCTGCACGCGCACGTTCTCGGGGTCGGTCGGGTTGAACATCTTCAGCTCGGGCGGGACCCTGCCGGCGGCGGCCGGGTTGGTCGGGCCGTTGCCCAGCAGGCCCAGCAGGCCCACCTGGCCATCGGCGTTCGCCATCATGCTGGCCAGCAGGCGCTGGGCCGCGACACCGCCCGGATTGCCCTTCGGGATCACCTGGATGCCGGGCTGCAGGATGCCCTGGTTCCAGATGAACTTGAACCGGCCATTGCTCTCGCGCTGCAGGACGGAGGCGCGGGTGTGCCAGATCTGGCCCATCACCGCCTCACCGGTGCGGATGAACTGCTCGCTCTCGGCGCCACCGTTCCAATAGACGGTGTCGCGGCGCGTGCGCTCGATCAGGCCCAGCGCCGCGCGGGTGTCGATCGGATAGACGCTGCCCATCGGCTTGCCGAGCGCCATGGAGGCGGCCTCCAGCACGCAGGTCGCGTCCCGGCGCAGCAGGCGCTTGCCCGGGAACTTCCGCAGGTCAAAGAAATCCGCCCAGCTGGTCGGCGCCGTGGGGAATTTGGAGCTGTCATAGACCAGCACCGAGGAGAAGGAGTACGGCGCCGCGCCGTATTCCATGGTGAAGGTGTCGCCGATGGCGTCCGCACGCTTCACGATGGAATAGTCGATCTTCTCCGCCATCCCGAGCCCACCCAGCAGCACCGCGCCGGTGGCCGAACTGTCGCACATGTCCCAGGTCACACGGCGGCTCTCGACCATGGAGCGGATGCGCCCGATGGAGGGGCCGGTGCTGTCCTGCACCACGCGATAGCCCGGGTTCGCGGCCACGAACGGGTCGCCGTAGAACTGGCCGAAGCCCTGGTTGGCCAGGCCACCCCAATTGACCATCACCAGGTCACGCGTGCCTTGTGCTTGGGCACCGGCGGCGGGCGCCACGCCCAGCGCCGCGAGGCCGGCCAGAAGCTGGCGGCGGTCGATCTGCCCCTTGGCCAGCCTCTCGCGCAGCAGCGCGACGCAATCCTGCTGGAAACTCTGCAACATGAAAACTCTCCCCTGCTCCCGACGAGCTGTGGCGCCGCTCATGCAAAAACCACGCCAACCCGCATTGGAGGGTTGCACGAATTGCATCACCGCGGAAATGCTCCACCGTGGAATTTTCAGCGGACAGCACCATGAGCAGCGACATCTTCGCCCCGGGCTTCAAGACCACCCCCTATTGGTGGGAAGCGGCGGAGCCCGCGGAACGGCCCTCCGACCTGCCGGCGGAAACCCAGGTCGCGGTGGTGGGCGGGGGCTATGCCGGGCTGAACGCGGCCCTCACCCTCGCGCGGCTCGGCCATGACGTGACGGTGCTGGATGCCGAGCGCATCGGCTGGGGCGCGTCCTCGCGTTCGGGCGGCATGGTCTCGGGCGGCATGAAGCTGTCCCTGGCCGAGGCGCGCGCCGCCTTCGGCGAGGAAAAGGCCGAGGAGATCGCCGCCGCCTGCAACGCCAGCTTCCCCTTCATCGAGGAATTGCTGACCCGCGAGGGGATCGACGCCGATTATGTGCGCTGCGGCCGTTTCACCGCCGCCTGGACGCCCAAGCACTACAGCGCGCAGGAAGCGGGCGCCGCCACGCTGGCGCGCATCACCGGCATGCCCACCCGCATGCTGCCCAAGGCGCGCCAGCGGGAGGCGCTGGGCAGCGACTACTATCACGGCGGCATGATCGCCGAGGCCAGCGGCAGCCTGCACCCGGCGAAATACGCGCGCGGCCTGGCCGCCGCCGCCGAGCGCGCGGGCGTTCGGCTGGTGGACCGCGCCCGAGTGCATTCCTGGAAGCCCGAGGGCAGCGGCTGGCGCCTGGTGACCAGCCGGGGCGAGATGCGCGCGGCCAAGATCCTGACATCGACCAACGGCTACAGCCTGTCGCCCGAGGGCAAGACCCCCAACCCCTGGTTCGCGCGCCGGATGGTCCCGCTCGCCAGCTTCATCATCGCCACCGAGGAGCTGGACCCCGCGCTGATCGAGCGCCTGTTCCCGGGCAAGCGCATGATCGGCGACACGCGCCGGGTGCTCAGCTATTTCCGCCCCTCGCCGGACGGCAAGCGCGTGCTGTATGGCGGGCGCGTCAGCTTCTCTCCCATGAAGCCGGAGGAAGCCGCCCCCGGCCTGTACCGCATGATGACCAGCGTCTTCCCGGAGCTTGTGGGCACGAAGATCACCCATGCCTGGACCGGCAATGTCTCCTTCACCTTCGACGGGCTGCGCCATATCGGTGAGCATGAAGGCGTGTTCTACGCCGGCGGCTGCCAGGGCAATGGCGTGGCCATGGCCAGCTGGATCGGCCATCAGGTGGGGCTGAAGATCGCGGGGGCGGCCAATGCCCCCTTCGCGCTGGACGGCATGCCCTTTCCCACCCGCCCGCTGTACCGAGGCAACCCGAACCTGGTGCTGCCCTTCGTGGGCAACTGGTACCGCCTGCTGGACCGGCTGGAGCGCATGGCCGCCTGATATCTCGCATGCGGGCGAGGCATGGCTGCCTTGCCCGCCGCCCCGCATATGCCATCGCTTGCGCAGCGCAGCATGGCTGAAATCCGGGCAAGGCATGATGCGGCCGAGCCTTTTGCTGCATCGCAACATTGGGCATGCGGAGCCCCCCTTCACCGCAATATCCTGTCTTGCCTGCCCTGGTGGATTGCTGCAACGAGTGCGCATGGGCTGGCCCGCAACGGCGGTGCCGGCCGCCACCGTTTGGGAGCCTCCGCATGCAACGCCGCAGCGTCATCGCAGCAGCCACCGCCCTGCCCTTCTCGGCGCCCGCGCTGGTCGCGGCGCAAGGCTTCTCGCCGCAGAACCCCGAATGCATCGCCCCGGCCGCCCCGGGCGGCGGCTTCGACATCACCTGCCGCTTGACCACCCGCGTGCTGCAGGAAACCGGCATCTCCCCCGTGCCCATCCGCACGCAGAACATGCCCGGCGGCATCGGTGCCGTGGCCATCAACAACATCAACGCCCAGCGCCGCGCCGACCCGAACGTGATCGTGGCCTTCTCCACCGGTTCCTGGCTGAACATGGCCCAGGGCCGCTTCGGCCGCTTCGGCGAGAATGACGTGCGCTGGATCGGCGCGATCGGCGCCGACTACGGCGTGATCGCGGTGAAGCGCGACAGCCCGATGAACTCCCTGCAGGATCTGGTGGCGGCGTTCCGGCAGAATGTGGCGGGCATCCCCGTGGGTTCCTCCGGCGCCGTGGGCAGCCAGGACTGGACCAAGGTGGCGCTGATCGCGCGCGCCGCCGGCCAGGACCCGCGCCGCATGCGCTATGTGCCCTTCGAGGGCGGCGGCCAGGCGATGGCCGCGCTGCTGGGCGGCCATATCCAGGTCTTCCCCGGCGATGCCTCCGAGATCCGCGGCCAGGTGGAGGCGCGCGAGATCAAGCTGCTCGCCGTGCTTTCCCCCAACCGCCTGCCCGGCGTGCTGGCCGATGTGCCGACCGCCAAGGAACAGGGCGTGAATGTGGAATGGCCCATCGTGCGCGGCTTCTACGGCCCGCCGCAGATGCCCGACGCCGCCTATAACTGGTGGGTCGATGCGATCCGGCGCCTGCAGGCCAACCCCGTCTGGGCCGAGCAGCGCAATGCCCAGGGCCTGTTCGAGTTCACGATGGTGGGCGAGGAATTCTCCCGCTTCGCCAAGGCACGCACGGCGGAATACCGCCAGCTGGCGCGCGACGTGGGCCTGATCCAACCGCAATGAGCAGCAAGGGCTTGATCGCCGACCGCGTGCTCGGCCTGGGTTTCATGGTGTTGGGGGTTCTGGCGGCCTATTCCGCCTGGACCCTGCAGGTGCCCTTCGCGGCGGACCCGCTGGGGCCCACCCCCTTCCCCGTCACCGTGGCGCTGATCCTGCTGGTCTGCGGCGGGCTGCTGGTGCTGAAGCCGGTGCACCGGTTCGAACCGATCGAGCGCCCGGCCGCGCCCCCGCTGATGGTGGTGGCCATGGCGGCCTATGCGCTGCTGATGGAGCCGCTGGGCTTCATGCCGGCCACCGCGCTGATGGCCTGTGCCGTGGCGCTGCTGTTCGGCGCGCGCATCGTGTTCTCAGGCGGGGTGGGCATCATCACCGCCGTGGCGCTGTGGCTGCTGTTCGACAAGCTGCTGGACCTGCCGCTGCCCAAGGGGATTTTGCCGCTGTGATGGAAACCTTCTCGGCGCTGGGCGGCGGCTTCGCGGTCGCGCTCACGCCCTTCAACATCATGCTGGCCCTGATGGGCTGCATCGTGGGTACGGCCATCGGCGTGCTGCCGGGCATTGGCCCGCTGAACGCCATCGCGTTGCTGCTGCCCTTCTGCCTGGCGCTGCGGCTGCCGCCCGAAAGCGCGCTGATCCTGCTGACGGCGGTCTATTACGGTTCGGGCTATGGCGGGCGGATCACCGCGATCCTGCTGAACATGCCGGGCGAGCCATCGGCCGTGCTGACCACGCTGGACGGCCACCCGCTGGCCAAGCAGGGGCGCGGCGGGGCGGCTCTGGCGATTTCGGGCATCGGCAGCTTCATCGGCGCTACGCTCTCGGTCGTGGCGATGACCTTCATGTCGGTGCCGCTGGCGCGCGTGGCGGTGGCGTTTTCGCCGGCCGACTATGTGGCGCTGATCGCCTTCGCGCTGTCCCTGCTGGGGGCGGTGGGCGGCGTTTCGGCCCCCAAGGCCTGGGGGGCGGGCTGCTTCGGCATCATGCTGGCGCTGGTGGGCGTGGACAGCGGCACGGGGGTGGAGCGCTTCACCCTGGGCAGCCTGGAGTTGCTGGGCGGCATCGACTTCACCGTGCTGGCGATCGGCCTGTTCGCCATCGGCGAGATCCTGCTGCTGGTGGAGACCACCATGCGGGCCGAGGCCGCCAAGATCGGCGGCGGCCAGCGGCTGACGCTGAAGGAAGTGGCCTTCTGCCTGCCCGCGATGATGCGGGCGACGGGCATCGGCTTCGTCATCGGCGTGCTGCCGGGTGCGGGGGCCTCGGTCGCCTCCGCGCTCTCCTACACCGCCGAGAAGCGGCTGAACGAGAGCAACGGCAAGTTCGGCCAGGGCGACATCCGCGGTGTCGCGGCGCCCGAAACCGCCGACAATGCGGCCCAGATCGGCAATCTGGTGCCCATGCTCAGCCTGGGCATCCCGGGTTCGGGCACCACGGCCGTGCTGCTGGGCGCGCTGCTGATGTACAACATCACCCCCGGCCCTCTGCTGTTCGAGCAGCGGCCGGAGGTGGCCTGGGGCCTGATCGCCTCGATGTATGTGGGCAATGTGCTGCTGCTGGCGCTGAACCTGCCGCTGGTGGGGGTGTTCGCGCGCCTGCTGAGCGTGCCGGCCAGCGTGCTGTATCCGGGCGTGCTGGCGCTGTCCTTCGCGGGTGTCTACGCCGCCTCCAACTCCGCCTTCGACCTGCTGATGGCCATCGTCTTCGGCGTGCTGGGCTGGCTGTTCCGCAAGACGGACATCCCCCTGGTGCCGATCATCCTGGGCTTCGTGCTGGGCCGCATGCTGGAGGACAACCTGCGCCGCGCGCTCTCGCTCTCGGGCGGGGATGTGGTGGCGCTGGTGGAAAGCCCGGTCTCGATCGGGCTGTGGGTGCTGACGGCGGGCGCGCTGGTGTGGCCGCTGATCATGGTTCTGCGGCGGCGGGGGTAGCTTGGTCGCGCGGATCGCCCCCCAGGGTCAATCGATTCCCGGGGGGCGGGGCCGCATGGCTGCCATGGTGCACTCAGGGGGTTCCTGGACCCTGTCTTGATCGCTAGAAGGGACGCCCATGGCGCGGTTCGTATTCATCACCGGCGGCGTGGTCTCCTCGCTTGGCAAGGGCATCGCTGCGGCTTCTCTCGGGGCCCTGTTGCAGGCACGCGGCTATCGCGTGCGCCTGCGCAAACTGGACCCTTATCTCAACGTCGATCCGGGCACCATGAGCCCGTATCAGCACGGCGAAGTGTTCGTGACCGATGACGGGGCGGAAACCGACCTCGACCTGGGTCACTATGAACGTTTCACCGGTGTTCATGCCGAAAAGGCGGACAACTGGACCACGGGGCGACTGTACTCCGAGGTGATCGCCAAGGAACGCCGCGGCGATTACCTGGGCGCTACCGTACAGGTCATTCCCCACATCACGGATGCGATCAAGGAAGCCATCACGGCGGGCACGGAGAACTATGACTTCGTGCTGGTCGAGGTGGGCGGCACGGTGGGCGACATCGAAAGCCTGCCCTTCCTGGAGGCCATCCGCCAATTGGCGAATGAGCTGGGCCCGACCCGCAGCCTGTTCATGCACCTGACGCTGGTGCCCTGGATCCCTTCGGCCGGCGAGCTGAAGACCAAGCCCACGCAGCATTCCGTGAAGGAACTGCTGGGCGTCGGCATCCAGCCCCAGCTGCTGCTGTGCCGCTGCGACCGCCCGATCCCGGAGAATGAGCGCCGCAAGATCGCGCTGTTCTGCAATGTGCGGCCCGAGAACGTGATCCCCGCGCTGGACGCGCGTTCGATCTACGAGGTCCCGCTCGCCTATCACCGTGAGGGGCTGGACCGCGAGGTGCTGCGGCACTTCAACCTCTCCATCTATGGCGAGCCCGACCTGTCGGCCTGGGAACGCATCGTGGAGCGCATCACCGCCCCCGAGGGCGAAGTGACCATCGCGGTGGTGGGCAAGTACACCGGGCTGCTCGATGCCTATAAGTCGCTGGCCGAGGCGCTGGTGCATGGCGGCATCGCGCACAACACCCGCGTGAAGCTCGACTGGGTGGACAGCGCCATCTTCGAGAATGACGCCACCGCGCTGCAGCGGCTGGAGAATGTCCACGGCATCCTGGTGCCCGGCGGCTTCGGCGAACGCGGCACCGAGGGCAAGATCGAGGCCGTGCGCTTCGCGCGTGAGCGCAAGCTGCCCTTCTTCGGCATCTGCTTCGGCATGCAGATGGCGGTGATCGAGAGCGCGCGGAACCAGCTGGGCATCGCGGGCGCTTCCTCCACCGAATTCGGCCCCTGCGCGGAGCCGGTGGTGGGGCTGATGACCGAATGGGTGCGCGGCAACGCGCAGGAGAAGCGCGGCGCCGACGGCGACCTGGGCGGGACCATGCGCGTGGGCCAATACCCCGCCGTGCTGGCTGAGGATTCGCTGGTGCGGCAGATCTATGGCAGCGCCACCATCATGGAACGCCACCGCCATCGCTATGAAGTGAATGTGGCCTACCGTGACCGGCTGGAAGGCGCGGGTCTGCGCTTCTCGGGCATGTCCCCCGATGGGGAATTGCCCGAAATCGTGGAGATCCCGGACCATCCCTGGTTCATCGGCGTGCAGTTCCACCCGGAACTGAAATCCAAGCCCTTCGAACCGCATCCTCTTTTCGCTGGTTTTGTGGGTGCCGCGGTGAAAAAGGCCCGGCTGGTCTGACAGCGGCTTCCCATGCTGGGGAAACCACCGCAAATCTTCATGTTGCCCACAGCCTTTCATCGTTTAAGGCTGTGGGCATGATCATTCTTTCGCATCGCGGTTACTGGCTTTCTCCTCAGGAGAAAAACACGCGCGCGGCCTTCGAGCGTTCCTTCGGGTTTGGTTTCGGAACCGAGACGGATGTGCGGGACGCCGGCGGCCGGCTGGTGATCTCCCACGACCCGCCCACCGGCGGCGAGATGAGCCTGGAGGAATTCCTGGCCCTGCTGCCGGACCCGGAATTGCCCCTGGCGATGAACGTGAAGGCGGACGGGCTGGCCAAGCCCCTGCTGGCCGCCATGCAGGCGGCGGGGCACCGCCACTGGTTCGCCTTCGACATGTCCATCCCCGACACCATCATGCAGCTGCGGGCCGGGGTGCCGGTCTATACCCGCCTGTCGGACCATGAGCCCGAGGCGCTGCTGCTGGACCAGGCCCAGGGCATTTGGCTGGACAGTTTCGGCCCGGAGTGGTGGGATCGCCAGACTGTCGAACACCTCCTCGCCACCGGCAAGCGGGTGTGTGTCGTCTCCTCGGAACTGCATGGCCGGGACACGACGGCGGCGTGGCAGGTGCTGCGGCCCCTGGCCGGGCATCCGAACCTGATGCTGTGCACCGACGTGCCGGAAAAGGCGCAAGCGTATTTCAAGGAGGCATGAAGGCATGATCCGAGGCGTCGTCTTCGACATGGATGGCGTGCTGATCGAGGCGAAGGACTGGCATTACGCCGCGCTGAACCGCGCCCTTCGCCTGTTCGGGCACGAGATCAGCCGCCACGAACACCTGACCACCTTCGATGGCCTGCCGACCAAGAAGAAGCTGGAAATGCTGTCGGTGGACCGGGGGCTGCCCCAGGAACTGCACAGCTTCATCAATGAAATGAAGCAGATCTACACGATGGAGCTGGTGCACCAGCTCTGCCGCCCGCGCTTCACCCATGAATACGCCCTGTCGCGGCCGAAGCAGGCGGGCATGAAGCTCGCCGTCGCCTCCAACTCCGTGCGCAATACGGTGGAGGTGATGATGCAGAAGGCGAGCCTGGCCGGATACCTGGATGCCATGCTCTCCAACGAGGATGTCTCCCGCGCGAAGCCGGACCCGGAGATCTATCTGAAATCCATGACCCTGCTGGGCCTGGCCCCGCATGAGACACTGATCGTCGAGGACAACGAGAACGGCATCCGCGCCGCCCGGGCCTCGGGCGCGCATGTGCTGGTGGTGGGTTCGGTCGATGAGGTGAACCTGCAGGCCATCCAGCAGCGGATCGCGGAATGCAACGCCCAGGGGGATGTCGCGGCATGAAGGTCCTGATCCTGGCGGCGGCCCCGCTGGAGCGCCAAGCCGATAGCGATGATGGCGGCTACCCCGTGCTGCTGGCCGAACTCGGCAAGGAATTGCTGCTGGAGCGCATGGTCCGGTCCTGCGGCGACGCGCAGGTGATCTTCGCCATCCAGGAGGCCGAGGTCCGGCGCTTCCGGCTGGACAGCGTGATCGCCCAGGTGGCCCCGGATGCCGAGCTGGTGCAGGTGCATGGCCAGACGGCCGGTGCCGCCTGCACCGCGCTGCTCGCCGCCCCGCATATCAGCGGGGATGAGGAGCTGCTGATCCTGAACGCCAATGAGGTGCTGGATTTCGATTTCGCCGCGGTGCTGGCGGGATTCCGCGCCCAGGGGCTGGATGCGGGGGTGGCGGCCTTCCCCTCCGTGCATCCGCGCTATTCCTATGTGCGGCTGGATGCCGAGGGGATGGTGATCGAGGCGGCCGAGAAGAACCCCATCAGCCGCAACGCCACGGTGGGCTTCTACTGGTTCCGCCACGGCCGGGATTTCCGCCGCGCGGCGGAGGGCATGATCCGCAAGGACGGCCATCTGGACGGCGTCTTCTACATCTGCCCCGCCTTGAACGAGTTGGTGCTGGAAGGCGCGCGGATCGGCATGCACGCCATCTCCGCCGAGCAGTATTACCCGGTGAAATCCGCCCGCCAGCTGGAACAGTTCGAGGTGACGGCGCAGAGCCGCTTCCCCGCCCGGGTGCCGGCATGAAGACCGCGCGGATCGAGGACATGGTGCGGGGCTGGTTCGTGGGGGCTTTCAACCCTGTTCAGACCGGACACATCCCTGACTGATGTTCGGAGAGATGGTTGACGGTTTTTGGGTGAGAGTTTCGCGGGAGCGGAGCGATGCCCTGGAAGCCTGTATCGATCATGGACAGTCGCCGAGAG
>NZ_JAAABL010000028.1 GCF_009900765.1 Rhodovarius lipocyclicus
GCCGCGCCACCTTCCACTTGCACCTCAAGGAGTGCGAGTTCAGGTACAACAACAGAGCCAGGAACCTTACTCGCCTCCTGCTCAAACTCTGCCGGGATAACCCGCTCTCCTAGTCGAGACCCTCAATAAGAAACACGTTCTCAAGATGTAGCACCAACTCCCCGGGGTCCAGGGCCGCTACGGTCCTGGCGGGGTTCCAAGGGGCAGCGCCCCTTGGTGGGGTCCAGGGGCAAAGCCCCTGGCCCTCCCTCACCCAAACGCCCCCACCTCATGCGTAATGCCCGCCGAGCATTCCCGCGTCAGCGCGAACAGCCGCCGCATGGGCTCGAAGATCACCTGATGTTCCCGCGCGTAGGAGGTGCCGGTGCGCGGCGGCGCGGCCTCCCCGAAATCCAGCCCCGAGGCGGGGTCAGGGGCGGCGGGGAACACCTCGGTCAGGATGGCCAGCACCGGCTCCACATCCAGTTGCAGGATGCGCCCGATCAGGCTGGCGCGGGTGGCGCCGTGGCGGGGGCTGAATTCCGGCACCTCCACCGCCAGCAGCCAGATGCGCTGGATCAGCGCCAGGCGCAGCGCGTGCAGCAGCACCAGCCGGTCGGGCATGCGCGGCAGTTCGGGCCAGCAGGCGCGCAGGTTCAGCGCATCGGCCTGCAACCGGCGGAACATGCGGCGCACATCGGCGGAAAGGCCCAGCTTTTCCAGCGCCTCGGCCACGGCCATCAGGGCCTCCCGCCGGCCGGGGCGGGTGGTGAAGCCCGCGCGGTCCAGCCAGGAGCCGGGGTCGAGCGTATCCACCCCCGCGCGCAGCACGCCGATATCGCTGGCCGCCGCCGCGTGGCTCGCCATCTCGATCGCGCGGGCGAAGCGGGGTGAGCGCGCGTGCAGGTCCTGGAAGGCATCGGGGTTGGCGACCGCCGCGCGGCCCAGCCCATGCAGCGTGTTCGCCAGCCAGCCCAGTTGATGCAGGATGGCGTTGTTCGGAATGGCCCGCAGCTGGGAGGGATGGGTGATGCGCGCGGCGCCGCCCATCCCGTCGCTCTGCCGCGCGGCGGGGCGGCTGCCGGTGCGGTCCAGCAGCCCGGGCCCGAAGGCGCCCAGCAGCGCGGCATAGCCCGGGTCCTCCACCAGCCCCTGCACCGCGTCGCGGGCGGTGGCGAAGAAATCGGCGCCCCAGTCGCTCTCGGCATAGATCGGGTCCGGCACGGCGGAGGGTGCCGAGAAGGCGTGTTCCGCGATGCGGGCGATGGTGGCGCGCGCCAGCGTCGGCGTGCCGAACAGCATGTAGCCGTCGCCGCCCTGAAAGGCCGTTTCCTCCCGCAGCCACAGCCCCGCGCGCGCCAGGGAAAGCCGCACGGCGGGCGGCGAGAGATACTCGAACCGGTCCGCCAGGCTGGCCGGGTGCCCGCCCCGGCCGATGCTCTCGCCATGGGTGTCGAACAGCACCAGCTCGATGCCCGTCAGCCCGTGGCGGCGCAGTTGCTCGGCCAGGCGCAGCTTCAGGCGCTCGGCCAGATAGCTGGCCGCGAGCTGGCCCACATAGCGCCCGGAATCCGAATAGCCGAATTGCAGCGCGAGCCGCCCGTGATGGCGCAGATAGTCGCGGTAATGCGGGCTGCGCAGCGCCTCCTCCAGCACGCGCTCGCCGCGTTCCAGCGCCTCCGCCGTCTCGAACAGGGGCGAGATCTCCACCTGCTCCGCGATGCCGAAACGCCGCGCGAGCCAGAGGGCGGCCAGCAGCGTGTATCCCGTCTCGGTCTCCGCGATCAGGAAGCGCACGGGCTGGCTGGCGTCGATGTGCTTCACGATCTGGGCGACCGTCATCATCAGCCGCGCGGCGGAGGCCTGTTCGCCCATCAGCGCGCCGAAATCCACCGGTTGGGGCGTGACCTCGGCCAGGGCGGTGTTGATCTGCGCCAGCACCCCCCGGCGAGAGGCCATGTCGTTCGGTGCCTCCGCCATGCCCAGGCGCTGGCGCAGCGCGTTGTGCACCTGCGCCGCGTTCAGCCGCACATGGGTGTGGGCCAGCGCCAGCCCATGCCCCAGCAAGCCGGCCCGCGCGACCGAGAGCGCGCGGCGCGCTTCTTCCGGCGCCGCCATGATGGCGGTGTCGAACATCGCGGCCAGGGGGGCGGTGTGGGTCAGCGCGGCCTCCCGCCCCTCGATCAGCGCGGTGGCGAAGGCCTGGACGGCGGCGGGTTCCTGGCTGTCGGGGCTGGCCGCGATCTGCGCGCCCACGGCGGCCAGCGCCTGGGCCACGCGCTGCCGCAGCGCCTCCGCCGCATCCCCCAGCGGGGCCAGCTGCGCGCCGAGGCGTTCCAGCTGCAGGCGCTTCATCGTCAGGCGCAGGCGCAGCGTGTCGTACCACTGGATGTCCGTGCGGCCATCCGTGTCATAGCCCACCCAGCTGGAGAGGATGATCGGCCGGGGGGTCAGTTGCAGCACGCGCTCCCCCCACACCGCGCGGCCGGCGTCGAACAGGGCGCCCGCCAACTCGTCCAGTGCGTCCCGCCCGCGGGTGATGGCGGCGGTGGCCTGGATGAACTCGTCCATCAGGGTGGGGGCGATGGGGCGGTGCGGCAGCCCCTCCGGCAGGGGGGCGCCGCTGGCGGCGGCGGCCAGCGCCTCGGCGGTGGAACGCGGCAGGCTGAAGGTGGGGTGAGCGGTGAAGACGGCGGCGAAGCGCGGGCGCTCCAGCGCCTCCCGGAACTGGGCGAAGGGGATGGGGCTGTCATCCGGGTCGGGGCGGATGATGCGCTCGGCGGTGGCCTGGAAATCGGGCGCGGGGCCGACATAGGCGCCCATGCGGGCTGCCCGGTCGCGCGCCGCCGCATCGGCCAGCTGCTGGATGATGCGCGCCACCTTGTCCAGGTCCAGCCGCCCGTCATCCAGCCGCCGGCTGATGGACAAGGCGATGGCCAGCACCGGGTCCCCGAACGGGTCCTGGTCGGCGGCCTCACGCGTCGCGTGCAGGCGGGTGAGAAGATCTTGGAGCTGTTCCTCGGGCATGGAGCCATGCTGCATGCGCGAAGGGGGGAAAAGCAATGCTGATGAGGGGGTTGGAACGAGAGGGCGCCGCCCTCTCATTCCCTCCCGCCAGGAGCCCCGCCTAGCGTTGCAGCGCCTGCACGATCTGCTGCGTCACCTTCTTCGCATCGCCGAACAGCATCATCGTGTTCGGGCGGAAGAACAGCTCGTTGTCCACGCCGGCATAGCCGCTGGCCATGCCGCGCTTGATGAAGAACACGGTCTTGGCCTTTTCCACATCCAGGATGGGCATGCCGTAGATGGGGCTGGACTTGTCGGTCTTGGCGGCCGGGTTCGTCACGTCATTGGCGCCGATCACGAAGGCCACGTCGGCTTCCGCGAATTCGGGGTTGATCTCCTCCAGCTCGTGCACTTCCTCGTAGGGCACATTCGCCTCGGCCAGCAGCACGTTCATGTGGCCGGGCATGCGCCCCGCGACGGGATGGATGGCGTAGGAGATGTCCACCCCTTCCTTCTTCAGCAGCTCGGCCATTTCGCGCAGCACCTGCTGGGCCTGGGCCACCGCCATGCCATAGCCGGGCACGATGATGATCTTCTGCGCGTTCTTCATGATATAGGCCGCGTCCTCGGGGCTGCCGGCCTTCACCGGCGGGCGGTCGCCGCCGCCGCCACCGGCCGCCGCCGCCCCGCCATCCGAACCGAAGCCGCCCAGCAGCACGTTGATGATGCTGCGGTTCATGCCCTTGCACATGATGTAGGACAGGATGGCGCCCGAGGCACCGACCAGCGCGCCGGTCACGATCAGCAGCAGGTTGCCGACGGTGAAGCCGATGCCCGCCGCCGCCCAGCCGGAATAGCTGTTCAGCATGGACACCACGACCGGCATGTCCGCACCCCCGATCGGGATGATCAGCAGGAAGCCGAGGCCGAAGGCCAGCAGCGCGATCAGCCAGAACAGCAGCGGGTTGCCGCTGGCCACGAAGCTGATGATCAGCACCAGCAGCAGCGCGCCGAGCGCCGCGTTCAGCAGATGCTGGCCCTTGAAGGTGATCGGCGCGCCGGACATCCGGCCATCCAGCTTCAGGAAGGCGATGACCGAGCCCGAGAAGGTGATGGCGCCGATGGCCAGGCCCAGCGACATCTCGACCAGCGAGCCCGCCTTGATATGGCCCCGGGCATCCAGGATGCCGAAGCTCTCGGGCGCGTAGAAGGCGGCGGCAGCGACGGCCACGGCCGCCATGCCGACCAGCGAGTGGAAGGCCGCGACCAGCTGCGGCAGGGAGGTCATCTCGATCTTCTGCGCGACATAGGTGCCGATGCTGCCGCCGATGAGCAGGCCCAGCACGATCAGCGAAATGCCGGAGAAGGACATGCCCGGGTGCAGCAGGGTCGCCAGCACGGCGATGCCCATGCCGACCATGCCGAAGGTGTTGCCCTTGCGGCTGGTCTCGGGGTGCGACAGGCCGCGCAGCGCCAGGATGAACAGGACCGAGGCGACGAGATAGGCCAGCGTGGAAAGCGTGTGCGCCATGGGTTCAGCCCTTCTTCTTGAACATCGCGAGCATGCGCCGCGTGACCGCGAAGCCGCCGAAGATGTTCACCGAGGCGAGTGTGACGGCGATGAAGCCGAAGACCTTGGCGGCGGTGGATTCACCCAGGCCCGTGGCCAGCATCGCCCCCACCACGATCACCGAGGAAATGGCGTTGGTGACGCCCATCAGCGGCGAGTGCAGCGCGGGGGTCACGTTCCACACCACGTAATAGCCCACGAAGCAGGCCATCAGGAAAATGGTCAGCAGCAGCAGGAAGGGCTCGGCGGCGGCGGCGGCGGGGGCCACATGGGTCTCGGCCACCACGCGGGCCTGGGCGGCCAGCGCCATCGCGTCCTGGGCCAGGGCGGCGGCCCGGTTGGCCAGTTCGGTCGGGTTCATCTCTGTCTCCTCAGGCCAGGCCGGGGTGCACGACGGCACCGTTGCGGGTGATGGTGACGCCACGCACCAGGTCGTCGTCCTCGGGCAGTTTCGGCGCCTGGGCGTCCTTGTCCCAGAAGGTGGTCAGGAAGGTCAGCAGGTTGCGGGCGTAGAGCGCGCTCGCGGCATTGGCGATGCGGCCGGGCCAGTTGGTGTGGCCCAGGATGGTCACGCCATTGTCGGTCACCACCACCTGGCCCGGCTGGGTCAACGCGCAATTGCCCCCGGCGTCGGCGGCGATGTCCACGATCACGCTGCCGGGCTTCATGCTGGCCACCATCTCGGCCGTGACCAGGATGGGGGCGCGGCGGCCCTGCACCAGCGCGGTGCAGATCACCAGGTCCTGCTTGGCGATGTGGGCGGCCACCACCTCGGCCTGCTTGGCCAGGAATTCGGCCGACATCGGCTTGGCATAGCCGCCCGCGGTCTGGGCCGCGCGGCTTTCCTCATCCTCATAGCCCACATAGGTCGCGCCGAGAGACTTGATCTCCTCCTTCGCGGCGGGGCGCACATCGGTGGCCGAAACCCGCGCGCCCAGGCGGCGCGCGGTGGCGATGGCCTGCAGCCCCGCCACGCCCGCGCCCATCACGAAGGCATTGGCGGCGGGGATGGTGCCGGCCGCCGTCATCAGCATCGGGAAGGCGCGGTCGAAGGCGGCCGCCCCCTCGATCACAGCGCGATAGCCCGCGAGGTTCGCCTGAGAGGACAGCACGTCCATGCTCTGCGCGCGCGTCGTGCGCGGCAGCAGTTCCATGGAGCACGCATCCACCCCGACGCTGGCCAGCGCATGGGCGCGGCCGGGGTTCGGCAGCGCCTCCAGCGTGCCGATCAGCAGCGCGCCGCGATGGAACAGCGCCAGCTCGTCGATCGGGCCTTCGCCGGTGCCCAGCGGCGCGCGCACCTTCAACACGATGCCCGCGCCGAACAGGGCGCTGCCGGCATCGGGCGCGATCTCGGCCCCCGCATCGGCATAGAGCTGGTCGGGATAGCCGGCCGCGAGCCCGGCCCCAGTCTCGATCGCCACGGTGCAGCCCAGTGCCGCCAGTTTCTTCGCGGTTTCCGGGGTGGCGGCCACGCGCGTCTCACCCGCGCGACGTTCCTTCAACACTGCAAGGCGCATTCATTCCTCCACATCCCGGGACGCGATCATGCCCGCATGCGGGCGATCCCGGAATGTTCATGCCGAGATGCCCGGGCGGGCGCAAGCGCCCTGCCATGACGGTGCATGCCATGTGCATGGAAAATGGGCGTTTACCGCGCGTTTAGACAGAAGTGCCAAGCATGCGCCCCAGGGTCCGGATGTCCCGGCCCCGGATTGTCCTGAGGAAAAACCCCGATGGCACTCAACAGTATCAATACCAACCTCGGCGCCCAGGTGGCGCTGCAATCGCTGAACCGCACCACCGATGAGCTGGCGTCGGTTCAGAAGCGCATCTCCACCGGCTATCGGGTGGCGGATGCGAAGGACGATGGCGCGGCTTTCGCGGTGGCGGAACGTGTGCGGGGCGAGATCGCCGCGACCACCTCCGCCAACGAGCAGCTGGGCGGCGTCAAGGGCCTGATCGACGTGACGAGCTCCAGCCTGCAGAACGTCTCGACCTCGCTGTCGAAGCTGAAGGAACTGACGGTGAAGCTGGCTGACGGCAGCATCACCTCCGACCAGCGGACGCAGTATCAGTCCCAGGCCAAGGAACTGACGAACAACATCAAGGCCTTCGTCACTGACGCCTCCTACAATGGTCAGAACCTGATCAAGGCGGGCGGCGCCAGCGTGAATGTCGTGACCAATGGCTCGGGCAGTTCCTACACGGTGGCGGCGTATGACGCGGAAGCGAACATCTTCAATGGCGTTTCCGGTGCCAATGCCTACACCGCCGGCGATGCCGCCGCGGCGCTGACCACCTCCGGCGCCGTCAACAAGGCCATCACCAACACTCTCACTCAGCTGAACACCTTCGGCTCCTATTCCAACTACGTCGACACCCAGATCTCGTTCAACAAGAACAAGGTCGATGCGATGGAAACTGGCATGGGCGCCCTGGTGGATGCCGACCTCGCCAAGGAATCGGCCCGGTTGCAGGCGCTGCAGATCCGTCAGCAGCTCGGCACCCAGTCCCTTGGCATCGCCAACCAGGCCCCGCAGGTCCTGCTGAGCCTGTTCCGCTGATCCAGCATAGGGCCTGGCAAAATGCCGGCCCGCCCCTTTTCCCTTCCGATAAGCCGTCAGCGCAGGAACCGCCCCCGCCATGTCCGAAGCCCTGCTTTCCGCCCAGGCCTCTCCCTCGCGCCATGCCGGCGCCAGCGCCTATGCCCGCCGCCGCAGCGCGAAGCAGCAGGAGGCCGAGGTGTTCGCCCGCGCCACGCGCAGCCTGCGCGATGCGATGACGGGGGATGACACGCCGGCCTCTCCCATGGCGCTGGCCCGCGCGGTCGCGGACAACCGCCGGCTGTGGGATGCGGTGAACATCGCCGTGATGGACCCCTCCAACCAGTTGCCGCGCGAATTGCGGGCCCAGATCGCCTCCATCGCCCGCGCCGTGCTGCGCGAATGCGGCGCGGAGACGCCGGACCTGGCCTTCATCGCCGACATGAACGAGCAGGTGGCGGGCGGGCTGTGGGCATGATCCCCGCGCCGCTGGTGCCCCCCTTGGCGGCCGCCCCGCCGCCCCCCCTGGCCGAGCGCCTGCTGGCCGAGGCCGGCCGCCTGCTGGAACGCGGCCACGCGCCGGAAGCCCTGCCGCTGCTGACCACCGCCGCCCGCATCGCCCCCAGCCCCGGCACCTGGCTGGCGCTGGGCCGCGCGCGCTTCACCCTGGCCGATGTGCCGGGCACCATCGAGGCCTGCGGCCAGGCCCTGGCGCTGGGCGGCGACAGCCCGGAGGCCCTGACCCTGCGCGGCCGCGCCCATGCCCTGCTGGGCGACAACCGCGCCCTGCTGGCCGATGCCGCCCAGGCCGTCTGCCTGGCCCCGCGCGACACCCAGGCCCGGACCCTGCTGGCCCAGGCCCTGCTGCTGGCCGAGGAATTCGACGAGGCCCTGGCCGTGCTGGGAGAGCTGTGGCGCGAGAACCCCGCCGATCACGGCGCCAGCCTGCGCCTGGCCGAGGCCTTCCAGCGCGCCGGCCGGTACGACGCGGCGGAGGAGCTGGCCGCCGCCCTGCTGGCCCTGCCGGACCTGCCGCCGGCCCAGCGCCGCCTGGCCCATGGCATCCTGGCGCAGAGCGCGCTGGGGCGCGGCGACCATGCGGGCGCGATCCGCGCCGCCGAGCGCGGCCTGGCCGAGACCGGCCCCGACATGCCCCTGCTGAGCGTGCTGGGCCACGCGCAGCTGCACAGCAACGACCACGCGGGCGCCGCCCGCCACATCGCCGCCGCCCAGCGCCTGGCCCCGCGGGATGGCTATCTGAGCCACCTCTCGGCCGCCTTGAATGAGGATGCGGCGGCCGGCCGCGCCCCGGACGGCTATGTGGCGCATCTGTTCGATGGCTACGCGCCCCGGTTCGAGGCCTCCCTGTTCGGCCTCGGCTATCGCGTGCCCGGGCTGGTGCTGCGCCTGATCGAGGAACTCCGCCCCGGGTTGAACGAGGGGCGCAAGCTGGGCGATGTGCTGGACCTGGGCTGCGGCACCGGGCTGGTGGGCGTGGTGCTGCATGACCTGCTCGGCGGCCGGCTGAAGGGGGTGGACCTGTCCCCCGCCATGCTGCGGGAGGCCGAGGCGAAGCACGTCTATACCGAATTGCAGCGGGCGGAGCTGGGCCAGTCCCTGCTGACCGACCCGGCCCTGTACGATGCCGTGATCGCGGCGGATGTGTTCTGCTATTTCGGCGAATTGCTGCCCGCCTTCACCCTGGTGCCGCAGCGCCTGGCGCCCTGCGGGGTGTTCGTGTTCAGCGTGGAGCTGACGGCCGGCGAAGGCTGGGAACTGACCGGCTCCGGCCGCTATCGCCACGCGCGCGGCTTCGTGGAACGCGCCCTGGCGCTGGCGGGGCTCTCGCCCCTGGTGCTGCGGGAGGAAGTGCTGCGCACCGAGAACAACACGCCGGTCCGGGGCCTGCTGGTCGCGGCGCAGGCGACGCCGGCCGGGCGCGCATGAACCACATCGCCCCGTTCCGGCAGGCCATCCAGGCGCTTTCCGAGGGCCGGCCCAGGGAAGCCCTGCCCTGGCTGCGGCAGTCGATCGCGGAGGCCGATGAGCCGGAGCTGGCCGGGCTGAACCTGGGCATGGCCCTGGCCGACCTGGGCGAGTTCGGAGAGGCCGAACCCCTGCTGCTCCGCGCGGCCCAGGAATTGCGGCATCTGGCGGAGCCGCATTTCCGCCTGGGCCGCATCGCCGCCCAGCGCATGCGCATCGCCGAGGCGCGGCAGCATTTCGACACCGCCCTGGCCGTGGAACCCGACCATGTGATGAGCCTGGTGGGCCTGGCCATGCTGGAGGAAGCGGCGGGCCACCCGCATGAGGCGCTGGCCCTGCTGGACCACGCCGCCCTGCTGGCCCCGCGCGACGAGCACATCGCCCTGTTCCGCCTGCGCTGCCAGGCTGCGACCCGCGAACCCCAGGCGGCGATGGAAATCGCCCTGGCGCTGCTGGCCCATGGCCAGGGCGGGGTGGAGAATGCGCGCCTGGCCGCCAGCCTGCTGCCCCCGGCCGAGGCCCTGCCGAAGCTGGAGGCGGGCGCGGCCAACCAGCCGGTGAACTGGCTCTGGAGCTTCGCCATCGCCCTGGCCCAGCATGCCGCCGGCGCCACGGAGGATGCGGTGGCCAGCCTGCGCCTGGCCAGCCTGCTGTCCGACGGCGCGCCGGCCGTGGCGGGGGAGTTGGGCATGCGCCTGGCCGACCTGCGCCGCCATACGGAGGCCGAGCCCCATCTGGCCGCCGCCGCGCGCGGCCTGCCGACCGATCCGGGCTTCCGCAGCCAGCACGGCATCACCCTGTTCAAGCTGCACCGCTTCGCGGAATGCCGCGCCGTGCTGGAAGCCGCGATCCGCGATTTCGGCCCCCTGCCCGCGCTGCTGGGCAATCTGGCCCTGGCGCTGAACGCCCAGGGCGCGCAGCAGGAGGCCCTGGCCACCGCCCGGCGCAACCCCGGGAATGTGGCGGGGCTGGCGAACCAGCTGGGCGTGCAGCCCTATCACCCGCGGGAAGGCTCCGCCGCCGCGCTGGCCGCCACCGCCCGCGCGCTGGGCGCGCTGCTGCCCCAGCCCAGCCTGCCGCCGCACCCGCGTGGCTTCGCGCCCGAACGGCGGCTGCGCGTGGGCTTCCTGTCCAGCCATTTCGCCCGCCACCCGGTGGGCTGGCTGACGCTGGCGGGCATCGAGGCCCTGCCGCGCGACGAGATCGAGGTGGTGTGCTTTTCCCTGCGCCCCAACACGGATGCGCTGGCGCGGCGCTTCCACGACACCGCCGATCTGTGGCGCGAATTGCCGAAGCTGGACGACGCCGACCTGGTCGAGGCGATCCGCGCCGACGCGCCCGATATCCTGGTGGATCTGGGCGGGCATGGCGAAGGCGGGCGCGTGGCCGCCCTGGCCCATCGCGCCGCGCCCGTGCAGGTGAAATGGGTGGGCGCGCAAAGCTGCTCCACCGGCGTGCCCGCGATGGACTGGATGCTGACCGACGCGCGCGAAACGCCCCCGGGCAGCGAGGCCCATTACACCGAGCGCCTGCTGAGCCTGCCCGATGGCTATGTGTGCTACGCTCCGCCCGCTTGGGCGCCCGCGGTGGGTCCCCTGCCCGCGCTGGCCCGCGGCCACATCACCTTCGGCTGCTTCAACAACATGGCCAAGATCACGCCCGAGGCCCTGCGCGCCTGGGCCGCGATCCTGAACGCCGTGCCGGGCAGCCGGCTGGTGCTGCGCACCCACGCCCTGGCCGATGCCGAAACCCGCGCCCTGGTGCTGGCCCGCGCCGCCGCCTGCGGCCTGGACCCCGCGCGCATCGAGACCCACGGCCCGGTGCCGCATGAGGAATTGCTCGCAGCCTACAACGACATCGACCTGGCGCTGGAGCCCTTCCCCTATGCCGGGGGGCTGACCGCCTGCGAGGCGCTGTACATGGGCGTGCCGCTGGTGGCGCTGGCGGGCAGCAGCTTCGCCGGGCGCCACGCGGTATCGCACCTGACCAATGTGGGCCTGCCGGACTGGATCACGGACAGCACGCCCGCCTATATCGCCCGCGCCATCGCCGCCTGCCGGGATGTCCCGGCCCTGGCCGCGCTGCGGGCCGGGCTGCGGGCACGGGTGGCGGCGTCACCGCTGATGGATGCGCCGCGCTTCGGGCGGAACCTGGCGGATGCGCTGCGGCGGGCCTGGCGGGAGAGGTGCCTGGAAGGGTAGTGTCCTGCCCGCGAAGTTCGCGGGATCTCCCGCGAACGAAGCGGATCAGCAGGCCGCTGAAAACCATGGCTCGTGGCCTGAGAACGAAATCCGGGAGATTTCGGAATCAGGACACGAGATCACCCCCACTCCGGCGACGGCAGCCCCACCAGCGCCGAGCGCAGCGCCCCCGACCACCCCGCCCGCACCATGGAAAAATACGAGTCATCCTCATTGATCCGCCGCCAGCGCCCGATATGCAGGCTGTCGCGGTCCATCGTCAGCAGGTCCAGCGGCATGCCCACGGTCAGGTTCGATCGCAGCGTGCTGTCCATGCTGACCAGCGCCAGCTTCACGCCATCCATCATCGGCGTTTGCCAGCCCAGCGCCCGGTCCAGGATGGGCTTGCCGTATTTGTGCTCGCCGATCTGCAGGAAGGGCGTGTCCTGGGTCGCCTCGATGAAATTGCCGGCGGCGTAGACCAGGAACAGGCGCGGCGCCTCGGTGCCGATCTGCCCGCCCAGCAGGAAGCTGGCGTCGAACACCACGCCCTGGGCCGCCAGATCCTTGCCGTCGGCCTCGTACACCTCCCGCACCGCGGCTCCCAGCAGGCGCGCGGCCTGGAACATGTTGGGCACGTCGGTCAGCTTCTGCCGGCGCCCGTCCAGCGCAACGCCTTCCTGCAGATAGCCCCAAGTGGCCTGGGTGATGGCCAGATTGCCGGCGGTGGTCACGCAGATCACCCGCTCGCCCGGCACCTCCAGCACCTGCATCTTGGAAAAGGTGCTGATGTTATCCACCCCAGCATTGGTGCGGGTGTCGGACAGCATGACCAGCCCGTGTTCCAGATTCAGGCCCAGGCAATAGGTCACGGCTCGGCCACCTGGATGTAGAAGCGCTCGATTTCCTGGCCCAGGGATGCCGTGTGCTCGATCACCCGGGTCAGGAATTCGTGCAGGCCTTCCTCCAGGATGGCCTCGATGCGGCCATAGGCCAGGCGCGCGTGCAGTTCGCCCGCCATGCGGTGGCATTCGCCCCGCCGCCCGCCCTGGTCGGCGGAGATCGCGTCCAGCTGCTCCTTCACCCGGGCGAAGCTGGCCACCAGGCTGCGCGGCAGTTCGGGGCGCAGGATGATGAGTTCCGCGATGCGCGTGGGGTCCAGCCGGTCCCGGTACACCCATTGATAGGCCCGGGTGGCGGAGACGGAGGCCAGCACCGCCTGCCATTGCGCGTATTCCGTGGCGGCGCTGCCCGAGAGCATGGCGTGGCGCACATCCAGCAGCCGGGCGGAATTGTCTGCCCGTTCCAGCGCGGTGCCGATCTGCACGAAGCGCCAGGCCTCATCGCGCAGCATGGTGTCGGTGGCGGCGCCGTTGCACAGCAGCACGCGCTCCCGCACCCATTCCAGGAAGCCGGCCAGCGCCTCGCCACTGGTCTCGGCGGGGGTCATGCGGCGCAGCAGGTTCCAGGTGTCATTGATGGCGCCCCACATGTCCACGGTCAGCGCCGTGCGCACGGTGCGGGCGTTGTTCCGCGCCGCCGCGATGCAGGAGAAGATGGAGGAAGGGTTGTCCCGGTCGCGGACGATCCAGTCCACCACCGCCTCTGGCGTCACGCCGGGGTGCTTGTCGAGGAAGCCGGCCTCCCCGCCGCTGGCGGTCAGGATGCCGTGCCATTCGGCGCTCTCATCCTCCAGCGCGACGGAAAGCGAGGCCATGCGCCCCGCGACACCCAGGCCGCGGGCGAGGTTGGCCGCGCGCTCAGTGTAGCGGGCCATCCAGAACAGGCTGTCTGCGGTGCGGCTCAGCATCCCAGGCTGTCCTCCTGGGTCTGTGTCTGACTTTGGGCTTGCCCCATGGGCGCATGCGGCCGGGATGGGCCGTCCTCCAGCACCCAGGTGTCCTTGGTGCCGCCGCCCTGGCTGGAATTCACCACCAGCGACCCCTCCCGCAGGGCCACGCGCGTCAGGCCCCCGGGCACGATCGAGATCTCATTGCGGCCGAACAGGATGAAGGGGCGCAGATCCACATGGCGCGGCGCGATGCCGGTATCCGTCACGGTCGGCACGGTCGAGAGCGCGAGAGTGGGCTGGGCAATGTAGTCGCCGGGCTTTTCGGCGATGCGGCGGGCGAATTCGGCGCGCATCGCCTCATCCGCGTGCGGGCCGATCATCATGCCATAGCCGCCCGACCCGCGCGCCAGCTTCACCACCAGCTTGTCGAGGTTGGAGAGCACCTCCGCCCGGTCCGCCTCGCGCTCGCACAGATAGGTGGGCACATTGCCGAGCTTCGGTTCCTCATCGAGGTAGAAGCGCACCATGTCCGGCACATAGGGGTAGATGGCCTTGTCATCCGCGATGCCGGCGCCGGGCGCGTTGGCCAGGGTGACGTTGCCGGCCTTGTAGGCGCGCATCAGCCCCGGTACGCCCACCAGGCTATCCTTGCGGAACACCTCGGGGTCCAGGAAATCGTCGTCGATGCGGCGATAGATGACATCCACGCGCTGCGGCCCCCGGGTGGTGCGCATGAACACCACATCGTCGTCGCTGACGAACAGGTCCGCGCCCTCCACGACCTCCACGCCCATCTCATCGGCCAGGAAGCAGTGCTCGTAATAGGCGCTGTTGTAGCTGCCGGGCGTCAGCACGACCACGGTGGGGTCGAGGCCCGCGCGCTCCGGCGCCACGGATTTCAGCGTGGACAGCAGGTGCTCGGGATAGCGGGAGACAGGGGCCAGCCGGTGCCGGGCGCACAGGCGCGGGAACAGGCGCAGCATCGCCTCCCGGTTCTCCAGCATGTAGGAGACACCGGAGGGCGTGCGGCAATTGTCCTCCAGCACGTAGAAGGCGTCGGGGCCGGTGCGCACCATGTCGATGCCGCTGATGTGGGTGTAGATCCCGCCCGGTGGCGTGAAACCCATCATGGCGGGCTGGAACGCCTCATTCTCCAGCACCAGCGCGGAGGGGACGATGCCCTCCTTCAGAATCCGCTGCTCGCCATAGACATCCAGCATGAAGGCGTTCAGCGCCCGCACCCGCTGCTCCAGCCCCGCCGAGAGCGATTTCCACTCACTGGCCGCGATCAGCCGGGGGATGATGTCGAAGGGAATGAGCCGCTCGGGATCGCCGCCTTCGCCATAGACGGCGAAGGTGATGCCGAGCCGGCGGAACAGCAGTTCCGCCTCGGCACTCTTGCGTTTCAGGGCATCGAGCGGGGTCCGCTCGATCCAGGCGCGGATCTCGGCATAGGTGGCCGCGGCCACCGCGCCGTCCCGCATCTCATCAAAGGCGGTCAAGCTCTTCTCCCCGTATCCTGCCCTCAGCAGGCCATGGGCGGGGCCGCAAGGCAAGCGGGGCGGGTGGCCAAGCCGCTCATGTCGCTGCACTCTCTGCCTAGTCCATAAGCACAAGGGGGAACGGCCGATGAATGGAGCCGAGGTGGTGGTGCGTGCGCTGCACGAGGCTGGGGCGCGCGCCCTGTTCGGTGTGCCCGGGGGCGGCAGCAGCCTGGACCTGATGGCGGCGGCACGCGGCGTGGGCATGCCCTTTCACCTGGCGCGCACGGAAACCGGGGCCGCGATCATGGCGGGCGCGGTGGCGGAGCTGTCGGGCGCGCCCTGCCCGGTGCTGACCACGCGCGGGCCCGGCGTTTCCTGCGTCACCAACGGCATCGCCAATGCCAGCCTGGAGCGCGCGCCGGTGGTGCTGCTGGCCGATGGCTTCACGGCGCGCGAGCGCACCTTCGCCTGCCATCAGTTCGTGGACCACGCGGCCCTGCTGCGGCCGGTGACCAAGGCGCAGCTGCGCGCCGATGGCCAGGCGGGGGTGGCCATCCAGGCCGCGATCGCGGCGAGCCTGGCGGCCCCGCGCGGCCCCGTGCTGCTGGAACTGACCGGTGAGGCCGCCCAGGCCGAATCGGCGCCCGCCCCCGCCTTCACCCCGGCGCCGCCGCGCGCGCCGGAAGCCGCGGCCCTGGCGGCCGCCCAGGCGCTGCTGGCCGGCGCGAAGCGCCCGGCGATCATCGTGGGGCTGGAGGCCATCCCCCACGCCGCCCCCCTGCGCGCCCTGGCCCGCGCCCTGCGCTGCCCGGTGCTGGTCACCTACAAGGCCAAGGGCGTGTTCCCGGATGCGGACCCGCTGTTCGGCGGCGTCTTCACCGGCGGCGCGGCGGAGGTGCCGATCCTGGCCGAGGCCGACCTGATCCTCCTGGCGGGGGCCGACCCGATGGAATGGGTGCCCCAGCCCTGGAAATTCCAGGCCCCGGTCATCGACATCGCGGCCTGCCCGCGCAGCCCGCACTACCTGGTGCCCGCCGCCACGCTGGAAGGCGATGTGGGGCTGGCGCTGGCCGCCCTTGCCGGGGCCCCGGGCACATGGACCGAGGCTGCCATCGCCGCCCATCGCGCCGCCTGGCTGGCGGCGCTGTCCAACGGGCCCTCGGGCAACCGGGGCATCTCGCCCCAGGCGCTGGTCGAGATCACCCAGGCCGCCTGCCGCGCCGCCGCCGCCAACCCGCGCGTGGCGGTGGATGCTGGCGCCCACATGTTCCCCAGCACCACCTTCTGGCAGGCCAGCGAACCGGGCGACCTGCTGATCTCCAACGGGCTGGCCACCATGGGCTTCGCGCTGCCGGCCGCGATCGGGGCCGCGCTGTACGACCCCGCGCGCGGGGCCATCGCCTTCACCGGCGATGGCGGGCTGCTGATGTGCCTGGGCGAGCTGGCCACCGCGACCACGCTGAAGGCCAATATCCTGGTCATGGTGTTCAACGACGCGACGCTGAGCCTGATCGACATCAAGAAGGGCGGGCGCGCCCTGCCGCCGGGCGGGCTCGATTGGCCGAGCGCCGATTTCGCCACGCTGATGCAGACGCTGGGCGGCACCGCCTGGCACGCCCATGACGACGCCAGCCTGCGCCGGGCGCTGGACGAGGCACTGGCCGCCACCGGGCCCCGGCTGATCGATGCGCGGACGGATCCGGGGAGCTATCCGGCGCAGATCAAGGCGTTGCGGGGGTAGCACGGCGCGGGGGCCAAGCCCCCGCCTTCACTGCGCCTCGAAATTCACGCTGCGCAGCAATTGCGTGTTCCGGGCCTCATCCTGGCGGATATAGGCATCGAAGGCCGCCGCGTCCTCGTCCACCGGCTCGAAGGCCAGCGCGGTCAGGCGCTGCAGCACGTCGGGTTCGCGCATGCCCTCGTTCAGCGCGCTGTTCATGCGCGCGACCAGGGCGGGGGCCATGCCCTTCGGCCCCCACACCCCATACCAGGAATGGAAGACGAAGCCGGGCATGCCGGCTTCCTCCATGGTCGGGATCTCGGGGGCGGCGGGGATGCGGGTGCCATTGGTGATGGCCAGCGCCCGCAACTGCCCGCCGCGCACCATGGGCAGCGGCGCCAGCACCGGGTCGAACATCAGGGAAATGTTGCCCGCCATCACATCCGTCAGCCCGGCCGAGGAGCTGCGCTGCGGCACCATCAGGATATCGGCCCGCGCCGCCTGGCCGAAGGCGATGGCCGCCAGATGCCCGGCCGACCCCAGCGATGAGGTGGTGAAGGTCCAGTCCCGCGGGTTGGCATGGGTGGCCGCCGCCAGTTCGGCCACATTGCGCGGGGCGCGGCGGGGGTCGATCACGAACAGCAGCGGGCCCCGGGCCGTGCGGGCGATGGGCGTCATGTCGTTGATCGGGTCGAAGGGGATGCCGCGCAGCACCCGGTGCAGCAGCGCCTGGATGGAGGCCGAGGCCATGATGGTCAGCCCATCCGGCTGGGACTGGATCAGCGCCATGCCGCCCACCACCCCATTGCCACCCGAACGGTTCTCCACCACCACGGTCTGGCCCAGCTTTTCCTGCAGTTTCCCGGCGGCGATGCGGCTCAGCGCATCGGTGGCGCCGCCGGGGGGAAAGGGCACGATCATGCGGATCGGCCGCAGGGATTGCGCCGTCACCAGCCCCGGCGCGGCCAGCAGCCCGGCGGAGAGGATGACGGCGCGGCGGCGCATCAGCGCGCGATCACCGGACGGTTGCCATAGCTTTCCTGCGGCACGCCGCGTTCCAGCGACATGTGGCTGTGCACGCCCACCCAGCCGTCGCCGCTTTTCAGCAGCACGATGCTGGCCCGGCCCGGCCGCTCGAACGGCGTGCCGTCGGGGTTGTAGCCGGTACTGTCCCAGGGGGTGATGGCGATGGCCATCTGGCCGTCGGGGCTGGCCAGCACGCGCGTCTGGTCATGGATGAAGCTGAAGCCGGAGGTCTTGGGCCACACGCTGTCCCACTGGCGGTCGCGCCAGTCCCACAGCCCCTCCAGCACGCGCTTGTGGGTGCCGAAGGCCAGGGCCTGCTCATGCCAGAAGGGATAGGCGCTTTTGTAGTCCACCGCCTGCACGCAGGCGGCGAAGCGGTCCAGCCAATCCAGGATCTCGGCACGCAGTTCGGGGCTGGCTTCAGGCAAGGCGGGAATCGTCACGGTCAGTCTCACTCCGGTGTCAGGAACCGGAAAGCTACGGCGCCCCCCTTGCGGCGCGCAAGCGAGCAGGCAGGATTGTATACAGATCCATGTCCCGGAGTAGCTGATGACTGACCGCCCCCGCGTCTTCCTGGTGACCGGCGCCGCCTCCGGCATTGGTGCCGCATGCTGCCGCGCCATGGCGGCCCCCGGCACCGCCTTCCTGGTCCATACCCGCAAGAACGAGGAAGGCGCCGAGCGCACCGCCGAGGCGATCCGCGCCCGCGGCGGCCAGGCCGTGGTCGCCCTGGGCGATATCGGCGCGCCGGAAATCCCGGCCGCCCTGGTCCAGCAGGCCATCGCGGCCTTCGGCGGGCTGGACGTGGTGGTGGCCAATGCCGGCTTCGCCGACCGCACCCCCCTGCTCTCCCTGACCGATGAGGCCATCACCCGCAGCCTGGATACCATCCTGTGGGGCTTCATCCGCCTGGCGCGCGCCGCCGCCACGCCGCTGGCCGCCAGCGAGGCCGGGCGGCTGATCGGCATCTCCTCCTTCGTGGCGCATGTGTTCCGGCCGGATGTGACGACCTTCCCCGCCACCGCCGCCGCCAAGGGCGCGCTGGAGGCCACGCTGCGCGCCATCGCCATCGAACTGGCGCCCAACGGCACCACCGTGAACGCCGTCGCCCCCGGCTTCACCCAGAAGGACGCCGGCAGCCACACCGCCATGACGCCCGAACAGTGGAAAGCCATCGCGGCTCGCATCCCCCTCGGGCGCCTGGGCACGCCGGACGACGTGGCCCAGGCCGTGGCCTTCCTGGCCTCGCCAGGCGCCGCCTACATCACCGGACAACTGCTGCACGTGAACGGCGGCCTGGTCTGAACCAGACCTGGGGAGCCCGCGGGGAAAGTTAGGCCCGGTGAGAGGGTGGTATACGAGAGGGCTCCGCCCTCTCGAGCTCTCCCGCCAGGAGCCGAAAGGCCCCTGGACCCCATCAGTTTAAGTTGGAAGTTTGGGGAGGGGGCACAAAGCGCCTTCCCGGCCAGACGACCTGTCGGTGCCCCCTCCCCAAACTTCCAATTAATTGGGTTCCAAGGGCCTTTCGGCCTTTGGTGGGGGGAGCGCGAGGGGGGCAAAGCCCCTCTCGCACGCCGCCCTGCCCACCCGCACCTACCCTCTCCGCAGGTTCCACAGGAACGGGTTCGGGCCTTGCAGCACGTCCTGCAGGTCCCGGCGGAAGGCGGTGCGCAGGCGGAACACGCCGGTGGGGGCGATCGGCACCGCGTCCCAGGCGAGTTCCTGCAGGCGTTGCATGGCCTGATTCTGGCCGGCGGTGTCCGGGGCATCGATCCAGGCCTGCACCTGGGCTTCCACGGCCGGGTCGTCGGGCCAGCCGGGCCAGGCCTGGGCGCCGTTCATGCGGATCACCCAGCTGACAGCGGGGTTGGCGATGGTGGCGGCCGGGGCGTTGGTGTTGTGCAGGTTCCAGCCGCCTTGCGGCCCGGGTGCGCGGTTGGCGCGGCGGGCGAGCGTGCTGGCCCAGTCGCTCTCCACCGCCTGGATGTTCACGCCCAGGCGCCGCATCAGCTCCACGGTGATGCGCCCCTGCTGGGTCACGGCGGGGAAGTCGGTGGGGTTGATGTGGATGATGGGCTCGCCGTTGTAGCCGGCATCCCGCAGGGCGGCGCGGGCCGCGTCCATCGCGGCGGCGGCGCCGACGGCGGGGGGGAATTCCGTGGCACCGGGCAGGCCGCAGGGGAACATGGAGTGGCATTCCTGCCAGTCCTGCGGCAGGGCCACGGCCTGCATGAAATCGGGCTGCACGATCGCGTCGCGGATGGCGCGGCGCACGCGCGCGTCGTCGAAGGGCGCGTGCAGGTGGTTGAAGCGCAGGAAGCCCAGGAAGCCGTTGGGGTCGTAGATCTGGGTGCGGGTGTTGCGGTCGCGGTCCAGCACCGGCACCAGGTCCGGCAGCGGGTATTCCACCCAGTCGATCTCGCCGGTGCGCAGGGCGGCGGCGGCGGTGCCGCCATCGGGGATCCAGAGCAGTTCCAGCCGGTCGAAATGCACGCGCTTGCCGCCGCTGGCGGCCTCGGCGGGTTCGTCGCGGGGGGTATAGGCCTCGTTGCGGAGATAGACGGATTTGCTGCCCTGCACATATTCGCTGGCGACGAAGCGCCAGGGGCCGCTGCCGATCATCTGGTCGGGGCCGAGCGCGCGGTCGCCGGGCGTGCTGGCGAAGCGCTCGGGCATCATGAAGCAGGGCGAGGCGCCGGGCTTGGCCAGCGCGTCGAACAGCGCCGGAAACGGCCGGCGCAGGCGGAACTGGATGGTGTGGTCGTCGGGGGCCAAGAGATCCTCGGTGGCGCGCATCAGAACGGCGCCGAAGCCGTCGCGGCTGGCCCAGCGGCGGATGCTGGCCACGCAATCGGCGGCGCGCACGGGTTCGCCATCGTGCCAGCGCAGGCCATCGCGCAGGCGGATCAGCACGCGCAGGCCATTGTCCTCGATGCGGTGGCCCTCGGCCATCTGCGGGTGGGCGCGCAGGGCGCGGTCGGCGCCGTACAGCGTGTCGAACACGCAATAGCCGTGGGTGGTGATGATGGTGCTGGGGTTGAAGATGGGGTCCAGCACCGCGAGTGCGGCCTGCGGCATGAAGCGCAGGGTGCGGGCGCGTGGCGCCGCACCTTGGCCCCAGGCCGCGGGCGCGGCCAGCATGGCGGGGCCCGCCCCGAGCAGTGAACGGCGCAGCATCGCGCTTCCTCCCTAAAACCGGCGCGGGAGGGGCGGTTCGTGGCGGCCGCTGCGTCCCCATCCCTCCGCCGGTGCGAACCGGATCAGGTTCCGCGGGTCGCGGGGAAGAACCCGCCTCTCAGCCCTTCATCGGGCTCCCCGTGGTGACGGTGCGATTGTGCTTGGGCGGCCCAGGGGGCGCAAGCGCCCCCCTCCCGGTTATCAGGCGTTCAGCGCGGCCACGCCCGGCAGTTCCTTGCCTTCCAGCCATTCCAGGAAGGCGCCGCCGGCGGCCGAGACATAGGTCATCCGCTCCGCGACGCCCGCGTGGCGCAGGGCCGAGACGGTGTCCCCGCCGCCGCCGATGCTGGCGAGCGTGCCGGCCTCGGTCAGCCGCGCCACTTCCTGGGCGACGGCCACGGTCGCGGCATCGAAGGGCTCGATCTCGAAGGCGCCGAAGGGGCCGTTCCAGACCAGCGTCCGGCAGCTGGCCAGCTTGGCGATCACGGCCGCGACCGAGGCCGGGCCGACATCGAGCGCCATCTGCCCGGCGGGCACGGCGGTGGCCGGCACCACGCTGTGGGGGGCGTTGGCCTTGAACTCGGTGGCGGCGACGAGATCGACGGGCAGGATGATCTCGCAGCCGCGGGCGCTGGCGCGGGCCAGGATGTCGCGCGCGGTGTCGTGCATCTCGGCTTCCTGCAGGCTTTTGCCCACATCGGCGCCCTGGGCGGCCAGGAAGGTGTTGGCCATGGCGCCGCCGATGATCAGCACATCCACCTTGGAGGACAGGTTGCCCAGCAGGTCGAGCTTGGTGGAGACCTTGGCCCCACCCACGATCGCGGCCACCGGGCGCTGCGGGTTGCCCAACGCCGCATCCAGCGCCTCCAGCTCCGCCTGCATCAGCCGGCCGGCATAGGCGGGCAGCAGCCGGGCCACGCCCTCGGTGCTGGCATGGGCGCGGTGCGCGGCGGAGAAGGCATCGTTGACGAAGGCATCGGCCAGCTTGGCCAGGCCCGCCGCCAGGGCCGGGTCGTTCTTTTCCTCGCCCTTGTGGAAGCGGGTGTTCTCCAGCAGCAGCACGTCGCCGTCCTTCATGGCGGCCACGGCGGCCTCGGCCTCGGGGCCCACGCAGTCATCGGCGAAGGCGACGGGCTTGCCCAGCGTCTCGGACAGCGCCACGGCCATGGGCTTCAGCGACATTTCGGGCACGCGGCTACCCTTGGGGCGGTCGAAGTGGCTGCACACGATCACGCGCGCGCCCTTCTCGGCCAATTCCCGGATGGTGGGTGCCAGGCGCTCGATGCGGGTCATGTCGGTGATGCGGCCGTCGCGCACCGGCAGGTTCAGGTCGGCGCGCAGCAGCACCCGCTTGCCTTGGGCGTTCAGCGCGTCGATGGTCTTGAAAGCCATAGGTTTATTTCCATCCAGAAGGGCAGGGTTTCGCAGCGAATGCTGTGGCTGGGGATTTTTTGCTGACCGCCCCAGTAGCATCGGCGCAAAGCGGCTTCCAGTCGCCCAGCGGCAACATCTATTGCCAGCAATTCGCGCAAGGCGGCCTGCGCCGCGATATCGGGCAGTACAGCTATCGTGCGCCCCGCCCGCCACGCCGGTGCGAGGGTGCGCTGGGCTCCGGCGGGTCCGTGGGGCTGACCGGGCATGGTTGGAACTGCACCGAGGGCGGCGGATGCGAACGCACGTGACAATCACTCGCAAATACACATAACTATAACCCTTCTTTCCCTTTAGTAAAAAGCCCCTCCGTGAGACCCCTGCCGCCGTTCGGGGTTGTCACAGGAGGTCTCCCATGTCCGGTACCACTGGTCCGTCTTCCAGCCAGGCTGCCTATCTGATCGGGCAGCAGCCCAATGTGCGGTTCATGTCCATCATCACCGCGGGCGATACCGCGGCCGGCGGCGCGGCCACCGGCTTCGCCGGCGTGCCCGACGGGCTCGGCGCCTTCGACAATGGCGACGGCACCGTCACCATCCTGGTGAACCATGAGATCGGGAACACCGCGGGCGTCGTCCGCGCCCATGGTTTCAAGGGCTCCTATGTCGATCAGATCGAGCTGAACAAGGCGGACCTGTCCGTCGTCTCCATGACCGACCTGGCCACCGGCCTGCACCTGTGGGACAGCGCCAGCACCAGCTATGTGCTGGCCACGGCCGGGGCCTCGGGCATCGCGGGCCAGGGCGCGCTGGCGCGGCTGTGCTCGGCCGACCTGCCCTCCGTCTCGGCCTTCTACAACGCGACCAGCGGCCTCGGCACGCAGGACCGCATCTTCATGAACGGCGAGGAAACCGGCGCCGAGGGCCGCGCCCTCGCCTGGATCGTGACGGGCACCGAGGCCCACCAGGCCTTTGAGCTGCCGCGCCTGGGCAACACCTCCTTCGAGAACCTGCTGGCCCGCCCGGTCGCCAGCGACAAGACCGTGGTCATCGGCACCGACGACAGCACCGGCGGCCAGGTCTATGTCTATATTGGCGACAAGCAGGCCACCGGCAGCGCGATCGAGAAGGCGGGCCTGACCAACGGCCAGCTGTTCGGCATCAAGGCCAGCTTCGCGGCCGAGACCACCTCCGGCCCCACCAGCGGCACCTTCACCCTGGCGGCGCTGGGCGATGTCAGCGCCATGAACGGCGCGCAGCTGGAAACCGCGAGCGCCGCCGCCGGCGTCACCACCTTCCTGCGGCCCGAGGACGGCGCCTGGGACACGGTGAACCCGAACCGCTTCTATTTCCAGACGACGGACGCGATCAACCAGCCCTCCCGCCTGTGGGCGCTGGATTTCGTCGACCCCACGGACCCGACCAAGGGCGGCACCATCACCGCCGTGCTGGACGGTACCGAGGGCCAGCAGATGCTGGACAACATGGCCGTGACGGCGGGCGGCGGCTTCGTGCCCGCCGGCACCACCATCAACCAGGAGGATACAGGCAACAACATCCGCACCGGCCGCGTCTATGCCTATGACGTGACCAGCGACCAGTTGAGCCTGATCGCCAAGCACAACCCGGCCCTGTTCGGCGACGACAACAACGTCGTCACCGCGCCCTTCACGGTCGATGACGAGACCTCCGGCGTCATCGACGTCACCTCCCTGTTCGGCAACGCCAACACCAGCGCCTATCTGATCGTCAGCCAGGCGCATTACGGCATCGCCACCCCCGGCATCGTCGAGGGCGGCCAGCTGCAGATCATGTATGTGGACCGCCCCATGAACGGCGGCGCGGGCGCCGACACGGTGCGCGGCAGCTGGTATTCCGAGGCGCTGGGCGCGGGCGCCGGCAACGACACGATGCTGGGCGGCGACGGCCATGACCAGCTGTTCGGCGAGGCGGGCGACGACGCCATCGACGGCGGCGCGGGCAACGACACGCTGTATGGCGGCGCCGGCAACGACGCGATGACCGGCGGCACCGGCGACGACCGCTACCTGATCGAGGACGCGGGCGACACGGTGGTCGAGGCCGCGGGCGGCGGCAACGACACGCTGTTCGTCGCGGTCAGCGGCTGGCAGGCGCCGGCCAATGTCGAGACGGTCTATCTGGTGGGCAACGCCGTCAGCGCCTCCGCCCTCGGGGCGGTCACCATGGTGGCGAATGCCAGCCTGGGCAGCAGCCTGACCGGCGGCACGGGCGCGGACACGCTGTGGGGCCAGGCGGGCAACGACACGCTGAACGGCGGCCAGGGCGCCGATGTGCTGCGCGGCCAGGGCGGCGACGACATCCTGGTGGGCGGCGCGGGCAACGACCAGCTGGTGGGCGGCGCGGGCGCCGACACCTTCACCTACAACGCCCCCGGCTGGGGCTATGACCAGATCTTCGACTTCGTCCGCGCCGAGGGCGACAAGATCGACCTGCGCGGGTCCGGCGTGACCAGCTTCGCGGGGCTGACGGTGCAGGTGATCGGGGACAGCACCGCCATCATCGTCGGCGCCGACCGCATCGACGTGTATGGCGTGTCGAACCTGGTGGCGGGCGACTTCATCTTCGCCTGAGGCCGGGCATGAAAAAGGCGCCTGACCCTTCCGGGCCAGGCGCCGATCTCCGGGTCCGGGGGCTGACGCCCCCGCCCCCTTACAGGCTGCCGAACAGCGCCGCCGTGTCGGACATGCGGTTCGAGAAGCCCCACTCATTGTCGTACCAGCTCATCACGCGGATCATCTTGCCGCCGTCCAGGCTCTGGGTCTGGGTGGCGTCGAAGGTGCTGGAATGGGGGTTGCCGTTGAAGTCGATGGAGACCAGCTGCTCGGTCTCGTAGCCCAGGATGCCCTTCAGATAACCCTCGGAGGCTTCCTTCATCGCGGCGTTCACCTGGTCCTTGGTCACGCCATCGACGGCCAGGTTCACGTCCAGCGACACCAGCGACACGTTCGGCGTCGGCACGCGGATGGCGGTGCCGTCCAGCTTGCCGGCCAGCTCCGGCAGCACCAGGCCCACGGCCTTGGCCGCACCCGTGCTGGTCGGGATCATGGAGACGGCGGCGGCGCGGGCGCGGCGCAGGTCCTTGTGCAGGGTGTCCACCGTGTTCTGGTCCCCGGTGTAGGAGTGGATGGTGACCATGTAGCCGCGCGCGACGCCCCACTTGCTGTGCAGCACATGCACGACCGGCGCCAGGCAGTTGGTGGTGCAGCTGGCGTTGGAGACCACGGTCATGTCGCTGGTCAGCGTCTTGTGGTTCACGCCATAGACGATGGTGGCGTCCACCTCATCCGCCGGGGCGGAGATCAGCACCTTGCGCGCGCCCGCGGCCATCAGCGGCGCGGCCTTGGTCTTGGTGGCGAAGATGCCCGTGCATTCCAGCGCCACATCCACGCCCTGGAACGGCACCAGGGAGGGATCGCGCTGCGCGGAGACCTTGATCGGCGCGTACTGGCGGCCGTTGTAGGAGATGACGAGCGCGCCGTCCTCGACCTTCACCTCGCCGGCGAAGCGGCCATGCACGCTGTCGTACTTGAACAGGTGGGCATTGGCTTCCGGGCTGCCCAGGTCGTTGATCACCACCGGCACCACATCGGTGCGGCCGCTCTCGATCATCGCGCGCAGCACCAGGCGGCCGATGCGCCCGAAACCATTGATGGCAACCTTCACAGCCATGATCCGTCTCTCCTCAAAGGCGTTTCTGCACCGCCGCGACCACCGCGGCGGGCGTGATACCGAAATGCTCGTACAGGACCTCGGCCGGGGCCGAGGCACCGAAGCCCGTCATGCCGATGAACACGCCATCGGGGCCGAGCAGGCTATCCCAGCCGAAGCCGATGCCGGCCTCGATGCCCACGCGCAGCGCGGTGCCCAGCACCTCCGCCCGGTATTCGGCGGGCTGGGCCTGGAACAATTCCCAGCAGGGCAGCGAGACGACGGCGGTGGGCACGCCCTCGGCTTCCAGCGTGGCGCGGGCGGTCATGGCCAGCGACACTTCGCTGCCGGTCGCGATCAGGGTCGCGCGGCGGGGGCCGCTCGCCTCGGCCAGCACATAGCCGCCGCGGGCGGAGCGGTTCTCCCCCGCATCGTCGCGCAGCGCGGGCAGCGCTTGGCGGGACAGCGCGAGGATGGAGGGCCCATCGGCGCGGCGCAGCGCCAGCTCCCAGCACTCCGCGGTTTCCATCGCATCCGCCGGGCGGAACACGTTGAGGTTCGGGATGGCGCGCAGGGCGGCCAGGATCTCCACCGGCTGGTGGGTCGGGCCGTCCTCGCCCAGGCCGATGCTGTCATGCGTGCCGACATGCACCACACGGGTGCGCATCAGCGCGGCCAGCCGCAGCGAGGGCCGCAGATAGTCGGAGAAGATCAGGAAGGTGCCGGAATACGGGATGATGCCGCCATGCAGCGCCATGCCGTTCATCGCGGCGGCCATGCCGTGCTCGCGCACGCCCCAATGCACATAGCGCCCGGCGAAATCGCCCGGGCGGATGGAGGGGATGCCCTTCACGTCCGTGTTGTTGGACCCGGTGAGGTCGGCGGAGCCGCCCACCATTTCCGGCACGCTGGGCACCAGCGCGGCCAGGGCCTGCTGGCTGGCGATGCGGGTGCCGATCTTGGGCTTGGTCTCGGCCAGCTTCTGGCGGTGGGCGGCCAGGGCCTCGGTCCAGTTCTCGGGCAAGCGGCCGGCCATGGCGCGCTCGAACTCCGCGCGCATCGGGTGGCGGGCCAGGCGCTTCAGCCAGGAACGGCGGGCGCCGCCGCCCCGGCTGCCGGCCTGTTCCCACAGGGTCTTGATACCCTCGGGGATCTCGAAGGGCGGGTGGTTCCAGCCCATGGCGGCGCGGGCGCCGGCGATCTCGTCGGCACCCAGCGGCGCGCCGTGGCTGCCGGCGGTGCCGGCTTTCTTCGGCGCCGCGAAGCCGATGATGGTGCGGCAGGCGATGATGGTGGGCTTGCGGTTGCGCTGGGCCCAGCCGAGCGCGCCCGCCAGTTCCGTGGGGTTGTGCCCGTCCACCCGCTTCACCGCCCAGCCATAGGCCTGGAAGCGCTTCAGCACGTCCTCGGTGAAGGAGATGGCGGTGTCGCCATCGATCGAGATGTGGTTGTCGTCCCACAGCACGCACAGCTTGTTCAGCTGGTAATGCCCGGCGAGCGAGGCGGCCTCATGGCTGATGCCTTCCTGCAGGTCGCCGTCGGAGGCGATGACCCAGGTGCGGTGATCGACCAGGGACTTGCCGAAGCGCGCGGCCAGCATGCGCTCGGCCATCGCCATGCCCACGGCGGTGGAGATGCCCTGGCCGAGCGGGCCGGTGGTCATCTCGATGGCCGGGTGCTCGCCGCGCTCCGGATGGCCGGCGGTGGGGCTGTGCAGCTGGCGGAAGTTCTTCAGTTCCTCGATGCCCATGCCGGCATGGCCGGTCAGGTGCAGCAGGGAATACAGCAGCATGGAACCATGGCCGGCCGAGAGCACGAAGCGGTCGCGGTCGGGCCAGGCGGGGTCGGCGGCGTCGAATTTCAGCGCCTTGGTGAACAGGGCGGTGGCGGCATCGGCCATGCCCATCGGCATGCCGGGGTGGCCGGACTTGGCCTTTTCCACCGCGTCCATGGCCAGGACGCGGATGGCGTCCGCCATGCGGCGCTCCTCCGTCACCGGCCGGGCCAGCAGGGCGGCCTGGGCCGCCAGGGCGGGGCTGTTGTCGGAGATCGTGTCGGAGGATGCCAAATTCGTCACTCTCTCGATGGGGGCGCGCGGTTCTACTAGCGGCGCGGAGGGCCTTGGGCAACCGCATGGCTGATGCCACAACAGGGCAAAGCCCCTTGATCCGCCCCAGAGAAGCCGAGGATGAAGCTTATGCCCGTGCCCGCGACCCAGGTTTTCCGCATCCCCATGCGCCATCCGGGCGATGTCTCGGGCATCGAGGCGCTGTTCGCGGCGGGGGCCACGGCACCCGCGCAGGTTGTGGCGATCCTGGCGAAAACCGAGGGCAATGGCTGCGTGAACGACTTCACCCGCGCCTATGCGGTGCAGTCGCTGGAGTTGCTGCTGCACCGGCACGGCGTGACGCGGGACGTGGCGCTGGTGATGTCCGGGGGCACGGAGGGCGGGCTTTCCCCACACTGGATCGTGTTCGCGGTGAGCGAGGCCGAGGCCCCCGCGCCCGGCGGCGCGCTGGCCATCGCCAGCGCCTTCACCCGGGATTTCCTGCCGGAGGAGCTGGGCCGGATGCCGCAGATCCGCGAAACCGCCGCCGCCGTGCGCGCCGCCATGGCCGAGGCCGGCATCACCGAGGCCCATTACGTGCAGGTCAAATGCCCCCTGCTGACCAATGAGCGCATGGCCGATGCCGCCGCCCGCGGCCGGACGGTGGCCACCACCGACACCTATGCCTCCATGGGCCTGTCGCGCGGGGCCTCGGCGCTGGGTGTGGCGCTGGCGCTGGGAGAGGTCGCGGAGGACGCGCTGTCGGACGCGGTGGTGGGGGAGGACTGGTCGCTGTTCTCGGGCGTCGCCAGCGCCTCGGCGGGGGTGGAGTTGACCCGCAACGAGGTGGTGGTGATGGGCATGGCCCCGGGCTGGGGCGGCGATCTGGCCATCGCGCATGATGTGATGATGGATGGCATCGACTTCCCGGCCGTGCAGCGGGCGCTGGCGGCGGCGGGCCTGGCCGCCCCCGGCCAATTGACGCCGGCGCAGCGGGAGCGGGCGGTGGCGGTGCTGGCCAAGGCCGAGCCCAGCACCACCGGGCGGATTCGCGGCGCGCGCCACATCATGAACGACGACAGCGACATCAACGCGACGCGCCACGCCCGCGCGCTGGTGGGCGGGGTGATCGCGGCCGCGGTGGGGCGGACGGAGCTGTTCGTCTCCGGCGGGGCGGAGCACCAGGGGCCGGATGGCGGCGGGCCCGTGGCGGTCATCGTCAGGCGTTGACCCTTGGGCGGCAATAATTGCCGGGTTTCCGGCCCAAATCACCACCACAGGTTGCTAGAGTGTTAACGCCGCCCTGCCCCACCCTGCGGGCATGGCACGGATCACATCTTCTCACGCACGCTATCGCCCGTTAACGCGATCTTCAGGTCTTTCCTGGATGGTGTTGCGCATGATCTCGCTCAACACCCTTTCCGCCTTCACACAGGAAGTGGCGCGTAACCGCGCGGCCCAGGGGACTCAGGGCACCCAGGCCGCCCAGGGCGCACAGAACGCTTCCGGTATCCAGCAGGTCCAGGCCATCGCGGCGCGGGACGTGCAACCAGCCCAGCGCACGCTGGAAGCGGTGCCGGCCCAGCCGGCGCGGCCCCTGCCGCGCGGATCGCTGCTGGATTTGCGGGTCTAAAGCGCCCCCAGCCGCGCCAGCACCGCCCGCGCCACCGCCTCGCGCTTCGGCGCGTGGCGCGCGATGCTGCCCGGCAGGCTGGCGCTGGGCAGGTCCATGTTGACCGCGAAGACCCAGCGCCCGGCCTCGCGCTCCACCCAGCCGACCAGCCAGCCCAGATCCGTGGCGCCGCCGCCGCTGAACCAGCCGGTCTTGCCATGCAGGCGGAAGCCCGGGCCTTCCTCCAGCCCCGGGCTTTCCTCCAGTAGCGTGATGCGCCGCACGATCCGCTGCGACCGCTCGGAGAAGGGCAGCCCGCCGGCGGCCAGGCGGCGCAGGAACTCCACCTGCTGCCAG
Organism: Rhodovarius lipocyclicus; assembly: GCF_009900765.1. Taxonomy (GTDB): domain Bacteria; phylum Pseudomonadota; class Alphaproteobacteria; order Acetobacterales; family Acetobacteraceae; genus Rhodovarius; species Rhodovarius lipocyclicus. Next base: position 29,543 of record NZ_JAAABL010000028.1, read on the forward strand.
GCGCTGATGCGCAGCGTGCCGTTCAGCCAGAAGCGGTCCACCTCCGTGCCCAGCTCCTGGTTGCCATAGCCCGCGCGGGCTATCCATTCGCGCATCCGCGCCATGCCGATGCGCCGGGCCATGGCCTGGTAGAACCAGACGGTGGAATGGCGCATGCCCTCGGCCAGGGTGGTGTCGCGGTTCCAGGCCGGCAGGCCGCGCCGCACGCCATCCCAGGGAAACACCTCGTTCTCGTCGCGCACGGCGCCGGTTTCCAGCCCGATCAGCGCGTTGCAGATCTTGAAGGTGGAGGCGGGGGAGAAGGCCGTTTCGGCGCGGGGGCGGTCGAAGACATGAAAGGCCCCGCGCGCCTCATCCAGCACCAGGGCGCAGCCGGGTGCCTCGCGGCCGGCGAATTCGGGCGCCCATTCCGGGTGCTCGGTCCAGTCCGCGGCCGCCGCCGCCCCGGGGGCCAGCGCGGCCAGCAGAAGATGGCGTCGGAACATGGCAGCTTCCTCCAGCGCGCCCCTATACCCACGGGAATCCGGACGCGATACTGAACCCATGCAGACCAACCAGCGTATCGACGGTATCCGGCTGTGGGACAGCCTGATGGCCATGGCCCGGATCGGCGCCACCCCCAAGGGCGGCGTGAAGCGCCTGACCCTGACCGAGGTGGACAAGCGCGGCCGCGACCAGTTCCGCCAATGGTGCGAGGCGCTGGGCCTGACCGTGCGCGTGGACGCCATCGGCAACATGTTCGCCCGGCGCGAGGGCCGGGACCCCACCCGCCTGCCGGTGCTGCTGGGCTCGCACCTCGACAGCCAGCCCTCCGGCGGCAAGTTCGACGGGGCGCTGGGCGTGATCGCGGGGCTGGAGGTGATGCGCACCCTGCATGACCTGAACATCACGACCGAGGCGCCCATCGAGCTGGTGAACTGGACCGATGAGGAAGGCAGCCGCTTCGGCCATTCCCTGATGGGCAGCGGCGCCTGGTCCGGCATCTACACCCTCGACAAGCTGTATAATCTGAAGGACCCCGACGGCGTGCGCGTCGAGGACGCGCTGGACGCCATCGGCTATCGCGGCCCGCACCCCGCCGCCCCCTTCCCGGCGGATGCCTATTTCGAGCTGCATATCGAGCAGGGCCCGATCCTGGAGCGCGAGGAAAAGCCCATCGGCATCGTCACCGGCGCCCAGGCGATGATCTGGTACGATGCCCGGGTGGTGGGCCAGGACGCCCATGCGGGCACCACCCCGCCCTCCGCCCGCCGCGACGCGCTGGTGGCCGCCGCCCGGGTGGTGGATCTGGTGGACCGGCTGATGCGCGAACGCGGCGAGGATGGCCGTGGCACGGTGGGCTACATGCAGGTGCTGCCCAACAGCCGCAACGTGGTGCCCGGCGAGGTGCGCTTCAGCGTCGAATTCCGCCACCCCGCCGATGCGCGGATCGCCGGGCTGGGCGAGAGCTTCCCCGCCGAGGCCCAGGCCCTGGTCGCCGCCACCGGCTGCAAGCTGGAGTTGACGGAGCTGTTCCGCCTGCCGGCCCAGCCCTTCGATGCCGGCTGCGTGGACCTGGTCCGCCAGGCCGCCGCCCGCCTCGGCCTGCCCGCGCGCGAGATCGTGAGCGGCGCGGGCCATGACGCCTGCTACGTCGCCCGGCATGTCCCAACGGCCATGATCTTCACCCCCTGCAAGGACGGTCTTTCCCATAATGAGGAGGAAAGCATCGAGCCGCATGAGGCCGAATCTGGCTGCCAGGTGCTGTTCGAGGCCGTTCTGGCCCGGGCGAACCGGGCTCTGTCAGCCGGTTAACGCCCTGTCACGCGCCCCCCGGTTGGGTTCTGTAACCGATCGGTCTATATTCCCGGCCTTGCATTGAGCGGGGCGCCAGAAATGCCGGCAGAAAAGGTCGCCGAAAGGACCGTGGACAGCCTGAGTTTCGAGGAAGCCCTGGCGGAGCTCGAAACAATCGTGCGCGGGCTGGAATCGGGCAAGGGCGACCTGGCCCGGGCCATTGCCGATTACGAGCGCGGCGCCCTGCTGCGCCGCCATTGCGAGGCCCGGCTGGCCGAGGCCGAGGCCAAGGTGCAGGCGATTGTCGAGGGGCCCAACGGCCCCGTGCTGAGGAATGTGGAATAGGCTGCGATGAGCATCACAATGACGGACGGCGCCACCCTGACGGCAGCTCTCTCCGCCTCGGCCGCCGAGCTGGAGCGGGCGCTGGACCAGTTGCTGCCCCCCAATGAGGGCGCGGAGGCCCGGCTGTTCGATTCCATGCGCTATTCCGCCATGGGCGGCGGCAAGCGCATGCGGGCCTTCCTGGTGCTGGAAGGGGCGAGGCAGTTCAATGTCTCCCGCACTTCCGCCCTGCGGGTGGCGGCGGCCATCGAGATGATCCACGCCTATTCGCTGGTGCATGACGACCTGCCCGCGATGGACAACGACGATCTGCGGCGCGGCAAGCCCACCAACCACAAGGCCTTCGACGAGGCGACCGCCATCCTGGCGGGCGACGCGCTGCAATGCCACGCCTTCACCGTGCTGGCGGAGGAGGAGACCCACCCCGACCCCGCCGTGCGGATCGAGCTGGTGCGCGCCATCTCCCGCGCCGCGGGGCCTCGGGGCATGTGCGGCGGCCAGATGCTGGACATGATGGCCGAGCAGGCCACGGCGGCGCTGGATGAATCGGCCATCGGCCGCTTGCAGCTGCTCAAGACCGGCAAGCTGATCGAGGTCTCGGCCGAGGCCGGGGCCATTCTGGGCAAGGCCGCCCAGCAGCAGCGCGCGGCACTCGCGGCCTATGGCCGCGATGTCGGCGCCGCCTTCCAGATCGCGGACGATGTGCTGGATGCCACCGTCTCGGCCGAGGAAGCGGGCAAGGCCACCGGCAAGGATGCCGGCGCCGGCAAGGCCACGCTGGTCGGCCTGCTGGGGCTGGAACGGGCCCGGCTGCAATCGGAACGCTTGGTCGCCCAGGCCAAGTCCCACCTTGAAGGGTTCGGGGAGCGCGCCGATCTGCTGCGGGCACTTGCCGACTACACGATCGCGCGGAGAAGCTGACATGGACCGCCCCGAAACGCCGCTGCTGGACCGGGTGCGCGTGCCCGCCGACATGAAGAACTTCTCGAACGAGCAACTCCGCCAATTGGCGGATGAGCTGCGGTCCGAGACCATTTCCACCGTCTCCACCACCGGCGGCCATCTCGGCAGCTCGCTGGGCGTGGTGGAACTGACGGTGGCCATCCATGCCGTGTTCGACACGCCCGATGACCGCCTGATCTGGGACGTGGGCCACCAGTGCTACCCGCACAAGATCCTGACCGGCCGGCGCGACCGCATCCGCACGCTGCGCCAGGGCGGGGGGCTCTCGGGCTTCACCAAGCGCAGCGAGAGCGAATACGACCCGTTCGGCGCGGCGCATTCCTCCACCTCGATCTCGGCGGGCCTGGGCATGGCCGTGGCCAGCGACCTGAAGGGCGACGACCGGCATGTGATCGCGGTGATCGGCGATGGCTCGATGTCCGCCGGCATGGCCTATGAGGCGATGAACAATGCGGGGGCGCTGCGCTCCAAGCTGATCGTCATCCTCAACGACAACGACATGTCGATCGCGCCGCCCGTGGGCGCGATGAGCGCCTATCTGAGCCGCACCATCTCCTCCCGCCCGTTCCTGTCGGTGCGGGAGTTCATGTCCAAGATGGCCAAGAACTTCCCCGCGCCGCTGGAGCGCGCGGCGCGCCGCGCCGACGAATACGCGCGCGGCCTGCTGACTGGCGGCACGCTGTTCGAGGAAATGGGCTTCTACTATGTGGGCCCGGTGGACGGTCACAACCTGGACCATCTGCTGCCCGTGCTGCGCAATCTGCGCGACAGCCAGCATCCCGGCCCCTTCCTGCTGCATGCCGTCACGCAGAAGGGCAAGGGCTATGCCCCCGCCGAGGCCGCCGGCGACAAGTATCACGGCGTGCAGAAGTTCGACGTGGTGACCGGCGTGCAGCAGAAGGCCCCCCCGGGCCCGCCGCAATACACCAAGGTGTTCGCGCAGGCGCTGATCGCCGAGGCCGAGGCCGACGACCGCATCGTGGCGGTGAACGCCGCCATGCCCTCCGGCACGGGCCTGGATGCCTTCGCCAAGAAGTTCCCGACCCGCTGCTTCGATGTGGGCATCGCGGAGCAGCACGCCGTCACCTTCGCCGCCGGCATGGCGACGGAGGGGCTGAAGCCCTTCTGCGCGATCTATTCCACCTTCCTGCAGCGCGGCTATGACCAGGTGGTGCATGACGTGGCGCTGCAGCACCTGCCGGTGCGCTTCGGCATGGACCGCGCCGGGCTGGTGGGCGCTGATGGCGCCACCCATGCGGGCTCCTACGACATCGCCTTCCTGGGCTGCCTGCCGGGCTTCGTGCTGATGGCGGCGTCCGACGAGGCGGAGCTGGCCCATATGGTTGCCACCATGGCGGCCTATGATGCCGGCCCCTCCGGCGTGCGCTATCCGCGCGGTGAGGGCTTCGGCCTGGTGCCCGTGCCCGCGCGTGGCGAGGTGCTGGAGATCGGCCGCGGCCGCATCATCCGGGAGGGCAGCAAGATCGCCATCCTCAGCTATGGCACGCGCCTGCAGGAATGCCTGAAGGCCGCCGATGAGCTGGGGAATTTCGGCCTGTCCACCACCGTGGCCGATGCGCGCTTCGCGAAGCCGCTGGACACCGCGCTGATCGAGCGCCTGGCGCGTGAGCACGAGGTGCTGATCACCATCGAGGAAGGCAGCGTGAACGGCTTCGGCGGGCTGGTGATGCACCATCTGGCGACGCACGGCCTGCTGGACCGTGGCCTGAAGCTGCGGCCGATGACGCTGCCGGACTTCTACATCGACCATGATTCGCCGAAGAAGCAGTACGATGTGGCGCGGCTGAACGCCCCGCAGATCGTGGAAACCGCCCTGGCGGCCCTTGGTCAGGAAGCGTTGAAGGCGCGTGCCTAAGAGCCGGTCCGGAAAGGGTGGCGGGTCGGCCGGGCGGGTCTTTTCCGCCCCTGACACGCCGCCCTCCTTGCCGATGCAGCCAGCATCGGCCGCGTCGGTCGCGTCGGACGACGCGCCAGGGACGCAAAATCCCTCGCCCACCCTCAACCGCCCCCCTCCCCGGACCGGCTCCAAGATCCGCGTCGACCAGCTGCTGGTCGAGCGCGGGCTGGCCGAAAGCCGCACCCGCGCCCAGTCGCTGATCATGGCGGGCGTGGTGCTGTCCAACGGCCGCCGCATCGACAAGCCCGGCACCTCGGTGCCCGACGACACGCCGCTGGAGCTCAAGGGGCAGGACCACCCCTGGGTCTCGCGCGGCGGGCTGAAGCTGTCCCATGCCATCGCGCATTTCGGCTTCGACCCCACGGGCCGGGTGTGCCTGGATGTCGGCGCCTCCACCGGCGGCTTCACCGATGTGCTGCTGCATCACGGTGCGGCGCGCGTCTATGCGGTGGATGTGGGGCACGGGCAGCTCGCCTGGAAGCTGCGCAACGACCCGCGCGTGGTGGTGAAGGAAAAGCTCAACGCCCGCCACATCACCACCGAGGACGTGCCCGAACCCATCCAGGCCCTGGTCTGCGACGCCAGCTTCATCGGGCTGCGCACCGTGATCCAGGCGCCCGTGGCGCTGTGCGCGCCCGGCTGCTGGGCGGCGGTGCTGATCAAGCCGCAATTCGAGGTGGGGCCCAAGATCGCCCAGGGCGGCGTGGTGCGCGACCCGGCGGTGCATGAGCAGGTGTGCCAGGAGATGGCGGCGTGGTGGGCCACCCTGCCGGGCTGGCGGGTGCTGGGGGTTGAGGCCAGCCCGATCACGGGGCCTGAGGGCAACCGGGAGTTTCTGCTGGGGGCGGTGAAGGAATAAGAATCTTCTTTTTCTGTAGAAAAAGAAGCAAAAAGACTTTTGAGAGTTCAGACAGAAAAATCATCAAAAGTTTTTTGGTTCTTTTTTTCAAAAAAGAACATTCCTTCAGTCCGTTATGACAAGACCATGCCCAAGCAAGCCATCACCGATCGCGCCCACGCGCTGGGCTTCGACGCCATCGGCTTCACCACCGCCACCCTGCCGGCCGAGGCCCGCGCGCGCCTCGACGCCTTCCTGGCGGCTGGCGCCCACGGCGCCATGGGCTGGATGGAAAGCCGCGTGGAACAACGCGCCCACCCCCAGGCCCTGTGGCCGGAAGCCGTCACCGTCATCTCTCTCGGCCTGAACTACGGGCCCGGGGAGGATCCGCTGGCCATCCTGGCGCACCGCCATCGCGGCGCCATCAGCGTCTATGCCCAGGGGCGCGACTACCACGATGTGGTGAAGAAGAAGCTGAAGGCGCTGGGGCAATGGATGGTCCATGCCTTCAAGGGCAGCGGGCTGAAGGTGTTCGTGGACACCGCCCCGGTGATGGAAAAGCCCCTGGCGGCGCAGGCGGGGCTCGGCTGGCAGGGCAAGCACACCAACCTGGTCAGCCGCACCCATGGCTCCTGGCTGTTCCTGGGCGAGATCTACACGACGCTCGCCATCCCGCCCGACGCGCCGGAGGGCGAGCATTGCGGCCGCTGCACCGCCTGCCTCACGGCCTGCCCCACCAACGCTTTCCCGGCCCCGTTCCGGCTGGATGCGCGGCGCTGCATCTCCTACCTGACCATCGAGCAGGCGGGGCCGATCCCGCAGGAATTCCGCGCCGCCATGGGCAACCGCATCTATGGCTGCGACGATTGCCTGGCGGTCTGCCCCTGGAACAAATTCGCGGCGCGCGCGCGGGAAGCGGAGTTGCACGCCCGCGAAACCGCGGCCAACCCGCCGCTGGCGGAACTGGCGGCGCTGGAGGACGCGACCTTCCGCGCCCGCTTCTCCGGCTCGCCCATCAAGCGCATCGGGGTGAACCGCTTCCTGCGCAATGTCATGATCGCCATCGGCAACAGCGGCGATCCCGCCTTGCGCGCGGCGGCGCAGGCGCATACCGAGGCAGCGGACCCCGTGCTGGCAGAGGCCGCGCGCTGGGCGGTGGAGAGGCTGGATGATGCGCGATGACGGGGCTCTGGTGCTGCTTTCCGGCGGTCAGGACAGCGCCACCTGCCTGGCCTGGGCGCTGGACCGCTTCGGCCATGTGGAGACCCTCGGCTTCGACTATGGCCAGCGCCACCGGGTGGAGCTGGCCTGCCGGGACACGCTGCGCGCCGGCATGGCGGGGCCGCGCCTCGGCCCCGACCACACCCTGTCTATCCCGACCTTCGCCGAGATCGGCGGCACCGCCCTGACGGAGCAAGTCGAGATCGCGATGCGCGCCGACGGGCTGCCCAACACCTTCGTGCCCGGGCGCAACATCGTGTTCCTGACCTTCGCGGCGGCGCTGGCCACCAGGCGCGGCCTGAAGCACATCGTGGCCGGCATGTGCGAGACGGACTACTCCGGCTATCCCGATTGCCGCGACGACACCATCAAGGCGCTGCAGGCCACGCTGAACCTGGGCATGGCCACGCGGCTGGTGCTGCACACGCCCCTGATGTGGCGCGACAAGAAGCAGACCTGGGAGCTGGCGGAGGCGCTGGGCGGCGCGCCCCTGGTGGAACTCATCCGGCGGGAAAGCCATTCCTGCTACAAGGGCGAGCGCGGCGTGCTGCATGACTGGGGGTATGGCTGCGGCGCCTGCCCGGCCTGCGAGTTGCGCGAGAAGGGCTGGCGGGCCTATGCGGTCGGCCATGAGCACTGACACGCAACGCCGCCGGGAAGGCTTCCTGTTCCTGCTGGGCTTCGCGCTCTGTATTCCCGCGGCGAACTGGCTGATCGGGCATGTGGGCACCTTCTGTGTGCCGCAGGGGCCCTGCCTGGTGCCGGTGGCGCCGGGCGTCACGGCGCCGTCGGGCGTGCTGATGATCGGCCTGGCGCTGGTGCTGCGGGACCTGGTGCAGCGGCGGCTGGGCCTGCCCTGGGCGGGGGTCGCGGTGCTGGCGGGGGCGGGGCTTTCGGCCTTCCTGGCGCCGCCCGCGCTGGTGCTGGCCTCCGCGCTGGCCTTCCTGTTCAGCGAGTTGGCGGATCTCGCCGTCTATACGCCCTTGCAGCGGCGCGGGCTGACCATCGCCGTGGCCGCCAGCGGCGTGGTGGGGCTGGTGGTGGACAGCCTGATCTTCCTCCACCTCGCCTTCGGCTCGCTCGCCTATCTGCCGGGGCAGGTGATCGGCAAGGCCTGGATGGTGCTGCTGGCGCTGCCGGTGGTGGCCTGGCTGCGCCGGCGGGATGAACGGCTGGGCCTGACGCCGCAAGCGTAAATAGGCCACCCAGGGGGCTCCGCCCCCTGGACCCCCGCCAGGACCGTAGCGGCCCTGGACCCCGAGCCGTTGGCGCTGACCTTGGAACGTCATATCTAATTGATATTTATAATATAATTGACGCCACACCTGTCAGGATCGGCGCCAATCTGATGGGTTCCAAGGGCCTTTCGGCCCCCTGGGGTGTGGGGCTTCGCCCCACGGCTTGGGGCGGGGAGCCGAGGGGCAGAGCCCCTCGGTGGGGGTCCGGGGGCGAAGCCCCCGCCCGCCTCACCCGAAGAACTGGTTCGCCGGCCTCGGCAACCCCAGATGGTCCCGCAAGGTGGTGCCCTCGTATTCCGTCCGGAACAGCCCGCGCCGCTGCAGTTCCGGCACCACCTGGTCGCAGAATTCCTCCAGCCCCGCCGGCACGTTCGGGAACATGATGTTGAACCCGTCCGAGGCGCGGGTCTCCAGCCATTCCTGCATCTCGTCCGCGATGCTGGCGGGCGTGCCGACGAAGGCGTTGCCCGAATAGCCGCCCAGCCGCTGGGCCAGCTGGCGCACCGTCAGCCCCTCGCGCTCGGCGATGCGGATGGCGCGCTCACGCCCGCTCTTGCTGCTTTCGGTCTCGGGCACGGGCGGCAGCGGGGCGTCGGGGTCGAAGGCGCGCGCATCCAGCCCCAGCGCCACGGACAGCGCGCCGATCGCGCTTTCGTAATGCACCAGGCTGTCCAGCTTCGCGCGCTTGGCGCGGGCTTCCGCGATGGTCTCGCCCACCACCACCAGCGCGCCGGGCAGGATCTTAATGTGATCCGGGTTGCGGCCGAGGGCCGCCGCCCTGCCCTTCACATCGGCGTAGAAGGCGCGGCTGTCCTCGATCAGCCCGCCGGCGGCGAAGATCATCTCGGCGGTCTCGGCCCCCAGTTGCCGCCCGGCGTCGGAGGCACCGGCCTGCACGATCACAGGCCAGCCCTGCACGGGGCGGGCCACGTTCAGCGGGCCGCGCACGGACAGTTCCTCCCCCACATGGTTCAGCACATGCATGCGGTCGGGGTCCCAGAAGATCCCGCTCTCCTGGTCGCGGATGAAGGCATCGTCGGCGAAGCTGTCCCACAAGCCGGTGACGACATCGTAGAATTCGCGGGCGCGCTTGTAGCGCTCGCCATGGGCCATGTGGGCGTCATGGCCGAAATTCAGCGCGGCGTCGGGGTTGGCGGTGGTCACCAGGTTCCAGCCCGCCCGCCCGTTGGAGATATGGTCCAGCGAGGCGAATTTCCGCGCGACGTGATAGGCATCGTTATAGGTGGTGGAGGCGGTGGCGATCAGGCCGATGCGCTCCGTCACGGCGGCGAGTGCCGGTAGCAGCGTCAGCGGGTCGAAGCTGGTGACGGTGTGGCTGCGGCGCAGCGCCTCGATGGACATGTTCAGCAGCGCCAGGTGGTCGGCCATGAAGAAGGCGTCGAACTTCGCCGCCTCCAGCCGCTGGATCAGGGTCTTCAGGCGGGAGAAGTTGAAGTTCGCATCCGCCCAGGCCCCCGGCCAGCGCCAGGAACCGGTGTGGATGGTGACCGGGCGCATGAAGGCGCCAAGGTGGAGCTGGCGTTGCGCCATGCGGGGTGTCCTGTTGCATCGGGGCGCTGGCGCCGCCGGCTGTTGCGGTATGGCGGCGGCGCCGCCGGGTCGATGCAGCAGATGGTTTCGATCCCGCAAGGCAAAAGGGGCAAATCAACCCAAATCGGCAAATAGCGCCGTGGATTAACTCACCCCCTGTGAGCCCTGCTCACAGCCCCGCTCAGGCCCCCACTCGGGCCGGGCCGATCACGGCGGGCTGTCGGCAGGCGCCTCCGCGCGGTCCTGCATGCCGTAGTCGCGCAGCACCTGCGCCACCCGCAGCCGGTAGCCCGCGAAGATGCCCCCGCGCCCGGCGGCCTGGGCGATGCGGTGGGCGGCGCGGTTGCGCCATTCCGCCACCGCCGCCTCGTCCCGGAAGAAGGAGATCGAGAGGAATTTGCCCGGCGTGGTCAGGCTGCTGAAGCGTTCCACCGAGATGAAGCCGTCCACGCTGGCCAGCTCCTCCCGCAGGGAGGCGGCGATGGCGAAGTAATCCTTGTCCCGTCCGGGGGCGGGTTCGACCTCGAAGATGATGGCGATCATGCGTTGTCTCCCTGTGCGGGCCGGATCATGCCCAATCCAGGCCGAAGGCGTCACGCATCAGCCGCGCCCCCTCGGGCGAGGCCCGCACCGCGCGGCTGCCGGGCACGCGGCGCAGCCAGCCGCGCTCCAGGCAATGCCGGCACAAGGCCGCCCCCAGCCGGCCCGCCAAATGCGGGCGGCGCTCGCTCCAGTCCAGGCAGGGGCGGCACAGCAGCCGCCCGCCCGGCGCGGTCTCGACGCCCAGGGCCAGCAGATGCGCGGCCCCCGCCTCCGTCAGCCGGCCGGCGTCGTGGTCCAGTTCCAGATGCCCGCGCGCGACCAGCGCATCGGCCAGCGCCACGCCCATGCGCCCGGCCAGATGGTCGTAGCAGGTGCGGGCATGGCGCAGCGCGGCCTCTCTCGGGCCGGTGCGGATGGCGGGGCGGGCGGGTGCCTCGGCCAGCGCCATCAGGGATTCCAGCAGCCGTGCCACCTCGGTGCCGGCCAGGCGGTGGTAGCGGTGGCGGCCTTGGCGCTCCATGGCCAGCAGCCCGGCCTGGGTCAGCCGGGCCAGATGGGCGCTGGCGGTCTGGGGCGTGATGCCGCCGGCCTGGGCGAGTTCGCCCGCCGTCAGCGCGCGGCCATCCATCAGCGCCTGCATCATGGCGGCGCGGGCGGGTTCGCCCAGCAGGGCGGCGATCTCGGCGAGGCGGGCGGTGCTGGCCATGCGCCTTCCTAGCATGGCCGGGCTGCCGGCACTTCGTCCCGGGCCGAAGCGTGCCTATCTTGCCCGCATGAGTGTCCCCGCCTTCGCCGAATTGCTGGAGCGCCTGGCCTTCACCCCCTCCCGCCTCGGCAAGCAGGCGCTGCTGCGGCAATGGTTCGCGGGCCAGCCCGACCCGGACCGCGGCGTGGGGCTGGCGGCGCTGGCGGGGGAGCTGAAGCTGCGCGCCGCCAAGCCCGCCCTGGTCAAGGAGCTGGCCACCGCCCGCACCGACCCCACGCTGTTCGCCCTCAGCTACGATTATGTGGGCGACCTGGCGGAGACCATCGCGCTGATCTGGCCGGTGCCGCGCGGGGTGAACATGCCCCCGCCCGGCCTGGCGGAGGTGGTGGAGGCGCTGGAGACCACCCCGAAGGCGGAGCTGCCCGCCCTGATCGCGGGCTGGCTGGACACGCTGGACGCCAGCGCGCGCCTAGCGCTGATCAAGCTGATCACCGGGGGGCTGCGCGTCGGCGCCTCGGCCCGGATGGCGCGGGTGGCGCTGGCCGAATGGTCCGGCCAGCCGGTGGAGGCGATCGAGGAGGTGTGGCACGGCGTGGCCCCCCCCTATCAGCCGCTGTTCCGCTGGCTGGAGGGGGCCGCCCCCCGCCCCGACCCCGGCGCCGCGCCCATCTTCCGCCCCCTGATGCTGGCCCACCCGCTGGAGGAGGAGGCGCTCTCCTCCCTGGCCCCCGCCGACTGGGCGGCTGAATGGAAATGGGACGGCATCCGCGTGCAGCTGACCGCCGGGCCCGGCGGCGCGCGGCTGTGGTCGCGCGGCGGCGAGGACATCTCCGCCAGCTTCCCGGAGATCCTGGCCGCCATGGATTTCCACGCGGTGCTGGATGGGGAGCTGCTGGTGCTGCGCGACGGCCAGGTGGCGCCCTTCGCCGATCTGCAGCAGCGGCTGAACCGCAAGGCGCCGGGGCCGAAGATGCTGCGCGAGCACCCGGCCGCCGTGCGCCTCTATGACCTGCTGTTCGAGGGGGAGGAGGATCTGCGCCCCCTGCCCTTCGCTGCCCGCCGCGCCCGGCTGGAGGGCTGGCACGCCGCCGCCGCCCCGGCACGGATGGACCTGTCGCCACTGATCCCCTTCCAGGGCTGGGAGGAGCTGGCGGAGCTGCGCGCCGGCGCGCGCGCCGCCAGCATGGAGGGGCTGATGCTGAAGCGCCTCGACAGCCCCTATCTGGCCGGGCGCATGAAGGGGCCGTGGTGGAAGTGGAAGCGCGGCACCCAGAATGTGGACGCCGTGCTGATGTATGCCCAGCGCGGGCACGGCAAGCGCAGCTCCTTCTACTCCGACTACACCTTCGGCCTGTGGCGGGACGGGCCGGACGGCGCGCCGGAGCTGGTGCCGATCGGCAAGGCCTATTCCGGCTACACGGACGCGGAGCTGGCCTTCCTGGACAAATGGATCCGCGACCACACCACCAACCGCTTCGGCCCGGTGCGGGAGGTGGAGCGCGGCCTGGTGCTGGAGGTGGAGTTCGACGCCGCCCAGCGCTCCGGCCGGCACAAATCGGGGGTCGCGCTGCGCTTTCCGCGCATTGCCCGCCTGCGCCGCGACAAGCCCGCCGAGGAGGCGGACCGGCTGGAGACGCTGCTGGCGATGATTCCCGCCTGAGGCGTCAGATGCGAAGCGTTCGCAATGCACTTGCGAACGCCTCGCACTCTCGCTACATGGCGGTCTCCATCGGGAGCACGTCATGCGCCGTCGCCAGATTCTCGCCCTGCCCAGCCTGCTGGCCGCGCCCCTCGCGGCGCCCGCCTTGGCCCCCGCCTGGGCGCAAGAACGCACGATCAACCTGTATTCGGCGCGCCACTACGATTCCGACCGCAGCCTGTGGGACAGCTTCACCCGCCAGACCAACATCCGCGTCCGCGTGGTCGAGGCCAACATCGACCAGCTGATGGAGCGCCTGCGCGCCGAGGGCGCCAACAGCCCCGCCGACGTGCTGGTGACGGTGGACATCGCCCGGCTGGTGCGCGCGACGGAGCTGGGCATCTTCGAGCCCATCCGCAACGCGGCGCTGGAAAGCCGCATCCCCGCCCATCTGCGCGACGCGGACGGCCATTGGTTCGGCTTCACCACCCGCGCCCGGGTGCTGATGTACGACAAGGCCCTGGGCCTGCCCGCGGGGCTGGCGCGGTACGAGGACCTGGCCAAGCCGGAATTCGCCAATTCCATCGCCGTGCGCAGCTCCAACCACGTCTACAACGTCAATCTCGCGGCCTCGATCGTGGCGGCCGATGGCGCGGCGGCCACGGAAGCCTGGGCGCGCGGCGTGGCGCACAACCTGGCCCGCCCGCCCGCCGGCGGCGACCGCGACCAGATCCGCGCCGTGCTGGCCGGCCAAGGCCGCATCGCCGTCTCCAACTCCTACTACCTCGGGCTGATGGCGATCTCGGAGCGCGAGGAGGACAAGCAGCTGGCGGCCCGGGTGGGCGTGCTGTTCCCCAACCAGGGCGACCGCGGCACCCATGTGAACGTCTCGGGCGCCGGCATGGTCAAGACCGCGCCGAACAAGGAAGCCGCCCGCGCCTTCCTGGAATTCCTCTCCACGCCCGAGGCGCAGTCCCAGTTCGCCATGGGCAACATGGAATTCCCGGCCGTGACGGGTGCCGCCGTGCACCCGTTCCTGGCCGCGCTCGGCAGCTTCAAGCAGGACCCGGTGGACCCGCGCGTGCTGGCCAGCCACATGCCGGAGGCCCTGCGCATCATGCAGCGGGCCGGCTGGCGGTGATCGTCTGCTCCTGCAACGCGCTCAGCGAGGCCGCGATCCGCGCCGCGCTGGCCGCCGGCGCCGCGCGCCCGGGCGAGGTGTACACGCAATGCGGCTGCGCGGCGCAATGCGGCTGCTGCACGCAAACCATCCTGAGTATCATTCGCGAGCCCGCTCAGGACAAACCGCGCGCTTGACCTGCCGCCCGGCAAGACCGCATGACTGCGCGATCCAAGCCAGGAGCGCGCGTCATGAAGGGCGACACCAAGGTTATCGAGTTTCTCAATACTCAGCTGACGAATGAGCTGACGGCCATCAATCAATACTTCCTGCACGCCCGCATGCTGGACAATTGGGGCGTGACCAAGCTCGCCAAGCACGAATACGGCGAATCCATCGAGGAAATGAAGCACGCGGATGACCTCATCCAGCGCATCCTGTTTCTCGGCGGCCTGCCCAATGTCCAGCGCCTCAACCACATCCTGATCGGGCAGAATGTCCAGGAAGTCCTGGAATGCGACCTGAAGCTGGAAGAGAAGGCGATCGGCGACCTGAAGGACGGCATCGCCTATTGCGAGCAAGTGCGCGATTTCGTCAGCCGCGACCTGCTGTTCCGCATCCTGGCCGATGAGGAAAGCCATGAGGACTTCCTCGACACCCAGTTCGAACTGATCCGCCAGGTGGGGCTGCCCAAATACATCCTGCTGAACAGCGGTGCCGCCAACGAGGGCAAGACGGAAGATTAACGCCCGGCAACGCCCCGTCTGACGGGGCGTTTAACGCTGGGCTGACAGGGCGCTGACGCTGGGTGCGGCAAAACCTCCTCATCAGACGAGGAGAAACCCACCATGCCGAGCGAATCGCCCCTGCTCCCCTCCCCCGCCGCCGACCTGGGCATGCTGCTGACGCGCCGGCCGATGCCGGCGCCGCCCGCCGCCGAGCCCAGCGGCGAGATCGGCATGCTGGCCGCCGCCCTGGATTGCCAGGGCGTGGCCATCAGCCTGCACGGCCCCGATGGCCAGGCCCGCTTCCTGAACCGCGCCATGCACCGGCTGCTGCGGACCGACACCACCGCCTTCACCCCGCATGGCAGCTTCGGCGTGGTGCCGGCCGAACCCATGCAGCGCAGCCGCTACGCGGCCTCCCTGCTCGCGGCCGCCCATGGCCGCCCAGCCGAAATGCCGCTGCTGCGCGGCGAGGGCCCGCCCCCCTACATGGTCTGCTTCCAGCCGATGGAAGGGATGGGGGCCATGGTCACCATCCTCGACCCCTCCCGCCGGCGGCTGCCCAGCCAGGCCTTCCTGCGTGAGGCCTTCGGCTTCACCGCCGCCGAGGCCGCCCTCGCGCTCGACCTGGCCGATGGGCTGGCCGCGGCCGATTGCGCCTCTCTGCGCGGGGTGTCGGTGCACACCGTGCGGTCACAGCTGCGGGCGCTGTTCGCCAAGACCGGGCTGTGCCGGCAGGCCGAGCTCGTCTCCCTGATCCTGACCATGGGCCTGCAGCAGGCCGGCGGCCAAAAGGATTAGGTGATTAGGGCCATGCCGGATTGAAACCGGCCCCGCTTCGTGGTTAAGCCCGGCAAACCTCTCCCAGGGAGCCTGGCATGAACATCGACGCGATCCCCACCGGCAAGAAGACGCCCGATGACGTGAATGTCGTCATCGAGGTCTCGATCGGCGGCGAGCCGATCAAGTACGAGATGGACAAGGAAGCGGGCGTGCTGTTCGTCGACCGCTTCCTGCACACCCCCATGCGCTACCCCGGCAATTACGGCTTCGTGCCGCACACCCTGTCCGAGGATGGCGACCCGATCGACGTGCTGGTGGCCAACACCCGCCCGATCATGCCCGGCGCCGTCATCAACTGCCGCCCCATCGGCGTGCTGAAGATGGAGGACGACGGCGGCGAGGACGAGAAGATCATCGCCGTGCCGTCCGACAAGCTGACCAAGAAGTATCTGAACGTGAAGACGCTGACGGACCTGCCGCAGGCGACCGTCGACCAGATCCAGCACTTCTTCGAGCACTACAAGGACCTGGAGCCCGGCAAGTGGGTGAAGGTGAAGGGCTGGGGCGACGTGAACGAGGCCAAGGCGCTGATCCTGGCCGCCGTGGAACGGGCCAAGTCCAAGGGCTGAGGAAAGGGGGGCTTCGGCCCCCTTTTTCATATCCGGCCCACTGCCCTACCCTGCCCGGGAAACCCCGGGAGATACGCCATGGAATACCGCCCCCTCGGCCGCAGCGGCCTGAAGGTCTCGCCGCTCTGCCTCGGCACCATGATGTTCGGCGACGCCACGGACGAAGCCACCGCCACCCGCATCATCGACCGCGCCCGCGACCAGGGCATCAACTTCATCGACAGCGCCAATGCCTATAATGGCGGCCGCTCCGAGGAGATCACGGGCCGCGCCATCCGCGCCCACCGCCGCCACTGGGTGCTGGCCACCAAGATCGCCAACCCCGTGGGCCCCGGACCCAACGACCGCGGCCTGTCCCGCCGCCACGTGATGCAGGCCACCGAAGACTGCCTCCGGCGCCTGGGCACCGAGACCATCGACATCCTGTACCTGCACAAGGAAGACCACTCCACGCCGCTGGCCGAGACGGTGCTGGCGCTCGCGCAGCTGGTGCGGCAGGGCAAGATCCTGCATTTCGGCGTCTCCAACTACCGCGCCTGGCGCGTGGCCGAGATCTGCCGCCTGTGCGACGAGGCCGGCATCGACCGCCCCGTCGTCAGCCAGCCCTACTACAACGCGCTGAACCGCATGCCGGAGGTGGAGCACCTGCCCGCCTGCGCCCATTTCGGGCTGGGCGTCGTGCCCTACAGCCCGCTGGCGCGCGGGGTGCTGACCGGCAAATACGCCAGCCAGGCCGCCCCCGAGCCCGGCAGCCGCGCGGGCCGCGCCGACCGCCGCATGATGGAAACCGAATGGCGCCCGGAAAGCCTGGAAATTGCCCAGACCCTGCGCGCCCACGCCGAGGCCCAAGGCATCACCGCCGGCCAGTTCGCCGTGGCCTGGGTGCTGAACAACAAGCTGGTCACGGCCCCCATCGGCGGCCCGCGCACCGAAGCCCAGTGGGAAGACTACGTCGGCGCCCTGGACTACCGCTTCACAGCGGAGGACGAAGCCCTGGTGAACCGGCTGGTGCCGGCGGGCCATCCCTCCACACCAGGCTACAACGACCCGGCCTACCCGCTCGAAGGGCGCGTGGCGCGGAGCTGAGGCGCGCGGCAGGGGGCTCCGCCCCCTGTCCGCCCTCAATAGCTGCGCGGCATGCCCAGCACGTGTTCGCCGATGTAGGACAGCACCAGGTTGGTGCTGATCGGGGCCACCTGGTACAGGCGGGTTTCGCGGAATTTACGTTCCACGTCGTATTCTTCGGCGAAGCCGAAGCCGCCATGGGTCTGCACGCAGGCTTCGGCCGCGGCCCAGCTGGCGTCGGCGGCCAGCATCTTGCCCATATTGGCTTCCTCGCCGCAGTTCTCGCCGGCCTCGAACTTGGCCAGGCCCTTGTGGACGATGGCCTCGGCGGCGCGCATGGCGGCATAGGCCTTGGCGATGGGGAATTGCACGCCCTGGTTCTGGCCGATCGGGCGGCCGAACAGCACGCGCTCCTTGGCGTAGCTCACCGCCTTGTTGATGAACCACTTGGCGTCGCCGATGCATTCGCTGGCGATCAGCAGGCGCTCGGCGTTCATGCCGTCCAGGATGTAGCGGAAGCCCTTGCCCTCGATGCCCACCAGGTTTTCGGCGGGCACTTCCATGTTGTCGAAGAACACTTCGCAGGAATTGTGGTTCATCATGGTGCGGATGGGGCGGATGGTCAGGCCGTTGCCCAGCGCCTTGCGCATGTCCACGATGAAGGTGGACAGGCCTTCGGTCTTCTTCGCTTCCTCGCCCTTCGGCGTGGTGCGGGCCAGCAGCAGCATCAGGTCCGAATGCTCGGCGCGGCTGGTCCAGATCTTCTGGCCGTTGACGATGTACTTGTCGCCTTCCTTCTTGGCGAAGGTGCGCAGGTTGGTGGTGTCGGTGCCGCTGGTGGGCTCGGTCACGCCGAAGGCCTGCAGGCGCAGTTCGCCGCTGGCGATCTTGGGCAGGTATTCCGCCTTCTGCGCCGGGCTGCCGTGCTTCAGGATGGTGCCCATGATGTACATCTGGGCGTGGCAGGCGGCCCCGTTGGCGCCTTCGGCCTGCACGGTTTCCAGGATGGCGGCGGCGGCCGAGAGCGGCAGGCCCGCGCCGCCGAATTCCTCGGGGATCAGCGCGCCGAGGTAGCCGGCCTCGGTCAGGGCGGTGACGAATTCGGTGGGATAGCCGCGCACCTCATCCAGCTTGCGCCAGTATTCGCCGGGGAAGCGGGCGCAGAGCTTGCGCACTTCCTCGCGGATTTCGGGATGGGTCTCGGCTTGCGTGGACGTCATGGTGACCTTGGGTGCGTTGTCGTTGGCTTGCCGCCAATCTGCCCGCAGACGGGGCTTGCGAGAAGACCCGCCGGCCCACGATCACCTATAACGGATTTGGCATGCTCGACAGCAGCTGCCCGTCCCAGACCTTGGTGCTGACCATCTCGGTCACCTCGTCGCGCAGCACCTCCGCGAAGCGGCGCACGGCGTGGCTGGCCTGGCGGCCGAGCGGCTGGGCCACCACCAGCTTGCGCGACAGATGGGGGTCGATGATGGGGGCGGCCGCGAGCTGGCCGGCCATCACCTCCGCATGCACGGCCGCCAGCGGCAGGATGGTGGCCCCCAGCCGGCGCTGCACCAGCCCCTTCAGCACCTGCAACGCATCGGCCTCCACCGGGATATCCAGTGCCAAGCCGCGCTGCCGCGCCTCGCGCTCCACCAATATGCGCAGACCATGCTGGGGGCCGGGCAGCACCAGGCGGTGCCGCACCACATCGGCGAAGGAGACGGCATGGTGGGGCACCGCCTCCGGCCCCACGGCGGTCACGAAGCACAGGTTTTCCACCAGCAGCGGCGAGAAGCGGATATTGGCGCCCTGCTCGGTGCCATAGACCACGGCGATGTCCACCTCCCCGCTGTGCAGCCAGTCGAGCAGATAGCCGCTGAAGGCCGGCACCACGCGCAGCGTCACCTGCGGGTACAGGGCCAGGAAGCGCTCGATCAGCCGTGTGGCCAGCACGTCGCCCACGGTGGGCGGCATGCCGAACACCACCCGGCCGCGCACGGCCGCGGCCTCCGTGATCAGGTCGGCGCGGGTTTCCTCGATCTGGCGCAGGATGCTGCTGGCGCGGCCGCGCAGCAGTTCCCCCGCATGGGTCAGCACCATGCCCCGGCCGTGGCGGGTGAACAGCGGGGTCTTCAGCTCCTCCTCCAGCAGGCGGATCTGGCGGCTGAGGGCGGGCTGGGCGGTGTGGAGCCGGTCGGAGGCCCGGCTGAGGCTGCCCAGCTCGGCCACCTGCAGGAAGGTATTGAGCTGGCGGAGGTCCATGACGGCCATATAAATCCGCTATATCTCGTCAAGCAATACGATCATTCAGGCAAGGCATGCCCCGCGCTAGAACCGCCCCGCGCAACAACGGAAGGTTCGCATGGGAACGGAAACCATCGCCCCACCCAAGGCTGCTCCCTGGCAGCGGGACGTCTTCGACGTGCTGAAGGAAGCCGGGGTGAAGCACATCGTCTATGTGCCCGATGCCGGCCACTCCACCGCCATCCGCCTGGCCGAGGCTGACAACGACATCCATTCCGTGGTGCTGACGACGGAGGAGGAAGGTATCGGCTACCTCGCCGGCGCGTGGCTGGGGGGTGAGCGCGGGGCGCTGCTGATGCAGTCCTCCGGCGTGGGCAATTGCATCAACACGCTGGCCCTGCCGGCCTGCGCGCGGTTTCCGCTGCTGATGGTGGTGACGATGCGCGGCGACTGGGCGGAGTTCAACCCGTGGCAGAACCCCATGGGCCAGGCCACCGAACCCGCGCTGAAGCTGATGGGCGTGATGACCTGGCGCGCCGACGAACCCGAACAGGTGCGCCCGAAGCTGGAAGGGGCGGCCACCATGGCCTTCAACGGCGATGCCGCCTGCGCGCTGCTGCTGGGCCAGCAGCTGATCGGCCGGAAGGAGTGGGTGAAGTGAGCATCGCAGGAAACCTGGACCGCCGGGCCGTGGTGGCGGAGCTGCTGCGGGACCGGGGCGATCTGCTGGTGGTGACCGGCCTCGGTTCGCCATCCTATGACGTGATGGCGGCGGGGGATCACCCGCTGAACTACTATCTGTGGGCCGCGATGGGCAGCGCCACCACGGTGGGGCTGGGCCTGGCCGCCGCGCAGCCCAACCGCCCCGTGCTGGTGCTGACCGGCGATGGCGAGCAACTGATGGGGCTGGGCGCGCTGGCCACCACCGCGCTGCGCCGGCCCGCGAACCTCAGCATCGTGGTGCTGGACAACGGCCATTTCGGGGAAACCGGGATGCAGCCGAGCCACGCCGGCCAAGGCGTGGAACTCAGCCGCGTGGCCGCCGCCTGCGGCTTTCCGCACAGCCAGGCGGTGACGGACATGGACGCCATCCCAGCCCTGCGCGCACGCATCCACGCGCGGGAAGGGCTGAACTTCGCCACGGTGAAGATCAAGGCGGACAACCCGCCCCGCGCCCTGCCCCCGCGTGACGGCGTGTACGTGAAGAACCGCTTTCGGCAGGCGCTGGGGTTCAGCCCGAATTGAGGTAGCGGGTGGCAGGGGCTTCGCCTCCGAACCCCCACCAGGGGCGCCGCCCCTGGACCCCGCCAGGACCGTGCTCGGTCCTGGACCTAGATCAGTTTGGCGCTGACCTTGGGAGGGTTTTTCCCATTGATTTTTATAATGAAAATGGCACCTGACCTAACAAGGTAAGGCGCCAAACCCCTGGGTTCCAAGGGCCTTTCGGCCTTTGGCGGGGAGCCGAGGGGCAGAGCCCCTCGGTGGGGGTTCGGGGGTGTTCAGACTGGAGAGATGTTTGACAGGTGTACGGAGACATCCCTGACGGTTTTGAGATGGGGTGTTTCGTCCCTGAGGTCGAGTGTGGCGAGAGGAAATCGCGAGAAGAACACCTGCCATACTCCA
>NZ_JAAABL010000029.1 GCF_009900765.1 Rhodovarius lipocyclicus
GGCCGCGAACAGCTTGGCGAACAGCCGGAACTGGGGCTCGGAAAGTTTGGAACTTTTGACGTACCGGTTCACAAGTCTTTTCATAGCATTAGCGACCTTTCAGACGCTCGTGCTAGTCGAGACCCTTGTATAAATTTGTCAGGCGAAACCTTCGCAGGTTCCGAGCCGTCCCAAAACTGATGGAAAGTAATGGGGGGTTCTCGGGGGGAAAGTCATTTCCCCCCGAGCGGGAGTGTGAGGGCAGCGCCCTCACCCTTGCGCGCTTCCCCCATCCTGCCACCATACCCGGCATGCTGCGCCGCACCTTCCTCCTCACCCTCGCCGCCACGCCGGCCCTGGCTTTCGACAAGCCCATCCGGCTGATCGTGCCTTTTGCCCCGGGCGGATCGCAGGATGTGCTGGGGCGGTTGCTCGCCCAGGCGGCCGCGCCTTCGCTTGGCCAGCAGGTGGTGGCGGAAAACCGCGCCGGGGCGGGCGGCGTGCTGGGGGCCGAGGCGGTGGCGCGCGCGGCGCCGGACGGCAGCACCCTGTTGCTGGCCACGGCGGGGCAGTTGACCATCGCCCAGGCCATCGGGCGGCGCCTGCCTTATGACCCGATCGGCAGTTTCACGCCCATTCTGCATCTGTCGGACAGCCCGGTGGCGCTGCTGGCCGCCCCCGACATGCCGGTGAACGACATCGCCGGGCTGCTGCGCCTGGCGCGGGAGGCACGGGAGCCGCTGCCCTATGCCTCCACCGGCATCGGCACCAACACGCATCTGATCATGGAGGATCTGAAGGCCCGCGCCGGGCTGAATGTGGAACACGTGCCCTATCGGGGGGCGGCGGCGGCCTTCAACGACCTGGCGGCGGGGCGCATCCGGCTGATGTTCGTCTCGGTGCCGTCCGTGCTCACCTCCAACGCGGCGCAGTTCAAGGTGCTGGGTGTCACCTCGCGCAGGCGCTTTCCGGCCTTGCCCGACACCCCCACCCTGATCGAGGGCGGCGTGCCGGATTTCGAGGCGAGCATCTGGACCGGCCTCGCGGGGCCGGCCGGCATGGCGCCCGCGGTGGTGGCGCAGATCGCGGAGGCCTTCACGGCCGCCTTGCGCTCCGAGCTGTTCCAGGCCCGGGTGGACAGCTTGGGGGTGACAGTGAATGGCGCGGATGGCGCGGCCTTCGGCGCCATGCTGCGGGATGATCTGGCGCGCTGGACCCAGGTCGCGCGGCCGCTGAACATCCAGCTCGACTGATGAGCCTGTCCGCCCCCGTCTTCCGCCTGCCGCCCGGCGGCGAGTTCCTGCTGCTGCCGCCCACGCTGCAGCCGCATGCCTATGCCAATGTGGACCGCATGTTCGCCACGCGCACCATCCGGCGCGGGGCCACGGTCACGCCCCTGCCGCGCGGACCGGCGCTGTCGCCGGGTTACGCGCATGGCGGCGTGGGCGAATACATGGACCGCGCCTGTGTCGCCGGGCTGCTGGTGCTGCGCCAGGGGCAGGTGGTGATGGAGCACTACGCGCTGGGCCTGCGGGAGGATGTGCGCTGGTCGTCGATGTCCATGGTGAAGTCGCTGACCTCCACCCTGGTCGGCGCCGCGATCAAGGATGGGCATATCGGCGGCCTGGCGGACAAGGTTTCCGATTACGTGCCGGGGGTGCGGGGCTCGGCCTATGACCGGGTCTCGGTGCGGGACCTGATTACCATGTCCTCGGGCGTGGGCTGGAGCGAGGACTACACCGACCGTTCCTCCCATGTGAACCAGTACAGCCGCTGCCTGGGCGAGAAGCGGGCAGGGGGCGTGCTGGAGATTTTGCGCGGGCTGCCCGCCGAGCACGCGCCAGGCAGCTTCTTCCACTACAACACCGGCGACACCTTCCTGCTCGGCTGCCTGCTGACGGCGGCGACCGGCGAAACCCTGGCGAGCTACATGAGCCGCAAGGTGTGGGAGCCCCTGGGGATGGAGCAGGACGGCTTCTACACGCTGGAATCCGAGGGTGGGCAAGAGATCGGCGGCAGCCGGGCCGGGGCCACGCTGCGCGATTACGGGCGGTTCGGGCAGTTCATCCTGCGCGGCGGCGACGGCATCCTGCCCGAGGGCTGGGTGGAGGAAGCCGCCACCCCCCATTTCGCGCTGGAGCCGGGCCAGAGCAGCTATGGCGCCACCGGCTATGGCTACAGCTGGTGGATCGACGCCGACGGGGCGATGGTGGCGGTGGGCTTCGCCGGGCAGTCGCTGTACATCAACCGGGCGCGGGGGGTGGTGATCGTCACCCTCTCCGCCCAGCCGCAGCCGCCCTTTGCCGCCGCCTATGGCCGGGATTTCCGGGCGGAGCGGCAGGGGTTCCAGGCGGCCTTGATGGCTGCGCTGCCGTAACGTCCTCCGGCTGGCGGTGGTAAGGGCGCGGGGCGGTTCAGGGCGTGGGGACGCCCGCTGCGTTGAGGCGCCGCACCACCGCCGCCCCGGTCGCCCGCGTGCCCAGCCTGCCGCCCACATCCACCGTGGCCTCGCCTGCCCGCACGGCGCCCTCCACCGCGGCCTCGATCGCGCGGGCCGCGGACGCGAAGGCCTCGCTGTCCAGGCGCTGGGCGTGCCAGTCCAGCAGCTGCGCGGCAGACAGGATCAGCGAGAAGGGGTTGGCCCGGTCCTGCCCCGCGATGTCCGGCGCCGAGCCATGGGCCGCCTGGGCCATGGCGTGCTCCACCCCCGCATTCACCGAACCGCCGAGCCCGATGCTGCCCGACAGCTCCGCCGTCAGGTCCGACAGGATGTCGCCGAACATGTTGGTGGTAACGATCACGTCGAACTTTCCCGGCGCGCGCACCAGATGCGCGGCCATCGCGTCCACGATGTATTCGTCCAGCGTCACGGCGGGGAATTCGGCGGCGGCCTTGCGGCATTCCTCCAGGAACATCCCGTCGCCGATCTTCAGGACATTGGCCTTGTGCACCGCATGCACGCGCCCCCGCCGGGTGGCCGCCAGCCGGAAGGCCGCGCGCGCGATCCGCGCGCAGCAGTCCCGCGTGATCCGCCGCAGGGAGACACAGACATCCGGCGTCACCAGCATCTCGCTGCCGCCCGATTCCATGTTGCGGTCGGCGTAGAAGCCCTCCGTGTTCTCGCGCACCACCACCAGGTCGAAGGGCTCCACCGCCGGGTGCGGCACGCCCGGATAGGTGCGGGCCGGCCGCACATTGGCGAACAGGTCGAGCTTCTTGCGGAAGAACATGGAGGGGTTGATGCCGCCCTTGCTCTCATCCGTGTAGTCGAAGGTGGACATGGGGCCGAGCACCAGCCCATCGGCCGCCCGCACCTTCTCCAGCAGGTCCGGCCGCACGGTGATGCCGTGGCGGCGCAGACTCTCATGCCCGGCGATGTCGTGCTCCAGCCGCAGGCCCAGGCCGAAACGCTCCGATACCGCCTCCAGCACCGCCACGGTGGCGGCGGTGATCTCAGGGCCGATGCCGTCGCCGGGCAGGATGATCAGATGCATGGCGTTGCGGTTCATGGCGGTCCCTCGCTTGTTCTGGGGAGGGATCATAGGGGCCGAGGCGCCTTCTCCAAGGGGAGGGCGGACTGGGGAAGGCTCTGCCTTCCCCAGACCCCATCCGCTGGGGAGATAAGATCTCCCCAGGCCCCTGCGAGCAGTTTGGGGGCGGCACTAATGTTATGTATTTGATATTATTATATAAATTTATCAGCGAAACCTTCGCAGATTCCTAACCGCCCCCAAACTCCCAAAAAGTAATGGGGGGTTCTCGGGGGGGAAGTCATTTCCCCCCGAGCGGGGGCCGGGGGCGGCGCCCCCGCCTCACCCCGTCGCCAGCCCCAGCCGCCTGACCCGCTGTTCCTCGAAATCCGCCGTGCGCAGGATGAAGGTGCGGTAGTCATCGCTGTTCAGGTATTCCAGCGGCATATCCAGCCGTTCCAGCGTGGCCACATGGGCCGGGTCGTTCAGCGCGGTGCGGAAGCCGTCATGCAGGGCGCGCACGATGGCCGGTTCCATCCCCAGCGGCCCCACCAGCCCATAGGGCGAGGTGACCACCATGTCCGGGTATCCCAGCTCGATCAGCGTCGGCACGTTGGGCAGTTTGGGGGAGCGCGTGCGCGGCCACACATTCAGCGCGCGCAGCTGCCCGTCCACGATCATCTGCAACATGCTGGAGCCGGTGGCGGCGGCGTCGATATGCCCGCCCAGCATGGCGGGGATGGATTCCGCCTCTCCCCGGAAGGGCACATGCAGGAACTGCACGTTTTCCTTCTCGGCCAGTTCCACCATGGTCAGGTGCGGGGTGCCGTTGGCGCCGGTGTTGCCCATGCGCAAATCGCCCGGGCGGCGGCGGGCATCGGCCACCAGGTCCGCCCATGTGCGATAGGGGCTGTCGGCCCGCACGGTGACCATGAACAGATAGCCCGTCAGGTGGATGACAGGCGTGAAATCCGTGCGCGGGTTGAAGGCCATGCGCTGCATGAAGGGCAGGCGGATGGCGGGCAGGGCGAATTGCGCCAGCGTGTAGCCGTCGGGCCGCGCGCCGCGCATGTTGGTGGCCGGCAGGGTGCCGCCGGCGCCGGGGCGGTTCTCGATGATCACGGGCTGGCCGAAGGCGCGGGAAGCGGCCTCGGCGACGCTGCGCATCTGCACGTCGGTGGCGCCGCCCGCGGGGAAGCTGATCTGGATGGTGATGGGGCGGTTCGGGAAGGACTGGGCGGCGGCAAGGCCTGGGGCCAGGCTGGGCAAGGCGAGAGAAGCCAGCGCGAGCCGGCGGCGGTTGATGAGCATGGCTGTTTCCCTATGAATCTCTTTATGGTTGAGGCTTTCCCGGCAGCCCCACAGATGCAAGCGAATTCGGGAAGAACGAGCATGGCGATCGGCTTCGATGCACCGAACCCGGTGTTGCGCATCTTCGACGAGGCGAAGGCGCGGGAGTTCTACATCGGCTACCTGGGCTTCCAGGTGGATTGGGAGCACCGTTTCGAACCCACCCTGCCGCTGTACAAGCATATCGCGCAACGGGCTGCTGCTGGATCTCAGCGGCCATCATGGCGATGGCAGCCCGGGCATCGTGATCTTCCTGCCCATGCATGGTTAACGAAGCGCGGCTACCATCCCCTGCGCCGCGGCATCGTGGCGCAGGATTGGGGGAAGGAGATGACCATCACCGACCCCTTCGGCAACCGGATCAGGTTTTGCGAGCGGGATGCGCATGCTGTTGCATGAAGGCTGACGGGGAGTGGCGCGCCAAGCCGGTGGGGCGGCATGATGTGTTTTGTGCATAAAGTCCGACCTCCAACGCGACGGATGGTCAGCCAGGCGCAAGTGCTGCGGTGCATGTGCGGGCTTATAGCCAAATGAGGGCCGGGCATGCGGTGCAAGTGGCTTCCCATGTCCGGGCGGCGCCTCCGACCGCCGGTTATATGACGAACCCGCAGACGCAACCGGCGACTGTGGCTGATTTTGTGCGTAGGAGACGTTTGGAGATACAGGCCGCCATCAGAAACAATAATTGCGAGCTTCAACGGATCAGGGATTGGGCTGTTTGTAGATATTTTCTTAACATATCAGATTTGCGCCGATCATGTTGGGCGAGCGCCTCGGAGAGGTTTGCCCAATGTGATCGTGGTGGATGTATTCCTCCACTAATCATCGGGAGGTAACATGATGTTGGGAAATAATTCTAGAGCGCCCTTCGAGGTCATGGTCACGCGGCAGTTGGATGTGGACGGCGAGCCGCTCTTCCTGATTGAGATCGGCAAACCCTATGCTGAAGCCGATGGCACATGGTTCTGTCCCTATCGCATCCAGGGGCCGACGACGTCCTTCGTCAACCGAGATGCCGGCGTCGATGGCATGCAGGCTCTTCTCAACGTGCTCTATGTGCTGAGCGCCAAAGCCGAGACATCTGTCGAAAACCAGGAAGGCCGCCTGACCTGGGGCGGGCAGAGCGAACATTTTGGCTTCCCGTCTCACGAGGCGGACCCTGAGTTAAGGGAAGCGCGTCGTCGGCAGGGCCGCTGAGCCAGGCATCGTCATCTTTCCACCCCTGCGGGCCTGGCCGAATTTCATGCCGAGTTAACGCATCGCAGCTACCTGTCCCTGCGCCCCGGCATCGTGGCGCAGGATTGGGGAAAGGAGATGACCATCACCGGCCCCGAGACGCGCTGTATGCAGCGGATGGGGGGTGTGGACGGCATGCAGGCGCTACTCAACGTCCTTTATGTGTTGAGAACGGAAACCGAGGTTGCCATCGAGAACAAGGAAGGCCGCCTGACCTGGTGCGAACAGCGCGAGCATTTCGGCTTCCCGTCTCACGACGCCGACCCCACTTTGCGGGAGGTTCGGCGGCTGCAAGGGCGCTGACCCGCTTCACAGCGTGCGGGCGATGATCTCCTTCATCACCTCGCTGGACCCGCCATAGATCCGGCCCACCCGCGCATCCGCCCAGGCGCGGCCGATCTCGTATTCCGCCATGTAGCCATAGCCGCCATGGATCTGCAGGAAGGCATCCAGCAGCCGGTTCTGCATCTCCGTGCCCAGCAGCTTGGCCGCGGCCGCTTCCTCGGCCGAAAGCTCGCCGCGCATGTGCCGGCCCAGGCAATCGTCGAGGTAGACGCGGTACATGCCGATCTCGGCCTTCGCCGAGGCCAGGGTGAAGCGGTGGGTCTGGAAATCGAACACGGCCTGGCCGAACACCTGGCGCTCCCGCGCATAGGCGATGGTCTTCTCCAGCATCGTCTCCATGCTGGTGGCGGCGCGGATGGCGATGATCAGGCGTTCCTGCGGCAGCTGGTGCATCAGCTGGTAGAAGCCGCGATTCTCCACCCCCAGCAGATTGTCCAGCGGCACGCGCACATCCTCGAAGAACAGCTCCGAGGTGTCCTGCGCGTGCATCCCGATCTTTTCCAGGTTGCGGCCCTTGGTGAAGCCCGGCGTGCCTTCCTCCACCGCGATCAGGGAGATGCCGCGCCGCCCCGCCTCCGGGTCGGTCTTGCACACCACGATGACGATGCCGCAATTCTGCCCGCTGGAGATGAAGGTCTTCTGCCCATTGATCACCCAGTGGTCGCCGTCGCGCCTGGCCGAGGTGCGGACCGCCTTCAGGTCGCTGCCCATGCCGGGCTCGGTCATGGCGATGGCGGTGATCATCTCGCCGCTGGCCATCTTCGGCAGCCACTCGCGCTTCCTCGCCTCGGAGGCATAGGTGCTGAAATAGGGCACCACGATATCGGAATGCAGCTGGAACGCGACGCCCGAGGCGTTCACCCGGGCCAGCTCCTCCAGCACCACGGCGGCGTGGCCGAAATCGCCCCCGGCGCCGCCATATTCCTCGGGCAGCATGGTGCACAGCAGGCCCTGTTCGCCCGCCTTGCGCCACACCTCGCGCGGGACCAGCCCCACCCGTTCCCATTCGCGGTGGTGGGGCGCGATCTCCCGCTCCACGAAGCGGCGCACCTGGGTGCGGAACATCTCATGCTCGGCGGTCAGGACCGTGCGCTGGCGCGGGATCGGGGTGGGGGTGTCCATGGGGCGTCATCCTTCCAGAAGCGGCGTTGTCGCTGGAGCGGCTCATCCCCGGCCTGATGGATCGCGGGCGATCCGTCAGGCCGGGGGCTGCTCCAGAAGTTCCGCGATCTCCGTCGCGGTGAAACCGGATTCCTCCAGGATCGCCCGGCTGTCCTCGCCGCGCAGCCGGGCGGGCGCGCCCGGGGAGGAGGGGGTGGCCGAGAAGCGTGGCGCGGGCGCGGGCTGGGTGATGCCCTCGCGCTCGAAGAAGGTGCCGCGCGCCTGGTTGTGCGGGTGGGTGGGCGCTTCCTCCATCGTCAGCACCGGGGCCACGCAGGCGTCGCTGCCGTCGAAGATCGCGGCCCAGGCGTCGCGCGTGCGCGTCAGGAAGACGGCGGCGAAGCGGGCGTGCAGGGCGGGCCACAATTCGGGCTTCAGCCGGTCGGCGAACTCGCCCTCCGGCAGTTCCAGCCGGCGGAGGAATTCGGCGAAGAATTGCGGCTCCAGCGGGCCCACGGCCAGGAAGCCGCCGCAGCCGCAGCGATAGACGCCGTAATAGGGCGCCCCGCCATCCAGCATGTTACCCCCGCGCGGGGCGGACCAGCGGCCCGTGCCCTTCATGCCATAGATCGGGGCCATCAGCTGGGCCGCGCCGTCGCTCATGGCGGCGTCGATCACCTGGCCCTGGCCGGTGCGCGCCGCGTGCAGCATGGCCGCCATCAGCCCCATGGCCAGCAGCATGCCGCCGCCGCCGAAATCGCCCACCAGGTTCAGCGGCGGCACCGGCTGGTCCTTGGTGCCGATCGCGTCCAGCGCGCCGGTGATGGCGATGTAGTTGATGTCATGCCCCGCCAGCGGCGCCAGCGGGCCGGTCTGGCCCCAGCCGGTCATGCGGCCATAGGCCAGGCGCGGGTTGCGGGCCAGGCACACATCGGGGCCGAGGCCCAGGCGCTCCATCACCCCCGGCCGGAAACCCTCGATCAGCGCGTCCGCCCGTTCGACCAGGCGCAGCACGGCGCGGGTGGCGGCGGGGTGCTTCAGGTCCAGCGCGATGGAGCGGCGGCCGCGGCCCATCACATCGCGCCGTGAGCCGGGCGGGCCCTCGCGGCGTTCCACGCGCCACACCTCGGCCCCCATGTCCGCGAGCAGCATGGCGCAGAAGGGGCCGGGCCCGATGCCCGCCATTTCAATGACCCGCAGGCCCTGGAGTGGACCCATACCGCTTCCCCCGCATGTTTCGTTGGGGGAAGCCTAACCCTGGGGGGCGGGTTCGTCCATGCGGAAAGCGGCTTTTGTTTCGACAGGCGAAACGTAGCGCCGGGCCGGGTCCCCCACGAAATCATGCGCGCCGACATGGGTCAGCCGCCCCGCGGTATCCAGCCACAGCTTGCCGCCGATCGCGCGCCAGCGCCGGCAGAAGGTGAAATCCTCGCTGAGATAGGTGCCGGTGGCGGGGTCGATCACGCAGTCGAACAGGGCATGGCAGGGGCTGCCATCGGGCATGGCCGGGGTGGCGGCGCCGATATGCTCGTAGCGGGTCTCGGGATAGGCCTGGATCATGCGCTCGACCATGTCCCGCCGGGCGAGCATGAAGCCGGTGCCGGCATAGGTGCCGGTGACGAAATCGCCGCAGCGCTCGGCCTCCGCCCCCGTGCAGGCCTGGCCGACATAGAGCAGGGAGGCGCTGTCCGGTGCCTCGCCGAGGGCCATGCGGGCCTGGGTGGCGGCATCCCAGCTGCGGACCTTCAGCGGGTAGATGCCGGCCACCAGCTCCTTCCCGGCGGCCAGCATGCGGGCCAGCTGGTCGGGTTCGAACAGGATGTCGGAATCGGCGAACAGGATGTGCGTGGCCCCCGGCGTGGCCAGGAAGCGCGCCAGCAGCGTGTTGCGGCTGCGGGTGATCAGGCTGTCATGGCCCAGCATTTCCAGCGTGAAGGTCACGGCCTGGCCCAGCGGGCTGCAGATCAGCTTCAGGATGGAGAGCATGTAGCCCTGGTGCACCATCGCCCCGAAACAGGGGGTGGCGATGACCACATAGGGTCGCGGTGGTTGCGTCATTCTGACGCCCTTCTGCTGTGTCGGGCGGCAGTGATGGGGCGGGGGTGGTTAACCGGCCGCTAGCGGCCCAGCAGGATGCGCGCGCCGAGCCCCAGGAACAGCCCGCCCATGGCGCCCTCCAGCCAGCGCGCGGCCCGGCCCTGGCGCAGCCGGGCGGTCAGCCGCCCCGCCCCATGCAGCAGCAGCGCGAAGAAGGGCAGCGACATCAGCGGCAGCATCGGGCCCAGGATCAGCATCTGCACCCAGGCGGGCGCGCGGCCGGGGGCCACGAATTGCGGCAGGATGGCCAGGAAGAACAGTCCCACCTTGGGGTTGAGCAGGTTGGTCAGGAAGCCCTGCCGGAAGGCGCCGGCCATGCCGCCGGGCCCGGCCGGGCGCGGCGCGATGCCCTGCTGGCCGCGCCATGCCGCCCGCAGCGCCTGCGCGCCCAGCCAGAACAGGTACAGCGCGCCCGCCCAGCGCAGCGCCTGGAACAGCAGGGGATTGGCCGCCAGCAGCGCCGCCACGCCCAGCGCGGCCATGCCGACATGGCAGGTGGCCCCGGCCATGATGCCGGCGGTGGCGGCCCAGCCGCGCCGTGCCCCGCCCGCCATCGCCTGGCCCAGCGCGAAGGCCATGTCCGGCCCGGGGGTGACGATCAGCACCAGGCAGGCGGCCACCCAGGCCAGGAGGAGATGGGGATCGACGGGCATGGCCCGCAAAGTGCCAGCCCGTGCCCGTGGCGGGCCAATGCGAAAATCTGCGGTGCCGCATCAATGCCGCTGATGCCAGGCCGGAGTGTATTTACCTGATGTTTGATGTTTGCCCCGAATGTGCCCGCATATGTGCCTGCGCATGGGGCGCGCACATCCGAGGCAACCAGGACTTTCCGCAGCATGAGCAGCGACACCGAGCAGGACAAGCGCCTCGCGGCATTCCGGATCACGGCGGAGGATCTGCGCCTGCTGCGCGGCCTGGCCCCCTTCGCGCGGGACCGCCTGCCGGCGCTGCTGGTGGAACTGCACCGCGAATTCGCCCATTGGCCCGAAATCCAGAACGCGCTGGCCCGGCCCGAAGTGCACCGGGCCCGGGTGTCCCACTGGTGCCGGGTGGTCTCGGGCGATGTCGGGCCGGGCTTTCTCGAATCGGCCGATACCCTGGCCTCGCTGTTCTATGCCCATGGGGTGCCGGGCTATGCGGTGGCGATCTGCCACGCCAGCGTGATGCACGGCATCCTGGCCGATCTGGGGCTGGAGGATGCCGGCGCGGGCCGCGGCTGGCTGGGCGGCGCGCGCCGGCGCCAGGATGCGGCCATCCGCGCCGCCCTGAACAAGGGCGCCTGGTTCGACCTGGAACTGCTGCTGGAAACCTATGCCGCCGCCGAGCGGGCCAGCCGCGCCAGCGCCCTGACCGGCATGGCCGAGGCCATCGAGCGCGAGGCGGGCGACGCGATGGAGCAGGTGAGCACCCTGACCAGCGGGATGTCCGGCACGGCGCAGGCCATGTCCGCCACCGCCGCCCGCACCGGCCATGACGCCGACCAGGCCGCCGCCGCCGCCCTCCAGACCCGCGAGACGGCCGAGAGCATGGCCCGCGCCGCCGAGGCACTGACCCTGTCCATCAACGGCATCGTGCGGCAGGTGGGCGATTCCTCGGCCTGCGCCCAAAGGGCGGTGGTGGCCGGGCAGGGCGCGCGCGGCAGCATCGAGGCGATGTCCCGCCAGGCGGAGGAGATCGGCAAGGTGGCCGACCTGATCGCCGACATCGCGGCGCGGACCAACCTGCTGGCCCTGAACGCCACCATCGAGGCCGCCCGCGCGGGCGAGGCCGGCAAGGGCTTCGCCGTCGTCGCCAGCGAGGTGAAGCAGCTGGCCACCCAGACCGCGCATTCCACCGCCGCCATCGCCCGCCAGATCGCCGCCGTGCGCCAGGCCACCGCCAATGCCGCCGAGGAGGTGGGCCAGATGGTCGGCCTGATCGGGGAGATCGACGCCACGATCGCCGCCGTGGCCGGCGCGGTGCAGGAGCAGGGCCACGCCACCGCCGCCATCGGCCGCAGCGTGCTGGACACCGCCGGCGCCGCCACCCGCATGACCGCGCTGACCGAGGATGTACGCGCCGCCGCCGGTGAGGCCGACGCGCAATCGGGCGAGGTGCACCGCACGGCGGGCGTGCTGGAAGGGGCGGTGCGGAAGCTGCGCCAGACCGTGATCCGGGTGGTGCGGACCTCCACCCAGGAGGTGGACCGGCGCCGGGACGAACGGGTGGATTGCGACCTGCCGGCGGAACTCGACATGGGCCGGGGGATGCGCGGGGTGCGGGTGCTGAACCTGTCGGTCAGCGGGGCGCTGGTGGCGGGGGTGGAATCCGTCGCGCGGGATCAGGCGGGGCAGCTGCTGCTGGCGGGCATGCGCATCCCCGTGGCCGGCGTGACGATGCGCGATGGCCATGCCGTGCTGCGGCTGATGCTGGAGGATGGGCAGGTGCAGCAGGTGCTGGGCCTGATGCGGCAGGCGAAGGCGCGTGCCCGCAAGGCCGCGTAGCAGCCCTGAACACCAGGAGAAGAAGAAAGGATGGTGACCCCTACGGGACTCGAACCCGTGTTTGAGCCGTGAGAGGGCTCCGTCCTAGACCGCTAGACGAAGGGGCCAGCGCGAGCGGGGTATTATGATGCCCGCGCCGGATGCGCAAGCGGGGGGTGCGCATCTTCTTTGTGGGCAAGCCGCTTTCCCCGCCGGCAGGCCTCGGAACAGTAGCGCACCGCCTCCCAGTCCCGCGCCCACTTCCGGCGCCAGGCGAAGGGCCGGGCGCAGGCGGCGCAGATCTTCTCCGGCAGGTTCGGCTTGCGGTGCGCCATCAGCGCGTGGGCACCGCGCCCGACCGGACCTCACCCACCCGCCGGCCGGTCGCGGGGTCCAGCAGCCACACGCGGCTGCCCTCGGGGCCTTCCAGCCACAGGGCCAGCCGCCCTTCCACCCCAGCCATGCCCATGATGCGGTTGCCCGCGGGGATTTCCGCTGTCACATCAGCGGTGGCGGTGGCCCCGCCCATCCGCTTCGCCAGCAGCACCACCAGCGTCACGGTGCCGCCCACCAGCAGCACGCCCATCACCACCACCAGAGCATAGAGCGCCCGCATTGGCCGAAACCCCCACCATCCATGATATCGAGGCCCGGCCGGAACATGCCGGGCAGCGCGTGGACCGTTTCCTCGCGGACGCCATAGGTTCTCTGTCGCGCTCCCGCGTCAAGTCGCTGATGGAAACCGGCTGGGCCAGCCGGGACGGCCTGCCCCTGACGGAGCCCGCGGAGGCCGTGCGCCCCGGCAGCCGCTACCAGCTGAAGGTGCCGCCGCCGATTCCCGCCCGGCCCGAGGCCCAGGAGATCCCGCTGGAAATCCTGTTCGAGGATCGCCATCTGATTGTGGTGAACAAACCCGCCGGGCTGGTGGTGCATCCCGCCCCGGGCAACGCGGACGGCACGCTGGTGAACGCGCTTCTTGCCCATGCCGGGGAGGAGCTGTCGGGAATCGGCGGCGAGGCGCGCCCGGGCATCGTGCACCGGCTGGACAAGGACACCTCCGGCGTCATGGTCGTGGCCAAGACGGAGCGCGCGCACCATGTGCTGTCCGAGGCCTTCGCCACCCGCGACCTGTCGCGGGAATACCTGGCGCTGTGCTGGGGCCTGCCGGCGCCGGCCGAGGGCGATATCGAGGGCGCGATCGGCCGCCACCCGACCGACCGCAAGCGCATGGCCGTGGTCACCAAGGGCGGCAAGCACGCGCTGACGCATTACCGCACCGAGCGCGCCTTCGGCACCGGGGCCGCGCTGCTGCGCCTCAAGCTGGCCACCGGGCGCACGCACCAGATTCGCGTGCACCTGGCGCACATCAACCACCCGGTGGTGGGGGACCCTGTCTATCTGCGGCGCATCCCCGCCGCGGCCTCCAGCCTGCCCAAGGCCACGCGCGATGCGCTGCTGGCCTTTCCCCGCCAGGCGCTACACGCGGCCACGCTGGGATTCCGCCATCCGGTGACCGGAGAGGCGCTGGCCTTCAGCGCGAAACTCCCGGAAGACATGCAAATGTTACTGGACGGTATCGTAGTGTAATACGACCTTTCCGGTCGGTTTTCCTTGCAACCCGGAGGCGGTTCGGGTATTGGAACATCACGGCAACCAGCCCGGGTGCCGCATGGAACCCAAGGTCAGTACCTCGCCACTCCGTGACAGTGGCAGGCGACCGGGTGGGCCCGGGAAGGAAGTGCTGAGACCGCCGGAACACCCTCCGCCGTCACGGGGAGGATGCCCGGCAAACAGAAGGAAGGTCGACTATGGCTTCCCTTGCTATTCCGATGGCCCCTGAGGGCAACCTGTCGCGCTACCTTCAGGAGATCCGCAAGTTCCCGATGCTTCAGCCGGAGGAAGAATTCCGGCTGGCCAAGAACTGGCGCGAAGGTGGCGACGAACAGGCCGCCCATCGCCTCGTGACCTCACACCTGCGCCTCGTGGCCAAGATCGCCATGGGCTACCGGGGCTATGGCCTGCCGGTGGGTGAGCTGATCAGCGAAGG
This sequence comes from Rhodovarius lipocyclicus, assembly GCF_009900765.1. Lineage (GTDB taxonomy): Bacteria > Pseudomonadota > Alphaproteobacteria > Acetobacterales > Acetobacteraceae > Rhodovarius > Rhodovarius lipocyclicus. The sequence goes on from NZ_JAAABL010000029.1 coordinate 14,088, forward strand.
CAACGTCGGCATGATGCAGGCGGTGAAGCGGTTCGATCCGGACCGTGGCTTCCGCCTAGCCACATACGCCATGTGGTGGATCCGCGCGGCCATTCAAGAATACATCCTGCACAGCTGGTCGCTGGTGAAGATGGGCACGACCGCCGCGCAGAAGAAGCTGTTCTTCAATCTGCGCCGGCTGAAGGGCCAGATGGCCGCGCTGGAGGAAGGCGATCTGCAGCCGGAGGTGGTCGAGAAGATCGCCACCACCCTGCAGGTGCCCGAGGCCGACGTGATCAGCATGAACCGCCGCCTCTCGGCGCCGGACAACAGCCTGAACGCCCCCGTCCGCGCCGATAGCGAGGGCGAGTGGCAGGACTGGCTGGTGGACGACAGCGAGAGCCAGGAGGAGGAGCTGGCCGAGCGGGAGGACATGTCCAACCGCAAGCAGCTGCTGGCCACCGCGCTGAAGACCCTGAACGAGCGCGAGCGCCACATCCTGATCGAACGCCGCCTGAAGGATGAGCCGACGACGCTGGAAGACCTCTCGCAGCAGTACAACATCAGCCGCGAGCGGGTGCGCCAGATCGAGGTCCGTGCCTTCGAGAAGCTGCAGAAGAGCATGAAGCAGGAAGTGGACGAGCAGCGCCTGGCGCTCGCCTGAGGACCGGAGGCGGGGGGGAGACCCCTCGCCTCGATGCTATTGGCGCCGTTCCATCCAGGCCCAGGCCGCGAGGCCGGGCAGGAACAGCACCACATCCCGGAACCGCCGCGCCAGGCCCAGCGCGGCGCCGGCTGCGGGCGGCAGGCCCGCCAGCATGGCCAGCCCTACGAATCCGGCCTCCTGAATCCCCAGCGCCCCGGGCACCAGGAAGGCGGCCGAGGACAGCGCCTGGATCAGCGCCTCGATCATCACCGCGTCCGACCAGGAGATGGGGGTGCCGAGCGCCCAGCCGGCCACCCAGATCTCCAGCGCGCCGGCCAGCCAGGCCATGAACTGCCAGGCCGTGCACAGTACCGCCGCACGCGGGCGGCGCCACAGCCGGCGCATGTAGGTGTCCAGCCGCCGGGTGCTCTCGGCCAGCCCCGCCAGCCGGTCCTTGGCCATGTTGTTCAGCACGGCGATGGCGCGGCTGAGCCAGTTGGCGCGCATCACCATGATGGTGCTGGCGGCCAGCACCACCCCCACCACCACGCCCAGCGCGATGGCGGGCCAGCCCAGCACCGCCCCGCCCGCCGAGAGCAGCCCGATGCCCAGCAGCGAGAACAGCAGCTGCGAAATCAGCGACAGCGCCAGATCGGCCATCATGCCGCCGGCGGCCGCCGGGGCCTTCACGCCCCAGCGCCGCAGCAGGCGGAAACACACGATCTCACCGCCCACCCGGCCCACGGGCAGCAGGTTGTTCACGCTCTCACGGATCCAGACCTGCAGCGTCATGGCGGGCAGGGAGGGGCGGCTGTTGCCGGGCATCAGCATGGCCCAGGCCTGGGCATTCACCACCATAGCTGGGATATGCGCCAGCGCCACCAGGAACAGCGACGCCCCGGCGCCGAGCAACAGGGTGGAGACCTCAGCCAGATCCTGTTGCCACACCACCCAGACGGCGAAGCCGAGCCCCGCCACCGCCGCCAGCAAGCCGATGCGGTTCATGCGGCCAGCATCGACCTGTAGCCGCCGCGCGGCGTGCCCGCCATGGCCGCGATCACGCGCGGGTCGGTCAACGCCGCCAGCTCCGCCCGGTAGCGATAGCCGGGGGCGCCGCCCGGCACATCGTCGCGGGTGGCGGGGTGGAAATACAGCTCCGTCACGCCGCCCTTGATGCGGGGCAGGGCGGAGAGCAGGCGCTCGGCCGTGAAGGCGCCGGACCAGTGCAGGCCCACCACCCGGTCGGCGGCGCGCAGGCCCAGGCGCGTGGCCCCCTTGCGCAGGCGCTCGCACCAGGCATGGGTGATGCCGTTGGACCAGTGCACGTGCCCGCCCACCGTGGCCGGTTCCTCATCCGGCAGCCGGATGCAGGGGATTTCCTCGGCCACCGCCACCTCCATCAGCACGGCGGCGATGGCGGGGTGCAGGTGGTAGTGCTTGTGGCTGTTGATGTGGTCGGGCGTCAGCCCCGTGCCGCGGAAGCGGGCCATCTGGGCCTCGACCTCCGCCCGCAGCTCCGCCCGCGCCGCCCTGGACAGCGCCAGCGTCAGCCCGAGCCGCGCCATGTCGTCCCGGAAGCGGCCATTGGGCTGGGTCAGTGACGGGATATGGCTGGCCGGCAGCACCGGGACGCCGTCGGTCAGCACCACATGCAGGCCCACGGCCAGATGCGGGTTGCGGCGGGCGAGGCGCACCGCTTCCTCATGCGCGGGGGCGCCGACCATCAGGGAGGCCGCGGTCAGCACGCCCTCAGTGTGGGCCTGCTCGATGGCCTCGTTCACCGAGGCGTCGAGGCCGAGATCGTCGGCGTTGACGATGAACCTGCGGGCCATCCCACCCCCCATACAACAACGGCCCGATGCTCAGCATCGGGCCGGGAGCGCAAAGCGCGACCGCGCCCAGAGCAGCCGTTATGCCCGGCGCCACGGTGGCGGCGCGCAAGCCAAGCGGCCGGATGGCCGCGCCGGCGCCTGAGGCGGAAAACTAAGCCGCCTTGGCGGCCACCTTGCGTTCCTTCAGGAAGCGGAAGAACTCCACGCCCTCACGCAGGCGGCGGACCAGCATCTGGCGGTCGCGCACCATCTCACCGCAGATCGAGGCGATCTTGGGCACCCGGAAGTAGAAGCGCCGGTAGAATTCCTCGACCGAGGCGAAGATTTCCTCATGCGACAGATGCGGGTAGTGCAGCGGGGCGATCTGCACGCCATGGGCGTCCACATATTCGGTGTGGGCGGTGTCCAGCCAGCCTTCGCGCGCCGCCTGGTCCCACAGATAGGTGCCGGGATAGGGCGCCGCGAGGCTCACCTGGATGGTGTGCGGGTTGGTCTCGATCGCGAACTTGATCGTTTCCTGGATGGTTTCCTTCGTCTCGCCGGGCAGGCCGACGATGAAGGTGCCATGGATGGCGATGCCCAGCGTGTGGCAGTCCTTGGTGAACTGCCGGGCCACGTCCACCCGCATGCCCTTCTTGATGTTGTGCAGGATCTGCTGGTTGCCGCTCTCATAGCCCACGAGCAGCAGGCGCAGGCCGTTCTCGCGCATCACCTTCAGGCTGGCATAGGGCACATTGGCCTTGGCGTTGCAGGACCAGGTGACGCCCAGCTTGCCCAGCTCCTTCGCGATGGCCTCGGCGCGCGGCAGGTCGTCGGTGAAGGTGTCGTCGTCGAAGAACAGCTCCTTCATCTCCGGGAAGTTCTGCAGGATGTACTTCACTTCCGCGATCACGTGCTCGACCGAGCGCGTGCGGTAGCGATGCCCGCCCACCGTCTGCGGCCACAGGCAGAAGGTGCAACGGCTCTTGCAGCCACGGCCGGTGTAGAAGCTGACATAGGGGTGCTTCAGGTAGCCGATGAAGTACTTCTTGTAGTCCAGGTCCCGCTTGTAGACCTCGGACACGAAGGGCAGGCTGTCCATGTCCTCCAGCATCTCGCGGTCGTCGTTGTGGACGATCACGCCTTCGCTGTTGCGGAAGGACAGGCCCTTGATGGTCGAAAGGTCATGCCCCTCGGCCACATCCTTGATGGTGAAGTCGAAATCGTTGCGGGCCACCCAGTCGATCACCGGCGCGTCGCGCAGGGATTCGTCCGGCTGCACGGCCACCTTGGCGCCGATCAGGCCGATCATCAGCTTCGGGTTGGCCTGCTTCAGCGCCTCCGCCACCTTCACGTCCGACGCGAAGGAGGGGGTGGAGGTGTGCATCACGCACAGGTCGTAATCCTTGGCCATGGGCAGGATGTCCGCCATGGTCTGGCCATGCGGGGGCGCGTCGACCAGCTTGCTGCCCGGCACCAGGGCGGCGGGTTGCGCCAGCCAGGTGGGGAACCAGAAGCTCTTGATCTCCCGCCGCGCCTGATAGCGCGCGCCGGCGCCGCCATCGAACCCGTCAAAGGTGGGGGCCTGGAGGAAGAGGGTGCGCATCATCCGCGTACTGTGCCTTCATGAAACCGGGGTGGGGTGTGGGCGAAGCCGGCAAGAAGCTCAAGTGGCTTCTTCGCAATCCTCTTCAACCCAGGCCCGTTCAACCAGGGTTCATACGCCCATCCGCGCCAATACGGAAGCGCCGCCCGCCCCATGCCACCCGGCCCGGCCACAATCCGGCGATCCAGACCAGAAAGGACAGCGCATCGCGCAACGGCACCCAGGCCGGGCGGGGCGCCAGGCCTAGCGCGCGGTCGATCCGCGCCGTGGCCGCCAGCCGTGCCGCCAGCACAACCCCGAAGGCCCCGGCGATCCAGGGGTTGGAAGGCGCCAGGATCAGCCCCAGCGTGGCCCAGGGCAGCGGGTGGGTCAGCCCCAGCCCCAGATAACCCCAGGGGTTCAGCAGCCGCACCGTGCGGGCCCAGCGCAGCTCGTGCCGCCACAGCCCGCGCGGCCCCGCCTCATGCATCACATGCGCGGGCAATTCCGGCGAAACGACCACTTGCAGGCCCAGCGCCCGCACGGCGGCGCCCAGCGCGTGGTCGTCCGCCAGCAGGTCCAGGAAGGCCTCGAATCCGCCCAAGCCTGCCAGCGTCTCGGCGCGCAGGGCCATGGTGGCGCCATAGCAGCCATGCGCCTGGCCCAGGGATTCACCGAGCGCCGCGCTCGGCAGGAAATGCCAGTCCACCTGCAAGGCCGTGAGGCGCGAGAAGAACCCCGGGTCCGCCGCCACCCCCCGGTACAGGCAGGTGACGAGCCCCACCGCCGGGTCGGCCAGCGGCGCCGTCACCGCCGTCAGCCAGCGGGGAGAGACGCGCATATCCGCATCCACCACCGCCAGGACGGGGTGGGCCGCGTCGCGGGCCAGATGCACCAGCTGCGACACCTTCCGATTCGCCCCCAGCACCGCGCCCCCCAGGTTCAGCCGGGCGGGCGGGCAGAAGCGGCGGGCGACGGGCACGGCGGCGTCGGCCGGGTCGGCCACGGCCAGCAGCAATTCGTGCGGGGCCGCGTGGTCCTGGCGCAGATGGCTCGCGAGATTGTCATCCAGCCCCGGTTCCGCCCCATAGAGCGGTTTCAGCACGGAGGCCGGCAGGGCAGGGCCCGCGGGCGGGCGGGTGGCCGTCAGCCGGGCCACGGCGCGGGCGGCCAGCAGCCCCTGCGCCGCCGCCGCCAGCCCCAGCACCACAAACAGAATGGCCGCCGCTGTCAGCATCGCCGATCCGCTCTATATATCCACGCCATGCGCGCCCGCCTCTCCATGCCGATGCTGCTTCTGCTCGCTGCCTGCGGGCCCACGCAAGTGGGGCGAGGCGGGGTGGAGGTGCCCACCGCCGCCTCTCAATACGCCGGCGCGAACGATCCGGGCGACCCGCTGGAGCGGGTGAACCGCCACCTGTATGACATCAACACCGAGTTGGACGAGAGCATCTTCCGCCCGATCGCCGAGACCTATCGCGGCGTGGTGCCCGAATACGGGCGCACCCGCATCCGGCTGTTCCTGCAGAATCTCGGTGAGCCGGTGATCTTCGCCAACAACCTGCTGCAGCTGCGTTTCGACGCGGCGGGCACCACGCTGGGCCGCTTCGCGATGAACACCACCCTGGGCGGGGTGGGGCTGTTCGACGTGGCCACCGACCAGGGGCTGCGCCGCCAGACCGGGGATTTCGGCCAGACCATGGCCAGCTACGGCATGCCGGGCGGGCCCTATCTGATGCTGCCGATCCTGGGGCCGAGCAACATGCGCGACGCGATCGGCGATGGCGTGGACGGTTTCGGCAACCCGCTGCAACTGGCGATCGGTCCCTATCTGACGGCCTATACCCTGCGCACGCTGAACATCACGCGCGGGGCGATCGGCGGTGTCGATCTGCGCGCGGAGAATCTGGAAACCCTGGATGTGCTGCGCGCCGACAGCCTGGACGCCTATGCCCGGCTGCGCAGCGTGGTGCGCCAGCGGCGCGACGCGGACATCATGGAGGCCAACCCCCAGGCCGCCCGCGCGGTGGCCGGCGGCGGCACCCATGCGGTGCTGGACGACCCCGCCGCAGGCCCCACCGTGCTGGACGACCCCGGGGCGACCGGGCCCAGCGCCGTTTCCGTGCTGGATGACCCGGGCACGGCCAGCGGCGCGGAGCTCACCACGGCAACTGCCACCGGCCGCGCCCCGGCCCTGGCGCTGCCCCGGCCCCGGGTGGCGGTGGAATGGGCCAGCCAGGCCCTGCGCCAGGCGGACCTGAACACCCCGGGCGAGGCCGCCGGAGAGCCGCTGCCCCAGCCCGCTCGGGTGGACGGGCAATGGGCCGGCGAGGTGCTGCGGGGCGCCCGCACCCCGTAAGCCGCAATATTTAACGCGGCCAAGCCATTGCGCCGGGCCGCGCCCCACGCGAGAACTCGGCGCCCATGCAGATCTCCGCCTTCATCGCGCATCTGGCCTTCGCCGCGTGCCTCGCCCTGGTTTCGGCCCTGGGCGTGGCGCTGATGATCCGGTTCCCCATCCTGGACCACCCGGACGCCCGCAAGGCCCATAAGCGCCCCACCCCCAAGGGCGGCGGCGTGGGGGTGGTGCTGGCCTTCATGCTCGGCATGGCCGCGCTGTATGGCCTGGCCGATTTCGCCCGCCTGGCGGAGCCGCAATTCCGTGGCGTCATCCTGGCGGCCTTCGCCATGGCGCTGGTGGCACTGGCCGATGACGTGAAGGATTTCCGCTTCCTGGTGAAGCTGTCGGCGCAGTTCCTGGCGGCGCTGGTGGCCGTGGCCTCGGGCCTCGTGCTCACGCGGCTCGCCCTGCCGGTGGTGGGGGTGGTGGAGCTGGGCTGGCTCGGCGTGCCGATCACCCTGTTCTGGATCCTGGGCTGCACCAATGCCGTGAATTTCATGGATGGCTCGGACGCGCTGGTGGCCAGCGTGATGTTCCTGGCCAGCGCCACCCTGTGCGGCGTGGCGCTCAGTGAGGGCGCGTGGTTCGTCTATGCCGCCAGCCTGTTCCTGGCCGCGGGTTTCCTGGGCTTCCTGCCCTTCAACCTGCCGCCCGCGCGCATCTTCATGGGCGATGTGGGCAGCCAGTTCGCGGGCTTCGTGATGGCGGTGCTGGCGGTCGCGGCCTCTCGCTTCGACGCCCAGCAGGTCAGCGTGCTGATCGTGCCGCTGCTGATCTTCTCGCTGTTGTTCGATGCGGTGTTCACGCTGGTGCGCCGCGCACTGGCGGGGCGGCCCGTCAGCCGGCCGCACCGCACGCATCTGTACCAGATGGCGGTGCGCAGCGGCGTCAGCCCCGCGCGGGTGGCGGCGCTGCATGCGGGCTTCACCCTGTTCCATGCCGCGCTGGTGGCGCTGTTCTTCCAGCTCGGCCCCAGCCAGAAGCCGCTGGTGCTGCTGCCGGCCCTGGCCGTGCAACTGGCCTGGGCGCTGTGGGTGCTGGGCCGGATGCGCCGCGCGGGGCTAACCTTTCAAGAGCATCAGTAGCAGCACGAACATCAGGATCGCCGCGCCCTGGAACAGGATGCGGTACTGCATCAGCCGGTTCGAGCGATGCGGGTCCGGCGAGCCCCGCGCCATCTGGAACAGCCCCATCACCAGGGCCACCACCGTGGCGGCCATCGCCAGCGGGATCAGATAGGTCAGCAGCGTGATCATGATTATGCGGCCATCCCGGCACAGGCTTTCCAGATGATTTCGGGGGTGGCCGGCATGTCCACCGCCATGCCGCCCAGGGCGTGCACCAGCGCGTTGACCATGGCGGGCGGGCTGCCCACGGCGCCGGCCTCACCCGCGCCCTTCACCCCCATCGGGTTGGTGGTGCAGGGGATTTCCATCAGCTCCACCGCGATATCCGGCAGGTCCGAGGCACGGGGCAGGGCGTAGTCCATGAAGCTGGCCGAGAGCAGCTGGCCCGATTCCGGGTCATAGGCCGTGCGCTCCAGCACCGCCTGACCGATGCCCTGGGCCACGCCGCCATGCACCTGGCCGCGCACGATCAGCGGGTTCAGCGCATGGCCCACATCATCCACCACCACATAGCGCGGGATGGTGACCAGGCCGGTCTCGGGGTCCAGCTCCACCTCCGCCACATGGCAGCCGTTGGGGAAGGTGTGCGCGGGGATGTCGGCCACCTCGGCCGCGTCCAGCAGGGTGGCGGGCTCGCCCCTGGCCGCGCGCTCGCGCTGGGTGCGGGCCAGTTCCAGGATCTGGATGCCCTTGTCGGTGCCGGCCACGGTGAAGCTGCCGCGCTCGAACTCGATATCGGCGATGGCGGCTTCCAGCACCTCGCTGGCGGCCTGCTTGCCCTTTTCCACCACCGACGCGGTGGTGGCCAGGATCGCCGTGCCCTCCGAGTACAGGCTGCGGGCGCCGCCGGTGCCGCCGCCGGTCGGCACCTCATCGGTGTCGCCCTGGCGGATGCGGATTTTCTCGATCGGGATGCCCAGCTCATGGCTGGTCAGCATGGCATAGGCGGTCTCATGCCCCTGGCCGGTGGATTGCGTGCCCACCCAGACCTCGGCGAAGCCATCCGGGGTGAAGCGCACCTCGGCCCGTTCGGTCGGCGCGCCGCCGGTGGCTTCCAGGTAATAGGCGAGGCCGATGCCGCGCTTCCGGCCTTGCGCGGCCGAGGCCGCCTGCCGCGCCGGGAAGCCCGCCCAGTCGGATTTCGCCAGCGCCGCGTCGAGGACGAAGGCGAAGTCGCCGCTGTCGTATGTCTGGCCGATGGCGGTGGTATAGGGCATGGCCGCCGGCGGCACGATGTTGCGCCGGCGCAGGTCGATACGGTCGATCCCCAGCTCATGCGCCGCGGTGTCGATCAGGCGCTCGACCAGATAGTTGCTCTCGGGCCGGCCCGCGCCGCGATAGGCATCGACAGGCACGGTGTTGGTCAGCACGCCGATGACATTGGCGTAGATGGCCTGGAAATCATAGATGCTGGCCAGCACCTTGGTGCCCGCCCCGGTCGGGATGAAGGGCGCGAAGGTGGACAGGTAGGCGCCCATCCCCGCCACGTTGCGGGTGCGCAGCGCCAGGAACTTGCCGTTCGCGTCCAGCGCCAGCTCGCCCAGCGTGATGTTGTCGCGGCCGTGCGTGTCCGACAGGAAGGCCTCGCTGCGCTCGCTCGTCCATTTCACCGGCCGGCCCACCAGGCGGGCGGCATAGGCGCACAGAGCGTATTCGGCATACAGGTACAGTTTCATGCCGAAGCCGCCGCCCACATCGGGGGTGACCACGCGGATCTGCTTGGGGTCCACCTTCAGCACCACATTGGCCAGCAGGTCCCGCACCAGCCAGGAGCCCTGGGTGGTGCAGTGCAAGGTGAACTTGCCGGTCGCCGCGTCGTATTCGGCGCCGCAGGCCCGGCCTTCCATGCTGTTCACGATGATGCGGTTGTTCACCACCGTCAGCTTCGTCACATGGGCGGCACTGGCGAACAGGGCATCCGCCTTGGCCTTGTCGCCCGCTTCCCAGTCGAAGCAGATGTTGTTCGGCACATCGGGCCACACCAGCGGCTGGCCGGGCTCGGTGGCCGTCGCCAGGTCGGTGACGGAGGGCAGGCCCTCATACTCGATCTCGACCGCCTCGGCCGCGTCGCGGGCGGCCTTGGGGGTTTCGGCGACGATGAACACCACCGGGTCGCCCACATGGCGCACGGTGTCGGTGGCCAGCGGCAGGCGCGGCGTGTTCGCGCGCGGGGAGCCATCGCGGTTCTTCAGGGGCACGGCGCAGGGCACCTCGCCCACGCCATCGGCCACCAGGTCGGCGCCGGTGATCACGGCCAGCACACCGGGCATGGCCTTCGCGGCGGCGGTATCCAGGGAAGCGATGCGCGCATGGGCATGCGGGCTGCGCAGCACATGGCCGAAGCTCTGGCCGGGCAGGGCGATGTCATCGGTGTAGCGGCCGCCGCCGATCAGCAGGCGGGGGTCCTCCACCCGACGGAGGGGTTGGCTCAGGCCGAATTTCGCCATCTTCGTTCTCCCTGTCTCGGTCTGTGCAGAGAATGGGGGGTCTTCCCGGTTTCGGAAAGGGTGGGATGCGGCGGCCCGCTCAATCGGCCCCCGCTTCATCGGCCCCCGCTTCATCGGCCAGGACGCAGCGGTCGCGCCCCGCCGCCTTGGCGGCGTACAGCGCCCGGTCGGCCCGCGCGACCAGCTCATCCGGGGCCTCGCCCATATCCGAGGCGCTCGCCACGCCGAAGCTGGCCGTCACCGGCCTCTCCGTGCCGCCCAGATCGAAGGGGGACTCCGCCACGGCCCGGCGGAAACGCTCGGCGATGGCCGGCAGTTCCTCCCGCCGGGTCGCGTCGATCAGCAGCAGGAATTCCTCGCCGCCATAGCGGCCGAGATAGTCGTTCGGTCGCAGCAGCGCACCGACGCGCCGGGTGAACTCGCACAGCGCCCGGTCGCCCGCGGCATGGCCCAGCGTGTCGTTGATAGCCTTGAAATGGTCGATGTCGGCCATGATCAGCCCCAGCGGCTGGCCGCTGGCGGCATGGGCCTGCAGATGCCGCTCCAGCGTCAGCATGAAGGCGCGGCGGTTCAGCACGCCGGTCAGCGGATCCCGGCTCGCTTCCTCCTGCAACTGCTCGGCCTGCTGCTGCAGGTAGCGGTTCTTGTCCACCAGCTCCTGGAACAGGCGGCTTTTGTTGATCAGCACCGAGACCTGGTCCGCGATCTGCAGGAAGGTGGCCTGGTGGATGTCCTGATAGGTGTTGCGCTCGCGGCTGGTGAAGAACAGCACCCCGGTCGGCTGGCCATCCACGAACAGCGGGCAGGTCAGGCTGGAGCGCCCGCCCTCGGCCACGATGCGCGCGGTGGCGTTGGAGCCCGGGTGCTCGGCCAGATAGGCTTCCAGATCGTTCAGGATGCGCGGCTGCCCGGTGCGGAACACCTGTTGCAGGCTGCTGCCCGCCATGCGCTGGGAATAGCCCTTGTTGATCCGCATCGGCCCCATCAGGGAATGGGACCAATAGGAGGTCAGGCGCGCGCCATCGGCCGTGAGGAAGGCGCAGCCGATGCGGTCATAGGGGATGATGCCGGCGAAGCCGCGGAAAATGCTCTCCAGCACGTCCTCGACGAGGATTTCCTGTCCCGCGCTGTGAACGATCCGGGACAGGCGCCGCAGCTCGTTCTCCCGCCGGGTGATCGCCTCCGACAGCAGTTGCAGCTCACGGCCGAGCCGCGCGAGCGGGTCCTCGCCCTCGATGGCGGGAGGGGCGGCGGACCTGCCTTCGCGCAGGTCCCGGATCCAGGCCGCATAGGCATCCAGCCGCGCATGGAGCTGTGTAGGTTCGTCCTGTCCCATGGGCCACTCAATGCCGCCTGGCCGGGGCGAAGACAATGCGCCCCGGCAAACTGCCCGCTCAAAGATCGGTGTCGGCCGGCATCGCTCCGGCGGCATCAGTCCGGGCGGAGGTAGCCCATGGCCGCATCCCGCCCCCGTGCCGCCGGGGCCCGTTCGCCGGCCGGCCCATGCCCGCCGCCGCCCGGCGTCGCCATCATCACCGTGTCGCCGGCGTTCAGCACGTATTGCCGCTTGGGGTCCACGCGCTGGCCGTTGATCTCCAGCACGCCGGGCGCGCCCGCCTCGCCGCCCTCGATGCCGAAAGCCGGGAAGATGGTGCGCTCCGCCAGGAAGGAGACGGCGATGGGGGTGGTGGAGCGGCTTTCCAGCAGCACCTCCTGCCCCAGCCCGCCGCGGTGCCGGCCCGGCCCGCCGCTGCCCGGCCGCAGCCGCTTGTGATGGAAGCGCAGCGGCGCGCTCTGCTCGCTGATCTCGATCGGCGTGGAGGAGACGTTGGACGGCCAGGACAGGCAGGAGATGCCATCGCCGCGCACATTCGCGCCCATCCCGCCATTGTAGAAGAACATGTTGGCGTATGGCTTGCCGTCCGCGTTCACGCCGGATTGGTTCATGCCCCACATCGGCGACCCGCAGGCGGCCATCACGCGCTCAGGCACGATCTGGCCCAGGCAGCCGAAGACCAGCATGGGCAGGTAATGCCCGATCAGCATGCGCGACCCGCCGGAGGCCGGGAACACCGGGTTCACGATGCAGCCATCGGGCGCGACGACACTGATGGGCCGCCAGGCGCCCTCATTGTTGGGCAAATTGGGGCTGGTGCAGACCTTCACCCCATACATCGTCATGGCATAGGTGTAGCAGAGCGCGCAGTTGATCGCCCGGTCCACCTGGGCGTCGGTGCCGGTGTAGTCGGCGCTGATGCTGTCGCCCGCGATGGTCAGGGCCAGCTTGATGGTGATGGGCTTGTCCAGCAGGCCGTCGGTCTGCAGCTCGCTGCGGTAGGTGCCGTCGGGCAGGGCGCGGATGGCGTTGCGCATGGCCGCCTCGCAGCGGTCGTGGATGACCGTCGCCAGCTCCGTCAGATCCTCCAGCCCGGCCTGCTCCATCAGGATGCCGAGCCGTTCCTCCATCATGTCCAGCGCCACCACCTGCGCCCAGAGGTCGCCCATGGTCTGTTCCGGCGTGCGGACATTCTGGCGGATGATGGCGACCAGCGTGGCATCGGCCTCGCCCGCGCGCAGCAACTTCATGGGCGGGATCTGCAGGCCTTCCTCGAACACCTCGCGCGGTTCGGGGCTGCGGATCTTGCCGCCGATGTCGGGCGCATGCGCCGTGCTGGCGGAAAACGCCACCACCCGGCCGTTGCGGAAGATCGGCTTGGCCACCGTGATGTCGGGCAGATGCCCGGTGCCCAGCCACAGATCGTTGGTGATCAGCACATCGCCCGGCGACAGGCTCTCCAGCGGGAAGAACCGCAGGAAATGCTTCACCGTGGTGGGCAGGGTGCCGATGAAGGAGGGGATGCTCTCCGTCGCCTGCACCAGCGATTGCCCGGCGGCGTCGGTGACGACGCAGGAGAAATCGTAGCTTTCCCGCACCAGGGTGGAGAAGCTGGTGCGCACCAGCGCCGCCGCGGCCTCATCCACCAGGGAAATCAGGCGGCGCCAGAGCAGTTCCAGCTCCACCGCGTCGAATGTCTTGGTCATGGCTCAGGCCTTCCGTTCGGCCAGGATGGAGCCCTCGGGCAGCACGCGGATGCTGGCGCCGGGGCCGACGATGAAGGTGCTCTCGTTTTCCTCGAACACCGCGGGGCCTTCGAGGGTGCTGCCGGGCGGCAGCGCGTAGCGGTCATAGACGGGGGTGTCGAACACGCCGCCATGGCTCGGGAAATGCACCGGGCGGCGGCCCTTCAGCGCCACGGCGCCGGCGGCCCCCTTCAGCAGCAGCGTGCCGCCCGCACCCGGCATGGGCGCCAGCAGGGACAGCCGCAGCGTGACCATCTGCGCGCGCGCGCCGGGCGGGGTGCGGCCGAACAACTGCTTGTAGGCGGCCTCGAAGGCCGCGAGCACGCCCGCTTCCTCCAGCGCGTGCGGCAGGGCCACCGTGATCTCGGAGCCTTGGCCCTGATAGCGCATGTCGGCCAGCCAGCGGACGCTGGCGCGGGACAGGTCGGCGCCGGTATCGGCCACCACCGCCCGGGCCTCGGCCTCCAGTCCCGCGAACAGGCCGGTGACCGTGGCCCAATCCACCTGCTTCAGCGGCACCGTATAGGAGGCGGTGCGGTCCACCCGCGCGGGGGCCATCAGCATGCCGATGGTGCTGCCCACACCCGCCCCCGGCGGGCAGACCACCTGCCCGATGCCGAGCTTTTCCGCCACGTTCCAGGCATGCACCGGGGCGGCGCCGCCGGTGGCCAGCAGGGCGTAGTCCTGCGGCACCCGGCCGCGCTCCGCGATCGCGACGCGGGCCGCGCCGGCCATATTCTCGTTCACCACGTCATGGATGCCATGGGCGCCGCGCGCCGCGTCCAGCCCCAGCGACCCCGCCAGCCCGCCGAGCGCCGCGTTGGCCGCCCCCGCGTCGATGGTCATGGCCCCGCCCAGGAAGAAATCGCCGTTGAGGTAGCCCAGCGCCAGGTCGCTGTCGGTCACGGTGGGTTCCGTGCCGCCGCGCCCGTAGCAGACGGGGCCCGGCTGCGCGCCCGCGCTGTCCGGGCCCACATGCAGCGTGCCGAGATCCGATTTGCGCGCGATGGACCCGCCGCCCGCGCCGATCTCGATCAATTCCACCGTCGCGATCTGCACCGGCAGGCCGGAGCCGCGCAGGAAGCGCTTGGCGCGCGCCGCCTCGAAGCCCCAGGCCACCAGGGGCTCGCCATCATCGACCAGCGCCAGCTTGGCGGTGGTGCCGCCCATGTCGAAGGCCAGCACCCGGTCGAGCCCCGCATGCCGCCCGAACCAGGCCCCCGCCAGCGCGCCCGCCGCCGGGCCGCTTTCCAGCAGTTGCACGGGCGCGCGCTTGGCCTCGCTGACATGGGTCAGCCCGCCATTGGACAGCATCATGAACATGCGGCCCGGAATGCCGGCCCCGGCCAGCGCCGCCTCCATCCGGTCCAGATAGGTTTCCGCGATGGGGCGGACATAGGCGTTGGCGACGGTGGTCACCATGCGCGGATATTCCCGCACCTCCGGCGCGATGTCGCAGGACAGGGAGAGGGAGAGTTGCGGGAAACGCTGCGCGATGGCCTCGGCCGCCAGGCGCTCATGCACCGGGTTGGCGTAGGAATGCAGGAAGCAGATGCCCAGGCTGGTCACGCCCTGGGCCGCCAGCTTCGCCACCTCCTCCAGCATCGCGGGGATGTCGAGCGGGGTTTCGACGGAGCCGTCCGGGGCCAGGCGCTCGATGGCCTCGGCGCGCCAGGGGCGGGGCACCAGGGGGGCGGGCATTTCCAGGAACAGGTCGTAGAGCTCGTATTTCCGCTCCCGCGCGATCTCCAGCACATCGGCGAAGCCGCGGGTGGTCAGCAGGCCGGTGGCGGCACCCTTGCGCTCGATCAGCGCGTTGGTGAACAGGGTGGTGGCATGCACCACCCGCCCGATCCGGCCGGGCGCGACCCCCGCCTTTTTCAACAGCCCCGCCACACCCGTCATGGCGCCGCGCGCCGGGTCGTCGGGGGTGGTGCTTTCCTTCCAGATCACGGCGCGGCCATCGGCGTGGTCCAGCAGCACCAGGTCGGTGAAGGTGCCGCCGATGTCGATGCCGAGCGACAAGGTATGGGTCGTCATGGAGTGTCCTGTTCAGTCGCCGCGGATGTTGGCGGCGCGGATCACGCCGCGCCATTTCAGGCGGTCGGCGCGGATGCGGTTCTCGAAGGCGGCGCCGTATTCCGGCAGGGGCTCCAGCCCCCGGCGCAGCAGCGCCTCCCGCGTCGTGGGCTCGGCCACGATGGCGGCGAACATGGCGCCCAGCCCCTCGCGGATGGCGGGCGGCAGGGCGGCGGGGCCGGCCAGGCCGAACCAGTTGTTGATCTCCATCTGCGGGAAGCGCGCGGCGATGGGGGGCGCGCCGGGCAGCATCGGGGTCTCGGCGGCGGCGGTCACACCCAGCGCCTTCAGCCGGCCATCGGCCACCTGGCTCGCCACCTCGGCCACATTGGCCACCATGATGTCCACCCGGCCCGCCGAAACGTCGAGCGTGGCCGGCGCGCCGCCGCGATAGGGGATGTGGGTCATCTCCACCCCCGTGATCTGCGCGAACAGCGCGGCCCCCAGATGGTTGGTGGACCCGTTGCCGGAGGACGCGTAGGTGGCCGCCCCCGCCTTCTCCCGCGCATAGGCGATCAGCCCGTCGAGGTCGTTGAACGGCGCGTCGGGGCGGGCCACCAGGGCCATGGGCGTGCCGGCGAGGGCGGCGACGGGGATGATCTCGCGTTCCAGGTCCAGCGGCATGGGCACGCCCGGGATCTCGGGCAGCACGGACATCATGCCCATGATGGCGCTGCATAAGGTGGTGCCGTCGGGGGCCGCGCGGGCGGCGCCTTGGGCGGCCAGGAAGCCATAGGCGCCGCTGCGCACCTCCGGGATCACCTGGAGGTTGCGCAGGCGCTGCGCCGCCTCACCCACCACGCGCACCAGCACATCGACGGCGCCGCCGGGCGGATAGCCGACCAAGATGCGGATGGGCTGGCTGGGCTGCCAGGGCTGGGCCAAGGCGGAGGTGGCCAAGGTGGGAGCCGCGAAGGCCCCCAGGGCCAGTCGCAGCGCCGTGCGGCGCCGCGTGGGATGATGCGCTTCGGTCATGTCTTACCCTTTGAGCTGTCGCCATGCGAAGCGGCTGCGCATCCCGTCCCCCGCGGGTTTTCCCGCGGGACATTGGCCTTTCGGCGGCTGGAATTCTTCCCGTCCCGGCTTGCCGCGTCCATCGAGACTGTCTCATGCTGTCATTCCATCTTGGAATGAACTTTGATGCCCGCGCGCCGCCAGCTGCCGCCCATCCAGATGCTCCAGGCCTTCGAGGTGACGGCGCGCCACCTGTCCGTCACCCGCGCGGCGGAGGAATTGTCGCTGACCCAATCGGCCGTCAGCCGCCAGATCGCGGGGCTGGAGGCGCTGCTGGACCTGCGGCTGTTCCAGCGCCAGCGGCAGCGCCTGGCGCTGACCCCGGCGGGGGCCGCCTATGCGCCGGTGGTGCGGGTCACGCTTGGCCGGCTGCATGCGGCCACCGAGGAATTGCTGGCCCATCGCGGGGCGGGGGGCACGCTGAACCTCGCTGTCTCACCCACTTTCGGCACGCGCTGGCTGATGCCGCGCATGCCCCGCTTCGCCGCGCGCCACCGCCAGGTGGTGGTGAACATCCGCAACTTCACCACCCGCCTGACACCGCTGGATTTCGCTGCCGAGGAGGTGGATGCCGCCATCTGGCTCAGCACTGGGCTGGGGGAGGACCCGGGCGTGATCCGCCACAGGCTGGTGCCGGAGGAGCGCCTGCCGGTCTGCGCCCCCGCCCTGGCGGCCACCCTGCGCGAACCCGCCGACCTGGCCCGCTGCACCCTGCTGCAGCTCAGCATGCGCCCGCGCGCCTGGACGGAATGGCTGGAGGCCATGGGCGTGCACGGCGTGGATGGCCGCCGGGGCCCGCAGCACCAGCACATGCCCCTGCTGGCGGAGGCGGCGGCCGCGGGGCTCGGCGTGGCCCTGCTGCCGCGCTTCATGCTGGAGGCTGAGCTGGCCCAGGGCCGGCTGGTGGCGCCCTTCGGCCAGGGCTTCACCGGGGCGGACCACTACGTGCTGGGCTATCCCGAGGGCAATGAGGCCAAGCCCGCGCTCCGCGCCTTCCGGGACTGGCTGCTGGGGGAGGGGGGCTGACCGGCCCCCCGCCACCCTTACCGCGCGGCCTCGGCCGCCTGGCCCCTGGTGCGCCACAGCGAGTACAGGATGCCGCCCAGGATCAACGCCAGCGTGACGCCCAGCGAGATGGCCGGGTTCACCTTGCCCACCGCGCTATTCCAGAAGATTTTCGCGCCGATGAACACCAGCACCAGCGCCAGCGCGTATTTCAGATAGGCGAAGCGGTGCACCAGCGCGGCCAGGGCGAAATACAGCGCCCGCAGGCCCAGGATCGCCATGATATTGGCGGTGAACACCACGAAGCTGTCCGTGGTCAGCGCGAAGATGGCCGGCACGCTGTCCACCGCGAAGACCAGATCCGCGATGTTGATCACCACCAGCGCCAGGAACAGCGGCGTGGCCCAGAGCAGCCGGCGCCCCGTGGCATCGGGCAGGCGCACGAACATCTTCTGGCCGTGCAACTCATCCGTCACCCGCATGTGCCGGCGCAGGAAGCGCACCAGCGGGTTCTTCGAGACATCGCTCTCGCCCTCCGGCAGCACCAGCATCTTGATGCCGGTGGCGATCAGGAAGGCGCCGAAGAAGTAGAGCAGCCAGTCATATTCGCGCACCAGCGCGGCGCCCACGCCAATCATCAGCCCGCGCAGCACGATCACGGCCAGGATGCCATAGACCAGCGCCCGGTATTGCAGGCGCCGGGGGATGGCGAAGAAGCCGAAGATCAGGCTGATGACGAAGACATTGTCGATCGACAGCGCCTTCTCGATGAAGAAGCCGGTGAACCAGGTGACACCGGCATGGGTGCCGTCCTCGGTGGGCAGGTGGCCGGCGCCGTGCGCCCACCACACCCCCATGCCGAACAGGATGGAGACGCTGAAATAGAAGGCGGAGAGCCAGAGGCTCTCGGCCACGCCCATCTCCCGCTCGCGCCGGTTCAGCACGCCGAGGTCGAAGGCCAGCAGCATGGCGACGATGGCCAGGAAGCCGGCCCACATCCACAGGGGCTTGCCCAGCCATTCCAGAAGCAGAAAGGTCAAAACTCGGGTCCTCTCGACAATCGCCGCCGTACAGAACATCTGCCGGGAGGGAGTGCTCCACGGCGGCAGGTTGCTCTGTCCGACATCGCGGTCACCCATCGAGGGGTGCCGCCAGAGGGGCCCGGACGGGGTGGAAATGCCGAAAACATGAACTGGTTGCAACGAAAATCGGGCGCCCGATGCGGATTTCATCGCCCTGCCGCCGCCTGGGGCTGGTGTTGGGGGTGGCGGCACACTAGGTTCAGTCAGTCTCCCCGGGCGACCTTGCCCTGGGTCTCATCCGAATTTTTGGGGTTACGCCATGGGTTCCTTTAGCATCTGGCACTGGCTCATTGTTCTCGTTGTGGTGCTGCTGCTGTTCGGCAGCAACAAGATCAGTGGCCTGATGGGCGACCTGGCGAAGGGCATCAAATCCTTCAAGCAGAACATCAAGGAGGAGGAAGGCGACGCCTCCGCCGTGGCGACGTCCGCGCCGCCGGCCCAACCGGCCGGCAGCATCCCGGCCCCGCAGCCGGGCGCGGCCACCGCCACCACGGCGCAGCCCGCCTCCAACCCCAGCCACCCCGCCTGATCCATGGCGGGTGGGGAGATCCCGCCCGCCATCGCCACCGCCATCATCGAAGCCGGGCGCCGGATGGACGCCCGCGGCTGGGTGCCGGCCACGGCGGGGAATTTCTCCGTCCGGCTCGGCCCCGGCCGCATCGCCATCACGCGCTCCGGCTTCCACAAGGGGCTGCTGACGCCCGATGCGCTGATGGTGGTCGATGAGGCGGGCGTGGCCGAGGACGCATCCCTGCGCCCCTCGGCCGAGACCGGGCTGCATTGCGGCATCTACCGGCGCTTCCCCCAGGCGGGGGCGGCGCTGCATGGCCATTCCGTGCCGGTCACCGTGCTGTCCCGCCGGGTCGGCGGGGCGATCACGCTGTCGGGCTATGAGCTGCTGAAGGCCTTTCCGGGCCTGGCCACGCATGAGGCCAGCATCAGCCTGCCGGTGCTGGACAACGACCAAGATATCCCCCGCCTGCAATCGCGGGTGGAGGCGCTGTGGGACCAGGGCGCGACCCATATCCCCGGTTATCTGATCCGCGGTCATGGCGTATATGTCTGGGGCCGCGACATGCCCGAGGCGCTGCTCCGCCTCGAGGCTCTGGAATTCATGCTCGCCTGCGAGCTGGAAGCGAGGAAACTGTGAGCCTGCTGACCGTGCGTGACGCCGCCACCGGCGCCCTGGAACTGCGCGTGGCCGAGACCGCCGCGATCGCTCAGGCCCTGCGGCCGCTCGGCGTGCGCTTCGAGCGCTGGCCCGCCAAGGACATCCCGGCCGAGGCCAGCGCCGAACAGGTGCTGGAAGCCTATCGCCCCGAGCTGGACGCCTTCCTGGGCGAGACCGGCGCCGGCAGCGCCGACGTGATCAAGCTGGACCCCAGCCACCCCCAGGCCGCCGCGATGCGCGCGAAATTCCTGAACGAGCACACCCACAGCGAGGATGAGGTCCGCTTCTTCCACGCCGGCTCGGGCAATTTCATCCTGCACGTGAACGGCAAGATCTATGACGCCTTCTGCACGGCGGGCGACCTGATCAGCGTGCCGGCCAACACCCTGCACTGGTTCGACGCCGGCGAGGCGCCGAGCTTCACCGCCGTGCGGGTGTTCACCGACACCTCCGGCTGGGTGCCGCATTTCACCGAGAGCGGCATCTCCGAGCGTTTCCCCGCCATCACCGCCTGACGGCCGGCGCCCTTCCTTTTTCCCGGAGCACCAAGCATGACCACCAGGCCCCAGCTGGTGCTGACGGATATCGAGGGCACGACAACCGCGATTTCCTTCGTGCACCGCACGCTGTTCCCCTTCGCCGCCGAGGCGCTGGAGGGGTTCTTGGCGTCGCACACGCGCGACGTGGCGCCGATCCTGGCAGAGATCCAGGCCATGGAACCCGGCCGCCCGCCGCTGGAGACCTTGCGCGCCTGGATGGCGGCCGATGCCAAGGTGACGCCGCTGAAGACCCTGCAGGGGCTGATCTGGCGCCAGGGCTATGAGGATGGGCGCCTCAAGGGCCATCTGTGGCCCGATGTGGCGCCCGAACTGCGCCGCTGGCATGCCGGTGGGGTGGGGCTGGCCGTCTATTCCTCGGGCTCCGAGGAGGCGCAGCGGCTGATCTTCGGCCATTCCGTGGCCGGCGACCTGGTGCCGCTGTTCCGTGACTTCTTCGACACCCGCATGGGCGCCAAGCGCGTGGCCGCGAGCTATGCCGCCATCGCCGTCGCGCTGGCGCTGGCGCCGGGCGATATCCTGTTCCTGTCCGACATCGGCGCGGAGCTGGATGCGGCCCGGGCCTCCGGCCTGCGCACCTGCCAGCTCGTCCGGCCCGAGGACGGCACGCTGCCTGTCCCGGACCATCCGCGGGCGCGTGATTTCGCTGACGTGACAAGCCTGTTCGGTTTGCCATCCGCCGGGTGACAGCGCCCCCCGGCCCGGTCTAGAAACCCGCACCCGCCCTCGGGAGCAGCCATCATGATCAATGTGTATACCGTCCAAAACGGGCAGATGCTGCTGCGCGAAGGCGTGCAGGAGCCCGAGGCCCTGCGCGGCGCGGTCTGGATCGACCTGCTGAATCCCAGCTCCGCCGAGGAACGCGCGGTGCAGGACGCGCTGCGCATCGAGGTGCCGACGCGCGAGGAGATGCAGGAGATCGAAAGCTCCTCCCGCCTGTACAAGGAGGGCGAGGACCTGTTTCTGACCGCCAGCTTCCTGTACGGGATGGAGGCGGGGGAGTTCGGCTCCACCGCCATCACCTATGTGCTGACGGGCGCGACCCTGGTGACCGTGCGCTACGCCACGCCCAAGGCCTTTCCGATGTTCGCCGCCCGCTGCCAGAAGGCGCCCGCCCTGCTGGCCAGCCCCGACGCGGTGATGCTGCACCTGTTCGAGCAGATCGTGGACCGGCTGGCCGATATCCTGGAGCGCCTGGGCCTCGACATGGACCGCGCTTCCTCCGAGGCGTTCCGCGCGGCCCGCAAGGGCATGAAGGCCAACCAGCGCGACGACACGCTGAAGACCACGCTGGTCACGCTCGGCCAGGTGGGTGAGGTGACGACGCGCGCCTCGGAAACCCTGCTCGGCCTGTCGCGCATCCTGACCTTCGTGGGCGCGGAGAAGGGGACGGCGATCCGCAAGGAGAACCAGTCCACCATCAAGACCCTGGTGCGGGACGTGCGCTCCCTGGTGGAGCACGCGAACTTCCTGAACAACCGGGCGAATTTCCTGCTCGACGCGGTGCTGGGCATCATCAATGTCGAGCAGAACAGCATCATCAAGACCTTCACCGTGGTGTCGGTGGCGCTGATGCCGCCCACGCTGATCGCCAGCATCTATGGCATGAACTTCCAGCACATGCCGGAGCTGGAATGGCAGGTGGGCTATCCGCTGGCGATCGTGCTGATGATCGCCACCGCGGTGCTGCCGGTGCTGTATTTCAAGCGCAAGGGCTGGCTGTAGGGGTTTGAGGCGGGTCAAGGCCCGCCGGCCCGCCTGGGCCTAGCCTCTCCCGCTCAGGAGGGGCCGCGCATGACCCGCATCACCATCATCCAGGGCCACCCGGACCCCGTGGGCGGGCATCTGCTCCACGCCCTGGCCGGTGCCTATGCCATGGCCGCCCAGGCCGCAGGGCATGAGGTGCGGGTGCTGGAGGTCGCGCGCCTGCGCGTGCCGCCCCTGCTGACCGCCGAGGATTTCGCCTCGGAGGCCATCGCCCCCGACATCCGCGCCGCGCAGGAGAGCTTGGCCTGGGCGCAGCACTGGGTGGTGTTCTATCCCCTGTGGCTGGGCTGCATGCCGGCGGGGCTGAAGGCGTTCTGGGAACAGGCGCTGCGCCCGGGCTTCGTGCGGGAGGGCGGGCAGGACATCACCACCGGCCGGCTGCGCCTGAAGGGCCGCACGGCCCATGTGGTGGTCAGCATGGGCATGCCGGGCTTCATCTATCGCTGGTTCTATGGCGCGCCGGGGGTGAAGGCGCTGGAACGCAACATCCTGGGCTTCATCGGCGTGAAGCCCCGGCGGCGGACCATCATCGGCGGCGTGGGGCAGATGACGGCCGAACGGGCCAAGGCCTGGCTGGCGCGGATGGAGGCGGCGGGCAGGGCGGCTGGTTAACCCCCCAGCTCCTCCTTCAGCATTTCCAGCCGCAGCCATTCCTCCTCGGCCTCGGCCAGCGCCTGCTGGCGCTGCGCCAGGGCGTCGCTGCGCTGCTGGAAGCCCTTGGGGTCGCGGGCATACAGGCCGGGGTCGGCCAGCCATTTCTCCAGCACCGCGATCTCCTGGGACAGCTTCTCCATCTGGCCGGGCAGGCTGGCCAGGGCGTGCTGGTCCTTGAAGGACATTTTCCGCGCCTGGGCGGGGGCCGCCTCGGCACGGGGTTCGGCGGCGGGCCTGGGCCTGGCGGCGGGGGCCACGGCGCGGGCGGCCACGCCTTCTCCGCGCTGGTTCAGCATGTCGGAATAGCCGCCGGCATATTCCTGCCAGCGGCCGTCCCCCTCGCTCATGATCACGCTGGTGCAGACGCGGTCCAGGAAATCGCGGTCATGGCTGACCAGCAGCACCGTGCCGGCGTAATCCGCCAGCAGGTCCTGCAGCAGGTCCAGCGTCTCCAGGTCCAGGTCGTTGGTGGGCTCGTCCAGCACCAGCAGGTTGCTGGGCATGGCGAGCGCCCGGGCCAGCAGCAGCCGCCCGCGCTCCCCGCCCGAAAGCTTGCCGACCGGCGTGCGCGCCTGCTGCGGCTGGAACAGGAAATCCTGCATGTAGCCCATGACGTGGCGCGGCTGGCCCGCCACCCACACCTGGTCGCCGCGCCCGTCGGTCAGCGTGTCGGCCAGGCTGCGGTTGGGGTCCAGGCTGCCGCGCATCTGCTCCAGCGTCGCCATTTCCAGATTGGTGCCGAGCTTCACCGTGCCGCTGTCGGGTGCCAGCGCCCCGGTCAGGATGTTCAGCAGCGTGGTCTTGCCCGCGCCGTTGGCGCCCACGATGCCCACCCGGTCGCCCTTGATGATGCGGGTGGAGAAATCGCGCACCACCGTGCGGTCGCCCCAGGCCTTGCTGACATCCTCGGCCGAGATCACCAGCGTGCCGGAGCCCTGCGCCTCGGCCGCCTGCATGGTCGCGGTGCCGGTGGGGCGCACGCGGGTGCGCCGGGCCTCGCGCAGCGCCGCCAGCTCCGCCACGCGGCGCACGTTGCGCTTGCGCCGGGCGGTCACGCCATAGCGCATCCAGTGTTCCTCGCGGACGATCTGGCGGTCCAGCTTGTGGGCCTCGCGCTCCTCCTCCTCCAGCACCTGTTCGCGCCAGGCCTCGAATTCGCCGAAGCCGCGGTCCATCCGGCGGGTCACGCCGCGGTCCAGCCACAGCGTCGCCTTGGACAGGCGCGACAGGAAGCGCCGGTCATGGCTGATCAGCACCAGCGCGCCGCGCATGGCCGACAGCTCGCCCTCCAGCCACTCGATCGCCGGCAGGTCCAGGTGGTTGGTCGGCTCGTCCAGCAGCAGGATGTCGGGCGAGGGCGCCAGCGCGCGGGCCAGCGCCGCCCGGCGGGTCTCCCCGCCCGAGAGGTTGCCTGGCTGCTCCTCCCCGGTCAGGCCCAGCCCCTCCAGCAGGTTGCGGGCGCGATAGGGCTCGTCGGAGGGGCCGAGGCCCGACATCACGTAATCCAGCACCGTGGCATGGCCCGCCAGGTCGGGTTCCTGCGGCAGGTAGCGCAGGGTGGCGCCGGGCTGCAGGAAGCGCGTGCCGGATTCGGCCTGCAACTCCCCGGCCGCGATGCGCAGCAGCGTGGATTTGCCGCTGCCGTTGCGCCCCACCAGCGCCAGTCGCTCCCCGGGCGAGACCGACAGCCCCGCCCCGTTCAGCAGCGGCGCGCCGCCCAGGGTGAAGCTGATATTGTCGAGGATGAGAAGCGGAGGTGCGGCCATGGGGCGCGGATGGGGCCCCGGGCGCGCCGCGTCAAGCCGGGCGTTTGCGCAGCAGGTAGCGGTGGCGGCCTTCCAGCACCAGCTCGCCCTTCTGGTTGTGCACGGTGCTGGCCAGCCCCACCACGCCGGTGGTGCGGTTGGGCGACAGTTCATCCACCGTCAGGCAGGGATACAGCGTGTCCTGCGCGAAGACCGGGGCCAGGAAACGGCTGGATTGCTCCAGGAAGGCCTTCAGCGAATCCTCGACCAGATGCGGGAAGATGCCGGCCCCCGCCGCCGTCTGGATCGCCACCTGATAGCCATGGGCCAGCAGACCCGGCATGCCGTGGCGGCGGCAATATTCCACATCGTAATGCACCGGATGGTTGTCGCCGGAGGCCGCCTGGAAGGCCAGGAAGATCGCCTCCGTCATCGTGCGGCTGGGCAGGGGGAAGCGCTCGCCCAGGGCGAAATCCTCGAACCAGCGCTGCTCCGCCACCATGCGGTGGGTGGCGGGGTCGAAAGCGGTCATGGGCTGTTTCCTCATCTTTTGAGGGCAGGTTATTCTGCGGCCATGTCCAAGACCACCCGCGCCACCCAGGCGCTGGCGCAGGCCGGCGTCGCCTTCACCCTGCGCCCCTACGACTACGACCCCGGCTCCGAGCGCGTGGGCCTGCAGGCCGCCGAGGCGCTGGGCGAGAACCCGCGCCGCGTGCTGAAAACCCTGATGGTGGAGGTGGACGGCAAGCCGGGCTGCGTCGTCATCCCCTCCGACCAGGAACTGTCGATGAAGCGCGTCGCCGCGGCCTTCGGGGGCAAGTCGGCGCAGATGATGAAGCCGCCCGTGGCCGAACGGCTCACCGGCTATCATGTCGGCGGCATCAGCCCCTTCGGACAGAAAAAGCAGGTGCCGACCGCTGTCGAGGAAACCGCCATGGGCTTCGGGCAGGTGCTGATCAACGGCGGGCAGCGCGGGCTGCTGCTGGAATTGGCGCCAGGGGATGCGGTGAAAGTGACCAAGGCGGTGACGGCGGCGCTGGTGGCGTGAGGGGGCTCCGCCCCCCCTGAACCCCCCGGCAAGGGGCGCCGCCCCTTGCATCCCCGCAAAGGGTTGTAGCAACCCTTTGGACCCATGGATTGGTGCCTTACCTTGGCAGGTACGGCGCCATTTTCATTATAAAGTTCAATGAGAAAGACCCTGGCAGGACCAGCGCCAAACGGATGGGGTGCAGGGGCCTTTCGGCTCCTGCCGGGGGTCCAGGGGGCGGCGCCCCCTGGCTGCGCCCTTCCGGCTCAAGCCGCCGTCAAAAAGCTTTCCGCCAGCCCCTGGAACATCGGCAGCCCGTCTTCTCCGCCCACCAGCGGGTCCACGCAGTTCTCGGGGTGCGGCATCATGCCCATCACCCGCAGGTTGGGCGACAGGATGCCGGCGATGGCGTTGATGCTGCCGTTGCGGTTGGCGCCGCTGTAGCGCAGGGAGACGAGGCGTTCGCCTTCCAGCCGGGCCAGGGTTTCGGCGTCGCAGAAGTAGTTGCCGTCGCCGTGCGCCATGGTCGCCTTGAATTCCTGGCCCTGCTGGTAGCCGCGCGTATAGACGGTGTCGGCGCGTTCCACCCGCATGGTGCAGTCCATCGCCAGGAAGCGCAGGGAGGCGTTCTTCAGCAGCGCGCCCGGCAGCAGCCCGGCCTCGCACAGCATCTGGAAGCCGTTGCACACGCCCAGCACATGCCCGCCGCGGGCGGCGAAGGCCTTCACCTCGGCCATCAGCGGGCTTTGGGCGGCCATGGCGCCGCAGCGCAGGTAGTCGCCGTAGGAGAATCCGCCGGGCAGCACCACCAGGTCCAGCCCCTGGGGCAGGGCGGTGTCGCGGTGCCACAGCATGGCGGGCTTGCGGCCCGTCACGCGCTCCAGCGCGATCGCCATGTCGCGCTCGCGGTTGGTGCCAGGGAAGACGATGATGGCGGCCTTCATGGGTTACTCCTCGATCGCATGCATGGGGGCGCGGCCAGCGTCGCGGCTGGGCAGCATATGGCGGAACAGGGCCTGCCGCGCACGGATTTCCTCGCGGCTGGGCTTTTCGACGAGCACGTCGCGGTCAGGCTGCATGGCGGCATGGCCCATCAGGCCAGAGAGCACGAGCACCGGAACCGCCAGCATGCAGGCCAGGAACAGGGTGCGGGGCGGCAGTACGCAGCGCCAGGCCGTTGGCAGCAGCCAGCGCACCAGCCCCATCAACGGCAGCGCCAGCAGCGCGAGCCCCGCCAGCAGCGCCGCCAGCACCAGGGCCGGCATCACCGGGAAATACATCAGCGCCGCAGAGATCCCCATGACGCAACCTCCTGCCGCGGGCGGGGCTGGCGGATCGGTCCCGCATGATCATGCCCCCGCCTTCATGCCCCCGCCTTCACGAAAGCCAGATCCGCAGCCATTGCAGCCCGCCCAGCACCAGCATGGTGACGAGCGCCGCGATGGCTGCGGCGGTGACCCAGCGGTCGATCACGCGCTTCTGGCGCGCGGCGAACCCCCGGGCTGGCGTGGGGCCTTTCCGCCTCTCCCGCCAGGACAGGCCCATGGCGGTGAAGAAGGTGAGCCCCAGCATCATGAAAAGCGATAACTTTACCACCGCGTTACCACGGGGCGCGCGAAGGTAGCCATGCACCGCCGGCATACCGCGAAGGGCAGGCCGGCGGACAGGTTCAAATCGCCTCGACCGTGAAGCTCTCGATCACGGTATTGGCCAGCAGCTTGCGGGCCATCTCCTCGCCGGCGGCCTTGGCGGCCGCCGCGTCGGTTTCCGCGACATCCAGGATGATGACCTTGCCGGCCCGCACATCCTCGACACCCGCGAAGCCCAGGCCGCCCAGCGCCTGCTGGATGGCCTTGCCCTGCGGGTCCAGCACGCCGTTCTTCGGCATGACGGTCACGCGCAGTTTCATTGCATCGTCTCCGGGCCCTTCATGTCGCGGATGCCGGCCTCGGGCAGGATGCCGAGGCGGCGCGCCACTTCCTGATAGGCTTCCTCGACCTTGCCCAGGTCGCGGCGGAAGCGGTCCTTGTCCATCTTCTCGCCGGTCTTGGCATCCCACAGGCGGCAATTGTCCGGGCTGATCTCATCGGCCAGCACCAGGCGCATCTCGTCGTTTTCCCAGATGCGGCCGAACTCGATCTTGAAGTCCACCAGCACGATGCCGACGCCCAGCAGCAGCCCGCACAGGAAATCGTTGATGCGCAGGGTCATCTGCACGATCTCGTCGATGTCCTGGGTGGTGGCCCAGCCGAAGGCGGTGATGTGCTCCTCGCTCACCATCGGGTCCTGCAGGCCATCGTTCTTGTAGTAATACTCGATGATGGAGCGCGGCAGGCGGGTGCCTTCCTGGATGCCCAGGCGCGTGGACAGGCTGCCGGCGGCGACATTGCGCACGACGACTTCCAGCGGAATGATCTCCACCTCTCGCACCAGCTGCTCGCGCATGTTCAGGCGGCGGATGAAGTGAGTGGGGATGCCGATCTCCGCCAGGCGCGTCATCAGGTATTCGCTGATGCGGTTGTTGAGCACGCCCTTGCCGGTGATCGTGCCCTTCTTCTGCGCGTTGAAGGCGGTGGCGTCGTCCTTGAAATACTGGACGATCGTGCCGGGCTCGGGCCCCTCAAAGAGGATCTTGGCCTTGCCCTCATAGATCTGACGCCTGCGTGCCATGGCGGAATTCCTTGAGTGCGGGGGCGGTATAGCAGCGGGTTCAGCCGAGGGCCACAGCCCCGAACCCCGTTCGGCGCGGCCAAACGGCCGAGAAATGCCATTCCTGCCATGCGCCCAGCGCGAGAATCGAGGAGCAGACGGTGCCGAACCCCCCTTCCGGGGGCAGAAGCAGCTGTTCGGCGCGCCCGCCCAGGGAATCGGCCAGCCGCTCGAGCCACTCCGCCCAGTCCTCGGGCGAATCCGGCGCACGTGCCGCGCGCCACAGCGGCAGGTGCCGCCGGATTCGGGGGCTGTGCATGTCGTTGGGCGGATGGGCGGTGACCATGGACAGGCCCGGGGGCAGGGGGGCGGGCTCGGCATGGCCCTCGCCCAGCCCGGCCAGGAACACCCCGCCCCAGGCATCGGCCAGCACCATGTTGAAGGGGCGCCATTCGGCGGCGTCCAGCCCGGCCACGATCGCCGCGGCTTCGTGCGCGGTGCGCCCGGCCAGGGCCAGCAGCGGCAATTCCCCGCGGGAGCGCTTGCCGGGCGCCGGGCCCAGGCTGCCCGCGCGGTTCAGCACGCTGGCCACCACGCCATGGCGGTTGATGGCCATCCAGCTGCCGCCCGCCGTCAGATCCCGCCCGCCGGTGATGCCGGGGTGGCCTGGCCAATGGGCGGCGGGGGCCGCCCAGGCCCGGTCCAGGCGTTCATCGCGGTTGGCGGCCAGCATGACCGGCCAGGGATGGCCCGGCCGGTGCAGCAGGATCACGGTACACATGCCGGGAGTTATGCCCCCGGCAAGGGCTGGCGGCTACCAGCGCCGCCAGTGATGGTGGTGCGGCCGCCACGCCCAGGGGGGCGGGCCCACATACACCCGCCGCGGCGGCGGGATGTACACCGGCGGCGGCACATAGACCGGGCGCGGCGCGTAATAGACCGGAGGCGGCGGCGGCGGCGCGTAATAGGCCGGCGGGGCATAGCCGCCGGGCTTGTCGTAATACTGCGCCGAAGCCTCCGAGGGGGAGAGCGCGATACCGGCGCCGAGAACCAGCGCCGGAACCGCCAGAAGCCTGAACATGGACCGCATGGCTGGTTCCTCCTTGCGTATAACCGGCAATATGGTCCCGGGTTGCGGCGGAATCAGGGCATCATTCAGCCGAAAACGCGGGAGAAGATGGTCTCCACATTCACGAAGTCGCGGGCCGGGTCCATCACCTTGTCCAGGGTCGCGGCGTCGATGCGGGCTGCCACATCCGGGCTGGCCAGCAGGTTGTCGCGGAACTTCCTTGCATCGGCGCGGCCGAGCTTGGTCCAGGTTTCCATCGCGGCCTTCTGCACGGCGGCGTAGGATTCCTCACGCGACAGCCCCGCCTGGGTCAGCGCCAGCAGCACCTTCTGGCTGTGCACCACCCCGCCCAGGGATTCGAGGTTCTCGGTCATGCGCTCGGCATAGATGGTCAGCTTGTCCATCATGCCCGCCAGCCGCATCAGCGCGAAATCCAGCGCGATGGTGGCATCCGGCCCGATCACCCGCTCCACCGAGGAATGGCTGATGTCGCGCTCATGCCACAGCGCCACATTCTCCAGCGCGGGGCCGGCATAGCCGCGCACCAGGCGGGCGATGCCGGTGATGTTCTCGCTCAGCACCGGGTTGCGCTTATGCGGCATGGCCGAGCTGCCCTTCTGCCCGGCATGGAAGAACTCCTCCGCCTCCCGCACCTCGGAGCGCTGCAGGTGGCGCACTTCCACCGCCAGCCGTTCCACGCTGGAAGCCACGACGGCCAGCGCCGAGAAATAGGCGGCGTGCCGGTCGCGCGGGATCACCTGGGTGGAGACGGGCTCCACCGTCAGCCCCAGCTTCTCGGCCACGAAGGCCTCCACGCGCGGATCGGTGGAGGCGAAGGTGCCCACGGGGCCCGAGATGGCGCAGGTCGCCACCTCCGCCCGGGCGGCCACCAGGCGCGCGCGGTTGCGCACGAACTCGGCGTAATGCCCGGCCAGCTTCAGGCCGAAGGTGGTGGGCTCGGCATGGATGCCGTGGCTGCGGCCGATGGTGGGGGTGTATTTGTGCTCGATCGCGCGCTTCTTCAGCGCGGCCAGCACGGCGTCCACATCGGCGATCAGCAGGTCCGCCGCGCGCACCATCTGCACTGCCAGCGCCGTATCCAGCACGTCCGAGCTGGTCATGCCCTGGTGCATGAAGCGGGAGGAGGGGCCGATGCCCTGGCCCATCCAGGTGAGGAAGGCGATGACGTCATGGCGCGTCACGCGCTCGATGGCGTCGATCTCCTCGACCGCGGCGGCGTCGATGGAGGCGGCGCGCGGGCCGCCCTTCTCGCGGATCTCGCGGGCGGCTTCCTCGGGGATGGTGCCGAACTTCGCCATCGCCTCGGCGGCCAGTGCCTCGATCTCGAACCAGATACGGAAGCGTTCCTCGGGGGACCAGATGGCGGCCATCTCGGGGCGGGTATAGCGCGGAACCATGCGGCCTCCTGCAATTTCCGGGGGTATTCGGCCTCCCTTTGGCCCCGCCGGGCCACAATGTCCAGAGCATGCGCGAATTCGGCGGCAACCAGTCGCTTTAAGCTTGCCGGAATGTGGCTGAATGTTTAAGTGCGGCCCGATAATCTCATGAGGTCAAAGGGTTCCGGATGATGCCTGATTGGGCAATTCCGCTGTTGCAGGTGTTGATGATCGACATCGTGCTGGCGGGTGACAACGCGATCGTCGTGGGCATGGCCGCTGCCGGCCTGCCGAGCGATCAGCGCAGAAAAGCCATCCTGCTGGGTATCGGTGCCGCCACTGTCATGCGCATCGGTTTCGCGGCCATCACCACCCAGCTTCTGGCCATCGTGGGCCTGACACTGGCCGGCGGCGTGCTGCTGCTGTGGGTCTGCTGGAAGATGTTCCGCGAATTGCGGCACAGCCAGGCCGAGCAGGCCGAGGCGCTGCATAACGGCGAAGCGGCCGACGCGCCCCGCAAGACATTGGGCCAGGCGGTCATCCAGATCCTGGTGGCCGATGTCTCCATGTCGCTGGACAATGTGCTGGCGGTGGCCGGTGCCGCCAAGGAACATCCCTATGTGCTGGTGTTCGGCCTGGCGATCTCGGTGGTGCTGATGGGCGTGGCCGCGACCTTCATCGCGCGGCTGCTGAACAACCATCGCTGGATCGCCTGGGTGGGCCTGCTGATCATCCTGTACGTGGCCGGCGCCATGGTCTGGGACGGCACGCATGAGGTGGCGGAGCGCGTTCCCGGCTCCTACGCCTTCCTGTTGCTGCCGCTGGGCTATCTGGCGCTGCCGGGTGTTTTCCCGGCCTGGCTCTGGGCGGGTGCCACGGTGGTGCAGATCCTGGTGATCGCCACGGTCTGCACCCTGGTGGTGGACAGCGTGCAGAAGGCGCTGCGCCGGCACTGAGGCCGCTTCCGCCCCGGCGTCAGGCACGCCGGGGCACATTGCGGGTCTCGTTTCCTCGGCTTAAGACATGGGCCCGGGCGTGCATCGCGCACGCCCGCGACCTTTTTTGCCGGGGAGAATATTGGGCTCATGGATCTCGCGACTTTCGCAGCCAGCTGGGACTGGGGTGTTCTGGGTAAGATCCTGGGCGCGAACATCATCCTCTCCGGCGACAACGCGGTTCTGATCGCCCTGGCGGCCGCCGGCCTGCCGGCCGCGCAGCGCAGCCGCGCCATCATGATCGGCATGGTGCTGGCTGTGGTGCTGCGCATCGTGCTCAGCCTGGCCGCCGCCTTCCTGCTGGAAATCCCGGGCATCATGCTGCTGGGCGGCCTGGTGCTGCTGTGGATCGCCTATGGTTTCTACAAGGAAACCCGCAGCAAGAACGAGGGCACCGAGGTGGACGAGGACGGCGACGGCGTGCCCGACGTCAAGACCATGGGCACCGCGCTGCGCCAGATCGTGATCGCCGACCTTTCCATGTCGCTGGACAATGTGCTGGCCGTGGCGGGTGCGGCGGGCAACAACATGCCCATGCTGATCATCGGCCTGGTCATCTCCATCCTGCTCATGGGTGTCGCGGCCTCCGTGATCGCCAAGCTGCTGGAGCGCTACTCCTGGATCGCCTATGTCGGCGTGGCCCTGATCCTGTGGATCGGCGTCGAGATGGTCTGGCATGACCTGCACCACTTCATCAACTTCGGCGGTGCCACCACCAGCATGATCGTGCCGGTGGAACAGGCCGGGACTCGCCTGGGCTGATGCGGCGCCTGGCCACATTCTCGCTGCTGCTGGGCCTGGCGGCCTGCGCGGTGCCGGAGGAAACCCCTCCGGAGACCGCGGCGGCCCCCGCCACGCGCCGCACGCCCCAGGAACTGGCCGCGCGCCTGCCGGAACGGCTGGAGCAGTTCCAGCGCGGCAACCCGGCCCAACTGCCGGGTGGCCAGGGGGTGGAATACCCCTACGCCACACCCGGCCGGCGGATCGCGGGCCAGGTGCAGCTGCGGGCCGTCACCGGCCCGGTGGGCACGGAGGCGCTGGATTCCGAGCTGCGCGCCATGGCGGCCGAGGCCACCGCCGGCCCGCAGCACCGCCGCCTGCGTGAGCGCGGGCGCGAAAGCGTGGCGGGGCTGAACTGCATCACGCTGGAAGGCAATTTCGGCCGCATGCCGGTGGACAGCCTGGCCTGTGCCGGGGCGTTCGGCGGGAAGGTGCTGCGCCTGCGCCTGACCATGGCGCGCCGCGAAGGCCGGATGGATGAGGCCAAGCGCTTCGCCGAGGGGATCGCGGCGGCGCTGCGGTAGTTGGCTACATCAGATTGATATAGCGCGCGGCCTCCGCCCCGGGTTCGCCCCGGTCGAAGGCCGCCGCTTTCGCCACGATGGCCTTGTCGGCCTCGGTCATGCGCCGTTCCTCGCGCAGATGCTCGGTCCAGCTGCCGGTCACCCACAATTCGACGAAGCGTTCCGGGTGGGCCACGTTCTCATACAGGCGCCACAGCGTGGCCCCCGCGCGCATCCGCACCCGCCGCACTTCCTCCATATGCGACAGGAAGGCCATGCGGTCGGCGGGCGTGATGGAGTAGCGCACGGTTTCCAGCACCCGGCCCTGATCGGCGTGCAGCAGGTCCCGCAGCTCGGCGGCGGCGGGTTCGGGGCGGATGTGGCGCGCGGTGTGCTCGGGGCGCGTGTCGGAGCTTTCGGCATCCAGCCCATGATGGCGCACCAGCAGGGCGGAGCCCGCGCCCAGCACCGCGAACAGGCACAGCGCGCCCGGCACGCCCATATGGCTGCCGAGCCAGCCCGCGCAGACCGAGCCCGCCGCCATCGCCCCGAAGAAGCTCATCTGATAAATGCCGAGCGCCCGCGCCCGCACCCAGTTGGGCGCGGCGAGGGAGGCCGCGGCCTGCAGCGTGCTGGCCCCGGCCAGCCAGCACATGCCGTAGACGAAGATGCCCAGCGCCGCCGCCGGCCAGCCGAGCCCGAGCGGCGCCGCCAGCCCCAGCAGCGCCATGGCGCCCGAGGAGATGACGGAGGCGCGCAGCACGATCGCCCCCCGCCCGTAGCGGGCGCGGAAGCGCGGCATGATGAAGCCCGCGAACACCGCCCCGGCCCCCATGCAGCCCAGCATCAGGCCGAAGGCCTCGGCGCCCAGCCCCAGCTCCTGGCGGACCAGCAGCGGCATCAACCCCCAGACCGCCGCGCCGAACAGGAAGAACACCATGGCGCGCAGGATCGCGGCCTTCACGGCCGGGGTGGCGGAGACGAAGCGCATGCCCACCCGGATGGCGGAGAAGAAGCTTTCGGGCGGCAGGGCGGGGCGGGGGGCCGTGCGCTTCCAGAACAGCAGCGCGACCGCCAGGGCGGTTATACACAGCGCGTTGAGCGCGAAGGCGGTGCCCACGCCGAAGCTGGCCACGATCAGCCCGCCCACGGCCGGGCCCAGCGCGCGGGCGATGTTGAAGTTGATCCCGTTCAGCGCGATGGCGCCCACCAGATCCTCACGCGGGACCAGCTCCGGCGTGGTGGCGGCCCAGCCGGGGAAGCTCATGGCCATGCCGCAGCCCAGCAGGAAGGTGAAGCCCAGCAGCGACCAGGCGCCGAGCCCGCCCGAGAGTTCGGTGACGACCAGCAGCACGGCGGCGGCGAACAGCCAGATCTGGGTCAGCAGCAGATAGGCCCGGCGCTCCATGATGTCGGCCAGCGCGCCGGAGGGCAGGGCGAGCAGGAAGACCGGCAGCATGGAGGCGGCCTGCACCATGGAGACCATGGCGGGCGAGGGCGCGAGCGAGGTCATCAGCCAGCCGGCGGCGGTGTTCTGGATCCAGAGGCCGATGTTGGAGGCGAGGCTGGCGCACCAGAGCAGCCTGAAGGCCGGGTGGCGAAGCGGAGCGAAGGCGCTGGGTGCGGGCATGGCGCCCATATAACGTGAGGTTGCGGCTTTGGTGTGACCGCAAACGCAGGGCTGCCCCGCCCCGGCGTGCCTGCGGCACGAAGCCAAGGCGGCGGACGCCGCCGCCCGGCGTTTGAGGGCACAAAAAGACTCCAAGGCCGCGAATGCGGCCCGCCGGCAGTCCGGCGAAGCCAAGCGGCCGGAGGGCCGCGCCCGGCGTCTGAGGGCACAAAAAACAGCTGATGTCCGCAGCCGCTTCCAGCGGCTGCGGACATCAGCGCCTGATCAGCACGTAGTTCACGGTCAGGTCCACTTCCACCCCGTTCGGGTCCGCGCCGGGGGGGAAGGCCGGCAGGCGCGCGCCGATGAAGGGGCGGGTGGTGCCGGTGTTCAGGGAAGGCGAGACGGAGGGCATCAGCATCCGCACCTGGCGCACCGTGCCGTCCGGGTTGGCGGTGATGCGCACGCGCACGGTGCCGCTTTCGCCCAGCTGGGCGGCCTCCTGCGGGTAATGCAGGTTCTGGTCCAGCCAGCGGCGGAAGGCGCCGGACCAGTCCGGGCCCACATTCGCGCCGCGCACCTGGACCTGGCTGTTGGGGGTGGTGCGGCCCTCGAAATGGCGCGGGTCCACCGACAGGTCGAGCGGCGCGCGCGGCCCGAGCGGCCGGCCCGGCGTGGGGCGTGGCTGGGAGAGGTTGAAGCCCTCCGGCAGGAACACGCCCGGCAGGCTGGTGCGCGGCTGCGCCGGGCGCGGCTGGGGGCGGGGCTGCGGCGTGCGCTCGGCCACGCGCGGGGGCGGCGGCGGAATGGGCGGCGTGGGCAGCGCCTGGTCGGGCAC
>NZ_JAAABL010000030.1 GCF_009900765.1 Rhodovarius lipocyclicus
GCGCCCCGCCGCGCGCGAAGCCGTGCCGGAACCCCCCGCCAGCCCCGACCCCGGCACCGCGCAGATCACGGCCGCCCAGTCCGCCGCTGCCACCGCCGCCCTGCCCACCGCCGAGGCCCCGCGCGTGGCCCCCGCCCTCAGCCCCGCGCGGCAGCTGCTGCCGGTCGCGGTGGCGCTCAGCCAGGGCAAGGGGCGCGTGCAGGACCTGGTGATCACCCTGGACCCCGGCGAGCTGGGCCAGGTCGAGATCCGCCTCAGCCGCGACAAGGACGGCAACGCGGCGCTGCGCATCGTCTCCGAAAAGCCCGAGACCATGGCCCTGCTCAGCCGCGATCAGCGCGAATTGCAGCAGGGGCTGGCGCAGAGCGGCATCACCCTCTCCGACCAGGGCATGAGCTTCGAGATGGCGGGCGGCGACGCGCAATCCCGCCAGGACACGCGCCAGGGCGCCCAGCCCGGCTGGGGCCGCCCCGCGCGTGAGGCAGCGCCCGCGCCGCAGCAATACGCCTCACGCTCCCTGCTCGATTTCCAGGTCTGACCCACCCCCGCACGAAAGGACGCCGCGATGAGCACGATCGGCAGCACCACCAGCACCGCCTCCGGCACCACCGGCACCAGCGGTTCCACCACCGGCACGGCCAGCAGCACCGGGTTGGGCACGGATTTCAAGACCTTCCTGACCCTGCTGACCACCCAGCTGCAGAACCAGGACCCGGCCAACGCCATGGACGTGAACGAGATGACGCAGCAGCTCGTCCAGTTCTCGGGCGTGGAGCAGCAGATCCAGGCGAACCAGAACCTCTCCACCCTGATCGGCCTGCAACAGGGTTCCAGCCTGACCACCGCCTCCTCCCTGCTCGGCAGGACGGTGGAGGTGGAGAGCAGCCAGCTCTCGTTGCAGAACGGCGCGGCCACGCTGCGGCTGCCGGCGGCGGGCAGCTCCACCTCGGCGCGGGTGATCGTCACCAACTCCTCCGGCACCGTGCTGCGCGACACCACCGTGGCGCTGGGCACCGGCACCACGGATTGGGGCTGGGACGGCACCAACGCCGCCGGCCAGCGCGTGGCCGATGGCGCCTATAATTTCAGCGTGACCGGCACCGGCAGCAGCGGCACCAGCGAGAGCCTCTCGGCCAGCGTGCTGGGCACGGTGACCGGGGCGAACCGGACGACCTCCGGCGTGAACCTGACGCTGGGCGGGCTGACCGTGGGCTTCGACGCGATGCGCTCGATCAGGAACTGAGGCGGGGCGCACCCTGGCCCGGGGTGCCGCCCCCCATCGGGGCGTTCACCCCTGGGTCACATGCACGCCGGGCTTGCGGCCCAGGTTCCACTGGCCGTCCAGCGCGCGCTCGATCTGCGCCGCCAGTTGCAGCAGCAGCCCGTCATTGGCCTGCTTCGCCTGGGCCTGGATGCCCAGCGGCACGCCGCTTTCCTGCATGCCCAGCGGCAGGGAAATGCCCGGAATGCCCGCCAGATTGGCCAGCGGCGTATAGGAGAACTGGCGCCACAGATTGGCGAACCAGTCGTAAATGTCCGGGTTCTCGCTGATCGTCAGGTATTCGGTGGTGCCCAGCTTCGGCGTCGGCAGCGCGGTGATGGGGGTCAGGATGATGTCCCAATCCTCGAAGAACGCCCCGAAGGCGCGGGAGGTGGTGTTGAACACCGCCTGCATCCGCGCCCGCTCCGTGAAGCTGGTCTTCATCCCCTCCTGCCAGATGCGGATGTTGATGGGTTCCACCAGGTCGGCCGGCGGCGCGTCGAGGCCCAGCGAGGCCACAAGGTTGTTCACTGTCTGCGCGAAATTACTGATGTAGCAGGTGGTTTGCGCCGCGAAGGCCGCGCGGAAATCCACCGCCGGCAGCGCCCATTCCACGTGATGGCCCAGGCTTTCCAGGAAGCGGCCCACGCGCTCCAGCTCCGCCACGAAATGCGGCGTGGCGCGGTAGTCGCCCCATTCATGCGACAGCGCGATGCGCAGCCGCCCCGGGTCGCGCCGGATCAGCTGGGTATAGGGTTCGGCGGGCTGCCAATAGGGCATGAACTCGCCCGGGGCGCCGCCGCGGCAGGCATCCACGAAGGCCGCCGTGTCCCGCACCGTGCGGGTGTGGCAGCCCTGGATGGAGACGAGCCCCGTCAGGTCCGACGCATAGGGCGCGATGGAGAACACCCCGCGCGAGGGCTTCAGCCCGATATTGCCGGTGGCCCCCGCCGGGATGCGGATGGAACCGCCGCCATCGGTCGCGTGGGAGATCGGCAGCACCCCCGCGCCCACCATCGCCGCCGTGCCGGCGGAGGAGCCATTGGTCGTGTGCTCCAGGTTCCAGGGATTGCGGGTGACATACATGGCCGGGTTCTCGGCCGAGGAGCAGCAGCCGAATTCCGGCGTGGTGCTGCGCCCGATGATGTTCAGCCCCGCCTGGCGGATCTTGCCCGCCAGGAAGCTGTCGGCCGTGGCGCGGTTGCCCGCCATCAGCTTGGAGCCCATTTCCTGCAGCCGCCCCTTCAGGGTGGGGCCCAGGTCCTTCATCAGATAGGGCACGCCGGCAAGCACGCCGTCCGGGTTCAGCCCATCCTTCAGCGGGTCGGCGACCACATCCGCGAACAGCTCGACCACGGCGTGCAGCGTCGGGTTGGTCTTCGCGATGCCGGCGGCGGCCTGGGCGGCCAGCTCGGCGGGGGTCACCTGGCCCTTGCGCACCAGTTCGCCCAGCCCGACCGCATCCGTGGCGGTCCATTCGTCCCAACTCATCGCCAGCGTCATATCGCCTGCCCCATCGGTGAAGACCGGAGGCTAGGCCCGTTCAGGCGGGTTGGGGAGGGTAGGCTACCCCTTCAGGGCGCCTTCCAGCCGCTCCAGCAGATTGCCGTCAGGGTGCAGAACGCCGCGCACCCCGGCGGCGGCAGCGGCCTGCATGTCGGTCTGCACATCGCCGAACATCAGGCTGCGGGCCATGTCCACCGGCCAGGCGGCGGCCAGGTCCAGCAGCATGCCCGGGTTGGGCTTGCGGCAGTCGGACATGCGGGCGAATTCCGGCACCACCCCCTCGGGGTGATAGGGGCTGAGGCGGAATTCATCGATATGCGCCCCCATCGCGGCCAGGTCCTCGCTCATGCGGGCATGGAAGGCCTCGGCATCCTTGATGCCGTACAGGCCGCGCGCGATGCCGCCCTGGTTGGTCACCACGAAGGCATACCAGCCCATGCGGTTCACCTGGCGGATCGTCTCCCGCGCGCCGGGCAGCCAGACCAGGTCGTCGGGCCTGTGGGTGTAGCCTTCGTCATGGTTCAGCACGCCGTCGCGGTCGAAGAACACGGCCGGGCGGGTGCGGTGGCGGGCCAGCAGTTCGGGTGCGGCGGCGTAATCGGCGGGCACGCCGATGTCGATCAGAAAGGCGTCGCGCTCGCGGCCCTCGATCAGGCCCTCATCGGCCAGCACCGGGAAGATGTCGCCTTCCAGCGAGCACGGCTTCACCGTGATGCGGTCCAGCAGGGCGCGGCGCACCAGATAGATGCCGGCATTCATCACCCCGCCCGCGGCGGTGCCGCGCGGCAGGAAGGCGCGCACGCGCCCGTCCTCCAGCGCCACGGTGCCGAAGCGCGAGGCATCGGCCACCGGCCGCAGCGCCATGCGCAGCAGGAAGGGGGCGGTGCCGGGCTCCACCGTGGCGAATTCCCGCAGGTCCAGGTCGAACCAGGAATCCCCGTTCATCAGCAGGAATTCCTCCTCCGCGACGTCACGCAGGAAGGTGAGCGCGCCGCCGGTGCCCGCGGGCTCGGGTTCCAGGATGACGCGCACATCGATCTCGCGGCCCGCGATGCGGCGATGGCCCGCGCAATGTTCCACCACCTGCCCGCCCAGATAGCCGGCCAGCAGCACGATGCGGTCGAAACCGAAACGCGCCGCTTCCTCGATCAGGATCTCGACGAAGGGGCGGCCGTTGACCGGCAGCATGGGCTTGGGGACGGATTTCGTCAGCTCACCCAGCCGGGTGCCGAGGCCGCCGACCAGAATGACGCATTGCCGGACCATCACGCCTGCACCGTCCAGGATTCAGCGCCGCGCAGCGTGAACTGGAAGGGCAGCACCCGCAGATCCGCGGCGCACAGCTGCCTCGCCAGGGCCGGTTTGCGCTCCGGCGGCACCATCAGCATCATGAAGCCGCCGCCGCCCGCGCCGGAGATCTTGCCCGCCCAGGCCCCATGATCGATCGCCATCTGGTAGATCCCATCAATCCGGTCGTTGGAGACGCTGCGCGCCGTGCGCTTCTTCGCATCCCAGGAGCGCCCGAGCACATCCGCCACCCCGCGCACATCGCCACGCAGCAGCTTCAGCTTCATCTCGATGGCGTCGCTCTTGATCTGCTCCATGGCCGTGACGGAGCTGCCGTCGTTGCGCCGCATCGCCGAGGTCTGGTTCTCGATGATTTCGGAGGACACGCGCGATCGGCCGGTGTGGCAGACCAGCAGCGAGGCCTCCATCTCCAGCCAATGGGCCTCATGCACGCGCAGGGGGTTCACGATCACCCGGTCGCCGGGCAGGAACTCGATGAAATTGCAGCCGCCGAAGGCCGCCGCGTACTGGTCCTGCCGGCCGCCGGCCATGGCCAGGTCCACGCGCTCGATCTCGAAGGCCAGCCGCGCCACGTCATAGTCGCCTAGCGGCAGGGAAAGGTATTCAGCATAGGCCTTCACCATCGCCACCACCAGCGCGGAGGATGAGCCGAGGCCCGAGCCGGGCGGGGCCTCGACCGAGGTGAAGACGTTGATCGGCAGGGGCTGGTCGCCGTTGAACTGCCGCACGATGCGGTTGTACACGCCCCGGTGCAGCACCAGCCCGTTGAGCGGATAGCCCGCATCCACCGGCAGTTCCTCGGCTTCCTCGATGTCCAGCGCGTGAAAGCCCACCAGCCCGTCCGTCCGCTCCTCGATGGAACAATGGGCGAAGACGCTGATGGTGACGTTCAGCACATTGCCGCCGAATTCATCACAGAAGGGTGAGAGGTCGGTTCCGCCTCCGGCCAGGCCCAGGCGCAATGGCGCCTTGGCGCGCACCTTACGCAATGCCGGAGCCACACTCATTGCGCACGGCCCTGCTTCTGGGTGCCGAGCGAAGCGGCCGGATCGTACGAAAACAACATGATGGGCAGGCGGCTCCGGTCATCACTGGAATCGGGGCGCGGACGCCCCGGTTGCGCTGCGGCGTTCATCGCACAATCCGCCCGGATGGGCCAGCCAGCAGCCTATTCGGCCCGGATGCCGGCCACCCGCACCACCTCCCGCCAGCGCTCCAGCTCCGCGCGCTGGAAGGCCGCGTAGTCCTCGGCGCTGGTCGCCGCCACGTCCAGCCCGATGGCGCCGAGCCGCTGGCGGGTATCGGCGGCATCCAGGCTGGCGCGCACTTCCTCCGACACCTTGTCCCGCAGGGAAGCGGGCATGTTCCCCGGCGCCATGACCGCCTGCCAGGAGGTGACGACGAAATCGCTCAGCCCCGCCTCGATGGCGGTCGGCACGTCGGGCAGCACGCGGTGGCGCTCGCGCCCCGTCACGGCCAGCGCCTTCAGCCGCCCGCCCTGGATATGCGCGGCCACCGTGCCGAGATTCTGGAAGGACAGCTGCACATCCCCCGCCAGCAGCGCCGTCGCCGCCGCCGCCCCGCCCTGATAGGGGATGTGCGTGGCCTCCGTGCCCGTGCGCTGCTTGAACAGCTCCGTCGTCAGCTGGTCCGAACTGCCGACGCCGGAGGTGGAGTAGCTGGCCGTGCCGCCGTTGCGCTTCAGCCATTCGGTGAATTCGCCCAGCGTGTTCGCGGCCACGCGCTGCGGGTTCACCACCAGCACGTTGGGGGTGGTGACCGCCAGGGTGATCGGCGTCAGGTCCCGCACGGGGTCGTAGCCGAGGCCGGTGGGCCGGATGGCGGCGTTGATGGCATAGGTGCCGATGCTGCCCACCATCAGCGTGTGGCCATCGGGCGCCTGGCGGGCCAGGAACTGCGCGGCCACCGCGCCGTTGGCGCCGGGGCGGTTCTCGGCCACCACCGGCTGGCCGATGCGCTCGGTCAGCTTGATGGTGATGGCGCGCGCCACCAGGTCCGACGGGCCGCCGGCCACGAAGGGCACCAGCATGGTCACGGGCCGCGAGGGCCAGGATTGCGCCAGGGCGGGTGCGGCCAGCAGGGCCGGCGCGGCGAACAGGGCGCGGCGTTTCAGCATGCTCATTCCCCCCGGAATTCCGGCTTGCGCTTGGCCATGAAGGCCTTGCGGCCCTCGGCGTAGTCCTGGCTGTCGAAACAGGCGCTCATCGCCGCCTCGATCGCGGCCATGTCGCGCCCGGCCGGGTCGGCCAGCACGGCGCGCACCGTGCGCTTGTTGGCCACCAGTGAGAGCGGGGCGTTTTCCGTCAGCTGTGCGGTGATGCGGCCGACCTCGGCCTCCAGGCCCTCGGCCGGGACCAGCCGGTTGATCAGGCCCATGCGCTGGGCTTCCTCGGCGCCGAAGCGCCCGCCCGTCATCAGGATCATATGGGCATGGGCGGGCCCCACCAGGCTGACCAGGTTCCGCACCATGTCGAAGCCATAGGCGATGCCCAGCCGCGCGGCGGGGATGCCGAACTCGCTCCCCGTGCCCGCGATGCGGATGTCGCAGCTCATGGCGATGCCGAGGCCGCCGCCCATGCAGAAGCCCTGGATCGACGCGATCACGGGTTTGGGGAATTCCGCCAGCCGGGTGCGGCCATGCAGGGTGCGCCGGCCGTATTCCTTCTGGGCGTCGGCGTCCGAGCGGTTCTTCTCGAATTGCGAGATGTCGGCGCCCGAGACGAAGGCCTTGCCGCCCGCGCCCTTCAGCACCACGCAGCGCACGGAGCGATCGGCCTCGAAGGCATCGAGCGCCGCCGCCATGCCATCCCACATGGCGATGGACATGGCGTTGCGCTTTTCGGGCTGGTTGAAGGTGATGGTGCCCACCCCGGCCTCGATGGAGGCCAGGATCTTGCCGTCGGCGAATTCCATGCTCAGCCCCCCTGTCCGAGGGCCGGCGGGAATGGGCGCGCGGCCCCCTTCAGGGGGTCCGCCTGTGTTTTGAACGTTTCCATGGCGGCAGCGTAGAGCACCCGCGCGCGCAGTTGAACCGCGATGTTCATGGTGGAAAATTCTGGGCGGAAAATTTTGCCGCCCTGCCGGCCGGCTTAACGGGCGGGAAACCGGACCCGGCACATTCTGCCGCCATGGCGTTCCCCCGCGAGAGACAAGCCCAATATGGGCAGCCCCGATACGGGCACCGTGTCCCCGCCCCCGTTTCCGGGGCCGGGATTCCCGCATGAAGCAGATCCTGGACAATCTGCTGGCGCTCGGCCGGTTGCGGCTGGCGGCCATCGCCGGTGTGGCGGTGGTGCTGCTGGCGGGCATCGGCTTCCTGACCATGCGCGCCTCCACCCCGCCCATGGGCCTGCTTTACGCGGAGCTGGACGCGCGGGACGGCGGGGCCGTGATCGCCGCGCTGGACCGCCAGCGCGTGCCCTATCAGGTGCTGAACGGCGGCAGCCAGATCATGGTGCCGGCCGCCGATGTGGCCCGCCTGCGCCTGACGCTGGCGCGCGACGGCCTGCCCGCCGGGGGCTCCGTCGGCTATGAGCTGTTCGACCGCTCCGAGAGCCTGACCACCACCCCCTTCCAGCAGGACATGAACCGCGTCCGCGCGCTGGAGGGCGAGCTGTCGCGCACCATCCGCAACCTGGCGGGGGTGCGGGGCGCGCGGGTGCACCTGGTGCTGCCGCGCCGCGAGGCGTTCTCCCGCGAGCGGGGGGAGGCCCAGGCCTCCGTCGTGCTGACCATGCAGGGCAGCCAGCGGCTGGACCGCGAGGGAGTGCAGGCCGTGCTGCACCTGGTGGCGATGGCGGTGCCGGGGCTCGCGCCGCGGAATGTCTCCATCATCGACAGCCGGGGCGAATTGCTGGCGCGCGGCGGCCAGACGGTGGGCTCGGGCGCCGCCTCACAGGAGGATATGCGCCGCGCGCAGGAACTGCGCCTGTCCCGCTCCATCGAGGAAATGCTGGAACGCACGCTGGGCCCGGGCCGGGTGCGCGCCGAGGCCAGCATCGACATGGATTTCGACCGCATCGAGACGCGGGAGGAACGCTTCGACCCCGAGAATTCGGTGCCCCGCTCCACCCAATCCGTGCAGGAGAGCAACCGCAGCAGCGAGCCCAGCAACGTCTCGGTGCAGAACAACCTGCCGGGCGGGGACAGCGGCGGCGGTGCCGGCACCCAGGAATCCCGGCAGGAGGAAACCACCAATTTCGAGATCGGCCGCACCACCCGCAACACCCTGCGCGAGCACCCCAATGTGCGCCGCATCTCGGTCGCGGTGCTGGTGGACGGCGTGCCGGAGGTGGTGGACGGCGCGACCCGGATGCGGGAGCGCACGGCCGAGGAATTGCAGCGCCTGACCGCGCTGGTGCGCAGCGCCGTGGGCTTCAACGAGCAGCGCGGCGACCGGGTGGAGGTCGTCTCCATGCCCTTCGCCGAGCTGGCGCCGCTGGAGGCCCCGCGCGGGCCGCTGGGCCTCGACCTGCCGCAGGCCACCATCGCGCGGCTGATCGAGACAGCGGTGCTGGCCGTGGTGGGGCTGCTGGCCATCCTGCTGATCGGCCGGCCGGTGGCCCGGCGCCTGGCCATTTCCCTGGCGCCGGCGGCGGCGCTGGCGGGCGCCGCGGGCGCGGCGCTGGCCGCCGATGGCAGCCCCGCCGCGATCGGCCCCGACGGCAAGCCCATGCCTGCCCTGCCGGGCGCCACCCACCCCGACGGCACGCCGATGGGAGAGGACGAGATGGTCAGTGTCGCCAATATCGAGGGGCGCATGCGCGCCTCCTCCATGAACCGCCTGAGCGAGTTGGTGCGCCAGCAGCCCGATGAAGCCCTGGCCGTGCTGCGCCGCTGGCTGACCCCTGGAGACGACGCATGACCCGCACCCTGACCAGCCAGCAGAAAGCCGCCGCCCTGATGCTGGCCCTGGGCGAGGAGGACGCGGCGGTGCTGATCGGCCGCATGCATGAGGATGAGGTGCGCGACCTGTCGGTGGCCATGTCCAACCTCGGCACCCTGTCGGCCGACATGGTGGAGACGCTGCTGGAGGAATTCGCGGGCGCGCTGGGTTCCACCGGCCACCTCATCGGCTCCTTCGAGACGACGGAGCGCATGCTGCTGAAGACCCTGCCGCGCGACCGCGTGCAGCAGATCATGGAGGAGATCCGCGGCCCCGCCGGCCGCACCATGTGGGACAAGCTGGGCAACGTGAACGAGGCGGTGCTGGCGAACTACCTGAAGAACGAATACCCGCAGACCGTCGCCGTCGTGATGTCCAAGATCCGGCCCGAGCACGCCGCGCGCGTCATCTCCCTGCTGCCCGAGGGCTTCGCCATGGAGGTGGTGATGCGCATGCTGCGGATGGAGAACGTGCAGAAGGATGCGCTGGAGGGCGTGGAGCGCACGCTGAAGGCCGAGTTCATGTCCAACCTGGCCCGCAGCAGCCGCCGCGACAGCCATGAGGTCATGGCCGAGATCTTCAACAACCTCGACCGCACCTCCGAAAGCCGGATCATGTCCGCGCTGGAGGAACGCAACCGCGAGAGCGCGGAACGCATCCGCGGCCTGATGTTCACCTTCGACGATCTGAAGCGGCTGGATTCCGCCAGCCTGCAGACCCTGCTGCGCGGGGTGGAGAAGGATCGCCTGGCCCTCGCGCTCAAGGGCGCGAGCGAGGAGCTGCGCAACCTGTTCCTGGGCAACATGACCGAACGCGCCGCCAAGCTGCTGCGCGACGATATCGCGGGCATGGGCCCCGTGCGGCTGAAGGAGGTGGACGAAGCCCAGGTGGGCA
This sequence comes from Rhodovarius lipocyclicus, assembly GCF_009900765.1. Taxonomy (GTDB): domain Bacteria; phylum Pseudomonadota; class Alphaproteobacteria; order Acetobacterales; family Acetobacteraceae; genus Rhodovarius; species Rhodovarius lipocyclicus. The sequence goes on from NZ_JAAABL010000030.1 coordinate 9,876, forward strand.
TCGTGACCACCGCCAAGGAACTGGCGGCCCAGGGCCAGATCAACATGGCCAATGGCCCCGATGAGGAGATGGTGGGTTGAGCGACACACCGAAGGAATTCCAGCCCGCCCCCGTCACCGAGATCGCGCAGCCGCGCGCGGCCACGGCCCCGCGCGACCTGGAGGCGGTCTACGACATCCCCGTCCAGGTCAGCGCCGTGCTGGGGCGCGCCACCATGCAGGTGTCGCAGCTGCTGAAGCTGGGGCGCGGCGCGGTGGTCGAGTTGGACCGCAAATTGGGTGAGGCGGTGGACATCTACGTCAACAACCGCCTGGTCGCGCGCGGCGAGGTGGTGATGGTCGAGGACAACCGGCTGGGCGTGACCATGACGGAAATCATCAAGTCCGACCGGGCGGGCAGCTGAGATGGCGCGCCTGCTGATCATCGGGGGGCTGGGCGGCGAGCTCGGCCAGGCGGCCAAGCTGGCCCAGGCGCGCGGCGCCAAGCTGCTGGTGGCGGAGGGGGCGACGCGCGGCCTCGATATCCTGCGCGGCCAGGGGGCGGACCTCGTTTTCTGCGACATCACCTATGACGTCGCCTGGCTGGTGCAGACCATGGCGGAGGAGCGCATCGCCACCCCCGTCATCGCCTGCGGCCGCACGCGCGATGCCGATGCCGCGCTGCGCGCCATCCGCGCCGGCGCCAAGGATTTCCTGCCCCTGCCGCCCGATGCGGAACTGATCGCCGCCATGCTGGCCGCCGTGACCGGCGAGGCCGAGGCGCCGGTGGTGCAGGACCCGGCCATGCTGGCCCTGCTGGACCGTGCGACCCAGGTGGCGCGGGCCGAGGCCTCCGTGCTCATCACCGGCGAGAGCGGCACCGGCAAGGAGGTGATGGCGCGGCATATCCACGCGGCCTCGCGCCGCGCCCATGGCGCCTTCGTGGCGCTGAACGTCGCGGCCCTGCCGGAATCCCTGCTGGAAAGCGAGCTGTTCGGCCATGAGAAGGGTGCCTTCAGCGGGGCGGTCGCCAGCCGCAAGGGCAAGTTCGAGCAGGCGGACGGTGGAACCCTTCTTCTGGACGAGATCGGGGAGATGCAGCCCCACCTGCAGGCCAAGCTGCTGCGCGCGCTTCAGGAGCGCGAGATCGACCGCCTCGGCGGTTCCGCCCCGGTGAAGGTGGATGTGCGCATCCTGGCCGCCACCCACCGCGACCTGGCCGCCGAGGTGCGCGCCGGCCGCTTCCGGGAGGATCTGTATTTCCGCCTGAACGTGGTGAATTTGCGCATCCCGCCGCTGCGGGAACGCCTGGCCGATATCCTGCCCTTGGCGGACCATTTCGCCCGCCGCTATGCCCAGGTGAACGGGCTGCCGGTGCGCGCCCTGTCGCCCGCCGCGCGGTCGCTGCTGCTGGCCCATGCCTGGCCGGGCAATGTGCGGGAACTGGAAAACACCATCCACCGCGCCGTGCTGCTGGCCGAGGGGCATGAGCTGGGTGCCGAGGCCATCGAGATCACCGCCATGGCGGCGGCGGCCGCGCCGCTGGCCATCCCCACCCCGGTGCTGCTGCCGGCCAGCGCGGCGCCCGTGGTCGCGCCCAAGGGCAACCCCATCTCCGCCCTGGTGGGCAAGCGGATGAACGAGGTGGAGCGCGACCTGATCCTGGAGACGCTCTCGCGGTGCCTGGGCAACCGCACCCGCGCGGCGGAGATCCTGGGCATCTCCATCCGCACCCTGCGCAACAAGCTGCATGAGTATCGCGGCCAGGGCGTGCCGGTGCCCCCGGCCCCCAGCCAGCTGGCCCCCGGTGAAATGCTGCCAGGATGAAGGCCCTCGCCCTGCCGCCCTGGCTCGCCAATATCCGCATCGGGTCGGATGCCGCGCTGATCGCGGGCGTCATACTGGTGCTTGGCATCCTGGTGGTGCCGCTGCCCTCCGCGCTGCTGGATGCGGCGCAGGCGCTGAACACCACCATCTCCGTGCTGGTGCTGATGGTGGCGCTGCTGCTGATCAAGCCGCTGGAATTCGCCTCCTTCCCGCAGATATTGCTGATCACCACCCTGTTCCGGCTGGGCCTGAACGTGGCCACCACCCGCGCCATCCTGGCCGACGGGCAGCAGGGCGTGGATGCGGCGGGCGCCATCATCGCCACCTTCGGCCGCTATCTGATGGGCGGCGACATCGTGGTGGGCATGATCGTCTTCGCCATCCTGCTGATGGTGAACCATGTCGTCGTCTCCAAGGGTGCCGGCCGCGTGGCCGAGGTGGCGGCGCGCTTCCACCTGGACGGGTTGCCCGGCAAGCAGATGGCGATCGACGCCGACCTGAACGCCGGCAACATCGACGAGAAACAAGCCCGCCAGCGCCGCAAGGAGCTGGAGGAGGAAAGCGCCTTCCATGGCGCGATGGATGGTGCCTCCAAATTCGTGAAGGGCGATGCGACGGCGGGCCTGGTCTCCACCTTCATCAACCTGCTGGGCGGCTTCGCCATCGGCACGCTGCGCCATGGCATGTCGGCGGGCGACGCCGTCATGACCTATTCCATCCTGACCGTGGGCGACGGGCTGGTGGGGCAGATCCCGGCGCTGCTGGTCTCGGTGGCGGCGGCCATCGTCGTCACCAAGGCAGGCGGCGAGGAACGCGCCGACGTGCAGATGGCCCAGCAGCTCTCGGGCTGGAAGCCGCTGGCGGTGGCCTCCGGCGCCTCGGCGCTGATGGGCGTGCTGCCGGGCATGCCCATCCTGCCCTTCATGGTGCTGGCGGGCGGCACGGGGGCGGCGGCCTGGTACAAGCGCAAGGAACAGACCGCGCCGAAGGAGGACACGGTGGCCCACGCGGCCCCGGCGGCGGATGCCGAACAGCCCATCGGCCAGGTGCTGCGGATGGACTTGCTGCGGCTCGAACTCGGCTATGGCCTGCTGTCATTGGCCGCTGGCGACGCGCCGCGCCTGACCGAGCAGATCCGCGGCCTGCGCCGCTCCATCGCGCAGGAGATGGGCTTCGTCCTGCCCTCCATCCGCATCCAGGACAATCTGGAGCTGCCGCCCGACACCTACATCCTGCGCGTGAAGGAGATCGAGGCCGGGCGCGGCCAGCTGCGCCCGCCGCTGCTGCTGGCGATCGACCCCAATGGCGGCGTGCCGGACCTGGCGGGCGACCGCACCAGCGAACCCACCTTTGGCCTGCCCGCCCTCTGGATCGAGGAGAAGCAGCGCGAGGAGGCGCTGGCGCGCGGAGTCACGGTGGTGGACTGCCCGGGCGTGCTCGCCACCCATCTGACCGAGATCGTGCGCGAGAACATGCCCGAGCTGCTCTCCTTCAGCGAAACCCAGAAGCTGCTGGATGAGCTGCCGAAGGAGCAGCAGAAGCTGGTCTCGGACCTCATTCCCGCGCAGCTCAGCGTCTCCACCGTGCAGCGGGTGCTGCAATCCCTGCTGGCGGAGCGTGTCTCCGTGCGCGACCTGCCCACCATCCTGGAGGGCATGCAGGAGGCGCTGGCGGCCAATATGCGCAGCCTGCACGGCATGGTGGCCGTGGTGCGCGCCAAGCTGGCGCGCCAGATCAGCGAGGCCGCGCGCGGGCCCATGGGCCATGTGCCCATCGTCACCCTCTCGCCCGACTGGGAGGTGGCCTTCACCGAGGCCCTGGTCGGCCCGCCGGAGGACCGGCAGCTGGCCATGGAACCCGCGAAGCTGTCCGAATTCCTGGCCCGCCTGCGGGAGAGCCTGGACAATGCCGAGGCGCAGGGGGAGACGGTGGCGATCGTCACCTCCGCCGCGCTGCGCCCGCATATCCGGGCCATCGTCGAACGCTTCCGTCCCGCAACCGCGGTGCTCTCGCAGGCGGAGATCCATCCGCGCGTGCGCATCCGTGCCCTGGGGAGCATCTGAGTGCGGCTTTCGGTTTTTCGCGCGCCGACCATGGCGCTGGCGCTGGCGGAATTGCGCCGTGAACTGGGCGAGGACGCGGTGCTGCTGGACACGCGCAGCAGCCGCCAGGGGGTGGAGATCACCGCCGCCATCCCGCCCGCCGAGGAGGAGGACGAGCCCTGGCTGCTGGAGCCGGAAGCGGAGGCTGAACCGCCCGCGCCCGACATCCTGCTGGGCCCCTTGCCGGAAGATGCGGCGCTGATCCTGGTCGGCACCCCCGGCGCGGGCAAGACATTGACCTGCGTGAAGCTGGCGACGCGCCATGTGCTGGCCGGGCGCCAGCCGCTGGTGATCACGACCGATGGCGAACGCGCGGGGGCCGTGGAGCAGCTGGGCGCCTGCATGCGGGCGCTGGGGCTGGGCCTGGCCGTGGCCGGCAGCCGGGCCGCGCTGGCCAAGGCGCTGGCCAAGGCCACCCCCGGCCAGCCGGTGCTGGTGGATACCGCCGGCTGCAACCCCTTCGACGATGCCCGGGCGCGGGCCCTGCTGGGGCTGGTGCATGGGCTGGGCCACGCGGTGCTGGTGCAGCCCGGCGGGCTGTGCCCCGAGGAAGCGGGCGAGGAGGCCCGCGCCTTCGCCGCCATGGGGGTGCGGCACCTGCTGCCCACCCGCATGGATGTGGCGCGGCGCGGCGGCAGCGTGCTGGCCGCCGCCCGCGCCGGACTGACATTGACCGAGGCGGGCATCGGCCCCGACCCGGCGAGCGATCTGGTGCGCGTCACCCCAGAATGGGTGGCCGCGCGCCTGCAAGGGAGAATGGCATGAACGTGCAGGGGAACGGCGGCGGGCGGATCATCGCCGTGGCGTCCGGCAAGGGCGGCGTCGGCAAGACGGCGCTGGCGATCGGGCTGTCCCAGGCGCTGGCCGAACAGGGCCATGGGGTGCTGCTGGTGGATGCCGATTTCGGCCTGGCCAATGTGGATGTGCAGCTGGGCCTGCCGCCCGGCCCCGATCTGGGCCAGGTGCTGGCGGGCCGGGTGCCGCTGGACCAGGCCGTGCACCGCCATCCGGCCGGGTTTTCGGTGCTGCCCGGCCGTTCCGGCAGCGGCACGCTGGCCGGCCTGCATGAGGGCGCGGTGGAGGCCCTGCTGCGTGAGGCGGCCCGGCACCATTCCCATGTGCTGCTGGACCTGGGCGCCGGGGTGCAGCGCGCCCAGCGCCGCCTGGTGGCGATGGCCGACACCACCCTGCTGATCGCCACCGAGGAACCCACCAGCCTGACCGACGCCTATGCCGTGCTGAAGCTGCTGTGGCGCGACGCCCCGGGCGCCGATGCCCGGGTGGTGGCGAACATGGCCCAGGGTGCGGCCGCGCTGCGCGTGTGGCAGGTGCTGGACGGCGCCGCGCGGAACTTCCTGGGCCGGGGCGTGGAGCAGGCCGGGCATGTGCGCCGGGATGCGAAGATGCCCGACGCGATCCGGCACCAGCAGCCGCTGCTGTCCCGCCACCCCGGCTGCGGGGCGGCGGAGGATATCCGCAAGGTGGCGGCGGGGCTCGCGGTCAGGGAAGTGTCGGGGGTGGCCTGAGGGGCCGCGCTACTTCGGTTCCAGATGCCCCCCGAAGCCCTTGCGCATCGCGCTCAGCGCCTTGTCGGCGAAGCTCGCCTCCCGCCGGCTGCGGAAGCGGGCGAACAGGGCGGCGGCCAGCACTGGCGTGGGCACCGCGTTCTCCACCGCCGTGTCCACGGTCCAGCGGCCTTCGCCGCTGTCGGCCACATGGCCGGAATAGCCATCCAGCGCCGGGTCCGCCGCCAGGGCCTGCGCCGTCAGGTCCAGCAGCCAGGAGGCGACGACGCTGCCGCGCCGCCAGACCTCCGTCACCTCCGCCACTGGGATGGGCAGGGGGCCTTCGTGCAGCAGGTCCAGCCCCTCGGCCATGGCCTGCATCATCCCGTACTCGATGCCGTTATGGACCATCTTGGTGAAATGCCCGGCGCCGGAGGGGCCGCAATGCAGCCAGCCGCGCTGGGCCGTGCCGCCCGGGGCGCGGCCAGGGGTGGGGGCGGCGGCGGCCTCGCCGGGGGCCAGGGCCTCGAAGATGGGGGTCAGGCGTTCCACCGCCCGGGCCTCGCCGCCGATCATCAGGCAATAGCCGCGCGTCAGCCCCCACACCCCGCCTGAGGTGCCGACATCCAGGTAGTCCACACCGCGCGCGGCGCAGGCGGCGGCGCGGCGGGCGCTGTCCTTCCAGAAGGAATTGCCGCCCTCGACCACCGTATCCCCGGCCGAGAGAGTGGGCAGCAGGATCTTCAGCGTGGTTTCCGTCACCTCGCCCGCCGGCAGCATCAGCCACAGGGCGCGGGGCCAGGGCAGGGCGGCCAGCAGGGCGGCGAGGCTTTCGGCCACTTCCACCCCCTCGGCCGCCAGCGCCGCGCGGGCCTCGGCCGCCTGGTCGAAGGCGACGGGGTGGTGGCCGGCCTGCCGCAGGCGGCGGGCGATGTTGCCCCCCATGCGGCCCAACCCGATGATGCCGATGCGCATGTGGGTTCTCCCTGTTTTGCCCCAGTATGCGCGGCCGCATTCCGCCGTCCATGCCCTTGTGCCAACCGGCTTTGTTGCGCGCCGAAGCCTAAAGTGATGGGGCCGGAAAACTGATGGTTTCCAATGGTCTTTCGGCCTTTGGCGGGGTGCGGGGGCGGCGCCCATGGCGGGGGTGCGGGGGCGGCGGCGCCGCATCGTTTCCCCTCCGCGCCCAACCGGCGTATAGGAAGCGCCGGTTAGAGTACGGATCAGGTGTATGAACTGGATCAGCGAGTGGGCGCTGCCCAAGATCAAGACGTTGTTCGGCGCCACGCGCGAGGTGCCGGAGAATCTGTGGCACAAATGCTCCAACTGCGAGCAGATGGTGTTCCACCGCGATCTGGAGCGGAACCTGCGGGTGTGCCCGCATTGCGGCCATCATGAGCGCATGGGCGCCCGCCAGCGGCTGGAATGCACGCTGGATGAGGGCTGGCAGAAGATCGAGCTGCCCAAGGTCCCGGCCGACCCGCTGAAGTTCCGCGACCAGCGCCGCTATTCCGACCGCCTGCGCGATGCCCAGTCCAAATCCGGCCTGGATGACGCGGTGGTGGTGGGCCATGGCACGATCGACGGCCAGCCGGCCGTGGTCGCGGCCTTCGAGTTCTTCTTCCTCGGCGGCTCCATGGGGGCCGGCGTGGGTGAGGCGCTGGTCGCCGCCGCCCGCCTGGCGGTGCTGCAGGACGCGCCCCTGATCGTCTTCACCGCCTCGGGCGGCGCGCGCATGCAGGAAGGCGCCGTCAGCCTGATGCAGATGCCGCGCACGGTCATCGCCACCCAGATGGTGAAGGAAGCCGGGCTGCCCTTCATCGTGGTGATGTGCGACCCGACCACCGGGGGTGTCACCGCCAGCTTCGCCATGCTGGGCGACATTCATATCGCCGAACCGGGCGCCATGATCGGCTTTGCCGGCGCGCGCGTGATCGAGCAGACGGTGCGCGAGAAGCTGCCCGAAGGCTTCCAGCGCGCCGAATACCTGCTGGCGCACGGCATCCTGGACATGGTGGTGAAGCGCGGCGACATGAAGGCCACGCTGGCGCAGGTGATTTCCCTGCTGCGGGTGCCGGAAGTGCCGGTCTTCCCCGCCTTGGCCGCGCCTTCGGCCGCTTCGGAATCCAGCGCCGCCTGACATGAACGAAGCGAAGGGGCTGGGCGGCCGTTCCGCCCCAGTCATCGAGCGGCTGCACCGGCTGCATCCGAAGCTGATCGACCTCAGCCTCGGCCGGCTGGAGGCGCTGCTGGAGCGCATGGGCCACCCGGAGCGGCGCATGCCGCCCGTGATCCATGTGGCCGGCACGAACGGGAAGGGCAGCACCTGCGCCTTCCTGCGCGCGATCACGGAGGCCGCGGGCCGCCGCGCCCATGTCTTCACCAGCCCGCATCTGGTGCGCTTCCATGAGCGCCTGCGCCTGGGCGGCGAGCTGGTCAGCGAGGACGCGCTGGCCGATGCGCTGGAGGAGGTGGAGCGGGTGAATGCCGGCGCGCCGATCTCCGTCTTCGAGGTGATCGCGGCCACCGGCTTCTTGCTGTTCTCCCGCAACCCGGCCGATGTGGTGGTGCTGGAGGTGGGGCTGGGCGGCCGCTTCGACGCGACCAATGTGATCGAGCGCCCGGCGGCCTGCGCCATCGCCTCCATCTCCATGGACCACATGGATTTCCTGGGGGACACGCTGGGGGCCATCGCCTTCGAGAAGGCGGGCATCATCAAGCCGGGCGTGCCCTGCGCGACCGGCGAGCAGAAGCCCGAGGCCCTGGCGGTGCTGCGCCAGGTGGCCGCCGAGCGCGGCGCCCCCCTGCTGGCCCGGCATGAGGCGTGGGAGATGGACGCGCGCGGCTTCACCCCCGCGGGCGGGGCCAGCATTCCCCTGCCGCCGCTCGGCCTGCCGGGCGTGCACCAGTTCGACAATGCGGGCATCGCCATCGCCGCCCTGCGCGCCTGGGGGCCGGATTGGCTGACCGATGCCGCGATCCAGTCCGGCGTGGCCGCCGCCCGCTGGCCCGCGCGGCTGCAGCGATTGCACGGCGCGCTGGCCGCCGATGCGGCGCCCCATGCGCTGTGGCTGGATGGCGGCCACAACGCCGGCGCCGGAGAGGCGCTGGCGCAGTTCCTGCCCGCCTGGGCGGACCAGCCGTTGCACATCCTGGTGGGCATGAAGCAGGGCAAGGGCGCCGCCGATTTCCTGCGCCCGCTGCTGCCCTTCGCCACCAGCCTGCTGGCGGTGCGTGAGCCCGGCCAGCACCTGGCGATGGATATCGCTGAGATCGTCGCCGCCAGCCAGGGCCAGGCCCGGCCGGGCGGCACGGTGGCTGAGGCCCTGGCCCTGGTGCCGCGCGACGTGCCGGGCCGGGTGCTGATCTGCGGCAGCCTGTATCTGGCCGGGGAAGTGCTGAAGGCGGATGGCACCGCCTTAACCTGACTTGCGCGCGCGGCCCCGCCGGGTTCACCCTGCCGCAGCCGAGACAGGAGACCGCGCATGACCGCCAACCATCTGCATGAAGCCGACCAGCATCTGATCCACCAGCAGGCCGACATCGTGGGCCATGCCGCGAAGGGCGGCATGCTGATCGCGCGCGGCGATGGCGTGCGCGTGTGGGACACCGAGGGCCGTGACTATATTGAGGCCATGGCCGGGCTGTGGTGCGCCTCGCTCGGTTTCTCCGAGAAGCGCCTGGCCGAGGCCGCCTACAAGCAGATGCTCGAGCTGCCCTATTACCACACCTTCTTCGGCAAGGCGCATGGCCCGGCGGCCCTGCTGGCCGAGAAGCTGACGGCGCTGGCGCCCGAGGGGCTGAACCACGCGCTGTTCCAGTGCTCGGGCTCCGAGGCGAATGACGCGGCGATCAAGCTGATCTGGTACCACAACAACATGCGCGGCAAGCCCGCCAAGAAGAAGCTGATCGGCCGTATCCGCGGCTATCACGGCAACACCGTCGCCACCGCCTCGCTGTCCGGCCAGCCGCATATGCAGGCGGATTTCGACCTGCCCTATGGCGACCGCTTCCTGCATGTCTCCAACCCCAACTACTACCGCTTCAGCAACCCCGGTGAGAGCGAGCGCGCATTCTCCGCCCGCATGGCGGCCGAGCTGGAAGCCCTGATCGAGAAGGAAGGGGCCGACACCATCGCCGCCTTCTTCGCCGAGCCCGTGCAGGGGGGCGGTGGCGCCATCACCCCGCCCGAGGGCTATTTCGAGCTGATCCAGCCCATCCTGAAGCAGCACGACATCCTGTTCGTGACGGATGAGGTGATCTGCGGCTTCGGCCGCACCGGCAACATGTGGGGCTGCGACACCTATGGCCTGAAGCCCGATATCCTGACCTGCGCCAAGCAGCTTTCGGCCAGCTACCAGCCGATCTCGGCCACCCTCATCTCCGACGCGCTGTACGAAAGCCTGCTGGAAGGCAGCCGCCGCCATGGCAGCTTCGGCCACGGCTTCACCTATGGCGCGCACCCGGTGGCCTGCGCCGTGGCGCTGGAAACCCTGGCGATCTACGAGGAACGCGACATCCTTTCCCATGTGCGGGAGGTCTCGCCCCTGTTCCTCTCGGGCCTCGAAGCCCTGAAATCCCACCCGCTGGTGGGCGACGCACGCGGCGTGGGGCTGATCGCCGGCGTGGAGCTGGTGGCCGACAAGGCGACCCGCGAACCCTTCCCGGCCTCCGCTAAGGCTGGCATCGCGGTGCAGAACGCCTGCGAGAAGAACGGGCTGATCGTGCGCGCCATCGGCGACCGCATCGCCTTCACCCCGCCGCTGATCATCTCGGCCGTTGAGATCGCCGATATGCTGGCCCGGTTCCAACGCTCGCTGGACCAGGCGGCGGAAACGCTGATCCCGAGCCGCGCGGCGGCGGAGTAGGGGCGGCCTTGAGGGGGGCGCCGCCCCCCTCAAACTCCCCCCGCCAAAGGCCGAAAGGCCCTTGGAACCCAATTTATTGGAAGTTTGCTGAGGTGGCACGGAGCTCCCTTCGGGCCAAACGACCTGTCGGTGCCCCCTCAGCAAACTTCCAACCTAAACTGATGGGGTCCAGGGGCCTTTCGGCTCCTGGCGGGAGGGGTGTGGGGAGGGCAGCGCCCTCCCCACGGGCGCCCCCTATTTCACCGGCGCATGGCTGGCGGGCCGGGCTTTCCGGCGCAGGTCCATCAGGTCCTCGCGTTCGCGCTGGGCGGTGCGGAACAGGGCGTCGCGGCCCCATTTGTATTGCTTGGGTCCTTTGACGTCGCGTGCGTTGTAGGTGGCGGCGGCTTTCAGGGTGAAGCTGGGCTCGGCCAGGTGCGGGCGGCCGAGCGCCACCAGGTCCGCCCGGCCCGCGGCCAGGATGGTGTTCACCTGGTCGGCGCTGGTGATGCTGCCCACGCACATCACGGCGATGCCGGCCTCGTTGCGGATCATGTCGGCCCAGGGCAGCTGGAACATGCGGCCGTATTGTGGGGCGGCGTCGGCGACCGTCTGGCCGGTGGAGACATCGATCAGGTCGCAGCCGGCGGCGGCGAAGGCGCGGGCGATCGCCAGCGTGTCGGCGTCGGTGATGCCGCCATCGGCCCAGTCGGTGGCTGACAGGCGCACGGACATGGGCTTCTCGGCGGGCCAGGCGGCGCGCAACGCCGAAAAAACCTCCAGCGGGAAGCGCAGGCGGTTCTCGACCGGGCCGCCATATTCGTCGGTGCGGTGGTTGGTCAGGGGCGAGAGGAAGCTGGCCAGCAGATAGCCATGGGCGCAGTGCAGCTCCAGCAGGTCGAAGCCCGCTTCGATGCCGCGCCGGGCGGCGGCCACGAAGTCGTCGCGGATGCCGTCCATATCCGCGCGGGTCAGGGTGCGCGGGGTCTGGCTGTGCGGGTAATAGGGCAGGGGGCTGGCCGAGACGATGGGCCAGGCGCCCTCCTCCAGCGGCTGGTCCATGCCGTCCCACATCAGCTTGGTGGCGCCCTTGCGCCCGGCATGGCCGAGTTGCAGGGCCATCTTCGCGCCGCTGGCATGGGCGAAGCCCACGATGCGCGTCCAGGCGGCCTGCTGTTCGTCATTCCACAGCCCGGCGCAGCCCGGGGTGATGCGCGCGGAGGGGGAGGGGCAGGTCATCTCCGTGAAGACCAGCCCGGCGCCGCCCTGGGCGCGGGCGCCGTAATGCACCAGGTGGAAGTCGCCGGGCACGCCGTCCTCGGCCGAATACATGCACATGGGTGAGACGACGACGCGGTTCGGCACCGTCATCCCGCGCAGGGTCAGTGGCTGGAACATCGGCGCGGTGCCGGGCTTGCCGCCGGATTGCTCGGCGAACAGGGCCTGCATCTCCGCCACGAAGTCCGGGGCGCGCAGCAGCAGGTTGTCCCAGGTGATGGCCTTGCTGCGCGTCATCACGCCGAAGGCGAATTGCGTGGGCGGGAAGTGCCAGAAGCGCTTCACATGCTCGAACCACACCAGCGAGACATTGGCGGCGTGCTGGATTTTCTCGACTTCCTCGCGCCGGCCGTTCTCGAAGGCATCCAGCGCGTCGGCCACGCCGGGGTGGGCCATGAAGGCCTGGTGCAGGGCGATCGCGTCCTCCATGGCCAGCTTGGTGCCGCTGCCGATGGAGAAATGCGCGCTGGCCTTGGCATCGCCCAGCAGCACCATGTTGTCCTTCACCCAGCGGCCGCAGCGCAGGGCGGGGAATTGCCGCCAATGGCTGCGGTTGATCAGCAGGCGGTGGCCTTGCAGCTCCTCGGCGAAGACGCCCTCCAGGAAGGCGGCGCTTTCGCTCTCGCTCATCCGGTCCAGCCCGGCGCGGGCCCAGGTCTCGGGGTCGGTTTCCAGCACCCAGGTGCTGGCGCCGGGTTCGTACTGATAGCAATGGGCGATGAAGATGCCGTGCGGGGTTTCGCGGAAGAAGAAGGTGAAGGCGTCGAAGGGCCGGGTGGAGCCCATCCAGGCGAAGCGGTTGGGGCGGTAGTCGATGTGGGGCTGGAAATGCTCGGCGTGGCGGGTGCGGATGGGGCTGTTGATTCCGTCCGCCACCACGACCAGGTCGGCGTCGGGGAAATCCTCGGGGGTCGCCTCGCGGCCGAAGACCAGCTCCACCCCCAGCTCCCGCGAGCGGGCCTGGAGCAGCAGCAGCAGGGTGCGGCGTGAGCAGCCGCAGAAGCCGTTGCCGCCGATGCGATGGCTCTCGCCGCGGGCGTTGATCTCGATATCGTCCCAGTAGGCGAAGCTCTCGGTGATGGCGCGGTAGCTGGGTTCGTCGGCGGCCTTGAAGGCATCCAGCGTCTGGTCGCTGAACACCACGCCGAAGCCGAAGGTGTCGTCGGGCTGGTTGCGCTCCACCACCGTGACGCGCGCCTGCGGCATGTCCCGCTGCATCAGGATGGCGAAGTAGAGGCCCGCCGGGCCGCCGCCGATGATCGCGATGCGCATGGCCATGCTCCGATGAATTGCCTGCTTGTGAGCATGACGAGAATTGTTTTAGGCTTCAAGTATGTTGATGCAGCGGACGGTATTCGTGACGGGCGGCGGGACGGGGATCGGCCTGGCCTGCGCCCACGCGCTGAAGGCGGCCGGGCACCGCGTGGTGGTGATGGGAAGGCGCGAGGCCCCGCTGGCCGAAGCGGTGGCGGCGGGTGCGGCGGATGAGTGGCTGCTGGGCGATGTGGCGGCGCCCCCCGCCCTGCCGGGCTGCGACATCCTGGTGAACGCGGCGGGCATCGCGGAAAGCGCGGCCTTTATGAAGACCGACGCCGCCATGTTCCAGCGCGCCTTCACGACCAATGTGCTGGGGGCGGCGCTGGTGACGCAGGCGGTGCTGCCGCGCATGCTGGCCCAGGGCTGGGGGCGGGTGATCCATGTGGCCTCCACCGCCGCGCTGAAGGGCTATGCCTACACCACGGCCTACACAGCCTCGAAGCACGCGCTGCTGGGGCTGGTGCGCTCCCTGGCGCAGGAGGTGGCGGCGAAGGGCGTGACCGTGAACGCCGTCTGCCCCGGCTTCACCGAAACCCCGATCCTGGCCGAGAGCATCGCCCGCATCATGGCCCGCACCGGCCGGACGGAGGCTGAGGCCCGGGCCGAACTCGCCCGCCCCAACCCGCAGGGGCGGCTGGTGCAGCCCGGGGAGGTGGCGGCCGCCGTCGCCTTCCTGGCCAGCGAGGCGGCCGGCGCCGTGCATGGCGTGGCCTTCCCCGTCGCCGGCGGAGAGGTGGGATGAAGGCCGAGCTTCGCCTGTGGCTGCGCCTGCTGACCACGACCACCACGATCGAAGCCGAGATCCGCCGCCGCCTGCGCACACAGTTCAACACCACCCTGCCGCGCTTCGATCTGCTGGCGGCGCTGGACCGCGCGCCGGACGGGCTGACACTGGGCGAGGTCTCGGCGCGGATGATGGTGACCAACGGCAATGTCACGGGCCTGGCGACCCGGCTGGAATCCGAGGGGCTGGTCGCCCGCCGTGTGGACCCGCAGGACCGCCGCGCCGTGCGCCTGACCCTGACCACCGAGGGCCAGGCCGTGTTCGACACGCAGTCGGCCGCCCATGGCAGCTGGATCAAGGAGATGTTCGCGGGGCTGGCACCGGAGGAGCGCGAGGCGCTGCACCGGCTGCTCGGCCGCGCCAAATCGGCGCTGCAAACGGCGCTGGAAGCGGAGGAAGCGCTGTGAACCTGTTGGAATACAAGGCCGAACATGTGCTGTTCGAGCTGGACGGCCCGGTGGCCCGCATCACCCTGAACCGCCCCGAGCGCAAGAACCCGCTGACCTTCGAAAGCTATGCCGAGCTGGGCCGGATGTTCCGCGCGGCGGTGCACGCGCCGGAGATCCGGGCCTTCGTCATCACCGGGGCGGGGGGGAATTTCTGCTCGGGCGGGGATGTGCATGAGATCATCGGCCCGTTGCTGGAACGCGATACCAAGGGGCTGATGCAATTCACGGCCCTGACCGGTGAGCTGGTGAAGGCCATGCGCGCCTGCCCGCAGCCGATCATCGCGGCGGTGGATGGCGTCTGTGCCGGCGCCGGGGCGATCATCGCCATGGCGTCCGACCTGCGGATCGGCACGCCCCAGGCCAAGGTGGCCTTCCTGTTCAACCGGGTGGGGCTGGCGGGCTGCGACATGGGCGCCTGCGCCATCCTGCCGCGCATCATCGGCCAGGGGCGGGCGAGCGAGCTGCTCTATCTCGGCCGGTCCATGACGGGCGAGGAAGGGCTGAGCTGGGGCTTCTTCAACAAGCTGGCGGACAGCGCCGGGCTGGCCGGGGCCGCCGCCGCCTGGGCCGCGGAGATCACGGCCGGCCCCGGCTTCGCCAATGGCATGACCAAACGCATGCTGGGGCTGGAATGGGCGATGGGCGTGGAACAGGCCATCGAATCCGAGGCCGTGGCCCAGGCCCTGTGCATGACCACCAATGATTTCCGCCGCGCCTATGAGGCCTTCGCCAACAAGCGCCGGCCAGTGTTCGAGCATGACTGACACCGGCTTCCTCGACTGGCCGTTCTTCGGGGCCCGCCACCGCGCCTGGGCGGCCGAGGTCGAGGCCTGGGCCGCCGCCCACGCCGCGCGGCTGACCGATGAGCATGACGCCGATGGCTCCACCCGGGCGCTCGCGGCCGCGATGGGCCAGGCCGGGCTGCTGCGCGCCGCCTGCCCGGCGGATGGCGGGCTGGATGTGCGCATGCTGTGCCTGGCGCGGGATATATTGGCGCGGCATTCGGGGCTGGCGGATTTCGCCTTCGCCATGCAGGGGCTGGGCACGGGCGCCATCACCCTGTTCGGCTGCGAGCCTGCGCGCGATTTCCTGGAGGACGTGCGCGCCGGCCGCGCCCTGGCCGCCTTCGCCCTGTCGGAGCCCGAGGCGGGCAGCGATGTCGCGGCCCTCGCCACCACCGCCACGCGCGATGGCGCCGATTGGGTGCTGAACGGCGAGAAGACCTGGATCAGCAATGGCGGCATCGCCGGCGGCTATGTGGTGTTCGCCCGCAGCGGCGAGGCGCCGGGCGCGAAGGGCCTGACCGCCTTCTGGGTGCCCGCCGAACTGGTGCGGGTGGTGGAACGCATCGAGGTCGCGGCCCCGCACCCGCTGGCGCGGCTGGCTTTCGACGAGGTGCGCATCCCCGACAGCCACCGCATCGGCGCGCCGGGCGAAGGCTTCAAGGTGGCGATGGCCACGCTCGATGTGTTCCGCGCCACCGTCGGCGCCGCCGCCCTCGGCTTCGCGCGCCGGGGCCTGGACCTGACTGTGGAACGGGCCCGCGGCCGCCACTTGTTCGGCGCGCCGCTGTTCGACCAGCAGATGACCCAGGCCGCGATCGCGGACAGCGCGGTGGAGGTCGATGCCTCCGCCCTGCTGGTCTATCGCGCCGCCTGGCTGAAGGACCAGGGCACGCCCCGCGTCAGCCGCGAGGCCAGCATGGCCAAGCTGCACGCCACCGAGGCCGCCTTCCGCATCGCCGACCGCTGCGCCCAGCTGCATGGGGGCCTCGGTGTGGTGCGCGACGCGGCCCCCGAGGTGCTGACGCGTGAGGTGCGCGCGCTGCGCGTCTATGAGGGCGCGTCCGAGATCCAACGCATCGTCATCGCCAGAGCGGAGGCATCCAGATGAGCTATTCCGGCCAGACTGCCGAGTTCGCCCCCAGCGCCCATCTCGACAGTTTCGCGCGCGACAACCTGCCGCCGCGCGACCAATGGCCGGAACTGCATTTCGATCTGCCGGAGCTGCGCTACCCGCTCCGCCTCAACTGCGCGACGGAGCTGCTGGACCGCAACCTGCCCGCCCGCGCCGGCCACCCCGCCATCGTCACCCCCGCCGAAACGCTGACCTACGCCCAACTGGCCGAGCGGGTGAACCGCATCGCCAATGTGCTGACCCAGCAGATGGGCATGGTCCCCGGCAACCGGGTGCTGCTGCTGAGCGCCAACAATGCCTGGATGGTCGCCGCCTATTTCGCGGTGCTGAAGGCGGGCGGCGTGGTGGTGGCCAGCATGCCGCTGCTGCGGGCCAAGGAAATCTCCCAGATGCTGGACAAGGCGGAGATCACCCACGCGCTCGCCGATGCCCGGCTGAAGACGGAGTTGCTGAAGGCCACCCCCGCCCCCCGGCAGCTTGCCTTCTGGGGAGAGGGCGAACTGGAGGCGATGTGCGCCCTGGCCAGCCCGGAATTCGAGGCCGTGGACACCGCCGCCGACGACGTGTGCCTGCTGGGCTTCACCAGCGGCACCACCGGCGTGCCCAAGGCCACCATGCACTTCCACCGCGACATGATGGCGATCTGCGATGCCTATTGCCAGCAGGTGCTGAAGCCGCAACCGGACGACATCTTCATCGGCTCCCCGCCGCTGGCCTTCACCTTCGGGCTGGGCGGGCTGGTGCTGTTTCCCTTCCGCGTCGGCGCCACAGGGGTGCTGCTGGAACGCGCCTCACCCGACGACCTGCTGCCCGCCATCGCGAAATATGGCGCGACCATCACCTTCACCGCGCCCACCGCCTATCGGGTGATGGCCGCGCACGGCACGAAGGAACAATTCGCCACCCTGCGCAAATGCGTCTCGGCCGGGGAGACCCTGCCGGTGCCGATCTTCGAGGCCTGGAAGGCCGCGACCGGGCTGGAGCTGATGGACGGCATCGGGGGGACGGAGATGCTGCACATCTTCATCGCGGCACCCGAGGGCCAGATCCGCCCCGGCGCCACCGGCATCCCGGTGCCGGGCTTCCGCGCCAAGGTGATCGACGCCGAGGGGAACGAAGTGCCGCGCGGCACCCCTGGGCGCCTGGCGGTGCAGGGGCCGACGGGCTGCCGATACCTCTGCGACGAGCGGCAGAAGGCCTATGTCCAGTATGGCTGGAACCTGACCGGGGACACCTACATCCAGGATGAGGACGGCTACTTCCACTACCAGGCGCGCAGCGACGACATGATCATCTCCTCCGGCTACAACATCGCGGGGCCGGAGGTGGAGTCGGCCCTGCTGGCCCACCCGGCCGTGCGCGAATGCGCGGTGGTGGGCACGCCGGACCCCGAGCGCGGCATGCTGGTGACGGCCCATGTGGTGCTGCACCCGGGCCATGACCCCGCCCCCGAGACGGCGAAGACCCTGCAGGACCATGTGAAGGCCTCCATCGCCCCCTACAAATACCCGCGCCTGGTGCATTTCGCCGAAAGCCTGCCGCGCACCGAAAGCGGCAAGCTGCAACGCTTTGTGCTGCGCCAACCAAAAAGCTAGGAAGCGTCCATGCTGAAAGACATCCTCCCCCCCGGCTGGCCGGTGCCGCGCGGCTATTCCAACGGTATGCTGGGGCAGGGGCGTATCCTGTGCGTCGGCGGCCAGATCGGCTGGAACGCGGAGGGCCAATTCGCCCAGGGCTTCGTGGCCCAATGCCGCCAGGCGCTGGCCAATATCCTGGCCGTGGTGCAGGCCGCGGGCGGCGGCGCGGAACATATCGCGCGGCTGACCTGGTACGTGACGGATATGGCGGAATACCGGGCCTCGCTGGCGGAACTCGGCCCGGCCTATCGCGCGGTGATGGGCAAGCACTTCCCCGCGATGGCGCTGGTGCAGGTGGTGGCGCTGGTGGAGCCGGAAGCCAAGGTGGAGATCGAGGCGACGGCGGTGCTGCCTTAGGCCTCTACCCCGGCACGCAGCGGGTCACCCCCGCCTGCGCCGTTCCATCGGGCCTGGTCCCGTCCGGGCAGGGCCTCTGGGCCCGGCTGGGCGGCGCGATGCCCCGGTCCCAGCCGATCACCTCCGGGTCGTCGCCCATGCCCCCCGCGGCCGGGGGCGCGCAGCGGCCGCCCCGGCGCGGGCTGCCGCCATTCGGGCACAGGAAGCGCCGGGCGGCCTCCAGCGCGGCCGCGCTGCGGCGCCTGTCCAGCCCTTGGGCTTGCGCCTGGGCCGGCCCCGCGCACAGCACCATTGCGAGCAGCGCCAATCCGTGGCGTCTTCCAACCCTGGCTTGAAGGTTACGCGGCATGAGCGAAGAACTGGTCCTGGAAACGCGGGAAAGCAAACGCTCCTATGGCGTGGGCGGCATCCTGCTGGCCATCCTGTTGTTGGGCCTGCCTTTTCTGGGCCGCCAGCGCATCCGCATCACCAATGAGCGCATCATCATCGAATCGGGCTTCTGGACGCGCGTGCGCGACGATGTGGAGGTGTTCCGCATCCGCGACGTGGTGGTGAAGCAGAGCCTGTGGCACCGCCTGTTCGGCATCGGTGACGTGGTCATCAAATCCATGGAAGGCCGCAGCGAGGAACAGCACGTGCTGAAGGGCGTGCCCGACCCGGTGGCGGTGTCCGAGACGATCCGCACCGCCTGGAACCAGGTGGCCCGCCCGCGCGGCCCTTCCGCCTCGCTCGACTGATGGCCCATCCCGACGATCCCCTGCGCCCCACCCGCCCCGGAGACCCGGGGGAGGGGCTGGAGAATTTCCCCCGCGCCGACATCGCCGTGATCGAGGCGAGCCAGCCCAAGCTGGTTGATGCCTGCCTGCAGGGGCCGGTGGTGCTGACGCGCCATGGCCGGGATGCCTTCGTGATGCTGCCGGTGGACCAGTTCCAGCGCCTGGCCCTGCTGGCCGAGCCCTTCCGCCTGGCCGGCCCCTTCACCATCGAGGGCGAAAAGCCCGGTTGACGCGGGCGGCCGCGCTTCGGAAGCTGTGCGCAAGCGGTGCAACAGCCGCATGAAGGAAACGCCCATGCTTCTCACCCGTGCCTTGTTCGGCGCGGCGGCCCTGGCGGCCGCTCTCTCCTTATCCCCGGCCATGGCGCAGGACCGCTCGGCGCGAATCGTCTCGGGCTTCGCGCCGGGCGGCACGGCCGACCTCGTGGCGCGTGTGGCGGCCGAGGCGGTGGCCCCGCATCTGGGCTTCCGCCCGGTGGTGGAAACCCGCACCGGTGCCTCCGGCATGCTGGCGCTGGAGATGGTGGCGCGCGGGCCCAAGGATGGCTCCATGGTCTTCCAGTGCCCGATGGGCACGTTGACCATCAACCCGGAGCTGCCGGGGGCGGTGATGTCGGTCGATCCGCGCACGGCGCTGATCCCGGTGGCCAATGTGGCGCTCTCCTCCTACGGCATGGTGACGGGTGCGCGCTCCCCCTATCAGACCGTGGCGGATGTGGTGAACGCGGCGCGCGCCCGGCCGGGGGCCGTCACCTATGCCAGTGCCGGGGTGGGCACGGCGCAGCAGCTCTCGGGCGCGCGGATGGAGGTGATGGCCAATATCTCCATGACGCATGTGCCCTATCGCGGCGCGGCACCGGGCGTGCTGGACCTGATCGCGGGGCGCGCGGACTTCATGATCACCAATCTGGGCGACGTGATGGGCCAGATCCAGGCTGGCGAGCTGCGCCTGCTGGCGCTCGCGGACCCGGTGGGCGTGCCGCAATTCCAGAACGCGCCGCGCATCGCGGACACCATTCCGGGGCTGGAGGTGGCGGGCTGGTTCGGCCTGTGCGGCCCCGCCGGCATGGCGCCCGCCGCCATCCGCCAATGGGCGGAGGCGGTGCGCCTCGGCTTGCAGAACCCCGCCCTGCGCCAGCGCCTGCTGGACAATGGGCTGACGCCGATCGTGGAGGGCCCGGAGGAATTCGCCACCCGTATGCAGCGAGACCGCGAGGCCTGGGGCGACACCATCCGCCGGGCCAATATCCGGGCGGAGTAGGTCAGGCCGCCAGGGCCACCGGCTGCAACGCGGCCGTCACCGCCGCCCGCCCCGCCACCGAGCCATCTTCCCGCCGCATGCCATCCAGGGATTGCCAGCGCAGCCATTCCATCCCGCTCGCCTCATCGAGGCGCCAGGTCAGCACCAGTTGGCGGCTGGTGCCGGCCTGGGCCTCCAGCATCGCGGCGCGGATGCAGGGCGGGCAGCGGTCCTGCGAGGGGTCGGGCCGGACGGGCCAGGCATAGCCCTGCTGCTCCGTCAGCTTGCGGGCCAGGGCGCGGATGCGGGCGGCGCGGGCGGCCTCCACCTCCTGGCGCAGGGTTTCGTGCTCGGCGGCCAGCTCGCGCAGGATGGGTTCCAGCTGGGCGCGGCGGCGCAGCGCCATGGCCCGCCATTGCGACAGCGCCTGGCCTTCCAGCCGCAGCTGCCCCTGGGCGCGGCCGGTCCAGGCCAGGGTGTCCAGCGTGCCGTCGGCGCCGGCGCGTTCCAGCCCGGCCTCGATATCGGCCAGCTCGGCCTCTCCGGCGCGCAGCAGGGCCTGGCGCTGGGCCCATTCGCGGGCGGGTTCGTCGTGGCGTTCCAGCGCGGCCTTCAGATCCTCATGCACCGGGTCCCGCCCCAGCGCCCGCGCGCGCAGGGCGGCCAGGCGGGAACGGGCCACGGCATGCAGGGTGGCGAGGTTCTGGCCGGGCATCTCGGCGCGCAGCCAGAGCTGCCCGGAGGCCGGCAGCCTTTGCCATGGGTCGATCGCCATCTAGGCTTTCCCTGTTTGGGGGCGCTGCGCGCCACGGCGACCGTGGCGGCCCACGCCTGAGCCCACGCTTCTCGTGGACAGGGGAGCGCCAATGTCGTCCATGAAACTTGCGAAAGACTGAAAGGACATCACGATGCGATGGGAAACCCTGACGGGGCCGGAACTCAAATCACTTGCCGGAGAGGACGTGCTGCCGATCCTGCCGGTGGGCAGCCTGGAACAGCATGGGCCGCACCTGCCGGTCTGGACCGACAGCTTCATCGCCCACAACATGGCGCTGCGCACGGCGGCCAAGGCCAGCACGAAATGCGTGGTGCTGCCGCCCATCTGGCTCGGCCTGTCCGAGCATCACCTGCCCTTCGGCGGCACCATCAGCAGCGACTACGCCACCTTCAACGCCATCATCCGCTCCGTGGTGCGCAGCCTGAAGGCGCTGGGCTTCCGGCGGCTGCTGATCATCAACGGCCATGGCGGCAATATCGAGCCGCTGGCGGTGTCGGTGCGCGAATGCGCGCATGAATTCGCCATGCCGGTGGTGGCCACCAGCTGGCCCCAGGCCGCCCCCGCCGAGATCGCGGCCACCCTGACCACCCAGCCCCAGGTGATGCACGCCTGCGAGGGCGAGACGAGCGTGTGGCTGGCGCTCGACGCCAGCCAGGTGCGGCAGGACCGCATCCCCGCGCCCAACAACGCGCCGCCCGCCCCGGCCGGCTATTCGCGCTTCTATTCCTTCTGGGAACGCGCCGCACCCACGGGCGTGCGCGGCGATGCCCGCGCCGCCACGGCGGAGAAGGGCGAGGCCCTGCTGGAGGCCTGCGCCACCGCCATGGCGCGCGGCGTGGACAACCCCGCGCTCTGGACGCCGCCCGACCCGGTCTGGAAGCCCGGCCGGGGCCTGGAAACGTGAAGATCTGATGACACGCCCCGGCCCGGCTTGCGTCCGGGCCGGGCCTCCCGGATGCAGACGCCATGGTGAAACCTTCCCCCAACCGCTCGCTGCTGCTGGCGGGCCTGATCATGCTAGTGCTGCTGGCCCAGGCCGGCACCGGGCTGTTCGCCCTGTGGCGCGCTGACCGCGAGCACAGCCAGGCCCGCCTGACCCTGACCGGCCTGACCGATGTGCTGGACGGCGCGCGCGATGCCGAGGTCGCCTTCAAGGTGCAGGTGCAGGAATGGAAGAACATGCTGCTGCGCGGCCATGACCCGGCCCTGCGCACCCGGCACGAAACAGCCTTCCGCGCCGAATCGGGCCGCGTGACCGAGGCCCTGCGCCGCGCCGGCCCCGATGGCGGGGTGCTGCTGGCCAACCACACCGCGGTCAACGCGGCCTATGACGCGGCGTTGGCCGGCGCGGACCTGTCGGCGATGGAGGGCGCGCGCGCCACCGACGCCCAGGTGCGCGGCGTGGACCGCGCCCTGCAACAGGCGCTGGAACAGCTGGCCCACCGGCTGGAGGCCCAGTACCGCGCCGCCAATGACGAGGCGGCCGAGGCCGCCATCCGCTCCTACCTCGATCTGCGGAACACGCTGTATGTCAGCGCGGCGATCGGCATCCTGGCCGTGCTGGGGCTGCTCGTTCCCCTGCTGCGGCGCTGATGATGGAGATGCTGGCGGGCTTGCTCGGCGGGCTTGGGCTGTTCTTCATCGGTATCCGCGCCGTGGGCCACAACATGCAGGCCATGGCGGGCCCGCGCATGCGCCGGGCGGTGGCGCGGCTGACGGGCAACCCCGTCTCCGGCGCCCTGGCCGGGGTGGCGCTGGGGGCGCTGACGCAATCCTCCAACGCTGTCACCTTCATCGCGGCCAACATGCAGGCGGGCGGGCTGATCACGGTGCGGCGGGCCCTGCCGGTGCTGGCCTGGGCCAATCTGGGCACCGCCGCCCTGGTGCTGCTGGCCACGGTGGATCTGCGCCTGGCCGCGCTGTGGATGCTGGGGGTGCTGGGCTCGGCGCAGTATTTCAACCTGGATGGCGGCGGGCGCTGGAGGCCGGCGCAGGGGGCGGGCATCGGCCTGGCCATGATGTTCCTGGGCCTCGCGCTGCTGAAGGGCGCCGCCGCCCCCCTGCGCGGCATGCCTCTGGTGGCGGAGATCCTGGCCTTCGCCGGCGACGCCATGCTGCCGCCGCTGCTGATCGGCACCATCGTCACGCTGGTGGCGCAGTCCAGCTCCACCGTCTCCATCCTCGGCATCACGCTGATGGATGCGGGGTTGCTCAGTTTTCATCAGGCGGTGGTGCTGGTCTATGGCGCCACGCTGGGCTCCGGCCTCGCGGTGCTGGCGCTGTCGGGCGGGCTGCGGGGCACGCCGCGCCAACTGGTCCTGTACCAGACCATCTTCAAGGCGGCGGGGGCGCTGCTGTTCCTGGCCCTGCACCTGGTCGAGACCTATGCCCATGTGCCGCTGGTGCTGGCCGCGCTGGAACGGCTGGCCGAACATGCCGACACCCGCATGGGCCTGCTGTTCGCCGCCATCCAGGCCGTGACGGCCCTGCTGATGCAGCCGCTGCACGGGGTGCTGCTGCGCCTGCTGGCCGCCCGCGCCCCGGAAAGCCGCGCCGAGGCGCTGTCGCGCCCTCTCTATATATACGACCGCGCCGTGGAGGACCCGGACAGCGCCCTGATGCTGGCCGCGCGCGAACAGTCCCGCCTGACCGAGCGCCTGCCCGAATTGCTGAACGGCCTGCGGGAGGACGCGGCCAAGCCGCCGCTGCCCGCCCTGCCGCTGTCGGAAACCGGCGCGAAGCTGGAAGCCAGCGTGGCGGAGTTCATGACCCAGCTGCTCGAAGCCTCACCCCACGGCGAAACGCTGACCGAGGCCGTGCGCCTGCAGGCCCGGCTGCGCCTGCTGCGGGACCTGCGCCTGGCCGTGACCGAACTGGCCGAGGCCGTGCAGGAAGCCGATGCCGCCGCCCCGCTGGCGCATCTGCTGGAAGCCCTGCACCTGCTGCTGGACCAGACGCACGAAGCGCAGGGCGAGGAAGACCACACCATGCTGCTGCGCCTGACGGAGGATCGCGGCCCGCTGATGCGGCAGATGCGCAGCCAGGCGCCGCCCTGCATCCCGCCCGAGGCGCTGCACCGCGCGACCGCCAGCTTCGAACGGGCGGTGTGGCTGGTGCGGTCGCTGGCGATGCTGGATCTGGACAGGCCGGAGGGGTGAGGGCGTTGCCCTCACACTCCCCCCCCGGGGGGAAATGACTTTCCCCCCGGGAACCCCCCATTACTTTTTGGCAGTTTTGGGTTCGTGCCGATTTCCCAGACAATTCAATAATATAAACACCAAGGACGCCGCAGCGCGGCGTCTGGCTGGGGTCCGGGGACACGCGTGTCCCCGGCGGAGGGGTCTGGGGAGGCGGAGCCGCCCCGGTGCTCGCCCGGTCAATGCGTTGACTTCCATCGTCTTCCGCCTCAAAGCCGCAGCGGAATTCGCCAGAACAAGGTGTGTCATGTCGCTTGCATTCGTGTTTCCCGGCCAGGGCAGCCAGGCCCCGGGCATGGGCCGTGACCTCGCTGATGCCTTCCCCATCGCGCGCGAGACGTTCCAGGAAGTGGATGAGGCGCTGGGCCAGCATCTCTCCCGCCTGATGTTCGACGGGCCGGCCGAGGAACTGACCCTGACGGCCAATGCCCAGCCCGCGCTGATGGCGGTCTCCCTGGCCGTGGTGCGCGTGCTGGAACGCGAGGGCGGCTTCCGCCTGGCGGACCGCGTGGCGCTGGTGGCCGGGCATTCGCTGGGCGAATACTCCGCGCTGACGGCCGCGGGCGCGCTGGACGTGGCCACCGCCGCGAAGCTGCTGCGCCTGCGCGGCGAGGCGATGCAGAAGGCCACCCCGGCCGGCATCGGCGCCATGGCCGCCCTGCTGGGCGCCGAGGCCGATCTGGCCCGCGAGATCTGCGCCGAATCGGCCGAGACGCCCGAGGGCAAGCGCGAGGTGGTGGAGCTGGCCAATGACAATGGCGGCGGCCAGGCCGTGATCTCCGGCCACAAGGCGGCAGTGGAGCGCGCGGTGGAGGTGGCGAAGGCCAAGGGCGTCAAGCGCGCCATGATCCTGCCGGTCTCCGCCCCCTTCCATTGCAGCCTGATGGGCCCGGCGGCGGATGCGATGGCCGAGGCGCTGGACCGCGTGGCCATGGCCGCCCCCAACCCGCCGCTGGTGGCCAATGTGACGGCCGCCAAGGCGACCGACCCGGCCATCATCAAGGATCTGCTGGTGAAGCAGGTGACCGGCACGGTGCGCTGGCGCGAATGCGTGGCCGCCATGGTCGCCATGGGCTGCACCCGCTTCGTCGAGGCCGGCGCCGGCCGCGTGCTGACCGGCCTGATGAAGCGCAACGCGCCCGAGGCCCAGGCCCAGGCCGTCGGCACCCCCGCCGATATCGAAGCCTTCCTCGGCAGCCTGTGAGCGCGACGCTCGACATCACCGAAACGCCGTCGGCCGCCGATACCAAGGCCGTGCTGGACGGGCTGGTCGCGTTCAACGACGCGGTCATGGGCGGCCCGGCGGGCAAGCGCCCCCTGGCCGTGCTGTTGCGGGACGAGGCCGGGCATGCCGTGGGGGGCGCCATCGGTGCCTCCTGGTATGGCTGGATGTATGTCGAGCTGTTCCATATCCCCCAATCCTTCCGGGGGCGCGGCGAGGGCCGCCGCATCATGCAGGCCGTGGAGGCCGAGGCCCGCGCGCGCGGGCTGCTCGGCATCCGGCTCGATACATTTTCCTTCCAGGCGCCGGGATTCTATGAGCGCCTGGGTTTCACCCGCATCGGCACGATCGAGGATCATCCTCCCGGCCATGCCCGCCATTGGTATGTGAAGAGATTGGGAGAGGGCTGATGTTCAACCTCGAAGGCAAGATCGCGCTGGTCACCGGCGCTTCCTCCGGCATCGGCATCGCCATCGCCGGGGCGCTGCACGCCCAGGGCGCCCATGTGGTGCTGACCGGCCGGCGGGAAGCCGAACTGCAGGCCGTGGCCGCGCAGCTGGGCGGCCGCACCCGCGTGGCCGTGGCCGACCTGGCGGACCCCGCCGCCCCCGCCGCCCTGGTCGAGGGCATCGAGGCGACCGAGGGCAAGCTGGACATCCTGGTGAACAATGCCGGCTTCACCAAGGACATGCTGGCCCTGCGCATGGATGACGAGGCCTGGAACGCGGTGCTGGAGGTGGACCTGAACGCCCCCTTCCGCCTGGCGCGCGCCGCCCTGCGCGGCATGATGAAGCGCCGCAGCGGGCGCATCGTCTCCATCGCCAGCATCGTGGGCGTGACCGGCAATGCCGGCCAGGCCAACTACGCCGCCGCCAAGGCCGGGCTGATCGGCATGAGCAAGGCGCTGGCCCAGGAAGTGGCCCCGCGCGGCGTGACCGTGAACATCGTGGCCCCGGGCTTCATCGCCACGCCCATGACCGACAAGCTGTCCGAGGCGCAGAAGGCCGCGCTGCTGGGCCGCATCCCGCTCGGCAAGATGGGCGAGGCCAAGGATGTGGCCGCCGCCGTCGCCTACCTGTCCTCCGACGAGGCGGCCTGGGTGACGGGTGCGACCCTGCATGTGAATGGCGGCATGGCCATGATCTGATGGGCGGCTCCCGGTAGCGGGAGCTTCCCATCGGACCTATCCTGCGATCGGACGCCTGGAGGTTCGCCGCATGCCGCGCCAGCTCGCCCTGCCGCTGGACCTCTCGCCCTCCTTCGCGGAGGCCGATTTCATCCCCGACGCGGCCAATGTCGCCGCGCGGGAATTCCTGGCCGCCCCCGAAAGCTGGCCCGACCACCGGCTGGTGCTGTTCGGCCCGGCCGGGTCCGGCAAGACGCATCTGGCCCATGTCACCGCCGCCCGGCATGGCTGGCGGCTGGACCAGGGGGCGGCGCTGCGCGGCCTGCCGCACCTGCCCGCGCGCGGCTGGGTGCTGGAGGACGCGGACCTCTGCCCCGAACCCGCCGCCCTGTTCCACGCGCTGAACGCGGCGCGCGAGGCCCGGCTGCCCCTGCTGCTGACCGGGCAGGCGCCCCCCTCCCGCTGGCCCTTCACCCTGCCGGACCTGATGAGCCGCCTGCGCGCCACCACCGCCGTGGGGCTGGAGGCACCCTCGGACACGCTGCTGGCGGCCATGCTGGCCAAGCATCTGGCGGACCGGCAGCTGAACCTGGCCCCCGCCCTGCAGCAATTGCTGCTGCTGCACCTGCCGCGCGACACCGCCAGCCTGCGCTCCGCCGTGGCCCGGCTGGACGAGGCGGCACTGGCCAGCGGTCGGCTGAACCGGGCCACCGTGATGGAGGCGCTGCGCGAACTGGACACATGATAGTTCTGTGGCACCGCTGAAGGTGCCAGTGTCACATTCGCCGGGCCCTGTATAAGCTGCCCCCATGCCGGAAGCACCGACGCCCAAATCCTCCGAGGCCACCCAGCCCTCCCGTTTCATCAACCGGGAGATCTCCTGGCTCGATTTCAACACCCGCGTGTTGGAGGAAGCGGCCAACCCGCGCCACCCGCTGCTGGAGCGCCTGCGCTTCCTGGCCATCTCGGGCTCCAACCTGGATGAGTTCTATTCGGTGCGCGTGGCGGGGCTGGTGGGCCAGGCCCGCGCCGGCGTGACCGCCGTGAACCATGAGGGCAAGACCGCCGTCCAGCAGCTGGCCGCGATCCACACTCACGCCCAGCGCCTGATCGAGGACCAGCAGGAAACCTGGCACGAGCTGCGCGTGCTGCTCAGCCGCGCGGGCCTGCATGTCGCGGAGGCCGAGGAGCTGTCCGCCCCCGACCTGACCTGGCTGGAGCAGTATTTCCTCGACCGCATCTTCCCGGTGCTGACGCCGCTGGCGGTGGACCCGGCGCATCCCTTCCCCTTCCTGCCCAACCTGTCGCTGTGCATGGCGCTGAAGCTGGTGCGGGAGGAGGATGGCGGCATGATGCGCGCCCTGGTGCCGCTGCCGCACCAGCTGGGCCGCTTCGTGCGCCTGCCGGCCGAGGAAGGCGCCAACCGCGGCCGCTTCGTGCTGCTGGAACATGTGGTGGGGCTGTTCCTGCACCGGCTGTTCCCGGGCTTCATCCCGGCCGAACAGGGGCTGTTCCGCCTGATCCGCGACACGGATGTGGAGTTCGAGGAAGAGGCCGAGGACCTGGTCCGTTCCTATGAGACCGCGCTGAAGCGCCGCCGCCGGGGCCGTGCCATCCGCCTCGCGGTGGACAGCCGCATGCCGGCCGACATGATCGCCTTCGTCGCCGAGGAGATGGACGCCGAACCCGCCTCCACCTTCGTGGTGGACGGCACGCTGGGCGTCAGCGACTTCACGGCGCTGATCGTGGACGACCGGCCGGACCTGCTGTTCACGCCCTACACGCCCCGCTTCCCGGAACGCATCCTGGATTACGGCGGGGATGCGTTCTCGGCCATCCGCGCCAAGGACATCGTGGTGCACCACCCCTATGAGTCCTTCGACGTGGTGGTGCAGTTCCTGCGCCAGGCCGCGCGGGACCCGGCGGTGGTCGCCATCAAGCAGACGCTGTACCGCACCAGCCGCGACAGCTCGATCGCGCGCGCGCTGATCGAGGCCGCCGAGGCCGGCAAGACCGTGACCGCGATGGTGGAGCTCAAGGCCCGCTTCGACGAGGAACGCAACATCGCGCTCGCCCGGGAGCTGGAATCGGCCGGCGTGCAGGTGGTCTATGGCTTCGTGGAGCTGAAGACCCACGCCAAGGTCAGCCTGGTGGTGCGGCGAGAGGGCACGGGCTATCGCACCTATGCCCATTTCGGCACCGGCAACTACCACCCGATCACGGCGCGCATCTACACCGACCTGTCCTTCTTCACCGCCGACCCGGCGCTGACGCGCGACGCCGCCAAGCTGTTCAACTACATGACCGGCTATGCCCGGCCCGAGGCGATGGAGAAGCTCGCCTTCTCGCCGCTGACCATCCGCCCCACCTTGCTGGCGCTGATCGATGCCGAGATCGCGCACGCCGCCGCCGGCAGGCCCGCCCATATCTGGCTGAAGATGAACTCCCTGGTGGATGAGACGCTGATCGACGCGCTGTACAAGGCGAGCCAGGCCGGGGTGAAGGTGGAATGCGTGGTGCGCGGCATCTGCTGCCTGCGCCCGGGCGTGGCCGGCATGTCCGAGAACATCCGGGTGAAGTCCATCATCGGCCGCTTCCTGGAACATTCGCGCATCTGCGCCTTCGGCAACGGCCACCGCATGCCCAGCCGCCGGGCCAAGGTCTATATCTCCTCGGCGGACTGGATGGCGCGCAACATGGACTGGCGCGTGGAGACCCTGGTGCCGGTGGAGAACCCCACCGTGCATGCCCAGGTGCTGGACCAGATCATGGTGGTAAACCTGAAGGACACCGCCCAGAGCTGGGACCTGCGCGCCGATGGCAGCTGGCACCGCCGCCGCGCGGGGGCGGAGCCGATCTCCGCGCATGAGTATTTCATGACGAACCCCTCGCTTTCCGGGCGCGGGAGTGCTTTGAACCGTCCGTCGCGGCCCGCCATCCGCCGGCCGCGCCAGGATCGTGTCACGCAAGACTGACCGCACAGGAACAGACCGCTTGGACCATTCGCCGGCTTTCCACGCTTCCCAACAGGGCGCGCGCCCGCAGCGTTTCGGGGTGGTGGATCTTGGCTCCAATTCCGTGCGGCTGGTGGTGTTCGAGGGGCTGTCCCGCAATCCGGAGGCCATCTTCAACGAGAAGGCGGTCCTCGGCCTCGGCCGGGGGCTGACCACCACCGGGCGGCTGAACGACGCGGCGGTGGCCCAGGCGCTGACGGTGCTGCGGCGCTATCACGCCGTGGCGCATGGCATGGGCGCGGACCCGGTGCAGGTGCTGGCCACGGCCGCCGTGCGCGATGCCGTCAATGGCCCCGATTTCATCAAGGCGCTGGAACAGGCGATGCCCGGCGTGCCCATCCAGGTGCTGTCGGGCGATGCGGAGGCCCGGCTTTCCGCCGATGGCCTGCTGCTGGGCTTTTCCGCGGCCAACGGGCTGCTGGCCGATCTCGGCGGCGGCTCGCTGGAGCTGGTGCGCCTGGTCGATGGCCAGATGCATGAGACCGTCTCACTGCCGCTCGGCACCATTCGCCTGGCGGAACGGGCGGGCGGGGACGTGACCAAGGCGCGTGCCATCGTCGAGAAGGAGCTGGCCGCCGTGCCCTGGCTGAAGCAGGCCTCGGGCACCGACCTGTTCCCGGTGGGCGGCACCTTCCGCGCCATGGCCCGCATCCACATGGCCCAGACCGCCTATCCGCTGGCGATCGTGCACCATTACGCCATCCGGCGTGAGGAAGCGCGCGACCTGGCCGGCGTGCTGATGGCCGCCCCCCGCCGCGCGCTGGAGCGCATGCCCGCCGCCCCCAGCAAGCGGCTGAACGACCTGCCCTTCGCCGCCGTGGTGCTGCGCCGCCTGCTGCGCGCCAGTGGCGCCGCCCGGGCGGTGTTCAGCGCGAATGGCCTGCGGGAGGGCTGGTACGCCCGGCTGCTGTCGCCCGAGATGCGCTCGGCCGACCCGCTGCTGGCCGCCGCCCAGGAACTGGCCGACGCCTTCGGCCGCAACGCCGATTTCCCCCCCGCGCTGGAAGCCTGGCTGCGCCCGCTGGAACTGGCGGACAACGCGACGGACGCGGCGCTGATCTCGGCCGCCGCGCGCATCAGCGACATCGGCAGCCACGACCACCCGGAATACCGCGCGGAACAGAGCTTCTTCCGCGTGCTGCGCCAGCATGGCGTGGGCCTGGACCACCACGCCCGCGCCTTCCTGGCGATGACCGTGGCGCTGCGGTACGAGGTGGAGCCCCCCGCGGCCTTCCTGGCCCAGGCGCGCTCGCTGCTCGCCCCGCCCGCCCTGCGGCAGGCGGAAACCCTGGGGGCGGCGCTGCGCCTGGCCTTCACCCTGTCCGGCGGCGTGACGGAGCTGCTGGCCGGCACCGCCCTGCGGCGGGAGGCCCGGCGGCTGGTGCTGCGCCTGAAGGAGGACAGCGGCGTCTTCGCCGGCGAATCCGTGCTGCGGCGGCTGGAAGTATTGGCGATCTCGCTGGGGCTG
Source organism: Rhodovarius lipocyclicus (assembly GCF_009900765.1). Classification (GTDB taxonomy): domain Bacteria; phylum Pseudomonadota; class Alphaproteobacteria; order Acetobacterales; family Acetobacteraceae; genus Rhodovarius; species Rhodovarius lipocyclicus. Next base: position 40,694 of record NZ_JAAABL010000030.1, read on the forward strand.
GAGGCCGTGGTCGAGACGGCGTGATGCCCTGTTAAGCCGTTGGTGACCGGGCCTGAGACATTTCTTGACGATGCGCGGTCGGAATCCTTGCTCTATAGAGGTTGCGGTGGCGTGGCGGCGCGCCAAACTGCCCCCTTGTCCACTCCCGCCTTCTTTCGGGCTCCCCCCGCTTTCCGCCGGGCTCCACTGAGGAATCACTCTATGTCCTTCAAGGCCAAGATCAGCACCACCGCACTCGTCACCGGCGCCTTCGCCGCCGGCATCGTGGTGGGCCCCCTGGTGGCGGCCTGGGCGCAGGATGGCGGGCGGGCCGAGACCTATCGGCTGCTGAACCTGTTCGGCGACGTGTTCGAGCGCGTGCGCGCCGAATATGTCGAACCCGTGCAGGACCGGGACCTGGTGGAGAACGCGATCAACGGCATGCTGACGGGGCTGGACCCGCACAGCGGCTACCTCAACCCGCGCAATTTCCGCGACATGCAGGTGCAGACGCGCGGCGAGTTCGGCGGCCTCGGCATCGAGGTGACGCAGGAGAACGGCTATATCAAGGTCATCTCCCCCATCGACGACACGCCGGCCGCGCGCGCGGGCATCCGCCCCGGCGACCTGATCGTCAACCTGAACGGCACCAGCACCCAGGGCCTGACCCTGCAGGAGGCGGTGGAGCAGATGCGCGGCGAGCGCGGCTCCGCCATCCGCCTGACCATCCGGCGCGAGGGCGAGCGCAACCCGATCGAGCTGTCCATCACGCGCGACGTGATCCGCCCGCAGGTGGTCCGCTTCCGCATGGAGGGGAACGATGTGGGCTATGTCCGCCTCTCCTCCTTCAACGAGCAGACGGATACGGCGATGCGCCGCGCGGTGCAGACCATCCGCAGCCAGGGCGGCACCAACCTGCGCGGCATCGTGCTGGACCTGCGCAACAACCCGGGCGGCCTGCTGGACCAGGCGGTGCAGGTCTCCGACGACCTGCTGGAGCAGGGGGAGATCGTTTCCACCCGCGCCCGCCGCGCGGAGGACGCGCAGCGCTGGAACGCGCGGGCGGGCGATATCACGGGCGGCGTGCCCATCGTGGTGCTGGTGAATTCCGGCTCGGCCTCGGCCAGTGAGATCGTGGCGGGCGCGTTGCAGGACCACCGCCGCGCCATCGTCCTGGGCACCCGCAGCTTCGGCAAGGGCTCGGTGCAGACCGTGATGCCGCTGGGGCCGAACGGCGCCATCCGGCTGACCACGGCGCGCTACTACACGCCCTCGGGCCGCAGCATCCAGAACACCGGCATCGAGCCGGACATCGAGGTGCGCGCCAGCCGCGACGACAATGCCCGCCAGCGTGAGCGCGAGGCCGACCTGCGGCGTTCCCTGCGCAACGAAGGCGGTGTGGCGCCGAATGCCGTGCAGATCCCGCCGCTGAACCTGCCGAGCGGCGTGGTGGAGCGCATCCAGGCCGAGCCGCCCGAGGGCGCCCCCGCCTTCGACGCGACGAAGCCCGAGACGGATTTCCAGCTGCAGCAGGCGCTGACGCTGATCCGCGCCCTGCCGCCGGGCACCACCCTGCGCCGCGCCCAGCGCTGACGCCACCGGCGGGCCCATGGCTGTAGCGGGCGCTGTGCACCGGGGCGGTTGGCGCCTGCTGGGCCTGTTCTGGGTGCTGGTGCTGCTTGGCCTGGGCGGGCTGGGCGGCATGCTGGCCCTCCTCGGCCCACCCGAGCCGCGTCTGGCGGAGGCCCCGCCGCCCCCGCTCGCCGCCCCGGAACCCGCCGCCGAACCGGTGCCCGCGCCTGCCCCGGTGGCCGAGGCCCCCGCGCCCCCGCCGGCGCCATCGCGCGACATCACCATCCCCGGCGCCGACCCCGCCCTGCTGGAGGCCGGGCCCCATGGCCCCGTGCCGCGCATCGCGGTGGATGGGCGCACCTCCATCCGGCTCTATGCCCGCCCGGCCCCGGGGCGTTCCGAGACACGGCCGCGCGTGGCGCTGATCGTGGGCGGGCTGGGCATGAACGCGGTTCTCAGCGAGCAGGCCATCGCCCGGCTGCCGCCCCAGGCCACCCTGGCCATCAGCCCCTATGCCCCCCGCCCCGGCACGCTGCTGGACCGCGCCCGGGCGCGCGGGATGGAGTTCCTCGTCTCCCTGCCCATGGAGCCCAACGGCTATCCGGTGAACGACCCGGGCGACCGTGCCCTGCTGACGCGCCTGCCGCCGGCGCAGAATGAGGAGCGGCTGCTGTGGGTGCTGTCGCGCTTCCAGGGCTATGTCGGCGCGGTCGGCGCCGTGGGGCCCATGCGCGGCGAGCGTTTCGCCGCCCTCAGCGAGCCCTTCGGCGCCATGCAGGAGCAGCTGCGCCGCCGCGGCCTGCTGTATATCGACCCTCGTCCCGGCGCCCGCGGCCCCGAGCGTGCCTGGGGCCGCACCGTGGATGTGGTGGTGGACGAACCCGCCACCCGCACCGAGATCGACCTGAAGCTGGGCGTGCTGGAACGCCTGGCGCGTGAGCGCGGCAGCGCGCTGGGCCTGATCGGCGACGCGACCCCGGTGCTGGTGGACCGCGTGGAGGCCTGGACCCAGGGGCTGGAGGAACGCGGCGTGGTGATCGTTCCCGCATCCTCCCTGATCCGCCGCCCGGAAGTGACGCAATAGCGCGGGGCTGCTACACTCCGGGCATGTCCGATCTGCCCTATCGTCCCAATGTGGGCGCCCTGCTGTTCAACCCCGCCGGGCTGGTGCTGGTCGCCCGCCGCGCGGACCTCCCCAACGCCGAAGGTGCCGCCGGTGGCTGGCAATTGCCCCAGGGCGGCATGGATGAGGGCGAGGACCCCAAGGTCGCCGTGTTCCGCGAGATGAAGGAGGAAATCGGCACCGACAATGCCGAGATCCTGGCCGAACACCCGGAATGGCTGCACTACGACCTGCCGGCGCAGCTGATCGGCAAGGCGCTGGGCGGCAAGTATCGCGGCCAGACCCAGAAATGGTACGCCCTGCGCTTCCTGGGCCAGGATGCGGAGATCCGGCTGGACCTGGACCCGCACCCGGAATTCGACGCCTGGCGCTGGGCCCGGCTGAGCGAACTGCCGGCGCTGGCGGTGCCGTTCAAGCGGGAGATCTATGTGGCGCTGGTGAAGGAATTCGCGCGCTTCGCGGGGTAATCCCCCTCAGCGCCGCATCCCCGCCAGGAAAGCCACCACCCGCCGCATCGCATCCTCCCGCGCCGCCGTATCGGTGCCCAGATGCGCCTGCCCGTTGCCGGTGGCGGTATAGGCCAGGCCGGTCCTTACCCGCACGGGCGAGTTGGGCGCGTCGAAGCCGTGATAGGCGCCGGGATAGCCCTGGTAGGTGATGCGATCCGGAAAGCGCCGGGCCAGCTGCTCGCAGGGCCAGGCGGGGGTCCAGTCATCGGCCTCGCCGATCAGCAGTAGCAGGGGCGCCGCCGGGCGCCACAGGCCCACCCGGTTGGGCGCGCCGCGCAGCCGGGGTATAGCGCCACATAGCCGATGATCGGCGCGCCCTCCGGGTTGCCGGCGGTCCACATCACCGTGCTGCCGCCATGCGACCAGCCCATCATGACCACGCCCTGGCCGCCGAAGGGCTGCTCGGCCAGCCAGCGTGAGGCGGCGATGGCGTCGGCGCGGCGCTCGCGGCCAGGCAGGATGGCGCGCTCGCGCATCGTGCATTGCTCGCCCTGGCCGCGGCTGGCGAAGCTGTCGGGCAGCAGCACGGCATGGCCCTGTTCGGTCAGCAGCCGGGCCCAATCCCGGTACAGCGCATTGACCTGCCCATCCGGCCGGCGGAACCCGGCGCAGCCATGCATGCCCAGGATCGCGGGGCCGGTGGCGGGGGTATCGGGCAGGAACAGCTCCGCCCGCAGGGTCACGCCCGCCGGGCCCGGCAGCTCGATGGCGGATTGCCGCATGGCCCAGGCCGGCATCGCATGCAGCAGCAGGATCACAAGGGCGAGGCGGCGCATGGGCGAAGCGTTACCCAGCGCGTACCGCGCAGGCAAGCGCTTCCACCGCCCCCCCCCCTCAGCCCGCCCGCAGATACCCGGTCTTCAGCAGCCACAGGATACCGCGCCCCGCCCAGGGCTGTTCGGCCGGGGGCAGGGCTTCGCGCAGCTTGCCGGCGGTGATGCTGCCATGCTCCGGCACGGCGGCCAGCAGATGGGCCAGCTGTGCCAGCCGGGCGGCGTCCGGCCGGGGGTGGATCGCGGCGGGCAGGGCGAGGGCCTGATCCAGCAACAGGGCGGGTGCCTCCGGGTCCCGGGCCAGCGGGGTTGTGGCGGTCAGGTGGGCGCTGGGCCAGCTCTGGAAGGCCTGGGTGGGGTCGGCCAGTTCCGGCGCCGGGGCCGGCAGGCGCGCGGGCGGTGCCGCCGCCTGGCGGATCGCGGCGAGCTCGCGCCACAGCGCTTGGTGGCGGGGGATGAGGACGGACCAGTCATACTCGGCCCCGGCGCGCAGCCGCGCGGCCTGGCCCATGGCGCGGGCGCGGGCGGGGTCGGTCAGCAGGGTTTCCAGCGCCTGGGCGGCGGCCGCGATATCCACAGCGACCAGCTGGGTGGTGGCGGCGAGATGGTGGTCATAGTCCACGGCGGCGGTGGCATGGGCCAGGGCCAGATCGCCCGCCGTGCCCGGAGGCGCCATCAGGGTGGGGATGCGGAAGCCGTCCTGGCCGTCGCGCACCGTGTCCTTGAAGCCATCCCAGTCGCTGACGATCACGGGCAGGCCGGCGGCCATGGCCTCGATCACCGCCAGGCCGAAGGTCTCCTGGATATTGTCCGAGAGCAGGATGAAGGCGTCGGCGGCGGCCCAGCTGCCGGGGCGGCGCTCGGGCTCGGCGCCGCCGGCGCGGTGCAGCCGCACGGTGGGGCACAGGGCGCGGGCCTGCTCGGCCAGGGCGGTTTCCTGCGCGGGGTGGGAGGTCCAGCCGACGACCAGCACATGGATGCGCCGGCCGGGGTGGCGCGCGGCGAGGCGCCCGAGGGCGGCCAGCATGGGCCAGGGATGCGCCTTGGCATGCCAGGAGACGCGGCCATGGCTGAGCACCACGAAATCCTCCTCCGCCGCGCCGATGCGCGCGCGCCATTCGGCGCGCATGGCGGGGGGGAAGTGGAAATCCCCGGTCTCGATGCCGAGCGGGATGAGGGGCAGGGCAGGGCGGGGGAAGCGGGTGGCGCCCAGGCGCTCGGCCAGGCGGGCCTGCTCGGCCTCCAGCAGGGCCGCGACCATGGCCCGCGCGGCGCGGGAGGTGCAGACCACTGCGTCCCACGGGTGCAGGGGGGCGGTGAGCAGCTGGGTGATGCCCTGCATGGCGCGCAGGGAGGACAGGGTGTGGGTGACCCCCACCAAGGAGAAGCCGCGATCCTGCCGCGCCAGGGCCCGTTGCGCCGCGAGCCCGCCGAGATCGGGCCCCGGCAGGCACAGCGTGCCCAGCCGCGCCACCGCGCCGAAGCCGCCCGGGGGGATCGCGTGGCAGGGCTGGGTGGCGCCCAGCTCACCGGCGATGGCAGCGAAACCCGCCTCCTGCCCCGGGGCGAGGGTGTAGGCATGCAAGGCGTCCAGCCCGCCATGGCGGATGAGGGCGCGCAGCATGCCCTCGGTGGCGGATTGCCGGCCCATGAGGCGGCCCGAGCGGGTGGTGTAGCCCTCCGGCATGAAGGCCAGCGCGGCGTTGGGCGGGGAAAGGGACATGATTTTCGGCTCTTGCGCCAGGCGCGATAGGCGGGCCAGATGCTGGCAGGAAAAGAATTGGAGGACCACGTCATGAAAGCACGGCATGCGGGGCGGCGCGCCCTGATTCTGGGGGGCGGCGGCCTGCTGGCCCCGGCCCTGCTGGGGCTGCGGCCCGTGCTGGGGCAGGGGTTTCCCGACCGGCCGATCCGCCTGATCGTGCCCTGGCCGCCGGGCGGTTCCACCGATACAGTGGCGCGCATCTTCTCCCCCAAGCTGGCCGAGGTGCTGGGGCGGGCGATCGTGATCGAGAACCGGGGCGGGGCCTCGGGTGCTACGGGGGCGATCGAGGCATCGCGCGCGGCGCCCGATGGCGGCACCTGGATGCTGGTCTATGACACCCAGGCCACCAATGAGACGGTGATGCGCCTGCCCTTCCGCACGATGGAGGCCTTCGTGCCGGTCACGCTGGTGGCCAAGGGGCCGCTGGCGATGGTGGCGCACCAGAGCACCCCCTATCGCAGCTTCGAGGATGTGATCGCGGCGGCGAAGGGGGCCCCGGATACGATCAACTACGCCAGCTCCGGCGTGGGGGGGCTCGCCCATGTCTCGACCACGCTGTTGCAGCAGCAGCGGGACTTCAAGCTGGTGCATGTGCCCTATCGCGGGGGCGGGCCCGCGGTGCAGGACGCGGTGGCGGGGCATGTGCCGCTGTTCATGAGCAATGTGGTGATCATCAGCCAGCATATCCGCGCGGGGGTGCTGCGGCCGCTGGGCGTGACCACGGCGGGCGAGAGCCGGCATGTGCCGGGGGTGCGCAGCTTCGCCCAGCAGGGCTTCACGAATTTCGAGGCGCCGACCTGGTGGGCGCTGTTGGGGCGGGCGGGCGTCGCCCCCACATTGGTGGAGCAGATGTACGTGGCGATGCGCCAGGTGCTGTCCGACCCGGTGGTGAAAAGCCGGATCGAGGAGCAGGGGGCGGATATCGAGGCCGGCAGCCCGACCCAATGCGGTGCCTTCCTGAACGCCGAGATCGAGAAATGGGGGCGGGTGATCCGCGAGAACGATATCCGCGCCGATAGCTGATAATTTTAAGTCACTGATTTTGCTGAAATATGACAGGGCGGAGACGAAAATTTCGCCCTGTCGGCGTTTTTCGGTGAAGGGAGGGTTTGACAGTGCTGGGGTGTACCCGTAAAAGCCGCCTCACCGAGACGCTGATTGGTTGTTGACATTGGTTGCTGAGGCGACTACTTTCCACGGCCTGCCAGAGTGGCGGACTTCCTGAAAGCCCGAGAGGGTGCGGTGGGTGAGGTTCCTTTGGGAGCCTTGGCTGTCGCGGGAAGGTTGTTGATTTAAAACTGTATCTGTTTTGAGAAGTCTGCGTTTTTGAGCGCTGATGTTCTTGGTGTTGGCTGGATGCGTGGCTGGCGCTGGCGGCTTTGAGCTGTTGGTGTTGGTTATGTTGATGG